>NZ_FOHV01000044.1:16608-21158 GCF_900111395.1 Thorsellia anophelis DSM 18579 | reverse complement strand
AAAAACTGGCTATTTGCGGGTTCACTTGCTGCTGGACAACTGATGACTAATATCATGAGTTTACTTGCCACAGCAAGAGCAAATGGTATCGATCCAGAGCAATGGTTAAGAGAAACCTTAGCGGTGTTGCCAACTTGGAAATACAAAGATATAGACAAACTCTTACCGATCAAATCAATTCAAAAAACTGAGAGTTAAAGAATCTCAGCCTCAATAACGCCTATTATACTTGACGAAATCGAATAAACGACATGTGTTTGTCGTATACTTACATCTTAACGACCTGTGTTAAAACAGATAAATTGCATTTTATGATCAAACCAGATGGCAGCAAAACAGATAAATCATCATGAGGATGAGATTGACTAAAATCATTAGTAAGATGAGATTTAGAAGAAGGCTTTGAATCTTTATTATCTGGTTCCTGTATTTGAACAGGAATAATCAATAACTCATTCTGTTCAGCTTGTGCTTTTTTAATTTGTGTTGGCCAGTTTTTAAAAGAGCCAACTTTAATACCATTTTCATTAGCATACTGCGCTCTAGTAAGGCCACTTGCACGGTAACGTTCATTATGCACTATTTTTTCATCTAACGAGAATAACTGCATGGGACATCTCTTTGTTATTTAAGATGCATACATTATTATTGAAAAAATCTCGGTTAGGTAGGTGTATTCACCATGTACTTACTGAGGTTCGCATCATACTGTAATCATTTTGTTTCAATATAAAAATTTTCAGGATTTTTCCAATGAATAACTTTATATTGTGGGATTTGAATACCTTTGTCAGTTAAATATTCCAATACTTCAGAGGGATACCAACCAACACCAGATAAAAACAATGCATCTTTAGAAATAAGTTTTTTTATTATATTAACTTTATCTTCTTCAGATACAATTTTAAGTTCCATGAATTCATTATTATGAATGAAACCTAGCAATTGCATTTCATAAATTAAATCAGTATCAGAAACGCTAATTTTTATAATATCTGAAGCTAGATCTCTTACAATTATTAAGTCTTTAAGTGCTCTATTCATATAACATTTACCTTTAATAATATTGGGGTTGATGTTGATATAGAATTTATAACCATTTCCGGAGCTCCTCCTGGTAAATGCTGTCGCGGACCCAAAAAGTAGTCATTTCCTTCTAAAGGGCTTCTAGGTCGCATATCCGTAATTCCTTCTATTTGTCTAATGTTGAAACCTTCATTAAGTGATCCTGAATTTAGTCCCATGTCTCGTTAAATATCTCTAGCTAGAGAACTAGGAATATTAATTTCACCACTTTTAGTATCAAAATACTTTAGAGCCCCCTCTTTATCAGTAACAAAAGTACCATTTTTGCCTATTGATGGATATTGTTCCCAACTTTTCGGACTAATATTATAACCAATATTATCTTGTAGCATCTTAGCTTGTCGAAGCCTTGCAGCCTCAACTCTTGACATTCCAGAGTCGAATTCACAACACACCAACCCTAATGGATCGATCCACCCTGTGGGGTTATGTACGTAGCCGTAGGGGTTAAATCCGCCAGCTAATCCTATTGGGTCGGTCGTCAGGTATTGCGCGGTGTTTGGGTCGTAGTAACGATGACGATTGTAATGTAATCCGCTTTCATTGTCGAGATATTGACCAGGGAAACGGAGGTTACAAAAATCGTCATCGTTGACACTGTATTGTTTGAGTATACTCCCCCAAAGGTTGTGTTTGACGCGCCAACGGCCAGTGCCATCTTCAGCGAGTAGTTCGGTGGGGGTACCAATTTGGTCGGTGATGACGTAATTCAGTTCTCCTTGTTGATAACGCGCTGTCGGTGTCAGTTGATTGGGGGCATAGAGCCAATGGGTACTGTGCTCAAAGGCAACGGTGCCATCAGCATAAATCGGGGCTTCTTCAATTAGCGGGTCACCTAGGTAGTAATATTCACACCCTATTTTTGGTTGTGATTTTGGCTGTGATAGCGGGCCTGGCCTAGGACGCTTGTCCACTTGCTGGTCATGATGTATCACTTGAAATTTTCTGATGCGTCTTCCAAATGCATCATACTGATAATGCCATTCATCTCCTTGTGAGGTAATATATCGCACCAGTTGGTTAAGTGCATTCCAGTGGTAAAAATAGGTGCGTGGTCGAAATCCGTTTTCTACGACGCGTTTTTCTATCAATCTGCCTTGGTTATCATATTTAAACCAGTTATCACCATTCTTAATGGTACGGCCTGTCAATTGAATATTGTGAATTTTGATACTATCTATATTTTGTCCAACTATCGTAGCCCTATGTATTCGAATAGTCTGTTATTTAAAAAGTGACAACCATTCTAATACATAGAGATACCCAGAGAGTCCACCAAAGTTGTGTTCATCAGCTGATAAATTAGAATTAACATTACCGGGTTTAACTTTTCCTTGTAATGCATTATTCCAATCTGGATGTCCTTTATGTACACCTCATATAAAGATATTGGCCTGTATCCCTTTAATAAAATGAAAATCCAAATACATTTTTCGGTTCTAAAATCAGGGTTCGTTCTAAATCTCCCTCACTATAAATAAGAGTAAGAGGTTCAAAAGACTTTGGTTGATAACAAATTTTTTTTACATCAATTTCATTTTCAGTCTTGAATAATTGGTTATAAATAGACATGACTGCAAATTGATCATCTTCATCAACTGAAAACCATGGTTCAATTCGTTCAATTTGCTGAGATAAGATTATCCCCGCATCATCTAGAGATATTTCAAAAGTTTTTTTTGCGCAAACGAAATATACTTTATCGTATAAAGGATTAAACTTTAGGTACTTACCTACATCAATAAATCCAGTGACTAAAATATCATCTAAACCATCTTTTAGTAGTATTTCTATTAAATCTTTCATATTTTCCTCTATGGAACAAGAATAATTCCTAAATCTAGCCCTTTTCCTGATTCGATTAAAGTAACAAACTCTTCTGTGCCATCGGGCAGTTTTTTTGATATGTACGCCCCCCCTATGTCACACTACTTGTCCATTGATAACTTAATCATAATAAGGACAGACAAATGAGTAAATTTACCCTAGAATTCAAAGAAACAATTTTAACGAAATTATTGGATGGTGATTATACAAGCATCACCGCATTAGCCCACTATAACATCTCAAAAAGCTGTAGTGATACAATTTTCTGTAGGACTTACCTTGATGTCATAAATGCGCATACAAATCACCGCTTGCATTTTTATTTGCTAAGATATATTGGTAAATTGTTTTATGATGCAATTTAATTATGCCGTCACTTGCTAACCGTCCCACTATTTGTTCAGGACTCCATTGTTGACGAAGGTATTTATCAATACTATTGGTTATCTCAGATGTCAATTTTACGCACTTATGCTTGTCTTTATGACGTTATAAAGCTTTGCTATTTGCTTGCTTAGAACGATACCCTCGTTGTCCTTTATTACGATTAACTTCTCTGCTAATTGTACTTTGTTAACGCTCAAAATATTTTGCTATTTGTGATAAAGAAATTTCTTTTTTCAATGAAGTATTGATAAAATGCCTTTCTTAAAGACTCAGGTGATTGTAGCTAATTGTGTAGTCCTCTGCTTAGTTTGGTCGCTTAGCATTATATCTCGGAGTCTTGATCTTTTCGACCCTCAATTAATGCCATGCGACTGACAGCGGCTTTGCACTTATGATACGAATCCACGTGTTTTACGATCCTTAATGACAACTGTATTGACATCTACCGCATTCATTGTATGATGTAATCATAAGGGGATTACTTGATAACAGAAGCAACGCTTATGTTGAAGCGATGAATGGGCACTACAGCAAGTAAAAAGAGCTGCTAAGGGACATAGAAATCCAACAACGTTTATGCCAACTGCATGTTTACGCGTGGGTAAATTTAAACACTTAACCCCATGTATCAACCGGCTTAATTCCACTTAAAGTGACGAAAAGCCAAAATTTTATTCATATCATTCAAATTAAAATAATACTCCTCACCGAAATCAGTATTTGAAATAACAAGTCTTCCAGTTTGAATATTGTTGTTAACAATCATTTTTTGATACACAATATCGTCTCCAACAGCCTCATTGAATGGTAGTATATGCTCATACGATAGTTCTTAAGCTTGTTTTTTGTGCAGATCTGATTCTAAATATTTGATTTGGCAGTAAGGGATCAGATCTGATGTAAACATCTCAGTTTCTCTATCTCGTTTCGTATTAGATCTCCTACAATTTTTCGAAATAAATGAGAATATTTCATCTAATAAACTCATATCTTGCTCATCTGAATTAAGGTAATTCATTAATTTTGGAAGCCAACATAAGCTGCTCCTACAAGTTTTCTGTGTTGAAATAACCGTTTGACATAAAATGCCTACAGATAAGGCAACATAACGTTTTATTATCAAAGTTAAAATGCTCGCCCATATTAATGTTTTAACAATATTGGCATTTGCTGTGTTGACTTTTTTTAGGCTACAAAAAGATTTTAGTTCTTTGAAAAATAGCTCAATTTGCCATCTTAAACCATAAAGG
>NZ_FOHV01000044.1:0-16598 GCF_900111395.1 Thorsellia anophelis DSM 18579 | reverse complement strand
GGTCGAAATCCGTTTTCTACGACGCGTTTTTCTATCAATCTGCCTTGGTTATCATATTTAAACCAGTTATCACCATTCTTAATGGTACGTCCTGTTAGTTGGATATTTTGAATTTTGATACTGTCTGTGTTTTGTCCAGCCATCGTAGTGGGCTGAATATGCTGCGCAATCAGGTTAAGGTTGGCATCATAGGTAAAACTTTCTTGACAGGTTCCGCCACTGGCTCGGAATGAGTCAGTGGTAAAAGAGGGCTCTGTATCAGGTTGGAATGAGATTTTTTTATGCATGTATAATATCATAAAACATGAATAAAAATAATAATTAAATCATTTTACATCAACAATTTAACACCAATAAAACCCAATTAAGCACGAACTTAATAAATCTATTTTCTGATGCTGTTTCAGTTTGATTTGCACGCCATGAATGATGACTACACGCTTGCTCTTTTCATTAAAATCAGTGATATTGACTTAAATCAACCCCTTCTACTTGACGATAATCAACCCCTTTGCACAATCACTCGAACTGACTAGTTGACAAAGATAAATGCACTTCACCAAATTTCAATTTTGGAAAACAATTTTGATGTAATTTTCGCTGACATAGCCAAACACCATGAGAGTCTAACTGCAAGATTTTAATCACATTTGCACGACGATTAATAAAAATAAAGGCAGCACCATTTTGCCATAATCCTTTAAAGTGTTCCTGAACGAATGAGGTAAACCAAGTCATCTCATAACGCATATCGATAGGTTGATTGACAAAATAAATAGAATTAGGCTGAAGCATCATGTTGAGACTCCATCATCTTAACGACCTGTGGTAAAACAGTTAAATTGCATTTTATGATCAAACCAGATGGCAGCAAAACAGATAAATCATCATGAGGATGAGATTGACTAAAATCATTAGCAAGATGAGATTTAGAAGAAGACTTTGAATCTTTATTATCTGGTTCCTGGATTTGAACAGGAACAATCAATAACGCATTCTGTACAGTTTGTGCTTTTTTAATGTGTGTTGGCCAGTTTTTAAAAGAACCAACTTTAATACCATTTTCATTAGCATACTGTGCTCTAGTAAGGCCACTTGCACGGTAACGTTCATTATGCACTATTTTTTCATCTAACGAGTATAACTGCATGGGACATCTCCTTGTTATTTAAGATGCATGCATTATTATTGAAAAAATCTCGGTTAGGTAGGTGTATTCACCGTGTGCTTACGTTTATAATTCGATTCATGAATACGATGTATGTCCTCGTGGTATTTTGTTTGAATATTAGATTCTGGGAATACTACAGGCTTATCTGTGTGAGCTTGAGATGGCAACTTTTGAGTTGGCTCTATCACTTTAAAGGTACAAGTGTGGCTGTGAGTAGCGTATTTTGAGATACTTGCGCAACTGAGATATCAGTTTTGGTCGCACCTTTGTTCATTTCCCTCTCAACGATATCAGAGGCAGGTAAAGAAGGTTCTTGAATGGCATTAGTAGATTTAACCGATAGTGCTTTTTTTTACCTCAAAGGGCCAACATCTAAATGAGTTAAAGTTAATATTATGTAAAGCAGCATAATCAGCCATTTTAAGCCCAGAGGCTGCACGTGCTTCTAAATGTGCGATTTTTTCTTGTAGTGTGAATTTAATCATAAAGCATAATCCTCGATTGATTGAAATTATTCTTAGTTTAGTGAATATATAGGCTTATTCTAGATGTGTTCAGCGGATGCTTACACCTTTATAGCCGTTCATTTAACATCAAGGCAACATCTTCCTGAGTTCCTTACCTAAGCCTGTAGTAATCTCCTGCCATCTATATGCCGGTATGCCAACCAAGTCGTTATTGCAAGTCACGCTTAGCTTGTTAGTGCGTTATCGATGAGAACGCAGTTTTGACATCACGATTATGACTAACGACACTTCACTAATGGTTCATTTTCATTCAGCTTATTACTCCACATCTGACAATTTATCATTGCCTTTTAAACTACACGCTCACCACGATATCTCTTAAATAACGCAGCTGGAACCGATTTAACACCTGCTCTTGCCAGCCGATGTTGGTGGGCCTACCACCATCTTAGATAAAGCATGTTAGTCACCTAATAACTAACTTCACAGCACACCAACGATGGTTCATTTTTATTCAGCTTCTTATCTCACATCTGACGATTTTATATCGCCTTTTGACCCTACGCTCACCACAACACATCTTAAGTATTGCAGCTAGGGCTGATTTAGTACCTACTCTTGCTAGCCGATACTGGTGGGCCTACCACCATCTTAGGTACAGCATGCCGTTCACCTAAAGAACGACTTCACAACGCACTATCGTGTACTTACTCTTAATCCCCGACAGAGATGAAACCACACAGCTAAATCAGCAGCTTGAGCAAGTAAAAACAGCGCTAAAAGAGATTAATGGGTAACTAAGTAATGAAGGCCTGAGATTCCGACATTACTCAACTGAAGTTGTTAACCTTATAATTAACTTACCAATTTCTCATTACTGTAGCTAGTCTATTTGATACCTGATCAAAATAGACTTTAACACCAGTGTTAATAAGTAATATTTTTTGATTGTCTCTATAATCTTCTTCATATTTGAGCTGAATTTGCTTTAGGTAGTCTTTGAACTCATCATAAGTTGTATTTTTAGTAATCTTATTTTGATTTATATATACCTGTTTAATACGACTGATTTCAAATTGTATTAAACATAACTTATTCATATCAAACAGATACTCTACTCCTTGTGAATACACAGCATACAACTCATTTTCTTTACTGATCAAACATACTTTAGGGTATGCGAGTTTAGAAATAACTACATCAAGATTTTCCCCAAAGGAAACAGGATATATTTCGCCCTTTAAGAATTTTTCAAAAATCACCTTATAGCCTCTAATATTTTCTTAAATCTCTCTATGCCGCGTTGAGCTTGCTGATAACTTCCTGAATTTGGATTACCATGCGTTAATATTTGCTCAAAATCAGCAATAGCTTGTTTTGTTTGAGATCTCGCCTCGGTCATTATTTTGGCATCTTTGGACATTCCATTAATTACTTTATCCGCTTCTTTTAATGCCTTCGGATCTTTAGTTAGATCACCCCAACGATACCACTTCCCATCATCACCTAATCTAGCCTCCGCAACTTTTCTGTTATTTACATATATATCCGCATGAGGCCCTTTAACTCGGACATCTTCTCTATAAGGTTGCATTTTCGCAGTACAACTCAACCCCAACGGATCAATCCACATAAGCGGATTCGGAGCATACTGATACAGATTTATTCCGCCTGCCAGTCCTATCGGATCTTGTTGGGTGAAGCGTCCTGTTTCAGGGTCATAGTACCTGAAGGTATTGTAATGCAATCCTGTTTCTTGGTCAAAATATTGCCCTTGAAAACGCAGTGGTTGCCCGTAAAGTAAGGTGACTTGGTTTTTTGCTGGTCGGCGATAACTACCCCACAAATAGGTTTCTGTTTCACAGATGAGTTCGCCTTGCGTATTTGATAAGGCATACGGGGAACCATTCAGCTGATTGTGATAGTAAACAACTTCGTCTTTATCTATTTCATGCCAGTGGTCAATCAGTGCTAACGGTGCATAGCTATTTTCTTCATAAGCATACCACCTCCTGTTCTCGGTGTGTGATGCTTCACTTTCTCCTGCCAGCCTTAATCCTTGCCAATAAAACAGTTGCTTCTTGCTTTTATATTCCACTAAGGTACGGTGGTGGTCATATACATCGGTATAATATTGTGAGGTTTTACTTATCCGCCTGCTTAATGCATCGTATTCGTATTGCGCTACCCATTCATCATTGCCTTGTTTTACCACACTTTGAATCATTCTGTGGTGTTCGTCATACTCAAATTGTTTTACCACGTTCTCTTGTCGTTTAATTTGAACTAATCGACCAAATCCATCGTAATGATAGGTCTGTCCTTTGTGGCGGGTAGTTTGATTAGTCCAGTGAGGCGGGTGAAAATCATCAGTAATGAGGTTACCCGCTGCATCATACTTATAGTGCTCTTCTTGTAGGTATTTCATTTCCAATGCAGGAGAATGAACTAAAACCTGCCCATTGGTGTCATATTCAAAATATTCAGACAAACTTTTTGCAAAGGTAAGAGGAGATTTTTCATCTCCATTCAGAATATGCCGACTGATGAGCTCGTTAACGTCATTATATTCGTATCGATTTTCACGTAGCGGTTGAAACGCAACACTTTGACTTGTTTTGCGTAAGCTATGACGGGTTATTCTTCCTGTCGCATCATACTGCGTTTCTAAGTTCAACGCGCCTTGTGAGCGAGTGATTTCACAATGTAATTTATCTCGGCTGTATTCCGCTAATAGGTGATTTTTATCCCCTCGTATAAAGCGGTCTTCCACTATTAATTTTGCAAACTCATTCTTTTGCTGTGGGGTAAAGTTAACACGAATTTTTTTAGGTGCTGTCGTCATAATGTAGTCTCCTATTTCTTGTTATTATAGACTAAAGATGATTACAGGAAAATCATACCACCATAGAGGTTGGATTATAGGAGCCGTATGACGAGAGATTGTCACGTACGGTTCTGTGAGAGTGTGTGGGTGAAACTCCGTATGCTCTACTCGATAGCGCATCCACGTTGTATGAGTTAATCCAATCCATTTATAATTAGCTCAGCCAAATAGTCAAATAGGCTATTTGCTATAAAATTAGTATGTTCTTTTTTCACCCTAAAATTAAAAAAATAATATTGTTCTTCAAGCTCAATTGTAATCTGGTGATTAAGTCTGAAAAACTCAACATATACAGAGTACATTTTTTTAAACTTATTCGATAGTTTATCTAGATTTATGGGGTAATTAGTTACATCAAAAAAGATATTGTCGAACTCTCGATTAATATTGCTTACAACAATATAAGGATGTTTTCTTTCTTCACATACTTTCCAATGTTCAGAAGAGTCTGGATCTTTTTCATATATATATTTCATCATAACTAGTCCTTAAATTTGAAATCTGTGACATGTGTCATATTGCCATTTTTATCGAATTTAGCCATATAATGCACATTAACTCCATTGACTTTTTGCTCTATTTTAGACCAACCTTTACCTTTAAAATGTGGATCTCCTATTTCTTTAGCTTTTATTATCACTTGGCCATTTTCTGGATGTTTTTTTACATGATCAAATGCAAACTTCTCATTTTTGTTCCTAGGTTTAATTCTGCCGGTTGATTTTGATCTAACGTTAATGGGTTTTCTTGATGATGAGCACTTCGCCCACCCCAACGGATCGATCCACATCAATGGATTCGGCGCATATTGATACAGATTTAAGCCACCTGCCAGTCCTATCGGATCTTGTTGGGTGAATCGTCCTGTTTCAGGGTCATAGTACCTGAAGGTATTGTAATGCAATCCCGTTTCTTGGTCAAAATATTGCCCTTGAAAACGTAGAGGTTGACCGTAAAGTAAGGTCACTTGGTTTTTTGCTGGGTGGCGATAACTGCCCCACAAATAGGTTTCTGTTTCCCAAACGAGTTCGCCTTGTGCATTTGATAAGGCATACGGGGAACCATTAAGCTGATTGTGATAGTAAACAACTTCGTCTTTATCTATTTCATGCCAGTGGTCAATCAGTGCTAATGGTGCATAGCTATTTTCTTCATAAGCATACCACCTGCGGTTCTCTAAGCGTGAAGCCTCGCTTTCTCCTGCCAGCCTTAATCCTTGCCAATAAAACAGTTGCTTCTTGCTTTTATATTCCACTAAGGTACGGTGGTGGTCATATACATCGGTATAATATTGTGAGGTTTTACTTATCCGCCTGCTTAATGCATCGTATTCGTATTGCGCTACCCACTCGTCTTTTCCTTGCTTGACCAGACTGTTAATCATTCTGTGGTGTTCGTCATACTCAAACTGTTTAACCACTTTCTCTTGTTGTTTAATTTGAACTAATCGACCAAATCCATCGTAATGATAGGTTTGTCCTTTGTGGCGGGTAGTTTGATTAGTCCAGTGAGGAGGGTGAAAATCATCGGTAATGAGATTGCCCGCTGCATCATACTTATAGTGCTCTTCTTGTAGGTATTTCATTTCCAAGGCAGGGGAGTGAACCAAGACCTGCCCATTGGTGTCGTATTCAAAATATTCAGATAATCTTTTTGCAAAGGTAAGAGGGGATTTATCATCTCCTGTCAGAATATGTCGACTGATGAGCTCGTTAACGTCATTATATTCGTATCGATTTTCACGTAGCGGGTGAAACGCAACACTTTGACTTGTTTTGCGTAAGCTATGACGGGTTATTCTTCCTGTCGCATCATACTGCGTTTCTAAGTTCAACGCGCCTTGTGAGCGAGTGATTTCACGATGTAATTTATCTCGGCTGTATTCCGCTAATAGGTGATTTTTATCCCCTCGTATAAAACGAGATTCTAAGAGATGCCCCGAGCCATAGTAATGATGAGTGAAACGTGCGCCGTCCGGTAATTGGGTTTGGATGAGATTGCCGAGTCTATCATACTCATTGGCAAATTCTCCTGCGTGATTAGTTTCACTGGCAACACGTCCCATGATGTCATAGTCAAAATTCAACGTATCAAGCAATGACCAGTCAGGAATATCTGATTTAATGTCAGTTCGTTCAGGATAATTGACCTGTGCAGCTAAGGCATAATCTCGATTGTAACGATTGATTTCAACTCTATTTTTTTCGTACTTAAATTCAACTTTTGAATTCATCACAGTTTCTACCGTGATGCGACTTAATGTGTCATATTCGTATTGTGTTAATATGGGCTTGCTACCATACTCATCTTCTGCAGGTACAGTTAACAGCTCTGTCAATTCACTTGCTGCATTATAGGTATAGTGTTTTGTTTGACCAATCAAGTCGGTTTGCTGTTTGAGTCTGCCAAGGACATCATAGTTAAAATGATAAGCGCGCTTGTTTTCATTTACAAGTTGTGAGAGATGCCCGAGTGTATCATAATGATATTGGATTTTATTGCCATCGGGTTTATTGATGACTTGAATATTGCCACGGATATCATACTCAAAATACGTAATGGTCTGGTTAAAGTCTTTGACACTGGCCAGTTGCCCTTTGTCATTATATGCATAGTGACGTGCTCTACCATCCGGTAATTTAACCTCAGAGACACGTTTAGCAGAGGTGTAGGTAAAATACGTGGATGACATATTGGGATTAGACATCGCATTAAGCGTACCATCTTTGTGGTAGAAATAACGTGTCATGTGCCCACTACAATCAGTCTGACGAGTTAACTGCCCTAATGAATCGTAGGTATAAGTCTGCTTATTGCCTAATGCATCAATTTGAGCGGTACATAATCCGGTTTCATCGTATTGATAAACCGTTTTGCCACCATCAGGCGCCTCTAAACGGATTAACGCGGCATTTTTATTGTAGTGATAGCGCCAAGTTCCACCGTTCGGCTCTGTGATAGCCAGGGGTAATGAGAGCACTTGATGCCAAGTGGTTGAACGCGTCTCGCCATTAGGGTAGAGGGTTTCAACTAGGTTGCCATATTCGTTATATTTAAAGTGGGTTTTGCGTCCTAATGCATCAGTGAAGGCGGTTAAGTTATCAAGCTCATCCCAGTCAAGATGCCAAGTCTCTCCTAAAGGATTACGATATTGGGTGATGAGCCTCGCATCATTAAAATGCCTCACACTGCGCCCTATGCCTTTTTCTTCTGTAACCACGGTATTCTGGGTCAAATCATACTCAAGTGTCATGCGCTCAAGCTCAGTGTCTTCCGCCCACAGTTGATGTAACGTCACATACCACTCATCATCGTCTAATTGCGTATAGTCATACGTGGCCTGTAAACCAGAGGGTAGCTTATGCTTATTGAGCTTTTTATGTGTGATATCGTAGTCAAATTCACGTAACACAACCCCATCAGAATCGATAACTTTGATGAGTTCAGCCCGCTCATTGTATTCGTAGCAGACGAGTGGCGCCAGCCCAGCCCCTTCATCTAATCGCTGATTGACCTGGGTGATGCGTGAAAATAGTGGGTGATATTCAATCTCAACGCCCCAATCAGTCGTACCATCATCAATAGCATGGACTCTGCCATGTGCATCATAATGATAGTGCAATACATTACCAAACGTATCCGATTCAAGTATTAATACCAGCTTATTCGGGTCATTTACTGTTCTGGCATAGAAGGAAACATGCCCCAGTTCATCTACCAGTAAATACTGCTCTTTATCCGTTCGAATGATGGAGAAACCTTCATCAACAAAAAAGATAGGTGTCTCATGGGGAATGTAGCCGAGTAATAATTCACGGCCTGTAGCATCAAAGAAATAAACAATCGGAGAATCTGGATCATCCAGTGCCGGTACTAATTGCAGATGTGTTTCAAATGGCAGTCTCCATCCTTCACCCAGTAAACCTACAAATTGATTACGACTGAAATAGATGCGTTGCCAAACAATCGATTGACGACCAGAAAGTGTAAAATCTAGTTCACCCTCGGCCAATAATTTAGCCCCTGTGCCATAATGAATAGGATTGCCGGATTGGAATATATTGCCCAGACCTGCAAAAATAGGCACCGACAGCCCAGTGGCTAACGCTTGGCCGGCAAAGACACAACCAATTTTTTTAGGTAACGTTTTCGCAAAATCTTTTAAGGCATGCTTAAGGCCGTTTTTGGTATAGTTTCTAGCAACCCCACTCAAAAGACAGCGAATCGCCCCTTTCCCCATAGAGCCTATCATTTCTCCTGCGAACGTAGCCCAAGGATGTTTGCCACTTTTGATGTTACGTACCGTGACAGTTGGCCCACCAATCCGAACGCGAGGGCCAATTTGTTCATGATCAATTACCGCTTCACAGGTACTCTTATCCCCATTACGAGCTGCAGGTTGACCATTAATTAAAACCGTTTTTGAGCCCTGAGCGATGAATAACTCCTCCGGACCAAAAATGTGCGTTTTCGTGCAGGTGATTTTATTATCTGATTTATCACTTGCATCAGGATGGGCCGTCACTCTTACTGGAGAGAAAAAGCTTTCAAAGCCAAAGTCATCAGGCATCTTAAAGAAAGATTTGGCTTTATCATAAATGGTGCTAGCATTATTCACAAGGTAAGAGGCAGCCATACCTGGCATTAGAAACGCTGATGCAGAGACAGCAGAAGCCGCAACCGCTAAGGTTAAAATTTCTTCGACATTAATAGGCTCTTCGTCAGGGGGCGTCCCCCTACTTAATTCAGCGATAAGCACATCATGAGGGATGGTACCGGCGGCGCGAGCGGCTTCCGCCCCCTTAATTCTAACATTGAAGCTGCTACTAGGTTGAATCTCACCATCAAGGGAGCCAGAATCAAAAAGGCTCAGAAAAGAATCAAGCTTGTTATCAATCTCTTCATCCAATACCATTAAAGCGACGACTGCACAGGCACCAAGCACAATTCCGATAGGACCTCCCCCCATTATCCTAAAGGCTGCGCTATATAGCGCGCCTTTAGCCAATCCGCCGAAAAAATCAGCCCAAGGCGATGTATGTCTGAGTAGGTCACCGACTTTTGCAGCTAATAGCGCCTCTCCCATCGTGATTTACTTAACAGAATCGGATAAAACAAAAGACGGGGTAAACGAGCTTAAGATAGCGTGAATAAATTCAGCATCCTGCTCATTAAAATCACCTGCTTTGCTGAAGGTTAACACTAATAACGTAGAAGAATGGGCAACGACAATCATCTGATTGTTAACTAGTTCCTTGCCTTTAGTGCAGTAAGAAATAACCAGTTCTCCCTCGTAGCCTTCAATCAAAGTAAAGGGTGTACGAGCGCCGACTTGAAAATTTTTTACCCCTTTTTTAAGCTCTTTGATTTGTTCATTGATGTACTTATCAACAGAGGTATCAGGTTGCAATTGAGCGCGGGTTACAATGAGGGTGATACCACTATCAAACCTAAACACATTCATCGATTCATCACAATAGGAACGAGGAAGCGTTAAAGCCCCTTCTGTGAAAGTTAACGTAATAGAATCTGATGGCATGCAAAGCTCTCTTTGAGTGGATGAAGTACAAAACTATAGGCTAACTTAATAAAGTTTAGGATAAAAAATATTGATTTGCAAGTTTTTTGCATAAATTAGATAAAATGAAAAATGATTTAAATCATCGGGAGGGTATGAGATGACTCTATCAGCTCACGCATTAAAATGGACATAAAATAGATTCTGTTTTTAATGCGATGCCACAAGCAATAAATTGAATTTAAAAGTGAAATTTAGACAGGTTTTTGAAAGTAAGCAATCTCCACAGGTAATTTCGTTTGAATAAAAACATTGAAAAGCCATAAAACTCATCATACAACAAGAGTCATATTGATAAAAGATGACATTTGAAGTCGTTTTACATACCTAGCAAACACATTCTTTTGATAAATAAGTTAGTGATAATTCCTGTAACATCCCATTCCAAAGGGAGTTACATTAGCGATTTTAAAAGAACTGATAAATCCAAGTTAAGCTCCTTATTACAATAATTTAGGAGGATTTTAGCACTAATTTAAGCAAGTTCATTGTTCCTTTAAGTTTTATGCCCGTCACCCAAAATTACGAGATAATGCACATTAAAAACAATGCGAGGGCACGAAACGCAACGTTTACCGTATTTTCGACTGTGGATTATAGGCTTATTTTGGCGCTTAAGGAGCAATCAAACGAGGCCTAGAGTTAACGAGTCGAGAGTGTTACTCTCGTCTGGGTTTAAGGGGTGAAACGCCCTTAATTGCATAAATGAATTGCTACATTGAATTTTTATGAGATTAGATTGAATGTGAAATGGTATGGGATAAACTAAAAAATTACATCTATCCCACATGATTTTACGAGAAACCAGAGATGATTTCTGAGGACGTCTTACATACCTCAGATGCACACTCTTTTGGCAAATAAGTAAGACTAATGTTCATTTTAAGATGGCTTTGGTCTGTTACGATATCAGTAATATCCCATTCCAAGGGAAGCTTCATTGTCGCTTTAAAAAGAAGTGATAAATCCATGAAGAGCTCCTCATCATGATATTGTTAGAGGAATTTTAACACTAAATTGGAATTGATTCATTATCCCTTTAAGTTTGATGCCCGTCGCCCAAAATAACAAAATAATGCACATTAAGACAATACAAGGGCGCAAAGCGCAATGTTTACCCTTGTATTGTTGGTTGTGCATTATAGGCTTATTTTGGAGCGTAAGGTGCAATTAAACGATGCCCTGAGCTCACTAGTCGGGAGTGTAACTCTCGTCTGGGTTTAAGGGGCGAAGCGCCCTTAGTTGCATAAATGAATTATTAAATTAAATTTTTATGTGAGTGAATTGGATGAGAAATAATGTAGAATAAACTAACATAATTTGACCAAATCCACACGATTTAACGAAAAGCCAAATATATCTCTATATTTTTTTATCATTGTACAAAAAACGAGTTGGAATCTCGGATATCTTGCTTAGATAACCTTGAAGACTAAGGATTAATAATTCATTATCCACTTGTTCTTTTGTATACAGTACATTAATTGACTCAAGATATTGCATGACTCTCCAGCCATCGATAATATATGGATTATCAAGATTTACATGCATATCAATTACAATAGAGGGTTTAGGATGCTTTCTTGTGAACTTCATACCAACACCATGTTTATAAAAATACCACACACTTTTATTAAGATTTAAACTTCCATTTCTAGGAAAGTCGAATAACAACCAATAATCTTTCACATCTGGATAAAGTTCCTTCAATTTATAAATTAACTCTTTCTGAAATGTTATAATTGATTCAATATGTTTTTTCATATTAATAATACCTAACACTAGCTTCAGCTGCTTCAATTAAAAGTTGCTCACCCATTTCGGGGGAAACTGTGTTTATTCGTACAGGGATATTATCAATCCCTGCTTTAATTGCTGAGGCTACTCTATGATGTCCATCAATAATAATCATCTTTCCTCTTACAATTGCCACATCAATAGATTGACTGACATCAAAACCATTTTCCTTCATATTTTTAGCATATTTTTTAATAGCAGAGCCTGACATCTCATTGTTATTCTGACGACTTATTAAAGTCTTAGGATCAATATTTTTAATTGAACAACAGTCCTCTCCTATCAATCCCAAAGAGTCGGTCCAACCTGTGGGGTTATGTACGTAGCCGTAGGGATTAAATCCGCCAGCTAATCCTATGGGGTCGGGCGTCAGGTATTGGGCGGTGTTCGGGTCGTAGTAACGATGTCGATTGTAATGTAATCCGCTTTCATTGTCTAGATATTGACCGGGGAAACGTAGGTTACAAAAATCGTCATCGTTCGCACTGTATTGCTTGAGAATACTCCCCCAAAGGTTGTGTTTGACGCGCCAACGGCCAGTGCCATCTTCAGCGAGCAGTTCGGTGGGGGTACCAATTTGGTCGGTGATGACGTAATTCAGTTCTCCTTGTTGATAACGCGCTGTCGGTGTCAGTTGATTGGGGGCATAGAGCCAATGGGTACTGTGCTCAAAGGCAACAGTGCCATCGGCATAAATCGGGGCTTCTTCAATTAGCTGGTCGCCTAGGTAGTAATATTCACACCCTATTTTTGGTTGTGATTTTGGCTGTGATAGCGGGCTTGGCCGAGGTTGCGTTTCCACTTGGTGGTCATGATGTATCACTTGAAATTTTCTGATGCGTCTTCCAAATGCATCATACTGATAATGCCATTCATCTCCTTGTGAGGTAATATATCGCACCAGTTGGTTCAGTGCATTCCAGTAGTAAAAGTAGGTACGAGGACGAAAGCCATTTTCTGCTACTCGTTTTTCAATCAGTCTGCCTTGCGCGTCGTATTTATTGCCGACGTAAATTCGAGTGTGGTAAATACTCAACTAATTGACCGTAGCCGTTATGGCGATAATGCTACTTATTTTTTTAAAGAGCAATTTAGATCATCATGAAATTTTCAGCATTTAGATTATTAAGTGACAATTAGCCTAACACATAGGAATTCTGACAGCTTCCGTCTTTTACAAAAGCCATTTAACCCATTTTTCTAGCTCAGGATCATACTTCTCTTTCTTATCAATACGCCATTCTTGATTTTTGTAGTGCAATGTATATCGATATTCATACACAGTCTTATATAAAATATGCCGTGTCGTAATCTGAACACGATTTTTTTTGACCTCTTCAACAGATAAAATCTCTTCATCTGAGGAATACTTAGCTGGCCAACCTATACTAAAATAATCAGGTTTGCCATATTTTCTCTCCTTAATGGTACAATATTTTGCAAATATTTCTCTAAGTTTTAATTGGGCTTCATCATGAATTGCAGCTAAACCTTGCTCTTCAACCCTTTGATAATTCACAACCTCCCAATCACTCATTACAATAATAAAGTTTTTGAGAACTTGTAATGCATCTTGTTTGTTTTCATTCATTTATAAAATTCCTGTTTTTTATTAATTATTAAATACTTCACCCATAACTTTGTTACCATTTTGATATACGTCATAATAAATTCCACTTGGACGCGTCGAACCATTCTGGTATACAAACTTCCACTTAATATCAACTTCGCCATTAGCTTTAATATATTTAACAACCTCTGATTCAAATACTCTATATTCACCCCGATTGATTTTTGACAATTGTGGGAATACATTATCGATACCACCTTGCCCACCCAGTGCTCTAGATAAAATATGGACTGCATCATCGTTAGCGTTACCTAAGCCTCTTGCAAAATCACGAGATGATTGGTTAGTTCCTGTACCTAACTGATTGGGGCCAATACTGATTTCAGCAGTTAATGGTTCTCCAGATGGCCCTCTTGTCTCTGTAGTACATTATGCCAACCCTAATGGTTCGATCCAACCAGTGGGATTATGTGCGTAGCCGTAGGGGTTAAATCCGTCGGCGAGTCCTATGGGGGTCAGGCGTCAGGTATTATGCGGTGTTTGGGTCGTAGTTGATGTAATGGACTTCTCCCCCCTACAAGGATAAGATTAAACTACATACTTATCTTTGTTATTATAAGGAGAGACTAATGAAAAAGTTTAAACGTATCGGCATTGATTTAGCTAAAAATGTTTTTCAAGTATGTGCTGTTGATCATGCTGAAAAAAGAGTGATAAACAAAAAATTAAGACGTGCAGAAGTACTAAAAAAAGATTATCGCACATATTTTGAACCAAAAAATAAACTCAGCGAAATTGAATGTCAAATGATTAATCACTATTTGAATTGCGAAGAATATAAGTATTTATCTCCGCTACAAATAGTACCTAGACTATTGGACGAAAAAGAAATTTATATTGCATCTGAGTCCACTTTTTATCGTTATATGAGATTAACAGGACAAGACCCATCGCGGGCGTACAAAGAAACCAAGGCCCTCTCACAAGCCTAATGAACTGGTTGCAACATGCAGTAATCAGGTTTATTGCTGGGATATCACCTATTTAAATTCCAGTATTAAAGGACAGTATTTTTATCTCTATTGTTA
This sequence comes from Thorsellia anophelis DSM 18579, assembly GCF_900111395.1. Lineage (GTDB taxonomy): Bacteria > Pseudomonadota > Gammaproteobacteria > Enterobacterales > Thorselliaceae > Thorsellia > Thorsellia anophelis. The sequence continues at coordinate 2,040 of NZ_FOHV01000044.1, read as the reverse complement.
TCTTGATATCTTTGATAAATATATTACCGGCTGGCAGGTTTTTAATGAGGAAAGTGCAAATAATGCCTCTTTATTGATACGTGATATATGTGAAAAAGAAAAAATTGAGCGAGACCAATTGATTCTGCATTCAGATAATGGTTCTCCTATGAAAGGCCAAACAATGAAATCTATGCTAGAGAGCTTAGGTGTAGCAAGTTCACACAGTAGACCGAGGGTGAGTAATGATAATGCTATGTCTGAATCACTGTTTAAAACAATGAAATATTGCCCTAGGTTACCGTTAAAGCCATTTAACAGTATAGAAGAAGCTAGAGAATGGGTACATCGATTTGTTCAATGGTATAACCATGAGCATCTACATAGTAGTAATAATTTCATTACCCCTGCTGATAAACGTGCAGGTAAAGATATCAATAAGCTTAGAAAACGACAAAGGTTAATGGAACTCAAGAAAGAAAAACACCCTGAAAGATGGGTTAAAGGACATATCCGTGATTGGAGTCCAGTAACAAAAGTGACTCTCAATGAATCCCCTAAAGAAGGTGAAAAAAGAAACATTGCTTAGCATTAAGAAATAAAATATATATGACAACTTTCTTGACAGGTTCCGGGTACCAATTTGGTCGGTGATGACGTAATTCAGTTCTCCTTGTTGATAACGCGCTGTCGGTGTCAGTTGATTAGGGGCATAGAGCCAAAGGGTGCTGTGCTCAAAGGCAACAGAGCCATCGGCATAAATCGGCGCCTCTTCAACCAGCTGGTCGCCAAGGTAGTAATAGTCATAACCGACTTTTGGTGGCGCAATATGTTTGGGGTGTTGTGACCGGGCACGTTGCCATTTTGCATCACGCGGAGTTTTTGTACGCGCCTGCCAAATGCGTCATACCGATAATGCTTGACTAACGTTTATATAATCTATTGAGAAACTCTTCAAATGTTTGACATACTTTACCCATATTATTTTCACCTAACGAAAAAAAGTATATATACCCATAATCTTCATCCCTTAATGATAGAAAAAAAATAATGCCAAACGGACCCGATGCAAATGGAACAAATGCACTACGAGTCCAAGTTCCTAATAATTCATCATTTAAACTATATTCATTAATATCATCAATTAAATTTTCTATTGTCGATGTACCATATTTTATTGAGTTAAAACTAATATCAAAACCCCATTTATCAGCCTCCACATCTTCTTCACTTGAAAAACCCCCATTATTTTCTAGATAATGTTTTTTAAATTCTTCGGGCAAATTTTTATCAAAAAGGCTTTCAAATATTTCCCACTCTCTATTTGTTAATTTTTGTTGTTTAAATACTAACTCGACCATAACTCATCCTTACCATGTTTTAAATGTATATGCATTCCCTGTTGCCTCTTTATACTGACTGGCTCCTCCAATATGTTGCACTCCTAAATGAGCATCTTGTTTAACTAACTGTAAAGTTCCAATGCCTGTGTTTGGATTATAGTCATCAAGATGATGCCACACATACCTTTCGCCATTTAGGGATGGTGTGCTTTTTTGTCCAAAACCTCTTAGATTAGCGGCTAGTTCATCAGCTTGGTAATCTCCTGTTAACTTTATCTGCACTATAGACTCAGTTGGAGTACCATCAGGCTTGAGCCTATTAGGATTGTTATAAAGGGCATTACTCTTTGAATAATCTAATCCCCCATTTTTTGTAACTTCTACATCAATGAATCCTTTGGATTCCAATTTTTGTATAGAATAACAATTAGCCTCTGCCAACCCTAAGGGATCGATCCACCCGGTGGGATTATGTACGTAGCCGTAGGGATTAAATCCGCCGGCGAGTCCGATGGGGTCGGGCGTCAGGTATTGTGCGGTGTTGGGGTCGTAGTAACGATGTCGATTGTAATGTAATCCGCTTTCATTGTCGAGATATTGACCTGGGAAACGGAGGTTACAATAATCGTCATCGTTCGCACTGTATTGCTTGAGAATACTCCCCCAAAGGTTGTGTTTGACGCGCCAACGGCCAGTGCCATCTTCAGAGAGCAGTTCG
>NZ_FOHV01000043.1 GCF_900111395.1 Thorsellia anophelis DSM 18579 | reverse complement strand
CTCTTGCTCTAAGAGGTCTATCGTATTCTTCCAGTATTTTATTTAAGCTATCGTCTATTTTAATAAAAGTATAGATGATATAATCTACTAATGATGGCATGATTTTACTCCTAATTTTGATTCGTCTCTTAATTAGTTGTAAGTTATGCCATCTCCCTCCAAATTATGCAACAAAAAAGTCGAGCATCGCGTTATTTAAGGTTTCTGCTCTAATGTTATCCATCGGATAAAATAAAAAGGTAAGACTAAACAAAAGGCTCATTAGTCGTGAACTTATTTTTGTTAATAGAGAATTTATGGGTAAGTAAAATTCATGCCTTACTGATTTATCGATGTCAAACATTATTATTACCTTGAATTTTTTAATAATTATTATGGTTAAGGTTAATTAGGACAGTAATATTGGAAAAATGTTATCTTTATTTTTAACGCGTTGTATCCATAAAAAAGTTTATAAAATGAGTATCATTGTACTCTGACTAGGTTGTAATTAAGGTGTTAATCAAAGTTGTATAAATAATACTCAATTGAGAGCCAAAAAAGTAAGATTGTAAAATAGATAAAGCTAAAGCAATCTTTAATAAGTTATGTCTGAATTGTAACATATGTGAGATGGTCTTTTCATTATCTGCTAACGAAAAAGGATTAGCGACAAAAAATTTGAGCGTTATCTCATTAAGAGTTTTCGGAGTCTCTGATATTGTGTTCGGTGAATTAGCCTTTCTTAGAATCATAAAGAAAATTGATTGATGTATGCATGCACATTTACTTGCATATTAGACCATTAACCAATACAAAGCTGTGATGCGTGAAAGATGAGAAGGAGATCACAAAATTAGGTTTTTAAGATGATATGACTACGTGATTGTTGTATAAATAAATTGTTATAAAACTGTTGAAATATCATAAGACTAATGGATTAGGCATGATATTTCAAAAACATAAATTGGTATCAATAGTAAAAGCAACAATCAAAGGAGTGATAGCATGTATTCATTTATAGGCGGTATTGTTTTACTAATTATTGGCTATTTTACCTATGGGAAATTCATAGAGAAAGTATTTGGACCCAAAGAAAGACCAACCCCAGCATTTACGCACAGTGATGGTATAGACTATGTACCAATGAATACAGCAAAAAACTCACTTATCCAATTACTCAATATCGCAGGTGTAGGACCGATCTTTGGCCCCATACTAGGTGCTTTATACGGACCAGTTGCATTTATTTGGATCGTGGTAGGATGCATATTAGCAGGAGGCGTACATGATTATTTAACTGGTATGATCTCTATTCGAAATCGAGGTGCGCATCTACCTGAGCTTGCTGAGAAATTTCTAGGCAAAGCAATGCGGGACATAGTGAATGCTTTTGCGCTTTTATTATTGGTTTTGGTTGGAACCGTCTTTGTTTCTGCTCCAGGGAAGCTGTTATATGATTTAATGGATCATAAAGTGAGTCTGACCATCATTATTTCAGCCATTTTTGTTTACTATATCTTAGCAACCTTGTTACCAGTAGATAAAATTATAGGTCGTTTTTATCCGATATTTGGCGCATTATTAGTCATTAGTGCTATCGGAATTGGTATTGGTTTACTTATCACAGGTGAAGCTAAAAATATTCCTGAAATTACGTTAGAAAATCTTCACCCTGATGGATTGGCTGTTTTCCCTTTGCTATTTTTAACGATATCATGCGGAGCATTATCTGGTTTTCATGCAACGCAATCGCCGATCATCTCAAGAACGACTCAGCATGAGCTGCATGGACGTAAAATATTCTATGGCATGATGATAGCTGAAGGGATTATTGCAATGATTTGGGCTGCAGCAGCAATGGCAATGTTTTATGAGCCAAACGCACCGTTTGGTGCGGGTCTTGCCGCAGTGATAAACGAAGGAACCCCGTCGCTTGTTGTCAGTAAGGTTGCTGTAACCATGCTAGGTGGAGTAGGGGGCACACTTGCCATTCTTGGTGTGATAATTTTACCAATAACCTCTGGTGATACGGCATTTAGAAGTGCCAGAATGATAATTGCAGACTATCTTAAAGTGCCACAAATTGCTATTTCAAAACGTCTTATGATTGCCATTCCGATGTTTCTCATATCAGTAGTATTATTGCAAATCGATTTTAATATTCTATGGCGTTACTTTTCGTGGGCTAATCAATCAACAGCAGTGATTGCTTTATTTGTAGGCGCTATGTATCTATACATTGGTGGTAAGAACTATTGGGTTTCGCTAATACCTGGCTCGTTTATGCTGATGGCTACCATCACTTATATATTGCAAGAGAAAATAGGGTTTGGTTTACCAAGAAATATTGCGTTAATCCTATCCCTAATCTTATCAATAATTATCATTTTGGTATTTTTCTGGCAAGCAAAGCGTCAAAAGGCAATGAATATGCCATTAGAAGATGACATTTCAAAATGGGCTGGTAAAAGTGGAAATAACGTTGGTTGTGAAGAAAAGGTTTATCTGCAGCAATCAAAATGAAATAAATAACTTACCAGGGCGAGAACATTAATTGTGAGATCAATGGTTAGTTTCCATTGAATACGCTCTTAACAGAGGTTTATGAGATTTTTAGATAAAAAAAGTAAAGTGCATCTCGATAATAAGCAACAATAAGAACCTTAATTAGATATCATGGTTTTTCTATGTTTTGCTAATATCTAAAATCGACAAGCACTTTTTGAACTAATACTATGAAATTTTAAGTTCAATGAAGCTTATACTGTATGCTTCATTGAACTTGTTTGCTTACCAAGAAAAGTTAAATGTTTCATGAAACATCGGCGTTAATTCCAAATAAGTGTTCGTTTGCATTTTTTGATCTTTCCAATATATGTAAGGCAATTTAGTTTTAGCAAAACCAAAGAAAACTAAGAACCTGCTAACAAAACGTATGCTAATTAACATGCTTATATATTGTCCTTTTGATTGGTATTCATAGTCAAAATCCTGAATTTGATTAAGTAATTGAGGGAATGCTTTAATTGTTTGTTCCACCATCAAAGCAAAATCGTTTTCTTTTGATAAGCGCCAAATCATAAACACCCATAGGAAATTCAATTCCCCCTCAAATTGAAATCTATCAAAATAAGCCCAGTTATAATTAAAAATAGCTGATTTCAAGAGTGGAAGGAAAAATATACTAACGCCATGCTTTTGATATAAAGTGATATTTTTCTGGCTAATTTTTAGTTGGTTTTTCTGTTTTCTGAAAATTTTAGCGATTTCGACAATGATGTGAGTATATTCCAAAGCAATAAATTCGGATTCTTTTCTTCCTTTAAAATCGCTAAAGTAAATATTAGAGTACTCTTCTTTAAGATCAAGTTCATCATAAATAGCTGAACAAGCATTCACTATTTTTAGTGGAAGATTCCCTTTTTCTGTTAACTTAATTGCACCATCATTTAATATTGCCATTTGAATAAAAATATCGACATATCTCATAATTGGGCTTTGATTGATATTTTGAGGTGAATTGATAGTCACACCTTGAAGTGAATCAAAATCACTATGAAGCCAGTTGTGCATCTGCGATGGGGTTAATCCAAGAAAAACATCAATAGGTCTGCTATTCATCTCTATTTGCTTTTCTCTTAAAATTTGTTGAAGTTTTTCGGGTGACATTAAATTTTCACTTTCAACTGCAGCTGTAAACTCATCCATAAGATTTGAGATGTTTTTAGATGCTGCATCTATGCAACAGTGTTTATATTTTTTACCACTTCCACAAGAGCAGGGTTCATTACGGCCTAATTTAGTCATATAACACCACATTATTTTGTTAACATTAAGCTCTAATCATAAGGTTGATCGATGAAATTTTACGTGAGTATGCCATATAATTAGACTAGTTTAAATTATCATTTAATAATATCATTTTTCAACAAATAGGCAAAATTTACTTAAAAGTAAGATGATATTCATAGGGTGAAATGATTATAAATCATTTATTTAACATATGGCTCATTGAATATAAGTTAATTTATTAATTCCTTTTATAGTTATATATTATAACAACAGCTGTTATGCTATTAGATGTGAAGGGGCGAGTTTTGAACATTATGACTATTTTTTTAACCAAATTGCCGACCCAAGAAAAGATATCAACAATAAACTTGACCTTATCGATATTTTGTTTCTAACTTTTAGTGCTATTTTTTTAGGAGCTCTTGGCTGGAATTACATTAAATAATTTGTTTGTAAAGCGATAACATGTTTAAATAATCCCGAAAATTATCACAAGATAACCTAATACTAACACTTAAACGTTTCACTAGAACTTGTACCTTCATGTCCCTATCTGATGGAGTTATCACTTTCCCTCAGGCGCTTCTTGCCTAATTTTAGATTTCAAGTTTTCTTCAGCGTACATTTTTTTAAAAGCTAATTTCTATGCATCTTGATCTTTATACATTATTGTTCCAATTTGCATTTAAATAGTTCAATCAGTATTCAAGTTTCCTTACTAATTTTAGTGTTCCGTGTATTCTATTCATATGAATAAATAATCAAATGTGATTAAACATAATATGTATTAAATCATTGTAGTCCCAAGATTTTGAGCTTATGTATTTTAGTTTGGTTCAAAGATATATAAGTTTAACATAAGAACATACATGCTTAGCCCAAAAACTTACTGAGTTACAACTGAGCTAGATTAATTTAATTGAACTATTGGCTAAGTACAAAACACTCATAAATGATGGCGAGGTACAGTCTGATCTTACTATAGCTTAACCTGATATCAAGATTGACGGTAGTCCAATTGAAGAAACACCTGCAGATAAAAAGTAAAGAAGAAGTGATATCCTGAAAGGAAAAGCAGGGAAAAAAAACATTATTCTGTAATGCTCAAGTGCTACGTTTAATCCAGCATGTCGATGGCCTCCGATTGTATGGGTTAGCCAAAGAGCTAAATCGCTTGGGTGTTCACATTAGCAGTATCACGCTCTCTGACTGGATCATGAAGGGAGCTGACACCAAACAGATCAGAGCAATTATTTGGGGAAGCCTCTAAGAAAGTGCCCAAAATTGTTTGACCACCACAGTGAGCTCATCTGGAAGGATAATTTTGTCAGTTTGATTACCACTTTACGTTGCCATTGAAATGGGGATCCCAGCCTGATTTTCACAAATCAATAGATGGACAAGCTGAGGTAAATCCGGTCGATGATCTCGACTGAATCTATGAATTAGGTTAATGCTTTCAATATTTTCACGTTTTTTTTGTAATACTGAGTCCCATGACATTGGATGCTTGTACTATGAAGATTCATAACCTTTAGAAGTAACCCCAGTTTTTTCAGCGTTATCAGCGCAATTGTTTCATAAAATTGATTGAGCCCAGCGGAATGTAGTTCGTCTAGCAACCTTGAGATGGCGTCACGATTAAAATAAAATGCCTTAATGGTTTTGATTTTAAATAACCGCTTGAGGGGTAGATTAGTGACGTATTTATAAATTTCATAGATAGGCATACCAAAACTACTTCAAATGTAATAATTTCCAATTATAAGGATGGTTTTCGTTTTTATTTTTATCCTATTGATATTTAGCGTGTTATTTCTTAAATAAAACACCAGGTAGATGCCGGGAGGGGTGTCAGAATCGAACATTGACTTATAGAGATAAATTTGTTAGGTGTATTATTTAACGATTTAAATAAATAAACACCGTTCTTAATTTAGATTATTTACTTAATCTAGTCGTCTGTTAATGGTCAATTCCCTATTATTTTCTAAGGCAAATTTCATGTGCAACACTCAATACAATACAGAACAATTACGCTTTATGTCATGGTTAACCTCTAATCAAGATAGAGATATTTTTTCAACACTTTCATCCGCAATTACTATCAACTGGACTAGGGAATTATTGAGTACCTTCAAAGATAGATGGGATTGGTATTCTATTAGTCAAAATAAATCAATTCCTTGGACTAAAGAGCTTGTTATAGAATTTCAGAAAGAATTGTGTTGGTTCGAAGGTGCCGAATTTTTAAAAATTGAAACGATCATAAACGATGATGATATTTTTGAATTATTGTTTAATAAATATAGGGGATATTTTGAATCTGATATTTGGTTCTATGAAAATTTAAATTGGACTGTTAAAAAAATAGCCTATTATTTTGAACTGATAGATTGGGAAGTGTGTGCGCTAAGTCCTAATTTTATGACTCAAAGCGAAATCTTTGAAACCTATTTTAACGCCTTTAAAAATAAGAGTGTCATTTGGCCTTTAGATTTAAAGGACACCATACGTTTTTTAGAAAAACAGAGGCATAATTTGGATTGGGATAATTTATCCTCATTTGATAATTTGCCTTGGTGCGATGAGCTTATCGAGCATTTTAAATATGATTGGAATTATACTGAGCTTGTTAAAAACAAAAAGATTCATTGGTTAAAAGAACCGTTGTATAGCCATATTCTTGGACATATAAGTGCGAGTGATTACAAGCTAACACAATCAGTTATTGATGAACAATGGTTTAAAATTATCTTAGCACATACCAATAGAGAATTAGATGATGATCACTGTTTTTTAAACAGTACTGAGATGAATTTCGATCTAAAAAGTAAAAACGAAAGTTTCACTCAGGAGGAATTCAATTGGATGCATTTGTCTAATCTCAGATTACGTGATTGGAATATAGAATTGATTTTAAACTATGCAGAATGTTGGAATTGGGAAGTTTTAAGTGCCAATCCCTCAATTAAATGGGATGAGTTTGATATCAGCCAATTAGCTCATAAGCTTGATTTAATTCGCCTTTTAAAAGCTAGGCCAGGTTATGTATGGGATGCTAATAAGCTCTTGCCTATATTGGTTCAATTTCCATGGAACGAAGAGCACTTTTATCCGTGCATTAACTGGACTATTGAATCAATTCAACTCTTCTTTACTGATTTAAACTGGGGCTTATTATCTAGATATGGCATTCTTAATCAATCAATCTTAAGTATGTTCAGAAAAGAGCTTCATTGGAAATATTTATGTTTTAACTACAAGACTGTTAATCACCAAGTTGTATACGAACAATTTTATGAATATTGGCCCATTCAGATACTATCTAATCCACACATTAGCTTTAGCGAAATAGATGTTTTACGATTTAAAGCGTCATTTGAGCAAATTGCATACGAGGAGGGTGAATACGAACTTTTCCTAAGCAGTGATCAATCTAATGGCCGATTTAAATTATCGATTCCTAATATCCCGTGGAGTGATGAGGTAATGAAAACTGTTTATAAAGCAATTAATGGTAGAAGCTTGGCAAGTTGTAATCAGATTCAGTGGTCACTAGATAGACTAGAATTAATTAAAGATAAAGACTCTTTTTTAGGATGTAAATTTGATTTTATCTCGCTTGAATTTATTGATATTTTGAAACTAAAAGAGTTAGATGCGATAAAGGTGCAATAATTTTATAGTCAAAATATTATATTGAATCCTAACATTCCTTATTATTAAAGTGTCGATTGACATTTATCGACTAGAAATAAATTAATCATTCACATTGGAGTAAACCATGTCATATGAGCACGATCCTGCCCTTGAGTTTTTTAATCATCTAAAAGATGAAGATTTTAATGATTTAGTTTCCTTTATGACATTAAATAACAAGGGGCAGTATAGAATGACGGAAGAATTGACACAAATGCAGTCTTATAAAACGTATTACCCAAAGCATAGTTTATATTGGCAGGCGATTGCGCATGAATTGAAATGCTATGGTGCAAGACAACAAGAGATAGAAGAACCGGGAAAAGGCATTGCTTACCAACGGATTGTAGTCAATATAATGAGGTATCTTAATATTCGAGCTTCTATGGCAGATCATGTAGAAAAATCTGAAAATATACTGTTATTAACAGTATGCAAAACGATATATGAAAGTATGCAAATAGAAGATAAAGCAGCTTTTCACGATTTTTTTGAAATCCCAGCCGAATATACAATTGAAACGAATCAGTTAATATTATTTTTAGAATCTATGCTCAATGAAAATGGTCTGAAAGCATTACAATTGACGGTTTTTGCTACGCATATTTTGCTTCGAACTATAACTAAAAGAGATTTGTATTTAGCCAAAACTCTTTTACTGAATGATAATTTACTGACAGTTGAAATAAAAAATGGGATATTTTTTGATGATAAAAACATAACTAATAAGTCAGCCAGTGCAGTTTGGCAGATAAATCTAGTAATTGTATTGATTGTAATCTCGATGAGAAAGCTGTTTAACTGTCATTAAGTAACCAAATAATGCAACATGATTGAAATTAAAATATTATTTTTACTTAAGCATGCCACAGCTGCCACACTAGTCTTCCCTTTAACATTTAAAAAAATCGAGAACATTAAAATGGCAACAATCAGTCAAGCAATTAAACAGCATATCATTAAATCTAGACTAATCAACAATGGACTCAAGGAAATTGAATGGTTTAAGATGAATCTCAATAATTATTTTTATGATAAAACAATGCGTCATCATAACAAAATCAGTGGGAATAGAATCTTTATTCGACTCTAACTTAAGCATATTTAGCTAAAATTATATAACAAGTAATTGATAACATAAATATTCCTGCCACAAAAGTAAATCAATTATTTTTTTAATATTGTCTAGAGCTGGCTTATTTTCATTTTTTCTACATTGTAGAGCAATTGATTGAGCCAATAGGCAAGGGATATTTATCGCTAAAATTTCACAATATTCATCTAATGCTTAAAAAAGCAATACCTCATATTACCTTTACTTGAGTTGAGGTGATTCTTTAACGTATTGATATAAAACATGTATGTGATTGTATTTAGTTGTGTACTAACTATTAATTGGAATGATTAGCAATTGATTTACTCAATTGATCATTAACAACATCAAGCTGAAGCTTTTAGCATTATTTACTACTAACAGATCCTAACTAGAAAATACCAGTTAAGTAACTTGAGCATACGTGTTTCTATACTTGGCTCTGATAGTCGTGTGAAAGCGAAACTTTTAATGGTAAGTTTATATAAAACAATTGGTTATTTGGTTAAATGTCTGAATTGATTTAATCTTTGGAAGAATGGTCATAGTATCAGGTTCGTATTTTTAAACATCAAATAATTAAGTAAATGATCTTGACTATCCCAACTAACATAACTACTATGGTTATGTTAGTTGAGTGTAGATCAACACTTAAAATACAAGTAAAAAGTTTTCATTAAAAATAATTTGAAATATTTTAATAAAAAATTAATTAAATTATTAATATTAAATTAGATTTAAATTTTTAATGTTATTTTTTTTGAAATTAAGATAAATCGATTGATTTGAGAAATAGTATAAACATATGGCATCAATAAGCAGTTAGTGAGTTATTAATAATCTAAATGACTGAAGAGGAAAATATATGAATGAAGATATGAGAATAATTTTTCAAGATGAGGTAACAGTAGAATCTATGGCTTCTGCTGATTTAAGATATATGGATGAATATCTTGTTGATAAGCTTGAAGAATACGAAAACCTTAAAAATGCAATTGATAATTTTGTAACTAAGCACGATAAGCTTATCGCACCATTAGAAAAAACAATTGCTGAAAATGATAAAAAGTGCATAGCTTATTATTTACAAAATAGAAGCTATACATTGAAATCATATTTAGAACAGACAAGAGATAAATTGGAAAAAATTACCCAAATAAAAGCGAAAGAATTAAAGCTTAATAAACGGATTTTAGAAGAAGAACCCTATAGTGAGACCTTTAAACAATTACTTAAAGAACGGTTTCACTTAATTAAACCTCTAAAGAGATTGGAAGAACAATTACAAATTCTTCGAACCAATGGTAACCGTGAATATACACGGTTGCAAAATTTGGAAGAGTATCAAGTTAAAATCGAAGAATTTGAAGAATTAACAGGTCTGACTTATTTTGAATGCATTACTGAGGGTGATGAATATGTCATGGAATTATTAAAAATTCAGCCAGAAGAGGATGCAGAATCAGACGAAGATGAAGATTGGGACGAAGAAGAAGAAGAAGAAGAAGAAGATGATGATGAAGACGAAGATTGGAACGAAGACGAGGATGAAGATGAAGACGAAGATTGGGACGAAGATGATGACGACTGGAATAACGAAGATGATGAAGATTCGGATGACGAGTTTGAAGAAGACGAAGAGTCGGAAGATGAATTAGATGTGATTGATAGTTTGGAAGATGATTTGCTTGTAAAGCAATTCCGCCAAATATTAGAAATTTGTGATCAATACGATGACAGCAATCGCTATCTGCATTTTTCTGAATCTTTTTTTATTGAAATCAATCAAGCTTATTTTAAAAAAGATTTATCTGCATTAGAGAATATATATGCTCGGTTACTTGGCTTACCTTCGGCAAAATTAGTAGACAAAGCTATGCATGAAAGTTGGGATCAGGAGTCTGAGGCTGAAAAATATATTAAAAAATTGAAAATATTGAGCCTTAAATATCAATTATTAACTAAAGAAAATTGTTATGAATATGCCATTGATATTGACAAGATGGATGACTATTTTAGCCGTTATGTAAAGCGATTGAAAGCGAAAATAAATCGTCAAAATATTGAAATAGAGCAAGAATTTTCAAGGTTATCAAAAAAGATGGAAATGTAGCCATCGATATTGTGGAATCTGAAATCTAATAGGATGTGACACATAACACGAATTTATTGGATGCCAATAATCATAAAAAATGAGGTTTGTATGCAAAGTAATACATCAGTACAAATAACGAAAGAAAAATTAGCTAACTGGATTAAGTCTGTTCCAAATAGAAATGCATTTCAAGTGCTTTCAAGTGCAAGAACAATAAAGTGGAATGAAGAAATCTTGTATCAATTTGAACATGAATGGGATTGGGAACAACTAAGTAAAAATACCGCAATACCATGGACAAAAGAACTTGTCCTTCAGTATGAAAATAATTTATGTTGGGATGAAAATTCTGCGTTTTTAGCAGTTGAATCGATTATCAGTGATGTCGAAATTGCCTCTATGTATATAAAACGAAATGAAATTGATGTTTACAAAGCGCCATTATTCCCATGGTCAGATATTTTCATTACTCAACACATCATGCATATTAAGTGGCAAATATTAAGCCAGTCAACTTATATAAAATGGGATAAGGCCTTACTAGAAAAATTCATTACGGTATTAGATTATGACTTATTCAATTGGCCATTAAATGAAGCTGATACAATAGAAATTTTACAAAAGCACAAAAATGTTATTGATTGGTCAAAACTATCTGCTTGTGCGAGTTTACCATGGAGTGAATCATTGTTGTTCACTTTTGAAGATAAATGGTGCTATCAGACGCTTATCCATAACATCGAAATTAATAATAAATACTCAGAGCTGTTCGAGTTCGTTAAGAACAAAGTGGAGCCTTTAGAATTAGCCGAAAGTACTGTAGCTATGAATGAGCATCAATTTGAATGGTTAGTGGGTCATATTTTCTATACGATCTCAAAACAAATGACTAGTCGACCATCAGTCCGCTTTCGTGCTAACAGTTTGATGAGAAAATTATTATCTCCGAATAAAATTTGGGAAACGCTTTCTGCTGTGAATATGTCATCTTGGACACTTGAATTTATGAAAAAGTATGAAGATAAATGGCATTGGGGGGAGATCTCAATTAATGAGTCAATTAAATGGACAGATCAAATATGTGATTATTTCCGTAATCAATTAGAGTTCGAACCTATCCTCAGAAATACCTATGGAAAAGAGGAGTATTCATTAAAAACGTTACAATCAATTTACACAGGGTTTCTTGAAAACTTAGATACCATAGAGAGGATTAATAACTACCCACTAATCCAATGGAACGAAGAGCTTATTGAATTGTATCGAGACAAAATAGATATTGATGCCTTAGCAGAATTTGGCTGGATTGATTCAAAAATATTGGATGCATACCAATACGAGTTTGATTGGCAAAAATTGTCTCAAAATAGACAGTTGAGGATTAATAGAGATACATTTTTGGCATATCATCAAAAATGGAATGCGAGCATATTAAATAATCCACATATTGAATTTTTAGAAGAAGATTACCTGAGTTTTCAAAATAGATTTAAACGCCAAGCCTATTATGAACTTGAACAAAAGCAGCCAACTAATTTGATTTTATTCACAGGTTCGCTCAGACAAAAGCGTTATCTAAATGAGCTTTATAACATCCCTTGGAGTATTGCGGTCTTTAGTATTCTTAAAGATCATTTTGATAAAAATAAACTTGCAAGCAATAACATGATACCTTGGACTTTTGATTATTTGATTTTAGCACCTAAAATTAAAGAGTTTATTGGCTGTCACTTTAATGGGGTTGATCTGAGTTTTGTTGATGAAAGTTTCTTAATGGAACTCTATTAATAACAATGTCTCTTCAAATCTACCTAGGATTTACTGCTTTAAGATACAACACAGTCTTCTATCGGAAGGCAGTAGCAGTAAGCTTAGTTTGAACAAAACTATTATATTAAGGAGTATTATCTAATGAGTCTTAATAAAATGTATTACCTGAAAGTTGATATCACTTTAGATGAATGCTTCCAGGTTTATATCACTCGGCACAACGCCCTTTATGACAGTATCTATACAGCATTCGAAAATGAGCATGATTGCCTATTACTAAGTGAAGATATCAATTCATTTGACGGAGAAGGAGAAATGGTTTGTAATTTGCAGATTTACGCAGATCTAGATGATTTACAACCTGATTTTTTAGGAGGGGTAAGCCTAGATGGAGGGCGTGAATACGTGCCTTTTTTAATGAAACTGCTATGTGAAGATGTGCCAGATAATATAGATACCGAAACTCCAGTTGATGCGCAGTTTGAAATAAGACAAATTCTTTTTAATGAAGAGGAAAGGTATTCTGCTGCCGAGTGTATCAGTGACTTGCAATATGAAAGGCCTATTTTGCATATTCTGCGCACATTGTATTTAGATAAAGAGTCCATTGGTGGCAGATTTCAATCATACTAACATTGGATTGTGTTTATGAGGTTGCTAATCATGATCATAGGAAGCTTGGATGTAAATAAATGCATACAGTGCTTTTTGAATAATAAAGGAGGCTGTAATTTAAATTGTGTATTTGCCCATTTTTGATATATTTATTTTAAACATTAAAAATAGGCAGGTACCTAATGGACGAAAAACAATTGAAAGCATTAGCAACTGAATTTGCTAAAAATATCAAAACTGAAGCTGACCTAAACCAATTTTCAAGAATGATGAAGAAAATTGTTGCTGAAACCGCTTTGAACGCAGAACTCACCGAACATCTTAGGCATTGTAGATGGTTCTCTAAAAGCCTTAAATATGTTGCTTGGAAAGATTATAAAGCGGTCACAACCTCTTTAAAACAGGTTTATCAAGCAGTCAGTGAATCGGCAGCATTATCCGCTTTAGAGGCTTTTGCAGAACAATGGGATGGAAAATATCCGCAAATCAGTAAAAGTTGGCGGTCTCATTGGGAAAATCTTAATACTTTTTTCAATTACCCAGAAGACATTAGAAAAGCTATCTATACAACAAATGCAATTGAATCTTTGAATAGTGTCATACGTCATGCTATCAAGAAGAGTAAAGTATTTCCTAACGAAGATTCGGTTAAAAAAGTGGTTTATCTAGCCATTGAAGCAGCCTCTAAAAAATGGACTATGCCAATACGAAATTGGAAGCAGGCCCCCCTATGTCACACTACCTGTCCATTGATAACTTAATCATAATAAGGGCAGGAAAATGAGTAAATTTACCGTAGAATTCAAAGAAACAATTTTGACAAAATTATTGGATAGTGTTTATACAAACATCACCGCATTAGCCCAACACTATAACACATCAAAAAGCACGCTTTACAAATTCAATTGCGTGCATTAAATCTTTTCCAGCGATAAGGATGTATCAAACGTGCTTTTCGATACACGAATTTCCTTGGTTCAAGTAGCCCTTTCTCAGTCCTGAAGCAACATATTTGTTTAATACCTTTATTTCTATGTAATTCATTGTACTAATAAAAAAACTCCTGCTCATCAATAAATGTCAAGGGTTCTGAACCCTTTTCATGGCATAATATCCTCGTTTCCATGCTACCAAACAAGCTCACAGAATAAGCGTTATCTAATCAAGAATTATTATAGCAATACAAATTATCACAGATGTAATTAGATGCTGCACATGATGAACTGCGAGCAACAGAATCGCAAAATATGCACATGGTTAAAAACATTCAAAGCCAATTAATTAAACTGCAAGCAAAGGATACTAAATTACTTTAACTCTTTAAGAAAGCACAAGCCAGTTTGTATTCCCCTAAAGCTGAAACAATTAAATAAAATAAGGCAAATAGCAGTGAAAAAAAACGGACAGGTTGCTTGACATCTATCGGTGAGTATATGGGGCTTAGAATTAAATTTGTCATTAATGTATCATTTACTCTCATTAAGATGTAATAGAAGTTTATTTTATTTTATTTGTAACCATTCAGGTATCCCCGTTAAAACTATATTTTTTTATTTTGTATCATGGTTGAACTTCTCAAGCGATGGCAAAATTTTTTCTAAGCCATCAATCAGTAAATCAGTGGTATAAATCCAATCTTCTTTACTGTCTCTACTCCCTTTAAATTCTGTTTTTATACGTTGTTTAAATGATTTTGCTTTATTAAGGATTTCTTGGTACATGTCATAAAATGGTTTAGGAAAAATATTAATCTCTTCACTATAAGCACCTATGTGGAAGGTATTACGACTCCACCATCTAATAACCGTGTCATAATATTTTTGATCATCCAAAGTCAGTTTAAATGCGTCATTAAGCCTTCTATAATATCCTAATAATAGCGGAATATATCTATTATGAATTACTTCGTCTTTTTCACGTAAGACCCGCATAAAAAAATCAGTATCAAGCGTCCAATCTAGACGCTGAATTTCAAATGGTCTATTTTCATCAAATAACCAATAAATGGTCTCAAAATAGTCAGGATGATGGAAAGGAAGGTAGGCGAGCAAATGCAAAATAGGATCGGAATTAAAAGTAATTTTATCTTTCAAGTGAATTCTAGTAAGCGTTATGCCTTTAAGATTATCAGGGATAACATCTATTTCTTTATATAGATTGTAATAATAGATGAAAAGTGAATACCATCTTTTATCAAGGGTTTCATAGGTCATGGATTTATCAAAAAATTCATATTCATCAATTCTTAAGTATTCATCAAATCTTTCAATAAAAAAATATCTATTTTTAATGGCTGATTTTAAAACGTCCTCAACAATATCTACATAGGGACTAAATAAGTCAAAGGCAGTTGTAGGACTCTTATATGCATGGATGATAGAAATAGCTTCAGGTGCCCAAACAATTTTTGCCCATCTGTTAACGTTTTTATCTTGGTAAAATTCACAAAATAACTCAGCACTTTTTTCTTTAAAGACAGCTATGTGCTTAGCCATACCTAAAATTTTAATTTCTCGGATTAAATTAAAATCTCTTTTATTGCGCTGTTTCTCTTGTTTAGCAATTGCCCAGAGTAATTTTTTATATAGTTCTAGGATGGCCTCATCATTAAACTGAAATAAGAAAGGAAGAAAATGAGCAAGTTCACTTTTATAAAGTGACACTTGGTTTGGATTAGATTGTAGGGATATTAAAAAATCCTCGACAAGCAATGTCGCCTTATTTATCAAACGCGTTTTGACTGACGTTTTATCTATTGATTGAATAATTTCGCTAAAATAGGGCATAAGCGCGAGATTTTCAGTATTATCATAAATATCTAAGATATAGTTTAACATGCGTGAGGGATTAATCTGAGTGACTATATTAAGCAGCTCAGGGAGATACTCGATAAAGTTATGTAGAGGCTCTCTTATGTCGTCCTCATCCTCATCTTCTTTAATTGGGTTAAGGATGGTATTAAACGCTTTAATGCAATCGCTAAAAAAATTAAAAATCAGATCTTCATGCTTTTCTAGTTTTGAATTTTCCGCTAATAGTGCTATTGATTTTTTGGTAATTGTCGGCAAGGCATTTAAGTGCTCATCGATGTTAATTAAAAGCTTAGGTGTTAATAACATCTTTGCAAGTGAAAGGGCCTGATTTATGTCTAGTTTAGCGATTTCAGTTAAGCTATGTTCAGAGTCACAAGGGGACTTGATGACGAAATTGACTAAAAAAGGGAGAATATTAGGGCCGATTCTGCCAATAATTTTATCATCAAATAACGGGACATTTTTTTCATCAATATAGCTATAAAGGCCATTATGAATACCTTGAGCAAAATAATTAATCATCCTTGCATCAGTAAAAATAGGGTGAGGATCTTTATTTAATAATTTCTGAACGATTTTATCTCTGTTAGGGTTATAGCCTGCTTTACAAATTTCTATCATAGTCTCAATTCCTTTGAAATTGAGCGTTGAGTTCAAGGTATTAAAATTAAGAGAGTAGGGGGATCTTGGGCTTTTAGGTAAGTTAACATCCAAGGTATTTAGTAGCGAGATTTTAGCACTAATAATCGCATCATTAACTAAAAGAAGGTTATCTAAGGGGTACATCAAACCTTGAGAACCATTGTCATGGATCTCAATATTATCAGCAGCATTCCTTTTAGATGCTTTAGGCATTATCAGATTGATTGTAGACAATAAAATAGTGTTTAAGTGTGAAAGTTCCTTTGATTGATTAGACAGCTCATTTAATTTAAGCTGCATATTTTCCAATTCTGACTTGTCATCTAAATGGATTTGTCCCTCTGTAAAAATTTTATTTATCAATAATTGCAAAGAGTTGAGTAGGGGAAGTAGTATTTGTTTATTCATAGTATTTGCCAAAGTGTTAGTTCAATAGGTCCGTTAGGTGAGTTTTTGCTGACTAAATAATTAATCTCAAAATCGTATTATCCAAAAACATAGCCATCGGTTTTGCAATCAAAAACTCAGTGTTTTCATCCATTGAGAACATAATTGCTAAAGTATATTCAGAGATGTTTTCTGGTAATAAATGTTGAACTAAGGTCATATTGTCATGCATATTAGGATGGCAGTTAAAAAATGGAATGTTCGACAATGTGATGGGAAAATTATTTTCATCTAGAATGACGACGCTTTGGTCTTGTAAATAAGAGCGTTTTCCTTTGACAAAATAGATAGGATGTTGGTTGTTCAGGGAACTTTGAAGGCTTGATATGACTTCATGAGCAAGAGTTTGAAAATCAGTGTGTGCAAATTGATGACACGCAGCAATATCCTCTGGTTGCAAAGGAGATTGAACAGGCTCTTCTAATACAATGTCTGGATTGATGTTATTAGGTGTTTTCAATATTCGATGTGAGCTTACTTTGTTTGACACCGAATCGTTCAATAATTTAGATTTTAGGTCCTTATCATTTTTAGGCGCAGAGGAGCGATAAATTTCACCTGTCGCTAAGTTAATCCAATAGGCATAATATTTAAATTCTTGTTCATGAGGCCAAAAGCAAAACTGCAATAAATTAACGTTAGCTTCCGTTAAGTTTAATGCTAAGCGCTCCTCATTCTTCCATTCATGACCTAACAAACTCTCAACGTTATTGTTTAGGGCAGGTAATGGGTTCACTGTGAGTTTAAGAGTGTCTAGATACTGATTAATTTCATTTAATAATTTAAATGCACGTGAAAGTTTTTTTTGTGCTTTTTCATATTCCGAACTATGAAAAGCATAAAAAATTTCTTTGCAAACTTGAAATAAAGCATTTTCAGGGTAATCATTAAAAGCATTAAAGCGTTTAAAAAAATCATCAAAATTTGAACTTCCATCTTCTTGATTTAGGACATTTTTAAAACCAACACTTAGCACAAAATTAATATAATCTTGGGCTTTCACAATGATTTGTCTATCAATTTGTCGCTTCTTTGGTGAAAAAATGGTAATAAGTTTTTCAAATTGCTCTCTAGTGAAATTCGGAGCTTGTAATTGCCTATCTAGGCCTATTAAGGTTTTATTGATTTTACCAGGATTTGACTCATAATGTTCACTTAGATAGGTCAGTAATGCTATGTTATGTATACAAGGAGAAGAATGGGATTGGCAATGACAATAGTATTGTTTGTCATGATCATTTGTTGTTGCATCAGAAAAATCAATAGAATGAGGATAAATAATATCACGCTCATTTTCATCTATACTAAAAGCATGAATGAACTTTTTGTCTTCTGAAATATAACATAAATGAGTGAGATCTTTTTTGATAAGCTCATTTGCTAAATCTATTGATGAAATATCATTTGATTTAACCCACATAAGTGATTTTGAAACTTCTTTTAATAAGTTATGCATCTTTTAGCCTTGAATTGATATCCACAAAGATTAAAGTAGAAGTGAAGGTATTAATTTCTAAAAATCGTAAAGTACTTAAAAAATAAATCGTTAACTTAGAAATTTTTTGGAAATCTTTGTTTACATATAGCTGTTGAGTAATTTAGCCTAATAATATTTATTTTTCAAGCTAATAATTGAGGGTATGTGTATGTGTAACCTTTCCTAAAGTTGACAATTGCATAACTTGTAATTCACATTTAATGTAAATCTAATTTTCAAACAAGTTTGAAAATACCCAAAATAAAATGTTGAGAGCTTTGAATTTCTTTGTAATATTCAATCTATTTTTGATTTTCTTGCGCTTTTTATGGTGTGATAAACAAAATCAATCGCTTAAGGTGAAAGTAATATGGAAAAATATTTAACTCAGCTTACAATTTACTAATAATAGCATTAAACAACATAAAGCTTTTGAGGAATTTGATACGATAAATGCACTCATTGATTGGGAGCAAATTATTAATAGGTGAATTCAAGATATAAGTGAATACTCATCTAAAATTTTTCTCTGGTTATGCCTGTTAGCTCTTCGAATACTTTATAGGGCGTTCTATAACCCAAACATTTTTGGTCTATTATTGTAGTCGAGGCATAATTTGAGCAATGTTAAAATGGAGAATATGCTGGCACGAGATTTATTGTTTCGTCAATTTATAGGATTGGATCTCAATGATTCGATCCAAGACCATTCGTCGAAATAGCGTTTTAGAGAAAAACTACATAACGCGATGCTCGACTTTTAAAATGCGAGATCTGCGATACTTAAAATGGGTCTACCTTGTTCTTTATTGAACAGGGTGGCTAGTTTGTGTGATAATATTTTCCTACTCAGCCTATTAGTAAAGCTCAGCATTGTTCTTGCGAATGTTCTTTCAATATTGAATTTTTCAGCAAGTTGTCCAATTGTACTTTCAATAATTCTTCTTTTATCATTCCAAAAATTCCTAATGTTTTTAGGGAGTTTATCTCTCATGTTTTTCCTAACGGGTGTTTCAATAGCAATCCCATGGTTTATGCATTGTTCCGCTGTCTCA
>NZ_FOHV01000037.1 GCF_900111395.1 Thorsellia anophelis DSM 18579 | reverse complement strand
CCATGATTGACGGCTTCTTTGATGTTGTTTATAGCCATTTGGCGGTCTTCACAGGTGATTAATCTTCCTGCGTTTCCCCCCAAATGGCTTTGGCCTTTTTTGAGAGTACCAATAACGCAGCTGTTTCAGATAAGGCTCGGTCTTTACGGTCAAGTTCTTTCTTGTAGTGGCTGATTTCTTTATCTTTTTCAGCTAATTTATGGCTCTCAGCAATCACATTCATTTCTTTCATGGCAAGTGCTTCTACACATTCACTCAAGAGCGACTTAACCATGGCAATATCATACCCATTTTCTCTGCAGTATCTTGCTAATTCTGCTTCATTTAATGTCGATGTAGCAATGATGATATTGAGTTTTTTCTGCGCTTCAGTCAGCTTATTAACAGGGATCGATGATTTAGTTTTATTGCTTGTATTTTTATGGACTTTTTTATTTTTCATAATGTTATCATTCGATCCTGATTTAATCTCTGCTTGCCATTTGTAAAGCGTGCTTGTTGAGATATTATAGTGTTGGGCTAATGCGGTGATGCTTGTATAATCACCATCCAATAATTTTGTCAAAATTGTTTCTTTGAATTCTACGGTAAATTTACTCATTTGTCTGTCCTTATCATGATTAAGTTATCAGTGGACAGGTAGTGTGACATAGGGGGCTCCTTATAATCTAATCTTACACGATGTATAAAATGAGGCTGTAATTTAAATTGTGCTTCTAATTCGATGCTTAACTTTTAAAATGTAATATTTGCAATGATTAAAATAGGGTTGCCTTGTTCTTTATTGAACAAAGCAACCACTTTTAGTGAAGATATTTTTCTATTCAATCTTTTAGTAAAACTCAATATTGCTCTGGCAAATACTTTCTCAAAATTGAACTTTTCCGCAAGTAGTCTAATTGTGCTTTCAATACCACTTTTTTATCATATCAAAATTTCTTGAGATTTCTTGGAAGTTTATTTCTTATGTTTTTCTCAACGAGCGTTTCAATAACAATGCTCATTTCAGTACAGTACTCTGCTGTATCTGTCCCTAAAACTATCTCTCTTTTACCTTTAAATAACGCTATGAGCATCTTTCTTTCATCAATATTTGGATCAGTCACTTTAAAATTAATAATCTTACCATGAAAGGGCGATTATTAAGTTATTAGTGAAATGTTTTTAACGTACTATATCTGAATTTTTAAAATATTTTGTTTGATATGTAAAACAAATGTTGAATTTTAATTCAATTAGAGTATTGTATATAAAACATTGCAAGGGTGATTATACCCATAATATTAGGAGATTACATGCAAAATGCGTTAAAGCTCTACATTAATGAACAATTAAATTTTATACCAATAAATTTTTTCCATTTCAGTGGTGGAGAAGAGCATGTCAGAATTGACACCAGAATGATTGATGAAATTTATCATATTAGAATAGATGCGAAGATCATGAGTAGCCAAATCATGATGCAATTATTATTACTAAATGATGCACTCAACAGAACCCAAAAGTTAACCGAGAATGTTATTAAGATCTTAAGTCTTAGTTACATGCCAGGTGCAAGACAAGATAGAGTGTGTGAACCAGGTGAAGCTTTAAGCGTCGCTGTTTATGCAGACCTAATCAATAGCATCAAGGCAAATAAAGTTATCATCCATGATCCACATAGTGACGTGACACCTGCTTTGATTAACAATATTCTAGTTATCTCACAAGATGAGATAGTGTGTGAAAAATTAGGTGAATATTTAAAAAAAGAACAGATCACATTAGTTTCACCAGATGCAGGCGCATTAAAAAAAATATACAAGACCGCTAAAAAATTAGAATTACCAGTACTTGAAGCTTCGAAAAAAAGAGATACAAAAACAGGACAAATTATTTCGAGTTCAATTGAAACTCACCCTAACTATCCTGAAAAAGTTATGATCATTGACGATATCTGTGATGGCGGGAGAACGTTTATTGAGCTTGCCAAAGTATTAAAACTAAATGGTGTGAAATCAATATGGTTATATGTCACACATGGTATTTTTTCTCAAGGACTTAGCGTGTTTGATGATTACATTGAAAGTATATTTACCTTTAATTTGCTAAATGCTCAATTGACAAATACAGAATAAACACAGTTAGTTAATCTTTCGAAAGTAGATAAAATCGAATCGATTGGTATTTACTAAATTAAAATAGATAAGAATTTGTTTGTTAAAAGATAAATGAATAGATATAGCTTCTCATGAAGCTTTAATCATTAGCAATTACGCCACACATTCTCGCTTGAAAGGATGGTAAGGATTACCATTATGCTGAGCAATTAGTGAGATTAAATGACTGGCATTTTTAAATGATATTGGAGTGTAAAATGAAATTAACAGCATTAAATGCGATAGATTGGTATAAGGTATCACATAAAGAGCAGTATCCAAAAGGTACGACCATGGTATTTTCTAATTTTACCCCAAGAACTGATAAATATATGCCTAAATCTTCAATATGGGATGGAAAAGTAGTGGTATTTGGATTGCAAGGATTCATTAAGTGGTATTTTATCGATCTTTGGAATGAAACGTTTTTTAATCGACCTAAATCAGAAGTTATTGATGCGTATCGTCACAGGGTAGAAAATGCCCTAGGAAAAGATGCAATTACTTATGACCATATAGAAGCGTTACATGATTTAGGATATTTACCAATTGAAATTAGGACTTTGCCTGAAGGAACTCGTTCTGAAATTCAGATACCAATCTACACAATTCATAACACTCACCCAGATTTTTTTTGGTTAACAAATTACTTAGAATCTGTAATGAGTGCTGAAAGCTGGAAAAGTATCACTTCAGCAACCTCTGCTTATCAATATCGGCAAGTTTGTGAGTTATTTGCGCAAAAAACGTGTGACAATGCTGATCATATTAATTTTCAATGTCATGACTTTAGTTTTCGTGGAATGAGTGGTTTATACGATACAGCTCAATCAGGGGCAGGGCATCTATTAAGCTTCTTAGGTACAGATAGTGTACTTGCGATTGATTATTTAGATATCTATTATGCAGGCAACCAATCTCCTGTAATTGGTGTTTCTATACCGGCAAGTGAACACTCCACAGCAACCACGAATATCGCTGTGATTATTGAAAAACTATTGAATTATCCAACTATTATCGCACAAAATTTGTCAGATGATGAACTAAGAGGGTTGGCTGAAGAAGAATTTTTTCATGATTACATCACCAAGATCTATCCAAGCGGTTTTTGTTCATATGTAGCAGATAGTTATGATTATTGGCGTATGATATCGGAAATTGCGCTTAAATATAAAAAAGATATCTTAGCCAGAGAGGGGAAAGTGGTGTTTAGGCCAGATAGTGGCGACCCTATGCTTGTCATCTGTGGTGATGAAAATGCACCAACAGAAATTGAACGCAAGGGATCTATAGAAGTTTTGTGGGAGATTTTTGGCGGAACAGTGAATGAGAAAGGGTACAAAGTACTCGATCCTCACGTTGGGTTGATTTATGGGGATTCAATTACTTTACAAAGAGCAGAAGCAATTTTAGCCGGATTGGAGAAAAAAGGTTTTGCCTCTAGTAATATTGTTTTTGGTGTAGGTTCTCATACCTATCAGTACGTCACACGTGATTCACTTGGATTTGCGGTCAAAGCAACAGCGGCGATTGTAAACGATAAAGAAATAATGGTATTTAAAGCACCTAAAACAGACAGTGCGAAACGATCTGCTAAAGGGTTTTTGAAAGTTATCGAAACACAATTGGGATTTAAATTAGTTGACCAAATTGCTTTCGAAGAGATAGAGATTGATAATGCACTAAAAACTGTATTTAAAAATGGACAGGTAATTTTGTCTTATACACTTGAAGATATCCGCTGTAGATTGTTAAATAATTAATTTTGTTGAATTGCAAAAGGCGACTTTTAAATCGCTTTGATGTTATTTTCACGCTGATTTTAAACTGGGCAGCGACTGTGAGTAAGACTGCTTTCGAATAATGTAGGTGTTTGAGGTTTAATAATTTATGAAACAATGGAATACCTTATATTTTAGTAACCTACCTGATTTATTCGTTGATATTTATGTCAAAAATAATGATATTATTTTGACTTTCGGAATAATTGGCAATCTAGACTTTGAAATAAATTATTCAAAAAGCTATCTAAATTTAGTTGACTTGGAGCAAGCATATGATGAATATATTAAGTTTTGGACTTTTACGTACTCTAATTCAAAATTGGAAATGCAAATCGATTTAAATTCAAGTATCAATATTGATCAAATTTACCAGATCAAATGCTTGGTTGAAGCTGCTATATCAGGTAGGCTCCATTTACCAGATAAAGGCGTTGGATACAAATTAAAAAATAGTTTGCAAGATTTGAATGACACATTAAACTACTATAATGAGTTTCTTGATAAATTTCAAAGTAGTCTGTTAAATGAGCACTTTCAAAAATTTTATTTATAAAAGTAAAGAGAATACAATAAATTAAACATTTAGGGTAAGGCGTTATTTTACAACGCTTTATGTTGTTTTTGTGTGTTGTATGCAATAAAAATGATTATTTCTATAAAATAAGTTAATTTATCAATCAAGTTAATTGAAATATCTGGTATGGATTATCAGTCACTAAACTGAGATAGTACAATTTAAATTTATCGCATAATGTTATGGAATTACAAATAATAATTAAAATTTAGCCAAGGCTTTATATAACTATAACGTTTATTTTTATGAGGATATGAGATGGATATTTGGGCATGGGTATCAGATTTATATGATGAATTAGAAGAAAATGGGCAGGGTAGGCTCGCTAGATTATTGTACCAAATACCAGATGATTTACACGAAAATAGAGTAGAACGGCTGGAAGCATCAGTTCTGGAAGCAGTGCAAAGTGCACGATCTTTAAAACATCCTTGGATGGAAGTTTTTTTTCGACATTGGGGATTGCGTAATCGATTAAGCAACTATTTAGAAGGTGAAAAAGCATTAGAAGAAGCCATTTCATTAATGGATTTTAGCCATAGAGAAGAAAGTAAAGATTGCCCTCAATCAATTTGTGTAACTCAAGATTTAGCTTCGTGTTATGGTAATGTTGATGGTCCTGGCTGGGTTGCTGAACGTATCGCTGTAGTTGATGAAACCCTCGCAAGAATTAGCCCCTCTCGAAATTGTTGGGATTGTTTATCAAGAGAAAAAGCAGATGCATTGAAAGATGACAATAGAATTGCTGAAGCACTTAGCTATTTGATAGAACAAGAAGAAGCAATCATAAAAAATGGTAGTACTGCTAGCATTATGCTGCTACAGACCCAAGCTGACTATTTGCAGGAATTAGGACGGTTTGATGAGGCACTTGCCAAATTAGAGTTAATTGAACAAACCATGGAAAATGAGCAAAGCCGTGGAACAAGGTTAACTAAAGCATTAATTGAAGCTCTGATTTATGTAAAACAGAATCAATTCGATAAAGCATCTGAAGTGCTTCCTAAATTCCTCGATCTTCAACCTGTTTATTACCCTAAATGGGCGGCTGTTATTTATCGTTTAGCAACAGATGGATTTAAAGATCGTAATACATGGCAACTTGCTGCTATTTTTCAAAAAATGATTAAACATTTTCAAGATATGGGTAGTCATAGGTTGACTGCGGATATGGCAATTTATCAAGCTAAGTTAGCAATCAAACGAAACTCAGCTATGATGACTAGACATGCAATCAAAATTTTGGAAGAAACGTTACCAAAATTACGTAAGCAAGATGAGATAAAACTTCAATTAGCACAGCTTAAATTAGAACTTGCATCAATTAACTTACAGACAAGCGATATTGATGCACATTCACCCGATGAATTAATTAAGTTAATTCATAATGATGAACATTCTGATCCTGAAAAATATATTGATGCATTACAAAAAATGCAAGCGCTTCATCCTTATCATAACGAGCTTACCGATCTCTTAGCTCATGCACTTTGGGCTTGTGATATTAACGATGATGCAATTAAGCTTTTAGAAACCCAATTTGCTAACTATCCTGAAGATAATTTTTTGGTTTTAAATACGTTAACTCGATTTTTAAATCAAACAAATAATGATGTAAGGTTAGTTGAACTAGCAAAAGAGGTAGAAAAAACATATCCAATTCATCAACTTTATATTCAATGTTTACTTGATTATAAGGCTGAAGCTTGGGAATCCTTAAGAGAAAATGCAAGTAAAGCTTATACGTTAGATGAAACAAACGATATTTTCTTGCAATACCAAGTTTTGGCTTTAACTAGATTAAAACGATTTGGTGAGGCTATTCCAGTCCAGCAACTCTTTATTAAGAGTTTACCAGAAGAAGCGCAAAATAATGCTAAATGGGATCTTCTTACTTTTGCAGCAAGCGCAGAGCAATGGGCAATATATCGTGAAGTTGCAAAAGAGTTAAACTTAGAACTTAATGAGCCTAGCTCACCTGATAATCTTGTAGTGGAAGAAGAAGGTAATTGGGTATGGGTAAAATTCATTGACCAAGATGTTGAAAGTTATCACCTAGCTCAAAGAACAGGTCCTACTACTGTAAGAATTAAATCAGTTGCAGGTCCAAATGAAATACAACATGCAAACGATTGGGTTGCAATTGATGCCATGATGTTAGAGGCACCACCAGAAGATGAGGAAGAAAAAGAGCATTTTATGCCTACCTTCCAAGCCGTTCATGTGATTAAGCCAGGTAATTTTAAATCGATAATTGTTGATGGTCCAAGGCCTACAAGCAGAGAGCTAGAACGTATCTATGAAAAATTTGATGAATTAGGTTGGCTCTATTGGCGTAGGAGCGGTGATGAATATCAAATTATGAATCCTGAGAATGATGAGTTTATTGATGGGTTATACTTTTTTATAGGTGTGCCAAATGAAGTAAGCGATATTGATGTATTTAAGCAATTAAAAGAATTTACCGCTGACTTCAAACATCCGCTTTGTTGGTTGCAACTGGCTAAAAAAGTCAATTTGGATACAGAACATCATCAACAGTTAGCAGAACAATATGGCTTATAATAGTTAGCAAAAATATTATTAAGATTGAGACTAAAGAACTGACACTGGCGTAATATTTCATCATGCCAGTGTCATAATATCAATATTTAACTATCAATTATAAGCTAGTCATTAACTTTGTAAGTGACATTATAGCCTTCCCATTTCTTAACACAATCCCAACGCTTTAACATGTTTTCTATCGCACTGATGGGAACCATTTGCTGGCGTTCCTGATTTCGCAAAAATAGAGTTTTGGGCGATTGTTCAAAATAAATAATATGAACATCAGCATGATAATCAAATAATAGGTTGAGTGTTTTCTCCCTTAACTTTCTTGAAGTATGTGTAGCATTCCAAATAAATGGCTCTTTTGTTCTTAATAAGGCTTTAGCTTTATCAATCGCTTTATGTGCAACTAATCCATGATTTTGACCATGTTTAAGTTTGAGCTCATCTCTTGCATCATCAAAAGAAACGGTTGGTAAGCCAGGATAGTTTTTTTTAATCCAATAATTTTTACCACTAGCTGGTAAGCCACTTAGTACATAGACTTTGGATCCCAGAGTTTTGTAAAATTCAAAATCACAATGCCCTTTTTGGTGCCTTGCATATTCGCATCTTGATATTGAATTAAAAGCCGTTTTCTCTTGCGTTAGAAATCCGCCTTCCTCGGCTAAAAGCCATAGCATTTCAATGTCAATAAATGATTTTTCTTGATTTGTGGTAATTCGTCCAAATAAATCTGCCTTAGCAAGGATTAATAAAAGATGCAATGGAATTTCCCAGCTAAGCTTATGTAAATGAAACTCAATATTATCTTTTTTCATCAAATGAAAAGGTTTTTGATGGTGCTCAATTAATCCACATATACATTCCCGAATGGCAAAAGGCGCGTGCTGAAACCATAAATAGTTTCTTACATCAATTGCACCTCTTGTAGAATGATGTGGATGTCCAATTCGACCTGTTAGTGGATCAATCGTAGTCGTATCGGCTTTTGCAATATCGTGAAGTAACGCTGCTAAAAATAGACATATTTTCTCCTCTTCACTGCATTGTATATAGTTACTGCTGTCTAGTAAGCAGATTACAACCATTTTTGTATGTATCCAAACGTTTCCTTCAGCATGATAGATGGGATCTTGTGGTGTTTGTTTTGCTTTTTCTAATGCAGGATAGCAAGCTAACCAAAAATCCCAATTAACATTAGATGAATGTGTTGCCAAAATTTCAGAGACAATTGCCTCCCAATTTATTTTATTTGCAGGGTGATTTAATTTCATATTCATGTTTAATTTCTCTTTAATGAATGAGCGATTGTTATTAAATTATCTATCAATCGCCCATTTTAAGATCTTAACTGCTCCAGTTTTCAGTGAGTTTTGGACTGAAAATGTCTACACCTTCACGTAATTGATTTGCAATATAAGGTTGTTGACTATGATGCACGTTATGGCTAATGAGTGTTTGTACAAAATCGGGTCTTACCCATTTATAGCGTGCTACCACTGAGCCATTTTCTTCAACTTTAATATAGAGCCCTTCAGCTAAGGTATTTAGATCGCATAATTGCCAAGCTTTTTCTAATTCTAACTTCTCACGAATCACTGTGCGTTCAAAAGACGCTTTCCAATTTGGACTTTTTCCAAGTGAAGGAGCCAAGAAAGAGACTAAATCACTAAGCTTTTTGGGTGCGATACCTTGATATAAAACAGGCACACTCAGTACGGGTAAAGGACTTAATATTGAAGCCCTCGTTTTTGTATCGAGCCACTGATTAGAGTGCCTATCCCAAATATCAAACTCCGCAAAATAGGTTGGTAGTGAATCATAAAAAACGGAGTGTTTTTTATGTAACCACTCCGCAAATACGATGTATCTATCTGTTAAGATTTCTAATAATCTGGGTTCATGTACTGAAGCCCATTTTTTTAATAATGCAAATTGACGCTCATTCCCGCCGCCACCTAAAAAGTGACCTCGTGATTGTAAAAATAATTGTCCATAAGAATCAAACCTAAGAGCACAATTTGCGCCATCGAGTTTTTCTTCAATCACTATCTGTTTACCAGCAAGTGTTTTATATGGAACATGAAAATGACCTTCATCACCAGTTTGCAGCCTAGAACCTTCTAAATGCGGTGTTCTTGGATATTTTAATAGTTCAAGATCGTGTAGATTAAATGTATTCATTGCGCATTCCTTAATTATTTGTTTTAGGGTTTATCACAATTTATCCAGTTTAATTTAGCAATAGTAATATTTAATTGTTTTAAATTATGGGGATGCAGTTAAAAAATGAATAAATTATCGTCATTCTCTAAACGACAAGTTTAGAATTAAGTGTCAATTAGCTAGGATTTTGACTAATAAAATGAACAAGATTAATAGGCCCACTGGTATTAAGGATAGGTGGTTTAAGCGCTAGTTTATTTGTTAGTTTATTTGTAGAGGGGATGATTTGAAAGATATGACAGATAAGTTATGGAGAGCTCTACTGCAAGTGAGTGTTCACTTGATAAGAATGTCTCTTAAAATTAAATCTATATTTTCATGTTCATACCTCCTAGTTAAAGTTAAAATCAGTTAATTAATCACACAGGCAAGGTTATCGGAAGGAGATTTAAGAACTTTAATTTAGAATCATATTTGCGTAATTAATTTTACCCTAGAGTAATTTGTGTCAATAGACTATTTTGTGGTGATGAATTTTAATCAATTTAGATAAAACAATTGATTATTCTATGGTATTCGCTTTTTGATAGAGCTCATACCAGTTGGTGATGGTTGAAACTATTTGGGTCAATTGAACAATCGTTAAGTCAAATTGATGCATCTTAAATTCATTTTTAATGGCTAATTCAGCAAATAGATGAACACTAACGTTTGTATTTGATTCATGCCTAAATTCAATACAGGGTTCTAAAAACGTTAAGTCTGGAAGGGTTTGATTTGAATCCTTTAGATTACTGACTTGTTGAAACCAATTTCGCATTTTTATCAATTCAGATACCATCAAGCAAGGATCTTGAACTGTTCTTTTTACATTCCTCTCCTTATCATCAATATCAATTTCAATCACCAGCCACTGGCTATCATATTCACATTTTGAATTTGGAAATTGATGTCGAATAATGTCAATGGTGAGATTAACTGTAGTGTTGGAAAATTGTAGTTTAGTCATGGATTTCTAATTGAAATGGAGATAAAACTAAAGATTGAGATTGGAATATTGTATTGAAGAGCAAGTTGCTTGTGAAGGTTTTTCATAAAAATATCAAGTTATCAAACAGTCCATAACTTGATATTCAAATAGGCAAGTTATCGGTTATTGGCTATCTTGCATGCTGAACAAATCACGTATTGTGGCTTTTGTATTTTCAATTGAGCCTAATTCTTCTTTGCAATATTCATTATTTAAAACTTTATCATCAGGAGTAAAACCTTCATGGTGTATTCTTGATGTGGCAATATCATTTCTATACTCGGCAGTTCTATCTGGGCTAATGCCTTCTGAATGAAGCGTTTCATAGAATTTATCCATTTCATCAAAAAAATCGGTACACTCATCAGCATAAGTATTAGAAGCAAATACCATTGCTAAGGAAACGATCGCTAATTTTAATTTCATATTATCCCTATTATTTATCTATATGTAAGCATTAATATTGGTTTGTTAAGCTAGTTTTAGCTAGTTACAATAATTAATCATATTAAAACCTAATGTTATTGTTTTATTAGGTGGTTTTTTAAATTATTTTTCGAAACAATTTGAAATAAAATCATAAGCATTTTATGAGTGACTGGCAAGTTAAATCATCGATTTTTTTGAGTATTTACAATTGGTCAATGTTTTTGAGGGCGGTTTCATCTACAAAATATAAAACCGCCAACGGAAGTATTTGCTATTAAACTGGTTTATTATTCAGTAGTTTACCCAGTACAATGTAAGCAACTGATGCAAAGAGCATCGAATCAAGAGAGGGGATAAATGTTAAATTAAATATATTATTTGCTGTAGCATACCCCAAAGCAGAGCTTACTAGCCAGATTAAAAGTGTCATGATTCTTACTTTAGGCCCATTACTTAACAGTGATTCATCATATCCTTTTCGTCTGAATAAAATAAAATCTGCAACATA
Source organism: Thorsellia anophelis DSM 18579 (assembly GCF_900111395.1). GTDB lineage: Bacteria > Pseudomonadota > Gammaproteobacteria > Enterobacterales > Thorselliaceae > Thorsellia > Thorsellia anophelis. The sequence continues at coordinate 15,730 of NZ_FOHV01000037.1, read as the reverse complement.
AATTCCAGCTAAAGGCGGTGTTGCAATACCTAAAAAAAGTAAAAAAGGCACAAGAAGTGACGTGATATCAAAACTTCCAACAATCGCGGCTAATATCCCTAACGCAGCTGTAATTTTCCATTTTGTGATACTAGGTAAAAGCGTTGAGACAACAAGTGTACCTTGGAACATATTCCCAGCATTACCAGTTATACAAGCAACTATCATAAGAATAATGGCGGGTAATGTGATACCTATAATGCCCATTGCTGCAATTAGGCTACTTTGGCCAGTTAAAGAACTTGGTACCGCACCAATAAAAAATAAGGCTGGATAAGCAAGCCCAAACGTAAGTAAGCCTGCTAATATGGCATGCTTACGATTATGCACGAAGCTACCAAAATCCGCAGAGGTCACTACCAGAACACTGATGGTACCCACTACAGTTGATACTGCTGCACCAAATGAAAGTGTATCAATTGCAATTTCGAGTGGTTTGGCATTTTTTAACGCGATGATGAGGACACTCAGCATCAGAGTGATAATAATAGGAATTGCAAAACGTGTTATTTTACCTAGTACAGCAAAACCAAATGCGGTTGAGCCGACAAAAATAATGCACCCTAATGGCACGATGAAATATAAAGGAATATTTAAACCGTAATTCGCTAAAAGAGATTGGACGCTTGAACCAAACGAATTCGCAGTGACCGTAATCCAACCAAATAACGAAATTGCCATGAGTATATTAATGAGTATCGCACCACTATTGCCGAAGCTATATTTAATAATACCATAGGTTGGTAAGCGAGCAATTTGTCCAATACTAATATTAATCATGGCAAGTAATGTCAAAATTAGGCTGCCTATTGCAATCACTAATGCAGTCTTAGGAAGAGGCATTGAGCTACCTAAAGAAGCGGATGCAAGTAAAACAGGGGTCACTAATATCCCTAACATGATGAGTGTGATTTGAATGCCTGAGACGGTTTCAATTGAGGAAGGTTTTTTTGTTTTAGGGTCTTGCCTTTGATTGTCCATTTGATGCTATCCTTATAATTAAACTTGGTCAGAGCAAGTTTTGTTTATGAAAAATTGCTAAAAGCAACGGGTGATGGATGCAGCGTATTTAAATTAATCACTCCACTCTAAGCTGTGAAAATAGAATTAAGAGTATTCTCGTTTAATATACCAGCTATCAAACGAGAACTTTATATTGATTTTATAGTGTTTTGGTGTAATTACGCCATCCACCGAATTGGGTAATTTCCTTTTGACCTTCTACTAAAAATGGTTCACCAAGTACACCGAGTACTTCGCTTCCATCCGCGAGTTTAACTTTACCAATTGCAAGTCCAGCAGGTTCATTCGATAGCACAGATGCAAATGCATCAGGCGGGAGTGCCCATATTTCAAGCTCAACACTATTGCTTGGTTCAATTGTTCTAATCATTGCAGGGTGATCATCATTAATTGACCAAATTCGATAATGGTTATCAGTTTTATCTTCTCTTACAAATTTAGCCCCTACATTAAGTAAGTTTGGATTTAATTTTAATCCTCTCATCAATGTACCATTCACTGCGAGTAGAACAAAATTGCTGTCTGTTTGATGTGTTGTGTTCATAATATTTCCTTTTAAATTGAATTTTGATTGATTAATCATGATTAACTTATGTGGTAGTTTAGACTCGATATCAAGACCACTAAAATTAAAGAGCTTGTAATTAACTATTTTTTTTCTTGACTAACGCATTGATAGCATCCACAAAGCAAGAAAGAGGGGCGGTTGTAATACCTGCACCTATTTGACCAACGCCAGCTTGTTTATGAGCAATACCAGTATTGATGATTGGTAAAATTCCTGTATCGACTACTTTTCTAGCATCAATACCTGCAGCAGTAGGCGTAAAGTTTAAGGCAGGCAAAGTAAATGCTGGATTACTACCAATAGTAATTGCCTGCATTAAATGACTATTATTGGTTGCATCTTGAGGCGTGCCTCCAACAAATTTAACGATAGCAGGAGAAGAGGCCATAGCAAATCCACCTACGCCGGCTGTTTCAGTAATTGCGCTATCACCAAGATCTGCAGCCGCATCTTCAACACCGTACCCAGGGAAAAATAGTCCATTTACAGGATTAGCTTTAGCTTGGAACCAAGTTTCGCCTGTACCAGACATTTGGATACCAAAATTGACTCCATTTCTTGCCATTACTGTAATCATTGTGCTGTTTTCTATACCCTTTGCAGCATTGAGCATACATTTAGAGGCAGCCATCGATAAATTAAGGAAAAAGTGATCATTTTGCATGATAAATTCAATAGCTTTTTTCACTTTTGATTGCTCAAGCGAAGTATTTAATAAGGCTGGAATAAGTTGCTTGAGTAATAAGCCTGTTGCAGCTGCATTACGATTATGCACTTCATCACCCATATGCAAAGCTTGCGCCATAATTGGCTTAAGCTCAATACCAGAGGTTTGCTCTACTGCTGCTTTCATCGCTTGCATCAACTCTGTGCCCATCCAATCAAGTCTATCTAGGACTTCTTGACTGTTGGCACCAAATCGTAGAACTTTGCCAAGTCCTTCATTAAAATTACAAAAAACAGGAGGGTTACTTGGATGTTGGTTGTCTTTGATAACCCAAAGTGGCATAGAAGGGCTTATAATACCTGCCATAGGGCCTACTGCATTAAAGTGATGACATGGCTCAAATACAACAGAATTATTTTGAATTAATTTAAGTGCATCATCTAGGTTATCAGCCCATTTCTCATATAAAATAGCACCTAAAATTGCGCCTTGAACCGGACCACACATATCATTCCAAGCAATTGGAGGACCTGCATGTAAAATACGTTTTGTTTCTTTAAGACCTTCAATGGCTTCTTTTGCTAACATCACATCAACAAGTACTGGTTGAGAGGCTAGATACTTGCTCATTGCTAGTTCATTTGCTTGATTAATAATAGGGTCATTAACAATAGAGGCTAGATTAAGTCCCGATTGTTTATCTCCATTAGCAGGGGGCTGCCAGCTTAAATTAATAGCATCTGCACCGGCCTGTTTGATATTATCAGCAAAACTTGAAAGACCTGCATTTATTACGGTAAGAGGTTGATTAAATAATTTTTTCATCGGATTATCTCTCTTAAAATTGTGAATGTTCAATTAAGCTTGTGATTGAATTAATGCTACGGCAAGCATGGCTGCTTTAGCATTACAATCTGCAATTAACACACCTTGTTCGGTAAGTTGGCTGATAATACTGGCTCTATTTTGTGGGTCACTGTCGGTACCACAAACATGTGCAATGAAAACTGGTAATTGAGTCGATGTTGATTTAACATCGGTAATGACTTTAATCAATTCATCTATAGGTGTGTCTGAGGCACCATAACCAATTACAACATCAAATAATACAACAGCAGTTTCAGGATCCTGTGCCTCTTTTGCAATTCTTTCATTGCGTAAGGTTGGGTCAATCATTGGATGTGGTCGACCTTGGGTGAATGCATCATCACCTAGATCGACATAGGTATGTAATTGACTCCTCCAGACATCTGCTAGATTTTCATAACCCGATACTGGTGTGTTAGAAAAGCCATTTAGCCCTGCTTTTTTTGCCACTAATTGCGCTTCATAACAGAATGTTCCTCCAGCAAACACACCTCGAATATACTGTTGTGTTGGTGCTAAACTTTCTTTATATTTTGCAATCATCGATAATTCATCTTTAGCTAAGTATGAAAACTCAGGTTCAACTTGTGTTTGATTTAGTAAAGCAACGGCTATCTCAGCACTATGGGCGAGATTTTGGGCGAAATGAATCGTTGGTGAATTGAACTCACTCGCATCAGCTCCTAAAAAGTGAACAACAATCGGCTTAGTGCTTTTTTCTGCAATTGATAAAATTTCAGTTGCAATTTCTTTTGCTGGAGGCTTTGAAATCAAAATAATTACTTGGGTTTTTTTATCTTCTATTAGGGCAAGAAGCCCCGTTTTCATTGATATACCACCGATTGATTGGTGTAGGTCATGACCACCAGTACCAAGTGCTTGTGATATCCCTTTTCCTAATTGATGAACACGGCAAGTCGCTTCTTGTAACCCTGTACCAGATGCAGCGACAATACCAATTTCCCCCTCTCTGACCACATTAGCAAATCCAAGAGGAATGCCATTAATGATTGCGGTGCCACAATCTGGTCCCATTACCATTAGATTTTGGCTTTGTGCATAGGTCTTAATAAGTTTTTCATCTTCTAATGAGACATTATCACTGAACATCATAACGTTTAAACCAAGTTTTAATGCCTTAAGTGCTTCGCCGGCCGCGTATTCTCCAGGCACAGATATCAGCGCCATATTCGCATCAGGGAAGTTAGCAAGAGTCAGCTCAAAACTATTATTAGGTAAAGAAAAGGTATTTGAATCAGATGAAAGTGTTTTTTTAGCGGTCAGTTGTTCTGTTGCAAACGTAATTGCAGACTCAACTGCTTCTGTTGTGCCTTTTACAGCTATCACCAGATCATTAGGCTGCGCTTCAATGATCCCAAATCCAGCGTCTTGCATTCTTGTTAAGTTTGCCGGCGTTCCCATTGCAACAGAACAGGCTTCGATGCCGTCTTGTTTGTTGATTTGGGCTGAAAGTTGCATTAAAGATACTGAATCTTGATACATATTTGAAAAGGCTTTAAACATAATGGCCATAATAGTCGTTTCCTCATAAAGTGGTCAGTGGATAGGGTCTAATCATCATTTAACAGTCTAATTAAACTTAATGATTAAGCCTCTTAACATATTGATTGGTCAGTTTTTGTAATAAAAGAAAAACCATGAATTATACCAGTTAGTATATCATTGCCTGAATGCGAACCGATTGCTTGAACCTTTTTAACAGCATCAAATAGATGAGATAATAAATCGTCTAAACTGTAGTTCATCTCATTATTTTGTTTATATTCTAGTAGGCAAGTAATAGCTTGCAATAACAAAGCTACAGGTTCACTGAACTCGGATTCAATTGCTTGTACTAAGTAACTCTGGCTAATTGCAGTTGTTTTATGCAATTGAATCCCTAACTCAGCTCTTAACGCTTGCTGCAATCGAAATGCATTATTAGCTAAATCAATTTCAAAATGACTTTGGTTTGTGGTTAATAAGTAAAGTGAGGCAAGTACGCCACAGGCAATATCATCTCCTGAAGGAGTTAATCCTTCTCCAAGCCCAATTAGCCTAGAAATTGACTGAACATCACATGCTTTTAACGTATCAAATGTTATTCCTAAATTTGCTAAATAGCGCATCTGTTGATAAAACGAATTGAGTTTTCCTGTTAGCTTATCCTTTGCGTAATAAGGAATCTTATCAGACATACATATAGCTATTGCTTTAGTGATAAAAGTTAATGCTTGCTCGTTAAGTTGAGTATGATTAACGATACTTTCTCTCATGTTAATGATTGGTTTGTACCAAATTTTTGAATTTTCTAGACTAAACGATATTTGTCCAAATAGAGTCGATTCGATTTGGATGGACTTCCTTGTCCAGATAACGCTTCCACCTTTAGAAAAAAGACTCATCAAATTTGGGGATACAGTATGATTATGTCCCTCACTATTAAGTTGGCATTGAACCCCAAGAGGCAAATTAGGCAATGGATGCAAAGTAATAGTAACAAACCTGTCTGGCAGAGTAACTAATCTAAGGTTAATCGCATGATTAAATACGCTATGGATAACTCCATGTGTAGATGTTTCTGGGCACAAATAACCTATGCTGTTTGCCGCAAAATAATACGGTATCATCGATAGCGCCTATTTAATTAGTCTTTTAAACCTTCAATGATATCTTTAGAATGATTCACCCAACCAAAAATACCGCCTTGAGCCTTAATCATTTCTAAAGCATATTTTTGAAATTCTGGGAAATATGAACCAACACAATCTTCTGGAATAACGCATTCAAAACCACGGTCATTCGCTTCTCTAACCGTCGTCGTGACACAAACTTCAGTTGTTACACCGCAAACAATCAGTGTCTTTATGTTATGGTTTTGCAAAATTAAATGTAAATCAGTTTGATAAAATGCACCTTTGCCTGGCTTGTCAATAATTGGTTCGCCTGCAATAGGGTAAAGCTCAGGGATGATATCGTGCCCAGCCTCACCACGTATCAATATTCTTCCTTTAGGTCCTTTTTCGCCGATAAACGTTTTACCACCACGAGTTAATTTAGCAGGTGGGCAATCAGATAAATCAGGACGATGACCTTCACGGGTATGAATAATCAATAAACCTGCATCACGAGCAGCCTTTAAAACAGTTATGCAAGGTTCAATCGCAGTTCTTACAAGCGAGACATCATTGCCAAGTGCTTCACCAAACCCACCTGGTTCTACAAAATCGCGTTGCATGTCAATAATTACAAGTGCAGTAGAAGCTTTATCAAAATTAAGAGCAAATGGCTCAGCATTAAATTGACGGGTCATATAGTCTATCCTCATATAGTTAAGTGGTTTAAAATAGGACAAAAAATTATAATATGCTACAGATTCCCTTGGTGTCAGCGCATTTTATGATGCATTGATAGTTCTCATAGTATTCGAGATTTTAATTGATAAAAAGTAAAATGCTTTGATGGATTGAATCAATTATATTGATGTCATCTATCAAAGCATTTTTATATTATTTTATGGTGTGAAAAAATGTGATTAGCCTCACAATTTAGATACCTAAAGTAAGAGGAGCCCTTTATTACGCTGCTTTAGATATATTCGTATATTGTTGCAATTAAATTATAGGTTGAAAAATCAAAAAAAATGATTGTTATAATGAAAATTTTTGATTGATGAAAATGTAAAAAATTGATCTAGAGCAAAATATTGGATGAAGCATTAGGTCTGCATGAGTTGTTTAGCATTAATTTCATGATTTATGAAACCTAATTGAAGAAAATTAGGTTTTAATATGTAACTTTTTAACTAGCTAGTTTCTCTGTGTTTTTTTATGATTAGAATACCATTTTTAAAAGCTACCTAACGAAAGGTGTGAAGGTTTGATTTTATATATTCAATGCAGTGCTTCATTAAAGAGCTTTGGCTGTCAGTTCGCCAAGCATAAAAAAGTTTCGTTGCTAATTTATGCTCTTCAATTGCCTTTTTAATCAATTTTCCTTCGTTTAATTGCGTAATAATTTTATGGTGTGGGATATATCCAATCCCAATACCTTTTTCAATTAATTCTATTGCAGTGTCTAAAGAAGGCACATAAATAATCCTCTGACCTTCTAAAGACCAGGTGTCTAATTTAGGTAAATGAATTGAAGTATCTTTTACTACAATTGAAGGGTATTGCCTTAAAATATCAGTGCTCAGTATGATACTGTGTTGACTGAGGGGATGTTGACTACCAACTACAAAATCCCATTCTAATTCACCTATGGGTTCACAAATGATTCCTTCTAATTTTGGTGCTGTATGAGGTGCTCCTATGACAAGGTCTGCACGTCTGCCATAAAGAGCATCCCATGTACCGTTATAGACTTCGGTCGTTAATGTTAATTGCGTTGCTGGGAATTGCGTTGACAGAAAGTCAACTAAAGGGGGGATTGCAGCAGGTTGTATAATATTATTTAAAGCAATCGTAAAGGTTATATCATCATTTGAACTAATCAAATTACTTTTTTTAACTAAAGAGTCATAGGCTTCTAACATCCATTTAGTTTGTTCTATATAGTATTTACCTGCTGTGGTAAGTTTTATTTGCCTTGCTTTACGGTCAAATAGCTTAAATCCAAGTTCTTCTTCCCACTTTTTAACGTTGTAACTGATGGCTGAGGGGACTTTATTTTGCATGTCAGCTGCCATCACAAAACTTCCTGTTGCGGCAATTAAGTGGATTGTTCTTAGCATATCAGGTGAAAAGGCCATAATGTACTCTATAGTGGAAAATTGATTAAATGGGTTTGATGATTTTTAAACCAGATTTTATTTATCTGTGAATATGTTAGTTTGAAATGGTATATGTCCTATGCCTTAAGAGCAATCACTAGTACAAGTTAATTTGGTTTTAGTCGCTATATGTTGTTTAAAATCACTAATTGCACTATACAAAATAGTAAAGGGTGCCGTCAAAAATAGATTTGCAATGATTAGCATACCAAGGTAGGGGATAATTAAAGTGATTTTAGGATCCACAATTATAGAATCACCAGCCATAGTATTGAGTAGAGGTATTAGTGTCGTGATGAACCAGACATAAACTAATCCCGCAGGATAAATTAAGAGTGAGGGAATTAAAATCAGACTTAACCATCGAAATTTAATACATTGATAGGCGAATATAATTGCTTCTTTAAACTTTGATTTCTTTATGACAAATTGATATTGAATTAAGGAGAGCGCGATAAAAAGATAAGCAAATAGAATCTGCCAAATTAAAAAAATACCTATTTTCAATTCTTGTATATTTTCTAAAATACCTCCGAAATTTTTGATGCTACTGGTATCTGTATGTTTTCCATATATTAACAGTAGTACAGTTCCAATAACGTATAGAGAATAAAGTATATAGGCTAGGGTTGAGCATAAGACAAGTAACAACCAGAATTTCCAACTTGTAAGTATTTTCAAGATTAATATAAGTCTTAATCTCAATGGCTGACCTAAAGTTTCAAAAAGTAAATAGTAAATAGGTCCAGCAATGATAAATAATGGCAATATGACGGACATTGAAACAGTAATAATAAATGATCTATTGTTACCAGACGGTTGAATGGGTAAATCATATAGGTTTTGATTGATAACTGGTAGTAAGGTGATGCAATAAATTAAAGAAATTCCTAAGCTAAACCATATTGTTTTAATTATATAATGTATGAATAAAGGTAATATTGAATCTTCTTGTTCTGATGCTAATGGTTTTTCTTCTAACATGGGGATCTCATTATGCTATAATTTTAGACTAATTTGCTATTTTAAATGTATTTAAAAATACTATCTCTTGCATGTTTTTAAGCAGGATATTTTTTAAATTAAATCTTTATCAATAAGTATAGCGCTATGAATATTTTAATCAATTTTTATAGGTGGATTATAAGTAAATGTCTCGCCCTAGTTAACTGATACGAAATGGTCATTTTGTATCAGTTAATGTATAAATTTGATGCTTTTTATTTAAAATGGTTATCTATTAGGGTAAGTGTTTAATATTAAAATAAATATAGAGGTTTTTTTAGATGGGTTGTATGTGAGTGTCGTTTTATGCGCTATAATATTAGCGAAATTTTTCAAAGTAGTTGGTTTGTTAAGTCTATTTGGTTAAGAACAAGATAGCTATCAAACCAAAATCTCATAAATATTAATTAAATTAGATGGTTAATAATGGATTTACAATCAATAAGGAGATTATGTTATGAACGTTGGATTCAATATTTCGACTCAAGTCTTGCCTACTTCTAGTGTAAAAAATCAAACTATTACCAAATCGATGTCATCATTTGTCGATACGATGAAAACGATACAAAACGAAAATGAAAAAAACTCAGCTTACTTTAGTGGCAATATAGATTTTACTAATATGACACGCAAAGAGTTAAGTGATTGGGTAGATATGAAAATAAAAAATGGTGAAATCACTCATGAGGAGGCGAAACCCTTTAGATTAATGTTGATAAAAGTTAGAGTCTCTGATAATTATGCTTATACCTTAGAAGAAGATTCTACTCGTTATAATTTTATTCAAAGAGCACAAGGTGGAATAGGGTTTGCTGAAGGTCGTTCAGATTTTCATACCTTAGATATGCTTGAATCTGCGATTAAAATTATGAAACAAAATCAAGATAAATCAGTCGATATTCAAAATACTTATCAAGTTAATCTTGCAAATAATAAGTAAACGTTAAGTCAGCTCTAGCTATTAATTTTTATTGGTTTTGATTTCAACTTTTAGTCAATATGTTGACAATTTGACATGTTTGCTTAGGAATTTATACAGAAATTTCATGTTTAAGTTCTAAATTTATGGTTATAATTTATTTGAGACCAAGTAAACTGCTTCTCCTTACTTGGTTGAAATTGTAAGTTAAACTATAAAATAGGACTTTTAAGATGGAATTTAAAAAACTCAAAGTTGCAAGCTTTATTACCGCATTGTTATCACTTCCCTTTGCATTACAAGCGGCGGATAATCCATCAGCAGCACATGAGCATAAAGAAATACATTGGAGTTATACTGGTGAGACGGGTCCTGAACATTGGGCTGATCTTGATAAGTCATTTGAGCTTTGTCGGACTGGCAAAGAGCAATCGCCAATTGATATCAAAAGTACCCAAACTATCAAACATGATGGCTTAGCGTTTGAATATCAACCCGCTATGATCACATTTGTTAATAATGGTCATACCGTACAGGCTAATCTTAATGATTCCCAAAATAGTATTATTTTAGATAATAAACCATTTCAGTTATTACAATTTCACTTACATACCCCAAGCGAAGAAGCGATTGATGGGCGTCATTCAGATATGGTAATTCATTTTGTACACAGTAATGAAGATAAAACTTTAGCTGTCGTTGGATTGCTGTTCGACATAGGTGAAGAAAATCCAGCTTTAGAGCCTTTACTAGCAGCATTACCTAAAGAGTCAGGAGACAACAACACCTTAGCAGAGCCGTTTGATATTAAATCTTTACTTCCTGAAAATAAAGACTATTATTCTTTTATGGGGTCATTAACTACACCACCTTGTTCAGAAGGTGTACATTGGCAAGTGTTAAAGCAGCATGTGACATTATCTGAAGCGCAGCTAGAGCAGATAAAAGCAGTTGTTTCACCAAATGCAAGACCAATTCAACCTCTAAATGATAGAGAAATAATAGAAGTTGACCAAAATTAATGTTTGTTAGAAAGTTCATTGGAAAAAATGGTAGTATTTGACATAATTTAATGAACTAATTAAATGATCTTTGTGGTTATTGGGCTATGTATATTAGCCCAATAACCAATTAAGTTTAAAATATGAAATTGATATTACCCCGTCTAAGATAATCTATACCAATACCGTTTTTAAAGATCACATCAACAAGCTAATAAAGCCTAAAAAACAGAATTAATCTAATAATCTATATTTTATTGTTTTAAATTCAATGTTTTAATGACCAATTATTGAGTTGCCGCTTATTTATAATCCAAAACCCATGTGATTTATTTCTCAATTACAAATAAGTGTAATGATCAATAGATTTGATTAGGCATAGCGCTATTTGATTCATATTATGCTAAAACGCTATCCATCACAATGCCTCATATAATACTCAACTTTATCAACATCATACACGATATATCGATAGTCATTTACTTCAATACTTGAATGATTACCGTAGAAAATGCTGTATAGGTCATTTATAACTTTTAGTGTATCACCACTGATTATTTTATCAGTAACCTCTTCATCATTTTGATAAGCTCGAAGCTTTCCATCGTAACCGCAAACAAATTGTATTGGTAAGATGTATGTTGTGTCATTTGCTTGGATTGTAAAAGGAGATTCACTGACCAAATCCCAAGCTGCTGATGCACTTGAAAAAAGTATGATGCTTAATGTTGTTCCAATTTTTATTAATTTAGACATAATTATTTCCATTTTTGATTAGCTAGATGAGTTGAATTACCAAAAAAAACCAAATGGTCCTAAGTTTTTCTTTTGAAATTCTTCAACTTTCTGATTAAATAAGGGTTCTGGTAGGGTTAATGCTCTGATAATCTCAACTATAGATGCGATTACACCTCCAAAAAAGATTAGAGACGCAATAATATAGATAATCCCCCATCCCCATGATCCCATATAGAATTTATGAGCACCGAAACCACCTAAGAATAAAGCTAGTAATATATAAGCAGTTTTTGTTTTAGGTGATACGCTACCACTATTAAATGAGTTGTTTAGACTTTTATTACCTAATGCAAGATAAATTTCTGTAGCTTTGCCGTCTTCAGAAATATCAAAATCAACAGACATTCCTCTTTGTGGAGCATTCATTTCTTTCCATTCATACCCGTTAAATTTGTATCGCTGTCCTTCATTGCTAATAATGATTCCTTCATTAGATTGAACTGAGTAATCAAGCACCTGACCTTTCATTATACGCCCCTAAAATGATTAAAATAAATTGATTCTGGTTAATAAGTATTTTCTTGAAAATGCTTATAGAAGTGAATTGTAATATACTAGTACGACATTATGATTCGCGATTTAAAGTGGAAAAAAATTTATGATTATAAAGTTGGAATTAGCTAAATGTGAAATTAGTGTTAATAGATTTATTGCTATGTAAACCCAATAAAGGTCAAGCGACCTGTATGAATTTTTTACTGCTATTTGCACTATTCTCTTTAAGTGGGTTAAGTGCTATTTCGTTTTAATAATCCCAATCTCTTATAGTATGAGTATTCCAACATGCAGGAAAGAGAGTAAGTTACAAGCCAAAATAGTAAATATTAGGTGCACTCATTTTCATCAAATATCCAATAAGATTCACCAAAACCAAGCAATAGGCTATGTTGAAGATTTGAAGATAAAAAATATATCTCAGTCAGAAAAAGGTCAAAAAGGTTGAAATGGAAAATAGGTTAAACAAAAATAAGGACTGAATAAAGCGATATTAGGTCAGTTATGGTTTGTTAATCTAGAAATAATTTGTTCTTTTATTTTTTGTGTTATTTGTGCCATTTTATTGTCCTCAATTTTTTAAAAGTGGAAGGGAAGGTTAGTGTAACAGCTTAGGTTGCTTGAGCGATTAATGTATTAAGGCAGGACATACCAGGTTAGCTTGTAAAGTGAATTCCCAAATACCAGTTCCTAAGCAGGAGTCAGCACTACCGATGTAAGTTAGTAATAAACTAACCGTAGTAAGAATATCCTTAATTTAGGGAGGAGAGGATGTCAATAAGTTATAAGCAAGTCCTCGCCAGGTTGAATAGTACAGAGTTATGTAGCATAAAGTTCGATAGTTTCATGAATTACAGGGCTGCTGATTATTTATACGCCCTTTTAATGTTCTAATATAAAAGCCATCGAATTTATGCACCTGTCAACACTCACGTTGTACTATTTCGTTTACTGTTTTCTATAAAAACGGTAAGGTGGAGTGAAAATAGTGTAGTTAACACCAGGATATAATGTTTGTTGTTTAAAATCTGATATCCAAATTTCCCCATCAAACATCGCAGAATGCCCATCGATACTACCTGGATAAGGTTGAATAACAACAATATCCCCTTTGATTGGTGTAGATGACGCAGAAATTTCTTCAAACCCAACCGCAAGTAGACTATTTCCTAAAAATTTAGCACTAGGGACAGCTTCAATATTAATTCCTCCATTAGCTAATGCTAATCTTATATATTTAGCGCATTGCCCCAGGCTTGAGGGGGCTGCATTGCGCCTCAAAAAATTAACAGAACCTTGTATATCCCAACTTCTGTCACTACCTAACATCGAAAATTTGCTATTTGATTTACGCTTAAATTCAGGTATTAATTCTGACTTATCAAGTGGTTTAGGGGGAATGTCTAGCCCTAAATAAACTTGAGGCGGTCGTGATAGATATTTTTGCTTAGTGTGATTTTGAGTAGGAGTAATTATTTTTGAAAAAAAACTCGTAGGATTGAGCTGATTTAAGTGTGGTACATGATTACCTGTGCCTTCGATGGTGTTACTAGATAGAATAGAAAAAAATAATATAATAATATCGTTATAATTCATAAAAAATCCATATTTAAAATAAACCAAACTATCTGCTAAATCAGATTTGCATTTTACTACGTATTTAATACTTTACTATTTAGCCTGATTATTTTACGCCCAGAGAACTTGAATGTCTACAATGTAACTCATTATGCTTAGTGAGTTTTCTAATGTCAAATTAATAAAAAATAGAGTGTTATAGAAAATACTAGCTTAGGCGTTAAGGCTTAATAATGGTGATATGAGATTTATAAATAATAATACTTTTGGGTGAATAAATATTTATTATGAGTGCTTAAATATGGTAAATTGATTTATTCAATATTTGTATGTGAGATTAGTAAAGAGACGTTTGTTGAATTAATACTTTTGCGTTGTGACAGTTTATTATTTATGAGGTTTTTGTTAAATAAAGTAAAGAACTGCAAAATAAAAAAACAAAAGAAATTATGGTTTATTAATTTTTTAATCATAATTTTCCATTTAATTATTTTTTCTTTCATGCTCTTATGTGAGGTTTTGGTTTTTAGTGTGGTAGTTGCTTTAATTTTTTAAACATAGTCTTAAAAGAGATAAAAAGTAAATAAATGTGGTAATCTAGCTAGATAACTTAAATGAGAGTTATTAAGTTTTTTATTTATGCTAATAAAAATATTGAATGATTAATTATCACTATTAATTAATGCCCTAATGGGATATTAATTTTTTCTATACTAAATATAACGGAAATCACTTAAATGTTTCACTATATATTTAAATATTTAATTCATTAAATATCTACACAACAAAAATGATGAGAATGCTTCTTATATCTTTAGGATTGATCCTAAGTGTATGTGAGATTCATGCAATTCCAATTTCAGCAAATAGTTCTAAAACTAAACCAGTACAGGGCCACCCACCTTATATGTATTCTATCGCAGCGCGATTAGATATTGAAAAAAATCCAGCATTTACTGAAAGTGGTGAACCGATATTAACAGCAGGTTCTATTGTTTATATCCCTTCTGAGATTTGTAATATTCCAACAATAAGCTTGGAAATAGGGGTTATTCCAACTGATGAGCGATTGTTTTACTATTTTTATGATCAAGATAGGGATGATTGCATCGGGCTTGAGCATGAAATTGAATGGTATATGCTAGAGAATAATGATAAGCCTTTGTAGTGATACAATTTTCTTGTAGGCAGTTATAGCTTATAATGACAATTAAATTGGAGAAATTACGATGACAGAACAAAACAAAAAAGTTCGCATAGCGTTTACGCCTAAGCAGAAAAATGAATTTGCCAAACTTATCGTGGAAGATGGCCATACAATTAAGCAAGTAATGGAGATTTCAGGTGCAAGTGAATCAGCTGTTTCCCGTTGGAAAAGGCAATATTTGAATGAGAAAAATGGCAACTTGACTGAAGGTAAAGTCCCTTTAAATGAAGATAAAAGAGAAATCCATGAGCTTAAAAAACTATTAGCTGAAGCACGCGAGGATATTCGTATCCTAAAAAAGGCAACAGCCTTATTCATACACGACAATCCCGCATTGCGTTGATTAAAGAAGTGAGTAAGGCTGAACCCAATTTATCTATAGAACGAGTGTGTGCTTTATTAGAAGTGCCGGTTTCTTGTTTTTATTACAAACCAATGATTAATCAAACCAATGAACTTATTACGAATAAAATCATTGGAATACATAATAAAAACTTTAAGTGCTATGGTAAGCGTAGAATGCAAAACGAATTAAATAAGCAAGGTATTAAAATAGGTGTGTATAAAACTCGCTCACTAATGAAAAGTGCTAATATTTATGCTAAAACGCCTAAAAAGCGTCACCATTATGATGTCGATGAAGTTCGTCCTGATATACCTAATCTATTGAATAGACAGTTTAATCAGCCTAAATTAAATACGCATTGGTGTAGTGACATTACGTACATCCGTACAGCGAAAGGTTGGAGTTACTTAGCAACCATACTCGACCTGGCAAATAAAGAAATC
>NZ_FOHV01000022.1 GCF_900111395.1 Thorsellia anophelis DSM 18579 | reverse complement strand
CGAGTGCCCACACAGATTGTCTGATAAATTGTTAAAGAGCGTTCGGTATATTGACCGAAGGTGTCGGGAAGTTTTTTTCTCATCGACAGGGCGCGTATTATACTCACCCAATTTAGCGTGTCAAGTTAATTTTTAAAATTATTTTAACTTTTCTCGCTACGATTGCGTTTAAATTTTGCTATTTTATTTCACGAAACTTAAATCAACCGCTTGTTGGCTCTATTTGTTTATTCTGTTAAGAATTTGCTTAGTGGCTAACAGGCGGCGAATTATAGGCGATAATTTTTATTGCGCAAGTCTTTTTTAAAAATGAGTTCTCATTCGATTAAAAAATTTACAACTTAATCATTAAATGCTCAATTAGCTTAATTTTAGCTCTTTTATTTCGAAAAGATGATAATTATCGAGGACGTCTTTAAGTCTCATCACTTCATCATTTAGAGAAGTACAAATCGCAATATTATGATGATGACTTAATTTAAGTTCGGATTCATTCTCTAATAGCCATGCTGTTCTTCTTGCAATAGCAACTCCTGAATCTACTAAACGCGTTCCTGCAGGTAAAACTTGTAATAGTTCATCAGTAAGGAGAGGAAAATGGGTACACCCAAGCACAACTGTATCAGGCGCTTCTTTCATCAATAGCCAAGGTTGCAATATTCGTTTAAGTGCTTCTAATTCGACAGGCTTGCCATGTAATTTATCTTCCGCAATTTCTACAAGTTCTGATGTACCTAGCAGCACTATTTTAGCATCCGCAGCAAATCGCTCTATCAATTCATGTGTATACTCACGCTGTACAGTCGCTTTAGTTGCAAGTATACCAACAATATGATTGCTAGTCAGCTTAGCTGCAGGCTTAATAGCAGGAACAACTCCGACGATTGGAAATGAAAACTGTTCTCTTAATGGCGGCAAACTGACCGTACTTGCCGTGTTACAAGCAATTACTGCTAAAGATAATGGATATTGTTGCTCTACTGCAGTAACAATCTTAACAACTCTTTCTTTAATATACTTCTCTGATTTCTCTCCATATGGAAATCCCTCATTATCAAAAGCATAGATAAAGTGTAAATCGGGTAATAATTTTTCAATTTCTTGATACACAGAGAGTCCACCTACACCTGAATCAAAAATCAAAATAGTAGGTTTGCCTCGTGAATTAGAATTTGTATTCTCCACCGATAGAGAATGATCTGCCTGTTGGTTGATAGCCATACACCGTCTCTCTTTGCTGATTAAATATATCAGATATTCTACCACGAATTATAAACGATGGTGTGATTTCATGACTTAGGGCGAGATCAAATTGCTGATTTATGGGTAAAGTCACTTTTTTATTAGTGAAGCTATCGTTATCAAATGTCATATCTTCACGCTTATCTTCAACATGATAATTTAAAGTTACTTCAGTTCTATCTATAACCTTAGTAAGCTGATAATCAAGTTGTTTAGGCGCTCTTCTTACTAGGCGGTTTCCTTTATTTTTATCTTTCGCGTTAAGATAAGCCAAAGTTAAAACTTGATCCGCATAATCACTTTCAAGCTTAAACTCTAATTCACCACCTGAAATTTCGGCTCTACCTATATTAATAAACTGTTCTGTTTGATAATCAATCAGTTCAGTAATATTATTTTTATACGCTGTCACTCTAAAGCTAAATTGTTCAAATTCTCCCTCTAGGTTTATCTCTGCTTGTTTACTCTGCTCAGGCTTCAAGTTAATATTTCCACCATATTGGCTATACAATTGCATTAAATTGGGGGCTTTATAGGCATGGCCATATAACACACCTACCTTATAGTTTTCTAAAATAGGATAGCTTACACCAAAATGATAAGTCAGGTGATCACCAAATTGAGATTGATTATCATGCCTTAATGCAGTCTCAACAAGCCACTTTTCTAATTGGTATTGTGTAGTCATATAGACTGCTCGATTGTTTAAAGAAGAACGCTGCTTAGTGTTTGAATCAGATGGGGTTTGCTCAGTTATTTGTTGCTGCCATTCCCCCCCTAAATTAATTGACCCGTAGCCATAACGCCAAGTATTGATAAGCTGTATTTGATTTTGTCTAGCATCATCTAAAGAAGCGGTGATATCCTTACGCCCATTTCTATCATTATAGTTATAATCTTTTGTTTGATTATGACTTGCAATAAGTTGTATAGCATAACGATCTGTTTGCCAATACATTCTACCATCCAAATTACTACTTTCTAATGCTCTTTCATCAATTAAAGCCGTTGGATCAACATAAGAAAAAAAGCCATCATATTTATTGCGATTTTGAATGCCGAAAGCCCTAATATTTCCAGATAAGTGTTGGTTAAATTGATGTGCAATACCAAGCCAAGCAAAACGATTTTGATAGCCATCTTTATCAGGTTGCCTAATACTTCCAGCATCTGGCATATTCGCAACAGCATCGGTACCTTGACTCCTATTTAATCCAATTGCACCGTTCACTTTAGTCATTCCTTTCCCTAACTGTGCGCTAAGATCATACTGCTGAGTATCATGTGAACCTAGGGCTACTCTAGCACTTCCTAGATAATCATCGTTTTCTTCCGGGTAAGTGATAAGGTTTATCACCCCTCCGATAGCATCAGATCCATAAAGAGCGCTTCTTGCCCCTCTAATATATTCAATCTTTTGGATTAAAGAGAGTGGAATTTGGCTTAAGTCAGATGCGCCAGAGATATTCGCTTGATTCAATCTAATTCCATCAATCAAAACCAATACATGCCTAGATTCAGTTCCTCGGATAAATAAACTACTCTGCTGGCCTGTACCACCAGATTGCGCAACACTTATACCAGGCAATCTTTTAACAAGTTCAAGCACAGAATTTGCTTGTGACTGTATGATAGCGTCTCTTGTCAAGGTAATTGTAGGTGCTAAAACTGAAGATATAGGAGATAAATATCGACCTGAAGTTACCGTAATAACTTCATTATCAAGTAAATCATCATCAGATAGAACACATAGAGAAATAAGTAACATTGAAAGTAAAACTAACTTAAAAAAAAGAATAGTTGATTGGAAACGATGTGGGTTAACAGGTAATTGATCTGCTGAAGTTATTTTTTGAATAAAAAACATAAAGGAGCATCCATTGTAATGATGGATAGCGCGGTGAATCGGCAAGTAATTCGCGACTTACAATTCTATTGCGTAATCATACTGGCAGGTTTTCGGACTGAGAAGTTCAATGGCATCCCCATAGCGTAAAAAAATGACTTCCCATTTATTCTACTTATCACCGATTTAGTGTCTAAGTTTATCAAAACAGTGTCTGCGTGAGCATATTTTTTTACTTCTTACATTACCGCTGCGCGTCAGTTCTGGAATGACACCAGATTCCCATACACCAGAATGATAATATAAGCTCTCTTGCGATTAAATGCAACGAGTTAACTATCTACTTGCTTTTAAAATGGATTAGGTTTTTCTTATTTGTTGAAATAAATATTTATATGTGTTTGCTATAGCAAAATATCTTAATACAGAGGAAAAAGTGAGAATTGACCGATAAGCCGGGTTCTGTCTTGGACAATCATTCCTCTAGACCAATAATCACTCATTGGTTCAAGCAGTCTACCCGAGTTCCGTGCGGACCACACTTAACGAACTCCTATTTGACCTTGCTCCGAGTGGAGTTTACCGTGCCACGAACTGTTACCAGTCGCGCGGTGCGCTCTTACCGCACCCTTTCACCCTTACCTGATCTCTTTCGAGCCATCGGCGGTATACTCTCTGTTGCACTAGTCGTCAACCTAAGTTGCCCAGGCGTTACCTGGCACTCTGTCCTATGGAGCCCGGACTTTCCTCCCCCTTATCTGTCTCCCCTAGAGGACAACGATAAAGCAGCGATTGTCTAGTCAATTCTCATGTACATAGTAATCCATATTTGATACTGAGTAAACATAACATTCATTTTAATGAAAAACACTTATTTCTTAAGTGAGCTAAAATATTGACATCTTCCCCTTCCTAAAGGAGGGGGAGCCCAACTGCGGTTACTTTATTAACGCGATGCTCGACTTTTTTGTTACATAATTAGAAAGGAGCTGGCATTACTTACAACTAATTAAGGCTTCAATCATAATTGGGTGTAAAGTAAAGTCATGCCATCATTAGTTGATTATCTCATCTATACTGTTATTAATATAGGCGATAGCTTAAATAAAATACTGGGAGAATACGGGGAAACCTCTTAATGATTATCCGAAATCAGCATGCCAGTACATTTTAACCATACTAATATTTTATTAACTTGCTAAGCATTATAATTAGAGACTGAGTGCGTTTAAAAACTAGTCATTATACGGCTATATTTAGTGCAAATAAAATTATGGTCATCAACTCCTTAATGTGATAGTTTAGCAGAGATACTTTTTTGCGGCGGTAACCGTCGTAAAAAATAATAAACCAAAGAAAAGATTTGGTGTTTAGCAATCGTTAGTCATGCTAAGCACGAAACGATGAGAGTACCTTATAAGCGGTATACCATATCAGTTACAAAGAAATGGCTTATGGAGCAAGTGCACATGCGGTGAATAATACTATCAAAACCGATAAATTACTGCTGTTAACTACATATTTTTAAAATCAATACCCCATAAATTACTTGGGACGGCGTAGTTGCTTATATGCAACAGATGATGAATAATAGCGTGTAGATAAATAACTTCCGCCCATAGTGGTCGGTGGATTGTAAGCACTATCTATATCTGGTTTGTCGCAATATTTGTCGTTAGGAAATTCGCCTCATATCCACTTATATTCAGTGGGAAAACTTCCTTTCTGGCTTCGGAGATTGTTATTACCAGTTAAATTCAAGGGACATAGTACAACTAAACTTTGAACTGATAGCTTATCAAAAGATAGGGCGTTTGTTAAACACTATAAAAGAACTTGACCATTACACACCATAATTTTTATAATAAAGGGTGCGATTATCTAGAGCCTCAATATTGGGATTCTGTAAACTGTTTCTTTGAGTAAAAGCGTTAACTCGAATTTGATAAAGAATAAACCAAGGATTGACTGTATGCGTATTGCTAAATTACCTCTTTTAATATTTGCAGCTTTGCAGATGATTTCCGTATCTTCAATGCACGCAGTAGAAAAGGCGAGCGGTGATACGGGGCCAATTTACGGAAAAAAACCGACAGCTAACGCTGAACTAGAAATAATCAAAAATGTTGCTGGTACCGAAGTAAAAATTGCAAAAGATGAATCCAATTTGCAAACAGAACAGCCGACAACAGATTCTTCCACTGAATCACCGGTTTCACAATTAGACGAAAGCCTTAAAATCATAGATGCAAAATTAGAGCTACTGCCAAAAGATACATTAAATGATTTCACTAACTTCTTACCTAAAATCAATACAGCCACAGTTAAGGTCAATGATGCTGATTTAGATGGTTATGATGGAAGTGACCAACCTGTCAATGTGAACCTCGAATTAATCCTATCACAGGCGATTTCAGAATTAATTTTACCAGATCAAACCGCACCGAATGAAAATAGTCCAATTCAAAATTTAACTGCAACAAGTTCAAGTGAATTAGACATTCAAGATATTGCACCCACAGCACAACTTAGTGAGCTATACAAATCGATTAAATGGTTTCATGAAGATCGAACTAATCCAGAACAAATCATTGAAGAACCAATAGTATTACCTTTAACACAAGCGCTAAAAGATACCTATCCGGCTGAAACAATCAATGCCTATTTACCAAATGGTTTACCTGGAAAAGTTTGGACCGGTGAGAAAGGTGAACCTAACGAAAATGGGATCTCTCCAGTCATCTCAACACAAGGTATTCCTTTTGAGAATACAACCATACTTAAAAGTCCTAAATATCAGTTTAAAATTCCACCGCGCGCACCGTTTATTTTTGTACGTAATCCCTTTCCAATTAGTCGAGTCGCTGAACTGTATCAAAATCCAAGTTATATTAATAATTGGTGGGGAAATAATAATGGGATTACTTGGGAAAGACCACTTGAGCCAACTGCTGAGAATTGGCCCTTGAATGATTCGTTCAGAATTGGTAGCGATAATGATGTGATCAGTAATGTGTATCCATTTATTCAAGTCAAATCGATTGATCCGAATAATAAAGTCAACTTCCCAACCAACGGATTTAAAGGTGCAACATTTCGTGTTGTTACGCCGATGATGTATAAGAATTATACATGGACATCGAGTCACCCTAATTTAGCCAGTGTTGATCCAAATAGTGGCGTCGTAACGTTACTGGCACCACCCGCTAATGATAAAGTCGAAATTAAAATTACCGCTGTCCCTAAAGTACCATTAATCGATATTGATGGCATTTCACACGCACCTAATACTACCAATAATCCAACTATTGAGCATAGGTTTAGTTTGAAACGCTGGTTTATTCATTCTAGCGAAACGAGTGGTGGACAAAGAACCACGTCATTTAATGATGCCTATAATTCCTGTGTGAACTACGATTACAAAAAAGAGCAACCGTATGTTCCGCCTTTAGTGACCTCAATGACCGGTATATCACCAGAAACGGATGTAGGTAACTGGATTGATGGATATTTACCACCAAGAAATTTAACAACTGATCAGGAAAACCTAATCTCACTTTGGGAAGAGTGGGGGAATCCAGGTACGATTCCGATTAATCAAACATGGGTAACTGATGCTGAGGACTCCATTTTATATGATTTTAATCAATCAGCATTAGGCCCAGGTAAACGCATTGATTTAGCGAAATATCATGCGTACCCAGATGGCCCAAATTTTTATTATTTCCCTTTCTTCAATTCAACCCAAGGTACAGGAGTTGTTCTATATCCGGATTATTTAGACGGGTTTGCTGATTATGACTCAATACCAGGATATCCTCAGATTTATTGGGACACCGGGATTTTTCCATTTGCGGCATCACATGTTAATTTTAACAATGGTAAAGCAGGATTAAATGCTTCAGATCTCAGCCGGTTGAATTTTGTTTGTGTTAGAAATCTTAATGGCGTATTGGATACCCCTGCTGTACATGATCTTAAAGCTACCAGAAAAATAGAAAATGGGAAGACAGTTTACTCTGCAACATATAATTTCAGTGGTGTTGATAATCAATCGTTTTATGCATGGGTATCTGATGAAAATTATATTGCTCGTCCGATTCAATTATCAGATGAAGAGATTCAAACTACTAATGACATTGACGAATTGCAAAATCATCCTCTAAGTGAGTATTTTCAACAATTATTGGGATATGTAGTCACTGGGAGTGAAACTTTTGAATTCATATTAAGAAAAGTTGGCCCGAACGGTGAAATTGAACCTTATGTAGCCAAAAATCTGTCAGACAAACCACATACATTGTTTTTATTTGCTTACGATGGCGCTAAAGCGCAACAAGGACGTGGATGGGGGAATTTTATTGTTGCTGAAACTGGAGAAACGATTGAAACCGCCGAATTTGGTGCAATGATTGGTGCTAATCAATCAAGTCGAATTTATAATAGTCAGACCAACTGGCCTGATGATGCGCTAGAGTATATTCCTTGGTTTGAAGAAGCATTCTTGCAATTTTTTGGGAGAAGCAAAACAGTTTATATGAGTGATTACAACGTTGTCCCGCTAGAAGATATTGTTGTCACAGTATCATGGGATGAAGAGTACATAAGTAGGATGTCTACGGAACAAATTAACCGAATTAATCAATTAATGGGCAGTAATGTTACAAGTCCAGCACAATGGGAATTAAATCGTTTTATTGACGTTACCCTTTCTGAAGGTAATCCGCACAAAGGTGTGTTAAATGATCCAGAACGGAAACTGAGATTCCGTCAACCACCACCAATTATTCCAATTAAAGTGAGTGTAAGTTCCTCTGCAAATTATAATATTCCAAAACCGTTAGAGATTAGTTTTCTACCGAGTGTGTGGATGACAGGTGAAGGGGATATGAAGGCTAACAAAGTTGAAGCTTTAGATACATGTGAAAGAAAAGAGGATATCTTTTTCAGAGCAGGTAATCCAGAACCAAATCCTATCATTAGGGATCCATCTGTGGATTTGGCTAATTTAAGCGAAAAACAAAATGTTTACTCCGAATATTATCGATTTGGTGATGAGGGGCGTTTGTTTACCTTACCGCCAAGTATGAGACCTGAATTAGATCCGTATGTCCAAAGTTTTTATCCTTGGAAAAATGCAGCTTATCTACAACCAAACTTCTTCCTTGTCAATAACTCATCGATGGCGAAAGCTTGGTATAGCATGGCGTTATATGGTGGGAATTGGCTAGAAGCTTCAAATAGATGGGGAGGCTTTCCTGCTAATTTAAGATATTGGACGGTAGAAAACACTTATGGAGGAGTAGAAACACCTTGGGTGAGGGGCTCTTATGAAGCAACATATACAACAGAGGGGCGAGCCACAGGTTGGACAGCTTTCAATGCATTGGTGATGTGTAATGCACATATGGATAGCGACTTTAGAAAGCCTTATTTAACCGTTGCTGAACTTAAAGCAAATAATTTGTAAGCTCAAAGCTGATAAGTTACATGAGTTGTGAATGCTAAATTTAAGGTTTATTAAAATTATTTGCTTCCAGTTCATGACGTGACAACAATTTATAAAATTCTGTACGATTACGATCGGCCAATCTCGCCGCTTACGTCACGTTACCTTTCGTAATCTGGATCACCTTTCTCAAATAGTTGAGTTCAAATTGATTTCTTGCTTCTGTAAAAGTCGGCAGTGCGGTATTTTCACATTGAAGTGCTTGTTCAACTAAGGCTTCGCTAATGATAGGTACGGAGGTTAATGAGACACACTGCTCAATCACATTAACTAGTTGTCTAACACTACCCGCCCAGTTAGCTTAGGCTAGTCATGTCATCGTATCATTCGAAAACACGCGTTCTTTGATTTTGTTTGATTGAATATTTTACTTTTCGCTTATTTTTTGTATTAAATGATTAGCTAAAATTGGAATATCTTCTTCTCGTTCGTTTAATGTAAGGATTTTGAGATTGGCCACATTTAAGCGATACAACAGAGCTTCACGAAGTTCACGCTTTTCCATGACTTGATATGTAGTGATACAATTTTCTTGTAGGCAGTTATAGCTTATAATGACAATTAAATTGGAAAAATTACGATGATAGAACAAAATAAATCATGGTGCGTCGATGAAATTACACGCACATCAATATCATGATCACCACCTACCCTACCAGTCTAACTTTACGTTCTTGTAAAACCAGTAAAAGTTTGACTTTTAAAGACAAGAGTATATCACCAATTTCATCGAGAAAAAGGTATCGCCATTTGCCGCTTGGAATAACCCATCTCTTTGACTGACTGCGCCAGCAAATGCGCCTTTTGCGTGACCAAAAATTTCGGATTCAATGAGTTGTTCGGGCAATGCCCTGCAATTAATCTGATAATATTGCTTGAGCTAGCTTTGTGAATTGCTTTTGCGGGCACTTATAGATAGCTGTGGTTATTCAGCAATTTAATTTGTTAGTGCACTACAACACGAATACCATATTCTGCAATAATCTATTCAATACAGAACACCATACATTAAAGCGCAATTCTTAATTCAAGTGATTGTATTATAATTACTTTAAATTTCTCATTTCAAATTATACTCACCTTTGTACTCACTTTGGTAATTACTGGGATAATAGCCGAATGGAGCGTTTGAAAGGAGCGTTAAAACTAGATGGGTAACAAAACCTAGAAATGATAATTTAACGGTTTCTCATTAATATATAATTAATTATATCGTAAAATATTACAGTGCGATTAGGTCTCATAGTTATAATGGTGGCTTTACACCAAACAGATCTAAATAATTACATTGATAAACCTACAAGAAAGAGTCCGAAATTATTTGCCCACCACAAAACAACCTAAAGCCATCATAATGATAAGTCTGCCCCTTGTGGCATGAAACTTCATTGTTCCTTACGGAGGGTGAAAAGCATCAGTAGTAATGAGATTAATTGTAGGATCATATTTGTAGTGTTTTTCTCGTAGGGTTGGAGTTATGAAAAATTTAGGAGGGTATAAACTATATAGTGTATAATTCATTTAACAGGGCAACACTAAAGGAGTAAGCTATGTCACAAGCTAAAGTTTTTATGAATAATAACACTCAAAATGTGCGGTTACCCGTAGATATGCGTTTTCCAAAATCAGTGAGCTTAGTTACTGTAAGGGCTGTAGGAAATGAGAGAATCTTATCACCCATTGAAAATACATGGGATAGTTTTTTTCTAAATGATAAGCATGTATCAGATGATTTTTTACCAGAACGGGCAGAGCAACATCAGTCTGAGCGTGAGGGGTTTTAATGCTAAAATACCTGCTAGATACTAATATTGTTATCTATGTTTTAAAGCCCGCCCTATAGAATTGTTAGCTCGTTTCAACGCTAATACTAATCGAATGGCAATTTCTGTAATTACACTTTCTGAGTTATTGCATGGAGTAGAAAAAAGCACCTCACAGGAGAAAAACCTCCAAGTTGTTGAAGATTTTATTTCTCGTATTAGTGTTTTAGATTATGACGCTAAGGCTTCCGCTCACTATGGTCATATTAGAGCAGGGCTAGAACGAAATGGTACCCCAATTGGAATTAATGATTTACATATTGCGGGGCATGCAAGAAGTGCTGGATTAATACTTGTCACTAATAATCGCAAAGAATTTGATAGCGTACCAGGTCTCATTGTAGAAAATTGGTTAGATAATTAATTATTATACTTTAAAATTCATCACATGAAACATTTGAATGATGTGTTAATGGTTAAAACTATCAACACATCATTAAATGATCCAATCGCTACACATTAAAGTGCAACTCTCAATTCAAGTTATTGTATTATAATATCTTTAAACTTCTCTTTTTAAATTATACTCACCTTTGTACTCACTTTGGTAATTGCTGGGATAAAAGGCAAATATAACGCTTTTTTAGAAGCTGTAAAATTAAATGGGAGCGAAAGATTGGCTATGATAAGTTAACGGAAGCTCATTAAGATATATTAAATGATATCGCAAAATATTACAGGACCATCAGGACTTATGGTTATAACGGTGGTCTGGTCCCATGTAGTTCAGAACAATTGTTTAGGAAAATCTCTGAAAGAGTATTGAGCCTTAAAAATAACCTTTAGGTAATTATTAGGCTGTAGGTTATGAATAACTCTTGAGTTATAATGTTATAATTGGTATTATAAACACATGGTTTTATGTACTTTTCAACAAGGAGTGATTATGTGTTTGAACTAATTTTTCATCCTGAGGCTGAAGAAGAGATATTAAGTCTTGAGAGTAAAATGCAAGCTAAAGCTTTAGCAGCACTGGATAAACTTGAGGTGCAAGGAAATCATTTAAGGTACCCTGATACAGATACTATCCAAGATGGGTTGTTTGAATTGCGAGTAGGCAAGAAAGATATTACGCGAACATTTTTTGCTTTTGCAAAAGAAAAACGAATTTATATTTTACGTACGTTTGTAAAAAAAACGGCAAAAACGCCGAAAAATGAAATTAAATTAGCAATAAAACGATTAGAGGAATTAACAAATGAAAACTAAAGGTATCCCTTACTCTAAAGTTAAAGAAAAAGCTTTGATGAATAATGATGTATTAAACGCTTATTTAGTTGAAAAACTGGAAGAAGAAGTACAAGAGTTATTAATTTCCATGAAAAAAAGAGCAGGTCTTAATAGCACACAAGTGGCAGAAAGAATGGGAATTACACAGCCAGCGGTGAGTAAGTTAGAAAAAAATGCCAGTAAAGCAAGCATGAAAACACTGGAACGATACGCTTTAGCTTGCGGTACAAGTATAAGGCTTGTTTTGCAAGAACCGCCTCAATTAGGCTAATAAGGTTCCGTTTCCGAAATCTTATCTATGTTGAGATTAGTTTGTAAAACGCGTGTATCTTTAAGTTGAAATCGAAACTAGAAAGAAGAAATTATGGCCCTGTAACTAAATTAGTTAAGGGTCATTTCAAATCGTTATGTATAGAACACCAATAATCCATTCAATACAAATCGCTACACATTAATATGTAAATTCACAACATCACAATAAAAAATAGCCATCAAGATGCGTAGCCTAATTCATCTAAAGCCTTTCCATCAAGATAAGCAACTTTATCTTTAAGGAGTAATCGTCCATCAATAAACCACTTAATTACAAGAGGATAGATCTGATGTTCTTGATATTTAACTCTTTCAATCAACATTATTTCATCATCCCCTGGAAAAATAGGAACTTTAGCTTGTAAAATTACAGGGCCAGAGTCTAAACCACTATCAACAAAATGAATACTCGTACCATGTTCAGTATCACCATTCTCAATAGCACGCTTATGTGTATTCAACCCTGGATATTTGGGCAACAATGAAGGATGAATATTAATCAATTTACCAGTAAAAGTATGAACAAAATCGGCAGTGAGTATAAGCATATAGCCCGCTAAAACAACTAAATCAGGCTTATACTGTAGAATTTGTGCAGCGAGTTTCTTATCGAAAGCCTCTCTATCAGGATAATCCTTTGTCAATATCACTTGGGTTGGGATATTCGCATCACGAGCAAATTGCAGCCCACCAGCTTGTGCTTGATTAGAAAATACTGCAACAACTTCAGCATCTATTGGCTGAGATATTGTTTCAAGGGCAGTGGGTTTGCAATTTTCAATAATTGTCTTAAGGTTAGTACCTGATCCTGAAATCAAGACTACTATCCTTTTTAATGCGTTAGGTTGAGCTGTCATAGTTTTTGGTTATCATTCAATTAAAAAAATGCAAAGCCGCGAATACAAATGCGGCTTGAATATTGATTATATAATTGTGACTTGTTCAGTCTGTTCATCTGTACGAGCAGTAATATGGCCGATTAACCAAGCATTTTCTCCTGCTTGGTTTAATAATCTAATTGCTTCATCTGCAGATTCATTCGGCAAGGCAATGATCATCCCAACACCACAATTGAAAGTACGATACATTTCGCGAGTAGTGACATTTCCCTCAGTCTGCAACCAATTAAATATAGCAGGCCACTTCCAACTTGATGAATCTATTACTGCGCTCAGATGAGAAGGTAGAACTCTTGGTATGTTTTCCCAAAATCCACCACCGGTAATATGCACTAAAGCATTCACCTGCACATTAGCAATCAATTCCAATACCGACTTAACATAAATTTTAGTCGGTGCCATTAAATGATCAGCTAGCGGCCTGCCATCTAATTGAGTGGTATTAGGGCATGCATGACTCAGCTCTAGAATTTTACGGATTAATGAGTATCCATTTGAATGTGGGCCACTTGAACCAAGCGCAATTAAAGCATTACCCTCAGCAACCTTAGTTCCATCAATCAACTTAGCTTTTTCAACAACACCAACACAAAACCCAGCAAGATCATAATCTTCGCCTTCGTACATACCTGGCATTTCAGCGGTTTCACCTCCAACTAATGAACACCCTGCTTGTTCACAACCATAGGCAATACCTTCAATTACTTTCGTTGCAGTATCAACGTTCAATTTACCTGTTGCATAATAATCTAAAAAGAAAAGTGGTTCTGCGCCTTGCACGATAAGATCGTTAACGCACATAGCAACTAAATCAACACCAATTGTCTCATGGCGTTTTAGATCCATTGCTAACCTTAATTTAGTTCCAACCCCATCTGTACCCGAAACGAGTATAGGCTCTTCATATCCTTTAGGTATAGCACAAAGTGCTCCAAACCCACCTAATCCCCCCATAACTTCAGGCCGACGGGTACGTTTTACTGCTCCTTTAATTCGCTCGACAAGTTCATTACCTGCATCAATATCCACACCAGCGGCACGGTAATCTAATGAAGGTCTTTCAGTATTTTTGAGTTGTTCTGATTGATTTGGTGTATTCGAATGGTTCACTATGTTAGCCCTAAAAATATATAATAAAAATAACGACGGCGCTTAAAGCGCCGCCATTTTAAACTATTTTGTAGAATTAATCTCATTCCAAATTTCAGCATTTTTTATGCCTAATTTTTCAGGGTGAAAAACAGGGGTTTTTCCTGCTTTCTTTTGTGCTTCGTAATCTCTTAAAGCTTTAATTGCAGGAACGAATAAAATCAATATTGCGATAATATTCATCCACGCCATAAGACCTACACCAATATCCCCTAAGCTCCATGCGGTTTTACTTGCATAAATACAGCCTAAAAAGACAGTGACAACACTCCCAAAACGTAATAAGTTAATCCAAATTTGTGACGGTTTATTTTTAAATAAGTATGTTAAATTGGTTTCTGCCATGTAGTAGTAAGCAATTATAGTTGTAAAAGCAAAAAATAAAAGTGCTATTGCCACAAACCCCTTTCCAAAACCAGGTAAAACAGATTCAATTGCATGTTGTGCAAATGCTGATCCAGCTTCAACCCCTTGCAAACCAACATAAATAAATGCATCAGGATTATTAGGATCAACTACATTATATAGCCCTGTTGATAAAATAATAAATGCTGTTGCAGTACATACAAATAACGTATCAATATAAACTGAAAAAGCTTGCACATAACCTTGTTCTGCAGGATGCTTCACTTCAGCAACAGCAGCTGAATGTGGTGCACTACCTTGACCTGCTTCATTAGAATAAAGTCCACGCTTCACACCCATTTGGATTGCTTGCCAAATGACGGCACCTAACACAGGTCCCATACCAAAGGCACTTTCAAATATTAAAGTAAGCATACTTGGAATGGCTTTGAAATTAATTCCTATGATTACTAAAGCAACTGCAATATAAGCCAATGCCATGAAAGGTACAACCCATTGAGCAAAGCTAGCAATACGCCTAATTCCACCAAATATAATAAAAGACATCACAATTGCAAGTCCAATTGCAGTATAAATTGGCTTAATATCCCATGCAACCGTTAAACTTTCTGCAATAGCATTTGATTGTGTTGTCGGCATTAAAAAACCCCATGCCAAAACCGTAAAACCCGCAAATATTAAAGCATACCATTTTTGTCCCATCGCTTTTTCAATATAATAAGCAGGTCCACCGCGATAATAAGCGTTCTTATCCTTTTGCTTATAAATTTGTGCTAAAGTACATTCTACATAAGAAGTAGACGCGCCTAAAAAAGCAACAACCCACATCCAAAATATAGCGCCAGGCCCTCCTACACCAATTGCTAATGCAACTCCGGTAATATTCCCTGTCCCTACACGCCCAGATAAGGACATTGCAAATGCTTGAAAAGATGAGACGCCTGAATCCGAGGACTTATTTTTCAACATCAAGCGTATCATCTCTTTGATGCCTCTTATTTGCATAAATCGAGTTGCAACTGAAAAAAAGACTCCAGCAAATAAACATAATCCAATTAAAGGATAGCTCCAAACTAATCCTTGAATGGTTTCTAATATTGAGGCAATACTATTTATTATTGCTTGCGCTTCCATATAACTACTTTCTCCTTTTATCGTTTTGTCATTTCTACAAATACTCCCTACGTTTTTAAAATTGTGTATCTTAAAAACCTTTAATAACTGACATACTAAAGTGTAGCCCACTCTTTTGGGGGTAAATAATCAGTTAGTAATTCTGCTTCTTTTGAATTAGCTTCCACTTCATAACCATATGACCACTTAACTAATGGAGGCATAGACATTAAAATAGATTCAGTACGCCCACCTGTTTGTAATCCAAATAAAGTCCCTCTATCCCACACTAAATTAAATTCAACATATCTCCCTCGACGATATAATTGAAAGTCTCTTTCTCGTTCACCATAAGATAAATTCTTCCTACGCTCTAAAATAGGTAAGTAAGCATCTAAATACCCCTCACCTACCGCTTTAGTAAAAGCAAAAGATTGGGCGAAATTTGGGGTATTAAGATCATCAAAAAATAACCCTCCAACGCCCCTAGCTTCTTGCCGATGTTTCAAGTAAAAATACTCATCACACCATTTTTTGTACTTAGGGTACACTTCAGACCCAAAAGGCAAACAAATTGATTTTGCCTGGTTATGCCAATGAATTACATCCTCTTTAAATGGATAGTAAGGTGTGAGATCAAATCCACCACCAAACCACCAAACAGGCTCCGCTCCTGGCTTTTGCGCTAAGAAAAAACGAACATTTGCATGTGACGTTGGTAAGTAGGGATTTTTAGGGTGCATAACGATTGATACACCTAAAGCGTGAAATGATCTCCCCATTAATTCAGGGCGATGTGCAGTTGCTGAAGCAGGCATTGACTCGCCAAAAACATGGGAAAAATTCACTCCGCCTTGCTCAAAAATCCTACCATCTTGAATAACGCGACTTCTTCCACCACCACCATCTTCACGTACCCATTGCTCTTCTTTAAACGTTTTCTCACCATCTACTTTAGCAAGCTCCAGACAGAGCTTATCTTGTAAACTCATGAAAAAGTCTTTAATTTCATTAATTTTAATTTCAGCTTCACTTATCATACGAGTGTAATATTAGGTTGTGTTGTATGCACCATGATAATTTAATGGTAAAACAAGGTGTTATTTAATAGGTTAAGATTTAACTAGCATGGGGCCTAATGGTTTACCCCCAACAAGATGAATGTGAATATGATAAACCTCCTGTCCCCCATGTTCGTTACAGTTCATAATTAAACGATATCCATCTGTTGCGATCCCTTCTTGCTTTGCAATTTTAGCGGCAACAGTCAGCATGCGGCCTAATGTAAGCTCATGCTCAGTTTCCATATCATTAGCAGTTGGTATAAGAATATTAGGGATGATTAAAATATGGGTAGGTGCTTGTGGATTGATATCTTTAAATGCAGTAACTAATTCATCTTGAAAAATAATATCTGCCGGTATTTCTTTTCGGATAATTTTACTAAAAATAGTTTCTTTAGTTCGGTTCATTCATTTTCTCCTTCTTTAATATGTCATGATTAAAAACTGTCATTAAGCTCAGCATAACCTTCCTTAGAGTAACTTGCATTTAATTAAGTTTAAATTAAAACACAAAAAAGGATAAATGCAAAAACATATTCTAATTAATTGACTAAAAATTCAGTCTACGCAGAGAAAAGTGCATTTTTAATTATCTAGATAAGATAATTTATATGTTCTATATTGTATAAGATGAATTAATTGTTATTAGCTAAATCAAGCGTAATGGCTTCAAACTCTGCTGAAATTGTAGAGTCGTTAGGACTACCTTCAACCAATCGAATCGATTTAACTGAGTCAGGCAACCTCGGAAAAAAAAGTTGTATATCAACCTTTTCCCCCTCTATGATTTCGTACCACTCACCTTTATTACAGGACTTTATTTTACTGATTTGTTTTTCAAGCGAGTAAACCATGTTAGTATCTACGTCGATAACATGAAATGCATTACCATCGTCAATATCAGAGAGGCAATAACTTCCAGCACTAGCAGTTTCGTTCGTTACTCTCAACATAATTCTAGTTGTAGATTGTGTAGATTCGACTTCAACTAAAGATAAGTTAGGATCATTTTTGGCGTAAAGATTTTGAAATTTTTGAATTTTTGACTCAATAATAGACTGTTTTTGGCTATCTGCTTGGTCATCAATAACTGCCATTGCAGCAAAAGGAATAAATAAAGCCACCACACAGGACTTAAATAAAATAAAAAGTATGTGCTGGAGTGATTTTTGACTTCTATTTAAGGGTAAGTGTTCCACATTTATATCCTATTGAGTATATTTACACTGGCAGGGTGCATTATTACCATACCAGCGCATTAACTATCTATTCTAAAGGTAACAGAGTAATATTATTAATTGCTGTTGGGTTAACACCCTCTTCCTCTACATGCTCCACTAGCTTCATATTTATCGCAGTACTCGGTAATGCGTCAAATACTAATTTTAATTCATACTCTTCCCCATAGCTTGGGTAC
The DNA here is from genome assembly GCF_900111395.1 of Thorsellia anophelis DSM 18579. Classification (GTDB taxonomy): domain Bacteria; phylum Pseudomonadota; class Gammaproteobacteria; order Enterobacterales; family Thorselliaceae; genus Thorsellia; species Thorsellia anophelis. The sequence goes on along the minus strand of NZ_FOHV01000022.1, from coordinate 28,770 downwards.
ATGAACCTAGTATCAGGGTCTTGATCAGCACATGAAGAAATTTCACTTACTTGATCCTTTAAAATTAATTCAGCACCAGTATCAGTATCAACTAACCGAAAAGCACTTTCACTTGCAACTGGCCAAACACAAAACCCACTATAACCATCGCCGACAAGCGTTAAATTTAACTCTGTTTCAGTATCACTTCTAGTGATTGAGTTTAACTTTAGTGCGCCTGATTCATCCCATTGGCAAAAAGTTTGAGTCGTTTTTCCATTTTCAGTTGTCAATTCACCTGCTGTGCAATCAGAATAGGGCTCTGCATATGAATATTCATCTTCATAACCGCTATCATATGAGTCAGAATAGATGTCTTCAGAATGATCTGGTGAAAACAAGGTACTTGATAAACCAATAATTACGCCAAGTAAAATCATAAAATTATCCTAATAATTAAAGTAAACCGTTAATTCCATAATATGATTGTTTAAATCTATCAAAAACTAACATTTCCGATTATCTAGCGTTAAACCTAATTTAATTACAAATTCAAGTTACCTTACGCTATTTGACTTAAGTGAACAACAAATAAATCTTAAATATACATTCACAACATGACCCAATTGATACATCAATACCCTTAAACGACTACACAGATAATAATGCATCATAAGATAAATGCGTCATTTGACAAAAATTTTTAGTTGTATTTTCAGCTAAACTTTCAATTGAAATTGATTTTAAATTAGCCAAAAAAGTTGCAACATGTCTCACATTCGCAGGTTGATTCTCTTTACCTCTGAAGGGAACTGGTGCTAAATAAGGTGAATCAGTTTCAATTAACATCCTGTCTATTGGCACAAACTTAGCGACTTCTTGTAATTCACGTGCATTTTTGAATGTCACAATACCTGAAAAGGAGATATAAAGCCCTAAATCTAAAACAGCTCTTGCTGTATCGATATCCTCTGTAAAACAGTGCAACACACCTCCACAACGAGAAATATCTTCAGACTTTAACATTGCAAGTGTATCTTTGCGTGCGCTACGTGTATGGATAATAATTGGTTTATTTAATTCAGCTCCAAGTTGAATATGCTCTGAAAATCTCTGCTGTTGTAGCCTAAGTGTATCAGTCTCGTGATAATAGTCCAATCCTGTTTCACCAAGCGCAAGCACATGCTCTTTAGACGCTAACTCACGAAATTTATCCAACTCGTATTGAGCGTCTTTAACATAACAAGGGTGCACACCACATGAAAATCCAACATGTGGGTTTGCCCCAACAAGTTCAGTCATTTGCTCATACCCTTCTAATGAAGTGGCAACTGCTAACATATACCGAACTTGCTCATTAATTGCATTATCAATCACTTGATTGACATTTTGATGTGTCGTCTCATAATTTAATAAATTTAAATGGCAATGTGAATCAACTAAAAATATACTCATACTAACGTTTAGCTTCCCTAGTGAACAGCTATTCATACCTTCACTTATTATTATGATTTATTTAATCAATTTTAAACACTTTGATTTGATTGATGAGCTCATTTGCTTGTGTTTTTAAAGTGACCGTCATATTATTATTTTCGACAACAAGCTTAGAATTACCAGCCGCACTTGCATCAATCTCTTCCATTGATTGATTAACTTGCGTAATTCCTGCATTTTGTTGCCTGCTTGCTACTACAATATCTGCCATAGCAACTGAAACTTGATTTATACTATCTAAAACAGAGTTCATTGTTTCTCCTGTAGTCACTGCAAGTTCGCTACTATTTTTTATTTGAGAAACGATTTGCTCAATCATTTGCTTAATTTCATTTGCAGCTTTAGAAGAGCGATGGGCAAGCGCGCCCACTTCTCCAGCGACAACCGCAAATCCTCGCCCTTGTTCTCCTGCTCTAGCAGCTTCAATTGCTGCATTCAATGCCAATATTTGGGTTTGGAATGCAATACCATCAATTACATCAACAATACTCACGATATTTTGTGACGATGAATGTATCTGGGTGATATCTTGAACAAGTACACCAACCGCTTGCCCACTTTGCTCAGCAATCTTAGTCGCATGTGCGGCTATACTATCACAATTTTGAGCATTTTCAGTATTTTGACGAACCGTAATCATCATTTCATGTAAAGCGCTTGCTGTAGATTCTACAGCAAATACTTGCTGTTGAGTTTGTGTAAGCAAAGTTTGATTACCTTGATACATATGCTCAGAGATATCAACTACAAGATCAGTAGCATGTTTCACTCGACCTACAACTTGACTTAGATTTTCACCAATTCGGTTTAGACTACTTGCTAAGTCGCCTATTTCATCAAATCTATCTAGATGAATATGTGTTGTCAAATCTCCATCAGCTAATTTATGTGTCTCAGATGTAATATGGTTTAGTGGCTTAGTTATCATTCTTCGAATAATGAAAATCATCAGTAATCCAATAACTAATAACGAAGCAATACCTATAAGGATAAAATGCTGTTGCTGTTCTTTAATAGGTGCATTAATTTCATCTACATAAATAGAGCCAACCACTACCCACTTACGATTTTCTAAATAATTAAATGCAGCTAATTTAGGCCTTAAGGTTTTTTGAACTGGATCATCATAATCGTAAACTAAATACCCATTTTTTTGGTCAAGCATCGCTTTAATAAACTCAAATCCATTTGGATCAGTCAAAGATAATGCATTTTCCCCTTCACGATTCGGATGAATAACAAAGTTCCCTCTTTTCGCCGTATTAGAGGCATCTAATACATAAAAATAACCAGACTCACCTAATTTTATACTATTAATTTGTTGTTTAATAAACATCGTATATTGTGTGATATCTACCCCTAAAAAATAAAGCCCAATAATCTCACCTGCGCTATTTTTTAAAGGTCCGTAAATCGCCATATAATTTGATCCAAAGAGTTCAACTAAACCTGTGTATTCCTTTCCTTGCAATACTAATTCATAAGCAGGGTGCTTAACACCAAGTTTTGTCCCTAACACTCTCTTTCCATCTTTATCTTTCAAGGAAGTCGATATTCTAACAAAATCATCTCCATCTTTCACAAAGATAGTCGCAACAGATTGAGTAACATTAAAAAAATTATCAGGTATGACATTGTCATTATTGACCATTTCACCTTGTAGTTTAAGCACAGGGGTTTCAACCTCATTTACCATGACAGTGTTTTGAGGATCAAGCGAAAATTCACCAGCATAACTTCCTACAAATAAATTATAAAACCGTTTAACCGTTTCTTTAAAATTTTCTTCAGCAATAGTCATTGTACCGACAAGCAACTCAGATCGATCAATTACTCCCTGCCTAGATTGTTGTTCCATAATTTTTCCAGTTGATGCAGTCAAAACTATGGTTAACAAACACAATATAATTGCAACTGTAATTGATAAAATACTCGTTAGTTTAGTACCAAGGGATAAACTTTTACGAGAGTTAGGCGTTATACTAGTGGTAGCATTCATAATAGATATCTCAATACGCTAGGCGTAAATTTTGTAAGCAAAAAGTTATGCTCTAATAGATAAAAAGCTCGTTGTGTGTAAAATGTTACGAAGTAGTATACTAGAAATTGATACAAATATAAATAAATGTAATTAAGAGTAACCAAAAGAAATTGTAAAATAACGATTATTTATACAAGGCGAATCCACGCAACGTATATTATAGATAATTTTGTTCTAGACGATTTTGTTGCCATCTCAGCAGCCAGTTTGTAATCATTAACTCGGTATTAATACTAGGGTTATGTACGAGCGTATATCTAATATGCATAGCCTCTTGTAAATTAATAACCAACATTGTGTGATCTTGCAGGGCTAGTTCTGAGATAATATCTATTCTGTCAATATTAATAAGCGCCTCATTAAGGGCTCTACTGATATCTGGTATTTTGTGTAATGATTGATATTTCAAAGCATCTAGTAAGTAGGCAATTAAAGACTCTAAGTGAAAAAGCCAATTTTCACTTGATAAATAACTAGCGAGCTTTAAATAAGCTTTATGTTTCAGTGCGTCATATAATTCGGTATTAAATGTAATTCTATTTGCCCAATTTGATTCATTTAAAATCTCTGATGCCAAAATCGGAGCGCCATGTGCCAAACGTAATCCAACCTTTAATGAGTCATTATCAAGCTGAGTTCCCTTATCTTTTAACCATTCAATTGCAGTTATTTCTCTAGGTACCAATAATGGATAGGCAAGACATCGACTCTTTATTGTCGCTAGCAATTCGCTAGGGGCATAGGTCGTCAATAAAAAGAAAGTATTGTCTGTTGGTTCCTCTAGAATTTTTAACAATGCATTTGCTGCAGCCTCAGTCAAAATTTCTAAATTCTCAATCTCTATTAATTTAGCTCCTCCTTGGTTAGCATGCTGGTGTAATTCATTTATAACAGTCCTAATCGCATCAACCCCAATACTTTTTTTATCTTTTTCAAGTTCAATAACATGCCAATCAGGATGATTATTTGCATTAATTAATTTACAACTTGTGCAAACACCACAAGCAGTCATAATTGGTGTTTTTTGCTTAGCCTGACACAATAGAAAATGGCCTACAGATTGTATAAGTTCATGCTCGCCTACCCCTTGAGTGCTTTGAAGTAATAGAGCATGATGTCCCTGAGATGTTGCGTACATACCTGCTAATTGCTTATAAGCATCAAAAAGCCATGGTATGTTTGCTATAGATTGTGTATTCATATATTTGAAACTCAACACCAATTTTTCATTGTTCCACTAACCATCATTTACAGCACAAAAAATTGCTGTAAACAAAATTTATCTGCATTTAGAGTAAATATAGTAACATAAGGCTTAAAACACATCACCCATGATTTAGGTATATTCACTTTCAAAGACAATAAGCCACCTTAATAAAGGTTTGTTATGTAATTTTAGCGCTTCAGGTTATAATTAATAAAAGGCTATTTTGATACTTAAGAGCCTTATAAAAAATTATGCTGAGATTTAAAGAGAGTAAATTAATGAGTTTAAAAACTAGTGGTGGGAACCGTCCCCCATATCTTTACTTGGAGAGTTTATGATTATTGTAACAGGCGGCGCAGGATTTATTGGTAGTAATATCATTCACGCTCTGAATAAAAGAGGTTTCAATGATATTTTAGTTGTTGACCATCTTAAAGATGGCACTAAATTTAAAAATTTAGTCGATTTAGATATTACAGACTATCTTGATCGAGAAGAATTTTTGTCTATGATAGTTGCAGGTGAAATATTTGGTGACATTGAAGGAATTTTCCATCAAGGTGCCTGTTCTGCAACGACAGAATGGGATGGTAAATATATGATGGACAATAATTACCAATACTCAAAAGATCTATTACATTACAGTCTAGACCACCAAATTCCATTTATATATGCCTCTTCAGCAGCAACATATGGCGGAAGAACAGAACAGTTTATTGAAGATCGTCAATTTGAAACTCCTTTAAATGTATATGGATATTCTAAGTTTTTATTTGACCAGTATGTACGAAATATTTTGCCTGAAGCTGAATCCCCTGTATGTGGTCTTAGATATTTTAATGTATATGGCCCTCGTGAAAACCATAAAGGCAGCATGGCAAGCGTTGCATTTCATTTAAATAATCAAATGAATAGAGGTGAGAATCCTAAATTATTTGCCGGAAGTGAACGCTTTTTAAGAGATTTTATCTATGTTGAAGATGTTGCCAACCTCAATTTATGGTGCTTAGAAAACCAGATTTCAGGTATATTTAATGCAGGCACAGGAAAAGCGGAATCTTTTGAAGCTGTTGCAAAAGCCGTTATTAAGTACCATGGAAAAGGCACCATCGAGTCCATTCCTTTTCCTGAACATCTAAAAGGGCATTATCAAGCCTACACCCAAGCAGACCTGACGAATTTGCGTAAAGCTGGATTTGATGCGCCATTTCATGATGTTGCAGAGGGTGTTGAAAAGTATTTATCTTGGCTAAATAAAGTTTAAAGCTCTTATTTTTTTCTTAGTTATTTTATTAAGGCTATGCTATGCGAATTTTAATCATAGGCCCCTCTTGGGTTGGCGATATGATGATGTCACAAAGTCTCTATCGTACCATTAAGGCTCTTCATCCTGATGCTATTATTGATGTGATGGCACCTACCTGGAGTCATGCTTTATTGGCTAGAATGCCAGAGGTAAATAAAGGGATTGAAATGCCATTAGGGCATGGCGCTTTAGGATTAAAAGCTCGCTACCATTTAGGGAAAACCTTAAGCCAAAATCATTACACACATGCATACATTCTACCTAATTCATTCAAATCAGCATTAATCCCTTGGTTTGCTAAAATAAAAACACGTATAGGTTGGCGAGGGGAAATGCGTTATGGTCTTTTAACAGATTGTCGGAAATTAGATAAATTGGCATTTGTAAAAATGGTGGATAGGTATGTTGCACTGGCTTACTCCGCTGATAAGATTAAAACAGCTAAGGATATTCCTTCGCCAATCTTAAGACCTAAATTATACGTGACCCAATCTGAGATAAAATTGGTTCAAGAAAAGTTCCTTCCTAAAGCGGTTATTAATACCTTAGCAGAAAGAAAAAAAAACGGTTTAATTGGATTTTGCCCTGGCGCCGAATTTGGTCCTGCAAAACGCTGGCCAGATTATCATTATGCAAAACTTGCTGAAACATTAATTCAGCAAGGACATATTATTATTTTATTTGGCTCAGCTAAAGATGCTCAGATCGGAGAAGCGATTATTGAAAAATTAAGTTCGGAAGCCAAAAACCAATGCTTTAATTTAGCAGGCATAACAAGTTTGGAAGAAGCGATATGTTTAATTGCTGGTTTAGATGGGATGGTCACGAATGATTCTGGTTTAATGCACATTGGTGCAGCATTGGACATTCCACTTGTTGCATTGTATGGTCCAACTAGCCCAGAATTTACCCCACCTTTATCTGATAATGCAGTGATTATTAGACTTATTACTGGTTTTATCAAAATCCGTAAAACAGGTGGAGAATCTGGATATCACCAGAGCTTAATTGATATCACACCTGAGCAAGTGATTAAGACCTTAATACCATTACTAGAGCGCACTCATAAATCAATAACTGAGTCAAAAAGGGATGTCTGACGTGAAAATTTTATTGGTTAAAACCTCTTCTATGGGAGATATTCTACACACACTACCTGCATTAACTGATGCAAAACAATACAACCCAGATCTAATGGTTGATTGGGTAGTTGAAGAAAATTTTTCTCAAATTCCAAGTTGGCATCCATCAATTAGACAAGTGATACCTGTTGCATTACGCCGATGGAGAAAAAGTTGGTTTAGCCAAGAAACAAAAGAAGAAAAAATAGAATTTATTAAAACACTTCAATCAAATAATTATGATTTAGTCATTGATGCACAAGGACTAATTAAAAGCGCATTTTTTATTGTGCGCCATGCTAAAGGCACTAAGCATGGATATAACTTTAAAAGTGCAAGAGAAGGATTAGCCAGTTTATTTTATGATATAAAGCACCCCGTTAGTTGGGAGCAGCATGCAGTTAATCGCATCAGAGAGCTTTTTTCAAAAACCATGAATTATCCTCTCCCTACTACTCAAGGTGACTACTCAATTGCAGATCATTTTTTACATCAAGATGCTGCTAATAACCTTAATATGAACACACAACCATATTTGGTTTTTTTGCACAGCACAACACGTGATGAAAAACATTGGCCAGAGGAATATTGGACTAGTTTACTTGAGCAAGTACACACGTTAGGATTTAAAGTTAAATTGCCTTGGGGTACCAGTGCAGAAAAGGATCGAGCCAAACGCCTCGCATCCAAATTTAATCATGTAACCGTACTGCCCAAGTTATCTTTAGCTGAGGTTGCCAATGTGATTGCCCATTCTACAGCAGTGATTTCAGTTGATACTGGGTTAAGTCATTTAACCGCTGCCTTAAGTCGTCCTAATATCACATTATTTGGCCCCACTGATCCTAAATTAATTGGTGGATACGGCGAAAATCAATATTCAATTATAAGTGAAACTGGAGTGTTAAAAGATTTACACCCCTCAATTGTATTTGAAAAACTCCAAAAAATTATCCAACTTTAACCAGAAAGATTATTAGAGAGTTTTTAGGGTGACTTATGCCTTACTCATTTTGTTGATGACTACAATAACAAAACAGCGAAGGTATTCATAAAAGAAATTGATCTCATTAAAATAAAAAACCGCAAGTATACTTGCGGTTTTTTATCATATCAAAATACTATCTGATTATTTTTTCTTAGCTTTTGGATTAGGCAAATCAGTAATACTGCCTTCATAAATTTCAGCAGCTAATCCAACAGATTCATGTAACGTTGGATGGGCATGAATAGTAAGTGCGATATCTTCTGCATCACAGCCCATTTCAATCGCTAATGTGATCTCACCTAATAATTCACCACCATTAGTGCCAACAACTGCCCCACCTAAAATACGGTGAGTAGCTTTATCAAAGATAAGTTTAGTGACACCGTCAGCGCAATCTGATGCAATAGCACGCCCAGAAGCAGCCCAAGGGAAGCTTGCTGTTTCATAAGCAATGCCTTTCTCTTTTGCTTCTTTTTCAGTCAATCCAACCCAAGCAACCTCCGGCTCAGTGTAAGCAATAGATGGAATGACTTTAGGATCAAAGAAATGTTTAAGGCCTGAAATCACTTCCGCTGCAACATGCCCCTCATGCACCCCTTTATGAGCAAGCATAGGCTGACCAACAACATCCCCAATTGCAAAAATATGGGGGACATTTGTACGTAATTGCTTATCAACATGAATAAAACCACGCTCATCAACATTAATACCCGCTTTTTCAGCAGATAATTTCTTGCCATTAGGTGCACGGCCAATTGCAACAAGCACAGCATCATAGGTTTTAGTAAATGAACTACCATCTTTCGCTTCCATCGTAACATGGATCGCATCAGGCTTAGCTTCAACCTTAGTAACTTTCGTTTCTAACAACAAATTAAATTGCTTACTGATACGTTTTGTATACACTTTGACGATGTCTTTATCTGCAGCTGGAATAACTTGATCAAACATCTCAACAACATCAATTTCTGTTCCTAATGAATGGTAAACAGTTCCCATTTCAAGACCAATAATACCACCGCCCATTACAAGCAGTTTTTCTGGAACAACTTTTAGCTCTAGTGCATCAGTAGAATCCCAAATACGAGGATCTTCATGTGGGATAAAAGGTAGCTTAATTGGATGTGAACCAACTGCAATTATCGCATGTTCAAATGTAATCGTTGTTTTACTGCCATCATCTGATGTCACTTCTAACGAATGAGAGCCTGTAAAGTTAGCAGTTCCTTGAACCGTATCAACTTTACGTCCTTTAGCCATACCAGCAAGACCACCTGTTAGTTGAGTGATGACTTTTTCTTTCCACAAACGGACTTTATCAATATCAGTCTTTGGCTTTCCAAAAACAATACCGTGATCAGATAAAGATGCCGCCTCATTAATCACTTTTGCAACATGCAATAAAGCTTTAGAGGGAATACAACCTACATTCAAACATACACCACCAAGAGTAGCAAAACGTTCAACAATAACCGTTTTCATTCCTAAATCTGCACTACGGAATGCTGCAGAGTATCCAGCTGGGCCGGCGCCGATAACAACCACTTGTGTTTTAATTTCTGTGCTCATGATAACCTCAAATCTCATTATTTTTTTGGTTTGTACTACCACGAATATCGTTCATCCCTAAGTATGGCATCAAAGCTTTCTCCTCTAACGCGATACTTAGAATGATTTCCCTAAGTTTACAATTAAATATTGCCTACTTTTACATAATTAAACGACGTAAATCTGCAATCACAGAGCCTAGATAAGTGATGAATCTTGCACCATCTGCACCATCAATTACCCTATGATCATAAGATAATGAGAGTGGTAACATCAAACGAGGTGTAAACTCTTTACCATTCCAAACAGGCTTCATGGCAGATTTTGAGACGCCTAAAATAGCCACTTCAGGTGCATTCACGATTGGGGTAAAAGAAGTGCCTCCTAACCCACCTAAACTAGAAATGGTAAAACACCCACCTTGCATATCAGAAGCAGTTAGTTTACCTTCACGAGCTTTTTTAGAAATAACAGCTAATTCACGTGAAAGCTCCACTATTCCCTTTTTATTGACATCTTTGAATACAGGAACAACTAAACCATTTGGTGTATCAACTGCCACGCCGATGTTAATGTATTTTTTCAATATCAATTTTTGAGCATCTTCAGATAGCGAGCTATTAAAGCGAGGGAATGCCTCTAATGCTTTAGCTGCTGCCTTCATTAAAAAGACTAATGGTGTAATTTTAAGATCCATTTTTTTCTTTTCTGCTTCTTGATTTTGCTGTTTACGGAATGCTTCCAAATCAGTAATATCCACATCATCAAATTGCGTAACATGTGGAATCATAACCCAGTTTCGGCTTAAGTTTGCACCGCTCAATTTTTGAATTCTTGATAATTCAACCTCTTCGGTTTCACCAAATTTAGCAAAATCCACTTTTGGCCAAGGTATTAAGCCTAAACCAGCACCACTATTTGCTGTCGCACCCGATTCAACTTTCTTAATTGCATCACGCACATAAGCTTGAACATCTTCACGTAAAATACGATTTTTACGCCCTGTTCCCTTAACTTTAGCTAAATTCACTCCAAATTCACGAGCTAAACGACGCACTAATGGTGTTGCATGAACATATGCATCATTAGCTTCAAACTCATTTTTACTACTCGCTACTGATGATGCAGGTGATACTGCTGAAGTTGCCTGTGCTTTTGGCGCTTGTGCAGCTGGTTGCGATGCTTGAACTGGCGCAGTAGTGTTAGCGCTTGAAGTAACAGTAAAGATCATAATCGGCGATCCTGTTTTTACTTTATCGCCAACTTTAATCGTCACCTCAGAAACAATTCCATCACATTCTGCAGGGACTTCCATGGAAGCTTTATCCCCTTCTACTACGATAAGAGATTGTTCTTTCTTAATGCTATCACCAACTTTAACTAATACCTCTGTCACATCAACTTCATCAGAACCAATATCTGGTACAGAAATGACTTTTGTACTACTTACAGAGGTATTTTGCACCGGCGCTGCTGCCACTGCTGGTGCACTAGCTGATGCGCTAGTAATTGAGAATGCCATAATTGCCGAACCAGTTTTAACCTTATCGCCGACATTAATCGTAATAGCACTCACAACACCTGCTTTAGGTGACGGCACTTCCATAGACGCTTTATCGCCTTCAACAACAATTAAAGATTGCTCTTGTGTAATAGTATCGCCTACTTTTACAAGAATTTCCGTGACATCTACCTCATCATCACCAATATCTGGTACAAATATTGTTTCAATCACAGCAGAATTCGTTTGAGTAGTCGCCGCTAACGATGTTGCTGGTTTCTCATCAGAAGCAGCCACTCCTGCTTGTTCAAAAATCATAACCAAAGATCCAGTTTTGACTTTATCTCCAACATTGACAAGAATTTGAGCTACTTTACCAGCTTGCGGTGAAGGTACTTCCATAGAAGCTTTATCACCTTCTACAACCATAAGTGATTGTTCAAGTGTGATAGTGTCACCGACTTTAACTAACACCTCGGTCACATCAACTTCATCATCCCCAATATCGGGTACAAAAATTTCAATAGTCATGTTTTATCCTCTCATCACTTAAGCCAAACGCGGATTGACTTTCTCGCTGTTAATACCATATTTTTTAATTGCGGCAGCAACGACATCTTTGCCAATAACCCCTTTATCTGCTAATTGGCCTAAAGCAGCAATCACAACATAGTGTTCATCTACTTCAAAGTGATTTCTTAAATTATCACGGCTATCTGAACGACCAAATCCATCAGTTCCTAGAACTGCATATTGTGTTGATGGTATAAAACGACGAACTTGTTCAGCAAATAGTTTCATATAATCAGTTGATGCAACAGTCACATCTTCACTCAAAACAGTTGAAATATAAGGAGTACGAGGTGTTTCTGTTGGATGTAATAAATTCCAACGTTCACAATCTTGACCATCACGTGCAAGTTCAGTGAATGACGTCACACTGAACACATCTGAACCAATACCGAAATCATCTGCTAGAAGCTGAGCTGCAATACGAACATGACGCAAAATAGATCCAGAACCGAGCAACTGAACTTTTGCTTTCGATCCAGCAATACTTTCAAGTTTATAGATCCCTTTGCGAATTCCTTCTTCAACACCCTCTGGCATAGCTGGCATTGCATAGTTTTCATTTAGTGTGGTGATATAGTAATAAACATTTTCTTGTTTCTCACCATACATACGCACTAAACCATCATGCATAATAACAGCGACTTCATAAGCAAAAGCGGGATCGTAAGAAATACAATTAGGAACCGTTAAAGCTTGAATGTGGCTATGCCCATCTTCATGCTGTAGACCTTCCCCATTTAGGGTTGTGCGGCCTGACGTTCCTCCAATTAAGAAACCTCTTGCATGTTGATCGCCTGCTAACCAGCATAAGTCGCCAATTCGTTGGAATCCAAACATAGAATAATAGATATAAAATGGGATCATCGGTAAATCATTTGTACTATATGAGGTAGCTGCAGCAATCCAAGAAGCCATCGCGCCTGCTTCGTTAATTCCTTCTTGTAGAATTTGACCTTTCTCATCTTCTTTATAATAGGCCACTAACTCTTTATCTTGAGGCGTATATTGCTGTCCCCTTGCACTATAGATTCCAATTTGGCGAAATAAACCTTCCATACCAAATGTTCTTGCTTCATCAGCTAAGATTGGTACTAAATGCTCTTTGATACCAGTTTTAAGAAGAATATTTAATACACGTACAAATGCAATTGTTGTAGAAATCTCTTTCTTTTGCTCTTCAAACAATGGACTAAATTCACTTAATGCAGGAATATCTAATTTATGAGTTGTATTTTTCAATCTAGTTGGTAGATAGCCACCAAGTGCTTGACGACGTGAATGCAAATACTCATATTCTTCTGAACCTTTTTCAAAGGTAACAAAAGGCAATGACTCAATATCGGCATCAGATACAGGCACATTAAAACGATCACGAAAATGTCTAATATCATCCATATCCATTTTCTTGACTTGATGAGCAATATTTTTACCTTCAGCTGCATTCCCCATGCCGTAACCTTTGATTGTCTGAGCTAAGATTACAGTTGGTTTACCTTTTGTTTCCGCGGCATTTTTGAAGGCAGCATATACTTTCTTAACATCATGACCACCACGGTTAAGAGACCAGATATCATCATCAGATAAATCAGCGACCAACGCAGCAGTCTCAGGGTAACGACCAAAAAAGTGTTCGCGAACATAAGCACCATCTTTAGATTTAAATCTTTGAAAATCACCGTCTAAGGTTTCATTCATTAATTGAATTAACTTACCAGAAGTATCTTTTGCAAATAGTGCATCCCAACGCTCACCCCACAAGACTTTGACTACATTCCAGCCTGCACCTGCAAAAATACCCTCTAGCTCATTAACAATTTTACCATTCCCAGTTACAGGCCCATCTAGGCGTTGTAAATTACAGTTAATGATAAAACATAAATTATCTAATTTATCTCGCATAGCAACAGTGATGACGCCTTTTGATTCTGGTTCGTCCATCTCACCATCACCTAAAAATGCATAAACACGTTGATTTGAAGTATCTTTTAGCTCTCTATGCTCTAGATATTTTAAGAATTTAGCTTGGTAAAGCGCATTTAAAGGCCCTAGCCCCATTGATACGGTTGGAAATTGCCAAAATTCAGGCATTAAATGTGGGTGTGGGTACGATGAAAGGCCATTACCATTTAATTCTTGACGAAAATTACTTAATTGCTCTTCGGTTAAACGCCCTTCAACAAATGCACGAGAGTAAATACCTGGTGAGATATGGCCTTGGAAATAAACTAAATCTCCGCCATCTTTATCTGTCCGCCCACGGAAAAAATGATTAAAACCAACTTCATACATAGTAGCAGCTGATTGGTATGAGGATAAGTGCCCCCCTAACTCTAAATCTTTTTTTGATGCGCGTAATACCATCATAATGGCATTCCAGCGGATAACCGAGCGAATACGTCTTTCCAAATCGCTATTACCTGGATACGCAGGCTCATCTTCAACACGTATAGAGTTAATATAATCTAATGTGTTTGTTCCGGCTGCAATGTTAACTCCGCCATTTTTTGCTTTATCTATTAATGTTTCAAGCAAATATTGGGCGCGTTCAACGCCTTCTTCGCGAATGACTGATTCAATCGCTTGGAGCCAATCTTGTGTTTCGATTGGGTCTACATCATTGGTAAGATGTGTTGACATGGTTTACGTCCTCATTGGTAAAAAAATGATCACTCGCTTCAGCGAAACAGGCATGATGATAAATCAAACATTAATATTTTACTGATGCACTATCTTCTCGTTGCAAACGGCGCAATGAACGCTCACGCCGGCTTTGCTCACGATTAACTTCTAAAAGAGTTTCTTCGATAAAAGCAAGATGCCTATGAGAAGCATCTCTTGCCCCCTCAGGATCTCTTGCTAAAATTGAATTTAAAACATTCGAACGGTGTTCGTTTAATTTAGGTAAAATCTCTTGTCTAGTATAAAGCAATTTAAAATTTTTCTTTATATTAGACTCTAATATTGGCTGTAATGCATGTAGTAAATGCAACAATACCAAATTATGCGCAGCTTCAGTTACACTAATATGATATTGTAAAACAGCAGCAGCTTCAGCGTCTAGATCACCACTGTTTTGAGCTAGCTCAATGGCATTATGTTTTATTTTAAGTAAAGAAAGATCTTCATCTGTTCCTCTTAAAGCTGCATAATAGGCAGAGATTCCCTCTAAAGCATGGCGAGTTTCTAATAAATCAAACTGAGACTCTGGATGAGTATCTAAGAGCTCAGAGAGCGGATCACTCATACTTTGCCATAAATTATTCTGCACAAAAGTACCACCACCCTGCTTACGATAAAGTAAGCCTTTACCCTCTAACCTTAAAATAGCTTCCCTTAACGAAGGTCTAGAAACATCAAATAACGTAGCAAGTTCTCGCTCTGGTAATAATTTTTCACCTGGCCTGAGTGTTCCCTCTAAGATGAGTTTCTCAATTTGCTGCTCAACTGCATCGGAAACTTTAGGTTGCCGTATTTTATGATAGCTCATCGATTTTTTTACACCTTAATCTCAAATATATGTTGGATTTTGTTATAATTTTGTTATCAGCAAGTATCATTAACTGATATAAACAATTCAAAAATCTTTAAATTGGTATGACCAATTTAAAGAAAACATAGCGTACGGTAGCAAACTCTTGTTAAACTGTCTAGTGACAAGCGTTAGAAATATTAGATATTTTTACAAAAAACTAGCTAAATAGAAAATATAATTAAACAATTTTAAGCGCTTTTACTTGATAATTTATGTACAATGCAAGATGATTAGTCTAAAAGTTATCTGTATTAGTAAATAACTAAAGTAGTAAAATAATCAATTACCCTTATTTTTATTGTCGGAGAATTTATGTCTTTTATACGCCCACTTTGTATCGCAGTAAGCTTACTTTGTCTCTCTCACACTGCGGTTGCTAATGAAGCGATTGAAAAAAAATTAGGTGGGCTTGGAATGACCATCAATAAAATTGAAGATTCACCTATAAAAGGACTGAAGACAGTTACCACTGAGCAAGGCGTGATGATTGCAAGCGAAGATGGAAACTACCTTTTCCATGGTGATCTTTATGATTTAACTAGCGGACAACCGGTTAACTATATTGCAAAACGGTTAGTAGGCGAAGTCGCAAAACTCAGTGACCAAATGATTACTTATCGTGCTAAAAACGAAAAATTTGCAATCACTGTTTTTACTGATATTACCTGTCCTTATTGCCAAAAAATGCATCAACAAATGAATGAATATAACGATTTAGGGATTACAATTAGTTATTTAGCATTTCCTAGACAAGGTCCATTATCAGAAAATGCAGCTAATATGCAGTCTGTTTGGTGTATGGCGGACAAAAATACCGCTTTTGATAAAGCGGATAAAGGAGAAATACCTGCTCCTGCTACCTGTGATTTTGATATTAGAGATCATTACAAGTTAGGAAATCAAATGGGGGTAACTGGAACACCTGCAATATTGGTACCAAGTGGAGATCTTGTACCTGGCTATCTGCCACCAAAAGAAATGTTAGCAATGCTTGAAAAGCAAGCTCTATAATATTACTTTAAGGCTCATCTCAATTGAACGAAATCAATTGAGATGAGCTATAATTTAATTGTCTTCAAACCACCCTTCAAGAATAATCACCGCCGACACTGAATCAATTTTTTGCTTATTTAGACCTTTAAATCCTTTTTTATCAAATAATCGAGCTTTTGCCTCTACACTACTTAAACGTTCATCTTGGTAGGCAATTTCAATTCCAAACCGTCCATTTAAGCGGTTTCCAAAACGCCTCGCTTTTTGAGTCATTTCCTGTTCACTGCCATCCATATTAAATGGCAGTCCTATAACAAATAAATCAGGTTGCCATTCTTTGATAAGTTTTTCAACAGCGTCCCAGTTCGGTGAACCTTCTATAGCTTTTAAAGCTGGAAGAGCTGAAGCTTGGCTTGTTACAGTTTGTCCGACTGCTACACCAATACTGGTTGTACCAAAATCAAATGCTAAAATTGTTTTAGTCATTTATACCCTTAAATCAGCTTATTGAATTAATGTTAAATAAACAATCAAAATTTACCTTGCACTACAGTAACGCTCAATAGCTTCGAAAAGTTTATCAGTAATTGAAATGTCGAATGCAGATTCAATTTCTCTAATACATGTCGGGCTCGTGACATTAATTTCAGTCACTCTATCCCCAATGACATCTAATCCTACAAAAATTAACCCCTTTGATTTTAAGGTGGGTCCAATAGCACGCGCTAACGCCCAATCACTTTCAGTTAATGGTCTTGCTTCCCCTCTTCCTCCAGCAGCTAAGTTCCCTCTTGTCTCTCCTTGAGCAGGAATTCTAGCTAAGCAATAAGGCATAGGCTCACCATCAACAATTAAAATCCTCTTATCTCCATCTTTAATAGCAGGCTGATATGTTTGAACCATACAATAAGTCTGCCCAAGTTGAGTTAGAGTTTCAATAATCACTGATAAGTTAGGATCGCCTGCTTTTACTCTAAAAATAGACGATCCTCCCATACCATCTAAAGGTTTCAATATGATATCCTTATGAGTTTCATAAAATGCTTTAATTAAATCTTTTCTTCTAGTTACTAAAGTTTCAGGCGTTAAATCAGCAAACCAAGCGGTAAAGAGTTTTTCATTACAATCTCTTAAACTTTGAGGTTTATTGACTATAAGCGTCCCTTCTAATTCAGCACGCTCCAAAATATAAGTAGCATAAATATATTCAGTATCAAATGGAGGATCTTTTCGCATTAATATGACATCAAGGTCACCTAACGCAATATCTAACTCTTCATGAAATTGATACCAATTTTCAACATCATATTTAACAGATAACCGCTTAGATTTAGCACGAGCCTGGCCTGTCATAAGATAAAGATCACTCATTTCCATATAGTAAATTTGATAGCCTTTTTCTTCTGCAGCGAGTAACATCGCAAAACTAGAATCTTTTTTTATGTTAATGGCTGAGATGGGATCCATAACAATCCCCAATTTTCTTTGATTTGTATTCATAATACCTCTTTTATTTAGTTTGCTTGTTTAATCAAAACAGTTTCACCAAAAATTAAAACTCTCTTGAAAATTGTAAAGACTGACATAAAAAAATACATATAGACCGTGAATTTGATCACAAAAATGAATTTTCCTTAAAAAAAGAGTAAACTACTCCTAATATTTATTGCTAGTTAATCAAGCTAGCTTACCCTTACAGAACAAACTCAAAAAAGCGATATTTTAATGCCTAAGATAGTGAACAACCATGCAGATTATGCAATACGTGTAAAAAATGCCGCAATTATAGCAACGTCAGTAGCTATTTTGCTGTTTACATCTAAACTAATTGTTTGGTGGATGACTGGTTCTGTCACTATTTTAGCAGGTTTATTAGACTCATTAGTTGATATCAGTGCATCTGGTTTAAATTTACTTGTATTACGATTTGCCTTACTACCTGCCGATGATGATCATAGTTTTGGTCATGGTAAAGCTGAATCTTTAGCTGCTTTAGCACAAGGTATGTTTATTCTTGGATCGGCAGTATTTTTAATGTTAAATGGTATCCAGAACTTCATATCACCCAATCCAATTAAAAATCTTTCATTAGGCATCATAGTAATTATATTTTCCTTAATTACAACCCTATTTTTAGTGACTTACCAAAGGTGGGTATATAAAACAACTCAAAGCCAAGCTATTCGTGCCGATATGTTGCATTACCAAACTGACATCTTAATGAATTTTGCAATACTCATTGCACTTATTTTATCACATTTTGGTGTTCTTCGTGCCGATGCAATATTCGCTATTTTCATTAGCCTTTATATAGGCTACCACGCAATTAAAATTGGCTATGAAGCAATTCAAATGTTATTAGATAGAGCATTACCCATTGAAGAACAAGAAAAAATACTTGCAATTGCGGTTAATATACCTGGCGTATTAGGTGCACATGATTTAAAAACTCGGCGTGTTGGGCTGACTCGTTTTATACAAATGCATATTGAAATGCATGACCATTTACCTTTAGTAGAAGCACATGCAATCACTGATAACGTTGAGAAAGCAATATTAATTGCTTATCCTACCGCAGAGATATTATTACATCAAGATCCTCATTCGGCGGTAGCATTAGAAAACCAAGCAAAGAAACATTTATAGATATTTCTTTTTTTGGTATGAATAAATATCATTAAAGAATAAAAAAAATGTAAAATACAACTATAATTTATCGTTAATCAAAAGTTCTTAATACTAAATAGAAGATAATCAATCTCAACATGAGATATAGAATAAATTAAACACTTAATTATTTATTAACTAAAAGGTACTTACAAAATGATTAAAAAAATCGGTGTGTTAACTAGTGGTGGAGATTCTCCTGGAATGAATGCAGCAATACGAGGAGTAGTTAGAGCTGCTATCTCAGATGGCTTAGAAGTCTTTGGGATATATGATGGGTACTTAGGCCTATATGAAAATAGGATGAAAAAACTCAACCGATCAGATGTTTCCGATATGATAACGCGCGGTGGTACATTTTTAGGGTCAGCACGCTTCCCGCAATTTAAAGAAGAGGCTGTTAGGCTCCAAGCGATTGAAAATATGAAAGCAAACGGCATAGACGCTTTAGTCGTAATTGGAGGGGATGGCTCCTATATGGGGGCAAAATTAATCTCAGAGAAAGGTTTTCCTTGTATTGGTTTACCTGGCACTATCGATAATGATATAGGTGGAACTGACTATACTATCGGTTACTTCACAGCGTTACAAACTGTCGTTGAAGCAATTGATCGCTTAAGAGATACCTCCTCATCTCATCAACGAATTTCACTTGTAGAAGTGATGGGACGCTACTGCGGTGATTTAACAATGGCCGCTGCAATTGCAAGTGGATGCGAGTTTATGGTGCTTCCTGAAATTCCATTTAACAAAGATGAGTTAGTTCAAGAATTACAACGTGGTATCGATCATGGAAAAAAACATGCTATCGTGGCTGTAACAGAGAAAGTATGTGATATTTATGAGCTTGCTAAGTACATAGAAGAGAAAACTAAACGTGAAACAAGAGCTACCGTTCTTGGCCATATCCAGCGTGGTGGTTCACCTGTTGCATATGATCGTGTTTTAGCTTCACGCATGGGGGCATTTGCCATAGAACTATTATTAAAAGGTGTTGCAGGCCATTGTGTTGGAATTCAGCGTGATGAGCTTGTGCATCACGAAATTGAAGAGGCAATTACAAAACTAAAACGTCCTTTTAAAGCTGACTGGCTAAAAACAGCTGAAAAATTATACTAATAAAGTATAATAGTAATAAAAAAAGCGATGACATTAACATCGCTTTTTTTATTCATCAATATCACTTGGCTCTAATTAGCCATTTGCTTTTCACGTATTTCAGCTAATGTTTTACAATCAATACATAATTCAGCTGTCGGACGAGCCTCTAGGCGCCTAATGCCAATTTCCACACCACAAGAATCACAGTACCCAAAATCACCATCTTCAAGTTTTTTTAGTGTTTTTTCAATCTTTTTAACTAGCTTGCGCTCTCTATCACGATTACGAAGTTCTAAGCTAAACTCTTCTTCTTGAGCTGCTCTGTCAACAGGATCTGGAAAATTAGCGGCTTCATCCTGCATATGAGAAACGGTCCTACCCACTTCATCTCTTAATTGATTTCTCCAAGCTTCTAAAATTTTACGAAAATGCGCTAATTGCGCATCATTCATATATTCTTCATCTGCTTTTGCTTGATAGGGTTCAACCCCTGCTGTTGCTAATAAACTCAACGATGACTTTTTATTTTGAGTATCTTGCATGTAAATCCTCCTAGTAACTAGATAGTCATGCAACAATTAATTACATAATAACTTATTATCAATAATAAACAATAAATCAGAAATTAATACGTTTTCACTATTTAATAGCACTTCATAAAAAAGGCGAAGACCTTACCAGAACAAATCAATTGGTGCAACATAAAAATGATATAGTGTAACAAAAGATTAATGAAAAAGTGTATTGCTCGTTTCCCAAATCTGTTCAGCTATCACTTTTGCTGGTTCCTCTCTTAATGTGCATAACGCTTGAAAAATTTCAATCAAGCATTCACTCCGATTAACTTTCCCTTGTCTACCATAAACAGGCATATCTGGTGAGTCAGTTTCTAATAATAAGCTCTCTAAAGGGAGCTTGGAGATAGCTAATCGACTTTTATTTGCTCTCGGATAAGTAATTATTCCTCCCACACCAATTTTATATCCTAACTTAATAAATTCTAATGCTTGCTCTAAACTTCCAGAAAAACCATGAATGACACCTCCCCTATGAACCGTAATTTTTTTTAATATAGACAATAACACATGATGTGTTCTTCTAGAGTGCAAAATAACGGGTAGGTTGTATCGATTTGCCATCTCAAGCTGTTTCTGCAGAAAGTCTATCTGTTTTTTAAATAGCTTTTCTTCAGAAAGATGCATTAAAAATGCATCTAATCCAATTTCTCCAATAGCTTTAATTTGGCTATTATCTTTAGTACATAGGAGAGTTTCTAAATAATCAAGATCAGAGAGCGTATGCGATTGTATGTATAAAGGATGTAATCCCAATGCAATAGTATAAACATTGGGATTAGATGCAGAAATATTGATTAAACGATCAAATTTATCTCGAGTTACAGCAGGGATCATAACCTGCTTTATACCTGCATTTAAAAAAAGATCAATGGTACGTGGCATATCATCAGTAAAAGGCTCAAAATCTAAATGAGCATGTGTATCATAAAATTGATATTTACTTATGCCAATCATCCAATTAATGTTCTCGGGTTTTAAAGAAAGTCACCTCTGGATAACGCTCCTGAGTTAAATTTAAATTCACCATAGTCGGTGCAATATACGTTAAGTTATCTCCACCATCTAAAGCTAATTGACTTTCGGCTTTGCGTTTAAATTCCTCAAATTTTTTCGTATCATCAGATGAAACCCATCTTGCAGTTGCAACATTAATCGGTTCATAAATAGCTTCTACGTTATATTCATTTTTTAGCCTTGAAACAACCACATCGAATTGTAATGTACCAACTGCACCAACAATTAAATCATTACTAATTAATGGTCTAAAAACCTGAACAGCACCTTCTTCAGACAACTGTACAAGCCCTTTAAGCAATTGCTTTTGCTTTAAGGGATCTCTTAGCCGTATTCGCCTAAATAATTCTGGGGCAAAGTTAGGAATACCTGTAAATTTAAGTGTTTCGCCTTGAGTAAAGGTGTCGCCGATTTGAATCGTGCCATGATTATGAAGACCAATAATATCACCTGCATAAGCTTGTTCAATATGCTCCCTATCACCAGCTAGAAAAGTTAGCGCGTCTGAAATGACAACGTCTTTATTAGTCCTAACTTGTCTCATCTTCATACCACGTTCATATTTACCAGAAACAATTCTTAAAAAAGCCACTCTGTCACGATGCTTTGGATCCATGTTTGCTTGTATTTTAAATACAAACCCACTAAATTTTTCATCTGCAGCAGTCACAACTCGCACATCACTATTTCTTGGTGATGGTGAAGGTGCCCAGCTAACTAGTCCATCGAGCATTAGATCAACACCGAAATTACCAAGTGCCGTTCCAAAATATACTGGAGTCAGTTCACCTTGTAAAAATGCTTCCAAATCGAACTCATGAGATGCACCTTTAACAAGTTCTAATTCATCCCGCAATTGAGCTGCTAAATCCTCCCCGATTTCTTTATCGAGTTCAGTATTATTTAACCCTTTTATAACTCTTTTTTCTTGAATCATATGCCCCTTACCTGTCTGATAAAGGTATACCTCATCTAAATGGAGGTGATAAACTCCTTTAAAAGATTTACCACAACTAATTGGCCAAGTAATAGGTGCACAAGCTATATTTAACTCCCTTTCTACTTCATCCATAACTTCCATTGGATCACGGATTTCCCTATCCAATTTATTCATGAACGTTACGATAGGTGTATCTCTTAGCCTAGTTACTTCCATCAATTTTCTCGTTCTATCCTCAACACCTTTTGCTGTATCAATAACCATCAAACAACTATCAACAGCAGTTAATGTTCTATAAGTATCTTCTGAGAAGTCTTCATGCCCTGGGGTATCTAACAAGTTAACTAGATATTCTTGATAAGGGAATTGCATTACAGAGGTTGTAATAGATATACCACGCTGCTTTTCCATTTCCATCCAATCAGATTTTGCATGCTGATCAGAACCTCTACCTTTTACTGAGCCTGCACGCTGAATTGCTTGTCCAAGTAATAATAGCTTTTCTGTAATTGTTGTTTTACCGGCATCAGGATGTGAAATAATCGCAAATGTCCTGCGTTTGTTAACTTCTGTATGTAATTCTTTAGTTATCATATTCATATATTCTGTTAAATATTAATAGTATTAATTCAATGAAATAAATTATTTTTAAAACCATATCTATACTCAGCACAAATCAAAAAGCAGATTTTGGTCTCTACTTAAGTTCTACTAAATTATTTTTAAAGTAATATAACTTATCAAAAATAAAAGTAATTTTTGCTTCAAACCAACCTTTCAATAACAAGAATTTAATTTAGTAAACTAAAAACAAATAAAGATTAATTCAGCCCTAATTTATGCTCAATAGCAGATAATATTTCAGGAGTGACAAAAGGTGATATATCCCCATTATGCCTTGCAACTTCTTTCACAATAGTTGAAGAGATAAACGATAAGTTTTCACTAGGTAATAAGAATAAGCTTTCAAGTTCAGGGTATAAATGACGATTCATTTGAGCTAATTGCCATTCATATTCAAAATCAGACACAGCTCGCAAGCCTCTAATCAAAATATTAGCCTTTTGAGTTCTAGCAAAAGCCGCTAATAAAGTATCAAATCCAATTACAGAAACATTCTCAAGTGATTCACACGCTTTTTTAGCTAAATTTACTCGCTCTTCTAATGTAAACATCGTTTTCTTATGAGGGCTTGCTGCTATTGCAAGTATCACCTCATCAAAACGTAATGCTGCTCGAGTTAATAAGTCAAGATGCCCTAATGTTAATGGATCAAACGTACCTGGGTAAATAGCCTTTTGGTATTTTAAATTTTTCATCATCTGCTATTTTCCGATTTATTTATCCAGAGGATTGTATATTTATTAAATGTGTAATTTGCATTAACAAAAGAAAGTAATAGGCCTTGTTTGCCATCCAAAAATCCACATTTTATAAAATATGTTTTAAAGAAAGCAGCAATTGTATGAATCCATATCGAAGAGTAGTTGCAACGTTTATGAGCTATAGCTCTTTCTGAAGCCCAGATTTGTGCATAATGCAGTTGTTTTTTTTGAAATTGGAACAAATCCCTGCATGTTAAATGAGTAAAATATCCCTTAAGTTTTTTTACCTTTGCATCACCAAAATTCAAAGATTCATGTACTAAATCATCTTTGTACCGGAAATGCTCTCTGCTATATAAGCGTATAACATAATCAGGAAACCAGCCTGAATATTTCATATACCTTCCTAAGAAGAAATTTAATCTCGGTATTGCATAAACTTCATTAACCGGTAATCCACCATTCAAAATGCATTTAATTTCTGATTGTAATTCACTAGATATACGTTCATCTGCATCTATCATTAAAACTAAGTCACACGTTGCATAATTTTGGATTTTTTGTCTTTGCTTTCCGAAACCTTCCCATTCTTTATCAATATAAACCTTTGCACCAAGCTCTTTAGCTATTTCAGGGGTAGAATCTATGCTGCCTGAATCTAAAAGGATAATTTCATCAGCAAATTGGCAACTCAGCAAACAATCTGAAATCAATTCTGCTTCATTTTTAGTAATAATTAATATAGATAATGTTAATCGTTTTAATTCCATAGAGTTATCTTCTTCTTTGAGGTAAATAGGGCTCTAAATGCTCAAGTAATTTATCTAATGCACCATGATTTTTATCTAATACCTCAACAGCATTACGACCAAAATAACGCCTGTAATCCGCATCGTTTAATAGCATAGATACCTTATCAACCAATTCAACTTCATCTTGCACTGTTAAAAGCGCTTGAGCCGCCGTCAATTTTTCGCATATTGCTTTAAAGTTGAAAGTATAAGGTCCCATAATGACAGGTAGTGCATGAGCAGCAGCTTCTAATGGATTATGGCCACCTACATTCACAAAACTACCTCCAACGAAAGCAATATCTGCAACCCCATAAAGCAATAACAACTCACCCATTGTATCTCCAATTACCACTTGAGTTGAATCACTTGGAATACTACCAGATTGACGGGTGATGATTTCAAAGTGCATAGAAGAACTCAGCGCACCTACTTCAAGAAAGCGCTCTGGGTGTCGTGGCACCAAAATTAATAATAAATTTGGATACTGAAGTAATAGTTTTTTATGTGCTGATAAAATTATTTCATCTTCCCCAAAATGAGTGCTTGCCGCTATCCAAACAGGCCTATTAGGAGCCCATTGCCTTCTAAGAGTAACAGCTTTAGCCGCAAGATCGGGTGTTACTGTAATATCAAATTTTAAACTACCCGTAATTGCTAATTGAGAACGTCTTAACCCAAGCTCTATAAATCTTTCACCATCTTCTTGATTTTGTGCAGCAATCAGTGAAATTTTTCTAAGTAACCTTTTCATTAACGGTTTAATTTTTAAATACCCCTTAGCAGAACGCTCAGAAAGTCTAGCATTTGCAATAATTAAAGGGATCTTTCTTCTATTTAATTGATGAACTAGATTAGGCCAGAGTTCTGTTTCCATAATGATCATAATTTTAGGATCAGTTGCACTTAAAAATCGTCTGATACTACCTGCTAAATCATATGGTAAATAAACATGTGATACATCATCACCAAATGCAGAAAGCACTCGCTCTGAACCAGTTGGTGTCATGGTTGTAATTGTGATAGGTAAATCTGGGTATCTCATTCTTAAGGAACGCACCAAAGGCACTGCAGCTAATGTTTCGCCCACAGAAACTGAGTGCAAAACAATTCCCTTAGGAATGACTTTAGAGTGACAATATCCATAGCGCTCTGCCCATCGTTTACGATAAGCCGGATTTTTAATACTACGATAAAGCAATCTCAGCCAAATAATTGGCTGAATAAGATAAAACAATATTTGATATAATAGAAAAAAAAACATAATAAGATGTGAACGCACTTTGAGTTAAAAGGTAATTCATCATACCATAGTTGCTCAAATTAAGGCAGATATCCGCACGTTTATTTTATATTATTTAGCGGGTAAATAGATATAATTAAAGTAAGTTGTTATTAAATAACATAGTGCCTTAATTTAGATTGACTTCTCTAATCAAATTAAAAGTATCACCTAACTTTTAGAGCCATTTCACCTGTGTATTTAAGGGGTTGCTTACACTTGTTACAAATATAATTCGCTTTATTTTCCTCTACCTTATTGTGCCTAACAGCAGTCAAAGAAAACTCATTACATCCACAAATATAGGTAAACGTTTTTACTTTCCGCTTAGGCACTTCGTAATTATGTGTACGTTTAGAGGGCAAGTTGAATATTTTATGCATAACTTCCTGCCACTCTAATCCATGAGGTTTAATATTCTTTTTTTTAAGGTCTCTAATAAAATAACGATATACAATAAGATGAGCTAATTCATGGGGAATAACTTCATCAATAAACGCAATCGAATTTTCGCTCATCATAAGCCGGTTAATTCGAATTTTCCATTCTTGTGGATAAGCTAATCCGGCAGCTCTTCCTCTCAAATCATACTCTATTAAAGGCATTGGATAATTTACACCTAATACCTTATTTGACAATTCTAATGATTGAGATAGCTTATTATTAGCTATTTCAATTAATTCGTCTAAACTTAATTTCATAGATTATTTATTAACGAGTGCCAAAAACAACAATCGTTTTACCATGAGCTGAAATTAACCCTTGATCTTCTAACATTTTTAAAATTCTTCCCACTGTTTCTCTTGAGCACCCAACAATTTGGCCAATTTCTTGGCGAGTAATTTTGATTTGCATGCCATCGGGGTGGGTCATTGAGTCAGGCTGCTTAGCTAAATTTAATAATGTTTGAGCAATTCTTCCCGTTACGTCTAAAAAAGCAAGATTACCCACCTTTTTTGAAGTGCTCTGTAGTCTATTAGCCATCTGAGCAGACAGTCTCATTAAAATTTCAGGATTAACCTGTATCAATTGTTTGAATTTTTTATATGAAATCTCAGCAACTTCACATGATGTTTTAGCTTTAACCCAAGCTGAACGAACTTGTCCTTCTTCAAATAAACCAAGCTCACCAATAAAATCCCCTTGATTAAGATAAGAAAGAATCATCTCTTTACCATCTTCATCTTTAATCAAAACGGCTACAGATCCTTTTACTATATAATACAAAGTCTCTGATTTTTCGCCTTGATGAATTAATGAGCTTTTAGCAGCGTACTTGTGTATATGACAATGTGATAAAAACCACTCTAAGGTTGGATCCGGTTGCGGTTTTACTATAGCCATGATTTTCCCTCATTTTCTGTTTTATTTTTAGAGATAATTTAAACCACTTAATTTAACTTTCCATTATTTAACCTAAGAATACTTGGAAACTAGTCTACATTTATGTCAATTACGTAGACTATCAAGCTAAATCATTTATAAACCTAATTCACTTCTATTTATATCATTAATTTGCAATTATTACATCCATAATTTTTGCCATAATCTTTCTAAAAATTTAATCATAACGTAAAAAGATTAAATTTCAACAATGCTATGAAAAATTCAACTGTAGTATCTACTTTGATAATTCAAGCATGCACATTATATTATTTCATGCATACTATAACACATTTATATTAAAGACATCTTAGTGGCAAGTTATAGGTAAAAAAAAGGAGCCATAAGGCTCCTTTTTTAAAAAGTTTCTTGTTAAGCAATAACTTTTGCAACAACACCTGCACCAACAGTACGGCCACCTTCACGGATTGCGAAACGTAAACCGTCATCCATCGCGATAGGTGCGATTAATGTCACAACCATCTTAATGTTATCACCAGGCATAACCATTTCTACGCCTTCTGGTAATTCAACTGCACCTGTTACGTCTGTTGTACGGAAGTAGAACTGTGGACGGTAACCTTTGAAGAATGGAGTATGACGACCACCTTCATCTTTACTTAACACATAAACTTCTGATTCAAATTTTGTATGTGGCTTGATTGAACCTGGTTTAGCCAATACTTGACCACGTTGTACATCATCACGTTTTGTACCACGTAATAATACACCAACGTTTTCACCTGCACGGCCTTCGTCGAGTAATTTACGGAACATTTCAACACCAGTACACGTTGTTTTAACTGTATCGATAATACCGATGATTTCAACTTCCTCACCTACTTTAACAATACCACGCTCAACACGACCTGTTACTACTGTACCACGACCTGAGATTGAGAATACATCTTCAATTGGTAGTAGGAATGGACGGTCAATTGCACGCTCTGGCTCTGGAATGTAGCTATCTAACGCTTCTGCTAATTCAATAATTTTTGCTTCCCACTCAGGAACGCCTTCAAGTGCTTTTAATGCTGAACCGCGGATGATTGGTGTATCATCACCTGGGAATTCGTATTGTGAAAGTAACTCACGTACTTCCATTTCAACTAATTCTAATAACTCTTCATCATCAACCATGTCACATTTGTTTAAGAAAACAAGAATGTAAGGTACACCTACTTGACGACCAAGTAAGATATG
Source organism: Thorsellia anophelis DSM 18579 (assembly GCF_900111395.1). Classification (GTDB taxonomy): domain Bacteria; phylum Pseudomonadota; class Gammaproteobacteria; order Enterobacterales; family Thorselliaceae; genus Thorsellia; species Thorsellia anophelis. The sequence continues at coordinate 200 of NZ_FOHV01000022.1, read as the reverse complement.
CTCACGTGTTTGTGGCATTGGACCATCTGTTGCCGCAACAACTAGAATTGCACCATCCATCTGTGCTGCACCTGTGATCATGTTTTTAACATAGTCAGCATGTCCTGGGCAGTCAACGTGCGCGTAATGGCGAGTTGGTGTGTCATATTCTACGTGTGATGTATTAATTGTAATACCACGTGCTTTTTCTTCTGGTGCAT
>NZ_FOHV01000036.1 GCF_900111395.1 Thorsellia anophelis DSM 18579 | reverse complement strand
ATTGCATTCTCATCAGGAATTTTGACTTCAAAATTTCCATCTTTATCAAAGATCCCTGGTAATTCACCTGGTAGTGGATTCGGTGCAAATACTAACGTGTCATCAATCACACCATCGCCATCACGATCGATACCAACAATGACTTTGTCATCAGGTTCGCCTTTACCTTTGATGGTCGGCGTACCTGTACTTATATCTCCTGTATTCGGATCGCGCCCTTCTATGACCACATCTTCAAAAGCTGGTGGTGGTTGGGTATCTACGGTGAAGTTCCATATTTTCGTTTTAGGTCCTTCATTACCATAATCACTTACCGCAGCTGCTTCAAATGTATGCTCACCATCTGTAAATGCTGATTCTGGAGTGTATTCCCATATACCATTTAAGACTTTAACTGTGGCAACCAATTCACCATCTTGATAAATATTAACATTTTTAACACCTACCAATGACTTGCCTGTAAATGTCGGCTTGCTATCATTTGTGAATCCATCACGGCTAATATATTCTTTATAATTTGGATCTTTATTTTCTTGACCTGCTATTTCAACATCATCGACTAATCTTAATGCTTCAGAATCATTTTCATCAACTAGTGGAGCTGTATTTAAGGTCGGATCAAAGAATATTTCATATTTAGGGCTAACAGCACTGACATCACCTACCATATCAACAGTCGTAACAGTATATTCATTATTACCCGCATAGGCATTTAACGCAACAAGGCTCCAACTACCATCTGTTTTAACCGTTGTGCTACCGACTAATTTACCAAAATTATAAAGATTAATGATATATCCAGGTATTCCTGTTCCTGATACATAAGGCGCGGGGTCATTAAAGAGTTTCCCTTCACGGGTCAAAATATCAGTTTGAACACTTCCAACTGTATCGAATATTTCTGTAATAACTGGCACGTCTGGAATCGCAGCTAATACTTTTAAAGAAAAAACTTCATTACTACTGTTAATTAACTCGTCATTAACAAGATCACGGGACTCTGCAGTCACGACTTTAGCATTAAAAATATACTCGCCATCTTTAAGTGATTCAGTGATAGTAAATGCCCATTTTCCATCAGAACCAACTGTGGTTGTGCCTTTTTTATCTCCGTAACTGATTTCAATTAGGTCACCAGCTTTACCAAAACCAAATATCGTTGGTTTTGTGTTATTTGTATAAGCTTGCTCACCTAATTTGATAGTTTGATTGCCAGATTGATATTCAGCGCCCGCTATAATTAAAGCACCTTCTGGCACTTCGATGTTGATAACAAATGCGTCACTAGGCTCACTTCTATCGCCAACCTTGTCAATTTGCACGGTTGTGAATTTATGTTCACCATTTGCTAAAGGCGAACTTGGAACAAAACTCCATTCCCCTTGTGTATTTGTTGTCGCTTGACCGATCAATTGACCGTTATCATAAATTTCAATTGTTGTATTAGGGATCCCTTTACCTTGTAAAATAGGAAGCGAATCATCTGTTGTCGCATTTTGAGTTAATGCACCTTTCTCTGTACCTTGATGATCTAACACAGTTTCAAATTCAGGAGCATTTGGTATGCCGCGGTTTAGCTCGATATTCCAATCAGCTGTCGTCCACTTACCTCCAAGACCATTATCCATCGATGCTGTGATGGCATACTTTCCATCCGCAGCAATATCATTGCTTGTAAACGAACTAAATCCACGAGCAACAGGAGTTATACCATCTAAATTAATGGGTAATTCCCAATATCCAAGCTCATTTGCTTGCACAATACCAACTTCGATACCATTTACCATTACTGAAACAGTTGTATTTGGTTCAGCACTTCCTCTTATAAGCAATTCACCTGACTTCGTTAAGTCATTTGGATTAATGATGTCATAAGACTCACTTGCATCGCGTACAGAAATTAAAGCAACTTGAGCCGGTACCGGACTATAGAATTGAAATTCAAAAGTCGGTGCATCTGAGAGTTTAAGTTCATTCCCACCTTTTGTCACAGGAACTGCATGTAAGGTATAGGTCCCTGTAACGTAGTTATTAGGTGGATCGAATGTCCATTGTCCATTAATAACTGTTGATTCGCCTAAAAGGACCGTTTGTCCAAATGGATTAGTCGCATATATTTTAACTGTTTGAATATTACTTTCCGCGTTACCACTTAGCACTGGAGTAGCATCGTCAGTAATTGCACCCGCCTCAATTTTACCTTTATTGCTACCTTCATTAGCGGTTAACGTAATTTCACTTATGAAAGGATTCTCTTTTGTTGGAATTGAGGTATCAACATTCACCTCAAAGATCGGAGAAAGGTTACCTTCATTCCCACTAGGATCAGTGATACTAAATTGAATATCATTCTTACCATTATTCAACGTAATATCAGTCTCACCAAAATCCAATTCCCATTTCCCATCTTTACCAATCACAATAGGGTTTGTTAGTGTTTGCTTTTCACCATTTATGTAAACATTGATACTTCCGCCTGGCTCACCTTCACCATAAAAAGTTGGTTTTTCATCATCTGTAAACTCACCACTTTTGAAAGTGCCTTGCACTTCCCCCACATTATCGTAAGCTAGATCATTCACTACTGGTGCCGACGGCTTTTGGGTATCTTTAACTTCATTATCATCTTCTATAGCATAAAACCAAGTACCTAAGAGTACTGCACCGACTCCGACAATCGCAGTTATGATTGCTGCATCATGATTTGAGCCTTCAAAAAATGTTAAATCTTGCAAATTGACCGTAATAATTTGCCCATTAAATTCGGCAACAGAGCTTTGTCCGACCTTAAGCTCGCTAATCGCAGCTCCATCAGCAAGTACTAATTCAGTCACCACACCTTCACTCGTTACGGCAGCAATTTTAGGAGGATTAGTGAGTTTAAAATATCCTTCCAAAATAGCAACTTCTAGTGGATTTTCACTAAGGATAATTTCTAAATTATCCCCTTTTCTTACAAGTTTAATGGTTTTCTTTGGTAAAATGTAAGGCTTTTGGTCTGTACCGAACATGACCACATCACCATTCGTAACGCTAAAATGGGAAGTTGCATTTACTGTATGTGAACTTGCAGTTTTAGTTTCTGGATTGGTAATAACAATTTTTGTACTAAGCATAATGTTTCCTTATGATTAACTATTATCGTTGTATTTTGTTTCTGAGATTGATTTATACGTTTAAATAAATATAAATATAAAAGTACCAACACAGCCAAATTCTATTTATTTTATTAAGGTGACAATGATTCAATTGCAGATACTGCCCATTGTTTACTTATCATAAAATAAATAGCACTTAGCTCTTTCGATACAATATAAATACTCTTAGTTTCAACTTAAAATGTAATATTTTTAATACTCGCAACTATATCTATTTACATCGTAACGACTAAATTACACAAAATCAACAATAACTATGTAAAATATTTCATATATTTATATTTAATTACAGATGTTGTTTATTAGACACATATTCACAACTTTAAATTCACATAATAAATATACCAACAAAAAGCAATACACAACAAAAACCCACAATTAAATACTAAATTACTGATAAAAATAACAATAAATAAAAACAAGCACACAAAAAAAACCAAAAAACACAAAAAACATGTTTCCTTATACATAATTAACATTCAAAAATTACAGTTATTAACAATATTTAAGTTGAACTAATCCATAACAACTAAAATCAATAATAAACCTATACATTAATCTTCATTGAATTAAACCAAGCTTAATTATTTAATTCACCATAGAATAAGAATATTAAATTAAATTATTTTATTAATTTAATTTAATTTAATATATAAATTATTAATACTCATAAGTACAAATTTAATTTATTAAGGCAAAACTAATTACTTTTTTTAACACATTGAAATAAACCAGCCATTTCAACTTTTATTTCTCACTTGCTCGTATTTTCCTCATTGGCTTCTACATTATTTTTAATTTTATTTTCTTTTGGCAACAGCAGACTAAAATTGATACTCAACGTCATACACAATCATCTCTTTCCCCATCATAGTGAAATTATTTATTTGGTTTTAGTAACACTTGCTAGCACACTTAGATGCATAACAAAACCAATTTAGCTGTCTATATTTAAAGAGGTGTATTTATGAAACATATTTATCTTTTCTGTTCAGCAGGCATGTCAACAAATATGTTGGTAACTAAAATGAAACTTGCAGCTAAAGAACAACATCTAACTATTCATATTTGCGCATTTTCTGAATCATTGATCTCAACGAAAGCAGAAGATGCAGATATCATTTTACTCGGCCCCCAAATTCGTTACCTATTAGATGACATTTCTCATAATTACCCGAATAAACCCATAGCGGTGATAGATGCCTCTATTTATGCGAAGTTAGATGGCAAGGCATTACTTGAAAGTGCCCTTGCTAAAATTGATGAGATAAATGTCATGACCAAAAATTAACTTTCTAGGTTTTATTTAATCCTTACAACCGTATTTGTTAACTTTCAATCAGGAGCATTCAATGAAAAAAATCACGATCATGTTAGTATGCGGCGGCGGGGCAAGTAGCGGATTTTTAGCTCAAAGCATGCGTAAAAGTGCCCATAACAAATCAATTGAGGCAGAAGTGTTCGCACGTTCTGAAACCGAAATCAACCATTACATTGATGAAATCGACGTCTTACTTATTGGCCCTCACCTTTCTTATCTTGAAGAAGATATTTTAGAAAGAGTAAAAGGAAAGAACATCAAAGTGAGTGTTATCGATAATTTTGTCTATTCTACACTCAATGGTGACAAAGCAATTGAAGCAGTTTTAACCTTATTAGGAGACTGATATGAGTGGAGTCCTTAAATTTGTTAATGATAAAATCGCGCCTGCTGCTAATAAATTCTCTCGTAATTTATGGGTAGGCAGCCTTCAAGATTCGGTTATCGTTTCAATGCCACTTACTTTAGTGGGCTCAGTTATTACAATGCTGCTTATTTTACGGGATTACTATCCAAGCTTACCTGATTTCACACCTATTCAGCAGTTCTCTTTTGGATTAATTGCCCTCATTATTGCATTCGCTTTTCCTTATTTTGCTATGCAGAGAAAAAAACTTGATAACAAGAAGCTACTTGCTGGATTTACGAGCCTAGCAATTTTCTTTATGTTTGTTAAACCTACCATAGAAGATGGGCAATTTTCGTTGCCAATTGACTCTCTAGGAGCCAATGGCATGTTTTTAGGTATGCTATCTGGACTACTGAGTTGTCTCGTTTTTATGACGCTCGCTAAATTTTCATTTTTTGGTAAAAATAGTGCAATACCAGATTATATCGTAGCTTCATTTGATGCTTTCGTGCCTATTTTGGTCGCGTTAACACTTTCTTGGTTAATTACATTTGTTTTTGGTGTTGATTTTTTTGCATTATTAACCGCTCTTTTAAAACCCTTAACCCATTTTGGTCAGAGCTATTTTGGTTTGCTGGCGTTTATATTTTTCTCTTCAGTGCTCTATTCTTTTGGTGTGAGTACCTGGTTGCTATACGGACTATTTTATCCTATCCAATTAGCCGGCATTGCAGAAAATACCGCTCGTGTAGAACAAGGATTAGAGCCTCTTAATATCCATACTGGGGAAGTCATAGGTGGATTTATCAGTATTGGTGGGATGGGCGTTACCTTACCATTAGCATTTTTTTTACTCAAAAGCACATCTGAGCGTTTAAAAGCAATTGGGAAAGTCTCTGCGATTCCAAGCATGCTTAATATCAATGAACCCATCATTTTCGGTACGCCGATTATGCTAAACCCGTTAATGATGATCCCATTTTGGCTAAATGCATTCATTATTCCAACAATTGTCTACTTCACCTTAAAATTTGGCCTGGTTGATATCCCAACTCATATCTTTAATTTATGGTTTGTTCCAACACCCTTCCAAGCATTTTTAGTCAACAATGATTGGCGCAGCTTTATCTTGCTGGCAGTTGTTTTAATCGTCTCTACGGCTATTTGGTACCCATTTTGGCGAGCATACGATCAGCAGCAAGTCGCATTGGAAAAAGAACAGGCTGAGAAACAGGCTGCCTAACTGATAACTTAAACTCAACATACTTTAATGTGATACAGCAATAAAATCAGCAAAAATGATTTCAGTTGTCTTACTACACTTTAATAAGAGGTCAATATGTCAAATACGAATGATGAAAACGGCGGTTTAGATAAACTCACATCCGTTTCTATGGAAATTATTATGCATGCAGGCACTGCTCAAAGTCTATTAATGCAAGTCGTAAAAGGGTTATCAAACAATATAGAAGAAGCTGATGCACGAGCAAAATTAGATGAAGCGAAACAATCTATCTCATATGCTCATAGCACCCAAACTGACATAATCCAAGCAGCAGTTGGCGGTGAGGATATTGGTTATTCACTGCTGTTTAATCATGCACAAGATACCCTAATGATGGCTCAAGCAGAACATGTATTTGTTACAGCCATGTTAGATGTTTATTTAAATTTAGTCACTCGTATTGAAAAATTGGAGAATCGCTGATGAAAATTATTATTGAGAAAGATTATGAAGCTATGAGTCAACACACTTGCCATATATTACTTGGTCATATGTCTCAGGCTAAACGAGTAAATGTCTGTTTGACTGCAGGCAGAACCCCTAAGCGTATGTATGATTTCTTGGTTGAATCCGTTAAAGATAAATCTTATTATCGAAATGTGCACTATTATAGTTTCGATGAAACTCCTGTGTTTACTCCGGAAGGTGTGAGAATCAAAGGGGACAACCAATCGCAACTTGAAGCTTTATTCTTTAAGCCTGCGAATATTGCACAATCACACTCTCATTTTCTCTCTGAAACAAATTATGAAACATTTCCACAAGAAATTGAACTTGCAGGTGGCTTGGATCTCATGTTAGTTGGAATAGGAGAAGATGGTCATATCTGTGCGAATATGCCTGAATCTACTCAGTTTAATCAACTCGTGTATGCAATCAAATTAACTGATGAATTTCCTTGGAATGCCGAATACCAAAAAAGTTTAAATGGAAATTATTCTGACTATATGTATACACTTGGCGCTAAAAGCATTCTAAAAGCCAAACACCTCATCATGATTGCTAACGGTGAAGAAAAAGCAGATATTTTAAAACAGGCCCTAGAAGGTCCAATTAGTGAAGCGATACCCGCTTCTATGATTCAACTTCATCCAAACTTAACTGTGATAACAGATGATAAAGCAGGTGCAAAACTCACACTAACCAACCTTGGATAGTGTGCAGGATAATCTGCATACTCTAAAGTACGCATCTTTGTTATCTTGATAAGTAAATCGATCCTAGCCATTTAAAAGTAGAGTCATTTAAATGGCTAGTTGAGTACTTTATCTTTGAACTATAGACGCAAAGCGAAGCAATAGTCTAAAATGAAAAACCATGCTTCTTTAATATTACCTAGGTAAGGTTCATGTCTTTTAGAAATTGAAAATAATAAAAATTATGTTGAGGAAAATTTCATGCTTGCTTTAACAGTGACGATAACTGATCCCCTTGGCATCCATGCATTAGTTATCAGCCAATTGATTGGACTAATTGACGCATTAAACTGTGACATTGCCATCAAAAAGCAATCTAATCAACCTTTGAAGGAGTATCCTAATCCAAGCGAATCATTTTATACTGATTCAATTAACCAGACTAATTTACGGGATTTTTTTCTAGTTTTAAAATTAAATATTTGCTATCTAGATACTGTAGTATTTGAGTTTAGTGGTCCAGATGAGGATGAAGCAAAAGAACTGATTTCGAATTACTTTATGCAATAGCTGCTGAATAATACTAGCATCTTAAAATTCAGTTAACTTTATGGTAGGTGGATTCGCCGCATTTAAATAAACAGACAAAACAAAATTAATATAATCAATTTGTTAATACACCCTTCTGGATATTGGTAAATTTAACTAAAACAGAGCCAGATACTTAATTGCTTATATTAAAATAACTAAAACTCATATAAGTAGGACTCTATCTAATCTAAACCAAAAGAATTTTTAAGTTTCTCATTTATGCGCATTTAACAGGCGAACAACACAACAATACAATCTATTGAATTCTATTAAGTATAGAGGATTGAATGAATACCAAACTCATCCAACTCATCAGCACCATATCTAAATTTGAACCACCTGTGACCGCGAAAAAACTTGGATTAGCATTAAATGTCTCACCCAGAACCATTAAGAACTATGTCTCTGCCATCAACACTAAATATGCAGGTATGATTAAAGCAACTAGCCAAGGTTATGAACCTGATACACATGCTATAAAATCATTTTTAGCCTCTCAATCACCTATAGTGAGCATGAATAGTAATGAACGCGTTAACTGGATTTTGACGACATTACTCAAAAACACAGGACCAGACAAAATTAAAATTGATATTGATTACTTTTCGGAACTGCTCTTCATTAGTGAAGAGAGTATTAGAAAAGATCTATTTGAAGTGAGACAAAAATTACAACATTATGATTTACATCTTGTCACTGAGAATTCATCTTATACTATCCGGGGAGAGGAACTGAATAAAAGAAAATTATTTTCTACCTTACTCAATCAAGAGTTCAGTGCAAACCTGTTTAATTTCACATCGATTAAAACCTTTTTCCCAAATTATGATATCGATAACCTCTCAATCATGATTATTGAAAAATGTAAGCTTTTTGGCTACAGCATTAACGAATATGCATTGCTTGGATTAATTATTGATATTCTCATTTCAATTGACAGGATAAGCCTTGGTAAACAAATTGATGTACAACCAACTCACTGTCCTGATCTATTTGGTGAGCGTGAAAAAACATTAGCCACTGCCATTTTATATGATATTGAATCACTCTTTTCAATTAGCTTTAACCAAGCAGAAATATTTGAATTCAACGCGATATTAGCAAACTGTCTTTTAAGGGTGGATTATCAAAATATCGATCTTATAACGGTCAATCAAAAAATTGGGCAATCTTGTACTCAATTAGTCAATATTTTACTTTCTGATATAGAAGCTTATGACTTTATAGACAGTAAAAATCCAGATTTCATCATTAAATTCTCATTACATATCAATCAGCTCCTATTGAGAATTCAGCAAAACACCTTTACTAAAAACCCTATTACCCAACACATCAAATTTAGTTGCCCCTTAATTTTTGAATGTGCAATTGATATCGCTAGTCGTATCAATGAACACCTTAAATTAACGATTTCAGAAGATGAAGTTGGCTATATCGCCTTGCACTTAGGCAGTATGCTCATAGAGCAAACTGGTAATAAAATTAGATGCATACTCATCTCCCCTGCTTATCATAATACCAGTGAAAAACTCATTACAAAGCTCTCTACTTATTTCAATGATAGCATTGTTATAAGTGGTTTTTTCTCTTCTTTTGAACAGGTCAACCTACAGTATAATGAACAATATGACTTAATTATCTCAACCCTACCGATTCCAAATCATGCTATGACCGATAGCCTTGTGATTAATCCCATTGTTAGAGATAGGGATATTTCACAAATCAAATTCAAATTAGACCGCATGATGCTAGATAGAAAAAAGGACAAAATCATCAACGATTTACTTAAAATTTCTACTCCAGACCTCTTCTTTATTAATCAGAAGATGGACTATAAGTTTGAAACTAAAAAAGATGTGATCATTCATTTAACCACAGAGATGATTCAAGCTGGCTGTGTCAATTCAGACTTTCAAGAAGCTGTTTTTGAAAGAGAAAAAAATTACAGCACAAGATTTGGTCAAATCGCTGTCCCTCATTCGATGAAAATGGATGCGATTAAAACAAGCTTATCGATTTGTATTTGCCCGAAACCAATCAATTGGGATGAAGGTGACGTTAATTTGATTTTACTGTTTGCAATTGCAAAAGAAGATAGAATGATTTTTTATGATATTTTTGATAATTTGTTAGTGCTATTGCTTGAGAACCAAAACCTACTCACAATCTTACCTAGCCAAAATTTTAACGAGTTTATTCAGAATATGAAAGCAATCATCTGAGTTATCAGAAATCACATTCTCTTGATATTAATTCTATTAGCTTATGAATTAAGGCCTAACAAATATAAAATTAGGCCTTAATTATCACCTTAAGAAGCTGAAACGATTAATCCTAGGATCAGTAAAAATATCGGAAGCATCATCTGAATGACTAGAGAATTCAGAAACAACAGCACCATTTTCATGCGCTTGAAACCAATGCTTAATATTAGGCATGATCGTATATTGTTCTCCAGGTTTTAGAACTATTTCGTTAAACACTGAATAGTATTCTTCACCATTTCTAGGCGGGGTAATCTTACAATGTAATGTCGGATTACCCTCAACAAAAAGGCTGACTAAACCATAGCGGCATCTGAATGTTTCTTGTTTGCCAGGCTCAGCTCCTCGATTAGGATGTCTGTGCTCAGGGCAAGTTTGATGGGGCAACAAAATGAGCTCTTTGGCACAATACCTAGATGTATTAATATAAGTATGCACAATCAACCCAATAGAAACAAAATCTTTGAGTCCAAAATCGGCACATTCAAGATTATCTATTTCAGCAGGAGTTAGTACAATACCCGATTCTGATAACAATTGATTTATGTGTTGTTTCAAAGTCCCTCCCTAGCCAAATCTAGGCAATTGAATTATAGACATTCCAACTTTAGACCCTACGTCATCTTGAGCACTAGGATACCAAATTCTACAAATTTAGCCATACTGTTCGACTAAATGACTTAGATATCGTTGATACGAGGTTTCATATTTCGCAATGTTTTCTATGATAGGCTCTGCACGCGTATCTTCATCTAATCCTACAAATCCGTCACAAATTTCAGCTAAAGACATTTTATTTCCGATTGAATGTTCATAAACCCATTTAGCTTGGATTGCGCCTCCTAAAGCAGCAGCTTCATGCTCAAAAGGGCAAACAACCGGCGTATTCATTACGTCCGCAACCATTTGCCTCCAAACTGGATTTTTGGATCCTCCACCAATTAAGCGGATTTCAGTTGGGATGATTCCTTCTTGCCTAAATATATCTAATCCATATCGAAGTGTAAACGTTGCAGCTTCAGTTGTTGCACGTATGATATTCGCTTGAGTGGCATTATCATTCGTTAGTCCTAGTAATGCAGCAGTTGCATTAGGTAATGCAGGCACTCTTTCTCCATTAAAAAAAGGCAAAAGAGTAATACCCTGTGCACCTGGTTCTGAATGAGATAAGTACTCAGTAAAGGTATTGATATCTATTTTAAACAATTGTTGCATTAAGGTCGTTGAAGCGGTGACGTTCATTGTACAAATTAATGGTAGCCATCCATTACTACTTGAACAAAAATTAGCAAGCAAATCATTACCACTTTGCATAGGAGTATCGCTATAAGCATATAGGGTCCCTGATGTACCTAGACTCATTGTTACAATGCCAGGTTTAATATTACCAGTACCAATTGCCCCCATCATATTATCCCCACCACCTGATGCAACAAGCGTATTAGGTGAAAGCTCCATGATTTCTGCAACTTCAGGTTTTAACTTGCCAATAGGTGTATTTGCTTCAATCAATTTTGGTAAGTTTTTCTTGATTGATAACCCAGGCGCTATATGACTAAACAGCACTTCATCATATTGTCTCGTTTTAACATTCAGATACCCAGTACCTGAAGCATCCCCGTATTCACTTACAAATTGCCCTGTTAACCAATAATTGAGATAATCGTGCGGTAACATAATTTTATCGATTTTGGCATAGCTTTCAGGATGATTTTTTTTAAACCAAAGTATTTTAGAAGCTGTATATCCGGTTTGAAGCATGATACCAATTTGAGACATAACGCCCTTTGCTCCGCCCATTAGTTCAATTATCTCTTGATTTTCAGAGGCTGTTTCAGTATCACACCAAAGCTTAGCTGGATGTAGCGGGTTATCAAATTTATCAAGTAACACCATGCCATGTTGTTGACCTGAAATACCTATCGCTTTAATTGTACTTAAATCAATTGTAAGACCTTCTTTCGCTTGGTTAAACGCGCTTAAAAATGCCTCTATCCACCATGAAACTTGTTGCTCTCGTCGGCCGTTATTATCTGATATCATGTCATGCTTAGTGTAGCCACTTCCCACAACACAATGAGTACGTGAATCACAAATAAGTACTTTTGTACCTTGAGTACCACAATCTACGCCTATAAACATATTCTATCCTTAATCAGCGGATGCAATTTAATCCGCTTAATTGTTTAAAACTCTATTTGAACTGTATAACGGTTTGCTTTGCACCTTGGCTTTTTAACATTCTTAAGGCCTCTTGATAACACTCCACAAAATAAGCATTATCAATTAAATCGCCAAAAACATTTCTGTTTCGAATAAACGCGAGTTCATCTGTCTCTTGTGTCGCTGCAATTGCCATTAATTCATCTTTAAGTCTATCAACAACTACAATATCATGACCTTGTTCATCTTTACCTTCAGCATACCTAGCCCAAGATGCAACAACCGCTACTGACCGTTTTATTGCTGGGTTAGCCATAGCTAATTGCTCTCTAATAACAGGCAGTAACCATTTTGGGATTCTATCTGAACTTTCTGCACATAAACGAGCTAGCGTGTCTCTTACTTCTGGATTAGCAAATCGCTCTATTAATGTACGTTTATAGGCATGCAAATCAATTCCTTCAATCGGTCTTAAGGTGGGCGTTGCCTCTAAATCCATATAATTTAACAAAAACTCAACAAAATCAGAATCACTACACACTTCATGAGCATAACGATAACCTGCAAGATATCCAAAATACGTGAGTGCTTGATGACTTGCATTTAATAAGCGCAATTTCATTAGCTCATATGCCTCAACATCATCAACAAGTTGAGCACCTACTTTTTCATAATTAGGTCGCCCACTTGTAAAATGATCTTCAATTACCCACTGGCAAAAAGGCTCGCACACACTAGGAAAAGCATCATTAATTTCAAATCTGTCTTGAACCATTTGAATATCATCAGGTGTAGTAACTGGCGCAATTCTATCAACCATAGAATTTGGAAAAGCAACATTGCCTTCAATCCAATTGCCTAAATCTAAGTCTTTTGCCTTAGCATAAGCGACAAACATTTTTTTAGCTACATCACCATTGCCTTGAATATTGTCACAGGACTGAATAGTAAAAGGCGCTAGCCCTTTTTGACGTCTTAAAGCTAATGCACTAGTAATTAACCCAAATGCACTCTTTGGTTCATCACTATTAAGATCATGAATGATAGTTGGATTATCTAAATTAAATTCACCTGTCACATGATCAAAGTTATATCCACCTTCGGTAATTGTCAAAGAAACTATTTTTACAGTCTCACTTGCCATACACTCTATAACGGCTTTGGGATTATCTGGCGCAAAAAGATAATCCACTATCGAACCAATCACTCTAGCTTGGTAATGACCATCAGGATGTTTAATGACCATTGTATAGAGGCAATCTTGTGCTTTTAGTGCATCGCGCATTTTCACATCGCTTGGCATCACACCTACCCCACAAATACCATAATCAAATGCCTCACCTGCATTAAGTAAGTCATCTAGATACATCGCTTGATGTACTCGATGAAAGGCACCCACACCAAAATGAACAATCCCAACCTTCACTTTTTGTCTATCATATTTAGGTACTTCAACAGAAAGTTGTGACAATGATTGATTCGATAACGTTATCATAAAATTATTCCTTATTTTTTGGATTTAAGACTTTCAAGCAATACAGCTAAAATAATGATTAGACCTTTTACTACTTGTTGATAGTTTCCAGATATTTTCATCAAATTCATTAGGTTCGAGATAACACCTAATATCAGCACACCAATAACAGTGTTAAATACATTTCCTCTACCACCCGCAAGACTTGCGCCACCAACAACTACCGCTGCAATTGCATCTAATTCAAATGATTCAGACATTACAGGAGAACCGACCCCTGTTCTTGATGTGGCGATGATACCACCGATACCACACGCCAGCCCACTTAAAGCATAGACCGCAAATTTATAACGTTCAACTCGGATACCTGCAAATCTTGTTGCTGTTTCATTTGAACCAATTGAGATGACTAAACGACCAAAAGTTGTTTTCTTGTAGATGATATGCGCTAAAATAGCAAAGGCAATAAATACATAGACTGGTAACGGCAAGCCTAAGAAATACCCTTCTCCAAAAGATTTAAATCCAGCATGATCGATAAACACAGGCTGGCCTTTTGTTACTATTTGAGCAATCCCACGAGCAATTGTCATCATCGCAAGGGTGGCAATAAAAGGTGCTATCCTAAAATAGGAAACTAACCCGCCACTTATTGAACCAATTATGGTTGCTATTGACACTCCTGCAAATAAGGAGAGCAATAAACCAAAATTAGGCATTAATAGCGCAACTACAACCGAAACAAGCGCCATCATTGACCCTACCGATAAATCTATCCCACCTGTCAGAATGACAAATAACATTCCCAAGGCAATAATACCTAATGGTGCACTTTGCCTAAGTACATTAGTAATATTCGCAATTGTAAAAAATTTATCAGATAAAATACCTGCTACCGCAAGCATGAGCACAAAAAAGATAATCGTTGAATAATCAGCTAAAAAGCTTAGCCATTTTTTACCACCTGAATCAGATGCAGGTACTGTATTTTTTTGAGTTAGTGTTGTCATTATTCTGCCCTTTTAACGTTTTGGAATACAAAGTCTCATAATATTCTGCTCAGTCATCTCATCACCACTTAACATCCCTGTCATCTCACCATCACACATAGTATAAGTTCGGTGACACAGACCAATGATTTCTGGCATTTCCGAAGATATGACGATAACGGCATATCCCATCATTGTTAGATCTTTAATGACGTTATAGATTTCTGCTTTAGCTCCGACATCAACACCGCGCGTCGGCTCATCCAAAATCAATACATCACATTCAGTATTTAGCCATTTTGCAATAACAACTTTCTGCTGGTTACCGCCACTTAAGCTAGAGATAGGGTCTTCAATTGAGCCTAATTTAATTTGCAAACTTCGTTTTAAGGTTTCGCTCAATTTTGTTTCAATTTGATGAAAAATAATTCCTATACGACTGCTGGTAGTTAAATTTGCAAGCGTAATATTTTCCCTAATAGGTCTAGATAAAATCGCACCCTGTTCTTTACGGCTTTCAGGCACCATACCTATCCCCTCTTCTATTGCATGAGCGGGATGCCTAATTTTTAACACCTTTCCTTTTTTTCGAATAATTCCAGTTTGCATGTCATCTATGCCAAACAGGCATTTTGCGATTTCCGTACGCCCTGAACCAACCAATCCAGCCAAACCAACAATTTCCCCTTTTTTAACCGTCATATTGATATTTTTGAGCAATTTCTTGGTGCTAAGATTTTCAATTTCTAAGACCACTTCATCAGTAGGTTCACCTTTCACAGGGAATAACGCAGTCATTTCCCTACCAACCATATTACTGATAATGTCATTTTCCGTGCATGTTTTAGGGTCAAGTTCAGTTACCGTTTCACCATCTTTAATGACCGTAATAGCATCGCATAACCTGAAAATTTCTTCTAAGCGATGAGAGATATAAAGTATTGCCACACCTTTATCTCTAAATTCCCTTAACTTTTCAAAAAGAAGCTCAATTTCCCGCTCAGATAACACTGCTGTTGGTTCATCTAAAATAAGTACGCTGACATTCTTTGCAAGGCACTTTGCTATCTCAACCATTTGCTGATAGGCAACACTTAATTTACCAACTGAATCTTTTGGATCGATTGCAAAACCTAATTGATCTAAAGCAGCCTTAGCATGGCTATTCATTTTTGATTCATTAATCATAAAACTGCCAAAGCCTAAGTCACCTAAGAACATATTTTCTGCAACGGTTAAATCTGGACATAGGGCTAACTCTTGATGAACAATACCTATTCCTTTCTCTAAACTTTCTTTTGGTGACCTAAAATTGACTGACTTGCCATGTAGCAGCATTTGCCCGCCATCTTTTTCATGAATACCAGAAATCACTTTCATCAGCGTTGATTTCCCTGCACCATTTTCTCCAATCACCGCATGGATAGATCCCTTCTTAACATTGAGATCAACATGCTTTAATGCATGTACTCCACCAAATGATTTTTTAATGCCTTTCATTTGAACCGCTAATTCAGACATAGGAAACCTCTTTTATTGTCATGCCTCCTAGCTACTAGGAGGCGTTTACCTAATAATAATTGGACGTTAGATTAATAAAGAGATTTTGGATCAAAAACATCTTTAGCATTATCTTTAGTGATAAGAACAGGTTCAATATAGACATAGTCTGGATAGTCTGTTTGACCTTTGTTATAACTCACAACGATATCTAAAATTGTATTGGTCAGTGTATTTGGATTGTTTGACGCCGTTGCTTGTAGCTCTCCACTCATAACCGCTTCAATGCCTTTACTATAACCATCATGAGCAAAAACTTTTACTTGGTCTAGCTTATTAGCAGCTTTTAGCGCTTGAATCGCACCAAGTGCCATATCATCCATTTCAGTATAGACACAGTTAAGATCGTCATTAGCAATGATCAAATCTTCCATCGCTTTAAGACCACCTTGCTGATCCCAATTTCCCCAACCTTGGCTCAATATGGTTAAACCTGTTTGGTTATATTCACGTAATTGAGCTTCCATCACACCACGCACAAAGTTAGTCCTGCGTGCTTCACCCACTAAATTGCCTTGATTTCCAGAAATAATGACGCATTTCATTTCATCCTTACCAAATTGCTCAACTGCAAACTCACCAATTTTGATGTTATTAACAGCATTGTTAGCTTGAACACGCGTCACAACTGGTGCACTTAGAGAGATATCACTATCTAAAATGAAGGTCGGCACACCTTTTGCTTTTGCCATTTCTGCAATACGAACCCCTGCTGCAGGATCTTGTGGATTCAATATTAAGTAATCGATATCTTGAGATAACATATCTTCAACATCTGCCATTTGCTTACCAATATCACCACGAGCATCGGTTGTAATAAGCTCTATGCCTTTTTCATTTGCATGAATTTTCATATATTCAGTCAAACCATTAAAAAAGGCACCATTTAGTGTTCTATTTGAAAATCCAACTGTAATTTTATCGTCAGCAAATGCAGAGAATGCTGAAGCAGTTAAAGTACTACCAATCAATACTGATAAAATAATCTTTTTCATAGTTGCTCCCAAGGTTTCAAATGAGTAATTAATGTTTATTTATGTTATCGCTAACATAAAACATATCATAATCGATCATTCACCATTAAATTGTGATCTAGCACGCAAATGTGAATAATTGACCTAAATCAGCATTTAAATAGATAAATAGGATGAATATATGTGCAATCGATCACAAAAAATGATATAAACTATGCCATATAACATTTTTTATCATTACATTTAATCGGTGCTACCATGACTAAAAAGCGCATCACACTTGCTGATATTGCTAAAAAAACAAATTTAAGCTCGATTACGATTTCAAGAGCATTTAGCTATCCAGATAAAGTCAATCCAGAAACCCTTGAGATTGTTTTAAAAGCTGCAGCGGAGCTAAACTACATACCAAACCGCGCGGCAAGATCACTAAAAAGCCACCAAAGTAAAATTATTGGTATTGTCAACCCAAATATGAGCAATCCTTTTTTTGGGCAAATTACAAGAGAAATGGTGATGAAATGCCAAGAGCAAGGCTATGACGTATTAATGTTCGATTCATATGAATTAGCTGAATTTGAAACAAAAGCGATTCAAAATTTAATTGAGTTTTCAGTTGATGGTATTATTTTATCGACCATCTCAAGTGATGTTGACTATCAGCCAACATACTTTGATAGTCTGAAAAATAGTGATATACCCGTAGTATTACTTGATAGAGAAATTGAAGGGGATCATGCTGGTGTTTATATTGACAACCTGGACAGTGCTTATCAAATTGGCCAGTATATTGCAAAACGCCATGCTAAAACTCAAAGGATAGACATTATTGGTGCATCCGCTATTTCAATGGTTTCTAATAACCGCATTGCAGGATTTAGAGCCGCTCTTTATGATTATGATATTGCAGTACATCATGCTGATTTTGAAATGCAGCTTGCTTATGAGAAAGCTAAATCACTATTAGATGAAGATAGCTATAACAGGGTATTTGTGGGATTAAACAACCAAATCACGTTAGGAATCATCAAAGCTATTATAGAAAATGGACTAAAACCTCAAATTGATGTGGTTGTCTATAGCATTGATGATGTGCCTTATTCAGACGTGTTTGGGATTAATATCCCTTGCATGACTCACAATCTCAGTGAAATGGCATTTCAAGCTGTGAATATGATAATTCGGTTAATTAATGGCGAACAGTTAAATGATAGCAAAGTTATCATTAGAGGTATTTTAAACACGCCTAAATCAGGCTTAGTTTAAAGTATCAGTTAATGCTGAGCACATATTACAGGCAATAGACAGAATGATTTTTTATTGCTTTTAGTTTATTCAAGATTCGTATAATTAGCTTTTAGTTATTTCAAGTCAATCATACGAATCAAGCAATTAATAATACTCACCGTAGCCGCTAGATTTTAATATCCGAATCCACGTCCCATTACATAAGTATTTACGCCATTTAGCCATTGCTACAATTACCCGATAAAGCCAATTTCATAGAAGAGTCACTTATAATCTCTTTAGCCTCATCAGTACTTACCTCTTCTAAATTAGCACCACCAACAAACACGCCCATTTTGATATACTGTCTAATAAAATAAAGCATGCCTTTTTCAGTATTTAAAGTCAAAATATTATCTGAAAATTCAGATTCAGTAGCAATTTGATGAGTCTTATCGCCTTCGACTTCTACATAGAAAAATGTATTTGGCGCCGTTTCACCAATACATTTGCCATCTATCCGAATGTCCTTCTTCAACGCCATTCCAAATAAACTGTCTCTAAAAAAATAAATACCAGCCATATTTTCACTCGGTGTTTTAAACGTTTTTGCTTCTTGTGTTTTCACTGCGTCTTGAGTAGGCACAGTGGCACATCCTGTCAAACACAACCCTGAAAATATTAAGCTTAAAACTACTATAAATCTTAATTTCATATTACATTTCACTTTAAATAATATATAGACTGTCAATGATTGTTAGAAAAATCCAAATTCAAATCTGCCCTTTATCATAAAAAACACATAATTCACATCTATAAGACTTAATTCATATTCAACGCTATTTTTGTGAATTACGAATTAGCAGGTGTAGGCACTAAGTCAAATACACAAACAACACCATACTTAACTGTACCATTACTCCAGCTAGTTCCAGTGGTATTATTAATGACATAACGACCTAATTGTCCAGATTGCACTGTTGGTTCAGTTACCCAATACCAAGTTTGATTCCATCCCGATACATAATTACCATTTTCATACGTAGCAGTAGCATAAGAACCTAAGTTTCCCCATTCATTAAATACACCACGCCCAACTGACCTTACCCCAGCAGCGGTCTTAGGTAAAAATTGTTTAGTAATATCATTATTTGGGAAAGTTGACCAATGCATTATAAGGGATGTATCACCAGATCCCCACCAAGGCAGTGCATCACTAAATTGAGAAGTGTATTCATTTAGTGCAGGCAATCTATAATCTTCCTGTGCACAAAATACATCAGGGTTTTCAAAAGGGCTCTTTTGTTGATCTATTGTACCTGTTTGCCTATTAGTCGTATTATAAGGCCAAAACTCATTCGGCATGGGTTGCACGAACCCACCGACTATAGGTGCACTTTGTGCTATAGGCGCTAGACTTAGCATTATTGTAGCTATTGATATACTATAAGCTATCCGCTGTATTAAGTTAGTTTTATCAACTTTAATATCATTTGAATTTAATGTAAACATCTTATTTAACCTTATCATGATTAAACCTCTACTAATTTATTTAATAAGCATTACCCAATAAGCATCTCTTAAGGCAGTATTTAAACGTAAAACTTATTATACGAACCCATCTAGGCGAATAATTTACTATTCCAACTTTAGGAATCTGACTTTCTTAAACCTAACATCAGTCAATAGCACAAGAATCTGCCGTATTAATTTATACAACTTGCAACAGGTTATTTTTTTATAAGTACTATAAGCCGTGACACTCAGCAGAGAATATTGCTAAATAACCCACACCTAAAATTTAAATATATTTCATTAAGCTACCTACAATACTTGGCTACAAACCAAGCTCATCCTTATGTAACTTTCATCGGATTAATTGTAAGCATTTATTACATATTAGCAAGATTAATTACATAATTTTATATACATAGCTCACAAGCATTAAGTAGATCGATAGTGACTGACTCCATAATATGCGATTTTAAAGACATCAACTAACTTGAACGCCCTCAGTTTTATTAATAAACTGCATAAAAATAGGCTACATACATAAATTCAATGCATTAAAATCTATTCATTTACCCGATTAAACACCTATTGTAATTTACTACCCCTCAGAATATACTGTATATAAAAACAGTACCGCTATATGGAAATCACTCAATTCAATATTTCAAATACCAAACAATTTTAAACATCTCTATTTTACTAATCGGAGCCACAGCATGCAGGTTAAACTCATCGGCCAAACCGCCGCTCATTTACTAGATGAAAATAAACTTATTATATTACCCTTATTTTTATCCAAGGTGAGTGCTGGGTTTCCTTCGCCTGCACAAGATTATATTGAGCAGACATTAGACTTAAATCAGCTGTGTATACAACACCCTGCGGCCACCTTTTTTGTACGAGTTGAAGGTGATTCCATGATTGAGGTGGGTATTTTTCAAGATGACATCTTAACTGTTGATCGCTCTTTAATTCCTAAGCATGGTGAGATAGTCATAGCATGTGTGAATGGAGAATTTACCGTTAAAGAGTTATCTTTAAAACCTACTATTGCACTGATTGCTCGTAATAAAAAATATGCACCTATCTATTTAAAAGATGGAGACAACTTAGATATATTTGGTGTTGTCACGAATGTAATAAGACGGATGAGAAAACAATCATGATAAATAATACATTAACAAGATAATAAGCCATTGTTTTACAATATTATTTTTCACTTAAAAACTTCAAAGTTGACAAGCCAAGGTAATCTATTATGAGCCAAACAACTTTTGCATTAGTCGATTGTAATAATTTTTATGCTAGTTGCGAGCGACTTTTTAGACCTGATTTAAAAGATAAACCAATTGTTGTGTTATCAAATAATGATGGATGTGTCATTTCACGCTCTAAAGAAGCAAAAGCTTTAGGTATAAGGATGGGGATCCCCTTTTTTCAGATAGCGCCTTTAATAAAGCGTTATGATATAACTTTATTTTCGTCTAATTATGCTCTATATGCAGATATGAGTCAGCGAGTAATGCAAACTCTAGGAAATCTTTCTCCTCGTATTGAAGTTTATTCAATTGATGAAGCCTTCTTAGATTTAAGTGGCACTCATTCACTTTTTGATATGCAAATCTTAGGTGAAACAATCCAGAGCAAGATTTTAAAAGATATTGGCTTATCTGTAGGAGTAGGGATAGCTCCCACTAAAACGCTTGCAAAGCTAGCAAACTACGGCGCCAAGCATTATCCCAAAACAGGTGGTGTTGTGGATCTCAGCCTAAAGAGGCGCCAACACAACTTAATGAAAATCACACCAGTCTCTGAAGTTTGGGGGGTTGGTAGACAATTATCAAAAAAATTGGCGTTTATGAATATTAAAACTGCATGGGATTTAGCATGCTCAAATCCGGCAGAGATACGCCGATTGTTCTCTGTTGTACTTGAACGTACAGTGAGGGAGCTCAATGGTGAAAATTGTTTATCATTAGAAGAAATTGCTCCTGCCAAAAAACAGATTATCTCTAGCCGATCTTTTGGCGAGCGTATTACTAATATTGAATCAATGAGAGAGGCTATTTCTAGTTATGCATCTAGAGCTTCGGAAAAATTGCGTGCTGAAAATCAACTCTCAAAATTTATGAACATCTTCATCACCACAAGCCAATTTAACCCCAATACCCCCTATTATGCAAAATCTCAAAGCGTACAATTTATCACGCCTACAGATGATACTCGTATCATCCTTACAGCTGCTAATCAAGCATTAGAAAGAATTTGGAAAGATGGTTTTGCTTATGCTAAAGCAGGTATCATGCTCGCTGATTTTTCATATAAACATCAACAGCAACTCGATTTTTTTCATAATAACCCTAATAGTGATAAATTAATGAAAACAATAGACACTATCAATCAAAAAAGTCGCCATACGCTTTTTTTTGCAAGCCAGGGAATTGAGCAGCATTGGGGTATGAAACGAGACTATTTATCACCAGCCTATACCACAAATTGGAAAGATTTAATGAGCGTGAAATAAGGTATATTAAATGATGTGTAAATGGCTGCTGATAAAGCATGATAAAATTAGCCTCTTCAAACCACGATTATTTTGCATAAATTAAAAAAACTTGTACCTTATACAAATCAAAACTAACACAATCAATTTAATGATTGACTACCTGAAAATTAAAAGCAGTCAATCTAAGGATAAACTTTATTACAACACAATAATACTATGCACAATAACAATTAAAATCGGTAACCTAATGCGATACCAAAGACCCAAGGATTGATCTTTGCTTTACCAATTTTATCGCCATTTAGTTTCACATCAGATTCTATACTAATGTATCTAACATCAGTATTAACATGCCAATTATCATCGATTCGGTAATTCAAGCCAACTTGCCCCGCAACCCCAACTGAATTTTCAATCGCTAAATGTTCGCTTGCTATTGCTTCTGTGGTTTTGGTATCAAAGAAATTAGTGAAATTAACACCAAGACCAACATAAGGTTGAAATTGTGGATGCTGAGTAAAATGATATTGTACACTTAACGTTGGTGGTAATTGTTTTGTTTCTGCAATTTTATCTCCATCTAATGAGATATCATGTTTAAATGGAGCGGCCACTAATAATTCTACACCAATCTCTGGGGTAACCATATAAGCAACTGTTGCATGTGGTCTGAAGCTATTATCTGCATCAAGTTTTCCGCCGCCAGTGATAGTACCGTTATCAGATTGAGGAACCACTGCTGCAACCCCACCTTGAACCAGCCAATCACCTGCTTCATAAGCTAATAAAGAAGTATTTGGTGCTAATACCATTACACTGATTATGGATAATTTTGTAATTTTTTTCATACAACCTCTGCTTCATTCATTTTAAACAACCGTGTATTAATATGCATGATACGCCAATAGTAAGTTAGATTGATTTTCCAATACCATGCGATGTCATCAAATCAGTGCAAGAAAAACAAAATCAAGCAGTCGATTTAACTATTGTTGTATTATTGTTAAGAACAAAAAGGTGGTGTTGATTTAAATCAATTAGTTAAACCCCTATTAACAAGACACCATAGATATTGATTTAAATCAAGGATAGCTCCCACCTATTCCCAACAATAACAATGACATGAAAACAAATAAAACCATAAAGTGGAAACCAATTAAATTAACACTATCAAGTTAAATTCATAAGACAGCATTACATTAAACATACCTTTTGAGTACAATCAACTTCTGCATGTTTTTACGTATCATAGTAAATTTAGGTTCAATAAACATCGCATGTTCTAATTCCCACGATTTTGCTTTTTTAGCTTGCTTAAATGAATAACTTAATGTTGTTCGATTAATCCTTAATGGTTTGCTGAATTTTCGCCATTGACCATTAATCTTCAAAAACTGATTATGAAACCAGTCTATTGAAAAGCTATGTTTATTCTCTCTGAGCTTAACCTCTAGAACGCCCCATTCACTCATGGATTTACATTGCCTGATTTGGTACTCTAATATCCGATGATCATTGATAATGATTTCAGCTTTTTCTTTAAGCCAAAGTACCTCTGCTTTAATTTGCATTTCAATCTGCTTGTGAAAAGCATTCATTTTTGTATCTAGTAATTGATTAAACACTTGATACTCATTTTTTCTATCTGATTCACTTTCTCTAAAATTAAGCATTATCTGTCCTTTTCATAATATAAAATAAAGAACCCTTCATACTAATTAAATAACCAACTGAATGATTAAAATAAAACTTAAAAAAATCCAATAATTTCAAAAATTTTAACATTAATACTAAAATTCAGTCTTAAAACTCCTGCTAGGATCAATCAAATATAAAATATATGCTTTCAGTTATTTATCAGCAGCTTTAATCAAATCAGGCTAACATACTAACTTTTAAATATTATTGACTTTTAAGCTATAAATATTTCTTAAACTATTATGCATACTCATGATGCTATACAATACTCAAGATGGAATGATTATCGGGCTAAACTGATTTTTCATCCAAATACTGAACAATAAATTATTGGGTCTTAAGAGCAATATACAAACTAAGACTCTAACCACACTAGGTAAACTTTAAAAGCAAGGAAACAAGTTAAGGCACCCTTATACGAATGTGACCTAAGATAAACTGTTTGAATTACGAGCGGGTATGACGAAGACGCTCTTTGCTTTTGCAAAAGGGAAACGAATTCATACCTTACATATCCATTTGATAAAAAATGTAAAAATCACAAAAAAACAAAATAAAATTGGCAATAATACAATTACAGGAATTAACAAATGAAAACTAAAAGCATCTCTTATTCTAAAGTTAAAGAAAAAGCTTTGATGAATGATGAAATATTAAAGTGCTTATTTAGTTAAAAAGTAAAAAAGCGATTGATTTATATGAATTAAAAACCAGCTCTTAATAGCAAACAAGTAGTACACACAATCAGTATTATACAACCTGAAGTGAGCAAGTTAGGAAGAAATACCACTAAAACAAGCGAAGACCTGAGCGATACGAATTAGTTTGCCCTGCAAGCATAAAATTTATTTTAGAAGAGTCACATCAATAAGATTTAGTTATCGAAATTTTATTGACGGTTAGGTGACTATATAAAGCGCATATGCCTTTAAGTAGGAATCAAAACATAAAAACAAGAAACCAAATTTAACAGCTCTCAGCCATGGCTTTCTAAATTACTCTGAGCTTTTTTAGGTATATCAATAATAATATGCAATCCTGTGTGACCATCGGTTCGATTAAGGATATCAAAGCGTCCTATATGGGCTTTAACTATTCTTTTAACTAAATTCAAACCGATCCCCCACCCTTTATTATTATAAGTATCAATAGATTCAAAAGATAAGGATAGATATTTTATTTTATCATTATCCACTCCTGCACCGCTATCAATCACTTCTAACCTGATACACTCTTTATAAGAAGATACTCTTACCAAATTATGATTCGAAAAATAAGCATGCTTTTTAACATTATTGAGTAAATTTCTGAGCGCTATCTGTAATAGACCAGCATCAGCCTCCACATTACACTGTTTTGGATACTCCCAAAATAAAGTGTTTTCAAATGACTCATCAAACTCTTCACGTAAAGGTTCTATCAAAGATTCAATTAAGTCAATAGTGGCTAATCTTCCTGTTAATATTTTCTCTTCGGTTCTAGATAATTGAAATAAAAGTTCAATAGACTTCATCATTTCATCAATACGGTCAATAAGCTTAAGCGCATTAAGATCAGTTCTTGCCATTAATTCCAAATGAATTCTAAGACCAGCTAAAGGCGTTCTGAGTTCATGAGCCACATCAGAAGTAAATCGTCTTTCTTGTTCAAATCTAGATTTTATTTGCAAAAATAAATGATTAATCGTTTCCTTGACCATGGTAATTTCGCCTGGTGGCGTATCAATTTCAATTGGCTTAAACAGCCTAAAATCATTATTTTTTAAGTGCCTAACTAATTTATCTAAGGGTGAGGTTAATTGCATAATCAAAGAGTAAACAATAATAATCGAAACGAGAAGAGAAAATCCTGTAATCAAAAAAATAGATACAACAATCTCTCTAATTTCGTGATTCACTTTTTGCTTTCTATCTTTATCTGTTAAATCACTATTAAGCATTATTTCTATATGTTCAATGCTTTCATGCCAAATTGTAATGGCCGAAATCATTTGAGAGATAAAAATTACAGCAACAATCCCACACAATAATTTAGTCCTAACAGAATTCATATCACTGCCTCAAATAAATAAACTAACATCACTCTAATCGGTATCCTTGTCCTCGAATTGTCACTATCGAATGTTTCCCTAATTTCCCCCTGAGATTATGAATATACACCTCTAGGGTATTTGAGCCAAACTCGTCATTCCAGGCATACATATCACTTAATAGCTGCTGGCGTGAAACGATCTCACCTGCCCTTAAAATTAATCGATGAAAAATAGCAAACTCACGCATAGTCAGGTTGATAGTAGTATCATTCATCAACAATAGCCGTTTGCTGACATCAAGATTAAAATTCTTATGTCGAATTACATTACTGCTTTGCCCTTCCGAGCGTCTAAACAATGCCCTTACCCTTGCAAATAGCTCTTTTAATTCAAATGGTTTAATAAGATAATCATCAGCACCTGCATCTAACCCTATCACTTTATCATCAAGTCTATCTCTAGCTGTCACAATTAAAACAGGTAAATTAATACCAGATGCTCGGAGTTTTTTAAGTGCATCTATCCCAGAACCATCAGGCAAACCAATATCTAATATTAATAAACTATCCTTCTTTCCGCACTATATTTTATAATTATTTCTTAGGTTAAAGAAATGGTCATTTTTTAACCTCCCTATATATTGACTCGTAGGGTTCGCCTAA
>NZ_FOHV01000035.1 GCF_900111395.1 Thorsellia anophelis DSM 18579 | reverse complement strand
CTTAACCTTACAACACCGAAGGTGTTTTGGTGAGTGACTTGAAAGAGTAGAGAGAGAAGTGTGATTGATAGAGTCGGATATCTAGAAATGGATGATAAGACTAGATTAAACTAAACTAAACAAGACTAAAAAAAGTGACTAATCAGAGCTTATTCCAAAGAAGAGCGCACAGAATTGCTTGGCGGCAATAGCATTGTGGACCCACCTGACTCCATACCGAACTCAGAAGTGAAACGCAATAGCGCCGATGGTAGTGTGGGGTCTCCCCATGCGAGAGTAGGACACTGCCAGGCACCAAATAGCGTGTTAAGTATAAGACTTTAGAAATAAAGCAAGTTGCGTAAAAACAAAAATAAGAAAAAATACTTGTACTATTAGTTTTAATAGTAAAGAATTTAAAAGCCCTACAGTAATGTAGGGCTTTTTGCGCTATAATGGATTAAATATTAATTATTTGAGTAACAAATATAGATAATTAACACAGATCACAATTCTTAATGTAAGTTATTTAAAATTCAACACTAATGGAGTTTTCTGAATGAAAAAGATATCTTTAATTTGCATCGCACTAATCGGGTTAGGGTTTTCATCAGTTAGTATAGCGAATGAATCTTCAAATCAAGCAGATATATCAGTATTAAAATATAGTAATAATAAGGAATATATTACATTACAAACTGAAGTTAGCAAAGCCCCTGAAGTAGTTGAATTTTTTTCTTTTTATTGTCCTCATTGTTTTGATTATGAAACTAAATATGGAATACCTAAAAAGATTCAAGAAAATTTGCCAAATGATATTAAAATGACAAAATATCATGTAGATTTTATGGGTGGTATGAGCCCTCAGTTATCTGAAGCTTGGGCTGTTGCAGTAGTATTAGGAGTCGATGATAAAGTAGGTCCTGCTATTTTTGATTCAATACATACCAGTAGAAATTTAAAGTCTCCAAGTGATATTTTGGAAATTTTTGAAAAAGTAGGTATTAGTGAAGCTGCTTTTAATGAGGCTAAGAATAGTGTATCAGTGGGTATTTTTCAGAAAAAACAAGAGAATGCAATAAAAGATTTCCAAGTACAATCAGTACCAACTTTTTATGTTGATGGAAAGTATATGGTTAATACAGGTGGTTTAAGTCGTTCAAAACCTTTTGATGAACAATTTTCTGATGTAATTAACTTTTTATTATCTCTTGATGGTAAGTAAGAAAAAATAGATTTATATCTGCCTTATTGTGCTAAGGCAGATATAAGTATTAAAATCCATCTGGATTTTTTGATTGCCAGTTCCAACTATCTCTTGTCATATCTTCGATTGTCCTTTTCGCTCGCCAATTAAGTTCTTTAAACGCTTTATCGGTTGATGCAAAACAAGTAGCAATGTCGCCTTGTCTTCTCTCTGCTACGGTGTAAGGTATATTAATATTAGTTGTTTTAATAAAAGCATTTATCATCTCTAGTACGCTAGTACCTTGACCTGTTCCAAGGTTATAGACATGAAGACCTTTGTTATACATTAATGCTTTCAATGCCGCAACATGTCCCTCTGCTAGATCACATACATGGATGTAATCCCTAACTCCAGTACCATCAATTGTATCATAATCATTGCCAAATACTGTCAATTTATCCCTTTTTCCTACGGCAACTTGAGTGATGTATGGCATAAGATTATTAGGTATTCCTGTCGGATCCTCACCAATTAAGCCAGACGAATGTGCACCAACAGGATTAAAATACCGAAGAATCACTAAGGATAGATCATCTTGGGTTTTACTTAGGTCAATTAAGATCTTTTCAACCATAAATTTGCTGCTACCATATGGATTAGTTGTGTTACCTGTAGGACTGAGTTCAGTTAGTGGTACAGTTTCTGGATCTCCATAAACTGTTGCAGTAGAGCTAAATAAAAGGCAATTAACTTTTGCATTTTTCATCGCTTGTAACAGTGTTAGGGTTCCTGTTACGTTAGTTTGATAATAATCCAAAGGCATCTTGACTGATTCTCCTACGGCTTTAAGACCAGCAAAATGAATTACAGCATCAATCTTATGACAAGTAAAAATTTGTTTTAGGCACTCTGGATCTGTTACATCACCTTGATAAAATACTGGCTCCTTGCCTGTAAGTGTTTCTATTCTTTTTAATACTTCTACTTTAGAATTACTCAAGTTATCAAGTATGATAGGATTCATTTTATTTTCTATTAAGGTAATACAAGTATGGCTGCCAATATAACCAGTCCCTCCTGTTACAAGTATATTCATTATTATTCCTCCATCTAAAAAGTTTAATTTTTTTAATATTTAACTAACAGTTGTTAAAAATAAGTAAATAATAGTTAAAATTGTGAGCTAGCCTACAAATACTGTCTTAATAACAGCTAACTTTAACAATTCACTTATAATAGAATCTGAGTTAAATCTTTGACATGTATATGTCGCTAAAGTATAGTTTAAATGATTTTTAAGTTAAAAAATGGTATAGATTTATGATTATTAAATAAAATACCATTTAAATAGTTAAATGTAATGGGTGTTTTTTTATAAAAATTAAAATAAACCTTAACCTATTACCCTCTTTCAATTTATTAATTCTACAGGAGAACCCAATGCAATGGAATGATCCAACGCTTATCACCTTTTTGGTATATATCGCATTGATGCTTTTTATCGGCTTTATTGCGTATCGTTCGACTAATAATCTATCAGATTATATTCTTGGAGGTAGAAGATTAGGTAGCTTTGTTACTGCTTTATCAGCTGGTGCTTCGGATATGAGTGGATGGCTATTAATGGGATTACCTGGTGCAGTATTATTAAGTGGTTTATCAGCTAGTTGGATTGCAATAGGTTTAATTATAGGCGCTTATTTAAATTGGCGATACGTAGCCGGACGCTTGCGTTTACATACTGAATATAACGGTAATGCACTCACTTTACCAGATTATTTTGCAAATCGTTTTGAGGATAAATCAAATATATTGCGGATTATTTCAGCTATGGTGATCTTGATATTTTTTACAATTTATTGTGCATCAGGGGTAGTAGCTGCTGCTAAATTGTTTACATCGACCTTTTCAATGAGCTACGAACAGGCTTTATGGTGGGGAGCAGGAGCTACAATTGCTTATACTTTTATAGGTGGATTTTTAGCAGTTAGTTGGACTGATACAATTCAAGCTTCTTTAATGATTTTTGCTCTTTTATTAACTCCTATCATGATGATTATGCATAGTGATGGTGTTACGGCCTCACTTGAAACAATAAGAGTTTCAAGTGTAAGCTACTTGCAGATGTTTGGGGATTTTAAGTTAGTTACGCTACTTGGAATTATTTCATCTCTAGCATGGGGATTGGGATATTTCGGTCAACCACATATTTTAGTTAGATTTATGGCTGCATCTTCAGTTAAAGCTATTCCTAATGCAAGACGTATTTCTATGACCTGGATGATTTTATGTCTTGGTGGAGCTGTAGCTGTTGGTTTTTTTGGTATCTCCTTTTTAGAAAGTGCACTAGGAAGTACTCAAAAATCGTATTTGCTTGATTCAGAAGGTAACCAAGAACGTATTTTTATCGTAGCAACGCAACTTATATTTAATCCATGGGTAGCAGGTGTTTTATTATCAGCAATTTTAGCTGCTATTATGAGTACACTTAGTTGTCAGTTACTTGTTTGTTCTAGTTCTTTGACTGAAGATATTTATAAAACCTATCTGAGGCCTAAAGCTAGTCAAACCGAATTAGTTTGGACTGGGCGTATGATGGTGTTATTAGTAGCTATAATTGCTATATTAATGGCTTCAGATCAGAACAGTAAAGTTTTAGGTTTAGTTTCTTATGCTTGGGCTGGATTTGGTGCAGCTTTTGGTCCAATTATTATTTATTCTGTTTTTTGGGCTAAGTTATCTAGAAATGGCGCTATTACAGGAATGATTGTTGGTGCATCTACTGTATTGATTTGGGAAAATATTCCGTTCTTGCAAAGTACTTTATATTCATTAGTACCAGGATTTATTTGTTCTGCCCTTTCAATTTATATTGTAAGTCGCTATTTAAGCGAGGCGAGCTCAACGATGCAGGAGAGATTTGAGAAAGCTGATCGTGAATATGATACATTGATGAATTAAAACCAAATAACTGTTACCTTATTAATCTAGCATTTAACGGATTGATAAGGTAAGCAGTTTACAGTTTAACTGGTTATGAATATAGGTAGGTATTTTTAATAAGATTTATAGATCAATATCAGTAAGATTATCCATATCTTCTAGGTCAGTTTGTAGTTTTTTAAGTTTCATTTGCGCATCAATTTGACGCGTCAATTCAGTATCTCCACTGTCACCTGCGAACGCTTCTGGATTATTTAGAAATGCTTCTATTTGAGCTATTTGCTGGGGTAAAGGAATGCCATCATTAGCAATTGAGCGTTCTCCTTTAGTATTAGAATTAGCCATTTCGTTGTATGCAGCGATTTGCTCAGGAGGTAATTTTGCATAATTTTGAGAGCCATTTGATTGTGCTGGAACTTGAATTATACACCCTGATATTAACATCGCAGTACCTATCATAATCGATAGGCGATGAATAGAACGCAATAGGTCAATTTTTTCAAACATATTTTTACCTTGATACTTTAATACTGCTATTTGATGAGGATTCTAATAAATTGGATACTTGAATTGTTTCTATTATCTTATTATCGAAATCAGCATGCAAGCTTTAGGCACGTATTTTTTATCCTTTTAATCATTAAAAGCTGCAAATTATCTTTTTAACTCGTTTTTTATCCGGTAACCATTAAATGTCTGTACTCATCATAAGCATATAGATCTGTCATTCCACTAATATAATCTTGTATTAATCTCACTCGATAATAAAATTCGTATTGTTCAAAATATTGTAGATTCTTATTTTTTTCAAGATTTTCTATCGCATCTAGATAGGCAAAACAATGTTTTGAAGAAAGTTTGTGTAATAATCTTGTTTCGATTAAATAATCACGGTGGCTGTTTGATCTAATAAGCGTCAAAAAATCTTCTGTTGGCATATCTAAAAGAGGGCTATAGATATCTAGTAGTCCAGTAATAACTCTATATCCTTGTAATTCAAGTTCTTCAACTTCGCTTTGAGTGAAGACATATTGATAAGCAACATTTTTAAAAATTGAAAGTAATCTGAATCCTTCTGATCGTCCTTCTAATAACGCTCTATTAAATTTTCCTTCGAAAATTTCTGGTAAATGGTTTATGAATTCATTACTAGCCAAGCGTACTAAATTTGATATGGTTTTCACTCTAAGACGCATAAAAAATTGTGTGTCATGCGTTCTATACTTAGCTGATTGCAATGATTCATAACTATATTTTACAACACGACTAAACAGATCGTCAGCCGTCAGTTCTCCTGATTTAAGCCATTCTTTTTCTAAATGATTAAATAATTGTTCTACAGTTAAGATATTCTTTTCAACCGCGTCTTCAAGATCAGCAATACAGTAAGAAATATCATCTGCTGCTTCCATGATATAAGTAATAAAATAGCGATGTCCAAAATCAATGTTAAGTTCTTTTTGTATTTCTTTTACAAAAGCTTCCTCAGAAAAGTAAAACCCAGGCTTTTTCATTAAGTAGTTTAATTTTGCATCAATATCTTTTTTAGGAAAATAAGCTGGACGGGTATATTTTAATATTGATCCTATTTGGGCATAGGTTAAATTTAATTTCTGTAGTGAATGAACAATTCGTATGCCTTGAGCATTACCTTCGAAATTCATAAGGTCTAGACGTAACTTTTCTTTTAATAGATTTCCCTCATTATCATTGAGTTTAAACTGAATCGGTAGGTATGGTGTATTATCAAGTAGAGGATCAAAAGAGGTAGTAGATAATTTTTTTTCAAACCAATTATTTATAGCCGCTTCTCCAAAATGTCCAAAAGGTGGGTTACCTATATCATGCATTAAACATGCCATTTCCACGAGGCTTTCTAACCCACTCTCGAGCCCTTCAAGTTTATATTCTTTTAATTTATTAGTGAGCGTCAGCTTTGATACGATTTCTTTGGCAATATAGCGACCAATTTGCTGAACTTCCATAGAATGAGTGAGTCGACTTCTTACTGCTGCATTACGCTCAAGTGGAAATACTTGAGTTTTTTGCTGTAATCTTCTAATAGCAGCCGAATTAATGATTCTTCCCCGATCACTTTCAAACTCTCGTAAAATATCACTCAGTGTTGCATTATCTTTATGATTATATAATCGTTGGTAGCTGAGTTTTTGGGAAAAGTCTATTTTTGCCATATTATGTCTCTTTAAAAAAATTAATATTTACCAAGGATTAAAGCCTAACTTAGGTCATAATAATGATTGTAAACTATCTTTCAATTATCTGTACCAAAAATAATCTAATTTAGTAAAATAATATTAATTATTAAAACCAAAATATGAAAGGTAATATTTTGATTGATTACTATGAATTAATTTTACTCTATTAAAAAGGTATTTTATGACTGAAATTGAATTACAATATCTCATTAAATTACATGTAGATAATGAAAGGCAAGGCCCAGGTTCGACATCTCATACATTACAAGCTTTGGCATTAAGTGGCTTTGATATAAACCAATCTTTGCAAATTGCTGATATTGGCGCAGGTACAGGATCTGCGACATTACCTTTACTTTCTCATACTGCGAGTCATGTTACTGCTGTAGATTTTCTAGAACCTTTTTTAGAAAAATTAAGTAATAGAGTCCAAGATTATTATCCTACAGCAATAGAACAAGGTAGGCTTAACTTAGTTAATGAAAGTATGGATTCTTTAACTTTTGATGCTAATCAATTCGATTTAATTTGGTCAGAAGGTGCAATTTATAATATTGGTTTTAAATCAGGTCTTCATAACTGGATAAAGTTTTTGAAACCAAAAGGAAAAATGGTTGTATCTGAAATCACTTGGCTGACTCATACTAGACCTAATGCTATAGAAACATATTGGCTTGACAATTACCCAGAAATTAATACCGCTGATCATAAAATTAAGGAAATTTTTGAGGCAGGATTCACATTAAAAGGCTATTTTGAACTTCCACGGGAATGCTGGGTGAATAATTATTATTTACCTATCGAACGCTCTTTGAAAAAGTTAGAAAGTATGGTGAGTGATACTTCTTCTGAGTCGTATTTAGAATTGATGAAGCTAAAATCACGAGAGCAAGAAGAGTTCGCTTTATATCAAAATTATCACGAATATTATAGTTATGGTGTTTATATCATGCAAAAAGCTTAAAACCTTCAACCAACTCTGATGTATAATACGTCGATATCATGTTTTTTTGATTCAAATCGCCTAAGGCAGCACTCAAAAATCATGTGTAAATACATCCTTTTTTCCTATTCTACTAGAGGTTAACCATCATGAAAATTGTTGAAGTCAAACATCCTTTAATCAAGCATAAAATCGGTTTAATGAGAGCAAAAGATATCGATACTAAGCGTTTTCGTGAGTTAGCTTCAGAAATAGGCAATCTTTTAACTTATGAAGCAACTGCGAGTTTAGAAACTGAGAAAATATTTATCGATGGTTGGTGTGGTCAAGTTGAAATCGAGCAAATTAAAGGTAAAAAAATTACGGTAGTACCCATTTTAAGGGCTGGTCTAGGTATGATGGAAGGTGTACTCGAAAGTATCCCTAGTGCTAGAATTAGTGTGGTTGGTGTTTATCGTGATGAAGAAACACTCAAACCTGTACCCTATTTTCAAAAACTAGCTTCTGATATCGAAGATAGATTAGCGCTTGTTGTTGATCCAATGCTTGCAACAGGTGGGTCGATGATAGCTACAATAGATTTATTAAAAAAAGCAGGCTGCTCTCACATTAAAGTATTAGTGCTTGTTGCAGCACCTGAGGGAATTAAAGCTTTAGAGGCTGCTCACCCAGATATTTCTTTATATACTGCATCAATTGATAGTCATTTAAATGATCAAGGCTATATCATCCCTGGTCTTGGAGATGCAGGTGATAAAATTTTTGGAACTAAATAGATCCTATACACTTTACCAATAATTTTAAAAATATATTGCCAATTTAATTTGGATAAAAATATGGAACAACAACTTACATTACCTTTAATTCCTTTGCCTGAAGATGAGGTATTTAGTACTTTTTATCCAAATGGAAGTGAAATGGCAATATTTGCATTACACGAAGTATTAAAAAATCCTGAAACTGAGTTTATTTATTTATGGGGTGGAAAAAATACTGGTAAAACACATTTACTGCACTCAGCTTGTTCTCATAATGATCAGCTTTCTTTACCTGTTGCATTATTACCTTTAACTCAGAGGCGATACATTTCTCCTGAAATGGTTGAAGGTCTTGAGGAGCTTTCTTTGGTATGTATTGATGATATAGATGAAATTGCATGCGATGATAAATGGGAGTTAGCTATTTTTGATTTATTTAATAGGATTAAAGAGAAAGACAGAGCAACACTAATCATAACAGGCAATCAACCACCAAAAGAATTGGGTATAAAATTACCAGATTTAATCTCTCGATTATCTTGGGGAGAAATTTACCAATTATCTCCTTTAAAGGATGAAGATAAGCTGCAAGCATTACAATTAAGAGCGTTACAACGTGGATTTGAGTTACCTGAAGAAGTAGCTCTATTTTTAGTTAAACGAGTAGATAGGGATCTTCGTACATTATTTGAGGTCCTTAATCGTTTAGATAGAGCATCGCTTGAGGAAAAAAGATTAATTAGCGTCCCTTTTGTTAAAAAGGTTCTTTCACTATAATTTGAATTCGCCTGTTGATAACGCTTGGAAAATAGAAATTGAAAGAAATAGGAAGAGAGGAATTGATGAATAATAACGATGTTTGGATACCGTTTAGATATTGGCATGTTTTTATTTTTTTCATTGGATTATCAATATTTAATTTTTTAGCACTTTATGCAGTTGATGTTTTTCCTTTGTCATATAGAATGATTTTTTTTCTTGCTAATAGTATTGGTGGAACTTTGATGTTAAGTCTTTTGATATTAGTTTGGACGGATATGGCTAAAAGTGTAAAGCAAAAACTGGCTGCTTTTTTTTGGATAACAACGTTAAGCACGATATGTTCTTACATTGTTGTCTTTCATGCGATGGCTTAGTAAGTGATAACAGTTTTTCTTGGTAATTCCCCTAAGATGATTTTTTTATTATTCAATGGGTTTGGCAATGCAATAACTCTTAACCTTTTGATTTTGACCAAGCCTTATTTTGAAGATTCTTTAGACAAAAAAATTTATGCTGGAATGGGAATAACAATATTGAGCTTCATTTGCGCCTATACCATCATTTACCAATTTCTTTCATGAAATAGACTAAATTAGTCTATTCATACTTATTAGCATGCGATATACTTCCTTTCCAGGGATAGTTT
Source organism: Thorsellia anophelis DSM 18579 (assembly GCF_900111395.1). GTDB lineage: Bacteria > Pseudomonadota > Gammaproteobacteria > Enterobacterales > Thorselliaceae > Thorsellia > Thorsellia anophelis. The sequence goes on along the minus strand of NZ_FOHV01000035.1, from coordinate 20,188 downwards.
TTAGTCTCATATATAGAGATAGTATTTAAAAGGATTTTGGTGTGTCAAATATCCAAGAGAGAATAAAATGATAACAATTTCAACATCTGCACAAACACATTTTGTTAAATTATTAAGTAATCAAGAAGAAGGAACGCAAATTCGTGTTTTTGTGATTAATCCAGGTACGCCAACCGCTGAGTGTGGGGTATCTTATTGTCCAACAGATGCTATTGAAGCGACGGATATTGCATTCCAATACGATGGATTTAGTGTTTATATTGATGAAACAAGCGCACCTTACTTAGAAGAGGCTGAAATTGATTTTGTCGTAGATAATTTAGGTTCACAGTTAACCCTCAAAGCACCTAATGCAAAAATGAAAAAAGTTGCCGATGATGCACCGTTAATAGAGCGAGTGGATTATCATATTCAAGCTGAGGTTAATCCTCAATTAGCTGGACATGGTGGTAAAGTAAGTTTAATTGAAATTACCTCTGAAGGTTATGCAATTTTACAATTTGGTGGCGGATGCAATGGTTGCTCTATGGTAGATGTTACCTTAAAAGAAGGCATTGAAAAAAGTTTACTTGCACTCTTCCCAGAATTAAAAGGAGTGAGAGATGTTACTGAGCATGAACGGGGTGAACACTCTTATTATCAATGATAAATAAGGTTTAATGTAAGACATATAAATTGTCAAAACTCAATAAGATAACAGGCTTTTCGGCCTGTTTTTGTTTTTTTGGACTTAGTTTCTGATTAGGGTGATTAGTAACTTTAAGGTTTAAAGTATAAAGTTAACTATTTTTAGAAAAATAAAGATATGATATAGGTAATAGTTATGACTCAAGAATTTAAAGCAATAGGTATCGAAGAGGCAAGGAAACTAATAGAAGAAGGTGCTGTTTTATTAGATATTAGAGATATACAAACTTATCAAATGATTAGGCATGCTAATGCACTTCATTTAACAAATGATTCAGTAAGTCACTATCTTACGACATTAGAATTTGAGAGTCCTATCTTGATTGTATGTTACCATGGCCATAGCAGTCAAAACGTCGCACAATTTTTTGCAGAAAGTGGGTTTTCTGCTGTCTTTAGTGTGAATGGTGGTATGACTGCTTGGGCTCAGTTATTTCCAGATGATTGTATTGAGGGTTCATTATAAATGCAAGGACATATATGTGTTTGCGTAAGTTCAAATCAACGATTTTTACTGATATTTGTTGATTATATTTTACGTGAGTATGAGGTTCAGCTACAGATTAAGCAAGTTAATGATGCGTTTTCCTCTGAGGCTAATTTTGAGTTATGGTTACCTGCCCAATTTGCTCAGTTTGAAGAACAAGTCATAAATGCATTTACTGAATACCAGTTAGCACCAACGCATCAAAAGTATTTACTGGCCAGTTGGGGTGTTGGGAAAACAGGACATCAATTTGTTAAATCGCAATCAAAGTACTCCCTCATAGCAGACTTAAAAATGCAGGCAAGGCCTTTAACACTTGCATTATTGATGCTCACGGTGAGTATTTATATTTTACAGCAATTTGAATTTTTTAATATAAACAGCTTACTATTTTATCCAGAGTCAAATGCTCAATATAGTGAATTTTGGCGATTTATTTCACATGCATTCTTACATTTTAGTTTGCTGCATTTAGTTGTGAATTTAATGTGGTTATGGTATCTAGGTAATCAAGTTGAGCTTAGATTAGGGGCTCTTAAGTTATTATCTATTTTTATCTTGAGTGCTGCGTTAGGGGGATATGGTCAAAATTTAACAACAGGCCCTTATTTTGGTGGATTATCAGGCGTTGTTTATGCTCTAACAGGCTTTTGCTGGTTATATGGTGTGATGGCGCCGAATAAGAGAATTCATTTGCCGACACCTATTTTAGTGTTTTCAGTTATATGGTTGTTGATTGGTAATGCTACATTTTTAAATTTATCACTTGCTAATACTGTGCATGTTGTGGGGTTAGCTGTAGGGCTTTTTATGGCATTTATAGATATTTTATGGATGAAGCGTTACCAACAGAAGTCGTGATAGAATAAAAATAGGTAGTAATGTATTAATTGATGATTAAGTTAATAGGCGCATGATTTATCAAATAAAATTGATAGTGTTAAACGCCTTTGATTTTTCTTATTTGATGATTTTTAAGAGGTATTGCATGACATATATCGCAATTGCATTTTTAATAGCGGGGGGGTTGCATATTTTGTGTGCAGGACTCGCAAAATTTGGACAACCTGGTTTTGATAATCATCATCCAAGACAATGGATGGCTACTTTCACTGGCGCTAAAGCAAGAGCTAACGCGGCTCAGTCTAATATTTTAGAGTCGTTGCCATTTTTTTATGCAGCAGCATTATTTGCACTTTATATGCAAGTAGAGGTCTCTAATTTAGCCTATTTACTATGGATTTGGCTTGGTTTTAGATGTGTGTATATCTATGCTTACATCAAAGATTTTGCTTTATTTAGAACATTTATGTGGTTATGTGCTTTGATAACAAATGGTGTTATTCTCTTTTCAGCACAAATTTTTCCTGCTATTTAATGCCAAAATGCATTTAGGGTTATGCTCTAGGACCTAAATGCATTTTAACTTAAATTTATTCAGCCTTATTGTCAGAATCGGAATGACCTAATATTTTATCAATATTATCTGCGCTCATATGCCTAAAATCTTGTCCTTTAACGAAATAAAATATAAATTCGCAAATATTTTGGCATCTATCTCCAATACGTTCTATTGATCTTGCACAAAACATGGCTGTAAGAACGCTAGGGATAGTTCTTGGATCTTCCATCATGTAAGTAATCAATTGACGAATCACTGCTTCATATTCTTTATCAACTTTCTTGTCTTCATGATAAATACGAATAGCAGCATCAACATCCATTCTAGCAAATGCATCAAGTACATCATGAAGCATTGATATAGCATGTCTACCGAGAGATTCAAGACTAACTAAGAGTGGTTGATGTTGCTGGCTGAATTTTTCTAATGCTGTTTCGCTGATTTTATTTGCGACATCTCCTATACGCTCTAATTCAGAGATAGTTTTAATAATAGCCATAATAAAGCGTAGATCACTTGCCGTCGGTTGACGTTTTGCTATCATTCGAACACAGGCTTCATCAATTTCAACTTCCATCTGGTTTACCTTAGCATCGCCAGCAATCACTTCTTTTGCAAGGGTTTCATCTTGTTGATGCATGGCTAAAATAGCAGATGTTAATTGTTGCTCAACTAATCCACCCATTGTTAAGACTTGAGTGCGTACATGTGCTAATTCAGCATTAAATTGCTGTGAGATATGTTTTGTAAAATTTAAAGTATCCATCGTCTCTCCAAAATGGCTAATTTGAGCAACCAGATAAAATTGCTTTAATTATTTAAAAAAATTATTTATTAGTTAAGAATTCATAGAGTTAACCAAATCTACCAGTGATGTAATCCTCTGTTTCCTTACGTTTTGGTGTTGTGAACATACTATCAGTATCATTAAATTCGATGAGTTCACCTAAATACATAAATGCCGTATAATCTGAGCATCTAGCAGCTTGTTGCATGTTATGCGTTACTATAACAACTGTGTAATCATTTTTTAACTCATGAATTAGTTCTTCAATCTTACCTGTCGAAATAGGATCAAGTGCAGAGCAAGGTTCATCTAAAAGTAACACTTCAGGTCTAATGGCAATACCTCTTGCAATACATAAACGTTGTTGCTGACCACCAGATAAGCTATAGCCACTTTGATTAAGTTTATCTTTAGTTTCGTTCCATAACGCAGCTTTTGTTAATGCCCATTGTACTCGGTCATCCATTTCTGATCGTGATAGTTTTTCAAATAACTTAACCCCAAAGGCGATATTGTCATAAATAGACATTGGAAAAGGGGTGGGTTTTTGAAAGACCATGCCAACTTTTGCACGAAGTAAGGCGACATCACTTTTATCAGTTAGAATATTTTTACCATCTAATAAAATTTCACCCTCTGCTCTTTGTTCGCTATATAACTGATACATTTTGTTTAGTGTACGAAGAAGCGTAGATTTACCACATCCCGAAGGGCCTATAAATGCGGTGACTTTATTTGTAGCAATGTTCATAGAAACATTTTTTAATGCATGAAATTTATTATAATAAAAGTTTAAGTTATTAATTTGAATCTTACTGTCTGCTTTATCAATTGCTACGAATTGGTTCTGTTGCATATATTATTTCCAATATTGATCAATTTAATGTGAGCTACTTTTATGTTCTAAGTAGCATACGTATTATGAACATTTAGTGCGGGCTGAAAATATGCCCGTACTATTTTGACTGGGCTATTTACTATTGTTTTTTTGCAAATATTACTCGGGCTAAAATATTCAGTAGTAAAACCATTAAAGTAATAATTAACACTCCTGTCCATGCAAGTGCTTGCCAATTTTCATATGGGCTCATAGCAAATTTAAAGATAGTTGCCGGTAAACTTGCTATCGGAGAGGATAAATCCGTACTCCAAAACAGATTAGAGAGTGCGGTAAATAATAGTGGCGCTGTTTCACCTGCAATACGGGCTATAGCAAGCAAAATCCCTGTTACAATACCAGCAACAGAAGCTTTCAATGTAATAGCTAAAACCATTTTCCACTTTGGGGTGCCAAGTGCATAAGCAGCTTCACGCAAACTATCTGGAACAAGTAAAAGCATATTTTCGGTTGTTCTAATAACAATTGGGATTTGCAGTAATGCTAGAGCAACAATACCAGCCCAGCCAGAAAAACCTGCAAATAGCACATAAACAAATAATCCTATCACGATAGAAGGCGCTGATAGTAAAATGTCATTTAAAAAGCGTGTACAACTTGCTAATATTGAATTTCTACCATATTCTGCTAAATAGATACCAGCTAATATACCAAGCGGTGTTCCAATAATTGTCGCATAAAATACAAGCAACAGCGAACCTACAATAGCATTAGCAAGTCCACCTTCATTTACATTAGGTTGAGGGGTGTTTTCAGTAAATACACTTATATTTAGTCCACCTATACCTTCTGTTACCGTTGTCCATAAAATCCAAATGAGCCAAAATAAACCGAATGCCATGGTCATTAAGGATAAAGTCAGTGCGATTGAGTTTTTAATGCGTCTATAACTTTGTTTATTTTGCCTAATTTTAAATTGCTCTGGTGTAATCACACCGGGTGCTGAAACTGTCTTATTTAGGATTATATTAGTCATTATTTTTTCCCCTCTTGTTTAGCAAGGCGCATTATCATCAATTTAGAAAAAGCGAGTACGATGAATGTTATTGCAAACAAAATTAATCCTAATTGCATTAGAGCTGAAGTATGTAGTCCAGGGTCAGCTTCAGCAAATTCATTAGCAAGTGCAGAGGTGATGCTATTTCCTGGCGCGAAGAGTGAGAATCCGTTTAAGTCATATACATTGCCGATAATAAAGGTAACGGCCATGGTCTCACCTAGTGCTCTACCTAACCCAAGCATAATGCCACCAATCACACCATTTCTTGTGTAAGGTAAGACAATTTTATAGATGACTTCCCATGTAGTGCATCCAATTCCGTATGCGGATTCTTTCATCATTACAGGGGTTTGTTCGAACACATCTCTCATGACTGAAGCTATATAAGGAATAATCATAATAGCTAGAATTATGCCCGCTGTTAATATACCTGTCCCATAGGCTGGTCCTGTAAAAAATATGCTTAGGACTGGTACATCAGCGAGTAAATTATTTAATGGTTCTTGAAAATATTTCATGAAAATCGGAGCAAAAACAAATAACCCCCACATACCATAAACTATGCTAGGAATTGCTGCGAGAAGTTCAATGGCAATCCCAAAAGGCCTTTTAAGCCAGTTTGGAGCGAGTTCAGTTAAAAAAAGAGCTATACCAAAACTAATTGGAACGGCAATTACAAGTGCAATGATTGAGGTAACTAATGTGCCATAAATTGGAATTAATGCACCAAATGTTTCTGTATTAGTATCCCACTCTGATGTCCATAAAAAAGCAAAACCAAATTCTTTCATGCTTGGTAAAGAGGCGATGATTAAGGAAACAATAATTCCACCAAGTGATAACAGCGTGATTAACGCAGCTAGGTGTACAACAATAGAAAACACATTATCACCATAACGATACAGTGTTTTTGGTTGTATGGGTAATTCCGCATTAGTATGGAGATCGTTCATATCTGATAGTACTCTTTTTATTGTCAGTTATCTTTGTCAATCGCTCGATTTTATAAAAAATAATACCGAATTGAATCGGTATTAAAAAAAACAATGATAATCTTAAATGATTTTCCAGTATCATCAAGTGTATTTGATAATACTGAAAATTTAAACTAGATAGTTTTATTAGAAGATTGGATTACCTGAGGCATCTTTCACTTCTGTTTTCCACGCAGCACGGATTTTTTCCACTACGCTATATGGTAATGTTGCATAATCAAGAGAAGTTGCTTTTTGAGTACCTTCGGTATAAGCCCAATCAAAAAAGTTCAATACTGCTTTACCTTGTTCTGGTTTGTCTTGTACATTATGAACTAATATAAAAGTTGTTGACGCTATAGGCCATGCGTTTGCACCTGATTGATTAGTTAAATCTTGTGCAAAAGTTTCATCCCATTTTGCATTTAAAGCTGCATTGCTAAATGATTCGCCACTAGGAGAAACGGTTTCTCCATCAGCTGATATCAAGTTGGTATAAGCAAGACCATTTTGCTTTGCATAAGCGTATTCAACATAGCCTATTGAGCCTGGTGTGCGTTGAACAAAAGCTGCAACTCCGCTGTTACCTTTTCCACCTAGACCTGTTGGCCATTTGACCGTTGAAGCTGCGCCAACTTCTTCTTTCCAAGTTTCATTTACTTTAGATAAGTAGCTTGTGAATACAAAAGAAGTACCTGAACCATCAGCTCTACGAACTACAGCAATATTTTGATCTGGTAGTTTCACGCCAGGGTTTAATTTAGCAATCGCTTCATCATTCCATTTTTCAATTTTACCAAGGAATATATCACCAAGTGTTGGACCATCTAATACCATTTCACCAGATTCAATTCCTTCAAGGTTAACAACTAATACAACACCACCAATTACAGTAGGAAATTGAAATAAACCACCTTCTTTTAATTTTTCATCAGATAGAGGCGCATCACTTGCACCAAAATCAACTGTTTTAGCATTAATTTGCTTAACACCGCCAGAGGAACCTATTCCTTGGTAATTAACTTTATTACCTGTTGCTTTTTCATAATCAACAGCCCAACTAATATACACTGGTTCAGGAAATGTAGCGCCTGCGCCAGTGACGTTGACAGCAAGAGCTGACGTGCTCATTGCTGTTAAACTTAAAAGACCAATTAAACTGATTTTTTTACGGATAGTTAGCATGGAATGCTCCTTAAATAATTAAACTAAAATGAGTTTATAACATTTATATTTGTATAGTCTTACTTCATTTATGACAGTACTTAATTTATTTACTTTACTGAGGTGCTATGCAATTGGAATTTAAGTTTACCAATCTATAAAACACGGTGTTAATGTATAATTCTGTGATTAAGATAATATGACAGATTTATGACAGATTTATGACAAACTAGAGTGATTGATGAAATAATCTGTTTTTAGAAAACATTTTTTATTTAATTTATTGATTAAATTATTAATTTATTTTATTTGATAATTAGCGTATACATTATGCTCTGTGAATTTTAATTGGGTGTAAAATATTAGCCAGTTATTGGTACTTATCGCTTATAATGATTTAAAATTTTGTTGATTGAATAAAGGAATAAACGAATATATGCGTGTATTAGGTATAGAAACATCTTGTGATGAGACAGGTATTGCTATTTTTGATAGCCAATATGGCTTAATGGCGCATCAGCTTTACAGTCAAGCTAAAACACACGCTGATTATGGTGGTGTTGTACCTGAACTAGCCTCGAGGGATCATATTCGTAAAACCCTTCCATTAATACAAGCTGCTTTATCAGAAGCCAAAGTAAAGGCTAATGAGATTGATGGTGTTGCTTATACCGCAGGCCCTGGGTTGATGGGGGCTTTGCTTGTTGGTGCCACAATTGGCCGCTCGTTGGCTTATGCTTGGCAGGTACCAGCTCTTGCAGTTCATCATATGGAAGGACATTTACTTGCTCCTATGCTTGAGGATAATCCCCCTGAATTTCCATTTGTTGCTTTATTGGTTTCAGGCGGTCACACTCAATTAATTAGTGTTGAGGGGTTAGGGCAGTATACTCTTTTAGGAGAGTCAATTGACGATGCAGCTGGAGAAGCGTTTGATAAAACAGCTAAGCTGCTTGGTTTAGATTATCCTGGAGGCCCATTATTAGCCAAAATGGCGCAATCTGGACGAATCAACCAATTTAATTTTCCAAGGCCTATGACTGATAGGCCTGGAATGGATTTTAGTTTTTCAGGCTTGAAAACTGCAGCTGCAAATGCCGTTAGATTACATAAAGATATCAAGACAGGCGAAGTTGATGAACAAGTCAAAGCTGACATTGCGCTTGCTTTTGAAACGGCTGTAATTGATACATTATCTATAAAGTGTAAAAGAGCACTTGAAACAACAGGGTTTAAGCGATTAGTGGTTGCAGGTGGTGTCAGTGCTAATATTCAATTAAGAGAACAACTTGGAAAAATGATGCGATCATTAGGAGGGGAAGTCTTTTACCCTAGAACTGAGTTTTGTACAGATAATGGCGCTATGATAGCTTATGCTGGTTGGAGAAGGTTAAAGGCGGGTCATACAAATGACTTATGTATTATTACCCGCCCAAGATGGCCTTTAGTTGAACTAGAAAGTTAAGGTTATTTTAAGCTATTAGGTCTTTGGTCTTTGGGTGTTGCATACCAATACCCTAAGCCCATAAATAAGACGCCTGATAGAGTATTGCCAAGTGTCACCCATAGTAAATTATGTCCAATACCAGAAGTAGTGAATTCTATAGGATGATTGCCAAGCCATGATAGTGCAAATACAGACATATTGGCTACAGAGTGCTCATATCCTGAAGCTATGAAACCAAGTAAACACCACCAAATTGCAATAAATTTAGCGGTTCCTTCAACTCTCATTGCCATCCAAATTGAAAGACATACTAACCAGTTACATAATATGCCTTTCATAAATAGATTAAAAGCAGGGGTGGTGGCTTTAGTCAGTGCTATCTTATGCATAACAGCGTGCTCATCAAAAAGTTGAGGGAAGCCTCCAAGATAATACAGGTAAGATACTATGATTGCGCCAATTAAATTAGCAAACCAGGTTTGAGGTAAAATTTTTACTGCATCTATTAAATGTAGTTGTTTGGTTTTTATTCCGACAGTTAGGTACATTGTATGGCCAGTAAATAATTCGGCGCCAGCTATAATAACTAAGGTTAAAGCGATACCAAAAGTTGCTCCCATAACTAAGTAACGAATACTTGGATCGACTTGGTTGCCTAAAGTGAATATTAAAATGATGCCAAGCCCCACATAAGCGCCGGCCATCATTCCTCCTATCCAGAAACTGATAGGATGGTTTTGAATAAGATTTTTAATTCTAAGTGCATTGTTACCACATTTTGTTAAAGTATCAGTGTACATAATTAGCTCATTTACAAGAAAAATAAAAAGGGTGAATAATGGACTTTGTGCTATTTAAAACCATTATTTAATAATATTGATAATTAATTGCGAAGCAATTTCATTATTGACGGTAGTATTATCACTATCTTGGTGTTTATGCTCGTTGATGTATATCAATCAAACCTTACCAACAAAGAGGCTAAGGTCAATCATACTGTTTTAGTTATATTTTTTAATTTTTTTATTTGTTTTATTATCATGTTGTTGCGTTTTTTATGGGAGTGTTTTATGCAATGTATTTAGTGGGAAAAGATGGAGATGATTTCACAGAATGATTATCACGAATAAAAACATATGCGAAAATAATAAAAATCATGTAGATTGTCGATATACGCTGAAATAAAGTTCAAAAATTGTTAAGATAGCAGCATTAGAGTTATATCAATATTTAACGTTTAGGAAGCCTGTTGCTTTCAAATATTACAGGACATTGACCAATATGAAAATGAGATTTAAAACCCTTACCCTTTTAGTTGCGGTAATAACAAGTAGTGTTTCTTTTTATGCCCAAAGTGAAGATCTATTGCAAGTCTACAAAAAAGCACAAGAAACAAATCCAGATTTACGCCGAGCACAGGCTGATAGGAATGCAGCGTTTGAAAAAATTAACGAGGCGAGAAGTGGGTTATTACCTCAATTAAGTGCGCAGGCGAGTTATACTGAACGAAGAGGGTTTAGAGATGATCGGAATGTTAATTCTGAAATCAAGAGCGGATCTATTAATTTAACGCAATCAATTTTTGATTACAGTATTTGGCAAGGTTTAACAATTCAGCAAAAACAAGCTAATGTATCAGAAACTAGTTATCAAGCTGCCCAGCAAAAACTGATTTTAGATACTGCGACAGCTTATTTTAATGTACTAGGTGCAATTGATGCATTAGAATTTGTTGAAGCTAACCGAAAAGCAGTATTTCGACAATTAGAGCAAACACAGCAACAATTTAATGTCGGGTTAGTTGCAATAACTGATGTACAAAATGCGAAGGCTCAATATGACAGTGTTATCGCCAATGAAGTGAATGCTCGTAATCAACTCGATAATGCAATTGAAACGTTAAGGCAAATTACAGGACATCATTTTGATAAATTAGCCTCTTTGAATGTAGATACATTCAAAACAGTTAGACCAGATGTAGCAGAAAAATTGATTGAAAATGCAAACAATAGAAATTTAAGTTTATTGAGCGCTAGATTACAACAAGAAATATCAAGAGATAGCATACGTTTAGCTCAAAGCGGACATTTACCAACATTAGGCGCTTCAGCATCTAGTTCTATTACCGATACCAAGAATAGTGGCTCAAACAATCCTAGAGCAGGAACTAGCAATGATTCTGGTCAAAATAGTATAGGCCTGACTTTAAGCGTACCTCTATTTCAAGGCGGTGCGACAGTCTCTAGAACAGAGCAAGCGCAATATGGATATGTTAGTGCAAGCGAGGCTCTAGAAGCTACTGCAAGGGCAGTGGAGCAGAGTGTTCGTTCATCTCGTAATAATATGAATGCTTCTATAAGTAGTATTAATGCTTTTGAACAAGCAGTCGTTTCAGCTGAAACATCTCTTGCTGCAACAGAGGCGGGATATCAAGTTGGTACAAGAACGATTGTTGATGTGCTTAATGCAACAACAACATTATATAATGCGAAACAGCAGCTTTCTAATGCGCGTTATTCTTATATGATAAATCAATTAAATTTACTTTCAGCTCAGGGATTGCTACAAGAAAGTGATCTTGTCAGTTTGAATGCAACTTTAGGAAAGCATGTTTCAACAGCACCTGAAAGTATTATTGATGAGTCAGCATTTAACTAGTATTTAAATGGTTGTTAATTAATTGAAGGGGGTTATATGTCATTAAAAATTAAAAAAATTGCCCTTATAGGCTTAAGTATCTCTTTTTTATTAGGTAATACATCGATAGCATTTGCAGAGCTTAAGTTTGAAACTGATAGAGCACATTGTGCAGGTTATGCAGATGCTATGTTAAGTACGTATAAAAATAGACACTATAATATGATGTCTCAATATTACGGTGAAGCGTTTGAACAAGATGGCTCAATTTCACAGAATCCTGAGCAATTACAATCTTTATATGATACAGCTTATGACAGCATAAACAAGAAAGCTCGTATTAGAGATAATTTAGATCCTTTATGTGAAGATGATTATGTTGCGTTTATTGACGGTATGCGAAAGCAATTTGAAGAGGCAAAATTGAAAGAAGAGCAATCTAATTGATATATCTAGTAGGGTAAGATGTTACAGCCTTACCCTACTAGATTTACCGCTAGAGTTTTTTGGGTCTTTGCCAGTTGTTTATATGGGTTTGTTTTACTCGACTAATCACAAGCTCATTTTCTCCTATATCCTTTGTGACTGTTGTTCCTGCCCCAATAGTGGCACCTTTTGCAACAGTAACAGGTGCAATAAGTTGTGTATTAGAGCCAACAAATACATTATCTTCAATAATAGTTTTATGTTTATTCACGCCATCGTAGTTGCAAGTAATCGTTCCTGCACCTATATTGACATCTTTACCAATCATTGTATCGCCAAGATAGCTTAAATGGCCTGCTTTAGAGTTCATACCTAAAGTTGCTTTTTTCATTTCAACAAAATTACCAACATGTGCATTTTTTTCAAGTACAGAATCTGGTCTTAAACGGGCAAATGGCCCAACAGTACAGCCGTTATTTAAGGTTGATTGTTCAATGATGGTATAAGGGCTTATAATGGAGTCATCAGCAATAACACAGTTTTTAAGTATGCACCCTGCACCAATTTTGACTCTATCACCTAAGATGACTTTTCCTTCAATAATGACATTGATGTCAATTTCGCAATCCTTACCATGATAAAGTTCTCCACGAAGGTCAAATCTTGCAGGATCAAGGATCATCAATCCTGCAATTAATAACTTCTCGGCGGCTTGTTTTTGATATATACGTTCTAGTGTTGCTAACTGTTGACGATTGTTTACTCCTTCAACTTCAGAAAGGTTATCAGGATGTACTGCAACGATAGAACGCCCTGCATTATGAGCAAAACCAATTATGTCTGTTAGGTAGTATTCACCTTGTGCGTTTTTATTATCGAGTTTTCTTAGATATGATTTTAGATCAGCGCCGTTGATGGCTAAAATACCAGTATTGACTTCATTGATCTTTTTTTGGTCTTCAGATGCATCTTTATGTTCAATTATGCCTGTGACAATATTTTTATTGTCCCTAATAATTCTGCCGTAGCCAGTTGGGTCATCTATTAAAACGGTTAAAAGTGATATTCCACCTTTTGGTCTTGCTTCAATTAATCTTTTGAGTGTTTTATCGCTGATGAGTGGAACATCTGCGTATAATATAAGTACATCATCATCGTTGTTAATTACGTCAATTGCTTGCATCACAGCATGGCCAGTCCCTTTTTGTTCAGCTTGTTCCACCCAGTTGACAGTTTCATCACTGAGATGAGTTTGTAATTTTTCCGCACCATGACCGTAAATAAGATTTAGATTGGTTGGATTTAATGATTTAGTGGCATCAATCACATGCTTAACCATTGATTTTCCAGCAAGAGTATGCATGACTTTTGGTAGGTCAGAGTACATGCGTGTTCCTTTACCTGCAGCTAGGATTAAAATATTGAGAGAAGCTTTTGTTGAATTCATACTGTATTCCTGTTTATTTGAATTTTATCAATGTTCGTTAATTTTGTTTAAGGTGTCTACTTAGACATAAGTGGCTTAGAGTTTTAATTTATCACAATCATTTTTAACATATTGGTTGTGATTTAATTGGATTGATGCAATCGTTCTTTCTCGTTCGCATTCCCAAGCAGTTACTGGAAAAGTCTTATTCCAGTGATCCATCAATATTAATTCAGCCAAAGAAAAATTTAGTTTATAACGATCGTACATATAAAGATATGTTCTAGCGATTTGCCCTTTTGCACTATCAGGAGGCTCTACTTCATCACGTTTAAAATCGATTTTTATTGTGCATTGACCGTAAACTTGACCAGTGTTGCTGTCCCATGATGAAAAAGGTAGATTGCCTCTGTCACCATTTACTTCACCAATTGCTGGTTGTAAGTTATGTAAGTCTGCTTCCATTTTTTGATATTCAGGGTCATTTTTTTCACAATTCTTACGACCACCATTTTTCCAACAAGCTCTAGGCTCACCAGTAAGTGAATAGGGAATAAATTTTGATGCAGGGACAACGTGCTCCCATTCTAACCTTAGTGCCCTTGATTCATTTTTTCGATATTTATATCCACAAGATTCTAAATCAATTACGCTTTTTTTACCAACCCATGAGATAGGGCAATTACAATAAAAGGTGACAGGATTAGGGGTGTTTTGATAAATTTTTATGAGTGATTTTTTTGCTTGTGTAAAATTTTTAGGAACATGTTTTTTTTCATTTTGTGGAGCAGAAAAAGTAGGTAATGTTATGAGGAATATACCTATAATTGTGATTTTTAATAATTTTACAGGTGGTGAAAAAGTATTGTTATGCATAGCTAAGACTTTTAAGAGTAGATTATATTAAATAATAAGTAGCATTATCCACAAATAGACTCACATGGTATGCCATCGTTATCCCGATCTAGTTTTTTCATCCCACATTGATTTAATTTGAATATAGCTTCTTCACAACTTTCTATTTGAGAACAGGTTTTTTTATTACAATCGAAGTTTTTATCATCATTTGGATTTTCGTTATTGTTAGCAAAGGCAATATAGCTGCATGTAGTAAAAAAAATGATTAATATTAAGTGATTCTTTTTCATGAACTAATCTCCCTTTTAAATTTAGCATATAATCTGGGCTATTCTAACAGGTAATAGTACTATGTAGAACCTAAATATTTTTGTGTTTTTTAGTTTCTTTGATACCAATTGGTGTGGTCATAAATCGACTTAGTTGCTAATCTTCGTTTATTTTGCTTTATCAGTAAATTTTTCTGGTTGTTAATATGGATTAAATTAACTGAGGATATAATGTGTGAGGGTTGCTGAATCAGTACCAATTAGAATTGGTTAATGATTCAAAATCGAAAAGCCGCGAAAGCGGTTTTTTTTATGTTTACAGCAGGGGATTATTTTTATAAATACCTTAGGTCAAAGTTTTTTAGGCACATTGTGGGCACAATGGGAATTTTTGTACAAATTACTAATGTGGAATTTGTAGGTATTTTAGTGATGTTTTTTGTTTTTTTTGAGGGTAAATCTTGGAGCGGGAAACGAGGCTCGAACTCGCGACCTCAACCTTGGCAAGGTTGCGCTCTACCAACTGAGCTATTCCCGCAGGGATTAGTGTTCGGTTAACACTAGAAGAAAAAATGGTGCCTCGAGGCGGAATCGAACCACCGACACGGGGATTTTCAATCCCCTGCTCTACCGACTGAGCTATCGAGGCAACGGCGCGCATTAAACAATAATATAGGCAATTCGTCAACATGTTTTTATTGAAAAATGATTGTTTGATCTAAAATTGAGCAATTAGGTGTAATATTAATCGAAAATTATTTGTTTTCAGCAAAATTAAGTAATTTGGGTACAAATTTGATATTGTTATCTTGTTAACTAAAATTTTGTATGTCTATTGCCTGCTGTTAAACGTAATGTTTTTTAATTATGAAAAGTATTACGATAAATTAATTGCTTTAATAGGTTTTATATCAGTTAGTTATGTATTTAGATGTATTGCTGTTCAAGTTGTTAAGTTTTAGCATGGATTTGAGTTGGGACTATTTAGTTTGATGCTAAAGCTTAATGAGATAAGGATGGAGTTGAAATGGCAGTGATATGAGAGTTATTAGTATGGGATTTAGAGAGAAGATCATGACACGTGAAATAGTAGGAAATAAATATTTAGATACCTTTAGAACCGCTCTTTTAAAAAGAAATGTGAAGTCAGTATCTTCGGTTATTGATTTGATTGATATATATATGGTTTATCAAAAGCATAAATCAGATATTCCGACTTCTCCATTGATTGTGGGTGGAGGAAGTAATCTTCTTTTTGTCGGAAATTACTCTGGCCCTGTCATACTGAACCAAATTAAGGGCATTCAGATTGAGGAAGATTTAGATGCTTGGTATTTACATGTAGGGTCTGGTGAATCATGGCATAAGTTAGTCTCTTTTACTATTCAGAAAGGGATTTTTGGAATGGAAAATTTAGCTCTAATTCCAGGTACAGTAGGGGCTGCGCCAATACAAAACATCGGGGCTTATGGTGTAGAGTTCAAGGAGTTTTGTGATTATGTTGAGGTTTTAGATAGTGACACACTTATGCTAAAGAGGCTGTGCAAAGATGAGTGCCAGTTTGGTTATAGGGATAGTACTTTTAAGCAACCCCAAAATAAAAAATTGATTATAACAGGTGTTGGATTTCGTATTTCAAAAGAATGGAAACCAGTATTAAGTTATGGAGAATTAAGTAAGCTTGATCCTACAAGAGTTACTGCTCAGCAAATTTATGAGTTAGTGATTAAAACTAGAAAAGAAAAATTACCTGATCCTGAACACATTGGAAATGCAGGTAGTTTTTTTAAAAATCCAATAGTCACTAAAGAAAAATTAGAATTTTTGTCACAAAAATATCCTGATATGCCATTTTATCCTATAGATGAAAAAGCTGGTTATGATTTCGTAAAATTAGCTGCTGGCTGGTTAATTGATAAATGTGAATTAAAAGGTTTTGAATTAAATGGCGCAAAAGTACATGAAAAGCAAGCATTAGTTCTAATAAATGCTAATAATGCAACTGGTAAAGATATCGCCCTGTTAGCAAAAATAGTGCAATCTTCTGTTCAAGATAAATTTGGAGTGTTGCTGGAACCTGAAGTCAGGTTTATTGGGAAGCTTGGTGAGGTCAATGCTTTGAAATATTTATCTAAAATATCATATCAAAATGACTAAATTAAAATGTATTAGTCCGCTAGGGAATCTCGAATGCACTAAGAAAAAGGAATTATATTTCAATGCATAAATATAAAACAGAACTGAAGATTATTCAGATTTTATCTGATGGCAAGTATCACTCAGGAACGAGTATTGCTTCTCAACTTAATATAACTCGCTCGGCAGTCAGTCAGTCAATTGCTAAATTTCAATTATGGGGGTTAACGGTATTTTCTGTTAAAGGTAAGGGGTATAAAATCTTAGATAAGTTAAATCTATTCAAAAAGATTGAGTTTGAGAATGAGGGGATTACCGTTTATGAGTCTATAGAGGAACGTACTATACTGACTTATCAAGGTTTGTTGCCAGTAGGAGGTACTTCAAAAAATTTGATGGAGCCAGCTATTTTTCTTAGGCCTATTTTAGATTCAACAAATCAGTATTTAATAAATAATATGGAAGATTTAGTAAAAGGTGATGCTTGTCTTGCTGAATATCAATATTCAGCAAGAGGAAGAAGAGGGAGAAGGTTTTACGCACCTTTTGGCTGCAATTTGTATTTTTCTTTTTATTGGCAGATGTCGCTTGAGCGAGATTTTATTCCCCCGTTAAGTTTAGTCATCGGGATGTTAACTGTCGATACATTAAAATCATTTGGTGTAAAAGATCTGAAACTTAAATGGCCAAATGATATTTATCTTAATGATAAAAAATTAGGTGGGATTTTAATTGAGACTAAAATAAAGGGAAAGGGTATTAATATTATCATTGGTATTGGATTAAATTTGACTATGAATACAGTGGATCCACAAATTGTAAAACAAAACTGGATAAGCCTTATACAGATGCGTTACGAATTAGATAAAAATGCATTAGCGATTGAATTAAGGAAGAATCTTTTTAAAGGGCTAGTACAATATCAATTAAAAGGGTTTAACTCATTTTTCCTCAATTGGCCTTCATATGATTGTTTTAATTTAGGTGCTCATGTTACTTTGAGTTCTGATGAAGAAGTAATTTCGGGAACCTATAGAGGAATTGATAGGGATGGTTCTATAAAGCTTGAGGTTGAAACACCGGATAGTAAAAGTTTAACACATGGAATTATAACTAGGCGTGTTGGTGATATTTCCTTGAGAAAAACAATCTAATTTTATTTGTACTAATCTTATCTAAAAAATTTTTAGGGTAAGATTAGTATTAAATTTTTTATTTTCTAATCTTTACTTGTTCAATTTCATGGTTGTTGCCTTTTTTTAGAATTAAATTGGCTCTTTCCTTTGTTGGTAAAATATTATTGTTTAAATTAATGGCATTCACATTGTCCCAGACTGATGAAGCGATTGTAATCGCTTCTGCTTCAGGTAATTTAGCATAATCATGAAAATAAGAATTTGGATCTGAGAAGGCTCCCATTCTAAATTTAAGGAAACGCTCAATGTACCATTGTTTCAGAAATTCTTCTTCAGCATCCACGTAGATTGAAAAATCAACAAAGTCTGATACAAATACTCGATGCAATTCATGTGGGTAATCCATACCACTTTGCAATACATTTAATCCTTCAATAATTAAAATATCAGGACATTTTATTATTTTTCTTTGATTTGGAACGATATCATAAATTAAGTGTGAATAAAGAGGTGCGCTGACTTCTGTTTTACCTGATTTGATATCAGAAACAAATTGAACAAGCCCTTTCATATCATACGATTCAGGGAATCCTTTTTTATGCATAATATTGCGTTGCTTTAATACCTTGTTCGGGTGCAAAAAACCATCCGTGGTGAGTAGCTCAACATGTCTATGTTCTGGCCATTCGCTTAATAATGTTTGAAGGAGCCTTGCTGTAGTGCTTTTTCCTACAGCTACACTGCCTGCAATACCAATTATATAAGGAATTTTATGGGTTTGTTTTCCAATAAATTCTTCGATAATAGTTTGTCTTCGGATGTTCGAGCTTATGTACAGATTTAATAATCTTGCAAGAGGGAGGTAGATTTTTGCAACTTCATCCAGAGATAAATTATCATTAATACCTTTAACTGCTAGAAGATCGCTTTCTTGCAATGTCATAGGGACATTAGCACGTAAATCAGCCCAAGTATTTTTATTAAAGTGGAGGTAGGGTGAGCTCGGTATTGAATTAGGCGAGATAGTTTTATTATTTTGAAAAGGGGTCATAAAGGGCTTCTTTTTCGTTCATTTTGGTTAAATTGCTAAAAAGGTCTAATGTTCATAGTTAGAAATCGTTAAATATTTAAAGTGCATAGATTATAGCGCAATCGAATCAAATTTAAGTAACGAATTATTTTATTGTGATAAATTTTAGTTGTACACTCATAAATATCTCACCAATTTTGCAATAAAATTAAATTTTTTTGATTTGTGGTTTCATTATTTCAAAGCAATTTTATGTTGAAAATAGCTTAAAAAGTAAGCTTTTTTGGTTATAAAATGTCACTTTAGCTCAAAAACCGAGCTAAAGAATAAAAAAATGAATATTTTGCTTGCATGATTGTTCGTAAATACATAAAATGCGCGCCACTTAAGCCGGCTTAGCTCAGTTGGTAGAGCAACTGACTTGTAATCAGTAGGTCGCCAGTTCGATTCCGGCAGCCGGCACCAAATGCTGGTGGGGTTCCCGAGCGGTCAAAGGGAGCAGACTGTAAATCTGCCGTCATCGACTTCGAAGGTTCGAATCCTTCTCCCACCACCATGCTTAAGGAAATCCTAATTTTTAGGGTTTGTGTGAAGAAAAAAGAAAAAATTGCCTGACTGAGCTGTTTAAATGAGTATTTTTTCTATAGAATAGCTCGGCCTCTAATAAGTTTTAGAGAGATAAAAGCAGCCGAGTTCAAAATTGCGGGCATCGTATAATGGCTATTACCTTAGCCTTCCAAGCTAAAGATGCGGGTTCGATTCCCGCTGCCCGCTCCAGTTTTGATGTGCTGATGTAGCTCAGTTGGTAGAGCACACCCTTGGTAAGGGTGAGGTCGGCAGTTCGATTCTGCCTATCAGCACCACTTCATGAATTCTCGCCAGCTGTTATCTTATCTAATCCTTTATAAACACTAGTAGCCAGTTACAGTACGTTTTTGTACGTTGTACCTTGGCATCAACTGATCTTTATTTTTTGAGGGACTAAACATGTCTAAAGAAAAATTTGAACGTACAAAACCGCATTTGAACGTAGGTACTATCGGTCATGTTGACCATGGTAAAACAACGTTAACTGCTGCAATTACAACAGTATTAGCAAAAACTTATGGTGGTCAAGCTCGCGATTACACGCAAATTGATAATGCACCAGAAGAAAAAGCACGTGGTATTACAATTAATACATCACACGTAGAATATGACACACCAACTCGCCATTACGCGCACGTTGACTGCCCAGGACATGCTGACTATGTTAAAAACATGATCACAGGTGCAGCACAGATGGATGGTGCAATTCTAGTTGTTGCGGCAACAGATGGTCCAATGCCACAAACACGTGAGCATATCTTACTTGGTCGTCAAGTAGGTGTACCTTACATTCTTGTTTTCTTAAACAAATGTGACATGGTTGATGATGAAGAGTT
>NZ_FOHV01000034.1 GCF_900111395.1 Thorsellia anophelis DSM 18579 | reverse complement strand
GGTTTCGGTTGATTTTTCATAGGTGTAATTATACCAAAAAAATCCAATTTAAATCAATTAAAACAGTTGTTTAATTGATTGGCTGGCAATAAAAAATGACTGCTCTTAGTGTTGATAACTAGCTAAGTTCAAGCCATCAATTTTAGAAAAATCGAACCCTTTGCATAACCAATTAAATTGCGCTTGTGTCAAAATTAGTTCAGATTGTCCAGTTTGAAATTTAGGAAAATGACCTTGGTGTAATTTGCGCTGACATAACCACATACCATGAGGATCAATACTGATTAATTTGAACATGCTCCGTTGACGATTAGTGAAAATAAATAGCGCTCCGGAGTAACATTTTTTGGGAAAATTAACCTGCAAAAAAGTGGTCAAACGGTCCATCCCAGAACGCATGTCAATTGGATTTGTCACAAAATAAATAGAATGTGAATAAATCATGACACAACTCCCATAACCTGGCTTAGTAAAACAATATCGCACTTAACCTGCAAACCAGAAGGTAAGATAACTGTTACTTCAGGAGGCGGTTGTTTAAAATTCGATTCATGAATACGATGTATGTCCTCGTGGTATTTTGTTTGAATATTAGATTCTGGGAATACTACAGGTTTATCTGTGTGAGTTTGAGATGGCAACTTTTGAGTTGGCTCTATCACTTTAACAGGTACAAGTGTGGCTGTGAGTGGCGTATTTTGCGATACTGGCGTAGCTGAGATATCTGTGGCATGTAAAGATTGTTCTTGAGTAGAATTAATAGATTTAGCTGATAAAGCTTTTTTTACTTGATAGGGCCAACATCTAAATGAGCTAAAATTGATATTATGCAAAGCCGCATACTCAGCCATTTTAAGTCCAGAGGCTGCGCGTGCTTCTAAATGTGCGATTTTTTCTTGTAGTGTGAATTTAATCATAAAGCATAATCCTCGATTGATTGAAATTATGCTTAGTTTAGTGAATATATAGGCTTATTCTAGATGTGTTCAGCGGATGCTTACAAATCGACTAACTAATAAAGGCTTAAATATTTTGTTAAATTAGGAGTGCTATAATTGATAACTAAGATTCTTTTGTACAAATCTTAATTACTTGTTTTTTTTGCCCCTGCGCTTGGAATGCTTATTAAGCTAGGGTGTTGAGCTATTAGTTCAAAAGGTAGTATAGCCCAATCAGGTCCACCACAAGCCGCTAATACATGAGGAAACTGAGGGTTGAGCTTAATCCCTTGTTCAGTGATTACCCAGTCATTCTCTTCACTAATATTCCAAGAGTCTGCCTCTAAATAGGGGCATTCACTATCATTCATTTTATCAGGGTATCTTTCTAGCAGCTGTTCAAGTATCCAGTCATTTTTATATTCTGGATTAGGTAAGGACAGCACATCTGATAAATTAAGCAGTTTTCCGCTTTTATTATGGAAATTAAAATTTTGATGGATAATATTAGGGTGTGGCATCTCTGGGCAATAGTAATTACCAGTGATTTCAAAGCTAGTGATATCATTCGTAAGGTAGGTTGGTGTCATAACAAAATCAACATCAGAACACCTAAAAGCAAGGCTTAAATAGGAACGAAAGTAAAACTCTAAGTTAGTATTAAGTGAGTTGTATGAATCTGAGTTGATTGTAAATAGCTTTTTTGCAGATTTTGGTTCTATATACCACTGTATTGATTGCTCCATAAATTGTGTACTTTTATCTTTTGTCAGTGGTAGGGTTTTGTGCCTTAAATATTCATATAAATCATTTTCAGCAATTTTTTTCAAGGCATTTGATGTTTCGTTTGATACATCTACAGAAGTAACAGGTGTTATAGCAATAGGTAATTCAGTATCTTTGTTAAGGTTAAACCATTTTCCATCGATGGGTTCGTTAAATAAATTAAGGACCATTCCTTGACCACTATCAGCTTCTCCCTCTTCGAAATAAAGTTGCCCTTCAATTAAACGGCCTTCTAAAGGTATATCTCGACTTTGTTTTTTATAAAAATATGAACCAGATACACCATAATCAGACTGAGAAAATTGAATTACAATTGGATAGGTTTTAATGGTACCTTCATAAACATTAATTGGGTCTTCTTCTGCCTGTGACTTTACTACAGTGGCTAAATATAGAGGAATTAAAAAGAACCATAAGCGTTTTTTAAAGAAAATCATTTTAGTTACCTTCTCGATAAGACAGTTAAGTTTACACCTAAGAATTAAATTACGTTATTAAATTCAATTTATTTAATGGGTTAAGTATGTGCGAATAATATGTTTGTATCCTATCAGGAGATTTTATCCTATTTTATGACTAAAAACATAACAAAATATCATTAATTGCATTTAATCATGCTTCAAATAGACAACAAATCGTGGTTAATTTATTTGTTTAGTACTAAAAAAATCCAAAATGAGACATGACTTGCAAAAAATGTTCACCGCTCTTGAAAACATAAGTGAAGAAGATACTATCTATTTGTTAAAAAAAAGTTGCTTGATTGCTGTATTTACAAATTCAATACTTTGAGTTTGAATAATAACAGTTACAAATTATAAAAGGGATATTATGAAAAAAATTAAATCAAAAGTAATGAAATTAAGTTCACTTGCATTATGTCTATTTGGGATGCAAATTGCTGCTCACGCCAATACTTTAGTCTATTGTTCAGAGGCCTCACCAGAAGGATTTAATCCACAATTGTATACATCAGGTACAACTAATGATGCAACAGCCGTTCCTATGTACGACACATTAGTACAATTTAAATATGGTACAACAGAGCTAGAACCTGGTCTTGCTGAACGCTGGGATGTGAGTGAAGATGGTAAACGTTATACTTTTCATTTAAGAAAAGGAGTTAAATATCATCAGACAGATGATTTTACTCCGACTCGTGAATTTAATGCTGATGACGTACTCTTTACTTATTTACGTCAAAAAGATACAAACCATCCTTTTCATAAGGTTTCAGGTGGAACCTATGAGTATTTTCAGGGCATGGGAATGGGTGAAATTATAAGTGAGATCAACAAAATTGATGATCATACTGTGGAATTTATTCTTTCAAGATCTGAAGCACCATTCTTAGCTAATATGGCTATGGACTATGCATCTGTTTTATCTGCTGAATATGCTGATTTAATGATGCAAGCAGGTACACCTGAATGGGTAGATCTAAGACCGGTAGGGACTGGCCCATTTCAGCTTGCAGAATATCAACAAGATTCGACTATCATTTATGATGCTTTTGAAGATCACTGGGCTGGTCCTTCAAAAATTGAGACATTAATTTATTCTATTACTCCTGACGCAGCAATTCGCTATGCAAAAATGCAAAAAGACGAGTGTCAGATGATGCCATATCCAAATCCAAGTGATATTGCAATGATTCAAAAAGATCCTAATATCATAGTGCAAGAAGCACCGGGTTTAAATATTGGGTATTTATCATTTAATGTAACAAAACCACCTTTAGATGATCTTAGGGTTAGAAAAGCATTAACCTATGCAGTAAATAAAGCTGCAATAATCGATGCTGTTTATCAAGGTGCAGGGCAATCTGCAAAAAATTTAATTCCACCTACGATGTGGGGGTATAATGATGATATTGTTGATCATCCTTACGATGTTGAAAAAGCAAAAGCATTGCTAGCTGAAGCTGGGCTTGCTGATTCTATTAACATTGATCTTTGGGCTATGCCTGTGCAACGCCCTTATAATCCAAATGCAAGAAGAATGGCTGAGATGATCCAAGCAGATTGGGCTAAGATTGGTGTCAAGGCAAATATTGTATCTTACGAATGGGGAGAGTACTTAAAAAGAGCGAAGGATGGTGAACATGATGTCGTTATGATGGGATGGACAGGGGACAACGGTGATCCAGATAATTTTTTTGCAACTTTATTTAGCTGCCAAGCAGCTCAAGATGGGTCAAATTATTCACGTTGGTGTTACGAACCTTTTGAAAATATCATTCTACCTGCAAGAACAGAAATCAATCATGAAAAACGAATTGAGTTATATAAGCAGGCTCAAGTTATTATGCATGAACAAATTCCAGCAATGATGATTGCAAATTCAACTGTATTTGATCCAGTTAGTAAACGTGTTTCAGGCTATAAAATCAGCCCAAGAGGGAAACATGATTTTTATCCTGCGTCAATTGAGTCTAAATGATAAGCCTATAACCCTGAAATATACTGGCTTTAGTATACTTTGAATAACTAAAGCTAGGTTAAATTAAACTGAGTTTAATTAGAAATCTACCTGGCTAGTCTTAGAATTGTATTTATCATAGACATTTTATAGGTTTGGGTAGCCCTGCAATTTTGCAGGCTTGTTTAGCCGGTCCTTTGGGGAAGAGTCGCTGCAGATAGATACTATTGCCTATCTTTTCTCCAAAGGCTTCTTTTAATAGTTTCACTAAAAGGCGTATCGCTGGTGAGGTATTATAGTCGTGATAAAAATTACGAACAAAGTTGATAACTGACCAGTGTGCTTGCGTCAATATTATATCCTCTTTTCCTGCAATCAGTTCTGCGATTTCAGGAGTCCAATCGTCTACATTCACTAGATATCCTTCCTTGTCTGTTTCAATTATTTTTTCTTGGTAAATTAACATGTTAAATTAATCCTGAATTTTATTTGTTGCTGCTGTAATTAATATGAATCTTTACAAGTATCTACAATTTGAAAGAATTAACATTTGAATTATTATACCGAAAAGAGATATTATGCAAATATGTTTGATTAGATCTAATCTATCATACTATACTTTTGCCTTATAAATTAAATAAAAGCAGTGAAATTAGAATGCATAATATCGCTTTTAAGGAGTTAGCTATGTTTAAACGAATCGCAGTTGCAGTATTAATTTCAACCTCACTAGCAGGTTGTGTTGCTGATAATAGTAATGTTGTTAGTTCGAATCAAGCTCAACGAGCACAAACAGTTAGCTATGGCACACTTGTGGCAGCTCAAGATGTAATCATCCAAACAGAAGGTGGTGCTCCAGTTGGTGCAATTGCAGGCGCTGTACTTGGTGGTGTGGTAGGTAATACTATTGGTGGTGGTAGAGGCCGTAATGTTACTACAGCAGCGGGTGCTGTTGGTGGTGCGATGGCTGGAAACGCAGCACAAAACGCTATGAATAGACAAACTGGTGTAAGGGTTGAAGTGCGTTTAGATAGTGGTAGCACTATAATTAACGAACAACCTGGTACTGCTGCACAGTTCAGAGCTGGTCAACGAGTTGCTGTAGCAACAGCGAACAACGGTGTTACGACGGTTTTACCAAGATAAGTTATAGCATATGACTATTGCCCACCTATTGATTATAGATGAATAGGTGGGGAAATATCTAATTTGCTAAAAAAGCTTGAAAATTTTCTGTCATATCTACTTCAAAACCTGCATCAGTTTTAGTAATTAAGTAAACAGCTAAACCGTTTTTTTCTGCAACTTCAAGTGCTTTATCACGACCTAGTACCATTAAGCCTGTATCCCAAGCATCTGCTTCTAATGCTGTTGGTGAAATAACTGTTGCTGAAACTAGCTTATGTTCAATAGGTTTACCCGTTGATGGATCGATAACATGAGAATAGCGCTTACCATTTTTTTCAAAATAATTACGGTAGCTTCCAGCGGTACTAATACTTTGACCTCTTAAATCAATAGCTTGTTGGACTTCAAATTCTGTATCGCTGGGTTTTTCAATAGCTACACGCCATTCTTTGCCTTTATCATTAACGCCAAGAGCATTTATTGTACCTCCAATCGAAACTAAATAATCAGTAATACCTAATTTTCTCAATAATTTACCCACCTCATCAGCTCCATAACCTTCACCAACAGTTGATAAATCAACATATAACTCTGGTATGTGCTTTTGTAAATAAAATCCATCATTCTGACTAATTAAAGTAAGTTTATCTAGCCCAACTTTCGATTTTGCTATATCTATCATTTCGTCTGTTGGAACTTTGTCTGGAACTTTTTCTGGACCAAATCCCCAAAGGTTTACAAGTGGACCAACTGTGATGTCCATAGCATTATGAGTTGCACGTCCAACTTTTTGTGAAATTAAAATGTTTTCAGCCATAGATTCAGGTATTTTTATAGGTTCAAGGCTAGTAGATTGATTAAATAATGAAAGAGCTGAGTGTGTACGGTATGTAGATATATCATCATTAATTGCCTCAAGGTATTTATCAACTTCTGCTTGAATTGCTTCAGGAGACAATATAGTTGTTTCGCTATCAGCTGTGGCCTTTGTCACATATTTAATATTGTAATAAGTGCCCATTGTTTGGCCTTTCAGTTCATGCATGATTAACGTCTGCTCATTTTTGGCGTTATTATCACAACTTGATAAAGTAGATACTGCTGCCACTATAAATGTAAGAGATAAGATTGGCTTAAAAAATTTACTCGGAGATTGTTTGTTATACATGCTAATTCATTCCTTTGTCTTGCTTGTGATATATAAGCTGCATTGTAATATGTAAGTAAAGATACTGTTTTGTCATCTGATATACAAAGTATTTACAATATTTTTAATGTGAGGTTTGTATGATGTACAAGTAATCATTGATATTTGAAAACTAATTATCTAAAAAATAGTAGATACTTTTTAAAAAGAAAAATTTATTTTAGATACTCCCATTTTATTACCGTAACAGAAAAATACAATCTAAATTGTACAACTGAATTCAATGGAATTGAAAGGAAAAGTAACTTAGACATAGCTTATGCATTTGAAACTTTATATGTTCTAGATCATAAACTGATAATAGATGAATGTAGTGATACGTTAGGAACGTGTATAAAAAATATCGGTTAATTGACACTCTATTTGCTTTTATATAAAAAATTATGAATGCTTCTAACTGAGCAGCAATTTCAACATCACTACTATCCCTTTGAATCTTAATTTTAACCCACATATCAACAGAGTAACTAAACTGACACTATTGTTGTTAGAATTAGATCATCAAAATAAAGCGTTACGCTATCAAATTAATTTACAACAGTTGGGTCATGTTATTTTGCGAGCCTAGCGTTTGAATTGAAAATGATGTTTTTATTTTTTTGTCTGGATACGTGAATCTGTGTAGGTATTAAATATTTTTACATTTGCTGTGTTAAACTAGATCTTACAAAGTTAAGCAAAATGAAATGTATTATTAAAATTTAAGATAATAGTGGATGTTATAGAGGTTGCCTGTGAAGCAAGTTATTGATTATTTTTCTAAAATTATAAGTATTAGAGAGCAGTATGCATTAATAGCAGGGGTTGATGAAGTTGGTAGAGGACCGTTGATTGGGGATGTGGTGACAGCTGCAGTCATTATTAATCCTAATAAGCCAATAGAAGGGTTGATGGATTCTAAGAAGTTGACCGAAAAAAAACGTGAATTTCTGTATGACAAGATAATAGAAAATGCACTTGCATATTCAATAGCGCGTTCTACTTCACAAGAAATTGATGAGCTAAATATTCTTAATGCAACCATGTTAGCAATGAGCCGTGCAGTGTCTGGATTATCTACTCAGCCTAATTTTGTACTGATAGATGGGAATAGGGTACCGAAACTTGATTGTCCTGCATTTGCAGTGGTTAAAGGTGATAATCTAGTTGCGGAAATTAGTGCAGCTTCAATATTAGCTAAGGTGACGCGCGATCGTGAAATGAAAAGTCTTGATGTCCTTTATCCTGAATATGGCTTTGCAAAACATAAAGGTTATCCTACAAAACAGCATCTTGAAGCAATTGCAAAACATGGTGTTTTGTCCGAACACCGTAAAAGCTTTGCTCCTGTTGCAAATCAACTATTGAGTTAGCCATGTTTATAAAAGCAACACTTGAACACAATTATTGCTAATTGAAAGAAAGTGGTTAATAATGTAATTATCATGATTTTTTAAATGCTTTATATACAATTGCTTATTTATTCTTGATGTGCCATTTTTTCTTTAATTAAGATATTAATCGTTATTTAATTCAAGTTATGATATTTTGTTATGATAATAACTAACTTGATTATCGCAATATCGATTTAAGATGTTAACTAAATTGTAACTTTTCCAATCTATCTGGTGTTTAGATGTTGGGTTGTAAGTTTTTGTTTTGTAATTAATATGTTTCTAGATAAGGATGTGAAACTTATGCGTATTTTATTAGTGGATGATGATCATGAATTAAGCATCATGCTTCAAGAGTTTTTAAAAGGAGAAGGAATTGAAACAATGATAGCTGCTACAGGGCATGAAGCTATCAATTTATTGGAAAGTTTCTCTTATAATGCAATTTTACTTGATATCATGCTGCCTGACATTAGTGGTATTGAATTGTTAAGGCAAATTCGTAAAAATAATAAAATTCCAATATTAATGCTTACAGCTAAGGGAGATAATATCGACAGGGTGATTGGGCTTGAATTAGGTGCAGATGATTATATTCCTAAACCATGTTTCCCAAGAGAGTTAATAGCTAGATTAAGAGCTGTTTTAAGGCGATATGACGATAGGGAAGGGTTTGATAGTGAAACACGGGACTTATTTTTGCATGGTTTGAAATTATCTCCAACGCGTAGAAGTGTTGAGTATAAAAATAGCTCCATAGAGCTGACCGCATCTGAATTTAATCTTTTAGAGGTATTGATACGAAATTTTGAATCAGTGGTATCTAAAGATGAGTTATCTGAAAAAGGTATAGGGCGCAAAAGACAGATTTATGATAGAAGTGTCGATGTCCATATCAGTAATTTAAGACAAAAACTTCAAGCCGCTACTGAAGAAAACATTACAGTCGAAACGGTTCGAGGTGTAGGTTACACCTTAAAGTTTCATCGAACTAAATTAGCTCAATAAATGCAAGCTAGAATGTAATTATTTTTCTAAGGATAGGAACAATGCGATTATCGCTTTTTTGGAAAATTTTGATTGGCTTTTGGGTTGCTTTTATTTTAGCTGTTCAAATGCTTTGGGTCGTCGTTGCTGTTCATCATGATGAAGCAGATGAAGTAGAAAGACAAATTAATTGGCGCATATCATCAGCAATTGATGCGTTGCGCCATGGCGGGCCTAGGGAATTAGAACTTATTTTAAGGACATGGCCACCGCAACAAACAGATTATATAAAAGTTGAAGCAGTTGATGAAAGTAAAGTAAATGCATTAAATAATCCATATTTTCCAATAAGCGACCCAAAACGAAGCTATGAGTCACGCAAAGAAAAGCAGAGTGTTTACAATGAGTATGTGATGGCACCCGATAATATTTTGTATCATCTTCAATATGATGCTGATAAAGTCCGTAGTGAGTATTTATCTTTAACAGATCGATATTTATTTAATATACATGAACCACTTATGTTTTTAGGATTATTTGGCGGATTTATATTTAGTTCTTTTATGGCTTGGAATTTGGCTAGGCCTTTGAAGTTTATTCGCCAAGGTTTTGCTAGAGTAGCACAAGGGGATTTATCGGTCAGGTTATTTCCCAAGCTTAAACGTCGTAAAGATGAAATTACGGACGTAGCGAGAGATTTTGATCATATGGTAGGACGCATTGATCAATTAAGTTCTGCAAGGGAGCAATTATTGCATGATATTTCGCATGAATTGCGCACACCTTTAGCAAGAATAAGAATTGCACTTGGTCTGGCCCAACAAAAATCAGAAAATATTCCACAGACCCTTTCTAGAATAGAGCGTGAAACAGAGCGGCTCGATAGTCTAATTGCAGAGGTATTGACTTTAGCAAGAATTGATAACGATGCGTTTTTAGAGGAACAATTCTTTGACATTGGATTATTATTGCAAGCTATAGTTGAAGATGTAAGATATGAATCGGCACAAAGAGATGTACAAATACATTTTAATCACGACGATAAAAAAGAATGTACAGCTAGAGGCAATGCCGAATTATTGCACCGTGCTTTTGAAAATATATTAAGAAACGCGCTGAAATTCTCCACAACGGGAAAATCTATTTACGTTTCACTCACGATTGAAAATGATCGGTTTGTTATCGTGATAAGAGATGAAGGTCCCGGCGTAGATGAGGATAAATTAGATTTTATCTTTGAAGCATTTGGCCGGGTACCATCTTCAGGAATAAAAGATGGCTATGGATTAGGTCTTTCAATTACTAAAAAGGCTGTTTTAGCTCATAATGGTGAAATTAGGGCAACCAACCATCCAGAAGGTGGACTTTCTATTAGAGTAACTTTGCCAATCTGGGAAGTCAATCATTCATAGTTAACGTATTTGGAATGGTTATTTTTAAATACGTTTAATTGAGAGTTAAAGTTGGTATTGCTTTGAGTGCGCTATCACTGCTTAATTGACATAACCTAGCTGCTTTAACTCATCAATACATAATCCTTTACGCCAATTGCTAAGTAGATCTATAGGTTTATTCAAGCTTTCCACATCCACTTTATGACACACGATATCGCCTGTTGAATTTACCGAATAAAATTCTGCTAACAGTTGATTAATTTGCTTTCTAGAAGCAAGTAATTGGACTGAAATTTCTTTCTCAGTTGCGATTTTTTCTAGTGCGAATTTAATTTTTGCAAAATCTTCTTTGTATCTAGGATTAGCATGCATTGACGGAATAAGTTCTGGTAAAACATCTGGTGGATTATTTTTATAACTACTAACAATTTCTAATACTGTCGAACCATGAATTCTGATTTCATTAGGGTGCAATCCGAGTTTTTGAAGTTCAAAAATTTCGCTCGGTTCGTATTGTGCAATTTCAACTAAGCTTTTTTCATGGATGATAAAGTTTAGAGCTAAATCTTTTTTGACTGCTTCTTCATATCTCCAATTTGCAAGGATTTTTAACAATCCAAGTTGTTTTTGATTTAGCTTATCAACCATTGGAAAAGACTTATATAACTTCATCGGCTCTTTAGGTATTAAAGGCTTTTGTGCTAAATGAATACACTCATCTAATGCATAGGATAAATGTTCTGGTTTAATTTTTGTTAATATAACTTCATGTAACTCCAATAAGTATTTTACATCATCAAAGGCATATTCTATTTGTTTGTCAGATAAGGGTCTAGATAACCAATCTGTTCTAGTTTCAGATTTATCAATTGTAACACCTAAATATTCATTTAATGCTGTAGCAAGACCTAAAGAAGCGCCTTCTTTAATAAATGAAAGTAAAACTTGAGTATCTATGTAAGGGATCGGAGTGCATCGAAGAGTATGCCAGAATAAAACTAAATCTTCCCCTGCGGCATGAAATATTTTTTTTATAGAAGTATTCTTTAAAATAGCAGTGAATTTTGACCAATCAGAAATAGTAAGTGGATCTACTATGCAAATTGTATCTTTTATTGCAAGCTGCAGTAATGCAAATTGAGGGTTTAGCGTCCTAACTCTCATAAACTCAGTATCAATTGCAACAATGTTTTCTTGAATAATATTCGTACAAAATGCATCAAATTCACTTTGATTGTCAATATAAAGTTTATTCATTATCTTTGCCTTTTTGAACTAATATAATGTCTTTAAGTTCCCTGCGTAAAATTTTGCCGACTGAAGATTTAGGTAAATCTTCATGAAAAGAAATTTGTCTTGGCATTTTGTACCCAGTTAAAAAATTCTTACAATGGGATATTAATTCAATATCAGTTAAAGAAGGATCTTTCTTGACGACACATACCCGTATTGATTCACCTGTAGCGGGGTGGGGTAAGCCTATGGCTGCAGCTTCTAAAACTTTTGGATGTTGCATAACAATATCCTCTATTTCATTTGGGTAGACATTAAATCCTGAAACTAAAATCATCTCTTTTTTTCTATCTACAATTCGAATGTAACCATGCTCATCAATAGTTGCAATATCTCCCGTTTTTAACCAATCGTCTTGCATTATTTCTCTTGTTGCATCAGCATTACACCAATAACCCTTCATAACCTGAGGGCCTTTTACCCATAGTTCACCTGGACTGCCTAGCTCGACATCATTGCCATCATTATCGACTAATCTAATATCCGTGGAAGGTACTGGTAGACCTATGCTGCCAGAGTAATACTGTAGATTGTATGGATTAACAGCAACTAAGGGCGAGCATTCAGTTAGGCCATACCCTTCTAATAAATGACAACCTGTAATTTCATGCCATTGCTCAGCAACAGATTTATGGACAGGCATCCCACCTCCAACACATATTCTCAATGTGGAAAAATTGAGTTTTTTGAAGGCGTCCTGTCTTAAAAATCCACTAAAAAGTGTATTCACTCCAGTCATTACTGTAAATGGTACCTTAGCCATAGCTTTTAATGTTGACTGCATATCTCTTGGGTTTGGAATAAGTAAAGATGTTCCTCCATTATCTAGCATCAACATACAATTTACTGTTAGAGCAAATACATGATATAGCGGTAATGCAGTAACAATTGTTTGGGGACGCTCACTAAATATTGGCCCAAAAACACCTTTAGCCTGGGCTAAGTTTGCTAATATATTACGGTGGGTTAGCATGGCACCTTTAGCAACGCCTGTTGTACCACCGGTATATTGCAAAAATGCGATATCTTCACCAGTGATGATAGGGCTTTTATATTCTATGGTTGCACCAATTTTAATTGCTTGATTAAAACGGATAGTGTTTTTAAGTGAATATTTAGGTACTGCCTTTTTAATATACTTGATAGCTAGATTGATAAAATGATGTTTAAAAAAACTTAGTTGGTCACCCACACTAGATATAATAATATGCTTTATATCAGTTTCAGGTAGAGCTGCTTGAAGTGTTGTCGCAAATGTATCTAAAGCAATAATTGTTTCAGCACCACTATCTTTTAGTTGGTGAGCCATTTCTCTTGGAGTATAAAGAGGGTTAACATTTACAACAATTAGTCCCGCTCTTAATATGCCAAAAAGTGCAATTGGATGCTGGAATAAATTTGGCATCATTAATGCAACACGACTACCTTTAGCTAAGCCTAGTTGTTGCAAAAACGAGGCAAAATGTCGACTTCTTTGTTCTATTTCGGCATAAGTCCTAATATCACCCATCGAGATATAAGCAGTTCGATTTGCATATCTGAATGTTGCTTGTTCAATTAAGTCTACTACAGATGTGTAGTGATCTGGATTAATAAATTCAGGGACTTCATTAGGATAGCTTTTTAGCCATATTTTTTCCACAGTAACCTCAAATGTTAATTATATAATTAGGGCTGCACAAATAGAATGACTGACATGTTTCAGCATATTCACTATACATGTTTATTCTTTTGTTTCTGATATTAGCTGTTTGAGATATTGAATCTCAAAAATTTTTACATCAAACATAGCTTTTAGTTCTTCAAGTGAGTTTCGTTTTTCTTGAATTAACCCTTGTGAAAGGGCGAGTGTTTTAAAATCAAAAAGAGTTATCCATTTGAGTTTTATTGAAAACGTAGAAAAATAGCCTATTTGGTTGTCTACCTGTGTGGCTTCTTGTACAGTTCCAATTGTAGTAACAAATTGCCCATTTAATAAAAGCGGATTGAATGACTCAGGTAGTTGACTTCGTTTTGTCAATGCGACAAACCTGCCACTTGGTTTTGCTTGTAAGTTAGGTTGTCCTAGTTCAAGAGGAATACTTAATATCTCCATTTTAACGATTTGGTCACTTACTGTAACACCAGTAATTTTGCCGCCAAGTCGAATCGTTTCGTTTTTGTAAAGGCTAATATTGTCACGAATTTTATTAAAATCTTGTGATGGAATAGGTTCTATAGTTTGACAACCTGTTAATAAAAATATTTCACAAAAAATCATGATGAAAAATGGAGTGAAGCTAGTTTTCTTGAATCGCTTCATAAAAGCTAAAAAATAATACAAGTAATCTATCCTATTTAATGTAAACACTAAAGTTAACAATGCACCCATAACTTATCACCTTCCAGGTAGTTTCTGCCAAGTGACCTCATTTCTTAAATAAGTTGGTTCAGCATCAATAGCATTAATTATTTCTTGCTTTGTGAACTTATTTAGAGCAATTGGTATCATGTCTGCTGCTAAAGGTAGTCTAAATAAAGGTGCGGTTAAATCTGGTTTGCTGATAATATTGTATTTGCTATTTAGCTCAAAGAGTAACTCATAAGTTTCAAATCCAGTTCCCGCTGGAATAAAATTGATCCCTTTGTTTACTATAAATGTAGCATCAAGATGTGTTTGGAATTCATTTAGCCAAATTTGAGGTGCTTTGACTGATTCATCGACTAAATATTGCCAGCAATTTTGCTCTAAGCAATATCTTAGTGCAGCTGCATAAATTTCACCCATTCTTGCATCGATAGCACATATAACATGATTATGACCATAAACCCGTCTAGCCCCTTCTGCTAGTGCCATAAGATTGGATATTGGAATTAGAGGCTTATTACTTCCAAAACCTAACCCTTGGGCGACACTAACACCGACTCGGATACCAGTGAAACTACCTGGACCTTGTCCAAACGCGATTGCATCAACCTGATTTAAATTTATAGCAGCATCGCTGAGTAATTTATCTACCATAGGTAAGATTTTTTCAGTATGAGCTCTTGGCGCTTCAGTATTTAATGCAGACAATTTTCCGTTATGCCACAAAGCAGCTGAGCAAGATTCAGTAGCAGTATCAACTGCTAATAAAGTGATGTTATCGAATGAATTTACCATTTGATTAATTGAAATCTGATTTGTTTCGTTCATAGTTTGTTTTTATTTATCATACACACATTGAGTTAAGTTATTTACGCCAAACATAATTAGTTTTAGGTATAACGGATCCCCATAATTTTTGTACGTGTACAGTAACTTCTTCTCGGTTATGGTAAAGTTGCTTAGCACTGATAATCGCATTGATATTTTCTTCTTCTAACGCTAAACGTAATTTGTCTAGACATAAATTAACCATCTCAAATCTTTTTTTCATTGGTAGTTTTAGATTAAAAATAGCTTCACGGCACCATCCTTTGACTAGCCATTTAATCATAAGATCAGTTATTCTATCTGGCTTCTCAATCATATCGCATACCAACCAGTAATTATTACCGTGTAATGGTTCAAATTTAAAGCCATCTACTTTATGATGTCTTACTTGCCCACTATCCATAATGGTTTGAGCCATCTCACCATTATCGATCGCATCAACCATCATGCTTCTTTGAATTAGTTGATATGTCCACCCACCTGGACTAGCCCCTAAATCAACCGCTCTCAATCCACTTGCAAGTCGCTCTTCCCATTCTTCAGCAGGGATGAAAAAATGAAATGCTTCTTCAAGCTTTAAGGTTGATCTACTTGGCGCATTAGAGGGGAATTTTAACCTGTGTATTCCCATTGGATAAGGAGAATTCTTAGTCGGATAGGAGTAACCGACATAACAGCAGCTAGATGTGATAAATAAGACATGTAAAACAGGCAGGACAGCTGTTTCAGTTTTGGTTAAAAGTTTATTTGCTCTTAATGCCGTGCGCAATGGAACCGTGATTTTTCGACAAAATGGGCTGAGGTCTTTGCCTTGATTTGTATCAGGCACTTCTACACGCAATTCTCCTGCACGTTCAACCATGCCTGTGAACATACCAATAATTGGTGAAATCCTGTCTTGTTGTGGT
Organism: Thorsellia anophelis DSM 18579; assembly: GCF_900111395.1. Taxonomy (GTDB): domain Bacteria; phylum Pseudomonadota; class Gammaproteobacteria; order Enterobacterales; family Thorselliaceae; genus Thorsellia; species Thorsellia anophelis. The sequence goes on along the minus strand of NZ_FOHV01000034.1, from coordinate 14,627 downwards.
AAATCTTTTAAAATAGTTGATGCATGAAAGAATTGGCGAGTAAAAATGAGATCATTGACTGATAATTCAAACACTAGCCTTTGAGCATCCTCGGCTTGGTAGCATTCGAATATGACAAATGCACTATTATCATTAACACGAGCAAAACCGTAAATTTGCATGGAGTTGGCTTTATCAGTAATTTCGGCTGCACACTCTTTTTCGAAACCAACCCGGCAGTAAAGAATTATATTTTTCATTTGTTTTTGCAAGTTACTAAAATTTGGCACTCATCCAATATTATTTTTGTTAAATAACTTGCGCTCCTTAAATCATCTAGTTGTTTAAAAATCTATAAAATAGTCAATAGTTTCAATGTTCACAGTCGAAATGAGTGATATTATGATTAAATATGAACGCGCATAAACCATTTTTAGTTTGCTTTAAGTTCATATAAGCTATATTTATATGTAATTAGAACGTTGATTCTCTTTAAATTATATAACAAAAATGCTTATAAAATCTGTACAGCAATAACCTATTTTAACAGAATTTGTGATCCATTCGAGGAATATTTCTAATGGATAACAAATTAGAAATATTAACGTAAATCCTCACTCAATTTTAGCTGGAAGCTAATAGGTAAAATGAACATTAGATTTAAAATTTAGATGCGATTGATTCTTTGAATAATATGCTTTTGCTGTTTTAATTGTGACATCATAAGTAGCGGTAGCAGGGTGTTGATTAGGTTAAAAGGCGCGGTTTTCATGCTATTTTGTAATGTGTGAAATTATTTTTCCAAGAATACTAGGTAAAGTAATGTTAAAATTGTTAACTACCACGCTGATTAAAGGCTTTTTAATATATGAGTCTGATAATTTACTCTTAGCTGTTCGTTATTGATTGCAATCTCTCTTTATATTCATGTATTTACGAATGCATAGTAAAACAATATATTATCAATGCTCTTGTAAGCAAGCTGTGCTTGTATCTGTTTGCAAATACTAAATGAGGGGCTAGCTTGTCCATCGCTGCCATTTCAAGAATAATCTTAAGCTTATTTTGTAGTGCGCCCGCTCCTTATACTTTAAACGGAATGTTTAATTGCTTAGTTGAGTCATACTTATCGTGGCTTAGAACTCCTGATGCTTAGAATCTCATTTATACAGCATGCATGATATATAATTAAAATCCCAGAAAAGAAGAAAACTACTGTTTTCAGTTACAAAAAAATATTAACAGATCATTTGTTTAAGCTTTTTGATCTAATCGTTTTGTAATGATTTCTGGGTAAGCCTGAATGAATTATTGATAACCTATTAAATTTAAATATAAAAATTAACCGATGAAATTTAAGTGTTAATGTTGCAAAATCAAAATATTCCAAGTAGTTCTGTATTTTAGCTTATGTAGATGCGTTTACTGTTTGCTTGTGGTTTAATATAAATTTTTATTCCTTATTGATTAGTGGGTCATCAATCATCGAAAGCAAAACTTTTAGATTCTAATGCTCAATTCAATCATATACCTAATATCGAGTTAAACTAGATATTTTGGGGTGTAATCGTAGCCCCTAAATATTTATTGTAATTCAAAACATAAAAAATAATTTAAATAGTAGCATAGTGGAAAACTTAATCATGCAAAACTTGAAATCAATAGATTACCGATTATGGATTGTTTTAATCCTTACCCAATTTATCCCTTTAATTTATATGTCAACACGTATTCATATACTTGGTACATTGCCTGAAGGGAACGCATTTACTATCGCTTCACAGATTGCTTGGCTTAATATAGGTTTTGAAGTGATAAGTGAGGCATTGCTCATCCCTCTTGCATTTGTATTAGGTAAAGCAATTAATGATAAATTAGCGTTCTGCAAAATGGCCTCTACTGCACTTTCAGTCATCTTTATGGTGTATTTGATGGCAAGTTTGATTGTGATAAGTAGTATCCCTGAGTTAATTAACCTAATGAAGCAAAACTCTCAATTAATTGATGAAACTATTACTTATATGCGATTAGAGGTGATTGCTATAATGGTTGGGAGTGTATACATCTTTTTTAACTTACTTTTAGTTTTAAATAATCAACAAGCAGGATTATATAAATTGCTTGTCATTCAGACTATATTGACAATTATAGGTGATGTGTTGTTGACAAGTAACTTTAGTTTTTCATTTAAACTTGGTGTCATAGGAATCGGTATTAATAATATTTGGGTAAATCTCATCCTAGTTTGTTGTTCATTTTTTGTTATGTGCCGTGTAGGTATAAAATTAAGTTTTCGTAAAATTAAATTTCGAGAGCAAACTTGGATAAGGGATTGGTCTAAGATTGGTTTGAAATCCGGTATGGAATCCTTTATTAGAAATTCAGCATTCATCTTAGTAATACTAAAAATTATGAATGAGATAGAGCAATCAGGAGTCTTCTGGTTAGCGAATAATTTTATTTGGGGGTGGTTACTTTTACCAATTTTAACATTAGGTCAATTAATCAAGCAAGATAGTGCTATTAATCAAGGTCTTTCCCATAATCGAATTATGAATTACATCAAAATTACAAGTTTAATTTGTGTATGCTTACTTTTACTTGTTCCTTTTTATGAGTTTTTCATCAGTCTAATCATAGATAAAAAGAATGCAAAAGAAGTATCCGAGCTAATATATCTAATGCTTGGCTTCTTTTTTGTTTTTGCGTTTAATAATGTGATAGATAATTATTTTTATGGTACAGGCAGAACTGATTTAATTCTTTACCAATCGGTTATTGTAAATTTATTCTACTACAGTGGTGTATATATTTTATACACGATGGAACTATTCATACCGAGTTTAGAAACTATCGCATTAATCTTTGGTATTGGGATGGTGATTGATTCAATTGTTACGGGAATTATGTATATTCAATTAAGAAAAAAAAGAGAGCTAAATGTCTTCTAAGGCTTTGGTCAATCAAAATTAAAAGGGTGCTGACTAAACCACTGGATATATAAATATGCTGCAATAAATTTGCCAGGTGGTGTATTACTGATTACAATTATAACTTAATGAGAAATATTTTGAATATTTTATCCTATTGATTATCTATTGAATAAGGAATGTAATGGATATTAACACGTTGATTGGTAATGATAACTACCATTGGTTTTGGATAGGTCTTGGTTGTATTTTATTAGCAGTTGAGATGTTAGGTGCAAGTGGATATTTACTTTGGTCTGGTCTTGCTTCGACTTTGGTAGGTGTTTTGGTCTGGATCATACCATATGAGTTAACATTAAATATTCAAGCTGTTATTTATGCCATAATTTTGATAATCAATACTTACCTTTGGTGGCGGTGGTTAAAATATAAGTCGAGTAAAGCACCGCAATCTTTTGCTCTTAATCAAAGAAGCCAGCAGTTAATTGGGTTACGCTCATTATTGCTTGAAGATGTGCATTTAGGTATTAGCCGCATTAAAATTGCTGATAGCAGTTGGCGTGTTAAATGTTCGGAAAGCTTAAAAAGTGGTGAGGAAGTTGTTGTCATTTCAATTGATGGTGCAACTTTAATTGTTGAAAAATGGAATGATAGAACTCAATGATTAAATGGATTCGGCATAAAAAACATAGATTACTTTTGGGGCATCGCCGGAATTGTTTTTGGCGGGATAGGGCGAGTTGTGCGCCTTATCCGTCAGATAATATCAAAATAAGCAATTCACATATTTTTCATCTGGTAGGTGGAATTCATTTAGGTACAGAAGCCTTATCTCCTTTACCTGAATATTTAACAAAGCGAATTAAAACTGCAAATGCTATTATTATTGAAGCAGATATAACAGATCAAATTGTTGATTTTCCTGCTCCTTCGGAGACAAAATATCAGCATTTTTATGATTATTTAGATGAAAACTTCAATAACCAATTGATGGGTAAACTTACTGAGCTTGGTTTAGAACAAATTCATTTTAGAAACTATATTCCTTGGCATTTAGCTCTAATACTTCAGTCTACCCAAGCTTCAAAGTTAGGGCTTTGTCCTAAATTTAGTATTGATGCACAAGTTATTGAGTTGGCAAGAAAATTTAGTAAGGAAATTATTGAGCTTGAAGGGCAATTAGAACAACTTGAGTTGTTAAAACAACTTCCTTTAGGCGGGATTGAATTACTCAAAGAAACTCTAACGGAATGGCAAAATAATGCTGATACTTTAAGGCTTATATTAAATGCTTGGTTAACTGGAGAACAAATTGATCATGTTATGGTAGATATTCCTGAGTTCACTCAAAAATATTTATTAGAGCAACGTAATCAAAATTGGGCAAAGAAATTAATTGCCTTACCAGAAGGCAACTATGTTGTTGCAGTAGGTGCATTGCATTTGATTGGACCAAGCAATCTTACATTAGCAATTAAAACGGCACCTGCGCTTTAAATGTAACCGGATTTGCATTATCTGGGTGTTCAATGGTAATTTCGCAAGCATGAAGTAATAACCTGTTAGCCATTTCTAAGGCTTCACCTTCTGAATAAAAACGGTCTCCTAAAATAGGATGACCAATAGACATTAAATGTACCCTAAGTTGGTGAGATCTACCCGTTATAGGATACAAAGCAACATTTGTTGTATTATCGGTATTACGGCTCACTACCTTATAATGTGTTTGAGCAGGTTTGCCGGTTTCAAAACATACTTTTTGTTTGGGTCTATAGTCCCAATCGCATATTAGTGGAAGATCGATAAGTCCTTCATCATTTTTAATCACTCCATAGACTTTTGCTTGATACATTTTTCTCGGAATTCGTTCTCTAAACTGTCGTTTTAAGTCGCGTTCTGAATGTTTTGTCAAAGCAACAACCATAATGCCACTTGTTGCCATATCTAATCTATGAACTGATTCTGCTTGAGGGTAAGAATTTTGTATCCTAGTCATAATGCTATCATGGTGTTCTTCCAGTCTACCTGGTACCGATAATAAACCAGATGGTTTATTGACAACAATGATATCATCATCAACATGAATAACATTAAGCCAAGGTTCAATTGGTGGATTATAAGGTAACATTTTAGGTCCAAATGAAGGTTTATGTGCATCAGGACCAATTTTATGCTTTGGATTATTCATGTGCCACCAATATTACCCTAAGAGCATCTATTCGTATTGTAGTATCATCAATATATTTTAATACTAAATTTTTATTTTCTTTAAGAGCGACAAGTTCACTTTCTCTAACTGTCTTGTTAATTTTCGAGAGTGCTTCGAGTCTATAAAGTTCGTGATTAAGTGCAGTCTCTGCGTGCGTCTTAGCTTCATTTATCATATTAGGGAGTTTTAAGTCAATCATGGATTCTGCGTGTTTTACAATATCACGTACTTGTTCACCTACTACTTTAATTAATTTAGCGGCCGTCTTTTTGTTAACTGGTTGAAGCTTTTTCTGTAAAGAATTGAATGACACGTCATTGCTCATGTCATTGCCTTTTGAATCGATTAATAATCGAACAGGTGTTGGGGGCATAAAACGCGTAAGTTGCAATGATTTTGGTGCTTGCGTTTCAGCAATTGCAATAAATTCAACAAATAAGGTGCCAACAGGTAGTTTTTTATTGACGAGTACAGCCATTGCACCTGTTCCACTATCTCCTTCTAAAATAAGATCTAAACCATTTCTAATAAAAGGATGCTCCCATGTTAAAAATTGGGCATCTTCGCGGGCTAATGCTTTTTCACGTTGAAATGTAACTAAGATGCCATCATCATCAATGCCTGGGAAATCTGGGACTAGCATATGTTCAGAAGGGGATATTACCCATAAATCTTCATCACGTTCATCCTGTTGCAAGCCAATTAGCTCGAAGAGTTGTAAGCCGAAAGCCTCAAGCTGAGCAGCTTGTACATCTAAATTAAGCTCTTCAACTAATTTAGACGCTTTATTACCACCATTTGAATTCAGTTCTAATAGTTTATCTCGTCCTTTCTCAAGCGCTGATTTTAAAGTTTGATGTTCTTTTTTGCATGCTGCTATTAAAGAAATGAATGCATCACTATCAATTTTTTGTTCACTTAATGCTTCTAATAACTCAATTTGGTATTTATCGTATATAGCTCGACCAGTGGGGCAGGTCTGTTCAAATGCATCCAAAGGGTCGTTATACCATTTTACTAATAATGCTTGGGCTGTGTTAGCTAAGAAAGGAACCCAAATTGTGATGTTTTCACTTTGACCGATTCTATCTAAGCGGCCAATACGCTGCTCAAGTAAATCAGGATTAAATGGTAAATCAAACATGACCATTTGATGAGCAAATTGGAAGTTTCTTCCTTCAGATCCAATTTCAGAACAAATTAAGACTTGAGCTCCGTCTTCTTCATCAGCAAAATAAGCAGCAGCTCTATCGCGCTCAACAATTGATAAACCCTCATGAAAAACAGCTGAGCGGATGCCCTCTCTTTCACGCAATGCTTGTTCAAGTTGTAAAGCCGTTGTTTTATGAGCACAAATAATTAGCATCTTTTCATCGGTTTTTGAAATATGACCAAGCAACCAGTTTACTCTAGGGTCGAAGTGCCACCAATTGGCATCTTCTCCACCTACTGATTGATAAATATTTTCAGGATAAAGTAAATCTTGAACACGTGATTTTATAGATTGATTTTTATTGAATGCACCATGAACCTTGATGGCCGTTTGATATTGTTTTGGTAGCTCTAACTCAATTGGTTTTAATTGACGAATAGGAAATCCTTTTATTGCTTGGCGAGTATTCCTAAATAATAGACGGCTTGTACCATGTCTATCTAATAATTTTTCAATTAAGTCTGCACGTGCATTAGTATCAAAGTTACTAGCATCTACTAATTTATCAGTAATATCCTCTTCTGGGATAAGTGACGCAATTGCTTTTTGGTGTTCATCTGTAAGTTTCATATCTGAAACTAAACTAGAGACTGCATCTGCAACACCTTGATACGTTTTTTGTTCGTCTATAAAAGCAGAATAATCATGAAATCTATGCTTATCTAAGAGTCTTAACCTTGCAAAATGGCCGGCTTGACCTAGTTGTTCAGGTGTTGCTGTCAGTAATAATACGCTTGGAACAACCTCTGATAGTTTTTCTATACAAAGATATTCATAACTCGGTGCATCAGGTTCCCACTCTAAATGGTGGGCTTCATCTACAACTAGAATATCCCACTTTGCTTCTGTAAGTTGTTTGAAACGTTTCTTATCTCCACAGACGAAATCAAGTGAACATATTACAGTTTGTTCTGTGTCGAATGGATTTTTTGCTTCATTAATAGTTTCATTGTAACGTTCAGCATCAAACAATGAAAACTTTAAATTAAAGCGCCTTAGCATTTCTACCAACCACTGGTATTGTAGGCTTTCAGGTACAACAATTAAAACCCTTTCTACTTGGCCAGTTAGGAGCATTTGATGTAAAATCAGACCAGCCTCGATAGTCTTTCCTAACCCTACCTCATCAGCTAGTAGCACCCTTGGCGCATGTCTTTGGCTAATTTCATTGGCGATATGGATTTGGTGTGGGATTAAACTTGCCCTTATGCTACTTAGTCCTTGCCAAGGTTTTTGTAGTCTTTGAAAAATATGGCTTCTAGCTTCAAAACGAAGTGCAAAATGGTCACTTTTACTAAATTGGCCTGCGTAAAGTCTATCTTGAGGCTTATTAAAGGCTTTATGACTATCTAGCCATGTTTCAATAATCGATGCAGAATCTGAAGTGGTTAAATTTATGCCTGTATAGGTAATGATTCCATTGTTATTTATTAATTGTTCAACTTTTAATTGCCAGCCATCATGATGAAATATAATATCACCTTCACTATAAATGACACGAGTTAATGGGGCATGCTGCATTGCATATACGCGCTGCTCTCCTATAACAGTAAATAGTAAAGTTACGGTTCTCGCATCTTTTGCGATAACAGTACCAAGGCCAAGATCAATTTCAGCATTACTAATCCAACGTTGTCCAACAATAAAATCATCTTTTAAAACAGTCATTTTCTCTCACATATCAAGCTTCTGTTGATTAAATAATCAAGAAGAATAAAAATTATAAACTAGTACACTAAATAACATAACTCATGCATAGTAACTTAAAAACATCTTTTAATTATATCATTAATTCAATGTCAGGAAAGCGAATATATAACTAACAGTATTTTTAATATGCTTTTTTATGGTGTTTTTGATATTCGAAAAAGGATGCAGAGTTATTTTTGTCGCATAACAATTATGATAGGAAAAAACAATAGCATCAAAAAATGCATTAATCGCTATATTTATTTTGGATTTGAACAAATATGTATTATGCTCTGATAATATAGAGAATGAAAAATGACATTTGAATGAATAATTCATGCTTAATATTAACCTATAAGATAATTTTACAAGGTTAATTTGTTAGGAAGCTAAAAAATAAGGAGAAAGAGGTAACCATATGTTTTTATTTATTTAAAACGTACGCTTTGATTTTGGTGTTTGGTGCCTTGAATGATGGTTATGAAATATAAAGATTTACGTGATTTTATTAGTGGATTAGAAGAGTTGGGTGAGCTGAAACGTATCGCTTATCCAGTTGATCCTAAGTTTGAGATGACAGAAATTGCTGATAGAGTCTTAAGAGCAGGCGGACCTGCATTGTTATTTGAAAATGCAATTGGGTATGATATGCCAGTCTTATGTAATTTATTTGGTACTCCTAAACGTGTTGCTTTGGGAATGGGGCAGACTGATGTTTCTGCGCTTAGGGATGTAGGCAAGTTACTTGCCTTTTTAAAAGAGCCAGAACCACCAAAGGGATTTAAAGACCTTTGGGAGAAATTGCCTACATTTAAGCAGGTATTAAACATGCCTACAAAAAGGTTAAGCAAGGCTCCATGCCAAGATATTGTTTATACTGGTGATGAAGTTGATCTAAGCAAAATCCCAATAATGCATTGTTGGCCAGGAGATATTGCTCCGTTAGTAACATGGGGATTGACTGTCACAAAAGGTCCTCATAAAGAACGTCAGAACCTAGGAATATACAGGCAACAATTAATTGGTAAAAATAAACTAATTATGCGATGGTTGTCGCATAGAGGTGGTGCTCTTGATTATTTTGAATGGTGTGAAACACATCCTGGAAAGCCATTCCCTGTTTCTGTTGCATTAGGGGCTGATCCAGCTACAATTTTGGGTGCTGTAACACCGGTTCCTGATAGTTTATCTGAGTATGCTTTCGCGGGTTTATTGCGTGGAAATAAAACTGAAGTGGTTAAATGTATTAGTAATGATTTAGAGGTCCCTGCAAGTGCTGAAATTATACTAGAGGGATATCTGATGCAAGGAGAAGTTGCTCCAGAAGGGCCTTATGGAGATCATACCGGTTATTATAATGAAGTTGATTCTTTTCCTGTTTTCACTATAACCCATTTAACAATGAGAAAAAATCCAATTTATCATTCCACGTATACTGGAAGACCCCCTGATGAACCAGCCATATTAGGTGTTGCCCTAAATGAGGTTTTTGTGCCAATATTACAGAAACAATTTCCCGAAATTGTGGATTTTTATCTTCCTCCAGAAGGTTGCTCCTATCGTTTAGCTGTCGTTACGATTAAAAAGCAATACCCCGGTCATGCTAAAAGAGTCATGATGGGAGTATGGTCATTCTTACGTCAGTTTATGTATACCAAATTTGTTATTGTATGCGATGATGATGTTGATGCGCGTAATTGGCATGATGTGATATGGGCTATAACAACTCGCATGGATCCTGCTAGAGATACGGTATTAGTGGAAAATACACCGATAGATTATTTGGATTTTGCATCGCCTGTTTCTGGTTTAGGGTCAAAAATGGGGCTTGATGCAACGAATAAATGGCAAGGCGAAACAGATAGGGAATGGGGGACGCCAATTATTAAAGATGCTAAAGTTGTTTCTAAGATTGATGAGATTTGGGATAGTCTTGGTATCGAATTACCTATTCAAAATAATAAATTATATTAATACTAGGCAGGAGATAGCATGCAAGACGTAATTGATAATTCTGATGCGATTGAAGGGAAAGTACTTTCAGTTGAACAATTATTACCAACAATTTTCAAAGTTAAATTAATCCTGGATGGTAAAGTAAATTACAAAGCTGGGCAATATTTAAATGTAGTCATGGACGAAAGTGATAAAAGACCTTTTTCAATTGCTTCCGTCATGGCCGAAAGTGTTGGTGCTGACACGATAATTGAACTTCATATTGGTGGATTAGAATTAAATAATTATAGTGAACAAGTTATAAATAAGGCATTAGAAACAGGTATGCTCGATGTTGAAATCCCAAGGGGCAACTCATGGTTACAGCTTGATAGTATACGGCCTATTTTATTATTAGCAGGTGGTACAGGGTATTCTTATATAAGACCTTTATTATTGGAAGCTTTAGCTAATCCACGTTATGTTGATGGATCAATAAGACCTATCTATTTTTATTGGGGAGTTAATGATGAGCCTTTTTTATATGACTCATTAGCAGTATCTCAGCTAGTCAACAATTTTCCTGAACTTGACTTTAGGCCAGTTTTATATGAGCCATCAGTGCAATGGAATGGTAGGAAGGGCATGCTGCTTGATGCTGTAGAAAATGATTTTACAGATTTATCTTCATATGATATCTATCTAGCAGGCAGGATGGAGTTTGCAAAATTAGCAAGAGAGCGTTTAACTGCATTGAAATCAGCTAATATTGCTAGGATATTTAGCGATATTTATGCTTATATATAGATCAAAAGTTACGGTTATTCACTCATTAAAATCTATCAATAGCGAGAAAATAATTTATGGATGCAAATATGACGAGTAATTTTGAGAGCACCGATCAAACTGATTTTTATCAATTTGAAGCCCATATTAAAATATTACAAGAAAATGTTGCGGTGTTGTTATCGAAAAGTAAATTCGATGCATTACTAATTCATTCAGGGGAATTAATCTATAGTTTTATGGATGACCAAAGTTATCCATTTAGAGTCAATCCATTGTTCAATCATTGGGTGCCGATTACTGATGTACCAAACTGTTGGCTGCTTGTAGATGGTGTTAATAAACCTAAACTGTGGTTTTATTCGCCGGTTGATTATTGGCACAATGTTGAAACAATACCAAATGCAAAATGGACAGAGCAATTTGAAATTAGTACGCTATTAAAAGCAGATGATATAGGTTTAATCATTCCTTCGCTTCCTAATAATATTGCTTATCTAGGTTCATCAGTAAAAAGAGCGGCTGATTTAGGCCTAGGAAATGAAGCTATTAATCCTAATACAATTATTAATTATTTACACTACCATCGTAGCGTCAAAACTGACTATGAATTGTTTTGTATGAAACAAGCTCAGCAGATTGCAGTTGAGGGTCATCTTGCTGCTCAGTATGCTTTTATGCGAGGTTTGAGTGAATATGAAATAAATGCAGCTTATCTTTTGGCTACAGGACAACGAGACACTGATGTACCGTATGGTAATATTGTTGCAATCAATGAACATGCTTCTGTTTTACACTATACAAAATTAGCTAAGAGTAGCCCAGTTGATAAACGCAGCTTTCTACTAGACGCAGGCGCTCAATATTTAGGTTATGCTGCAGATTTGACTCGTACAATCAGTTTTGATGAGGATGATGAATTTGCAGAATTAATCAAACTTGTCACTCAGCATCAACTTGAATTGATTTCTCATATCAAAGCAGGGGTGAATTATACGGATATTCATATCGAAATGGATAAACGTATAGCGGAAATACTGCTAGAGTTTAAGTTACTTCATTCAATTAGTCCTGAAGCGATAGTTCAATCAGGAATAAGTAGAACATTTATGCCACATGGAGTAGGGCATCCGCTTGGTTTACAGGTACATGATGTGGCAGGTTTTATGCAAGATGAACATGGTACGCATCAAAGCCCTCCAGAAATATACCCTTATTTACGTTGCACCCGCACATTGGAATCTAATATGGTTATAACAATAGAACCCGGGGTATATTTTATTGATTCTTTATTGGAGAAGTGGAAAAACAGTGAGTATACAAAGCACTTCGATTGGACAAGGCTTAGTCATTTTAAGCAGTATGGAGGAGTGCGAATAGAAGACAATATTATTATACAGGTAGGTGGTACTATAAATATGACTAGGCAATTAGAGCTACCATAGTTATATAGAATATAAAATTTTCTGCTTGGCTATCAGTAAAGATATAGTCTTTTAAAATATTATTGTTTTTCGTGAGTGTGTAGGGCATTTTATGAATTTTAGGACAATCACGCGAATTGTCGGTTTACTTATCATGATTTTTTCCGTCACCATGATAATTCCTGGTGTCGTTGCATTAATTTATAATGATGGTGCTGGTCGTGCTTTTAGTAAAACTTTTTTCGTTGCATTGACGATTGGTTTTTTATTGTGGCTCCCTAATCGAAATCAAAAGCAAGAGCTTAAATCAAGAGAAGGTTTTTTAATTGTAGCTTTGTTTTGGTCGGTATTAGGTAGTGTAGGGGCTTTGCCTTTTTTGTTTGCGGAAAAACCTAACCTATCTGTTGCAGATGCTTTTTTTGAGTCTTTTTCAGGCTTGACAACTACTGGTGCGACAGTAATTGTTGGTTTGGATGATTTACCTAAAGCTATTTTGTTTTATCGCCAAATGCTTCAATGGTTAGGTGGTATGGGGATTATCGTATTAGCAGTAGCCATATTACCATTATTGGGTATAGGTGGAATGCAATTGTACAGAGCGGAAACCCCTGGTCCTTTGAAAGATACTAAAATGCAACCTCGAATTGCAGAGACAGCAAAAACTCTTTGGATTATATACGTTAGTTTGACTGCAGCTTGTGCTCTGGCATTATGGTTTGCGGGTATGTCAATTTTTGATGCTATCTGCCACAGCTTTGCAACGATAGCAATTGGTGGGTTTTCAACATATGATGCTAGTATAGGTCATTTTAATAGTACAACTATTAATTCAATCATAAGTGTTTTCTTATTTATATCAGGATGTAATTTTGCCTTACATTTTGCAGCTTTAACGGGTAAAAGTCTGAAGGTCTTTTGGAAAGATATAGAGTTTAAGGTTTACTTAGGGATTCACGTAGTTTTAATCGCTATTTGTACATATGTGTTATGGAGTCATTCTATATATCCTAGTTTAGGGGAGAATTTAAACCAAGCATTTTTTCAAGTTGAATCTATGGCTACCACAGCTGGATTTAGTACCGCTAATTTTTCTCAATGGCCCTTATTTTTGCCGATGATTTTAATCTGTGCATCTTTTATCGGTGGGTGTGCAGGTTCTACAGGCGGTGGAATGAAAGTCATAAGAATATTGCTATTATATTTACAAGGTGCAAGAGAATTAAAACGTTTAGTCCATCCAAATGCCATATATTCAATAAAATTAGGTAAGAAGGCTTTACCAGAAAGGATTATTGAAGCTGTATGGGGCTTTTTTTCAGCGTATGTTCTAGTTTTTATAATAAGTTTACTTGCATTAATTGCATTAGGTATGGATGAGTTTTCTGCATTTTCAGCAGTCGCAGCTACACTTAATAACCTAGGTCCTGGGTTGGGTACAGTGGCTTCAAATTTTTCTTCTGTATCAGACGGCGCTAAATGGGTTCTTTTACTAGATATGTTTTTTGGGCGTTTAGAGGTTTTTACTTTACTGGTATTATTAACCCCAGCATTTTGGAAAGCTTAAAATAGATAGTTTTTATCAACAATAATTTAGAAGGATGGCCATTGAAAATTTTAATTATTTATTCCACAACTGATGGACATACTAAGAAAATAGCGGAGACAATGGGCGCATATGCTATTGGCCAATTAAATTTAGATGTAGTTCAAGTTATTGATATTAAGGAAGCTGGTAAAGTTAAAATATCTGATTATACGCATGTAGTGATTGGCGCATCTATACGTTATGGTAAATTTAATAAGTTAGTATATGATTTTATTGATGTTAACTCAGATTTTTTGAATGAGGTTAAATCAGCATTTTTTTCGGTTAACTTAACAGCGAGAAAATTTGATAAAAATACTCCAGAAACAAATGTCTACACTAAAAAATTCCTAAATCAAATTTCATGGAGACCTTCTTTGATAAAGGTTTTTGCTGGTGCTTTACTTTATCCAAGATATGGTTTATTTGATAAGTTTATGATTAAGTTAATTATGAAAATAACAAAGGGTGAAACTGATACTACTAAAGAAATTGATTATACTGACTGGAAATCGGTTGACGAGTTTATTAAAAAGATTTCAAGTTTATAGTTATTTACTTAATTGATTTTATGGGTTTTTTATACTGTTCTTTTTTGAATTATGTGATTTAAATTGATTCAAAAATAGTCAAGTAATTATTTTATTTAAAAAAAGACTTGCGCAATAAAAATTATCGCCTATAATTCGCCGCCTGTTAGCCACTAAGCAAATTCTTAACAAATAAGCGAATAGAGCCAACAAGCGGTTGATTTAAGTTTCGTGAAATAAAATAGCAAAATTTAGATAGAATCGTAGCGAGAAAAGTTAAAATAATTTTAAAAATTAACTTGACACGCTAAATTGGGTGAGTATAATACGCGCCCTGTCGATGAGAA
>NZ_FOHV01000030.1 GCF_900111395.1 Thorsellia anophelis DSM 18579 | reverse complement strand
CATCACTAAGATTATGCCAAGACTGTAATAAAATAACTTTAAACATCATTATCGGCGCATAAGAAGCGGCACCTAATCGGTTAGGCTTTTGCTCTAAGAGCTTATTAAGTATGATTATTATTTGATCCCAGTCAATCAAAGCATTTATTTCATCAAACTCTTCAAATGCTTTGTGTTGCTTAACGTTAGTTTGTTTGAACTGCAGTCTAGGTTGAATATTTTTCCACATATAACGCTCCTAAGAATATGATTTAAAATATTATATCACATGCAGCTCAAAAAATAAACGAAATTTGAATGATTATTAACCAGATTTGCAAAGCTCTCTATTTATTAATTTTTATAGCTTTCAAACTAATTCGCACATATCAATTTAAAATTTCTTATCATATAATATACCTGCCATCAGACTATTTTCTGAAAAAGGCATAACAGTACAGCTAAAGTTAGCTTGTACCCCTATTATCATCTTTACAATCATATCGGACTGTTTTTCGATGGTGGTTAATGGAGCTTTCATGGTATACGCCTGTCTACTATGCTACTCACTATGCGTGTTGCTAGCAAATGTTTTTATTGATTCGTTTATTACAATCCCAAATGTACCTTTAATTGGTGAATTACCTCTTAGCATCGGTACTATTTTCTTTGGTGCCATATTTACATTAAGAGATCACTTGCATCAATCTGGCTTAAAATATGTCTATATTGGTATTGCGTTCTCTTTAATTATTACTCTGACATATAACTATTATGTTGGTATACCAACTCAGTTCATTGCCGCTTCATTTTTATCTTTAATGATGAGTGAACTGACGAATACGGCTGTTTTTCAAAAATTTATCCACCAAACTTGGTATAAAAAAGTGCTGAAAAGTAATGCCGCTAGTGTGCCGGTAGATAGTACACTTTTTGCTTTCTTGGCCTTCTGGGGAGTGTTCCCTCTTACACAGATTCTAAGAATCATTATTGCTGATATTTTATTTAAATATATCGTAGCAACTGCTATCATCATCATACCAAAAGATTTTTTCAAGAGTTCAAAGCAGTTAAAAGATGAAAACAGCAAGATGAAAGAAAAATCCAATATTCTATAATGAGCAGCTCAAATAGGTAAATATATAAAATGGATATTCAATCACATTACAACCAACTGTGGATAAAAACCATTACAAACCCTCATCCTGAAATAGACATGGTGCAAACTCATACAATTTATTTACCAGAGTTATGCCCTAAAAGTCAAAATCCAGCACAAGGATCATCTATTGCTATTCGCTATAAAGCGCAATCGGTACTACTTGAACTTTTTGCTCTAGATAAATATATCAAAGGATTTATAGGGCACCAGGTTGTAAGAGATATAGAGTATTTTGTGCAGGTTGTTGGCATGGAGTGTGCGTCCGCTCTAGGCCATGCAGTTGAAATTGAAGCTGATATCCATTTTAATCAAGAGCCGCCATATGGACTTGCTCAAAAACAACATATTGTATTGACAGCTCATCCAACATCGCCAAATGTCTCTGATTAATAAATTTGGTTTGCACTGAATCTACAGCTTAACTATGAAATTCAGTGCGATTAGAATATTTTATTAATCGTGATATTGGTCACGATTTTATAGCTAGATGTTTGCTATTTTATAGATAAAAAGATTAAGCTATACCTAGCTTTTTTTGGCATGTTACTGTGTATCAGGCAAGACCAAAACAAAAAACAGTACCTAATGGTTTGCACTTAACCATAGGTTATTGATTTTGTTTTGGTCTTTTTTTTGCTTATTACTTAACTAGCTAGAGCATCATTAAAATAATAAACATTGATATACAAATTAGGCAATCTCACAATCCGATATGAAATAAATTCATTCCGAGGTCAATATGAACTATCAAAATTTAGCAAATGAAATCATCCAAGCCATTGGCGGAACTAAGAATATCCGAATTCTCACACATTGTGCCACTCGCTTACGATTTGAGTTTTATAATGAATCAATTATCGATGATGCGAAAATCAAGTCACTAGCAGGTGTTATTTCAGTTGTAAAAAGTGGTGGACAATTCCAAATTGTCATTGGAAATGAAGTGCAAAAACTTTACTCTATCATTCAATCTTTAATCCCTCAAAATAATCCAACGCCCACAACAGAAAAAGAGCTCCCTAAAAAGGGGATTTTTACAGAATTTATTAGTGTAATCTCAACGAGCTTTACACCTGTTATACCAGCTATCACTGGTGCAGGGATGATTAAAGCATTACTAGCTGTGTTAAAATTGGCAGGACTTATCTCTGAATCAAGTTCCCACTATAAATTATTAAATACCATTGCAGATGCAGCATTTTTCTTTTTGCCCGTTTTACTTGCATTTGGCGCATCTATGAAATTTAAATGCAATCCTATTCTGGCAATGACTGTTGCTGGTGCAATGCTGCATCCTAATATTGCATCAATGGCACAAGCAAATGAAATCATTTCAATTTTCAGTTTTGAGTTTAGCCTTGCTGATTACTCTGGCACGGTATTACCTATTTTATTAACAGTGTGGTTGATGTCATATATTGAACGCTTTGCCGATAAATATTCACCTAGTATTATCAAATTCTTTATCAAACCAATGATTATTTTATTGGTTACAACACCGTTAGCGCTTGGAATCATTGGGCCATTTGGTAATTACCTTAATTTTTTGGTGGGTTCCGGAGCTGGCGTGATAAATGAGCATGTCAGTTGGCTGATCCCTATGTTAATGGGCGGTTTGCAACCTTTCTTAATCATTACAGGTACGGCTTGGGCAATGACTCCTATTGCGACTTCTCAGCTCAATAGTCAAGGGTATGAAATGATTAATGGTCCTGGCATGTTGGCCTCTAATATTGCACAAGGGGCAGCAACGCTAGCAGTAGCCTTTAAAACTAAAAATAGTCAATTAAAACAATTAGCCTCGTCTGCAGGGTTTACCGCAATGATGGGTATAACTGAACCATCTTTGTATGGCGTTACGTTGAAATTAAAACGCCCCCTTATTGCCGCGATGATAGGTGGTGGGATTGCTGGAATTTATGCAGGCCTAAGTGGATTAGTCAGATATGCTTTTGTTTCGCCTGGTCTTGCAGCGATTCCTGCATTTATTGGTGAAAATCCAATGAATATTGTCCATGCCTTAATAACCATAGCTATCGCGACAGTTGGTACATTCATCCTAACCTTAATTTTAGGCTTTGATGATGAACCTGATGATACCACTACAAATCAAGGTTTATCATCTAATCAACAAAATTCATCTGGTATAAATTCAGATAAACACACGTCAAATAATGAAGAGGCATCCAAGACGAATGACATTAGCATTAAAAGTCCAGTAAAAGGACAACGAATTGAATTAAAACAAGTGAATGATGAAGTGTTTTCAGCAAATCTAATTGGACACGGTGTTGCTGTGATTCCGTCTGAAGGCAAACTTTACGCACCTATTGAAGGGACAATTGAAGTACTCCTGCCCTCTAAGCATGCGATAGGTATTCGTAATAAAGAAGGATTTGAACTATTAATGCACATTGGTATTGAAACTGTCAATTTAAATGGAGAGCATTTTATTGTGCACAAAAATATTGGTGATGACGTTAAGGTTGGCGATTTATTAATAGAGTTTGACATAGCAGCAATCAAATCGGCTGGCTATGACATCACCACTCCAATTGTGATTGTGAATCATACCGGTAGAATCACTATCCAAGAGGAAAATAATCCTAAATTCCTCACGCCTGGTGAAGAATTATTTAACCTTAATCTTTTGGATAATCGTCACTAATTGATAATATGTATAGAGCATAAAATTATCAATAAACAAGTCATATTTTGATAAAGTTCAAGGAGTATAACATGCAATATCAGCAAGGACTCGCAACATTTCCCCCTGATTTTTTATGGGGAGCCTCAACATCAGCCTACCAAGTTGAGGGAGGCGTTGAAGGTACAGGTAAAGGACGTTCAATTATTGATGCGTTAACGCACCCAGAAGGTATGGCTGATTTTAACGTTGCAAGTGACCACTACAACAGATTTAAAGAAGATGTTGCACTTTTTAAAGAGCTTGGTTTAAAAGCTTATCGATTTTCTATCGCTTGGAGTCGGATATTCCCAGATGGCATAGGTGAAGTGAATCCAAAAGGTGTCGAATTTTACCGTAATTTAATAGATGAATTAGTTAAGAATGAAATAGAACCTATTATTACTTTATATCATTTTGATTTACCTTATGCATTACAAAAAATAGGTGGATGGTCTAGTAGAGAGACGATTAGCGCCTTTGAAGCGTACGCTGATTTCTTATTGAATTTATTTTCAAGCAAAGTAACTTACTGGCTAACTATAAATGAACAAAACACTATGATTTTGCACCCTGGCGCCATCGGTACCGACCCTGATTATCCCATGATCTCCAAACAAGCATTAAATCAGCAAAGTCATCATATGTTTTTAGCACAAGCCAAGGTATATCAATTAATTCATCAAAAATATCCAATGTGCAAAGTCGGTCCAGCAATTAATACAACCTCAATGTATCAAGCAACTAGCCGACCAGAAGATGCGATTGCTGCCCATAACTGGGAAACAATTAGGTGCTATGGATTTCTTGAGGTTGCCGTCAATGGACGTTATCATCCCTTAGCTTGGCGCTATATGGTAGATAGAGAAATTGCCCCCATTATAACGTCAGAAGATGAATCTATTTTACAAGCAATCAGACCTGATTTTATTGCGATTAATTACTACTCTACTGCGACTATTGCTGAGAGTAAAGGCGATAGTTCTGATATCTCCGCAAGAGCAGGAGATCAACAGATTATGTTAGGTGAGCCAGGAGTCTATAGAGCGGCTGATAACCCTTTTCTTGATACAACACCTTATGGATGGGTTGTTGACCCAGTTGGTTTGCGACTTACCTTACGCAAAGTGTATGAACGTTATAATCTACCTATCTTAATTTCAGAAAATGGTATGGGCGCTCCTGATAAACTTGAAACAGATGGTCGTATTTATGATTTTTATCGGATATCGTTTTATCATGAACACATAAAGCAAATGCAGCTTGCTATAACTGATGGTGTTAAACTAATTGGTTACTGTCCTTGGTCTGCGATTGATTTAGTAAGTACACATCAAGGATATGCGAAACGATACGGTTTTATTTATGTCAATCGAGATGATAACTCACTGAAAGATTTGAGGCGCATTAAAAAAGAGAGTTTCTTTTGGTATCAAAATCTCATTAGAAAAAATGGTGATATTAACGATCATGACGCTGATTACAAAAAAGATATTAAATAATAGTTTAGTTTTATGCTCTGACGATAAAGGACAAGAAGTCATTATTATGGCGAAAGGGCTTGGTTTCAAGAGCAAAGTGGGAGACATCATTCTGCCAGAACTGGCAGAAAAACTATTTGTCTTACAAAATGACATAAAAACCACAGATTACGAGGCTTTACTTGATAAAGTATCATCTGAAGTTATTGAACTTGTTTCTATGATATTAGAAGAGTCAACTGAGGAACTCGGTATCAGTCTGAATGAGAAAATATTTTTCTCATTGGTTGATCATGTCCATTTTGCAATTTGGCGATATCATCAAGGCATCATCATTCAAAATAACCAACTAAATGATATTAAAAAATTTTATCCAAAAGAATATGCCATTGCCAAGATTGTAATTGACAAAGCAAATGATAAATTCAACTTACAACTGCCTGATGAGGAAGCGGGTAATATCGCCTTTCATTTAGTCAGCCATCAACTTGAGGTACAAGATATTCAGCCTGTTATGCTTGCCACCAAACTGCTTAAAACAATTAACAGGCTAGTGTTATATCACTTACATATAGAAATTGAATCAAGCAGTTGGAATCACACTTGTTTCTTAACGCATATGCGTTTTTTCATACAAAGAATTATGGAGAACAAACAACTTCACTCAAACGATCCAGCTTTATTGGCTTTAATTCAGCAATCTTACCCACATTTGATGATCTGTGGCAATAGCATCAAGCAATATATTGAGAGTCAACTTAACACTCAATTAACTGATGAAGAGTTTGGGTATTTATTGATTCATCTTGTCAGATTAACTTCTTCATAATCGTTTAAATCAAAAATAATTCAACACCTTAAGTTCTATTTAACAGTGCCGCCCCTCTAACACCACTACTATCACCATAAACGGGAGGCAAAACAAGTGCAGGTTCAATACCTGGCAGTAGCCATTTGAGCATTTCCTGCTGTATTTTTGGATATATCGCTTTTATATTAGATATTCCTCCACCTAATACAAAAGCATCGACATCATAAAACAGTTGTAAGGAAGCAAGCGCACTTGCTAACGTATCAATAAATTGAGTAAAAATAGCTGACGCCTTTTTATCTCCCGCTTCATACGCAATGATCCAATCTTGAATACTGTTAGCTTCATATTGATGATTTTTAATTAAATTCAACACCCCTGGACCCGCTAAATATTTTTCATGGCATCCAATTAAACCACAATTACAAGGAATTAAAGGCATTGTGTATTTATGAATGATGTTTGAACTGACAGGCGTATGCCCCCACTCTCCTGCCATACCATTACTTCCCTGATAAACTCGACCTTGATGAACTAACCCTCCTCCAGCACCTGTTCCTAATATCACCCCAAAGACTGCATCAAAATGTGCAGTATTTTCCGTGCTCGCTTCAGATAGAGCGAAACATCTACCATCATTTTCAATTTTAATGGTACGATCTAAGCGTGCGCTAAGATCTTGGGCCAATGGTTGCCCACTTATTGCTGGCACATTCGCAGAGTAAATTGTCTGATTTTTAGGAGAAATAATAGCAGGCAAACCGATACCGACATCAATTTTTTGACCAGTGATATTATCCGCTTCGTTAACTAAAGAGATTAATGCTTGCAAAAATGCCGCGTAATCATTGGTAGGTGTCACCACACGTTTTGAATGAATACATGTCTTTTCATTTTCAAAAATTGCGAGCTCAATCTTAGTACCTCCAACATCCAGCCCAACCTGATACTGTGTGTTTTTTATTACCATGCAGCCTCCCCTTAATCTTAACTCATCAAGTATTTATGTAAGATTACTCTTCTGATGTTTCATCTGGTATAGAAAGTTCACTGAACCATTGATTTAATTTAGCCTTCAGTTTATCAACCCCCACTTTCTTCGTAGAAGAAAACGGCTCAACCTCAATATCCGCGTTTAGTTCACTTAATGCTTCTCGAACTTCTCGTACTTGTTTTTTCATCGCACCAGAGGCTAATTTATCTGATTTTGTTAATAAAACTAAAACAGCAAGATTCGCATCTACAGCCCAATTAATCATATTGACATCCAGTTCTTTTAACGGGTGTCTTATATCCATTAAAATGACAAGCCCCCTAAGGCTATTACGCATCTGTAGATATTCACCTAATGATTTTTGCCATTTACGTTTGACTTCCTCAGGTACTTCTGCATATCCATAACCTGGCAAGTCAACTAATCGACAATTTTCAGCGGTTTCAAAAAGATTAATTAATTGGGTACGTCCAGGAGTTTTACTTGTACGGGCTAAACTTTTTTGACCTGTGAGGGTATTTAAGGCGCTAGATTTACCTGCATTTGAGCGTCCAGCAAAAGCGATTTCAACCCCTACATCAGGTGGCAAGTGCCTAATATCAGGTGCACTTAAAATAAATCGCGTCATATGATAATTCAGTTGTAACATAACAGGCATCCATTCAATAAAAAAGAGATTTAAATGACGGTTTCATTTAAATCCAAAATAAAAAGTAAGTCCTATTTGATTGGAAATCAATCAAGGCATCACAAGTATACCAGATACCCACTCGCAGTTAATGATAGCCATATCATTTTAAATATAACTGACCGGCACGCCACTATGAAACCTTAAAACCGAGTCTTCAGATAAAATCGCCTCTTGTTCAATTTGTCTAAAAAATTGAATCCTATCGTCAATGCTATCAGTTAAGTATTCACCTAGTTCGTTTGTTTGAGTTTCTCCCATTAGGCTCGCAGCTAAACTGAGATAATCTTTAAAATGTCTAGATTCAGAGCGTAATAATGAGAGGTAAAAGCGGCTTAACTCATCATCTACATAAGGTGCTAAACTAGCAAACCGTTCACATGATCTGGCCTCAATAAAAGCACCACAAATCAATTTATCAACCAGCGTCATTGGTTCATGCGTTCTCACACCTTGCATCATTCTTTTAGCATAACGTCCTGCTGATAAATTTTGATAAGTGATTTTTCGCTCATGCATAATGTCAAACACTTGAATAAAATGGTGCAATTCTTCTTTAATTAATAAAACCATATCATTAATCAATTGCTTAGCAAGTTTATCTACATTATCTACTTGTGTCACTACTTGCTTATGAGGCGAAGTAAACATTGTCTCTGCTAAATTATTTCTTGCCATTAAATTAGATTTTGTAAAACTAGGTAACGCTTTTAATGATTCTAGCGAACCTTCTTGTCGATAAATATAATTTTCATATGGCGCGAGATGTTCTAATAGATGTTGTCCACTTGCATCGTCTAAAACATATTTACGAAGTAGTAAGCTTGCGGTTTGTGCCGCTTTAAGTTCACAAATAAGATGGTCTACCAAAATAATCTCTAAATTTTCAGGTAAGATAGCAGTAGTAATCCAAGCATCAGGGGTTCTACAAGATAAAAATTGGGTCACTGCTTTCAACTGCGTTTCAATGTGCATTTTCTCTAATACACTTTTATCTGGTATCGTATTCATATGAAAAGCTCTAATAGCACAATCAATTATTTTCTATTACGATCAAAAATCATAAACGTCATATCAAAGGCATTTTTTGCATCTTTTGGATAATATTTTTCATCCGTTTTATGCCATGCAATATTCGAATTTAGATAATCTGGAAAAAAAGCATCAGCCGTTTGAAAGGTCGCATCTACCTGTGTTAAATAAAGCCTATCTGCTTTCGTTAAACACTGTGAATATATGTCAGCGCCCCCTATTACCATTATTTCACTTGCCTCTTTTACCTTTAAAAAGGCTTCCTCAAGTGAGGATACAACCAATGCATCTTCTAAAACCAATTCTTGTCGAGTGAGCACAATATTCAATCTATTTGGTAGTGCTTTACCTATCGATTCATAGGTTTTTCGCCCCATTATAACGGGTTTTGATAATGTATGCGCTTTAAACCAAGCAAAGTCGGCAGGTAGATGCCAAAGCATTTTATTATCCCCCCCTAGTGCTCGATTATTATCGATTGCTGCAATTAAACTAATTATCATATTTAGATTCCTAACGATTTATCAAATTTTATACGGATAGTCATCATTAAAACGAATAAAAATTAGCGTGTTTTAACTTTACCAGCAAGCCATTCATTCACAAAAGTGACATAAGCATGATTTCCTTTTTGTTCCTGATGTTTAAGGACTTCAGCTTGATCAGCTTCCGATTTGTGTAACCCTAATTTAGCTTTACCCTGCATGGATTCGATTTCCACCCTTACACCTCTGATATGTTTTAATAGATTTTTTTTGTATTGTTTAGGCAATAATAGTGGCTCATTTCCTAATCTTGGTTCAAAATATTGTATCATTCTATCAATAGAATGCTCTGTCTCATCTTCATTTAATAAATGACTCTGTCCAATTATCTTAATTGCAACATAGTTCCAAGTTGGTACCTGAGGTTGGGTTTGATAATCAAAACTTGAAACATAGGTGTGTGGCCCTAGTACTGTCAACATAACTCGCTCATCACTGAGTGCTAAAAGCTGAGGGTTAGTTTTAGCTAAATGCAGTTCTACCGTTGCCTCATTAGGCATGATAAAAGGGATATAAGTCACTTGAAAATCACTAGTGATTAAGCCACCAAAGGCAAACTGTCTTAATACTTTATGAATTTGCCTTTGGTTCATTTCGGTTTGTGACATGATTTATGCCCTATTCGTTATCGTCATGATAAGCACCAGAATAATTATCAAATCTAGACCATTGCCCATTAAACGTTAATCGCACTTTTCCTATTGGACCATTTCTCTGTTTACCTAAAATAATTTCCGCAATCCCTTTCAGTTCACTATTTTCATGATAAACTTCATCACGATAAATAAACATGATGACATCGGCATCCTGTTCAATCGATCCTGACTCCCTTAAATCTGAATTCACAGGACGTTTATCTGCCCGTTGTTCAAGGCTACGATTTAACTGGGAAAGTGCCACGACAGGCACTTGTAACTCTTTTGCAAGGGCTTTAAGCGATCTTGATATTTCTGCTATTTCAAGCGTACGATTATCTTTAAGTTCCGGCACTCTCATTAATTGAAGATAATCGACCATTATCATACTAAGACCATCATGCTCTCTATAAATCCGCCTTGCCCTAGCCCGTAGTTCAGTTGGTGTTAGTCCAGAAGAATCATCAATATACATATTTTTTTTATCGGATAAAATACTCATTGTACTTGAAATACGAGCCCAATCGTCATCATCTAATTGCCCTGTTCTAACGCGCGTTTGATCAACACGTGATAATGATGCCAACATACGCATCATTAATTGTTCTGCGGGCATTTCTAAGCTGAAAATTAAAACCGGTTTTTCTTGCATCATTGCGGCATTTTCGCATAAGTTCATAGCAAAGGTCGTCTTACCCATTGAAGGTCTTGCCGCTACAATAATCAGATCTGAGCGCTGTAATCCAGCTGTTTTTTTATCTAGATCTACAAATCCGGTTGATACGCCTGTTACACCATCATGTGGTCTTTGAAATAGAAGCTCTATTCTTTCTATCGTTTCTGCTAATACTGCATCGATATTTTTAGGTCCTTCGTTTGCATTAGCACGTGACTCAGCAATTTTAAACACTCGTGATTCAGCTAAATCTAGCAATTCAGCGCTACTACGCCCTTGGGTATCATAGCCAGCGTCTGCAATTTCATTTGCTACTTTAATCATTTCGCGAACAACAGCCCGTTCTCTAACAATATCAGCATATGCAACAATATTCGCGACACTTGGTGTGTTTTTAGCCATTTCTGCTAAATATGCAAACCCACCAACTTGCTCTAGCTCATTTAAATTCTCTAATGATTGGGATATGGTAATTAAATCAACAGGATTACCTCTCTCAATTAATCGATGAATTTCACGAAAAATCACTCTATGTGCTCTAGTGTAAAAGTCCGATTCCGATACACGCTCAGCAACTTGATCCCATTTCTCGTTATCAATTAATAAACCACCTAATACAGATTGCTCTGCCTCTATCGATTGTGGTGGTAATTTAAGTTGCGCAACTTGTCTGTCCTTATAGTAATGAGATTGTCCTTTATATCCAGTAGGTTCATTATAACCGTCGCTAGCATAAGGAGACCCATCATAGTTAGGTTCTTCTCCATACCCTTCAATTGGATAAGGCGGAACAGGTGGTTCATTTGAAAAAAAAGATGATGACATAATTGACTCTATTTAAGTAAAAATCAGAAGATAATGACACTTGAAAATTTCAATATCCCTTTAATTTTTAGATAGTTAAATATGAAAAAAACGCGACAATCGATTTAAAACTAGATTGAGATGAATATAATAATACTATTAAAACAACATAATACAGGCTATTGTTTAAATTATGCGTACTTCACAGATGGCTATTGTATGCTAATATGATGTTGAAACAAAGCGTGTTGAGCAGAGTTTTCTCTTCATCACAGATAATGCTTAATTCCTAAATCAAAAAATAAAACTCGAATCAAGGATCCTATGAGTACGTCACCTCTTGAAGCATATAAGCAAGCCGTTGCCAGTGGAAGCTTTATGGCAGATCCCATACAGCATTCAGCAATAGTTGCATTAGATGCATTATATTTTGAAATCATCAATACACTAAATGTTCCTTCAAACTCATCTGAGATAGGAACTAAACCTCTGATCAAACTTCCTAAAGGTATTGCAAAACTGTTTAGTAAAACAATAACAACCACTCAACCAATCACCCCTGTTACTGGATTATATATGTGGGGGGGAGTAGGACGAGGTAAAACATGGATTATGGATTTATTTTTCAATTGTTTACCGAATCAACGAAAAAAAAGAATGCATTTTCATCGTTTCATGCAGTACACACATGAGCAATTAAATACACTTCAAGGCGAGACTAATCCGATTGAGATCCTTGCTGATAGATTCGCAAAAGATACCCAAATCATTTGTTTTGATGAATTTTTTGTTTCTGATATAACAGATGCAATGATTTTAGGTTCGTTACTCCAGGCACTCTTTAACAGAGGGGTAACACTTGTGACAACTTCGAATATTCCACCAGATGAACTATATCGAAATGGATTACAACGAGCACGATTTATCCCTGCTATAGAGGCTATCAAAACTCACTGTAAAATTATGAATATAGATTCAGGTATTGATTACAGGCTACGGACGTTAACGCAAGCGGATTTATTCTATTTCCCACTTTCAGCCAAAAATGATCAAGCCATACGCATTTTGTATCAGCAACTATCAGGTGAAAGTGTCTTTGAAAAACCAACTGTCATTATGATTAATCATCACAGGTTTAAACTTGAAAGCGAAGCAAATGGTGTTGGCCTAATCGATTTTCATACTTTATGTGTTGAACCTAGAAGCGCACATGATTTCATAGAAATATCCCGAAAATTTCATACTGTTATCATTCAAAACATTACTATTATGGGACATTCGGATGAAAGTGCAGCGAGACGCTTTATTGCACTAGTAGATGAATTTTATGAAAGAAAGGTAAAACTCATTTTTACGGCAGAAGCATCAATTCACGAACTATATGTAGGAGAATTGCTCCAATTTGAGTTCAAACGCTGTCTATCAAGACTACAAGAAATGCAAACGC
The DNA here is from genome assembly GCF_900111395.1 of Thorsellia anophelis DSM 18579. Classification (GTDB taxonomy): domain Bacteria; phylum Pseudomonadota; class Gammaproteobacteria; order Enterobacterales; family Thorselliaceae; genus Thorsellia; species Thorsellia anophelis. The sequence goes on along the minus strand of NZ_FOHV01000030.1, from coordinate 21,381 downwards.
AAGAATATCTTTCAATTGGACATCTTGCTTAAATAACAGATTAGCTTTATTGTTTAGTTTAAGTTTGTTAAGGTCGTTACATAAACAAAATAGTCACTATCTTGACAAACTAATTTCAACTACAGGATATCACCCTTCAGGAAGCAAAATAGTTTCATTCAGCCAATGATTGTTTAACAATATCTGGAAGTAATTTTAATGCTAATGTTTTAGCTTTACCCATATTATCTCTTCGCCAAAACATCATCAAATCACGTGTAAGATGACCTTCTTGGCACTCAATTATTTTCAAACGCCCAGAGATAATATCATCCTTAATAAAATAATAAGGCATCGTTGCCACGCCTAAGCCCTGTAATAATGCTAAACGTTTTTCATATAAAGAGCTGACAACTAGTCTTGGTTGTTTAGGCAACACGTGTCGTGTAAGAGCCGTATAATGGCTTGCTGTATCAGCAATCACAACACTTTGGTATTGTTCTCTTGTGAGTTCATCACATGGATTTTGTTCTGTAAAAATTGGATGTTCTGGATTTGCAACATAGACTACATCTAGTGTTTTAATTTTTTTCTTATTCAGCTCTATGACATCATGCTCTGGAGAGTCTACAGCAATTAATACATCTGCTCGCCCTGAGCGGAGCGCTTCAAATGCACCAGATAAAACTTCTGTTTGTATTGTCAGTTGCGTTTTAGATACTTCATTTAATTTATGCACAAATGGATAGAGCAAATGAGAAGCATAAAGTACTTCACACACAATTGTCAGTTGACTTTCCCAACCACTTGCAATCGCTTGTACTGTTTCACCTAGTTCATCCGCAGTATTTAAAATTAAACGTCCTTGCTCAAGTAAAAATAACCCGGCTTTTGTAAATTGTGTTTTATGGCCTGATCTATCAAAAATCATCGTATCAAGCTCTTCTTCTAATTTTTGCACACTATAGGTGATTGCTGAAGGCACTTTATGCAAATGATTTGCAGCAGCGGCAAAACTACCAAATTTATCAATTGCATCAATTATTCTGAGTGCTTCTAAGCTAAGTTGCGGTTTTTTACTCATAAAAATATCCTTATTTATGGGCAAGTTAAAGAGCAATCATTAAAAAGATTAAAAATGACCTTGATATTGAGACTTCAGTTGCCTTTTTAATACAATAAATTAGTAAGTATCAATTTTATCACAACTCTTTTTATATTTCACAAATAAAAAACGCGAACATAGCATTTTTAACAAATACTATATTCGCGTCAAATAAGATTTACTAGTCATGTGTTTTTTTATTTAGTAAAAATATAAAATAAAAAAACCTTCCAAACAGGTGGTATTAAGATATATTTAAATACTATTTATAAACAGCTGCTTTAACATGTAAATTACCATTATTATTTTCATTAGTTGAGATTACTACGAATGTACCCCCTCCTAATTCATCAGCTTTTTTAGAGATTTTTGAAATTGCATCATCTAAACCATTATACGTTTTTACTGATACAACCCCTAGCTTTTCACCTTGTGCAGCATTAACTAATTCTGCAGACATAGCTTGGCCAGAAAAAATTGATAATAAAATCACAGAACCTAATATTTTTATAGCTTTCATAAATAATTCCTTTCAACTTGTTAATTATATCACTCAAAATACACTATTTCATATAGCGCAATAGATTAAATCAGAGAAAATTCAAAATACAATATTCTCTAGATGAGATATATCTTACACCTATCTAAAAAATTTAAAATATAACCTATTAGACTAACTTGTTCATTAATTTTCACTATAAATGATGAATTAAATTCATGGTAAATAACATCTAGTTTCTCAGCATTATTTTTATATAGTTAATTATTTTTAATATGATATATTTTTTTAATTTCGACATCATAAAAAAATCAATAATAAATCATGATTATAAGCTAGTATTTTTGTGTTATTTTAGAAATACTTCTTAGCGCCCTTCATAAATTTAAAAAATAATTCTATAGTTCAAAATAATGGGTGAACCTATGAGGCTAAATTATGAGACGTTATTCTGAAAGGGATTGTTTAACAATTTCGGGAAGCAATTTTAACGCTAATGTTTTTGCTTTACCCATATTATCTCTGCGCCAAAACATCATTAAATCCCGCTGAATGCTCTGTTCTTGTGACCCAATTATTTTTAAGCGTCCTGAATTTATGTCATCTTTGATAAAATAAAATGGCATAGTTGCCACACCAAGTCCTTGCAGCAATGCTAATCGTTTTTCATACAATGAGCTCACAACTAACCTTGGTTGTTTAGGTAAGACGTGACGTGTAAGAGTAGTATAATGACTGGCTGTATCAGCAATAACAACACTTTGAAATTTTTCCCTAGTAATTTCATCGCTCGGATTTTGCTCTGAAAAAATAGGATGTTCTGGATTTGCAACATAAACTACATCTAGAGTTTTAATTTTTTTCTTATTCAGTTCGATGACATCATGTTCTGGCGAATCTACCGCAATCAATACATCTGCCCGCCCAGAACGAAGTGCCTCGAATGCACCAGACAAGACTTCTGTTTGTATGGTAAGTTGTGTTTTAGATACTTCATTTAATTTATGTACAAACGGATAGAGCATATGAGAGGCATAAACTACCTCACACACAATTGTTAATTGACTTTCCCAACCACTGGCAATTGATTGAACGGTTTCACCTAGCTCATCGGCCGTATCTAAAATTAAGCGCCCTTGTTCAAGTAAAAACAATCCAGCTTTCGTAAATTGTGTTTTATAGCCAGACCTATCAAAAATCATTGTATCAAGCTCTTCTTCTAGCTTTTGAACGCTATAAGTGATAGCTGATGGAACTTTATGTAAATGATTGGCCGCAGCTGCAAAACTACCGAATCTATCTATTGCATCAATTATTCTTAGCGCTTCTAAACTAAGCTGTGGTTTTTTACTCATAGAAATTTCCTTTTCAATCGATAGTCTAAACAGTTATTGTTAAAAAATAAAAAAGGCGCATATAATCTTTATTTATAATAATAAAGACTATACACGCCTTAATTTTCATTAATTTTATATTTATGGGTAATTTACAATCACAAAAATATTCAAAATAAATTAATTTTAAATTTATTTATATACTGCTGCAGTAATATGTAAATTACCATTATCATTTTCATTCGTTGAAATAATTCTGAATGAACTTGCACCTAAAGCATCTGCTTTTTTAGAAATTTTTGCAACTGCATCATCTAAACCGTTATATGTATTTGCTGTTACAACTCCTACTTTTTCACCTTGTGCAGTATTAACTAACTCTGCAGCCATAACTTGACTAGAAAGAATTGATAATAAAATAGCTGAACCTAATACTTTTAATGTTTTCATTGGATAGTCCTTTAATTTAAAAAATTATTACTTATAGATTATTATTTACCAAATAAGTATTTTATTAATACCTACTTACTTTGACTGGAGAAAATTTAATATCCTCTCAGATGGGCGCTATCTTATACTGTTCTAAAAAAACTTAAATCTAATGAATTAGACAGACTCATTCATTATTTTTGACTATGATTTAATAGTTAGAATAAAAGAAATTCAAAAAATGAATAATCTCTGCACAATGTGATGATATATTCTACAGCGCTAATCTTTTTCTATTAAATTGCACTGCTCTCATATAAGTTTAAATAACCTTGCCATAACTAACACAATTCCATGACTCAGATTAGTCATACAAAGCATGATTTATCACGTTTTCCCTCCACGAAAACGTGATGAAAGTCACATTATTGAAAAATGCATCACAAAAATATTTGAGATCCCTCTCAAATATTTACAAAAAAGCATAAGCGAGGCTAACAATCCTTTATCCTATAGAGAGCGAATAAGTTAGCCGCAATTTAGCTTGATTATTGAGATCACCATAACTTCGATAAATTACGACTATTAACCAACTTAACATTAGGATGCAATATGGCCGTTTCTAAATCTTCAGTGAATTCAAAACCCAAAGTTACCTTTTGGGAGTTTTTCCAAAGCCTAGGCAAAACTTTTATGTTGCCTGTGGCACTGCTTTCATTTTGTGGGATCATGCTAGGAATAGGTAGCTCTCTTAGCAGTGATAACGTGATAGCAGAACTTCCTTGGTTAGGTACACCTTGGATCAAATCAATCTTCCTGTGGATGACTGCAATTGGTGATTTTGCATTTGGGTATCTACCCGTCATGTTTGCTATTGCAATTCCTCTTGGACTCGCAAGAGATAATAAAGGTGTTGCTGCGTTTTCAGGGTTTGTGGGCTTTGTTATTTTAAATATCGCCATTAGTTTTTACCTAAAACAAGCAGGCTTATTAGAAATCCAAGATGAATTATTACTCAAGAAACAAAACATAAAATTTATCTTAGGAATACAAACAATTGATACTGGTATTTTAGGATCAATCATGGTCGGTGTTATTGTTTATTTCTTACATGAAAAATTTCAAAAAACTAAACTACCTGATGCATTCTCATTTTTTGGTGGTGTCCGTTTTGTTCCTATCATAACGCTTCTCACAATGAGCTTGATAGGTTTAATCATACCATTTATTTGGCCTTTTTTTGCAGCAGGAATCAATGGTCTGGGTAATCTAATCCAAGGCGCAGGGATATTTGCCCCTTTATTATTTGGTGCGGGCGAACGTTTTCTACTTCCATTTGGACTACATCATATTCTTGTAACACTCATTCGCTTAACAGAAGCAGGTGGAACACTTGAAGTTTGCCAAAATGAAGTAAGTGGCGCCCTTTTAATTTTCCGTGCTGAGCTTAATTGCCCAACTGTAACGGATTTCTCTGTGAGTGCGACTCGTTTCTTATCACAAGGTAAAATGCCAACCTTTTTAGGCGGGTTACCTGGCGCTGCGCTTGCTATGTATCACTGTGCTAAACCAGAAAATCGGTCTAAAATAAAAGGCCTTCTTATTTCAGGTGTGATAGCGTGTATGGTCGGTGGTACAACTGAACCTATCGAATTCTTATTCCTCTTTGTAGCACCATTTTTATATGCCATCCACGCCATTTTAACTGGCTTAGGATTCATGGTAATGGGGCTACTTGATGTCACCATTGGGAACACTGATGGAAACCTAATTGATTTCGTTGTGCTAGGTGTTTTACAAGGTACTAAAACTAACTGGTATCTTGTCCCTATCGTTGCTGGCATTTGGTTTGTGGTTTATTATGGTATATTTCGCTTTGCTATCACGCGCTTTAATATTCCAACCCCAGGCCGTGAAAAAGATGATAATATGGAATCAGAAAGTACAACATTTACATCAAATACCAATATTGGCTCTTCAGGCTATAATAGTGAAGGTATCCTCGCCGCACTAGGTGGTAAGGATAATATTGTTAGTCTTGATAACTGTATTACCAGGCTTAGATTATCAGTCCATGATATATCACTCGTAGATGAAAAAGCATTGAAAAACTTTAGAGCGTTAGGCGTTGTCAAACTTAATGATCATAACTTACAAGTTGTAATTGGAACACAGGTTCAATCAGTTAAAGATGAACTTGATGCATTAATTAAATAAAAATCACATCTATAAGAGGTATAAATTAATTCTTATATCTCTTTAAAAGCATAATCAGTAGACTGTAAAGACTGTGCAAAATATTATTTTGCCAGTCTTTTTTTTGATTAAACCATGCGTTAACAGGATAAGAATAAATATGTTTGATTTTGATAAAGTCGTTGATAGACGAGGAACCTTATGTACCCAATGGGACTTTGTAAAAGATAGATTTGGACATGATGATTTGCTACCCTTTACAATTTCTGATATGGATTTTGCAACTGCTCCAGCTGTACTGTCTGCAATGCAAGATAGAATTGACCATGGTGTATTTGGCTATAGTCGCTGGCAACATGAAGACTTTTATCAATCTATTGAACATTGGTATTTAAGCCGCTATGACACTCATATATCAAGAGAGATGCTAGTCACATGTCCAAGTGTCATTTATGGTGTTGCTAAACTTATTTGCCAGTGGTCTGATACTGGTGACGGCGTAGTGATTCATACGCCTGCATATGATGGTTTTTACAAAATTCTAAAAGGCAATAGACGAACTGCTTTGGATTGCCCACTCATTAAAGATAGCTCTGGCAAATGGCAATGTGATTTTGATTTATTAGAAACCCTGTTAATGAAGCCATCTACAAAAATACTTTTATTATGCAGTCCACATAATCCAACTGGTAAAGTATGGACTCAAGAAGAATTAATGCGTATGAATGCACTTTGTGAACGGTATGATGTAAAAGTAATCAGTGATGAAATTCACATGGATTTATGTTGGCAAGCTAAACACATTCCTTGGCAAAAGATTGCCACTACAGATTATGCCGTTGTGACATCAGCTTCAAAAAGCTTTAATTTTCCGGCACTCACTGGTGCTTACGCTTTTATTAACAACCCAGAAGATAGAGAACAATTTTTATACCAGTTAAAAAATGTCGATTCAATTTCCTCCCCTGCTATCTTCTTTGTTTTAGGTCATATTGCAGCTTATACCAATGGAGGCATCTGGCTAGATGCATTACGAGATTATTTACAAGCAAATCTTATTTATTTATCTAAGCGTTTAAACGAATCTTTTCCTGAACTAAACTGGGCAATACCCGAATCTACGTATCTTGCATGGATTGATTTATCCTCACTTAACATTGATGATGATAAACTTCAATACCGTTTAATTCATGAGCTGAAAGTTGCGATAATGCCAGGTACGACATACGGAGAAATTGGCAAAGGATTCATAAGGCTGAATGTGGCATGCCCACGTAGTAAGCTTAAACAAGGAATAGATGCACTGATTAGTGCAATTAATTTAATATGATAAATAAAATAAATTCACCGTATCTAAAAAAGGATATTAAAATACTTTACAGACAAAACATAATCGGTATCATGCAACAACTTAATTTATCGATTAACACTTTCACTCATTACGCTAAAATTTGAAGAGTACCTGTGTAGAATCAATCTACTTAAAACATTAAAAATGATCAATACTTAAAAATTTTGGCTTAATAATCAAATCACATTCGGATAAATTAACTTTCTTTTAAAATGGATAAATTAAACAAGGAGTTTTGATGTCATTTTTTTTAATTACCGGTGAAGGATTTAGCGCGCTTGAAACAGGAATCAGCTCGCTCAACAATCAACAATCCCATATTGATACAATTGAAGCAATGATAAAAATTGTAGAGCTTGATGAGAATGTCACATCAGTAGGGATTAATTCTTGGCCTAATATGTTAGGTGAAATGGAGTTTGACGCAGCTATTATTGACGGCACATCAAAAGAATCAGGTGTGGTAGGTGCATTAAAACAAGCCCTACACCCTATTTCTGTGGCTAGGCGGGTAAAAGAAACGCTTCCTCATGTCGTACTCGTGGGTGAAGGTGCTAGACACTTTGCAGATGAACAAGGCTTTGGGCGCCATATAGCCTTAACACCTCATAGTTTAACTGGTTATACTAACTGGCTAAAACAACATAAATTAACAGACATTGCGTCTTTGAAACTTTCTGAACTCGCATGGAAAACAGCAGATCCCCAAAAAGCTGGGGGAACGGTTGCTTTAATGGTAATGGATGAAACCAATTCGATGGCAGCAGGCGTCAGTACTAGTGGTTGGGCGTGGAAACATCCAGGAAGGTTAGGAGACTCCCCAATTATAGGAGCAGGTATTTATGCTGATACCCGCTATGGTGCAGCTGGTTGTATTGGGCATGGTGAATACGCGATTAGAACTGTGGCCGCTAAATCAATAGTGCAATACATGGAATGTGGTTTAAGTGTGAAGGAAGCTGTTTTAAAAGTGGCTGATGAAATTATTAGGTTACCTAAACGAATGAAAGCAGCAATAGGTCTGCACGCAGTTTCAAGTAAAGGAGAGCCTTTCTTGGCTGCGCTTGGTGGATTTACAGAACCATATTACTTTTGGCAATCAGGCATGGCACAGGCGCAAAAACGTGAAGCGGATATTATAATAAACTGGCCAGAATAATTAGTTCAACCAATTAATATTGACCTTTTCAAAATTACTTAAAAGGTCAATATGCATTATTAATCGATTAATATAGATAACCTGATTAATAATAGCTTAAAAATCTAAGCTTGTATTATCGCCTCTGCCGCAGCATGAGCTGAACTCCAAGCCCACTGAAAATTATACCCCCCTAACCACCCTGTTACATCCATTACCTCGCCAATGAAATAAAGACCTTTAACAGATTTCACTTCCATGGTTTTAGAAGACAAACAATTCGTATCGACTCCCCCTAATGTCACCTCTGCTGTGCGATAACCTTCAGTTCCATTCGGTTTAATTTCCCATTGATGAATAAGCCTATCAATATTTTCAATTTGGCTAAGACTCAACTGCGCCATTGTCATCTCAGGTAGAAGTTTCATATCAATCATTAATTCAACTAAACGCTTAGGAAGGGAATGAGATAAAATAGTTTTAAGCTGCTGCTGTGGATGCTTTGCTTTTGCATCAACTAAAATGTTAGAGATACTGCCATCAGGTAAAAGATTCAAGCTAATTGCATCACCTTCATGCCAATAATTAGATATCTGTAAAATAGCCGGTCCAGATAAACCTCTATGGGTGAATAAAGTATTTTCTCGAAAAGACGTACCGTCCTTAGCTTGCGCAATAGAAGGCACTGCAATACCGGAGAGCTTAGCTAACTGTTCTAATAGAGGTTTATGTAAAGTTAAAGGAACAAGCCCTGCTCTTGTAGGATAAACATACAATCCAAATTGTTCCGCAATTTTATAACCTAAGGGGGTAGCACCTAAACCTGGCATCGATAACCCGCCAGTTGCAACAACTAAATGATGAGCGGTAATTGAACGTTCATTTGAGATGACATTAAAATAATTATCCGACAATTGTTCAATCGATGTTATTGTTTGACGTAATGCTATCTCAACTCCTCCGGCATCACATTCAGTTAGCAAGAGATTAACTATATCTTCTGCACTATCATCACAAAATAATTGCCCTAATGTTTTTTCATGATAAGCAATATTATGCTTAAGCACTAACTCAATAAAATCCCATTGCGTATAACGTGCTAATGCAGATTTACAAAAATGTGGATTGTGTGAAATAAATGCACCAGGTTCAATGTAAAGGTTAGTGAAATTGCAACGCCCTCCCCCTGACATTAAAATTTTTCTCCCTGCCTTTTTACCATTATCCAATACTAGTACAGATTTACCACTTTGACCTAATTCAAAAGCACAAAATAAACCAGCAGCACCGGCTCCTATAATAATCACATCATAATGTTTTTTATCATTATTAAGCAATGACATTATTTAAGCCATCCATTTATCTTGGCTTGTCTAAGTTGTTTATCTAAAGCATTCCATAGTTCTGGTAACATTTCTTTCGCTAAAGCCGCTCGCCCTAAAACTTGTTCATAAGCAATTCCATTGTCTACCCAACTTTGCCCACCATTATGTAAATTAAGTATCATCGGCATTACTCTATCTATCACTTGCGCATATTTTGATTCGGGCGTTTCTGATGCCTCATATTCTTCCCATAAAGCTAGAAATTCAGCACCAATTTCATCTGAAAGTAACCCAAAAATTCGTTTAGCTGCAGCCCGTTCATTCTCTTCATTAGCAGCGCGAGCGGCTAAATCAAAAGCAATAACATCCCCGGCATCAATTTCAACAATATCGTGCAATAAAGCCATTTTAACCATTTTAAAAAAATCAAGTGAATTCGGTAAGTATGGCTTTAAAGTTAATAATCCAATTGCAAGTTGCCAACTATGTTCAGCTGAATTCTCGTGACGAGATTGCCCTAAAATTTTGGTCTTGCGTTCAACTTGTTTCAGTTTATCAATTTCCATCCAAAACTTAATGATGGGGGTAAATTCCGCAAAATCTAGTTCAGGCACAGCAGTCATATTTGAAATATTATGAGTCATTTATAATCCCTTGATTGACGTGGTTATAGCAAATAACCAATGATGAGTGTATAGATATAGTAAGGATAACATAGACAATTACATTGAACAAATTGCTCCGACTGCATAATAATTGGTTCAAGAAATATCAGAATAATAGATAAACACTAAAACCAATAAGATTTGCCGCCACAAATAGAGTTAATTATGCTTATCACTTGATATAAAAGAATAATCTTGAACTCATAAAAAACAAAGCCCTTAATAATAAGGGCTTAAAATATAATTACTGAAAATTCAACATTTTTACTTTTGTCTCAAACCTTTGTTATATCTAACTTAAATAATGAAACTTAACAAAATTAGGTCTCAGGTAATCCTCAAAAAGGTTGTTCACATAAACTAGTTAAAAAATAACTTAAACCATTGAAAAAAATTTATTTAATGTTAAATATATTAAATAATGTTAAGTTAACTCCAATGCTGTCAACTTTCTGGGAGGGTACTCTAGGGTTATTAGACACCAAGCGTAAAGATAGAATCTTAACACTTTTAGCGAAAGCACCTGACCAACTCAGGTAGCTTCAACATCCATAATCAAAAAGGCGAATATTGGAAGGTTTGTTGCTTCTACCAAACCTTGAATCGCATTTCAGCAAGATCTAGCTGAATTACAATCCATTTTCCGTTCTTGCCATCAACAGCTAATGATACTTCAAGCCAAGTCTAAATCCAAACTATTGCTCGATTTGAGATAGAGTTACCTATAATTCCTTGCAATTTACGTTCCATAGGCGTAATTTTCGTATTCCTGACTCTCGCACCAAATAGGAAACACAGGAATATCAACATTCTCGCATGAATTTAATTCATGCACTAGGGGCTATTACGCCAATTATAAAGCGCTATGGTAGCTGATTCCTTAGTGATAGCTACATGCTTCTGGAGAAACTCGATATTATCATTTACCGAAAACTCCAAATTACAAACGTTTTCAATGACTGCTTTTAAATTTCTAAATGGTATTTCATTAATAGAATACAAACTGTTCTTTCTGAACCACCCTTGATCCCTAGCATAAAGTCGTGCAATCGATGCATAAAAGTACTTTGAGAAACACTTTAAAAATCGGTTATTTAGCTCTTTTTTTATAATAGATGACTCTACAGGGATTTGGTATTTATTCAATATTATACCGATTTCAACTACGTAGTCATCTACAACAATATCTTTGTATGCGCAGCTAGGTGTAGTGTAGAGCATCCTGTCTACCTGAACAACCTTACCGTCCTCAATCAAAGCATCTAGATAAAATGCAGCATGATTACTACTTTTGCTCTTCAGTAAGTTAGCAATAGCTGTTTTTGTTAAAGGCCTCTCACTTCTATTCATTGCCTCAATAATTACATCTTTTTGTGTAATATTTTTGAAGCCTTTTTTCAACCCCACGGAATCGGATTGTGAACGACCATAAAAGTAAAATCCATAATCTTCGCCGAAATGCTTTACCAAGTGCCTAATTATAAAATAATCGTATGCCTGTAGCCCAGCGGAAGCTTGATAGCATTCCATCAAATGAAAAACGTCTCTGCAATCTGATTGAGCATATTCCATCACCGATATAAATATATCGTCCAGCGATATTGATTCAACATCAATAAATCTTGTATGTCTATATACACCCTTACCGGCCAAATATATGTAATCCGGCAACTTAAAAGCCTCATTATCTAGGCGATCCTCGTAAATATCAGTCCTAGAATAACATCTAGCATTCACCAGTCTAGCTACATCCAACCAAGGCAGACCACCCTCAAGATGAAATAAAATACATGCACTAGCCTCAGCTTTTCCAAGCTGCCTCGGCCAAATATTCTCGCCATCAATAAGCAAGACGCCACGCTTCTCCAAAAAATAAATAGCGTTATCGATATTTTTAATTTCACTTAAATTTAGTTGCGAAATGTACTCTCTAATATCATCAAGATGGAGTGGCGCACCATTTTCCGCAAAAAGAATATTTAATATAGTTTTGTCTAGCTCAGGGTAAACATACTCAAAAAGATTAGTCTGCCCACAAATCAAGCTTAAAAAATCGTAAAAGTCCTTTTCCTCTGTGAAACATGAGAAAACCTTATTGAATTTAGTGCGAAAACTGCTGGATAGCTCAGGCTCTATAAGCTGCCACATAGCCTTCGGATGAATACGCAAATGCCGAATAAAACTGCTGTTTATCTTTGATTCTTTTTGACGTATCCTCTCTCTTGTAACATCAAAGTTAGAGGCTATCTGCTCTAATGTCTGCTTGTCCTCTACAAATCCCCAGCGTTTTTGGGCAATGTCGGCCTCATCATCTTCAATTCGATCAATGAAATTATCGACATCCTCCAGCAAGATTTTTTCTGCTTTTTCAATTGGGACCATACTAAATACCTTTGGGGAGATTAACGAAGATTCAAATTCCTGATAGTTAATATTGCCTGCTAAAATAGACTCAATTTCTTTTCTAACAACATCTCTGAACTCAATCAGACAATGTACTATTTTTTCTCCAAAGCCCGGTAAAGCAAGCAACTTACTCCGATTAAAACTAAGAATGTCATCCAAATTTTCTGCAACATCCTCAGCACCAATGTATCTAGCGTACTTCTCCAACGCTTTAGCAAATTTTTGGTCTACCCCTCCCAAACATAGCCTCATATTACTGGTATCTACTTTTCCAAGATTAATTTTATTATCAGAAGGTGCGTAATTATCAACCTCAATATCAATCTCATCCGCAGTATTGGCTAATATTTTAAGCTCTTTAAAGGCTTCCACATAAGATAATCCAACCCCAGGAAGACAAGCAATATCAGAAGTGCTCAAACTAACAAGATCACCCAAAGTTTCACCAAGATGGAATGATTCATGAAATGAACTGATATTTCTTAATCTTTTAACCAGTTTCGAAAATCTATTTGGCAATATCAAATCATCAAGCCTTGTCACGAGCGAGGGTATTTTTATTATCCCCAAATCAAGGCTGATATCACTTCCAATCTTTGATTTAATCATATCGTTATCACTATTATCAACATGACCAACGCTCTCAGTGTTATCTTTAAATTCACTACAGGTATCCCCGCTAGGCGAAAATTCCACACCAAATAACCTAAGAAAGTCAGCAAAGTAAACGTTCCTTTTTAACAGCATGAAATCATCCATGCTCATATCTTCGATAATCTCCCACAAGTCCCTTTTTTTGGGCAAAGTGTCAGCATTATCACATAGAATCGACTTAATTAACTTTTTTACAGCACTATCCAAATTTATTTGGCGGATATCAATAGTAACAAAATCCATTTTCTTAATAACTCTTTAATTTCTTCAAAAACACAGAAATAGAACTGTATTTCTTTATAATCTCATCTCTTTCAGCGTCAGAAAGCTTTTTCACATCTAAACGAGATAATAAATTATTTCTGTACTTTTCGATTATTGGGCAAGGAGATGGAGCGCCAGAAATTGAACTGTTTTCTCCTAAATTAGTAGGGACATTCGGCGTAACTTCGCGGATAAATTCACTTGCTTCAGGAATCAGTGTTTTAATATCCTTCTCAGTAAACTCATTTAGATGATTCACAGTAAAATGAACTGCAATTGCTTTCAAACTAGGTTCCAGTTTATAATCTTCATAAAACCCACTTATATATTTTTTCATCCTTAAGATCATTTCCTGTTTGTCGAAATCACCATCAAATGCGGCTGTTAAATAGCCATAATAAGATCCAAAATGAGTAGCTATCTGATCTAAGCCCACGTCCTCTAGGCAATTCTCTATATTTGAAATATCTGGAATTGACTCATTTATCTCTTTGTACCGTCGCAGCTTTTCCAATAACAATTCACGACTATTGAGTTCTAGCTTCATATTCTCGATCAATTTGAGGACTTTCGCCGCTTCTTCACTATATTTGACATCCAGTGCCATATCGTGAAAGACACTATTTACTTCCGGCTCCTCCGCATCATCAATTAGATTTTCTCTATCAACAGGCATTCTATCGATAGACCTAGAAAGCTCTTTCACCTCGTTAAGCCTCTCAAGAGACCCTACAAAATCCAATACATGGACATAGTCTTTATTGGGTGTTTTTCTTAATCCTCGCCCTAACTGTTGAAGCCAAATGGTTCTGGAGCCCGTATACCGCATAAAAATAAGTAGATTTGTTTCTGGAATGTCAATGCCCTCATTAAATAGGTCACACACCAATATATACTTAACATTTCCCTCCCTAAAACTTCTAATATTTTCTCTTCTTTCCAGATCCTGCATTTTTGAATGTACAAGAGTAGCAGATCCGAGCTGAAAAAAACCTATAAGGTGGTACATGTGGCGGATGTTTCTACAGAATACGATTCCCTTTACTCTCTGTATCCCCTGTTCTTCAACAGTTTTCTCAACAATACGAACAACTTCCTGATCTTTTTTATGCAAGAATAATTTTTTATCCAAATCAGAAATGGATAGCCCACTTTCTAATTGATTAATTTTATCCTGATCAAGATCATCAAGAAGGACGAGATATCTAGGAAATGCCAATTTCTTATGCTTTAAAGCCCAAACCAAATCGAATTTACCAATATGCCCATCTGCCCCACCAAAAAAAGATATTACATCTTTGTTATCTGCTCGATATGGCGTGGCGGTTAAACCAACCAGCAGTTTCGGCTTAAATAGGGTGACAACTTCGGAATATGTTCTTGCCGCCGTATGGTGCGCCTCATCGACAACGATAAAATCATATGAATTATTGCATAGACTCCCCAGTTGGCCATACAACGTATCGAATGATGCAAATACAAAATCTGTGTCCTCTGGCTTCGTTCCAGAAAAGCAGGCAGAGAAACTGTAATTCCCAATACCTAAGACATTTTTAAATGCAGTAACTGACTGAAGCAAAATTTCCACTTGATGAGCAAGAAAGAGAATCCGTGGTCGCTCAGATGACTCATGGATTAGCCTCTTTATTAGATGAGCTACTGTATAGGTTTTCCCCAAACCTGTAGCCATTTCAATCAAAATCTTATTTTTTCCTGCATTATATTTGTGCAAAGCTTCATCAATGACATATTGTTGGTACTTCCTTGGTTTAATATCCCGACCAATTTCTGAGTGTTTTACTACCCAAAGATTCTGTAACTCATCTCGATCAATAAGCTCTACACCTAAGCGTAATGCTCGCGCTTTAACTTCTGAGGTGAAGTATGAATTGGTAACCAATATCTTGTTAGACACATTTGCTAACTTAGCACCTGTAACAATTTGGTTTAGGGCTTTTACGTCAACTGTAGTGCTCAAATTCCGTTGCTTAACTTCGATAGCAAATCTTCTCTTTCCTTTGTAAGCAAAGATATCCACACCACCATCACCGTATTTAAATTCTCTTCCAACTCTTGTAATTTCAGCATCCGACCAACCGGAGGCAAGAAATAGGTCCCTAACAAAAATCTCGAAATCTGCAGGTGCTAACTGGTCAATATCTTTAAAGTCTTTTACCATTTCAATAGCCTCTTAGTCAGCTTAAATCGTTTAATCAGATTATTCAATTTCAATGTCAACGTTTAAAACGTCGTGATAGATGCTTAGGGTTTAGTCCTACGGCTTTCAAACACCGAGTCAGATTGCACATTTTGTTAAATTCCGCACCGAAGCTGCTTCGCAACCACCCTTCACAAAACTCTTTTGCTGTAATGTTCCTCAGATCATTATCGTATTTGATCATTTGCAGATAAAGTTCAGCTGTATATTGATTACGAGGAGCATCCGCTAGTACCTGCTTGATTCGCTCGCAAATCTTGTTTTTATTCATTTTTCAGCCTGTGCGATTCTAGGCACTTGACAATTTAACTGATTTATATAGAAAATACATCAACCTTAATTAAACTATATATCAATCACTTACACTCTGCCTGATGGCGGTATTTCTTTATCAAACGGCCGGAGAATCTGAGCGGATTCAGTGTTAGAGGGTAGAACTGCCCCTTCTGGCGGCGCCCTATCAACACTGGCCATCTGTAAGCCTTTCTGCCGCACATGAAAGGCGATTTGCTGCCAGCGACGCAGCCACTGCTCTTCCTTTCGCTTGAAAGCTTCTAGCTCCTCTTTGAGACGTTCTACCTCGACCTGAAGCTCTTCAGCCTCTTTAGTTACCAGTTCTTTAGTTTTTACCAGCCCGCCTGAAAGAGCACGTTTAGCGTTATTATAAGCAGCCTTAATCTCAGATTTAGCTTGAAGCGATTGGCGACTAAAGCCAAAACGTTCTTCTAGCACAGCCCAAGTTAGTTTTGATCCAAGCTCGCCCAGTGCCCAGCGATCCAAATCAGCAACAATTGTTTTGATGTCACTATCAGACATGCGTCTAAAGCGCTTAACCATGCTCTATCTCCTTTAGATATTGTTCGGGATCAAAGTGCTCAACCCCGTTTGCGGCCAGTTGGGTAGCCAATGTTTTGAGTTTTTTATCGTTATGGGCTAGCCAATCAGCGCTTTTTTTCGGCTTGTTGCTACTCATTTGCTTTTCAGCATTTTTTCGTGCAAGCGCAGTAAGGGCATACTGGCGCTTTTGCTCATCCAGACGTCCCTTATCGTCTTTAACCCAAACGTAGTCTTTGCAGATTGCCGAACATTGCAAATGACGTTCACAGGGTGTTTGAGAGAAATTGTGGATACAGATTCCAGTGCCAACATCATGTACAGCCTGAATTCGCGCTTTCAGAATAGCATCCTGAACTTCTACCGGAACAACTTTGATTTGCTCAGCTAACTGCCCACTTACCAAGCCTTTTTTGATGTCTTCGCGGAGCATCAGCGCTCGTTTTTCGCGAGAAGTATGCTGGTATGCTTTGGTATCTTTTGGGTTAGTACGACCAAACCATTCGGTTTGTAGCAGGTCGCTTAACCCGCCCTCATCCAGCAGGGTATTAAGCGTGTGACGGAAATGATGACTGGTAAAATCCACCTCGATACTTTCTGAAGCGTATTCGGCGGCAAGTTGTGCAAAATAGCGAAGGAAGGTAGTAAACATGGACTGGCTACAACTCGTGGCCAGCCAATGAGCGTAGCTTCCACTGGAAAGTCCAAGAGGACGAATGAATAAAAGATCTTTTAGGTAATATTCTTTACCAAATTGGTCTGTATGGAAAGCAGATAAATATGCTTCAAAGAAATCACGCAAACAGTATTCAATCAATCCACTTTTGTAAGTGTAAAAAATGGGATTTGCAGGCTTAGCTACCTGCCTGGTTAATGTGTTATGATCTGGCCACGCGAGTTTTTGTTTCCTGAGCCAACCTGTTGCGCCCAAAACAGTGTGACTGATTCCTAATTCAGTCAAATCAGCTGCATAGAGCTTTTTATCTTCAGGTATACTATCCAAAAACCTTAGGTCTGGACCACCTACTTTATACATTTCTTCTGCTGTTAAACGCGCTTTAAATGTAATTTCCGCCAACTCAACGAGTACATCACCAACGATGGGGGCCACCTCTGACGGCAAGTAAAGCCTTCGTTTTGGTGTAAATACGTCACCACGACTTGCCTTTCGCGGAAAGTATTCGATATAGCGGTTACCTTCGTCATCAGAAGACAGCTGCTGAGCGGGTAATAGTGAAATTTCACTAAACCGCCTTCCTGTGGAAGCAAGTAGTGTCAAGATCAGAATATAGAAACGATACTTATGATCTTTGGGAACGTTTAAGTACAGTTCACCAATGACTCGAAATACAGCGGGATCGACCAGTTTGTCTGACTTCGTCTCCATAACCTCAGGATCATCTAACCTTTTATGATTTATTCCTCCAGTGCCAGCTGGACGCTTCATTTTTGCATATTTGTACTGTAATAAAACTCTGCACAAACCATTGGCATCACAGTGTGCCGCAAACTCTGCAACATGCTTGTGAAGATTGTAGGCGGTGGTATCACTGTAGTGTTTTGAGATTAAAACAGACGCATTATCCAGTGCTTCAGGCGTAAGCCTAAATAAATCCTGCCCTAGCTGTTTAGCTGCAAATGACACATATCCAATAGCGGTAATGAAATTACGCTGATTCGGTGCTGATTGATGCTTTCTGTGGAACCTGAGCACAAATAACGCTTTGGCAACCAGTTCCCAGCAACCGTCTAGTGACTCTGAATCCAGCTTCGGAGATAGCGAAAAACTAAAAGAGGCTGATTTCGTATTTTTACCAGTCAACCTGACTAGGCGGCCTGAAACGACTTGCCACTCGGGGGCATCCCAAACGACAGACTCAAACCCTTCTAACTTCATTAGCTTTGCTTTGCTGGCTAAAGATTTGAGGTTTTCATTCCTGTCACGCTCAAGACGATCAACGAAAGGAATAACCTTGGCCTTGCGGTTGGAGCGACCATCAGACATTACGCCCCCCTTCCTCACATAGTTTGGCTACTTGTGCTACCGCTGCGATTACCTCATCAAGCTGTATGCCTAATCGCGCATTATCGTACTTCTTCAAACGCTCTTCGCGTCCAGCCAGCAAACATTCCAAAACATGCTCGTGATTAGCGTGCCGATAAGGCTGAAATTTTGGACACAAATAACATGAGTAGGGCGGATCAAGGTGACAAACACTGGATTCGCCACACACACCAATATCAGCTTGATCTGTAGGGTTTTGCTCATCGATAAATATTAGATGCTTATCACCTCTTTCACCATTGACAGCATCTTCATCACTATCGATTAGCCTACCGTTGAAAAAATTGAGGTACTTCGAGAAGCCTTTCGCGGTTGCTTTGTCTAGATGTTCAACAATTCTACCAGCCATTTCAAAATAGACATGCACGTGCTGGGTATCTGTGTGATCAAGGATCCTCGCCAGCTCACGCTTACTGATCCCTTCAGCAGCCAAGCCTGTCGCCAATGTGTAGCGCAACCGTCTCGGAGTTACGCACATTAACTCACCAGTGAGCGGTGAGATAATATTGTGGCGTTTTACGAACGCACTGAGTAAACGTGATATATCGCTACTCGTCAGGTTAAATACGTTATCAATATCTTTGGATAAAATGGCCGCTTTATTTCCATTTCTGTTAATTAGCAATGGTCGCTTTTCTGGAATAACAAAGGCTCTATTTGCAAAACTCAGCGGCACCAATTTACTGATTTCTATCAACTGCTCAATCATGGCACCAAAATGTGGATCAAGATATTCAACCAAAAGATCGTCTCTTGGATTTACAAATCGTTTTTTAATTCTCGGCATGCGAATGATGTAGCATGGGTCATCACCTAAGGGAGCCAGCCGTTCAAAATCAGACTCTCGGAGAAATGTTAAGTTAGCAGGGTTTCGCCCAAATGCTATGGAAAGGGCAACTACAACCCTCTGCTGCAAATGCTCTAATGTTCGCCCATCATCTGATTTAAGTGCATTGATTAAGAGAGGTAGCTCAAGAGACTTGTGCAGAGGGCCACTTTCGGGATCTTCCATCCGAACAGCTTCACCTTTCGGATTCCCAGGCAATTCTAATGCCTCAAGTTCTTGCGCATAAGTTTCCGAAAAACCATATTCTGCCTTGTTGTCAGCGCTCCAGATGTACCACTGTATGGGCCTGTACATTGCCCATAGCCTTTTTCGTGAGCGAGCGCGATTAATAGCGGTTTCAAATAGATCTATTAGATGCGACTCTGAATCAACTTTAGATGCAGGGCTCCCCCAATATCTCAGAACCTCTCTCCAGACATCCTGATATGCAACATAGCCTGCATGTGTTGATATTCGTTTAAGTTGTTCGGCAACATGGTCTTTGAGCGCTTCTCTGATTTCGGGATTGATTATCTTTGTGAAATTCAGGGTTGAATTATCCCTCACAGAATACGGCAATCTCCAAGTATCACCGGATATATCAACTGCTTTTCCTTCACGGGTAATTAATTTTTCTATCTCAGGACAATACCGCTCGATAGCCTGTGGTTTCGATAATCTTATATTCACTCTAGCTTCTTCCCTGACATTATTTCAGCCTGATACCGTTTCAGTGACTTGATTGCTTGCTCTTCCACTTCTTGGGCTATGTATATATCTTGTGAGTCCAAACTACTATCGCCACGCAGCAAGGCTAAAGCTTCTCTCCTGCGCTGCTCATCCATTCCTGAAGCACGCAATACCCGCTCAAGCCGTGATGAGAATGAATGCCTGAGAGACTTGGCCGTTAAGTTTTCAGGAAGGTGGTCAGCGTATTGCAATCGCAACAACTGAAAAAACTGTGTAATTGAGGATTGCGACAAAGGCGCCCCCTCATCACTCAAGATTAAATAGTCTGATTCGTATTGGCTTTTACTTTCAAGCACTTCACGCCAAGTAACAATATACTCATTCAAAGCCAATTCAAGAAGCCTATTTTCAACCGGAATGACTCGGCCATTGCGTTTTATTTGAGGCCTCGGTCGCCTTAGATCAAGCGGGTCCGCTGGCCTACGTTCAACCTGTATCGACGAAATCGGACCAACCTGGACATCCTCCACCCTGAGACTAAGCAGCTCACCTGGCCTTAAACCACAAAATAACATCAGCCCAACAGATACATAATTTCTGAACTTTACAGCAGAATCTCTTCCGAACCCTTGCTTAGCATCGGGGTGCAATACCGCAAGCAAGAAATCAACTTCAGCATCATTTAGCCCCTTTTGAAGACTCTTTTTGACTGGTGTTGCAGACATAAAGCTACCATCAAGAGTTTTTAGCAAAAATGACTTTCTCTCCCTTAAACGCTCATAATCCAAGGAAGATAGAGGTAGCTGACTAGTCAGTACGTCCATGCACCAACTGAAAAATAGTCGGATAGTTGTTAGCCTTTGATTAAAGGTATTAGGCGCTACTGCTCTTATATGCCCATTGGCCTGGTCGATTCTTAACGCCTCGACCAAACTACCTTTTAATTCCGCTTCGTTGAACGAGTTTTGAGCCAGTAATCTAGCAGATAGGTCACAATTTGATTTGTCCAGCCAACGATAGAGCACTGACAGTTCTCTCAAATTCCGAACCAGTGTATTGGTACTAAGGGATCGCCTAGAAAGGATAAACTCATTGGGTAATACAACAGGCATACCAGAAGTATCTAGCATCATTGGTATTTGTTCACCCGTTTTGTGTGTGACTAGCTCTATTTTCATTACATCACCTTTATTGACAAAACAAGCATAACCCAAAAACTCTAAATTTACAATATAATAAATTATACGATTTCTTAAAATACCAAAATCATTAAAACAAAAAAAGCCCTTCAAATGCTTACGCACTAAAAGGGCTATATTTACAATTAAATTACTTTAAAAACAATGCAATGCAAATATTTAACTATGAATAACTTAACAATAATTATTTTATATCATTTAAAA
>NZ_FOHV01000029.1 GCF_900111395.1 Thorsellia anophelis DSM 18579 | reverse complement strand
TGTTTATAGCCATTTGGCGGTCTTCACAGGTGATTAATCTTCCTGCGTTTCCCCCCAAATGGCTTTGGCCTTTTTTGAGAGTACCAATAACGCAGCTGTTTCAGATAAGGCTCGGTCTTTACGGTCAAGTTCTTTCTTGTAGTGGCTGATTTCTTTATCTTTTTCAGCTAATTTATGGCTCTCAGCAATCACATTCATTTCTTTCATGGCAAGTGCTTCTACACATTCACTCAAGAGCGACTTAACCATGGCAATATCATACCCATTTTCTCTGCAGTATCTTGCTAATTCTGCTTCATTTAATGTCGATGTAGCAATGATGATATTGAGTTTTTTCTGCGCTTCAGTCAGCTTATTAACAGGGATCGATGATTTAGTTTTATTGCTTGTATTTTTATGGGCTTTTTTATTTTTCATAATGTTATCATTCGATCCTGATTTAATCTCTGCTTGCCATTTGTAAAGCGTGCTTGTTGAGATATTATAGTGTTGGGCTAATGCGGTGATGCTTGTATAATCACCATCCAATAATTTTGTCAAAATTGTTTCTTTGAATTCTACGGTAAATTTACTCATTTGTCTGTCCTTATCATGATTAAGTTATCAGTGGACAGGTAGTATGACATAGGGGGAAATGAGTACTATTCTGATGAAAATTATCTAAAAATCATATCAAATCATAAATTATGGATAAAAAAAGAATTAACTGAATTAGGAATTTAATTTAGTCCCACTAACAAGCGGAGATATTTTATTGCTTTTTAGATCTAGATAGTGCTAGTGACGCTACTTAAGGTACAATATATTGCCGCACTAGATCGCTATAATCAACAACGCACATCAATCATTAGATTCCATCATTGATAAAGATAAATAACCATCAAGATTAGATGAAAAGCAACTGATGACAGATATTAGTAATCAGCTTACTAACTAAAGCTTATCTCAGCAAATAATTACCTGATGATTTCGGGCTAAAAGTAAGCCACCTTAATAATTAAGAAGTGCCATATCGTACACAGGAAAGTACGCGACCAGATTTGTACAGCCTTCAAATATGTATTGAAGTAAAAAATTATGATTTGAACTTGAATGTCAATGGGTTATTTTTTTGCTAGTACGAAGGGATATGCGGATCGCTTAGGACAAATATGGGTGGGTGATGGAGCTAGATTAGTAGGAGATCAAAAAAGGATGTCCAGGGTGTTTAGTTAATGCTGATGGTCTTCGAATCAACAGATCTCCAGCTTACAAACGAAATACCCCCCCAAATTTAAATCCTACCGGAGTCCAGGCCAATTTTGTTCATCTCGATAATGGAAAATTTGTAAGTAACGGACATATGGAGATAATAAAATGAAAGCAATACTAAATAGCATGTGGGTTGATACATCCAAATTTACGTTAGAAGATTATCAACCTGAAGAAAAAAATTGTTTTATATTATTCGTAAATTTAAATATAGGTCCTGCAAATGAAACCGGTTCGGATTATTTTTCAATACAAATATGTACCCCTGAATGGCTTTGTAAGAACCATTGGACGGCTGAACTTATGCGCCATACATTACTGGTGCGTCAATATGATTTAGAAGAAATAAAGAATGTTATCACCAACTATATTGATCTATGTGACGGTGAAAATTGGATGGAAATAGCTCAAAAACTTTCTCGCGTTTTTGCTTGGGAGTTTGAGGATTATTCACCTTACGAATAATAAAGATTTAGACAACATAGCCAAACAAGACCCAAAATTAGAGCCAGTTATAAATGGTAGTAACGGAAAGCTGAATTATGGTGTGGGTTCTGGAACTAAAGAAGAGGCAGATCGTCCTGGTGCAATTTGGGTAGGTGATGGAGCTAGATTACTTAGTGATGGCTAGGGACAAATAAGTGCTGATGGTACACGTATATATCGTTATCCAACATCTAAGCCTAATGCACCACAAAATTTGAATCCGACAGGAATTCAAGCTAATTTTAAAACATTAAAAAATGGGAAGCCAATAGGCAAGGGTCATATGGGAATAACTAAATGAAAGCAAAACTTAAATCTTTAGGTGTTACTTCAGCCCAATTCACACCAGAAACGTATCAACCTAATAAAATCAGTTGTTTTGGCTTATGGTTTCGATTATGTGTCGGTCCTGAAGACCAAATAGGCGGTCATGATTTTCATGTGTTAATCTGTACCCCTGAATGGCTTTGTAAGAACCATTGGGAACCTGAATTGATACAGCATATGTTATTGGTTCGTAAATATGATCTGGATGAAATAACGGAAACCATCAACAAATGTATTGAAAATTGTACTTGTGATACTTGGATTGAAACAGCTCAGAAACTATCAAGGTACTTTGCTTGGGAATATGAGGATTATCAGCCATAAATTTATTTTAATGGCTGGATTACAAAGATAAAAGAAGTGAAGATGCTAGTTGATGTAATAGGCTTCTTCCACCTACAAGGATAAGATTAAACCACAAGATTATCTTTGTATTTATAAGAAGAGATAAATGAAAAAGTTTAAACGAATCGATATTAATTTGGCTAAAAATGCTTTTCAAGTGTATACCTTTGAACATGCTGAAATAAAATTGATAAACAAAAAATTAAGTCGAGCTGAAAGTTGGTATCAAGTAATAAGCGCAACTGAATTAACATGGAAAATGTCATTTTCAGATTGTTTAGTAGACCCTGTAAATAATTCTATCTAACATGACCTATTGCTGCTATATAGATTGCTTTGTAAGTAATATAACAGTCTAATCGAATGATTATGATATATAATTATAATGGAATATTAGTTGGTACTACTTAATATCTGTAGATATCTAGTATAGGCATTAAAACGTAAAAAAGGTTTATCATGGTAACGATCATAAAAAAAATTATTCTCTCAAGTTTTTTACTTTGCCCTTTTTTGAGTGTTTCTGCAAATATAAGCGATAAAACACTAACAGGATTAAATGGAATTGCGGCGCAAAGAAATGCTGAAACTTTAAATGAATTAGGGCATATTTATACAATAGGTTTAAAAGGTGAAGAGATTGATAAACAAGAAGGATTTGATTTTTTATTACACGAGATCAAGTTAATCCATGCTGAAACGCAATATGCATTAGGTTTATATTATTCAGAACACAATGATTATAAGAGTGCTGTGCATTATACTCAGCTTGCCGCTGCACAAGAACATGCAAATGCGCTATTCAATTTAGGGATTTTTTATCTAAGAGGGTTGGGAGTACAAAGTGATCCATGGAAAGCACGTGAATATTTTATCCTCGCATGTGAACAAAAAGATTTTTCAATCTGCTATGATATTATGCCGTAACCTTAAAAAGATATACTGCAAATTAACCATCATAATAAAATGAGAGGTAATAAATAATTAGCATCATTAATACGTGATCCTAACGTAAATTGCATTTTTATTTTTGAACTAATTTCATAATGTCTCGGATGTATTCACTTACTTCAATAGGGTGCAATCCTTAAAACCTATACAGGTTATTTGGGTTTATGGTGCAGGTAATGCATTCACAGAACTGTTTATTCCGGGCTCATATCGTAACCGCCTGTAATCATCCCAAATAGATACCATCAGAAAATTCTATGCAGATAAATTTATCGTTTACCTTTTTAAAATAATGATACAACTATGCCAGCATCATGTATTTCTCCTTGAACCCGACATTGAGTTTTTAAAGCTAAAATTTTTCCTGTAGGTATCACGGCTTTATTAAAGCGATTGAGACGCTTAGAATTAAATTCATTAGCTGTTAAATGATAGTTATCCCGAACAAGCTGTTTAAATATCTAAAAGTCTCATAGTAACTAAGTCAAATTTATCATTACATTATAAATCTATTTGTCCAAAACCAAATTGATTGACCCGTTGGCTTATCTTGCTATTAACCTTATTTATAAGTTGTTAGCTAGTGGCATTTTCCAGATTCATTGTGAGAAGAGCATTACTTTGCTGTTTTGTTCTGCAACCCATTAAATGGTAAAAGGGGAATTAACACTGGCAACATAGTCTATTTTATAAATTTCACATTTGCAGGATAAATTGAATAGGGTGGTAAACTCAATTTTTAATTAACTAACTGATAAATTTATAAAATTCTCTTTAGGAATGTGTAACCCCAATATGTATTAGGTAAAAGCTAAACTGATATACTGACTATAGTGTGAAATATAAGTACATGGATTCGTGTCATATTTTCTGTATGCCGCATTTTACGTTTATGATATATCTCAAAAAATGCTAATATAAATTTAAACAAATAGCCAATTAAGCATAATCTATGTTTGATCTCAGTACTGATTTAGATAAAATCGAAAGGCAGAGAATGATGTAAAGTAAGGAAATAATAAGATGAGTTCAAAATATGATTGAAATACTTGTAAAAATGTACTTGTATTGCGTGCATAAAAATATTGTTATCATCCCGAAAAGAAGATACTTGTAGATGAATAAAACATCTAGGACATTAAAAGCATCTAAGCAGTGTTAGCTATTTTCAAAATGTTGTTGCACTAGCTATTTTAATAGCTTGTAAGTTAGGCACATCCCAAAAAAGGAACAAGTTTATGGCGTTTAAAGCATTACTTTCATCTCAAGTTGAAGGTTTAATTGAAAACAAAATTGTGCTCTTAGAGGAGGAACAACTAATGCAGGGTGATGTTACTGTCTCGATAGAGTACTCAACAGTAAATTATAAAGATGCGCTAGCACTTACAGGTAGATCACCTATTATTCGTTCATTTCCAATGATACCAGGTATAGATTTCGCAGGCACTGTAATTCAAACATCACATTCAAAATTTAATATTGGGGATAAAGTAATTGCTAATGGATTTGAGCTAAGCCAGACACATTATGGTGGATTTGCTCAAAAAGCTAGGGTAAATGGTGACTGGTTAATTAAGATCCCATCGAAGTTTTCTACAAAAGATGCTATGGCAATTGGTACTGCAGGTTACACAGCCATGCTAGCAATTTTAGCGCTTGAACATGGTCATGTTAGTCCAAATAGTGGAGATATATTAGTAACAGGAGCAAGTGGCGGGGCAGGTTCTATAGCTATTGCTTTGCTTACAGAATTAGGATTCCGAGTTATTGCATCAACAGGACGAATGGAAGAAACGACTTACCTTAAAAAATTAGGTGCAGTAGAAGTTATTAATCGGCAAACTTTAAGTCAGCCAGGGGCACCAATTTCTAAACCACGATTTGCAGGGGTAATTGATTCGGTTGGTAGTCATACGTTAGCAAATGCTATTGCTCAAACTAATTATGGTGGTGTTATTGCAGCATTTGGATTGGCTCAGGGAATGGATTTGCCTTCCAGTGTATTGCCATTCATTCTGCGAAATGTCACACTATCTGGCATAGATTCTGTTAATGCACCAATCGCAATAAGAGAAAAAGCATGGGCTAGATTAGCACAGGATTTAGATCTCAATAAATTAGCGTTAACGACTAAAACAATCGGATTATCAGAGGTCACTACAATTGCCCCTGAGATTTTAAATGGTCAGATTCGAGGAAGAACTGTTGTTGATGTTAATTTATAGATAGCGCGGGCATTGTATTGAAAAGTTATTTGAAAAATTGACCCTAAACCCTCACCTAATCGTGCTGGGATATAAAGGCGAAAACTTAGGGTTTCTTGAGATTGTACTTACGATCTAAGTTTTTCTATTGTTGAACCTTAAGCATTACAAGCGAAATAGGATTGTGACCAAAGCACACCACTTATGTGATAGTCATTATAGGTTCTACTGCTCCAAAGTCTCACATACATCATTAAACATTGAAATTGAATCGTAACTAATCAATGTATAAAATGGATTGTCAAAGGTTCGAAAATCTTCCATTAGGGTTTTATTGTACTGGTTTAGTTCTTCATAGTCAGATACTACTTCGAGCTTATTTTGTTTGCAATCTGCAAGCTCAGCACTATCAAGTGCAGTCGCTACGCCTTTATCATTAATTTGAACAAATATTGTTTTTTGTAACATTCGATCTTTAAGTTTTGGGGTAAGATTCGTTATTGCATAAATCACTCTATTTGGATTTTGGTTATCTATTGTCAGTTTGTGAATAGTACATTTTGATTCTAATGGTGTTTCTGGGAATTTTGGATGATACTGACAAAAATCCAAATAAAAATATTCTTGTATATATTGACGAAGCGCTTGCATAGTTTTGTTATCAATAACCGTATCTTTTGGGAATACATCTATGTCTTTAAAGATATCATTTTTATAA
Source organism: Thorsellia anophelis DSM 18579 (assembly GCF_900111395.1). Classification (GTDB taxonomy): domain Bacteria; phylum Pseudomonadota; class Gammaproteobacteria; order Enterobacterales; family Thorselliaceae; genus Thorsellia; species Thorsellia anophelis. Next base: position 29,212 of record NZ_FOHV01000029.1, on the reverse strand, counting down.
TATTCAACTAGTGATAACTCATCTTCTAAACGTTCATATATCGCTTCATTCCCCTCATATTGATTTTGATTGAGTTTATTTTCCAGTAAATCAATATCTTTATAACCAGCTGCTTTAGCTTTATCTAAAATCGTAGCATAGGCTTCTTTTCCTTCCTTGCCCAATTCAACTGTGAGTAGTCGATAATCAAAAAATTTTATTTCTGTTTTACCCGTTAATAGCCTTTCAACGTGATAGTTAGCAATAAAACTATTAAGGGTATAAAAGGGATTCATTAACAAGTACAACACTATAACAATACTAAGCGAGCCAATAATATTCACTATTTCAATTTTTTTGATTATTACAAGTTGCCTTAACCACATGATATTTTGGTTTGAATTTTTGGCTTGAAAAGAATTTAAAGCATGTGATTGAGAATTTTGATAGCGATCAATAAGTTTATTAGGTTTTATTAATAAGCTAAATAAAAAAATGATTGCATATGGTATCGTAAATATGGCTGTAAGTACTGTTAAAGTTAATCTTGCAATTGCAGCGTGGTCAAGAAAAAGAAATGTTTCACTTTGAAAAATTAGTACAATTTGTATAAATGAGAATAGGGCCATGCAAAACACAGCTGAACAAAATAATAGCTTCAAACTGGTTTTATTTGCGAAGTTATTATCTGAAGTAATTCTATTTAAGCTTGCTTGTGCTGTTATCAAGATTGTTATAGTTAGTAATTGCCAACTAATCACACTAGCATCTGAATAGTCTAGGTTGGGTGAAATCAAGTATGTCAATAGTAGTAATGTAAGAACAGCACAAGAAATAATTAATATAATTCGCATAGTAAAAAATTGAAAGGATAGTAATTTCAATATGATAATATTCTTTACTGTTGTAGATAGAATGATAATGCATAAAATTAATACACCTAAAAAAATCTGTATATTAGTAATGTTAGTTTCTGTATCTTTGATTAAAACACTAAGACCCAGTGAAATAATTGGAATTAAGAATAATGCAGATAATTTAAATACTGCTATTTGAATATAATTTTGCCAAGCAATAAAAGCTAGTTCTGTATAATTTTTAAAGGGGTTTAAGTTACGTACCCAAAGTTGACCATAGGGTAAAAGAATCATGTTGATCACTAAAAAACCAAGAGCGAGTAACACATAGTTAATATATGATGTGCTTTCTATCAGTATTCTGTGCCAAAATAATGACGAGCCAAGTAACGCTATAAGTGACGCTGTCACAAATACTTTTAAGTATGGGATTAATTTATTTTGCTCTATAACCTGAGGAATTAAAAAAAATGCATTAGAAATAAATACGATAACTGCAAGTCTGATAAGCGCTAAGTATGAATACCCTGATTGTAGAGTGTAATAATTAACAATCAATGGTTCTAAAATAAACCATAACCCTACAAAACAAGTCAGCGCAGCCAAAATGCATTTTAGCCTCTGAAAATTGAACTCATTATCCATATTTAGAAATGTTTGCACATTATTCATGATTGACCTCTATCGCATCTGATACGTCTGGTTTTTTATCGCTAATAGCAAAAATCTTGCCGCCGATCTCAACAAGTTTGAATTGCGATTGAATAAATCTAAAATGTTTTGATATGAGGCGTTCATAAGCTTCAGGTGTTTTAATTGGGTTCTTGTCATCTACTCTATAGGCTACTGAGTCATCATATAGTTGCGTGATATGAGATATCTCAAATTTTTGTATTTCTTTAGTTTGTTTATTAACAATTAAGTATAGTGAAGGTTGCGCTGTTTGATAAGCATTTTCATATCCATAAATAGCATAAACAGTAAATGATTTGTCTAACTTGTTAGGATGAATACTCTGTATGAAACAAGTTGGCTTATCAACTAGCCAAATTTTCCCTTGATTCATTTCTAAATAATCAGATTTTTGTTTCATACAGTACAAATCAGTTTGTGTTGTTAGGTACTCTGCAATTTTCTGATAGATATCTTTAGGTAAATGAGCATTGTTTGGATAAAGCCTTAAACTATCTAGTTGATAATTTTCATGAGTTTTTAAGTTCTTATTATCAATGATAGTACTTTGGGAATGTACAACAAAAGCGTTATTCTTGATTACAGGGTTATTTTTAAGTGCTTCATAATTTAAGCTAGTTTTGGCATGATAGTCGTTTAGTGTATAAGATGCCAAATTATTAAGTGCATCAATTCCCTCTTGGCCAGTTTGAAACTGAAATAAGTCATAATCAATTTTAATTTCTGTTTTAGCATCAACAATACGATCAACTTGGCTTACCACAACTGCTGTATTAACTAGGTTTGGTATAATCGCTAAAAGATATAATAAAATACTTAAACAGATAAGGTAAAAAAGATTAAGTTTAAATAAGCACTCTTTAAATAAAATTCCCTTATGATGAGGGGACTGTGTACTAGCAGATGTTCGTAATTGTATTATATTTTGTCTAATAATCGCAAAGCTATTTAGAACAGTTGGAAAAAAAATTGAATAGCAAACTAGCATAAACCAAAAACTTGTTTTTGTTAAACCATTAATGGCATAGTATGAGCTAAATAGCCAAGTTAATGAGAAAAAACTAACTGGCAATAATAAAAAAATGAATTGGCATATACGTTGATTTATACTACGCTTCAATGAATTGTGATAAGTAGGTATTGGCGTCAGGACTATTCCCAACAAGATTAAAGCATAAAAAGTGTAAAGATAAAACTCTAAAGAAATAGGTAATGTTAATTGTGCATTATGAAAATCTTTTGCAATACTGATGATTACAATATTAAAAAAAACAATTATAAAAGCTATTAATAATGAGAGATAGGCACTAAGACGTGATTGAAATAACATTTTGGTTTTTATTAAGTTTTTTTCTTGATGAAAATACTCAAAGCTATAACTAACAAAAATAAAAACCATGATCATTAACACATTAGAACTTATTAGTTGTCCTAGTGTGGCTATTAATAAAACTAAATAAGCTGAAATACCGATGAAAATCCCAACTGAAACAGACAATGAAATAAGTTGTACTTGATGTCGCCATAATATACTAAATCGACTTTTAGTCCTCTTAAATGCCATCCCAACAGATTGCAAAATACCCCAAAAAAGACCTATGAAATAAAGCAAAGGATAATTTGTATTGTATGAGGCCTGGGGATTTATGATGTCAACAATAGTTATACTTACAAATATAAAGACTGGGATAATTAGATGAAATAAAAATGAGATATTACGGCGATACAAGGGGGCACAAGCACAATAACTAATCAATACTAAACACACAGATATATGGAAAAGTGAAATTAAGTGACTAAAGTTTAAAATCCTTAATAAAGCTTCGACTGCGAAATATAATAAACCACATATTAATCCTGGTAAGATTGAATTAAAGGAAATAGTTGATTTAAAATTAGTTATTTGATTCATAGATAAACCTGGTTAAAAATTGTTTGTTCATCCATGAAACTACATAGTTTCGTCAATATAAATTACACTTGACTATTTTATTAGTATTTTTATAGTGTACTTGATTTACTTACATTAATCTACTCTCTTCTTATCATGCAATTAAACGGAAGAAAAGCATAGTTTAAAGTAGTTTGGCAGATATTAGTTGATATGAAATAAAGCGGCTATTTAATTGCTATGATCAAAGTAAGATTGCTAATTTTTAAAAAATTATAAATTTAATTCTGTGTATTTTTGAAAATTAGACTACATTACTCATGGTAATGTTTTAAATTAATGAGTAAGTAGCCCGAAAATATAGATTATAATTAATTTTATAACAATGAGTTATTCAAATTTAGCTGGTTTAGTCAACGGTATTATCTCAAGCGAATTATCATTTATAGCTTTGAAGTAAGATGATGCTTCATTTTGGACTCTAATGCGCTGAGCGTCAAGGTAAGTATCATTATCTTCTAGCTGAATTTTATCCCAAATAATACCCCAAAGCGTACTATCACCATAAATTATCCCAGGTTGCCTATAGTTCATTTGACCAATATTTGCACCTAATCTAAAAGGCAGGAGTGTTTCTTCTACACTATAATGATTAAATCCACCACGCATATGATCCTCATACGTAGCTCCAAGAGTTGTAAGTAAATAGAGATTTTTATTTTTTAATGCCATTTTACCAGACTGAGAATAACTCCATTCATAAGTAAATAATTGGTCTAAGAATTTTTTTAGTATATGCGGTACACTATACCAATGGTACGGGAAGACCAATACAATACTAGAATATTTTTCAACCTCTACTTGTATATTGGGTATATCAAATGGAGTCAAGATAGTAATTTCGTTTTCAGTATCCTCATCTTTGAGTTGATGTTCACTTAACTTCCATATTTTATCTTGAGGCCTTATGTTAAGTCTGAGCGTTTCTAAAATTGCTTTGTTCATAAAGCTTTCATCTAGATTTGGATGTCCAAATATATATAAACTTCCCATGCTAAATCTCCTTAATTAAATCAATTTATTCGTAAATTAATCATTTCTAAAATCAAAACTAAGTATTTTTTAATTTTCATAAGGTAGCAAAATATTGCACTAGAGTGGTATGGATTTTACTTAAACTTTACGTTTAGTCAGCAACAAAAAAGAAGGTTGAAAAATTAAGTCTCAAATTTATCACGCAGATAAATATAATAACTATTACATATCAATAATTTAACATGAAACAAATAACCTACCACAAAAAAGTATACTTTGTCTATGCATATTCAGTTGAATGAATTTGAACACTTTTATATTTTTCATTATAATAATTGCCTACATTTATAAGGTTAACAAAATGAAATATTCTAATTTGTGGCAATTGAGATTTGATTTTTACAATACGCATGGTTTGCCAACCAGCAAAAATTATACAAATGCATTTAAAGGCTTGACATTTTTTGATAGATTTTGGATGAATATGAATATTGGCGCTTTTTTTTTGAGTTTTATCTATTTCATATTCATAGGCAGACCTAAACAGGCTTTGACAATTTTTTTAACTCATCTACTTATTGTCATCATATATTATTTTGCTATCATACTATTTCAGGGAATTTTAACATATGAAGTAGTTAAGATGATTGGGATAGGTTTGAACATTTGTTTAGGATTTCTTTTTGCTCAAGCTGCAAATGTATCATATTATATGAAAGAAATTAAAGGAGAACCTGATAACTTTAACCCATTTAAACATATTAAATTTTTCTAGTGCTTATACTCTTATAAGTAATGAAAATTAGCAATCCTTCTTATCAGGAATAGTACTTATTATAATAAAGATCTCTTAAATTAATCCACTTAAAAAAATTCATCGGTTATTTACTAAATCACTAATTACAATTAGTTAATCTGTTTTGTAAAAGACAGATTAAATTAAATTTATGATATATTCGAGTAAATTCGCCTCAGCAATTGATCATTTCATTTCAAAAATTCAGATTATGTTAGATGATTTATAGTAAAACGCACTCGCAAATTCATAATTCGAAAATTACCATTTCTTAGATAATCACCTACTTTTTTTACCTCTTGTCTATCTCTTGCCATTATTTTTGTGATGACTTATTTATTTGAAAAAATATCTCCCTTCAGCCACTTTAATTGCACTTCCACCAACAAAAATCTGAACTTCTTTGTCGTTACTTACCTGAAGTGATAAGTTGCACGTTCGACCATATTTTACACCCTGAGTAACTTTTGCGTTAATCGGTGATGAAAAACCATTTTTGAATAACCAATAGCCTAAATTAGCACATGCCGATCCTGTACCAGGATCTTCGCCTGCAGCATCTGTAGCGGATAAAAACAGAAATCGGGAATAAATAGATAGCGCACCATTTGAATCTATGTCCAAAGAAAATAAATAAGCAGTTTTACGACCGTTTTTGTTAGTAGGCCATATATCTGTAGCGTTTATGTTAATTATCACTTCATCTACTAATTTCTTTGAGGCTAGAGGTACTATTAACTGTTCACTTCCGGTGTTAACATAGGCTGGTTCTCCAGCAAACTCATCGATATTAAATAGTTTTTTTAAATTATCCAACTCAAAAGGCACTAATTTTTCATAGCTCAATGGATAGTCGGGAGTTTTCAAAGTCCAATAATTTGTATCGATATCATAATTGACAGTTACTATCCCTGATTGGCAAAGAAAGTTAATCTCATCTTTATCATTTAAAAGTTGTGAAGCGACAACTGAGGAACCTATAACAGGATGACCAGCAAAAGGTAATTCGTATGAAGGTGTGAAAATACGCATTGAATAATCGATCGTCACTGGTTGTAAATTGCTAGAAGTAGCTTCTTGCTTAAATGGAGTTAAAAATACGGTTTCGGACAGATTAAATTGTTTAGCTAACTTTTGCATTGTATTTTGGTCTAAATCAACTGAAGATTCAAAAACGCACAGTGGATTGCCTGAAAAATCATCTTGTGTGAAAACATTAAGAATTTGGTAGCGATAATGTCTCATAAATTACCTATTGTAATACTCTTAAAACGAGCAATTTGAATGCTATAGCTGTGAGTATGATAAATAAAACTAGCTTGCATTTAGATTATAAGAATTAACATTTTAGTTTACTAAATGTATCTGAATTAATCACTTGAATTCACATGACATATTACTACATTGATACACCTCGTACAATTATTGTGATTTTAAAAGTCATTTAGCTTGACCTCAATGAATTTTTTAACTAAAAATTGTCACGTTCGCTGTAAGCGTATTATTTCAAATGTATTATTAATCAGTTAGCACTAAGAAATATGTTATGAAAACATGTTAAGTGTAAGAAATTAACAAACGTAGCGTAATTATTATGAAGAATTTATTACAGACATTAGGATGAAATTTACTCATTTTAACTGGCATTATTTCACATTTTAGTAAATATAAATTGTAATAACGAATGAAGCTTATTAATATAAAGTAAAATCCATTAAACTATTTTAATATTAAGAGGAAATGTAATGAGTCGTAGATTATTAACTTATATTTGTATTGATACATCGGGTTCAATGACTGGAGAGCCTATTGAAGCTGTTAATAGTGGATTGCAATCACTTATGTCAGCATTACGATCAAATCCTTATGCATTAGATTCAGTTCATCTTTCTATTACAACGTTCGATTCGACTATCAAGACTGTGCTACCTATGACGCCTTTAGTTGATGTAGTTATGCCACATATTACGTGCCCAGCAACAGGAGCGACTTTAATTGGTGAAGCGCTTGAATCAATTTATGAACAAGCTACTCGGGATGTGGTTAAAGCATCAGATGAGCAAAAAGGGGATTGGAAACCTATTTTAGTGATTTTGACAGATGGTAAACCTACCGATGTGTTGGCGTTTTCTGAAATAATTCCAAGAATTAAATCTGTTGGTTTTTCAAGAATTATTGCTTGTGCTGCAGGACCTAAAGCAGATAGTCAACAACTTAAACGAATTACAGATGATGTTGTTAGTTTAGACACCATGGACGCAGCAAGTTTTAACAAGTTTTTTGAATGGGTTTCAGCAACATTTGCACAAAGCAGCCAAACTGTGGGTTCTGCTGAACCAAATAACAATAACAATTCGTTACCCCCACCACCTCCTGAAATTAATATTGTGTTTTAATCTTGTTTTTCAATTTAATAATCGGTGTCCAGTGTGGCACCAATTTTTTATAGACTCTATTTTAAGGAATGTAAAATGAGAAGATTACCGATATTTATTGTCGCAGATGTGTCAGAAAGCATGGCCGGTGAAGCAATCATGCAGCTACAAGATGGTATTGAGCTACTTGTAAGGACTTTAAGAAGTGACCCTTATGCATTAGAAACTGCATATGTTTCAGTGATTGCTTTTGCTGGACAAGCTAAAACTTTATCTCCACTTGTAGAATTGCCATCCTTTTTTCCGCCGCGTTTACCTGTAGGATCGGGTACCGCTCTTGGAAATGTGTTAGAGCATTTAATGCATGAAATTGATACACAAATAATCAGAACAACCGCAGAAAAAAAAGGTGACTTTAAACCATTAGTTTTTTTAATGACTGATGGTCGAAGTACTGATGACCCAAGTGAAGCGATAAAAAAATGGACACGTTTTTATGATACCAAAGTTAACTTAGTTGTTATTGGCCTTGGTCCTTATGCTAATTTAGAACAATTAGTCATGATATCGCCTCATATCTTGCGGTTTGAAGGAAGTGATGAACAAAGTTTCAAAAAGTTTATTAACTGGATTAGCTCCAGTGTTAGCGCACAAAGTCGAAGTGTTAGTGCAAGTGAAACGACTGGTGTAAGTTTAGCCAAGCCGGATGATGAAATATTGAGTAAAGTTGACTTGAATAAAAATGCTGTCGGTCAAGATGAGGATTTTGCGCTACTTGTTGGTAAATGCCAAAAACGTAAACTCCCTTATCTTATGCGTTTTGAACGAGAAAAACAACATATACAAACTAGTAATTTTAATTTGAATATTGGTAAATACCATATCACATCAGTAATTCCATTAACAAAAGAGTTCGATGAATTATCAGCTGAAGGTGAATATTCACAGACAATTAATAGTGATTATCTTGTAGGTAATCCAAGTTGTCCTCATTGTGGTGCTATGTTTGCACTTGCTACTTGTGCATGTGGACAAATATTTTGCATCCAAGGTGAGGGCGTGGCACATTGCCCTGGATGTGATAGAGATATAAATATGGGTTACAGCGATGAAAGCTTTGATATAAATCGTTCCCGTGGATAATTTTTTTGATTTAAATTACCATTACCCTATTGATATATAGGGTAATATTTCACAAGGAAAACATAATGGCAATTTATGGAAAGCCTGCATCAGAAGAAAAAAAAGAGTTAGAAAACTCTTCAGTACTTACATTTAATACTAAACGAATCACTCCAGATTTTCGTTTGCTTAATGGAAAACAAAACGAACCCTATTGTCAGGAACTGATTTTTGATACTGAAAACTATTTAATTGAAATTATAGATATAAATGTGACAAGTTGTGCAGGGCTTGCATTTGATGCTGACTCTCTTAAAGTTATGGGTTCGCCTTTGCATAATGGTGAGTTCGATATAGTGGTTACTTATTATGATAAAAATGATGGTTTCTACGAAAACGGGCCTCTTGAAAATTCAGTTATTGATAATCAAAATAATGCATCAATAGAACAAGAAAGTGCACACTCTGAATCTATTTTATCGGATACTGATCTTTATAAAACCTCCGTTATTAAACTATATATTAATCCTGATCCAAGAAACTTATGGCAAAACTTACCTAGCAATCCTGCTGATGATTATTATAAACCAGATACGGTGACTAAGCTGTTTAAAGTTTTAGATTCGGATAAGAGTAAAAATTTTGTCAAAACCTTGCTTGCTGCAAGAATTAGAGGCCGTTCACATGCACATAATGGAACGTGTTGTGATGATGATTTTTTTATTAATCGTTTGCAAAATAATTGGCATCTTACCGTTGTAGCAGATGGCGCTGGAAGTGCTCTTTTTTCACGTAAGGGATCTGCACTTGCGACTTATGAAGCCGGTTGTTCTCTGACGGATAAACTTGAAAAGTCTAGCTATAGTAATCGTCTAGAGATGGTTGTAACTAATTTTATCAAACAATTATCTTTAAATGCTAAAACAGAATATGGTGAGGAAAATACAAATACAGCCTATTGGCATTCTAAAGAATTTGAAAATGAATTTAGCTCGACTTCAAACGACGAAGCAAAATTAAGTGGCAAATTAACCCTTGAGCATAATTTACTTCTTGATGAAGTGATTGAGCTCGTCGGTGGAGCAGCAAAAGCTGCGATTGCTTCGCATGAAAGATTTATTACTACCCCAGAAGCTAAAATTAACAATATCACTCTACAAGATCTTTCTACTACACTTATGATAGTGATTTCTAAATATATTGAAGGTAGGTGGTTTATAGCATCATTTAGTGTAGGTGATGGGGTTATTGGTGTATTTAGCGAAGGACAGGGACTGCAAATATTAAGCAGTCAGGATGGAGGTGAGTTTGCAGGCCAAACTCACTTCTTAACCGAAGAACATATTTTGCCAGAGTCTTTACGTTTAAGATGTCAGTATATGTTTATTGAAGAATATACTGCTATTTTAGCAATGACTGATGGCGTATCAGATCCTATTTTTGAAACAGATAACATGATTTATGATTTATCTAAGTGGGAATCATTCTGGAGTGAGATTCAGGCAAATGTCTTAAATCAAGCTGAATTGGAATTTGCTTTAGCAAAATACCTTAATTTTTGGTCTAAAGGGCATCATGATGATAGAACTTTAGCCTTACAATTTTAATTAATCTTATTAAAAAAATATAGATATCAAGCAGGAGTTCTGATGAGTAATACTCAAGCCCAAATTATTACTTTAACCGCTTCAGATGGCTCAACGATTCGATTTTATGACGAAGTTCGTGCGCAAGGTGCAGTAAAAGATGTAATGTTTAGCCCAGATAAAGAATATGTAATTGCTTTTTTTCGTGATAAAGCGGATGAGGATACACGAGAAAGATTACTTGAAATTACAGGGCGCTATAGAGAAAACATATTTAATCAAATAGGTGGTGAATATCTTAAAAACGTTTACTGCTGGCCTACAGCTGTTGTTGAATATAACCAACGCCTAGGAGTAGTTGTGCCTTTTTACAGAGACTGTTTTTTCTTCAAGCATGGTTCAAAAAATAATGACATGCTTGGTATTATTAATAAAGAGAAAATTGGAAAGTGGTTCGCATCACCGAAACTTAGACAAAAATTCTTAGACCCGAAAGAGCTCGGTAACTGGATGTCCTATTTGAAAATATCATTAATGCTATCTAGGGCTATCAGACGCATGCACATGGCGGGATTGAGTCATTCAGATTTAGGTTATAATAACTGTTTAATCGATCCGATTACAGGTCAAGCTTGTTTAATCGATATAGATGGTTTAGTTGTACCAGGTAAGCATCCGCCTAGTGTTATAGGAACTCCTGATTTTATTGCTCCAGAAGTTGTAAAAACAGCGCATCTTAATAAAGATGATCCTAATAAGAAATTTCCCTCAAGAATGACTGATTTACATGCCCTAGCGGTGATGATTTATCTTAATTTATTGTATCGTCATCCACTTAGAGGCGATAAAGTGCACGATGCTTATGATGCGGAAAAAGATGAATCATTAATGATGGGCGAAAATGCTTGCTTTATCGAAAATGTTAATGATACAAGTAATCGTGTTAACCCAGATCATGCCGATGATTATGATTTACCTTGGAAAGATACCAATAAAATTCCGTATACAGTCACAGGCCCCTATTTATCTAAGTTATTTGAACAAGCATTTATAGATGGTTTGCATGATCCTCTTAAGCGGCCTTCTGCTGATGAATGGGAAACTGCTCTTATTAAATCAATCGATCTCTTACAGCCATGCCATAATGATACATGTACGCAAAAGTGGTACTTATTCGATAATTCAACAAGCCCCAAATGTCCTTTTTGTGGCACTCCACATAAAGGTAAACTCCCTATACTAAACCTATATTCGTCACACGCTGAAGGTAAATATTTACCAGATAATCATAGAATTATGGTTTACAGTGAACAATCATTATATAGATGGCATGAAAATAGGCTTATTTTTCCAAACGAAAAATTAACTGCATCGGATACAAAACGTATTGGTTACTTTATTTATCATGAAAATGATTGGTACCTAGTAAATGAGGGGTTAACAAAACTTAAAAATATTACACACCAGAAAGATATTGCAATTGGTGAACATATCAAGTTAGAAGATGGTTTACAGCTTTTATTATCCCCAGAAAATGGGGGAAGGTTAGTCGTAATTCAAATGGCAGGGGAATAATTGGACTCATACCGCCATAAATATGGCGGTATGAGTGCTTATTAAACAAAATGTTAGCTATTATTTACTTAGTTGTGCTTAGTCATAAATTCTTGTACTTTATTTGGAAGTAACCCGTAAGCACCATACCTTTCTAGGAGATTACGTGCCCAAGTTGTATGGGTTGCAGGTTCACACATAGCGCCATCCATTTGAAAAACGGCTTTTTGCGCATTCATAATAGCTTGCGCCTCTGCGAATTCTGACGCTTTAACTTTCCATGCATCTTGAATAATTGGGATTTGGTTAGGATGTATTGCGGTTTTCCCAACTAATCCATGTGCAATATCTGATTTAAGTTCTAATTCTAAAATATCTAAATTTTCAATCAGTTCGCAAACAGGTGCAGTTAAAGCAAATCCTGTTGAACCAAAAACAGCGACGAGCATTTTAATGACATATCCAAGCGGTGTATCATAAATCGTCATATCTCTAGGACGTCTTAAGCCCAAAACAGACATTAAATCATTCCCACCAATCCGTAGTGCGAGAATTTTATTTTTATCTTTAAATGTACTTAATGAATCTGCAAGTTTCTGCATTTCAAGATAGCTAAATACATCTTGTGTTTCAAGAGTAGGAAGCCAATATAAATGAGTATCTTCCAATATTTCTTGCCATATTGGTAAAGAATCAAGTGTAAATTTAGGAAGTACCATCCCATCAATTTTTGAGAGATCACAGTGCTTAATTAACCTAATTGCTATATCGAAATTTCTGGGGCGAATGAATACTAGTGGCTTTTTAATTGAAAGTTTAATCTGGGTTGCTAATTGAGTAAAGTTTTCAAAAGCCTCTTCTAATTGTGATTCAGCTAAAGCATCTTCAAAGCAAATTACCATGGATTTTAAACCTGAAAGTTTTTCACCATGTATAATTTCAAGTATGTCGTGTCGAATGGCAGGCATGTAAAGTGTAGCACCTAGTGCATAAGGAGATATCTTCACCGGCATGTTAATTTACCCTTTTTATAATAGTTATGGCTCTATAGGGAGAGATTGCGTCTTGCATTTCAGTAACTATAATATTCTTTTGTTTGGCAAGATGTAATAATAAGGATACATCAGGATCTGTTTTATCCCTTACTATCACATGATCAGGTACCCGCCTAAGCACTGCTCTTGTTGCTTCAGCAATACCTGGCTTAATACGATTAATTTTATCGACTTGATACATTTTTTTCAAACGAAATATCACATTTTCACATTCTGTGCGGCTTGATTGATTAGCTAATCCATTTAAAAGCATCGACGAATCATTAATATCGATTAAAGAAGCTTGTTTTATATAGAGGTGAAAATGTCGTTCGACCGTTTCTATAAACTCATTACTACAACTAAATGCGCTTAGGTGTGTACAAAATACACACCCATGGAAGGAATTTTCTTGCCAAATCGAGCGGGACACTAAACCGGAAATAGGCGCACCTAATATCCCAAATGGTATTAACCAGTCCTCATTTGATGCGCTAAGCCAAGCAGAACCATATACATCTGCTAATACTACTAATCTAGGTATAGAAGGGTATCCACCTCTTTCATCGAGTGACAGTTTTAGTTGCTGGCTGATAGCACCTTTACCTGTCCAACCGTCTACAAATATAATTGAGTGTTTCTCATGTATCGATTCAACATAATTCATTGCGAATGAATCAATTCCCTTATCTCTAATTATACTGATGCCATAATGAAACACTTCATGTTTAAGTAACTTGAGCGCACGAGTCAATAATACTCCAAGAGGAACACCTGCTCGGACTAGGCTTAAAAGAACAATAGGCTTATCTTTATAAAGTAATTTAAGTGTGATAGCTAATTGCATCACTTCTTTAGCTAAACGATGCTCGTATTGTTTAAGTGCATTTTCATAAATACCTAGATGATCTAAAGAGGGTTCAGGTTCTTGACTGAGCATCTGAGAATAATGTTTTTCACCTGATTGAATTAAACGTTCTTTTTCTTCAATAGATGTCATTTCCATTTCAATTGGTTCTAGTAAAAATGTAATATCGTGTTGCGGGTAAATTCCTGAAAATGTCATTTTATATTTCTCGTTCAATCATAATGTTTGTTTGGAAATTACACTTTATTGTATTCATTAATGTTGGATATTGTTTCTAACAACCTGTATGTTTATCGAATCCATCAAAACTATTTAATTTAGCAGATGTGACTCGTTAGGTTACAAGTTAAATTCAATGTTCAACTTGGAGGGTATACAGGGTAAACTGATTTTAATTATGCTTAATTGTTGAATTGAATACTTCAAATAATTGTCCATGACTTGGCATACCAAACCAATCACATTGTTTTAAAAAAGTATGATCGCTCACACTGTCTCCTAGTCCTAAGACAGGTGTGTCCGGTTGCAGCTCTCTTAACTTAGAAAGTAAAAATCTTGTTGCATGACCTTTTTCAATGCAATTAGGTAACCATGCAATATTATTGCTATTCCTATGAACATAAAATCCCTCTAGGCCAGTTTCTTTATCGATTTGATTACAAAGCTGATAAAGCTCTTCAATTTTTTTACTATCCCGGTGCTTTGCAACAAGGTAAATATTAAGCTTGTCATATTCAGTATTCATACGTACCCAAGCATCTATACCAGAAGATTCAATTCTTTGCTCTAGTAATGCCTGTTTTTGCTTCAGAATATCTTGATATTTGGCAAGCTCTAGTTCAATGTGCTCACGCCAGACAATATCTGGTTGGTTATTTTTATCAAGGATTACTGCACCATGGGTAGTAATTTTCCAGTCTTGAAAGGAAATCTGAACACGACTAATTTCTTCTGTTCCTCTAGCCGTAATTGGGATTAATTGTGTAGAAGTTAAAAGCCAATTTATCCAATTGTACTGTGTTTTAGTCATAAAGCTTCGAGCTTTACCTGTTTGGTCTATTGCTGCCGTTTTAAAAGCTGCAGAATAACCATATTCTGTAATTTTCCGTTGTGTTTGAAATAGGGTATCATCAAGATCGCATAAAAAAATGGGTTTGAACATAGCTAGCTCTTAAAAATTTAAGTAATTACATTAGTTAAATGAGTGTTTTTTTATTTATAATTGTTAATTAAATAGCAAATAGAATGAATCTCATAAATTTAACCATCAAATAGAGAAAACACAGTAACTTTTTGTGCACAGTGTTTTAGTGCATGAATAAATTCATCATCTATACTACAAGACTCGGTTTCAACACATAAAATGATATGATCGAAATGTTGATGACTTATATTATAACAGTAGTGCGTCACGCCTTCTCCATAATTATCACTAAACTGCAAAGCAGATTCAATTGCTAACCCTAATGCAATAGGTGACCTTGTCGTAGCACTGAATTTTACTATATATCCAAAATTTTCCAGCTCTTCGGCTAATAAAAAGGGAATATATGCAAATTCACTACTACCTAAGACTAGAACTGATGGATTAGTGCTTTGACCAGTTTGCTGCTTAGTGAATCTATGCTGATTAAAGAAATGAGCAAATAAACTGTCAATATTAGGCCTTTTATAGATTCCTTCACGTCCAAAATTATAATGTGTTGCAATTTTGCACCCAGTTTGGAATTTTCCTATATGTGAAGGCATCACAACCTCAGGTGCGCAAGGTTCAGGCTGCCATTCCCAATGTCCATTAATCAACGATAATTCTTCTACAGGGATATTGACACAATTACTAAGAGCTTTATTTGACCAGTTTGTTAACGTGATAGTAACTAATTTCTCAACATCTCTAAGTCCAGCTGCGACTAATCCTTGATACAAATTTAAAAATGTCTTTCCAGTAGTCGCTTCATCATCAACTAATATAAGAGTTTTAGCGTTTAGTAATTGTTCTTGTTTCGTTATATTATTAGGTTTGTAGATGATATGATCTGTTGCATGACTATGTTCTTCCTTAAATTCACAAAATTTATCTGTATTCGGCAGTTCATGACGAGTTGAGATCATAAATAAGGCATTTGGGTATTGCGTAATTGCTTCTTCAAAAATACCACTTCCTAAACCAATCGCAGTTTCAGCCATACCAAAAAAAACGATAGGTTCGGGTAAATCCATTGGAATTTTATTTGCTAAAGTACGATAGCTTTGGCGCATAATACTTGGGCTTACTGGAATATGTTTACCTAATATTTTACTCACAAACAAAAATGAACGCTTTGGATTACGTCTTTGAGCAAAAGAAAAAAGAGCATCTAATTTTGGTTCGAGTTGTATTGTGCTGACTTTTATCGTGCCAGTAGGTAATTGTGCTTTAATATGCTGCAAAGTGACTCCATTATGTCAATTATGATTAAGTTAATCTTTATGCTAATGATATAAATAATTACTTTTAAAAATAGAGCTTTATAGGACGTTTTATATACTATAACGTCTCATGATAAATTGTGTTGGTTGAATTGTTATCTAAAAGTGGTATTGCGCAGCTATCAACTTTAATTAAAACCTCTTTAAATAAAGGGGTATACTTGGTTAAAATAGCTTCTTTTGTAAGTCCCATGTAAAAATAATCAAAAAATACCTTAGCAATATTTATTCCAGAAGCTTTAGAAAAACAAACCCCTCCACTAGGTCGTAGGTTGGCTTCAAGCAACCATGGTTTTCCTGATTCATCATTAATCGTCTGAATATTAATTAATCCATCAGCTTTAAGCAGCTGTGCACATTTTTTTGCCAGCTCAATAGCATCACAATTAAGACTAATTTTCTGATATTTTGACTCTTTAATTCTGGCAATTGCAAAAATAACTTGCCCTTCATCGACTATCATATCAACTGATGTTTCAGCACCTTTAAAATAAGGCATAATTAGTTGAGGCTTGAAATTATTCGATAGTTTCATAGCTTGAATGTAAGCTTGTGGATTTATAACATTTATATTAGGATTCAAAATATGTTGATTCATTGGCGCATCAGGTTTAAAACGCCAAAACCCAAGGCCATAAATTCCTCTAACAGGCTTTATACATAAATTAGCCCCAAATGTACTAAAGGGTGAAGAGGATAATGCCTCCTCTAATCTTGATTGGTTTTCAATTAAAATGGCAGGTACGACATCTAACTGATGTTCACACATCAAATTGGTAAATGCCGATTTATTATCAGCAATTTCAAAATCCTGTTCACTACAGGCGCCTGCAATTAAACGAACCCCAAGCGATTTTAAATCTGCTTGATAATGGATAAGTCCATGTCCTACAGCTCCTGCATGGACAACACGAATATCATGTTTTGATAAAATATCCATCAGGAAATTTATTTTAGCTTGGTCATGTTTTGGTTCAATGTAACTAATATCAGCTTCTTGTAATATTTCATATCTAAAATCACTATGAGAAGCAATTACAATCGGGCTATTACTTGATAATAGTTCAAAAGCTATTTCTTTAGCGCCTAAGATAAGCTCTCTTTGGGATGATACCCCCTGCATGTATATTATAGCCACTCAAATAACCCCTTTTAATAATAAACTGTTAACATCTGATTAATTATACACTAACAATACATAAGACAAAATAAATCCTAATATATGATTCTCATGAATCATTTAGGTCTTTGAAATTTTCACCTAAAAAAAATTAATTGCATCAATATTGGAAAGAAATAATATAAAGATTGACTAGTGAGTTATTTTCTATAAAAATGGGGGAAAAACTATGAGTGTTATATGTCAGTTGTAAAATTTACTTACTTTTTTTACAATATACAGTTAAATAAAAGTAATTCAAAGCAGTAGTACGAAAAAATGCAATTTATCATAGGTTCTCACACATTTTATCATCAACATAGATAGGAGCAAATCGTGGTATCATTAACTAAAAATCAAACAGTATCTTTGACAAAATCAGCCGCATCAACGCTTTCAACAATTGGCATTGGTTTAGGTTGGGATCCTCTAAAGAAAAAAGGCTTTCTAGCTAATCTTTTTGGTGGTAATGATGAAATTGATTTAGATGCATCATGTCTATTACTTGATGCATCAGGTCAACCCCTTGATTTAGTTTGGTTTCAGCAATTAAGATCGCAATGTGGAAATATTGTTCATAGTGGCGACAACCAAACGGGTGAAGGTGATGGTGATGATGAAATCATTCGGGTTAATCTTGCAAGTTTACCTAGCCAAGTTGAATATTTAGCTATTACTGTTAATAGTTTTCGTGGTCAAACTTTTAATGAAGTTGAAAATGCATTTTGCCGCGTCTTTGATAACCAAACAGGAAAAGAATTAGTTCATTTTAAACTTGCAGAACAAGGACCTCATACAGGAATTTTAATTGCTTCATTATCCCGTTCTGGTGGAGAATGGAATTTTAAAGCGCATGGCATGGCTTGTGAGGGTAGAGCTGTACCTGAAATGTTACCACAAATTGTTAGGGCTATACTGTAATGCAAAACTTAACCGCTGGTGGCAATGCCCCTGTTCCTAACGAGCTATTGACGATTAGAATTTTATCTGGTCATCCATCTGATATTTCTGCATTTAGATTGTATGATAATGCAAAAGTAAAAGGTGATGCTGATATGATCTTTTATGGTCAAAAAAATAGTGATGATGGTGCTGTTAGACTCATTGCGGAGGGAACCAACACTATTTTTGAAATTAATTTGGATAAAATTGGTCCCGATGTACAGAAAATTGCATTTTCTTCAACGTGCGATGAAGGTAAAACAATTTCTCAACTTGGTTCATTAATTATACAGGTTGAAAATAAAAATAATATACTGATTAAATCTGAAGTTGAAATGGTAGGTAGAACTGAGGCGGCATTAATTCTAGGAGAATTATACAAGCGAAATAATGAATGGAAATTCAGATTTGTGTCCCAAGGTTTTAATGGTGGTTTAAAGCCCTTAGCTGAATTTTTTGGGGTTGACGTTTCAGATGATGCACCAACACCTCCTGAGCCTATCATTAATACTGCGCCTGCAAACCCATCTACAGTTAACTTAAATAAAATTTCACTTACTAAAAATAGCCCTAGTATTAATTTGAGTAAAAAAACGGATTTTGGCTTAATAAAAGTTAATTTGAATTGGAACCAAAACCCTACTCAAAACTCAACTGGTTTTATGAATAAATTATTCAGCGGCAATGGTAAGATTGATCTTGATTTAGGTGCTTTTATCAGGTTTAAAGATGGAGATGCAGATATTGTCCAGGCACTTGGTAATCGTTTTGGTAATTTAGATAGAGACCCCTATGTAAAATTACTAGCTGATGATAGAACCGGGAGTAGTGCTACAGGTGAATGGTTACACATCAATGGTGAAAAATGGCATCATATAGCTGAAATATTGATTTTCACCTTTATTTATGAAGGTGTACCTAATTGGTCTAAAACTGATGCAGTGGTAACTTTACATGTCCCTAATGAACCACCGATTGAAACACAGTTAACTGAAGGAAATGATCGCTTTAACATGTGCGCTATTGCAAGAATTGTTAATCAAAATGGCAGTATGAATGTTGAACGCATCGACAGATATTTCGCAGGACATAAAGATTTAGATAATGCTTTTGGTTGGGGCTTTAGTTGGAAAGCTGGTAGCAAATAAAATTAGCATAATGCATAAGTGATCATAAGCATGCTTATGCTTTTACAATACAATTATGGAGTTAAAATGTCTTTTTTTGATAAATTAAAAAATGCTGTAAGTTCTACTAGAGATGAGTTAACAAATCAAGTTTCTCGTTTTAAAAACAAAAAATTCATGGAAGGTACAATTGCAGTCTGCGCAAGTATTAGCATGGCTTCTAACGGTGCAAGTAGTGAAGAGAAACAAAAAATGGTTCAATTCATTCAAAACTCTCCGGAATTAAAAGTATTTAAAACTGAAGAAGTTATTACTTTTTTTAACAAACTTGCAAGTAATTTCGAGTTTGATATTGAAATAGGAAAAGGTGAGGCATTTAAATACCTTATGGCCCTTAGAGATCAACCAGAAGCTGCTCAATTAGCACTTCGTGTTGGGATTGCTGTTGCTAAAAGTGATGGTGATTTTGATTCAAAAGAACAAGCGATGGCTAAAGAAATTTGTGTCGCTTTGAATTTAGATCCTGCATCATTTCAGTTATAATTTCTCAAAGGATAAAATAGTATGACCGCTTTTTTTGAAAGCCTTCTAAATAATTCACAGATTCAAACTACTTTAGTTTTTGTTGTATTAGCAGTTGGCGCAATTTGTATCGATCTTTTCATGCATAGAGATGACAAGCCAATCTCTTTAAAAAGTGCTATCGCTTGGTCTATATTTTGGATAGGTATTGCCTTAGTGTTTGCAGTCTACCTTTATTTCTTTGGTGAAAAAGTAGATGAAAACGGAAATGTATTGATATCAGGTAAAGAGATGTCTAGTTTATACCTTACAGGGTATGCGCTTGAAAAAGTGTTATCTGTGGATAATTTATTTGTGATAATGGCAATCTTTTCATGGTTTGCAGTACCTGAAGGTGTAAGACATAGAGTTCTTTACTGGGGAATTATAGGTGCGATAGTATTTAGAGGTATTTTTGTTGCGATAGGGACAGGTTTACTTGCTTTAGGGCCATGGGTAGAGGTGCTTTTTGCAATTATAGTAGGCTGGACTGCAGTTATGATGCTTAAAAGTGGCGATGATGATGATGAAATCGAAGATTACTCTCAACATTTAGCTTATAGAATGGTCAAAAAATTCTTTCCAGTATGGCCAAAGATTTATGGCAATAAATTCTTCATGCGTCAAAGTGAAGTAGATGTTGAGTTAGCTAAACCTGAAAATGCTGAAATTACAATAGGGCGCGTACAAAAAGCGACATGGTATGCAACACCATTGTTACTTTGTTTAGCAGTCGTTGAATTATCCGATGTAATGTTTGCATTTGATTCCGTGCCAGCAGTTATTGCGGTGAGTCGTGAGCCAATTATCGTCTATAGTGCAATGATGTTTGCCATTTTAGGTCTAAGGACACTCTATTTCGTATTAGAAGCATTAAAAGGTTTCTTAGCCCATCTTGAAAAAGCTGTTATTGTATTGTTATTTTTTATTGCATTTAAACTAGGTTTAAATGCAACAGATCATCTTTTCCATCATGGTTATGGGATTTCAGCTACAGTTAGTCTAATTGTTGTACTAGTTGTATTAGCAATTGGTATTATTGCGAGTGTCATGTTTCCTGAAAAAGCAGAAGATGAAACAAAATCAAATTAAACCATTACCCTAGAATATCATCTAGGGTTGTCGATATTCGATTTCATAACCTATAAAAGGAGTTTATAATGAGTGTATCTTTGTCTAAAGGTGGTAATGTATCATTAAGTAAATCAGATCCAAGTCTTAAACGTGTCCGTATTGGTTTAGGTTGGGACGTTCGTGAAACTGATGGTGTTGATTTTGACTTAGATGGTTCTGCATTTTTATTAACTGATTCAGGTAAAGTCCGTGCTGATAGTGATTTTATATTCTACAATAATTTAAAATCAACAGATGGTTCTGTAGAACATACTGGTGACAATCGCACTGGTGATGGTGACGGAGATGATGAATCGTTGATAATTACTTTTGATAATGTACCTTCAGAAGTTACTAAAGTCGCAATTACAGTAACAATTCATGATGCTGAAGCACGTCGCCAGAACTTTGGTATGGTTAGTAATGCATTTATGCGTGTTGTTAATGAAGATAGTAATGTTGAAATTGCCCGATTTGACTTAACTGAAGATGCTTCGACTGAGACTGCTATGATTTTTGGTGAACTTTATCGTCATAATGGTGAATGGAAGTTCAGAGCGGTTGGTCAAGGTTATCAAGGTGGTCTTGCAGCAATGTGCAAACAATTTGGGATTAATGTAGGTTAATTTTTTAAAGTGGATATTTGTACATTGTTTTGTGCATTTAATATATGGGTTGACTCCCATTATAACTAAAGCTGTATCATTAAAATAAAGAGGATATTATGGCTGTTTCATTAACTAAAGGTGGTAATGTTTCATTAACAAAAGAAGCTCCTTCAATGAAAACTGCATTAGCTGGCTTAGGTTGGGATGCGCGTGTAACTGATGGAAGCGCTTTTGACTTAGATGCGTCTGTTTTTATGGTAGGAGAAAATGGTAAAGTTTTATCAGATCAAGGTTTCATTTTCTTTAACCAAAAAACAAGCCCATGTGGTAGTGTTGAACATCAAGGAGATAACTTGACTGGTGAGGGTGACGGTGATGATGAGCAAGTTAAAGTTCACTTCGATAAAATTCCTGCAGATATCAAAAAACTTGTCTTCTCAGTGACTATCCATGAAGCTGAAACAAGAAACCAAAATTTTGGTATGGTTAGCAACGCATATATTCGCGTTGTTAATGCTGACGGCAATGTTGAAATTGCTCGTTTTGATTTATCAGAAGATGCATCTACTGAAACTGCAATGATTTTTGGCGAGTTATATCGTCATAATGATGAATGGAAGTTTAAAGCTATAGGCCAAGGTTTTAGTGGTGGTTTAGCAGCTTTAGCAAAACAACATGGTGTTAACGTCTAGCTTTATATAAAATTTGGGGCTGCTTAGTTATTTAGTAACATCAGCCCTAATTTCTAAACTAATTACTTAATTTATTAGATAGAATGACATTAAGATTTCATCTAACACCATATAAATCAAAACATTAAAATTTCAAGTACTTTAAAAGCCCCCCATTTTACATCCCTTTCTTATAATTCTGATTTATGCTTCTCTCATTTATTTTACCCCCTAGACAGCGATTAATTATTTGATTTATAAGCAATCAGAAAACCTATTTAAGTAAATAAGCTTAACATAACTAACACTTTTTTAAATTAATTTTGTTCGATTAATCCTTATTTAAAACTATTCATAGATTAAACAAGGATATACTAAAAAAACATTTCGATTAAATAAAAAATCAGCAATTAATAATCGTTAATACATACAAAACAAGCATATATGATATTTTGATTAAACAATAAATAGAGCATTTAGATAAACTCACTGCTTATATTCTGGAGTTAAGCAATTGTTTTGTTACCTGATGTTTGGGATTATTCACAATTTCAGTCACTTCACCTGACTCAATAATTTCACCTTCATGCATTACAATAACAAAATCGCTTATATGTTTCATTATTTCAATGTCTTGTGTAACATAAATAAATGTAATATCTTCTTTTTCTTGTAATTCAAGCATCAAGTTGATCATTTGCGCCCTAATTGGCATATCAAGTGCAGCTAAAGGTTCATCAGCTATGATAATCAAAGGCTGTAATATAATAGCCCTCGCCATGGCAACACGTTGTTTTTGTCCTGCAGCAAGCATATATGGGTAATATTCTGCATGTTCAACTAATAATCCTACTTGCTTAAGTGTTTTATGTATAAGCTCAATTCTCTTGGCTTTATCCCATTGAGAATTAAGCTCCAAGGTCATATCTAATATTTCACCAACTCGCTGCTGGGGATTTAATGAAGCGGCAGGGTCTTGGAAAATCATCCTAATCATTTGAGAGCGAATTGAATAATCACCATGCACTAATACTTGATTACCAATCGTTATCTCACCAGCAGTAGGCTCAAGCATACCAACAAGCATTTTTGCTAAAGTTGATTTCCCCGATCCATTAGGACCAATTATAGCGAGAGTTTGTTTTGCTTTAACTGTAAAAGAAGAGGGCTTTACTGCGTGAAGTGTTTCAGTACGTCCTAAGCCTGTTTTGAAAGTGAAAATTTTCTCTATTGCGTTAACTGTCAATAAAATATCATTCATCATAATTATAGCCTAGTAGTGCGTTAATGCTCATTTAAAGGAAAATGACATGCAACAGCATGATTTCGGTCTTTAATCAAAAGAGGCCTTTCAATACACTCCCTTTGCGCGTAAATACATCTAGGACCTAAACGACATCCTACAGGGAGATGCTCAAGAGCAGGAATTGCACCAGGAAGCGTATCTAATCGACTTTTGTGCTCGACTTGACGACTAAAGTCAGGAATAGAATGGATTAATGCATCCGTATAAGGATGTCTTGGTGATTTCAATAAATCCTGAGTATCGGCACTTTCAACGGTCTGACCGCAATAAAGAACATTAATTCTATCAGCCCATTTACTTAATATTCTTAAATCATGACTTATTAATAATATTGCCATATCATTATTTTGGTTTAGGCTAGATAATAATCTAAAAATTTGAGCCTCAGTTGTGACTTCCATAGCACTCGTTGGTTCATCAGCAATCAACAATCTTGGTTGATTTGCAATTGCAATTGCAATCATTACTTTTTGACATTCACCATCTGTGAGTTCATTAGGGTAAGAACGCATGATATCGACATGGTCTCTGATACCAACCCGGTGTAATAATTGGATTGCTCGCTCCTTGCGCCAATAAAAACGTTGCCACCACTTACCTTTGAAACTAGATTTATGCAACGCTAGCATTAGCTGTTTACCAATTTTCATAGACGGATCTAAACATGATTGAGGCTCTTGCATAATAAACCCCACGTTTTCCGAAACCCATTTGCGCTGCTCTTTAGCAGAAAGTTTAAATATCTCAACGTCTGCTAATCTGAATCTATCAGCTTGTAGGCACCAATCATCTTTTTTCATACCACTAATAACTTTTGCTATGATACTTTTCCCTGAACCGGACTCACCAACAAGCCCTAATATTTCACCAGGATTAATCGTTAAACTCACTCTATCAAGTGCTTTAATCGGCTTACCGTCATTAGAGCGCGTTTCTTCAAAATGAATTGAAAGATTACGAATATCAAGAATTGGCATTAGCTGACTCCTTTAATAATTGCTCGGCTGACACCAAAACCAAATAAATTAATTGAAAGTACCGTTATGAAGATTGCTAAACCTGGCAACATAACAGTCCAAGGCGCAATAAAAATAGATTCCAATGAATTTCCTATCATTGTACCCCATTCAGAAGAGGGCAACTGAGCACCAAGATCTAAAAAGCCAAGCGCAGAAATATCTAATATGGCTAAAGAAAACGTTCTTGTAAATTCATTGACTAACAATGGGCTAATGTTAGGTATAATTATTTTTCTCACGATAAAGGCTAAGTTAGCACCATCTAAACGTAATACTGACACATATTCTTTGTCTAATTCATCACTGATAGCTCCATACAATGTCACTGTTAAGCGTGGGAGTAATGCAAGTGCCACAGCAATCGATGCATTAAGCAATGATGCTTCCATAAAAGCAATTAAAATAATTGCTAAAAGCAAAGAAGGGATTGAAAGTAATATATCTAGTATATGATTAATTATAAGTGCACGCACATGATGGCCAAGGGCAATAAATAAGCTTAGAGATATACCTATTAGAAATACAATTAGTGCAACAAGTAACCCACTTCCAAAAGTTGCTGGCACGCCGGCTATAATGCGACTTAAAATGTCACGACCCAGATCATCAGTCCCTAAGACGAATCTCAAGTCTGCAGATTGAGCCCATATTGGTGGCATAAGCGTATAATCCAAGAATTGCTCATTAATTGGATAAGGTTTGATAAATTCTCCGATAAAGGTCAAAATAATCAATCCAAGTACTATATAGGCACCGACTTTACAGAGCAAATCTTTTTGAAATGCGTGCCATGTATTACGCCATCTAGAATAGGTTATTTTTTCGTGATAGATACTATCCAAGCGTTTGCCACTCCTTTGCTTTACTAGGGGAAAGTAGAACTGCAAAAATATTTGTTAATGTATTGACAATTATTACAAATAAACCGATTGCTAGCACACCTGCTGAGATTGAACCATAATCATCTTGGCGTATAGAATTGATTAACCAGCGACCTATACCAGGCCAAGTAAAGACATATTCTGTAATAATAGCCATTGTTAGCATACTTGAAAAAAGTGAACCAAATCGCGGAATTAATTGGGGGATAGCATTTGGCAATATATGTCGTCTAATGAGGGCAAATGATGAAATACGTCTTGTTTTAGCCGCTCTCACAAACAGGGTATTATTAATCTCAATACAATTATTTCGCACTAAATAAGTGATTTCAGCAAGTGGTGCAAGTGTAAGCGTGATAACAGGTAATAACAAATGTTTGAACATATCTTCAATAACAGCTTGCCGTAATGGATTAGGTATCTGCCATAAATCAAAAAATAAAAAACCAGTTTGATAGGGAATTTCATAGCGCCAATCTAAGCGACCAGAAAGGGGTAATGACTCATAAGTTAGTGAGAAAAAAAGTATCAATAGCAGCCCTAACCAAAGAACAGGAAGAGAGAAACCTATTAAAGAAAAAACACGCAAAAATCTATCAATAAAACTGTCTTCTAATAATCCTGATAAAACGCCAAGTGGTATCCCTAAAGCTAATGCAACGATAAAAGACAAAAGGGCAAGTTCAATTGTGGCGGGAAATACTTCGAGCAATTGTTCTAAAATGGATTGCTCACTAACTGAAGAAGTGCCTAAATCACCACTAGATAACATTGTTAAATAATATTTTAATGCATCAAAGAACGGCTTACTCTCAAGAGGAGCATCACTTGGTAACCAACTAATACTGAAGCTTATAATGATAAGTAAGCATAAAGTCACAGATAGTAAAAGTGTTCTTTGTAATAAAAATGGAATCATATCATTATCTTGTGTTAATTAAATATAAGCTCTATCTGAGCAGGATAAGCAAACTTAGTCAAAATTAGAATTTGATGATGGCTTAATTTTTTTCTCTATAGCGCTCAAGCTTCATAAAGCTAAAGTTACCTTGTGTTAAGCTATGAGTATTTGTAATTGATTTATCATAGACCAACATATTTCGCGAATATGCTAATGGTAATATAGGCAGCTCATTTGCAAGCAATTGTTGAGCTTTTTGATAATACGCTTTTCTTAATAAAAAATCATCTGTCATATTTGCTTTATCTAAGTAACCATCGAAAACAGGATTGCACCAATTTGAATGATTAGTTCTAGCACCAATCGCATCACAACTCAAAACAGGGCGTAAAAATGTATCTGGATCAGCATTTGGAGCATTCCAGCCAGTTAGTTCTAAATCAACTGAATGAGTATCAAAATAGCTTGGTCTATATTGGCCATCATGCACAATAATTTTTACGTCTATTCCCACTGCTGCTAAATCAGATTGAATAAGCTCTGCCATCTTTATTGGGCTTGGATTAAACGGTTCTGGATTTGAGGAAACTCTTAGCGTCAGAGAAATATTTTCAAGTCCTTTTTCTTTTAAAATGTGTTTACTTTGTTCAGGGACGTAATGGGTGATTTGTATTGATGGGTCAAAAGCCCAGTGATAGGATGGCAAAAATGCACTTGCAGTTTCAGCTGTATCTAAATAAATAGATTGCATTAATCTTGGATTATTTATCGCAAATGCCACGGCATTACGGATAGCAGGATCGTTTAAAGGGTACTTTTGTGTATTGAATGATAAAAAAGCAGTACCAAATGTCAATCGTTCTAATCTATTAAGCCTATGCTGCTTATCAATAGTTGCAAGTTGAGCTGCTGCAGGATAGGCTAGCATATCACATTCATTTGAAAGCAATTTAGACAAGCGTCCTACGCCACTTGAAGATAATTCAATAATCACTTGCTCAAACATCCTATCATTGAGTTTAGGAATTTGCCAAGCGTATGGATGCCTTATTAAGCGAATATACTCATCTACTAGGTAGCTGTCTAATTTAAACGCACCTGTGCCTATTGGTTTTTTATCAAATTGGTCAATTGAATTATTAGCTTTAAGTTGCTGTGCATACTCAGCAGAAAGTATAGGTGAATAATAACTACCAAGATGAGATAAAAAAGATTGATCTGGATGATACAAATTAAATCTCACACTATAATCATCTAGTTTCTCGATAGAACGTATTCTGGCTTTTAAATTAATTGCTTGGAAATAAGGAAAGAAATGGTTTTGGTAAAAAGGGTTATTCGAATTAATTAATCTATCAAAACTAAATATCACGTCGTCTGCTATCAATGTTCTTGATGGTTTAAAGTAAGGTGTCGTATGAAACGGTATGCCTTCATTTAAATAAAAGGTCACTGAAAGCTTATCTTCAGATACTTCCCAGCGTTTGGCTATTTCTGGAAGAAAATCAGTTAAAGATTCGTTACTGCGTATTAACCTGTTATAGAGCTGTGGTCCAATGATGTCAATTGCTATTCCTTTAGCTGATTGCTGGGGATTAAATGTGTGGAAAACTCCATTAGCACAGTAAACAAGACGGTTATCAATAATTCTGCTAATAAGGGCTTGATCTAGCTTTTTAGCTTGGCTAGTGATGCTTTCATTTGATTGATTAGCTGTGCCTAAGCTAGATGCTACCCCAATTAAGCAAATCATCAAACGGCTTAAAATTGCATAAAACTTAGTCACGATTCATATATCCTATTGTCAATATAGATAAACATACGGAAGTAAATTATTGCTATTTAGATTACTTTTAGATTAATGACCATGCCCGATAAGCCCCCATGAAATATATCATTAAATACTAATATATAAAATAATGAGAATTGAGTAATCGCAGGTAATATCAATTTTTTTGAAGCTATGATCAACTGTTTATCAGATTAAATATACTTATTGTAAGTTAATTAAAGTCCAAAAACTTCCACGTAAAAGGTCCCATCTCCATCCTCTGTTTTTTGAACTGTATAAGTAATAGGGATAGTATTTGTATTATCTTTTAACGTCAAACTTAAGTCAGCTGCACAATTATATAAATCAATTTTTTCATCATGAGACTGTGTTCTTACGCTCTCAACTTCAAATGTCATCCCTTGAAATTCTTTAAAAAGATCAACTCTTTGTAGTTCTTCCTGTGCAATTTCAATCACAAGTTGTTTTGCATCGGCGCTGTTACATTCTGGTGTAGAATCGCTACAACCCACTAATGACGCCCCGCTAAGTAAAATCGCGCTAGTGAAAATATTTCTTTTCATATCTCTATATCTCCGTTGATAAAATTAAATGCTACATTTTGCATTTTGGAAATTGTGACAAAGTAATGTATATGATGATTACTCAATACTTCACCTATTACATTTAATTGAAAATACATAGTTTGATTTTACAACCGACAGAGTCACATCACAAGACATAAAAAAACTGTTCACTAAAGTATTCTCAGTTAAATTAGTTTAGCTTATTATTTATTATGAGAGCTTTGCATTTATGCTCTGCATCTCGCTAGTTACATCAAAAATCTATTTTTTAAAAAATAGATTTTTGGAAAAATTTTTTTTCCTGTTT
>NZ_FOHV01000066.1 GCF_900111395.1 Thorsellia anophelis DSM 18579 | reverse complement strand
TTACTTTTTACTTTTTACTTTTTACTTTTTACTTTACAATAACATTCAATTAATTACTTATATATAATAAAGTGTCAGTTTTTTTATTCTTATTTCTCATCAGGGTGGATGTTTTGGTGTCTATTTATTATGCATAGATTATGCAATGTTTTTATTTATATGGGGGACATTCATTCTGCTCAAGCACTAGACATTAATTCGAATACGATTATTAATCAACAACAAAAGCATTAATTGGTGCATTAAAAGGGGCGCTCGGTGGAGATATTACCCAAGCCCTTGCCAATGGCTCAGCACCTTACCTTGCAGAAGCCATTAAGAGGGCGACCACCAATCCAGACGGCAGTGTCAACACTCAAGCCAATCTGGCCGCACACGCTATTTTAGGTGCACTACTCAGTGCAGCCAACGACAACAGTGCTCTTGCTGGAGGATTAGGTGCCCTCAGTGCAGAAGCAGCAGACAATCTTATCAAGAATGAACTCTACGGTGATAAATATTTTGCTGATTTAACCGAAGATGAGCGTCAAAACATTTCAGCACTTTCCCAAATAGCAGCTGCCGTTGCAGGCGGATTAACAGGTCACAGCACTAGCGATGTTACGCGGGGGGGCTATTATTGGTAAGAATGCAGTGGAAAATAATTACCTAAATGCACAGGAATTGTTAAAACTAAAGATATTGATCGTAAGATAAAAAACGGTACAGCAACGGATGAAGAAATAAAAGAAAGACAACGCTTATTGCTACTTGATGCACTGAGAGATGAAGAAGTCAATGAGATTTGTAGTACATGAATGACACCTCAGTGCATTGAACAAATAAAATTAGTTTATCAAGCTAAATATTCTTATGCTGGCTTAGCAGAACATCATACCCCTTACGATTTACTTGATTTTAATCCTGAGCAGAGGGAACAATTTAATGGACTACTTGAAGGGTACACTCCAGAATTTATTCATTTAGTAACAGTTAATAAGTATACCCCCGAAGAAGCTGAAGCTTATATTCTTCATAGAATAGACCAAGAAAGAAAATTTCAAGAAGCTTTGAACAGCATGCATCCTTTTGCAAGAGTGACAATGGAAATGCAACAAATCATCGGGATGGTTTGGGGAGTCAAAGCTGCTGAGGCATATTTACAACATCTAAAAAAAGTACCATTAGGATTAGGTTCAATAGGCCGAAGCGATAAATGTCAAGCGACCTGTCCGATTTTTTTACTGTTATTTCCATCATTTTCTTTGACTGGGTTAAATATTATTTCATCTTCATAATCCCAGTCTCTTGTATCTCGAGTATTCCAACGCTCTGGAAAGGTTAATTTAGCGACCCTATAGACTTCTTTTCGTTTAG
>NZ_FOHV01000039.1 GCF_900111395.1 Thorsellia anophelis DSM 18579 | reverse complement strand
ACACCAATCGCGATTATTGCAACGCCGAAAGCGGGTGTGCCGGGCAGTCCATTACGCTATCAATTTGAAGTGAAAAAATGGTTCTACCCAGACTTACCAATGCCGACGTTGTCTATCACGAAGTTTGCGAACGTTAATACCGTACAAAATCCAAGTGCAACACCGTTTAGTATTGATGCAGGCTTCCCGAAAACGGGCTTTAAAAATGCGCAGTTTGTGTTGAATATTTTAGGTTGGAATGATATCAACATTAACAGTACATATACATGGCAAAGCAGTGATCCTGCTTTAGCAACGGTAACTAATGCGGGTATTGTTACTTTAGTCGCGAAACCTGCTAGTGCGAAAGAGATCACGATTACGGCAACACCGCCAGCAGGCAGTACTAATCCGCCTTTAACGTATAAGTTTAAAGTTGAAACGTGGTTTGATCCTGATATGCCGATGCCAGCAAAACCCGCTCCAACTGCGTTTAGTAATATTACCACGCCGATTGTACCTAGTGCGCAACCATTCTCAATTACGGCTGGATTTCCAAAGACTGGTTTTGCGAATGCAAAATTTAAGTTGAATATCAATGATGTATGGGATAATCAGTTGAATATTAACGATCAATATAATTGGAGTAGTAGCGTTTCATCTGCGAGTGTTGATGCGACAGGTACAGTCACACTGTTAAGTAAGCCTTCCTCACCGGAACAAGTTAGAATTACTGCTAGACCAAAATCGGGTACGGGTGCAGCGTTGTACTATATCTTTAAGTTAGAAAAATGGTTTTTTGAGCCGACTATAACTACACCGCCGAAACCGATTATGTTTACTGATATTACTACACCAGATGTTCCAGCAACATTTACCCTAACAGATGGATTCCCGACTACTGGTTTTGCAGGAGCGCGTTTCCAGATAAATGTGACTGATAATCGTGTAAGTGATTTTACTTGGAGTAGTACTCATAGTTCAGTCACTGTAAGTAATACTGGAATGGTCACGTTAGTGAGTGATCCTGGCTCACCGACTCTGGTTGCAATCACTGGTATACCGAAAAATGGGGTTATAGCAGAAGTACAACAGTATTCCTTTACATTGAAAGAGTGGTTCAATCCAAATTTATAATTGACTTGGGTAATTGACTAGCAATTACCCAATTCATTGAACTTTGGTTTTTATATTGTGAAATCTACCTTTAATTAATTTGGACAAAGTTATGAAAATAGAATCGAAAAAGCGGTTAAGTTTTAATAAAAAAAAGGTTAATTTGCAATTTTTAAAACATGCGGTTTCGGCAATATTGATTGCAATATTTAGTCATTCTGTACTTGCCGAGACTCAGACTTATGGTTATTGGAAGCTAAACAGTTTGCCTGGTGTGACTAGTGCTAATGGTACTGAAGAGCAACAAAATAGCCCAGCAGATAATCCTGATGTTTATTGTAGTATTCAAGGGAATGGTTATTCCCTCCCTCGTGCCGAACAGGTTCATATAAAATATAAGGGAAAACAGCCGTTTACTGGATTTACTACTGAAACTAATCCCGGACCTTTTAGACGAGTGGGTAGTTTATTGAGCGAATGGGGAGCCCCTTTGTATAGATATAACGGAGCAGGCTTTGCATATCAAGGGTACTTCTGGATAGCAGAACCAAATGATAAATTCACCAGGGGGAATATTACATTTACCGATGAATCTGGGGGAGTGATTAAAGTGACTTATCCTACTTTTTTACACTATGTCGCTTGTGTGAGATCGATTATTTAATATTAAGTGTCATAAATTTTTTTATCAAATAATGAATTGAATAGTTCTCCTACATTTAATAATATTTTTTGCGTGATATTTTTCGGAGTAATAAATGAATCTAAATTTCATAAATAATAAAATCTTTAATCAAAGACCGATTCAATTTTCTCGGTTACTTTTCAATTTTATTATCATGAAAATAAAATACTCTTCAAAAAAAGTCCATTTTTTTATATCTTTACCAGTATTAATCTGTTTCAGCCTATCCGCTAATGCAGTTAAGTATATAGAGGGATTTTGGGAGGCTTATACATTTGACGGGGTAACATATCCTGCTAGTTCTGATTTTCTAGATGTTAATAATAGTCCAGATATTTTATGTAAATCATTAGGGAATGGTTATTCTGTCCCCACAATCCATCAGATGACTAATGGGAAGGGAGGTATATTCGGTGAGCGTAAAATTGGTACTTTATATAATGAATGGGGAGATTTAAATCTTAATCCAGGTTTTATTCCCTATATAGATAAGGATGATGAAAATAAATTTTGGGTTGTAGGATTTTCAACACAAGAAACAACAACAGATCCCATTAAAAATACTAGTACTTCCCTAAAGGAAAGAAGCATAGTAAATCAGTATGGTACAACTAGGTTATTGCAAGTAGAGGGAATATTTACGGACTTTAATACTAATACTAAGATGTTTTTCGGTAATAATAAAGTTTTGCCTATCTGTGTTAGACCTATAATTTAATCTGCTAGATTTAAATCAATCTGCTCTTAGTGATTACATTACTAGCTAAATTATTGGCTTTATCAATATAGACCAAATTTACTTTAAGAGAGATTTTACTTTTGTAATGTTTAAACTTAAGCCCCTTCGTTAGGGCTTTTAATAGAAAAATTCATTCATCTTTTACCTTCAAGTTAATGATGTATATAAGATGTCATTATTTTTAAAGGCATAATAAAAAATACTATTAATTATGATCAAATCTTTATTAACCAAAATTCTAATTATTATCTATTTAGCTGGGCTTCCATTTTATCTTATGGCGGCTAATAATCCTCAACTACAAACTGCCTTTAAACAAGTTGAGCAAGAATTTACTAAACTTAACTCGCAATTAGAAACTCAGCAAAATATGGTGCAATCTCAGCGCAAAGAGATTGAACAATTAACCTTGCAACAGAGTAGTTTGCAGGCAGAGTTACGAGAACAATTACAAAAAAACAACGAACAAACTCGGCAAATCAAACAAGCGAAAGATAAACTTGTTATCGCTGAGCAAACTTCTAACCGTTTGAAAGAACAAGAATCAAAGCTGGCACAAAGTACGGAACAATTAAAAACAGTTCAGCAACAGCTACAAATTGCAACACAAGAATCCGCTCGATTTAATGCACAGATTGCGGAACAAAAAAAACAGCTTAGTCAACACAATCAACAGCAAAAGAAATTAGTCACAGAGTTGAAGGCGGCTCAACAGCAGCTTAATCAAGCAAAATCCCAAGTTCAACAATTACAACAGCAGCTCCAACAACAAGCTTCACAACAAAAAACGCAATATGCTGAATTAGAAATGCGAAATAAAAAACTCACGTCAAATGTGACGGAGCAGAAAAAGCAAACTGAAAAATATCAATTGCTAAACCAAGAGCTTGTTGATGAGCGAGTAATGCTTAAGGAACACATATCTTCACTAGAAACCGAAGTTGAAGCGCTCCATGATGAAATATTACAAGCCAATCAACGCACTGAAGTTGTGCAATTTGCTTTAGATGAAGCGAATGCGAAACTTAATCCACCACAATCAGATAAAAATTAGAAGTATCAACCACTAATTTCAAGTGATATATGGTCTTACTGAACTCGCTTACTAGCAAACAGTGAGGAATTAAGAAAACTTAAAGAGCGTTTAGTGTGGTGAATAATATGACTAGGTGCGTTATAAATTTTACATTATTCACTACAAAATGAGCTGGAAGGCGAATTACCCTTTCGTTTATAAATAAAGGGGATTGACTACTAACCAGAATACAACGACCCGTTTTTTGTGATGTTTACGCTTAGTGAGTATGATTTGTCTTGTATCTTCATTCATAATGACTGTTTATGATACAGTTAGAACTAATGAATTTTGGGCAGCTGACTCAATCAATCATGCTTATAATCAAAGGTGCATAGAGAATTTGGTAAGTGAATGGAAATCTTAAGTATATGTGCTGGAGCAAGTTGGGAAGCCGCATGCTAGTTAGCAGAACTTTCCTCTTTTACTTCATTTAATCGATACGCTCTTTTAAATATATTAACCCATTGCTTGGATGATTTCTTACCAACAACTTAAAACTAATAAGCTGAGTCCACTATTTATCATTATCTTAAATTATCGGTACATCAATAAACTAGCTAATCTATAAAAGTAAACAATCCGTATAGACTGGTGAATTTCACTAAATGTAACTTTGTGTATTATTGTAAGCCCCTCTAAATATTTTGAATTCGTTCAGCTGCACATTTTTGGTTGATGATTACTCTAGATATCACGCCCTGTTTGATAAATATTAAATAACTCTTGGTGCTGGTTGTTTACTCCTATCTGCGTTAAGTTTGCTGAAATTGTTAAAATCCCTGAAATCATTTTCCCAATATTTTATTAATAAAAGTACTAAGCTCTTTCAGATTGAAAATAAAATACTTGAACAAAGAAAGCGGGACGAATGAAATTTACTAGACCTAAGTGTTAATCTTTGCGATAGGTATACTGTGGAAGTAATTATTGTTTAACAATAATATGTCAACTTGTTTGATTTTGAATAAATACAGATATTGTGCACGAATGAAATGAATTCAATCGTGCACAGAGTGATTACTGAGTTGCTTGTATTGCAGTTAGTGCAATGGTGTAGACAATATCATCGACTAATGCGCCCCTTGAAAGATCATTCACAGGTTTACGCATTCCTTGTAGCATAGGGCCAATTGAGATTAAATTCGCTGACCGTTGTACTGCTTTATAGGTGGTATTACCTGTGTTGAGATCAGGGAAAATAAATACAGTCGCTTGACCAGCTACCGGGGAGTCAGGTGCTTTTGATCTTGCTACATCGGCCATGACAGCAGCATCATATTGTAATGGTCCATCAATGATTAAATCAGGACGTTTTGCCTGAGCTAATTCAGTTGCCGCTCTGACTTTTTCTACATCACTTCCCGCGCCAGAAGTCCCTGTAGAATAAGAAATCATCGCTACTCTTGGTTCTATTCCAAATGCTTTTGCCGAATCAGCCGATTGAATTGCTATTTCAGCTAATTGTTCTGCTGTTGGGTCAGGATTAATCGCACAGTCACCATAGACCAATACTTGTTCAGGTAAAAGCATAAAGAAAACAGATGAAACAATCGAGCTGCCAGGCGCGGTTTTAATGATTTGTAGCGGTGGCCTAATCGTATTAGCAGTTGTATTGACAGCGCCTGATACAAGGCCATCTACTTCACCACGTTCTAGCATCATCGTGCCGAGCATGACGTTATCACGTAGCTGCTCGCGTGCAACAACCTCAGTAATCCCTTTGCTTTTACGTAGTTCAACTAATCTATCAACATAATTAGCCCTGATTCCTCTTGGCTCAATTATCTGTACGCCTGATGGAAGAGTTAAACCTTGTGACTCAGCAATACGGATAACTTCTTCTGGATCACCTAGTAGGATTGAGCGAGCAATACCTCGCTCAGCGCAAATAATCGCAGCTTTGATTGTACGAGGTTCATTTCCTTCCGGTAGAACAATACATTTATTCGCACGGCGAGCTAATTCAGTTAGTTCATATCTAAAGGCTGCAGGAGAAAGTCTGCGAGGACGTGATGAACCTGCCGTGAGTTTCTGTATCCAATTTGCATCAATTTGCTCAGCAACATAATGCATGATATTTTCAGCACGTTCCTTATCAGTCGGCGGAACTTGTAGATTAATATTTTGTAAGTTCAGTGCTGTTTGCCAAGTATTCGTATCTACTAAAAACACAGGTAGTCCTGTTTGGAAGGCCTGTTCACATAATCTTGCGATACGAGGGTCTAATTCATATCCACCGGTTAATAATACAGCTCCGATTTCAACACCATTCATTGCTGATAGGCAAATTGAGACGAGCACTTCAGGTCTATCTGCTGATGTGACGAGTAACGATCCTGAACGAAATAAAGATAACATTGTCGGAATGCTTCTTGAGCAGAAGGTGACAGAACGGATACGTCTTTTAGCGATATGCCCTTCATTGATGATACGTGCTTTAAGGTGCTGTGCTAAGTCAATTGCTCTAGTTGCAATTAAATCAGGGTTCCAAGGGATAGTCGCTAAAATAGGCAGCGGGCTATAGGGTTGTAGCTGTAATGGGCTTGTAGGTAATTGTTTAGTATTTAGTTTTTCACTATCATCAAAAATATCTGATAGGTCAGGGCGTAAACGGCCTTGGTCATCAATAGGGGCATTAAGCTTATTAATAATGACCCCCATTATATGAGGGTTTTTGGTTCCACCAATATTCGTTGTTGCGATTTCTAAGCGTTTTTTTAGCTGCTCAGGACCTTCATTACCCAAGGTCATCACAAAAATCATTTCTGCATCTAATGCTTTTGCGATTTGAAAATTGAGATTATTGGCAAATTCATGTCGTCTTGTTGGGACTATCCCTTCAATGAGTGCAACCTCAGAACCATTTATGTTTTGGTGAAAACGATTGAGGATCTCTTCGAGTAATTCATCTTCTTGATCAGTTCCTAATAATGCTTCAGCTTTTTTCATTTCGATAGATTCACCGATTGAAATAGCAGAGTTTGCTTTTAAAATCTCTGAGGTATGATCAGGAGCGTCAATATCGTGATAAGTTTGAGCAATAGGTTTGAAGTAGCTGACGCTTACACCTTGTTGCTCCATAGCATGGACCATACCAAGGCTAACACTGGTTAAACCAACACCAATACTGGTAGGTATAAGCATAATTGTTCTAATTTGTGGCATTTAAGAGACTCCT
Organism: Thorsellia anophelis DSM 18579; assembly: GCF_900111395.1. Taxonomy (GTDB): domain Bacteria; phylum Pseudomonadota; class Gammaproteobacteria; order Enterobacterales; family Thorselliaceae; genus Thorsellia; species Thorsellia anophelis. The sequence continues at coordinate 15,943 of NZ_FOHV01000039.1, read as the reverse complement.
TATTAGTTTATGAGAATAGCTGTATCACGTGCAATCACCCACTCTTCATTTGTAGGGAGAACAAGTGCTACGCGACTTCCCTCTTGAGTAATGATGCCTGATTTACCAAACCTAGCACTTTCATTGCGCTCGTCATCTACTTTAACACCAAGTAATTCGAGTTTATTTAAGGTAAGCTCTCTTACTAATGCTGAGTTTTCACCGATTCCACCTGTGAAGACTATTGCATCTAATTTTCCGTCAAGAAGGGTTGTGTAACCCGCAATATATTTAGCTAAGCGATGGCATAATACATCCATAGCCCGTTTAGCTTCTTCTTTAGTGGTAAAGTTGTCTTCAATATAACGGCAATCACTGCTGACTTGTGTTAAGCCTAAAATGCCGGATTCTTTTGTTAATAGAGTTTTTATCTCTTCCATTGACATGCCAAGGTCATCATGGAGATAAAAAATAATAGCCGGATCAATATCACCACTTCTTGTTCCCATTACTAATCCTTCTAACGGTGTCAAACCCATAGACGTATCGACGCTTTGGCCATTTTTAATCGCAGTGATTGAACTACCATTACCAAGATGGCAGGTAATGAGGTTGATTTCTTCTACAGGCTTATTTAACCATTTTGCAGCTTCGTGGCTAACAAATAAATGGCTTGTACCATGTGCACCATAACGGCGAACACCGTGATCTTTGTAAAGTGAGTAAGGTAGAGCATATAGGTAAGAGGACTCTGGCATTGTTTGATGAAACGCAGTATCAAATACAGCAACATTTTTATCACTTAAGTGTGGGAAGGCTTTTTTTGCTTCTTCTATGCCAATAATACCTGCTGGATTATGAAGTGGTGCAAAGCGAACAGCTTGCTCAATACCAGTAAGTACCTCATTTGTAATGATAGATGATTGTGTAAATTGCTCCCCACCATGAACAATACGGTGGCCGATAGCACTAATTTTTTTAGCAAGTTCAGGGTGTTTTGCTAAGATTTGGCTGACGATAAAATTAAGGGCCTCTGAATGTGCTGCCCCATTGCCTAATGAAGATTCTTCTTTTTGAGATTGGCCATCAAAAGAGAGCTTCCATTTAATTCTAGCATCTGCGAGCGTTAAGCATTCGGCAAGTCCAGTTAAATACGTTTCTCCTGTTTTAGCTTCGATAACAGCAAATTTGAGCGATGAGCTACCGCAGTTAAGTACAAAAATTGTGCTTGGTGTGCTGAGAGTATTAGACATAATAGTTAATTCCTACCTTAAATGGTTAAACAGGTGCCTGACATTGGCAAGTTAGCAGTGGTGAGTAAGTCATTCAAAGGACTTCAAACCAGACATTCGAAATTATACAGCAATCAAGGCATTTAAGGGCGTAAAATATAGGTTGAACGATAAAATTAGTGGCTTTTCGTCAAATTAGTTCATCATGACTGACTAGCAACTTGTTATTACACATCTTGATATGTTGATGCTGGATTAATATGATACTATAGAAGTTATAAAGTAGATTTGATCAAACAAGGTAAAATTATGAGCAGTACAAAAAATACTAATTCAACTCCCCCTAAACATAGCTTTTGGCAAATTTTGCAAGCAGGCCAATCTTATCGCAAGATTTTTCCTATGCGTAAGGAGTTAGCGCCAGTTTTTAAAGAGTTTTATGTCATTAAAATGACACAATTTGCAATTAGAACTATGCCACCATTAGCTGTGTTTTTTATTTGTTGGGCCTTAATGGTTGATGCTAATATTGCAATGGCAACAACTGCTGCTACTTTTGCGCTGTCAACCGCTGTGCAATGCCTCTATTGGTTAGGTAAGCGGGCGCTGAGCCCCTTACCTTTAGGGATGCTTGATTGGTTAAAGGATACCCACACAAAACTATTAGAGACAGATACTCCGCCACCACCATTGACAAAACAACCTAATTATCAAGAGTTAGCTGTTACGCTAGATATGGCATTCAAAGCACTAGATGAAACCTTTATCGCAACGTTATAAACTTCCTACAGACACGCTATTGCAATAGGATAAATAGAACAAAACCTTAATTGTAACAATCATTCCATTAGTGGGTGATTGTTACATTGATCTGGTATGCAAGCGCAGGCTAAATATCATTTGTAACTAATATTTTTATGAAATTGAGCACAAAAATAGATTTTTTTATAAGATGCTTCCCCTTGATTAGGATGGCAGGCGCATTTATATCAATTGTCATAGTTATGATTAAATCTAAAAAAATATATTTCTCATTGTGTGTAAAACGTAATTAAATTGTTCAGATTCAAGTAATTTAAAGTGGTTGATGGATTTGTACATATTTTAGATTGAGTATTGCTAATTTCCCCTAATTTTAAATATCTTTATTAAGATTTCATTAAATTAATTCAAAAAAATAATATTAGTTGTTCAGAATAATTGAATTGAATTATTTTAAATATAAGGTTTATCGATTTTATTATTATTTATTCAAAGGTTTACATTTAAATAGGTTAAATACACATTGTTTTTCTTTTGTTTACTTAGTGAAATAATTGTGTAAACCATTGTTACTTTAATATTTATCTATTTGTTATTTATGGATTTATTTTTTTGTTTTTGTCTATGTCCAGCTCTGTATCATACGATTTTAAAAGTTGATCTAAATCAAAAAAATGCGATAATGGACACATAAGTTCGCAATTAAATACTTATTATGTGAATGCGTAGAAAATAATTGTAATAACTTATTGTAAGTACCAACCAACCTACTTTGCGGTCAACAGGAGTCATAATGTTGCAAAACTATGGATAGTATTAATATCGTAAACGTATCTAATAAACATTCGGTCTTATTATGAATAGTTAAATGTTAATTATTGTATATTTAAAATAAGCTTTTTACATCTAAATTAAAGTGTTTAATCCTATATAAATGTTGCGCGTTAATGTTTTTAATGTGTGGTTTATTGATTTTATCTTTTTTAGGGTGAAAAGTTGTGTGGATGCTCTTTTAGCAGATAAATGTTAAGAGATGTATTCTTATTGTTTTTTAATTATGAATTTAATTACTTTGATTATATTTTAATAAATCATATTTTAATAAGTGTTTTTATTTAAATGAAAATTAAACTAGATTAATTATCTTTTAACAAATTAATTGTTAAAAGCAGGGTATCTATTTCTTTAAATAATAAGTTAAGTCTCAAATAATATAAAAAATATCATAAGGAAAATAAGTGAAAAAAACATTAAAATTTAAAAAATCTTTCGTTTATATGACATTAATTAGCTACATAACAAGTCCCTTGATGATGACGTTTTCTCCAGTCGTCATGGCGCTTCAAACAAGTCCTAATAGTGGGAGTTCTAATGCAGAGCAATTAATTACAAATGAATTGGTTAATAAAAGTGCAAGAGGCTTTGAAAATTGGTTGGGGCAATTTGGTAAGTCAAAAATACAATTAAATTTAGACGAAGATTTTAATTTTTCTGATAGTAGTTTTGATACATTACTGGCAATCCAAGATACTGAGCCAGTATTAACATTCACACAGTTTGGTGCAAGATATAAAAATGATCGAGTTACCTTAAATATGGGTTTAGGCCAACGTCATTTTATTGATGAAAATATGCTAGGTTATAATGCATTTTATGATTATGAAGTGGATAATGCTCATAGCCGTATTGGTTTAGGTCTTGAATATGCAGCAAATTTTTTCAAGGCAACTAGTAATGGATATATTGGATTAAGTGGCTATGAAGCATCTGAAAAAACTGCTGATATCAGTGAAAAAGTAGCTGATGGTATAGATTTGAGATTAGAAGGATATCTACCTCAATTCCCCCAAATGGGAGCTAGCGCAACTTATGAACAATATTTTGGTCAAGATGTGACTTTATTTAGTGAAGAACATAAACAAAACGATCCTCGCGCGGTTGCAATTGGTTTAAATTATACACCAGTTCCATTGGTGACTATTGGTGCAGAGCATAAAATGGGGGAGCATGGATTAGATGAGTCTTCGATTAATCTTTCCTTCAATATTGCATTAGGGAAATCGTTTGAAGCGCAAATTGATCCTGATGAAGTAAAAAATCAGCGTTCATTAATTGGTAGTCGTTACGATTTAGTAAACCGTAATAACTTAATAGTCTTGGAAAGAAAGACTAATAAATTTTTAATCTCTTTACCATCAATGATATCAGGTAAGGGAGGTCAAATTGTACCTCTAGATATGTCAAGTTCAGATGGCATAGTAAGATATGAATGGGATGCGGATGATTTTTTTGCTGCTGGTGGTAAGATAACTAAAGTCGATGGTGTATGGGAATTTACCCTACCAGATTATCTTGAAGGTCAGAATAATCAATATACTGTAGGGCTTGTTGTTATTGATAATCAAGGTAAACGTTCGGAACCTACGAGCACGATAGTTACTGTTAATAAGAAAGAAGAATTAAATCTTGGTTCTAAAGATGGTTCATTAGAAGTTACTGTAGCTGAACCAACGGTTAATGGTGTACAAACCCTTGTTAAGATACCTATCGTTGATGAAAATGGTCATGCTGTAGCCAACCAAGCAGTTGAATTAACCATTACTGAACCAGACGGTAAGATCAGCACTATAACGGTATTGACAGATGAGAAAGGCGTTGCATCGCATTCATTTATGCAAACAAAAGCAGGTGAAACGTTGATTGAGGCGAGATTTGGTGGTAGAGAATTCTCTAAAACAGTTGTTTATCAACCTGTTGCTACAAATATTACTCCAAGTTTTAAAGATAGCACGGTTAACATCACTTCAGGCAATAACTTTATCTCAAGTGATAGTGTTGAAGCAGTTGCAAGTATTCCTGTTGTAGATGATAAAGGTAATCCATTAGCAGGCATAGAGGTCGAATTTACAGTCACTGATGCGAGTGGTGAATCAAATGTCATTACAGCGACAACAGATGCCAATGGTATTGCTTCGCTTCCTATTTCTCAACAGCAAGTAGGTAACGTAAACGTGAGTGCTAAAGTAGGTAACAGTACAGCGACAGGTTCAGCGACGATTAAACCTATTGTACCAGCAGTTAAAGATGGGCAAATAAATGTGACATCTGAAAATGGCTTTATTGTTACTGATGCTGAGATAAATAAAGTTATAGTTCCAATTGTGGATCAAAACGGAAATGTACTTTCTAATGTTGATGTAACTATTAACGTAACTGGCCCAGATGGATTGGTTATTGAAAAAATAGTGAAGACTGATGAATTTGGTAATGCAATCCTTCCATTTGCACAAATTAAAGCAGGTGAAACGGTTATTACAGCGACAGTAAATGGTAGCGCAATTACAAAGAATGTAACATTTATAGCAGACAAAGCAAGTGCAGTAATAGATGAAAATGGCTTGGTTGTGACTAAAAATGGTGCTGTAGCAGATTTAATTGATGTGAATACGGTTCAAGTTACAATTAAGGATAAGTTTGGTAATTTAGTTAGTGATATGCCTATCGAATTCTCAAGTGTTCAAGAATTGAATTTAGGTGGTAAGGCTACTTCAAACATTATCATGACAAATACCGATGGTGTTGCAATAACCAATTTGACTACAACAAAAGCACAAATATTTACTGTCAACGCAAGTGTAAATGGTTTGACAGCGACTAAGGATGTTAATTTTATTGTAGGTGCGCCTGATGCCTCTAAATCGCTATTGACAGCCGTTCCAAGCACAATCAAAACCCTACCGAGTAGTGTTACAACTTTGACATTAGCGCTTAAAGATAAATATGAAAATCCAATTAATGGTAAAACAGTGGCATTCAACACTATTGTACCAGCAGGTGATTTTTCAATGGGCTCAGTCACAGCTAAACAAGACGGTACTTATGTTGTTCAATATAGCGTAAACAGAACTCGTACAAGCGATTTTGCTAATATTGTTACGCCTATTAGTGTTACTGTGAATGGTCAAGCATTCTCAATAGCACCTCAAAATATTACAGTACAAAGAGAATATTATGAAGTGCCAGTAGGAGAAATTGTAGATAATCAAGCGTTAACAGAAAGTCAAGTTACTGCTTTACTAGATAAATATGAATCGGTTAGATTGTTTATGACGAACGGCCGGTATGCAACAACAATCACATTACCTGCGAGCGCGAAGAAAGGTGCTGCTTTAGAAGTAACGAGTAATACTGATCTGACAACAGTGTTATCAGGCAGTGGTATTAGTCCTGTTTTTATCGATAAAAAACAAGTTACATTAATTAGATTTATTCATGATGGTATTAAATGGAATGAAATAACGAGAAGCTAAGCATCTTAGGAAGATAATATAAGCTTATTAAACCACATTATATGTCAAATATAATGTGGTTTTTTTGTAGGATTAAAATAAATGAGATAATTAGCTTTTAAATTAAAAATCCTTATTGGCAAAAGATAAAAAACAATCACTCATTTTATATTTGATTTAGAGTGTTTATTTTTTAATAGAATTTAAATAGAAGCTTTATTATTAGGTTATATTTACCACCATACTTCTGCCTGCACACCGAAACTTAATTGGTCATGATTGTTGTCATTAAATTTAAATTTAGAAATTTCATTATCAACAGAATTAATGTATGTTGAGTAGAAACGGATTTCAGGACGCGAATTTAAAATACTTTTACCAACTTTTAATGTATGAAATAAGGTTGTTTTATATCCTTGTTCTTGAGCCTCTATATTATTGTGAGTATTGACTTGTTTAAAATATCCTAACTCGACACCCGTTTGATTAAAATCGTTCCAAATATAGGCAGGCCTTATAGCTGAGTTAAAGCTCCAGAAATCGGTATCAGATTGATTTTTTTCAACATCAAAAACGCCTTCACCATCGGCATAAGAAAGTGCATGTGCCATAATGATATTAGATGACAGATAATTTTCTCCCTGAGAGATAATTCTGTACGCTGTTCCCCCTTTATCCCCAGCATAATTTCCTCTAAATCCATAACTTGGGTTTGAGTCATTGATTAAAGCGAATGCGCTGGCAATCGAATTATCTGCAGCTTGTAATGTGAATTCATTCCAGCCACCGTCACTAAAATCGTGTCTTAACATCGCAAGTGCTAGGTAGGAATCTTTCAGTGTATAGTAATCACCGCTTGATTGAGCAGATTTTACATCATCCGTTTCGTTGGCAAAAGCATACTTACCATGCATGCTGAATTTAGCATTTTCCCAAACAGGAATATCACGCCAGCGTAGTTCAATTGTATTGGTATTAACTTGTTTTGGTTTCGGACCAACAGCTGGGTTTAGATAGTCGATGTTGAGTAAATCCACATCTTCTCTAGATAATGAAAAGTCGACAAACCCTGCGGCGGTGGCAATGCCTTCAACGCCCACGCCACCTGCGGTTTGGCCCACTTGGCTTTTCCAGTCTAACATTTGGATTTCATAATGAGGTAGGCTATTACGCCCTATCCAAAACTCTGAACCCGGAAAGAAGGGTAAGAATCCTGTAGTGTTAACATATGCAGAGCCAAATAAAAAGTTATCGCGAGAGACGTTGAAGGTTGTGTCTGAATAAGCAAGTCCCATATTACCTTGGAAGTCTACAATGGCATTAACGGTTTTATCATTGTTATTATACAGGCGTTGGTTAAACATAATTTCATACCAGCCACCATATTCATTCCCAAAGCGCCCTAATGAACCGTAAGCATAAGGTTGAGGGGAGCCATCTGTGCTTGATGCCCATCCTGTTCTAAAATACCCATTATAGCTAAAGCCAATGTCTTCTTTAACAAATCTACTGATGTCTTGAAGTGTGAGGTGACCATCTACAGTAGAGTGTGTTGCTACAGCAGTGCCATTTGATGTAGAGCTAGCTGATGTATTAGTGGAGGAGGCTTTGGGTGTGACTTGTTTTGCTGCTATTTTGATATCTTCAGCTGGTACAGAGTCATCATATTTTGTTAATAATTTCGATTCATTTTGTTCATAAAGTGCTTTATATGTTTTTAATTCTTGTTTTGTTTCTGTTAATTCACGTTCTAATTTTTCTAAACGCTCTTCAATTGACATTGTTGAATTTGCTATTGCAATATTGGGTAATGCAAATATTGCAATAATACAAGTTAATTTATTTAATTTAAATTTATTTATTTTGTTTTTCATAGGTACGTCCTCTTATTTAATATAAATATTGAGTGACAAAAACGAAAAAACCCAAACCAAAATATAAGTTAAATAAATAACTTTTATCATGGTTTGGGTTTTGCCTGGAAACAGTAACAATCCCTTCTTGTGTGATGTGTTATATTTAATCTATCTTGGAAAAAATAAATAAGCAAGTGTTGTGATATTAAAATTGTGATGATAATCACCTATTGTAATTATTTTTGCTTGTAAGTTGTTGTTAGTGTTGAATTGTTATTTTGACTAGTTCAAGGGAGGTTAATATCGATTAAATTTAAGTGTGTTTTTTTATTTGGTTATGTTTTTTTTGTGATGAATGTCTCAAATAAATAAAATGAATTGGTGTTATTAAATTATTATTGCTAACGTATATTTGAAATTGGATTGTTACTGTTTTGAAAACAGGCAAAACCTGAATTGCTTTTAGATTTAAAAATCTTGAGCAATTCAGGTTTTTTTTTGGCTTAAATAAACGGCAAGACATCTTGTCATGGGGAATAATATGAATCTAATTATTGAAAATGATTATGACACAATGAGTCAAACCGCTGCTAATTTATTATTAGCTGAAATGTTAAAACCCACTCGCGTGAATTTATCTATTACGGCGGGTAATACGCCTAAAAAGATGTATGAGCTACTTATTCCAATGGTTAAAAATAAACCACATTTTTCACAGGTACATTACTACAATTTTGATGAAGTGCCTGTTCTGGATGATGCGGGATTTGGAATTACAATGGGTAATCTTAATAAAGATTTTTTTAAACCAGCAAATATTTCAAAAGAGCAAATTCATGTGCTAGATGATGCGAATTATTTAACTCATGATGAGCGTCTGTTAGAGGCTGGTGGACTAGATTTAATCCTAATGGGCATTGGAAGTGATGGTCATTTTTGTGGCAATTTACCGGGTACAACTGAGTTTCATGATATGACGGTTAAAGTCAATATGACAGAGGCTTTAAAGGCGATTTTCTTAAAAGAAGTCGGCGGTGATGAATCAAAGGTACCAGATTATTGGGTCACAATGGGCCCTAAAAGTGTTATGCAATCTAAAAAATTAGTGATGTTTGCAAGTGGTAAATCTAAAGCTGAAATTATTAAAAAAGCCTTTTTTGGGCCTGTTACATCAGATGTACCTTCTTCAATTTTGCAAATGCATCCGAATTTGACCTTGTTGTTAGATAAAGATGCTGCAGCATTAATTTAAATCACTTAACGTTATTTTAATCTCTATTTATTTTTTATCCAAAGTGATTATTAATTTTTCATATTTATGTTTAAGGGGTTACCAATGAGTAAACAAGCTGAATATCTTGCGCTTGCAAACGATGCACTTAAAGGGGTAGGCGGCAAAGAAAATGTCATTAGTGTTGTGCATTGCGCAACAAGATTGCGATTTAAATTAAAAGATGCATCCAAAGCCGATAGAGAGTGGCTAAAAGCACACCCTGGGATTATTACAGTAGTCGAAAGTGGAGGTCAGTTTCAAGTTGTTATTGGTAACCATGTAAGCGATGTATATCAAGAACTCATTCAAATGAGTGGTTTATCGGGGCATTCAGCTGACGATGTGACTCCTAAGGGTAATTTATTTAATGTCATGGTGGATTTGATATCCGGCATCTTTACACCTTTTTTGGGGGTGATGGCTGCAACAGGGATATTGAAAGGAGTACTTAGTATTGCTTCTGCTTATGGATGGATGGATATCAAAAGTGGCGGATATTTGATTTTATGGGCTGCAAGTGATTCATTATTTTATTTTTTTCCAATTATTTTAGGATATACCGCAACCAAAAAATTTGGTGGAAATCCTTTTATCGGTATGGCAATAGGCGGAGCGCTTACCTACCCAACATCTGTTAAAATGTTCACTGATAGTTTGGAACCTAATTTTATTGCACCCGATTTTTTTGGTTTACCTATCACGATTATTAATTATCCTTCATCTGTTATGCCTATTATTTTTGCAGCTTGGCTATCTTGCATCATTGAGAAACAAGCTAAAAAAATGTTGCATGATTCAGTTCGAAACTTATTAACGCCATTTTTTTGTTTGGTTATTGTTGTGCCATTAACTTTTTTAGTTATCGGTCCTGTTACAACCTGGCTTGCAGGCGTGATGGCGAATGGTTTTTTCTTTATTTACAATCTCTCTCCCGCAATTGCAGGCGTCTTTATGGGGACGTTATGGCAAGTCTTTGTGATTTTTGGACTACATTGGGGATTTGTACCAGTCATGATTAATAATCTGCCAACACTTGGTTATGATCCGATAGTACCATTACTTCTTCCCGCTGTAATGGGGCAAGTGGGTGCTGTGTTAGGAATCATGATTATTGCTCGGGAAGCTAAATTAAAAAGTCTAGCAAGCTCTTCTTTTGTATCAGGCATATTCGGAATCACAGAGCCTGCAATTTATGGCGTAACATTGCCACTTAAACGTCCCTTTATTTTTGGTTGCGTCGGCGGCGCAATAGGCGGCGGAATTATTGGATTTTATCAGGCAAAAATGTATTCAACTGGTTTGGTGAATGTTTTAACCTTGGCTCAAATGATTCCGCCAATTGCTGAGGGTGCTGAAGCATCTGGGATTGATGCTTCTGTAATTGGCGCCGCGATAGGTATGTTCACCTCTATGATGGTAGCTTGTATATTAACTGTTTTATTTGGTATGCCTAAACAAAAAAATCAAGAAGTCACTGATAAACCTATAGTGGAACCTAATAATTTATTAACGGCTAACTCGGAAAATGCGATTAAAATTTATAGTCCGATGAAAGGGCAAGTTATTCCGTTATCTGAAACACCTGATGAAGTGTTTGCAAGTGAAGCAATTGGAACGGGTATTACGATAATTCCATCAGATGGTCTCTTAGTCGCTCCTGTCGATGGCGTAGTAAGTTCAGTTTATAAAACTTTGCATGCTATCGGCATTGAAACAGACTCAGGATGCCAGATACTGATGCATATCGGCGTCGATACAGTGAAATTAGATGGAAAACATTTTACTGCACTAGTTAAAGAAGGGGATAGAGTGACGGCTGGTAAGCAATTAGTCAAATTTGATAGGGAGGCTATTTTAGCTGAGGGTTACTCACTGGCAACCCCTGTTTTAATTACTAATACAGAAGATTACGCTGATATTGTTAAAACGAATGCAAAACAAATCCAAATGGGTGAGTCATTAATGTTACTTATAAAAAAATAAGGAGTTTTATCATGAATCAAATATTATTTCCTAAGGCGTTTTTATGGGGCGGTGCGATTGCTGCAAATCAATGTGAAGGCGCATATTTAACAGATGGTAAAGCGTTATCGACTTCGGATGTTCAACCTGAAGGGTTGATGGGTAAAGTGATTGAGCGTGAAGCTGGTGTCGGTTATCTTAAAGATGACGGTATTGATTTTTATCATCGATATGCTGAGGATATTGCTCTCTTTGCCCAAATGGGGTTTACATGTCTTAGGTTGTCTATTGCTTGGACGAGAATTTTTCCAAAAGGAGATGAAGCTGAACCTAATGAGTTAGGATTAGCATTTTATGACAAAGTGTTTGATGAATTAGAAAAGCATCATATCACGCCGCTTGTCACGATTTCACATTATGAAATGCCTTTGCATTTAGTCAATGAATATGGAGGGTGGTTAAATCGTAAAACAATAGGTTTTTATGAAAAATATAGTAAAACGCTTTTTCAGCGTTACGGTAAAAGAGTTAAGCATTGGCTAACATTTAATGAAATCAATGTGTCTTTACATATTCCATTTACTGGCGTAGGGATCCCTAATGAAAGCCCTTTAGCTGAAATTTATCAAGCGATTCACCATCAATTAGTCGCCAGTGCAAGTGTAGTCAAACTCTGCCACGATATGATACCTGGCTCACTCATTGGTAATATGATTGCAGCGATGCCAACCTATCCATTAACGTGTAAACCAGAAGATGTATGGCAAGCGAATTTAGATAATAACAAATGGTTATTTTTTGCTGATGTTCAGGCAAGAGGGTATTATCCTTCCTATATTCAAAGGTTTTTTGATGAAAATAAAATTATTGTAGATATCACGCCTGAGGATACTCTTTGCTTGAAAAATACGATTGATTTTATTTCATTTAGTTATTATATGAGTGGATGTGCAACAGCTGATAAGTCAAAAATTAATACAGAAGGAAATCTATTACATATGGTACAAAACCCTCATCTCAAAAGTTCTGAATGGGGATGGCAAATCGATCCTAAGGGAATTCGTATTTTATTGAATATGCTTTGGGATAGATATCAAAAACCCTTATTTATTGTGGAAAATGGGTTAGGTGCAAAAGATGTAGTTGAAGCCGATGGCAAAATCCAAGATGACTATCGAATCGAATATTTAAAAGATCATTTAATTGAAGTTGCTGAGGCAATAGAAGATGGTGTGGAAGTTATGGGCTACACAAGCTGGGGGCCAATTGATTTGATAAGCGCTTCAAAAGCAGAAATGTCAAAACGATATGGTTTTATTTATGTTGATCGTCATGATGATGGTACAGGTAGTTTTGCCAGAAGTAAAAAAGCGAGTTTTACTTGGTATCAAGGTGTAATACGCTCTCAAGGCAAAACCTTATATGAGTAACTAGTCTAATTTTTTATTTACTAAATTAAAAAGGAGTGACACATGTCTTCATTATTTCCAAAATCATTTTTATGGGGCGGCGCGATTGCTGCTAATCAAGTAGAAGGTGCTTATTTAGCTGATGGAAAAGGGTTAACTACCTCTGATATGCAGCCTAAAGGTATCATGGTTGAGCCTTGGGAGAGCCGTACTGGAGATGAATTTAATATCAAAGATATTGCAATCGATTTTTATCATCGTTATGAGGAAGATATCGCTCTATTTGGTGAGATGGGCTTTTCTTGTTTACGTACTTCAATTGCTTGGGCTAGAATTTTTCCAAATGGAGATGAACTGACCCCTAATGAAGCGGGACTTGCATTTTATGATAAGGTCTTTGATGCTATGGCAAAGCACGGAATTAAGCCGATGATTACCTTATCTCACTATGAAATGCCGATGGGATTAGTGAATCAAGGTGGTTGGGGTAATCCTAAGACAATTGAATGTTTTGAGCGATATGCCAAGGTTGTATTTGCTAGATATCAGGGTAAAGTAAAACTTTGGCTGACTTTTAACGAAATTAATATGGCACTGCATGCACCTTTTACAGGTGTTGGACTAAAAGGTAAACCTACTAAAACAGAAATTTTTCAAGCAATTCATCATCAATTAGTGGCAAGTGCGCGTGCAGTTAAGTTATGTCATGAGATGATCCCTGATGCCAAAATAGGGAATATGCTGTTAGGTGGGTTAGTTTATCCTTTAACATGTCATCCAGAGGATGTTCATTTAGCATTAGAAGAGAATCGTCATTGGCAGTTTTTTGGGGATGTTCAGGTACGCGGCACTTACCCAAGCTATATGCTTCGTTATTTTAGGGATCATGGCATTGAACTTGTGATTTCTGAACAAGATAAAGCGGATCTTAAACATACTATTGACTATATTTCATTTAGTTATTATATGAGTGGTTGTGTCAGTTCAGATGAGGAAATCACTAAAGCTCAGGCGAATATTCTAAATATGGTGCCAAATCCTCACCTAAAAGCGTCTGAATGGGGTTGGCAAATTGACCCACTAGGCCTTAGAGTATTATTAAATGTACTTTGGGATAGATATCAATTACCGTTATTTATCGTTGAGAATGGATTAGGTGCAGTTGATAAATTAGAAGCAGATGGGTCAATCAATGATACTTACCGTATTAATTATATGAATGATCATTTAGTTCAGTTAGAAGAAGCAATAAAAGATGGTGTTGAGGTTTGGGGCTATACTTCATGGGGACCGATTGATTTAGTTAGCGCAGGAACAGCCCAGATGTCAAAACGTTATGGGTTTATTTATGTTGATAGGGATAATGAGGGTAAAGGAACGTTAGCTCGTAAGCCTAAAGCAAGTTTTAATTGGTACAAAGAAGTTATTGGTTCGAATGGAGCAAGCTTAAAACGTTAACTTATAATACACACACCCGCATTATCGCGGGTATGTGTAATAATTTTACACAAAAATTAGCGGAACATTTTGTGATTAGTATTACGTACTTCAGCGATGCTTTCAGCAGTCGCTTTTGCTTCATCCATTTTACCTGCTTTTGCTTGCTCAATCGCTAAGTCAATTTTAGCATTCATATCAGTATATCCTTGAGCATAAGTTTTGACTTCTTCGCTATCAGCAGCTTTGCCAGCAAGGGATGGTGGCAGGATAGCTGAAGAAGCTACTGATGCTTCACGCATTGCAGTTAATGCGCTAATAAATTCAGCGCTATCAGTTGCTGCTGTGGCAACTTGATATTGTTTCGCTAATGTTTGCATGTGAGCTGCAACGGTATCTGCTGAGGCAACAAATGTGACACTCATCATAGCAGCTGTAACGACGGCGAGTAGTGATTTACGCATGTAAAACTCCTTAGTAAATTAAGATACTTAATGAAAAAGAAAGTTGGTATAGTTTTTTGTTTGTTCTAAATATTCGTAGTACAAACTCACTAAACCTGCCTACAGTATCTGCGATACAGTAGAGAATATTACCTGTTAATTGTAACAGTTTAATACAAAAAATGGATCCGTAGTTTATCGTAAAAGAACAATAAACGTGAGTTTATTGTTCTCAAAGACGAATATTAAAAATTAACCTAATGATATTATATGCTCATATGCGATACATTTAATGATTTAGCCTTAGTTATTTAACCATCTAAGCATTGTTCAAATATGAATGGTCTATTTTTGCTTAAATTATGGTCGTAAAATACCGCTTCTGCATGAACACACAATGTTTCTTTTTCTTCAAAAAATTGAAAAGATTGTTGATCAATAAAACCTTCATTTAAGGGGAATTCATTGGCTTCATTAAATTTCTTTTCAAATTCATCATGATTTATCAAATATTTTTGGTTAGTTTTGCTATTGATTAATTCAGCATGTGGTTGTTTATTTTTATAATCGATTTTATGTATCAGATTAAAATGTTTGGGATAAAAATATTGATACTTAGATTTAGTATAGTCCACATCGTCTTGAACATATAAATCTAAATTGAATGATTCAAAGGCTTCAAAACGTACGATTGTTGTTGCATCCCTATTCATGATAAAAGATTCAATCACCTCATGAGGTATGATGTTAGATAAATCCTCTTGAATATGAGAAACAGCAAATGCATCATTTAGAATTAAAGATTTAAAATATCCATCATACCGGAACGCATACTCTAAAGGCGAGTCTGGGTAGGCGAAATCTAATGGAATAAATGATGTGTTAGTTATCATTTTGGGAATCATCTTGTCAGTTTGTTCATAGATAATCGGTATATGAATAACATCCACCTCTTTTGAGTGTAATGGTCAAGTTTTTTTGTAGGGTTTTTTAGCCTGTTTTTAATAATTCTCTTCTTTTTTGTAATGGCGTCATGTAGCCAATTGCAGAGTTAATCCTAATGTTGTTGTAATATCTAATATAACGCCCCACAGCATCATCTACTGCTTGATGGTTAATAAAGCTTAAATCATCCAAGTATTCAAATTTAATGTTCCTAAAGAAGCGCTCTTGGACAGCATTATCCCAGCAATTACCTCTACGACTCATGCTCTGAGTAATCCCCTTGTCTTTAAGGTGCGAACGCAATGCTTTTGAGGTGTATTGTGTTCCTTGGTCTGAATGGAATATGAGCCCAGTTA
>NZ_FOHV01000028.1 GCF_900111395.1 Thorsellia anophelis DSM 18579 | reverse complement strand
TAAAAGGCGCAAGAAAGAGCGCTTTAGTTGCCTCTTCAACCATGGATTGTATAAATGTGGTGCATTCAGCCTTTTTAATTTGGTTATGAAAAGGTTTGTATTGACTTGCCTCTAGTTCACTATCCATCATTCTTAAGATATCTGCTAAGTTAGCGTGATCTTTAAAGCTAAGCGTTTGAATTAAAGCACTTAAAAAACATTCAGGTTGCAACAATCGTATGCGCTGCATGAACTTTGTTTTTCTTGCAAATTCTCTAATCGATATTTTATCAAAAAATGATTTAAGTGGACGTGAAAATGTGATAAATTCATTGGTCATAGGAACCTCTTTTATGAAAAATGTATGTGTTAGAAACTACATTTGATCATAAAATTGGTTCCTTTTCAATTTTTTCCGCCAAAAAAATATGTTAAAATTTCCTTTAAAATCAAAAACATAATAATTAAATGTAAAATCAGTTGCTTATAAGATCCATCGAGTGGTCTCGTACTAGGTGTGCTGTGAAGTCAACTATTAGGAAGTTGGCATGCTTTATCTAAGATGGTGGTAGTCCCACCAACATCGGCTAGCAAGAGCTGGTGTTAAATCGGCTCCAGCTGCGTTATTTAAGAGATATCGTGGTGAGCGTGGAGTGAAAAGGCAATGTTTAAATTGTCAGATGTGGAGTAATAAGCTGAATGAAAATGAACCATTAAAGTGATTGGTTATGACTTTTTGGATGGTGATTATGAATTTCGATAATGTAGACGTGTATGATTATGGGCATTTAGGAGTGGTTGCTGGTTTTATTAAACAGGTTGGGTTAATTGACTACATTCATCATGTCATCCCTAAAACTAAGCCATGCCATGTCAGTCATGGTCAAGCAGTTGCAGCGATGTTGCTTAATGCACTCGGATTTCATTCTCAAGCCCTCTATTTAGTTCCTGAATATTTCTCTGATAAGCCTATCGATTTACTGATTTCGCCTGGGATCTATAGTGAGCATCTGAACGATGATGTGCTGGGCCGAACCTTAGATGCTGTTTTTGACTATGGAGTCTCTTCACTCTACAGTGAACTTGCGATTAAAACGCTTAACACCCTAAGCATTACCCCTAAAGCGATCAATCTCGACTTAACTAGCTTCCATGTTGATGGGACTGCTTACAATGACAACACACCTGATGATACTGATAAATTTATTCGGATTGTCCAAGTATATTGGGATCCCAGCTTGATTTTCAGTGATTAAAGCAAGAATGGCTTGGTTAAGTTCAGGTCTATGAGCTCGACTATATCCTTGGACAATCCGAATAAATTTATCAGTATCTTAACCCAACCTGTTTAATAAAACCAGCAACCAATCCTAGATGCCCATAATCATACACGTCTACATTATCGAAATTCATAATCTCCATCCAAAAAGTTACAGCAGGTAATTTTTATAAATAATATCAATATCTTAAAGCTAAATAATAATAAAGATACATTAATTAATCATTTTTTGAACAGCGGAATGTAAGTTATAGGCCTAATATATCTCTTAGTTCAACGATTGCAACTCATATCTCTTTGTTATCAATTATGCTTTTTAATTAGATAACCATTTCATATGCTTCATAAGTATTATGTATTTTCAAAAGAATTGAAAACAGGATATAAATACTCCACTTGATAAGTCAGATGAGTAAGTACTACGAAACTTACATCATATTAAAAATGCATTATTACAATTAGAGCATTTTTAATTTATAAATTAATCGAAGTGGATGTCGATAGCCAGGCTTATGAAGTCAACCTGAGGGTAAATTGATTAAAAATCAATGCTTAATATCAATTAAGCTATAAATCTCTAGTAAGTTTTAGTTTTGAAGTTTTTATAAATTTTAGGAGAAAGGTATGGACACACTATATGCTAATCGAAAATTGCCTTATAAATTGAGTTTACTGGATAAAAGCCCAGTTGCACCTACAGAGACCGCACCTGATGCGCTGGCAAGAACTTTACATTTAGCAAAGCAGGCTGAAAAATGGGGGTATCATCGTTTTTGGATTGCTGAACACCATAACACAGTTCACTTAGCAAGTCCCTCTCCCGAGCTTGTGATTGCTTGGATAGCAGGGCAAACTCATCGTATTCGCCTAGGGTCAGGGGGCGTTATGCTTCAGCATTATAGCCCGTATAAAGTTGCTGAAAATTTTAATTTGCTCGCTTCAATCGCTCCTGGACGTATTGATATTGGGATTGGTAAAGCACCTGGCGGCTTACCGTTATCTACAAAAGCCTTACAGCATGCCATTCATCCTGAAGCGAAAGGTTCATTTAACGAACAGGTTAATCTCCTTAATAAATGGATTAAACCTGCAAAACAAAATGACACTCATCAAGATGAGTATGATAATTTGCTTGCAACACCGCTTCCAAATATTTTTGCAGATGGATATTTATTAGGCGCGAGTGAGGAAACTGCGTTATTTGCGGCAAAGTTAGGTTGGCATTTT
Organism: Thorsellia anophelis DSM 18579; assembly: GCF_900111395.1. Taxonomy (GTDB): domain Bacteria; phylum Pseudomonadota; class Gammaproteobacteria; order Enterobacterales; family Thorselliaceae; genus Thorsellia; species Thorsellia anophelis. The sequence goes on along the minus strand of NZ_FOHV01000028.1, from coordinate 33,347 downwards.
GTATTTGCAGCTCATCTTAATGGTGATAAAACCCTGCTTGAGAATGTAACCAAAGCATGGAAAGCAAATAGTGAATTACCCACCATTGTCGCAGTACAAGTGATTGTGGCAAAGAGCACTGATGAAGCTAAACGTTTGGCCAAAGAAATCCAATTATGGGGAGTAGAATTAGAAAATGGACAAAAAGTAACAGTAGCGACGGAAGCACAAGCTCATGCATTTGTGCGCCAATCAGGCCAACAAGCACGTTCGATTTTTTTACGCGAAAGCAATCTATTAGCAGGTACAGCAGAAGAAGTACATGCACAATTGACAGACTTGCAAACACAATTTGGTATTGATGAATTTATTGTTGATACACCTATTGTTGATGCAATCGCAAGGTTAAGATCAGTGCTGTTACTCGCACAATTTGAAACAATTAATGCAGAAACTTCAGTTGCATAAGGTGAATATGATGATACAGATAACATTATTGAAATTAATAACAGTGAAATTAAATTGGCTGAATGATCGTTTCTATACAACCCATCTTTGTTGTCCCTCCAAATAGCCCAACTTGGCACAATGTGCCGCCTTCGTTTTTACGTTAATACTGATTAACGAATCATAAACGACACATAACCCATAGCTTATTTAAAATTTAAATTGTATTGAGCTCATGCCTATCACGCAAGGTTGATTTTCTAACTGTAGTGCATCATTGAGTGAGATACCTCTATGCCTTATTTAGGAGTATTTATGTCTAAAAAACGTCAAATCAGATTAGGAACAATGATACATGGCCCTGCAGGTAATATGTCTGCATGGCGTCATCCTGAAGCAGTAATTGATGCAAGTATCAATTTTAATTATCTTTTAACTACAGCGTTAAAAGCTGAGGAAGGGAAATTAGACTTCATCTTTATTGCTGATGGCCTTTATATTAATGAAAAATCTATTCCGCATTTTTTAAATCGATTTGAACCCATCACTGCGCTTTCTGCATTAGCGGCTTTAACAAGTCATATAGGATTAGTGGGGACGGTCTCAACTTCTTACAGTGACCCTTATACTGTGGCACGCCAATTTGCAAGTTTAGATCATTTAAGTCAAGGTAGAGCAGGTTGGAATGTCGTTACTTCGCCTTTAGAAGGATCAGCTAAGAATTATTCACGAGAAAAACATCCCGAACATGCGCTGCGCTATCGTATTGCTGATGAATATTTGCAGGTGGTTAAAGGACTTTGGGATTCTTGGGAAGAGGACGCCTTTGTTCGTAACAGAAAGACAGGACAGTTTTTTGAGCCGAGTAAAATGCATGCGCTTAACCACAAAGGGGAATTTTTCCAAGTAGCAGGACCTTTAAATATAGGAAGAACACCTCAAGGCAGACCTATTATTTTTCAAGCAGGTGCATCATCCGATGGCAAACAACTCGCTGCATCACATGCTGATGCGATATTTAGCCAAAATGATTCTCTAGAAAGTGCACAGGCATTTTATCAGGGAGTCAAAAGCCAACTCAGTCAATTTAATCGAACGGAAGATGAACTGCACATTTTCCAAGGTGTCAGTGTCATTATTGGCAAAGATGCAGCTGATGTTGAAAAGCAATACCAACAAACAGCTGAACTGGTCTCCATCAAAGATGCGTTGAATTATTTAGGGCGTTATTTTGATCACCATGATTTTAGCCAATACCCACTTGATGAGCCTTTTCCAGAACTCGGTGAAATTGGTCAAAATAGTTTTCGAGCCACAACAGATTTGATTAAAGCCCAGGCTAAAGAGAGGGGATTAACACTCAGACAAGTCGCGCTTGAGGCTGCAACACCAAGGCCTTTGTTTTCAGGCACACCCAATGACGTCGCACAAGGACTTTTACACTGGCTTGATAATGGTGCCGCAGATGGATTCATTATTCAAGGTGGCACACCTAATACGTTTTCAAAATTTGTAGATACGGTCATTCCAATCTTACAAGCTGAAGGTCGTTATAGATTGGACTATCCAGGACAAACACTTAGAGACAGCCTTGGCTTAAAAGTACCTGAAAATCAATTTACTCAAAATGTGGAATTAACCTCATTGGAGGTTTCCATATGAAAATACTAAACCAGATTTTAGTCCTATTAGCTTTTGCAGTAACCCCAGTTTTTGCTATTACGATTGATGGGCAGGAGATTAGTTTGGAGAATAATAAAGTGCCAATCAGAGCTAAAACGAATGAAGCTGCGATCAATGCCATCAGCCCAGAATTTCGTTTTGCTAATCAAGGTGCATTAACCGTTGCGGTTGCAGGTTTAAATTCCCCTCCGTTATATATGTTTGCTGAGGATAACAGAACATTAGTCGGCAGTGAAGTCGATATGGCTCAATTGATTGCCGATAGCTTAGGACTTACGCTTAAAGTGGTACCGACTTCGTGGGAGGATTGGCCACTTGGTGTTGCCTCAGGAAAGTATGACATGGCTATCAGTAATATTACTGTTACAAAAGATAGGAAAAAACGGTTTGACTTTGTCACTTATCGAAAAGATTCATTAGGCTTTTTCGTCAAATCAGATAGTTCAATTAATGAAATAAATCAGGCAGAAGATATTGCGGGTTTGAAAATTATTGTTGGGTCTGGCACGAATCAAGAGGCGATATTGCTTGCTTGGAATGAAGAGAATATCGCTAAGGGATTAGAGGCATTTACTCCTATTTATGCCAAAGATGATGCTGCTCAATCGTTAGCATTGCAATCAGGTCGAGCAGATGCATTCTTTACGCCGTATGTTATGGGAGCCTGGAAAATATCACAAACAGGCAATACCAAATTAGTTGGGCAAATAGATGGTGGCTGGCCTAATGCTGCACATGTTGCGGTCACTTTGAAAAAAGGCAGTGGACTGGTCGATGCTGTTCAGATTGCCTTAAATGGGGTGATGCAATCTGGGGAATATCAGCAAGTATTATCCCGCTGGGGAGAGGGACAAGAGGCATTGTCTGTTGCCGAAATTAATCCGCCAGGTCTAGGCGATTAAATTTTAGGGTGAATTTACCTCAGATATAAAATTGAGGTAAATAACTTAAAGAAGAGGGGGGAATATGTCAGATAGATTCGAAAGTATGGAAATAACAGATAAACGCTTAAGTCCAATTCTAGAGGGATTATTCAAAGAATATAAAACTATCTATGGTGGGTATTTTTCATGGGTAATTGAGGAAGATAAAAATGAAGATTATCGATTACCTAATGGTGCGGTTTGGGTGTTATGGCGTAATAACAATATCATTGCCATGGGAGCATTTAAACCTTTTAGTGATAAAACGGCAGAATTTAAACGAATTTGGACCGAGCCAAGTTTAAGGCAGCAGGGATTGGCCTCAAAAATGCTCGAACAGCTAGAACTAAGTGCCTACTTACTGGGATATCAAAATGTGTATCTTAGCACCGGGTTTAAGCAAATTGCTGCTGTAAAACTCTATTTAAAACAGGGGTATTGTCCACAGTTTGAACTCAGTGAACAATATGAACATCTAAGTCATCCACCTTATGATGGGCGCTTAAGATTTACAAAATCTTTATTTATAGAAAAACAGCATTTGATAGCTTCAATCGCTTGAGAGGTAATATCATGATTCATAAAAAAGACATTAAAATTATTCCAGCACGTTACCCATTACGTGTTTTAGGTGCGACAATCGCTCTTTTTATACTCGCAATCGTTATTCAATCAGTTGCATTTAATCCAAGATGGGAGTGGGGGGTATTTGCTCATTGGATATTTGAACCTGTCATTCTAGAGGGGTTAGGTAAAACCTTATTGTTAACCCTGATATGCACAGTGCTCAGTTTACTACTTGGTGGCATATTAGCAATGTGCAGGCTGTCTAGTTCATGGTTGTTAAATTCATTAGCATTTGGGTATGTCTGGCTATTTAGGTCGCTTCCTTTAATCGTCGTATTGATTGTTTTATATAATTTTTCATATCTATATGACAGTTTATCGATTGGGATACCGTTTACCTCAATTGTTTTTGGTTCATTTGATACCATCAATGTACTCAGTCAGTTTACCACAGCAGTAGTTGGATTGACTTTAGTGCAAAGTGCTTATAGCGCAGAGATCATTCGAGGGGGATTTTTAGGTGTTGATCATGGCCAATATGAAGCGGCTTCAGCCTTAGGATTATCTGCTTGGCGTCGTACAACACGTATCATTTTACCTCAAGCATTACGCACGATTATGCCTGCTGGTTTTAATGAAATCATCAGTCTAGCAAAAGGTACGGCGATGGTGTATGTACTCGCAATGCCTGAGTTATTTTATACGATTCAAATGATCTACAACCGTACTCAAGAGATCATTCCATTATTGATGGTTGCCGCAGTTTGGTATTTAGTGATTACAACTGTTTTATCATTGCTTCAATATGGTGTTGAAAATTGGCTCAAACGAGGCGATCGCAAATCAACTACTAAATTACCTGTTGATATTTTACCAAAACAAGTCTCAAAAGCCCCCTTAATTTTGGAGGTGCCTCATGCCAAAATTGCGTAATGCCATAGGTCATATTTCAATTACTGGTGTAAGTAAACAATATGGACATCATAAGGCATTGAATAATGTCTCTTTAGAGATTGAACCAGGTACCGTGACTGTGATTTTAGGACCATCTGGTTCTGGTAAATCGACTTTGCTTAGGACGATTAATCATCTTGAGCGAGTCGATCATGGGTTTATCCAGATAGATGGCGAGTATATTGGGTATCGATTGGAAGGTAATAAATTATATGAACTTAAGGAAAAAGAGATATTAAAACAACGCATTAATGTTGGTTATGTTTTTCAAAATTTTAATCTATTTCCGCATATGACTGTGTTAGATAATTTGATTGAAGCCCCTATTGCTCATGGAAAACTAGATAAGCAATCAGCAATTGCTGAGGCTTTGCGATTGCTGGAACTTGTCGGCCTCAGCGATAAAGTTAATTCATGGCCACGTCATCTTTCAGGTGGCCAGCAGCAGCGAATTGCGATTGCTAGAGCTCTCGCACTCAAACCAAAGGTCATGCTTTTTGATGAACCTACCTCAGCGTTAGATCCAGAATTAGTAGGTGAGGTTTTAGATGTCATTAAAACCTTAGCGAAATCTGGGACGACATTAGTCGTTGTTACGCATGAAATTGGGTTTGCAAGAGAGGTCGCTGATCAAATTGTCTTTATGGTCGATGGAGAGATTGTTGAGCAAGGCAGTGCGCAACAACTACTCAATCATCCAAGTCATCCAAGAACACAACAATTTTTATCAAAAGTCTTATAAAAGAGAGGGTATCATGAAAAAAGGGTTAATCGCATTGAGTTTGTTAGCATTGTCATTTGTCTCAGAAGCTAATTTAGATATTAAGGCTCAAGAGATTCCGATTGTTGTAGAACCTGTCCCATCAGCTATTGCGCTTATTCCTAAGGACTTTAATTTTATTGAGCCTGGTACTTTGACTGTAGCAATTGCAGCTAATAATGCTCCTCCCATTGCATTTTTAGCTTCTAATAATCGAGATAGAATTGGAAGTGATGTTGATTTTGCAAGATTACTTGCAGGAAGTCTTGGGCTCAAAGTGAATATTATACCGGCTGCTTGGGAAGATTGGCCACTTGGGATCACCTCTGGTCGTTATGATGTGGCACTGGTGAATATAGCGGTAACTGAACCTAGAAAAGAAAAATTTGATTTTGCAACCTATCGTGCTGATTCATTAGCATTTACGGTTAAAGCAAATAGCGCCATCGAATCCATTCAATCCGCTGAAGATATTTCAGGATTGAGAGTCATCGTCCAATCTGGTACGAATCAAGAAAAAATATTATTGGGGTGGAATGAGATTAATGAGCAAAAAGGTCTGGAACCTGCACTATTAGTTTATGTTGCGGATGATGCTTCTGCTGATCTTTTTATTCAATCCGGTCGAGCAGATGTTTGGTTTGGGCCTCAATCTGTTGCGGCTTATAAAGCTGCTCTCACGGGTAAAACAAAAGTTGTGGGGTTTGGTCCTAAAAAAGCGCTTGTTGCTGTTACGACTAAAAAGGGCAATGGGTTAGTAAATGCCCTGCAGGCGTCGATTAATGCCGCAATTGAAAATGGAACATATCAAACAATTTTAGCCCGTTTTGCAGAACAGGATGAAGCCGTTTTACAGTCAGAGATTAATCCCCCTGGTATTACCTATTAAAACAAACATGATTGCTAATTATGTTTGTTGAGACATTGGGAATATCTCGGTTATTTTAAGAGAATTTTGTGAATAAATGATTATAATAAATACTTAAGGGATTCTTATGATGGTTAAACCAACACTTTTAATTATTAATGGTAGTTACAGAGAAGGGGCTTTATCTGGTATTCTTGCTAATAATCTGGGAATCCATGCTGATGCTCAATTTAAAATTGAACATATTTCCGTTCGAACATTAGATCTACCTAATTTTGATTATGCTCATGCTAATCACCCAAGTGCAGAGCGTTTGAAACAATTGATTGTTCGAGCGGATGGCATACTCTTGATTTCACCAGAGTACCACGGTTGTATCTCAGGTTCGCTCAAAAATGCATTAGATTATTTACGGTTTGAGTTAACAGATAAACCATTAGGTGTATTTGCGACTGCTGGATCAGCGAAAAGTGGAGGGAATGCAGTTAATACACTTAGAAATATAGGCAGGTCATTGCAAGCAAATGTGCTTAATGAACAAATTTATCTCTCTAAGAGCGAGCTTGAAGAAGGTAAATATCTCACTGGCAACTTACTAGAACGCTATCATGCTCAATTAAGACAGATGTTGACGGTCATTCATAAAAATAGATTGTACGCTGAGTGCTATAAATCCGTTAATATTGCGGTGGTATCGTAATGGTGTATCCGATTGTTTGTTAGGGGCAGAGAGTCAGGCAAGCGGCCTGCAAAAGGGTCATTAATGCCATAAAAAAAGCACCAAATGTATTCACATTGGTGCTTTGTCTTAATTGAGTGAGGACTGATGTTTCAATTGTAAATTCATAAGCGTATTTTTAAATCATGCACTCATGAATACAACCTTAATGTCAACCAACCGCTTTCGAGATCACTTATCAATAAGTCTTATTTTTTGTAAACCGCTAAAACAGCATCACCAATATCAGCTAGGCTGCGAACGGTTTTAACACCAGCTGCTTCAAGGGCTGCAAATTTTTCATCTGCAGTGCCTTTTCCACCTGCAATGATTGCGCCAGCATGCCCCATACGTTTTCCTTTAGGTGCTGTGACACCTGCAATGTAGCCAACAACAGGTTTAGTGACATTCTTTTTGATAAAGTCTGCAGCTTCTTCTTCTGCACTTCCGCCAATTTCACCTATCATGACAATTACTTCAGTTTGTGGATCTTTTTCGAACATCGCTAAGATATCAATAAAGTTTGAACCAGGGATAGGGTCACCACCAATACCAACACAAGTTGATTGACCAAGACCGATATCAGTGGTTTGTTTTACTGCTTCATACGTTAATGTCCCAGAACGTGATACGATGCCAACTTTACCCGCTTTATGGATGTGGCCAGGCATAATCCCAATTTTACATTCATCAGGTGTAATCACACCTGGACAGTTTGGACCTATCATACGCACGCCAGTTTGTTCTAACTTAGCTTTAACAATCAACATATCTAATGTTGGGATACCTTCTGTGATACACACAATGAGTTCGATTCCAGCATCGATAGCTTCTAGAATTGAATCCTTGCAAAAAGGAGCCGGTACATAAATAACAGAAGCAGTTGCTCCAGTCGATTCAACTGCATCACGTACAGTGTTAAAAACAGGTAAACCTAAATGTGTTGTACCGCCTTTACCTGGCGTAACGCCGCCTACCATTTGAGTACCGTAAGCAATTGCTTGCTCTGAATGGAAGGTGCCTTGGCTACCAGTAAATCCTTGGCAAATGACTTTTGTATCTTTATTAATTAAAATTGACATATTGGGCTCCTATGATTATTTAGCTGCGTTAACAACTTGTTCAGCTGCATCGGTTAAACTTTTCGCAGCAATGATATTTAATCCGCTATCGGCTAATTTTTTCGCGCCAAGTTCAGCATTATTCCCTTCAAGGCGAACAACGACAGGTACCGAAACACCGACTTCACCCACTGCCCCGATGATACCATCAGCAATTAAATCACAACGGACAATCCCACCAAAAATATTGACAAGTACTGCTTTTACATTTTCATCAGACAAAATAATTTTAAATGCTTCAGTCACGCGCTCTTTTGTTGCGCCGCCGCCTACATCTAGGAAGTTTGCAGGTTCACCACCGTGTAGTTTAACAATATCCATTGTGCCCATGGCGAGCCCAGCACCATTAACCATACAGCCAATATTGCCATCTAATGCAACATAGTTTAGTTCCCATTGAGCTGCACGTGATTCACGAGCATCTTCTTGACTTGGATCACGCATCTCACGTAAGTCAGCTTGTCTGAATAATGCATTACCATCTGCGCCTAATTTACCATCTAGGCAAATCAAATCGCCTTGAGTGGTGATAACTAATGGGTTGATTTCAACCATAGCAAGATCACGCTCAATAAATAAGGTGCTAAGACCCATGAAAATTTTGCTAAATTGTGTAACTTGCTTAGGATTTAAGCCTAATTTAAACGCTAACTCACGACCTTGATAAGGCTGAGGTCCTGTTAATGGATCAATTGTCATTTTATGAATTAAATGAGGCGTTTGCTCTGCAACGGTTTCAATCTCAACACCACCCTCGGTTGATGCCATAAAAACGATTTTGCGAGTTGCTCTATCCACTACAGCACCAAGATAAAGCTCTTTAGCAATATCAGTTGCATTTTCGACTAAGATTTGATGAACAGGTTGACCATTAGCATCAGTTTGGTAAGTCACTAAATTCTTACCTAACCAATGTTCTGCAAACGCTCTAATTTCTTCTTTTGCTTTAACAAGTTTCACACCACCAGCTTTTCCGCGGCCACCTGCGTGAACTTGGCATTTCACGACCCAGTGATCGCCACCGATTTTAGAAGCGGCTTCTTCCGCTTCTCTTGGTGTAGAACAAGCGTAGCCGACTGGTACAGGCATGCCATAGCGTGCAAATAATTGTTTTGCTTGATACTCATGTAAGTTCATTGATTGTGTCCCTTGTTGAGTTAAAAAATGTGCAAAGTTTATGATAATCTTTGCAAAAGAAAAATGAGATTTCATTCTGAGTGAGATGTGAATGCTAACTCAGAATGAAACAAGTATGATTAAACGTCAAGAATCAATCTAGCTGGATCTTCTAGTAATTCTTTAACAGTCACTAAGAATCCAACAGATTCTCGGCCATCTATGATGCGGTGATCGTAAGATAACGCTAAGTACATCATAGGTAAAATAACGACTTGTCCATTCACAGCCATAGGCCTGTCTTTAATTGCATGCATGCCTAAGATAGCGCTTTGTGGTGGATTGATGATAGGTGTTGACATAAGAGAACCAAAAACACCGCCATTGGTAATGGTGAAGTTACCACCTGTTAGTTCTTCAACAGTTAATTTACCTTCTTGTCCTTTAACAGCAAGGGCTTTTATGCCTTTTTCAATATCAGCCATACCCATTAGCTCTGCATTTCTAAGGACTGGGGTGACTAATCCTCGTGGGGTGGAAACTGCAATACTGATGTCAAAGAAATTACGGTAAACGACATCTTCTCCATCAAGCGATGCATTGACTTCAGGGTAGCGTTTTAATGCTTCAACAACGGCTTTAACATAAAACGACATAAATCCAAGTCTCACGCCATGACGCTTTTCAAATGCTTCACCATATTGTTTACGCATGTCCATGATTGGTTTCATGTTGATTTCATTAAATGTTGTCAACATTGCAGTATTATTTTTTGCTTCTAACAATCTCTCAGCAATACGTTTACGAAGACGAGTCATCGGAACCCGTTTTTCTTCACGCAATCCTAAAGGTGCGACTTGAGCATCGGATGCCGTTTTAGCAGGTGCTTTCTTTTGGTTAGCGATATGTTTTTCAACATCTTCTTTTGTCAGACGATTATCAACACCAGTACCCTTAATGCCAGTTACATCTAAGTTATGCTCAGCAATTAAACGTCTAACACTTGGGCTGATAGCATCATGAGCATCTGTGGCCTGTGCAACTGCTGCAGGGGCGCTCGGCGCTTCATTAGCTAGTGGTTTAGCCACCGCGCCAGCTTTAACACGCCCAATGACTTGTTGGCCTAATACCGTTGCGCCTTCTTCTTCTAAAATTGCTTCAATTACACCGCTTTCGGTTGCTGGAACCTCTAGTACAACTTTATCGGTTTCAATTTCGACAATCACTTCATCACGATTTACCGTGTCACCTACTTTTTTATGCCATGTCGCTATTGTTGCATCTGCGACTGATTCTGGAAGTACGGGTACAAGTATCTCATAGCTGCTCATATATAATTCCTTTTTTAACTCACTCATTAATATTGACGTAAATACGTGTTGGCACAGAATTTTCAATACATTTTAGTTAAAATATCAGCATGGCTAACATAAAAGTGTAGCCGTGCTGATATTGGCTCATTATTTCAACGCATCAATAATGAGTGCTTGCTGTTGTTCTTGATGCACAGAAGTATAACCTACAGCAGGGGATGCTGAAGCCGGACGACCTGCATAACGAAGTTTCGCACCAGATGGGATTGCTTCTCTAAAGTTATGCTGACTGCAGTACCAAGCACCTTGGTTTAAAGGTTCTTCTTGACACCAGACCCAATCAGTAACATGAGCATATTTAGCTAACACGCTCTGAATCTCTTTATGAGGGAATGGGTAAAGTTGCTCAATACGAACAATTGCAACACCGTTAAGTTCTTCTTTACGACGCATTTCTAATAAATCGTAATAGACTTTACCAGAGCAAAGTACAACGCGATTAATTGATTTTGGATCAAGTGCATCTATTTCATCAATTACATTTTGGAATGTCCCATTGGCAAGCTCATCAAGCGTTGAAACAGCTAATGGGTGACGTAATAGAGATTTTGGCGACATCACGACTAATGGACGACGCATCGGTCTTAGCATTTGACGGCGCAGCATGTGATAAACTTGTGCAGGCGTAGACGGAACACAAACTTGCATATTTTGCTCAGCACATAGTTGCAAGTAACGTTCAAGTCTTGCAGAGGAGTGTTCTGGGCCTTGACCTTCATATCCATGAGGTAATAGCATGACAAGACCACATAAACGACCCCATTTTTGTTCACCTGAACTGATAAATTGGTCGATGACTACCTGTGCACCATTTGCAAAGTCGCCAAATTGGGCTTCCCAAATATTAAGGATGCGTGGTTCAGCTGTCGAATAACCATACTCAAAAGCTAGTACTGCTTCTTCAGATAAAACTGAGTCCCAAACATTAAATTCGCCTTGAGTATTATGAACACATTTTAATGGGATATAAGCATCACCATCAGTTTGACTATGCACAACAGCATGACGATGGAAGAATGTACCACGACCAGCATCTTCACCAGAGATACGAACAGCGATATGTTGATCAACAAGAGTTGCATAAGCTAAGGTTTCAGCAGCGCCCCAGTCAAATGGTTTTATTCCTTCAGCCATTTCTGCTCGGTCACTATAAATTTTTGCAACACGAGGGTGAGCGGTAATGTGATCTGGTATCGTACTAATTCTTCTAGCTAAGTCTTGTAGACGTCCCATTTCAACTGTGCTTGCATAGGCCTCATCCCATTCACGGTTAAGGTATGATTGCCATGATACGGCACCGGCTGCCATAGGGCGCCATTCATCTACAACACAATCACCTTTATCAAGGGCATCACGATATAAGTTAGCCATTTCATTTGCTGTATCAGAGTCAATCAAGTTTTTTGAAACTAGATAGTCAGCATATACTTGCCTTGGTGTTGGGTGTTTTTTGATTTTTTGGTACATTAATGGCTGAGTTGCATTTGGCTCATCAGCTTCGTTATGGCCATGGCGGCGATAACAAACGAGATCTATCATCACATCACGCTTAAATGTATTTCTAAAATCAAGAGCTAATCTTGACACAAATATAACGGCTTCAGGATCATCAGCATTCACATGAAAAATGGGTGACTGAACCATTTTAGCGATATCTGTACAATACTCAGTTGAGCGCGTGTCTTGAGGATTAGAGGTTGTAAATCCGATTTGATTATTAATCACAATTCTAACGGTACCACCGACTTCATAACCTCTTGCTTGTGACATGTTCAGAGTTTCTTGTACAACCCCTTGACCTGCAACTGCAGAATCACCATGGATTGTGATAGGTAACACATTCGAACCAGCTGGTAATCTATCACGTCTTGCTCTAACTGAACCCATAACAACAGGGCTCACGATTTCAAGGTGAGATGGATTAAAGGCTAGAGCTAAATGAACATTACCACCTTCAGTGCTAAAATCTGAAGAGAAACCTTGATGGTACTTAACATCACCTGTTCCTAAGTGATGATCGTGTTTTCCTGCAAATTCATCGAATAACTCTTCAGGGCGCTTACCTAGTACATTGACTAAAACATTTAAACGACCACGATGCGCCATGCCCATAACAACTTCGCGAGCACCATTTTTACCCCCATGGCGTATAATTTCTTTTAGCATAGGAACTAATGCATCACCGCCTTCAAGTGAAAAGCGTTTTGCACCTGGGAATTTTGCGCCTAAGTATCTTTCTAAGCCGTCTGCTGCTGTCAACTCATTTAAAAATCTTTTTTGTTCTTCTAAAGTAAATTGAGGTTGACCATTTGCTGATTCAAGACGCTGCTGGATCCAGCGCTTCTCATTCGTATCTGTAAGGTGCATGTATTCTGCACCAATATTGCCACAATAAGTTCTTTTCAGTACTGCAAAGAGGTCTTTTAATTTCATGGTTTCTTTACCGTGAGCAAAGGAACCAACATTAAATGAGCTTTCTAAATCTTGGTCGTCTAGTTGATAATAAGAAAGGTTTAGTTCATCAACACAAGGGCGCTCCCATAAACCTAATGGATCTAGGTTAGCCGCTTGATGTCCCCTTATTCTATAAGCATCTATCAATTCTAATACACGAATTTGTTTAGCATTTAGAGCGCCATTTTGAGTTTGATTACTAGCATTAGCTAATGGATTTTTTGCAGCTTCCCTAAAATAGTCTCTGAGCGCTGAATGTGCAACATCTGTATTGCTTGCTTGTGGCATAGCATCGAAAATTTCTCGCCAGCTAGCTTCAACTGAATTTGGGTCGTCAAGATACGACTCATATATATCTTCAATATATCCCTGATTTGCTCCAGCAAGATAAGAGTTATCGAGCCAATCTTTCATTAAGTTATTTTGCATAGCAAGCGATTCCCTAATAGTTACAATTTATAACATTAAAAAAGGCTTAGTTGTTAAACTAAGCCGATATTCATTATGCACTTTGCGATAGAAGCATCGATTTGATATGACCGATCGCTTGTGTTGGGTTCAATCCTTTAGGACACACACTAACACAGTTCATGATGCCATGACATCTAAATACACTGAAGGCATCATCAAGATTTTCTAAACGGTTTGCTGTTTGAGTATCACGACTATCAATTAAGAAACGATATGCTGCAAGCAAGCCTGCAGGCCCTATAAATTTCTCTGGATTCCACCAGAATGATGGACAAGACGTTGAGCAACACGCACACATGATGCATTCATATAACCCATCTAATTTTTCTCTTTCTTCTGGTGATTGCAAAAACTCACGTTCAGGCTTTGCACTTCCATCCGTAATTAAATAAGGTTTTATTTTTTCGTACTGAGTATAGAACTGCGCCATATCGACGATTAAATCTCGAACAACAGGCAAACCAGGTAATGGACGAATTACAATTTTATTGGTTTTATTTTTTAAAGACGATAATGGCGTAATACAAGCAAGACCATTCTTGCCGTTCATATTAATCCCATCAGAACCACAAACACCTTCACGGCAAGAGCGGCGGAAAGATAGGCTAGAATCTTGCTCTTTTAGCAAAATTAGAGCATCTAGTACCATCATATCACGACCTTCAGGTACCTCTAAGCTGTAATCTTGCATACGAGGCTTTTGGTCGACATCTGGATTGTAACGATAGATAGAAAATTCAATTCTCATGGCTATATCCTGATTAATTAACTAGTAAGAACGTATCTTAGGTGGAAACGCATCACGCAACTTAGGTTGCATATTGACTTCACGTCTGGTCATTTCTTCTGTTTCAGGTTTGAAAAGAGAATGGCATAACCAATTTTCATCATCACGTTCAGGGAAATCAAAACGACTATGAGCACCACGGCTTTCTGTCCGATAATTTGCAGAGTAAGCTGTTGCAATAGCGGTTGCCATTAAATTATCTAACTCTAAACATTCAATACGCTGAGTATTAAATTCTTTTGAATTATCATCTAATTTAGCTTCATTTAATCGTTCACGAATTGCTTTAAGCTGCTCTAAACCTTCAGCCATCGCATCACCTTCTCTAAATACTGAGAAATTGTTTTGCATGCAAGCTTGAAGATCTTTACGTATTTGAACTGGATCTTCTCCAGATTTTGTATTTTCCCAGCGGTTTAAACGGCTTAATGATGCTTCTAAATCTGAATCACTTGCTTTTCTTAGTGAACCTTGCTCTGCGATTGATTCAGCTAAATGTAATCCTGCTGAACGGCCGAATACAACTAAGTCAAGTAGTGAATTTCCACCAAGTCTATTGGCACCATGAACTGACACACAGGCAATTTCACCTACTGCAAATAAACCAGGAATAACTTCATCTTCTCCTTTTTCATTTACTCGAATGGCTTGGCCTGTTACCTTAGTTGGTATTCCACCCATCATATAGTGACATGTTGGAATAACAGGTATCGGTTCTTTAATTGGATCAACATGAGCAAATGTTCTTGATAACTCTAAAATTCCAGGTAGGCGTGATTCAAGAACTTCTTTTCCTAAATGGTCTAATTTAAGCTTAGCATGTGGTCCCCATGGCCCATCACACCCTCTGCCTTCACGAATTTCAATCATAATTGAACGTGCGACAACATCTCTACCTGCAAGATCTTTAGCATTAGGAGCATAACGTTCCATAAAACGTTCGCCTTGGTTATTTAATAAGTACCCACCTTCGCCGCGACAACCTTCAGTTACAAGTACGCCGGCACCTGCTATTCCTGTAGGGTGAAATTGCCACATTTCCATATCTTGAACAGGTACACCAGCACGAAGTGCCATACCAACACCATCCCCGGTATTAATGTGAGCATTCGTAGTTGATTGATAAATACGGCCTGCACCACCTGTAGCAAGAATCGTTGCTTTTGATTTGAAATAGACGATTTCACCAGTTTCAATACACATGGCTGTACATCCAACAATTGCACCATCTTGATTTTTAACTAAATCTAGTGCATACCATTCAGAGAAAATATTGGTGTTGTTTTTAATGTTTTGTTGGTAAAGAGTATGAAGAAGAGCATGTCCTGTTCTATCTGCAGCAGCAGCAGTTCTTGCAGCTTGTTCACCACCAAAGTTTTTGGACTGTCCACCGAAAGGGCGCTGATAAATACGACCATCTTCAAGGCGAGAGAAGGGTAATCCCATGTGCTCTAATTCTAAAATTGCTTCCGGACCTGTATTACACATATATTCTATTGCATCTTGATCACCAATATAATCAGAGCCTTTTACGGTGTCATACATATGCCATTCCCAGTTATCCTCATGGGTATTACCTAATGCAACGGTGATACCGCCTTGGGCTGAAACTGTATGGGAACGTGTAGGGAATACTTTTGATAATAACGCACATGAAAAACCGTTTTGCGATATTTGAAGAGCAGCGCGCATTCCAGCGCCACCAGCTCCAATTACAACCGCATCAAATTCTTTTATAGGTAGTTGCATTTAAACACTCCAAAGTACGGTAACACCGTACAAAACGTAAACAGCTAAAACGAAGACAACCAGTACTTGTAATAAAAAACGTACTGCAAAAGATTTAATGTAATCAGTTAACACTTGCCATAAACCAATCCACGCATGGCATAAAATGCACACTAACGTAATAAGAGTAAATACTTTCGTAAAAGGAGAAGAGAAGAAAGCAAACCAATTTTCATAATTGATGTCAGAGAAAATAAGAAAAGAAAAAATGTAAAGGGCATAAAGAGTAATGATTAGTGCACTAGCACGAATTAAAATCCAATCAAGCACCCCTTTTTTACCGATTGCTCCTGAATGTTTAATAGTCTGGGTATTCACAAGTTTCTCCTTACCAAACAAGAATTAAGGCTAATACAGATAGCGCAGCTGTTACAATAAAACTAATTTTTGCAGTCTTTTGACCAGATTCAAAATTTTCTTTGATAAGACCAAAATCCATGAAAATATGTCTAAAGCCACCCACAACGTGATAAGCAAAAGCCGTTAGTATTCCCCATAGGATAATTTTCATAAAGAAATTATCCGCAATTGCCATTGCACTTGCAAAGCCTGCAACAGAGCTGAGTGAGAGTCCAAGTAACCAAATCAAAATAGCCAATCCGACAAATATCATCACACCTGATACACGGTGTAAGATAGATGCAATTGCAGTAATTGGAAAATGAATGGTTTTTAAATCAAGATTGACAGGGCGTTTGTGTTTCAAAATATTACCTACCATTGAAAAAGTTATGACCAAATAATAAACCAGACGCGAAAAGTGTAATGTCGTTTCATCGTTATGATTTATTTACCACTTTAAAAAACGTTAATACAAAGTAGACTGTTATAAACCTGTTAATCCATAATCATGCGTTCAATTGAATACAAATTTAAATCCAACAAAATTGCAATATTATGGTTGCGTAAAGTATAAGATTATATGAACTTTATTACAATTCATGTAGGTTTAAAGTTTAATGATTTCCTGTAATCAGTGAGCTTCATCACAATTTACAAACAAATTATTAAAAATATTATAGCAACAGCGCATATAATAACCTATTTACTCACAAAAACTCTAAAAAAAGAGTACTATAAAAAAATTATGTAAAAATTTCGAAGATGGTATCTTATTTTTTCTGATTGTCAGTGTGAAAAAATTAGCACTAGTACATGAAATAATTATGATATTAATTTTATTTACACTAAGCTATGCTCTTAACATGTTGTTATTGTTTGATATGAATATAAAATGTCATGATGTTATTATCTGAGGGGCAAATAGTATCAATCTATCTTTACATGAAGTAGGCATTTCCCAAAAATGAAATTTTAATGTATTTTAACTGTGATGATTTAGTGCGTTTATAATTTTTAAAACGATGGGGCTAGATTTATTAAGGTTTTTCTAAAAACAAAATACTATGAAAATAGGATAAATTGTTTTTTTGAGATTGATCATTTTTAGTTAAATGGCTAATATCTTTTTTTATAAATCAGCCAAGAACACTCACAATTTAATCCAAATGTTATTTTTTTGTTAATTTTAAGTCGTGTTTATAATGTCCATTTTAAATCAAACTTAAGGAGCAATATGATGAATGATGATAAGGTATCTGTTGAAGTAGGTAATGCTAAAAACTTAGAACTCAATTTACTTACACCTTCTCTAGGTAACCAAGTAATCGATGTGAGTAAACTTGGAAATTCAGGCTATTTTACGTTTGATCCAGGCTTTACCTCAACTGCCTCGTGCGAATCTAAAATTACTTATATCGATGGCGATAACGGTATTTTATTACATCGTGGGTTTCCTATAGAACAACTTGCTAAAGAAGCATCATTTTTAGAAGTATGTTACATATTGTTAAACGGTGAAGCACCTGGTAAAGAAGAGTTTTCGAAGTTTGAACGAGACATAAAACACCATACAATGGTACATGAACAAATCCATCGCCTATTTAATGGTTTTAGACGTGACTCACATCCTATGGCTGTATTATGTGGTGTCACAGGTGCATTAGCAGCTTTTTATCACCAAGGTCTTGATGTTGAAAATCCTGAACATAGACGATTAACTGCTTATCGTCTTTTATCAAAAATGCCTACAGTTGCTGCTATGTGTTATAAATATTCAATAGGCCACCCATTTGTACAGCCTAAAAATAAACTTTCTTATGCTGGTAATTTTTTACATATGATGTTTGCAACTCCTGCTGAAGAATATGTTGTTAATCCTATTCTTGAAAAAGCCATGGATAAAATCATGATATTGCATGCAGATCATGAACAAAATGCTTCAACTTCAACAGTTAGAACAGCTGGTTCATCTGGGGCTAATCCATTTGCCTGTATTGCGGCGGGTATTGCTTCACTGTGGGGACCTGCACATGGTGGTGCAAACGAAGCGTGTTTGAAAATGCTTGAGGAAATTAAAACTGTTGAGCATATTCCTGAGTATATTGCTCGAGCTAAAGATAAAAATGATTCATTTAGATTGATGGGTTTTGGTCACCGTGTTTATAAAAATTATGATCCAAGAGCCACAGTTATGCGTGAGACATGCCATGAAGTTTTAAATGAACTTGGTATTCATGATGATTTACTAGAAGTTGCAATGGAGCTTGAGAGAATTGCTTTGAATGACCCATATTTTATAGAAAGAAAGCTCTATCCTAATGTTGATTTTTATTCAGGTATTATTTTAAAAGCTATGAATATTCCAGCCTCTATGTTTACGGTTATTTTTGCTATTTCTAGGACAATTGGGTGGATATCTCACTGGATTGAAATGCACGAAGAAGGTATGAAAATTGCAAGGCCACGTCAATTATATACGGGTTATGTTCAAAGAGATTTTAAAAGTAAACTCTAAACAGTTGAGGATTCTTAACTGTAAAAGATGAAATGTATATTAGCGGATGCTATAATTAAGTATGCCGCTAATATAGACGTTAATTTTCCCAATCATATTGTCTATATCAGTATTCTATTGTTTGATTTTTCAACGGTATTGTCTATGAATAAGCCTGATAATCCTCTTAGTGCGACTAATAATGATATTAGCACGCTGTTTATCCACTCACCTCTGATAGAATCAGATTCATCAAATGCCCAATCACAATCAGAAAATAAACACTTAGAACTTGCAGCAATTGATCTTGGTTCTAATAGCTTTCATATGATCATCGCTCGTATTGTTAATGGTTCTTTTCAGGTATTGTCACGATTAAAGCAGCGGGTACAATTAATTGATGGCATGAGTGATTCTGGCGAACTATCTGAAGAGTCAATCAAAAGAGCACTTTCTTGTTTATCTTTATTCGCTGAGCGATTACAAGGGTTCGAGGCCGAAAGAGTCCGAGTGGTTGCAAGCTACTCCTTACGAGCAGCAAGTAATGCTTCGGAATTTTTAACACGCTCTGCTGAAGTGCTTCCTTACCCTATCGAAGTCGTTTCTGGGCAAGAAGAAGCGCGGTTAATTTATATGGGAGTTGCCCATACCCAGCCAGAACAAGGCAAAAAATTGGTTATTGATATTGGAGGTGGTTCAACAGAGATGATTATAGGTGAAGGTTTTACACCTATCATAGTTGAAAGCACTGATATGGGATGTGTTAGCTTTGCTAATCAATTTTTTCCGGATGGAATGATTAACCGTAAAGCATTTGACAAGGCTGTATTGGCTGGATTACAAAACCTTGAGGCAATTAACTGGCGTTATTATCGAATTGGTTGGGATTATGTTTTAGGAACATCCGGAACAATAAAAGCAGTACATCAAGTTTTGTTCTCTTTAGGGGAATTTGATGGGATTTTGACGTTAGATAAATTAAAAGAACTTGCTCAAATTTTGTTGCAGTATAAGCATGTAAGTGAAATTCAATTCCCAGATATCTCAGAAGAAAGGCAAAAAGTACTCATTCCTGGTTTAGCTATTTTGATAGCTGTTTTTCAATCATTAGAAATAAAGTCGCTCCGTTTTGCTGATAGTGCGCTTAGAGAAGGTGTATTATATGAAATGGAAGGGCTCTTTCGTCATGAGGACATAAGAGTTAGAACAGCAGAAAGTTTTGCTGAGCATTATGCGATTGATAGAGCTCAAGTTGCAAGAGTCATGGAAACAGCTGAGTTTTTATACGAACAGTGGAAAAAGCAAACTCAACCAAGCAATAAACAAGGATTTCATGCATTATTGAGATGGGCTGTTATATTACATGAAGTGGGCTTAAGTATCAATCAAACCAGTATGCATAGACATTCTGCCTATATTCTACAGCATTCAAATTTACCAGGATTTAGTCAAGAGCAACAATTATTGTTAGCTACCCTTGTTCGATATCAAAGACGCTCTATTAAGCAAGATGAGATACCTAAGTTTAATCTATATAAAAAGCGTCATTATATGCCGTTATTGCAGATATTCCGCTTAAGCGTACTGTTAAATAACCAAAGACAATCAACTACAAAACCTGATTTTATGCTTGTTAACGTGGATGGTATGCATTGGCAGTTAACCTTTCCTAAAGGGTATTTAGAAATAAATACTTTAATGGAGCTAGACTTACAAAAAGAGCAGGTTTACTGGGAGGCTGTAACAGGATGGCAGTTAGATATTTTAGAACTCACTTAATAGTGAAGTGTTAGATAGTTTCTTGATTTATACTGTCTTTATGCTATAAACTTTAAATTGTCTCAAAGATTAATGAGTTATGATAAAACTTTATTAAGTGTGCTCGTCCTTGAGCCCTTCCTTGGTTGATGGGGCCCTTACCACTCCCCCTCACTCCTGTGTCTTCCATGGCTTTATTAGACCATAAAATGCCGTAGATTACAGTCAAGATTTCATTAAGAAATGCAGTGAAAGTTCAGCAATGTCAAGTTATGTCCTATTATATGTATTTATATGTTTGAAAAGTATAGAGCTATGTTTTTTTATTAAAATAAGTAACTTTTGATTTTAGATTATCATAGATTTATCGCAGTTTATTTCAGATTAATTTTAGAGCTTAAGCTGCAATTAAACAGATAATTATTTACATTAGTATTCTGTGATGTCTGCCCATAAATGTTCAATTGATAACTATTTCTAAGTTACAAGTAATTTTCCTTTTAGTGAGCATGCTTTAATAACTTAATTTTTAAGGGGTGTGAATAAACTATGAAAAAAAGAAAACCTGGTACAGTGATGTACCAGGTTTATCTTAATTGTGCTTCCTTTCCATTTATATTAACTTCCTTGTTAACATCCATGTCTTACTAACTTATCTTCCTTATTTCCCTTAGTGCTAGCGAAAATTTGTACTCATCCTTAAGCCCTTCCATGGTAGTGGGTAATAAAATCTATCCCCTCACTCCTGTTATTCCATGTGCTTATTTAATCACGAAATTACATGTTTTTCAGTTAAGATTTCATCAAGATATGCAACTAAATTGCAGCCTTTTGTGCTTTTTTATTTGAATTGTACAGTGGTGTCTAAATAAGTCAGGCTTACGTTACTTAGATGTAAGGGAGAAGGGGAAACATCAATTTAATGTGTTTAGTATTAAAATATAAAGCTTAATTTTATATTTGCTTGAGGAGGTAATTTGTTGCTTTGTTAATCAGTCTCTTTAAATCAATTCAGTAGAATTCACACCAAATAAAAAGAAAGCCTAGTATGTTTTTTTATGGGGCTTAATTTGTTCTATTATCTATCTTAATTTTGATAACTTCCATGTAAGAAAACTCCTGTTTATGCTATCATTATGTTCTTAATTTCCCTAGTGTTGGCATTTTTAGTATTTATCCGCAAGTCAATCTTTGTAAAATATGGTACTAAAGGGGAGTAATTTCTAAGCGCTTTTCATGGCTATGCTCAAGTATAAAATTATTGTAGGTCATATAAAATGCATTAATAATTGATAAAGATTGATTATTAATGATGGGGATAGCAAGAGTAAAGGTACACTTTGAATATATTCTCAAATTTATTTATTTTCGCTAATGTATAGTGGTGCCAATTTACTAAGAGAATATTATTATCAACATGAGACTTAAATTGTGATAAAGGATATCCAAAAAAATATTACGGAAAGTAAAATTCTACTAAAACTCGCTGTTCCTGTTATTTTTGCTCAGTTAGCTCAAACAGGTATGGGAGCTGCTGATTCGATTATGGCCGGAAGAGTATCTACTTCCGACTTAGCTGCTATAGCAGCAGGTAATGCGATTTGGTGGCCACTCATTTTATTAGCACAGGGGACGCTTTTGGCTTTAATGCCTACTATTGCTCAATTAAATGGTGCGGGAAGACGACATAAAGTCGCAGCTAATACAATTCAAGGGTTTTGGCTGGCAGCTTTTATGAGTTTAATTGTCATGGTGTTACTAGCAAATAGTGACTATCTAATATTATACTTAGAATCGCTTAAGCCTGAACATTTACGTAATTTAAAAACAGCTCAAATCGGTATCGATTTTTTAGATGCATTAAAATGGGGAGTGCCTGGTTATCTCTTTTATATTGTGCTACGGGCTCAAAATGAAGCATTATCCATCACTATGCCCAGTATGATAACTGCCTTCATAGGCCTTTCAATTAATATCCCGCTTAATTATATTTTAATTTATGGAAAATTTGGACTTCCTGCATTAGGAGCCGTAGGATGTGGTTATGCTACGGCTGCCGCATTTTGGGTCATGTTTATTATGATGGCTATTTACAATCGTATGGCTTGGAGGGTTAGGGATATTAATATTCTCAGCGCAATAAGCTGGCCAGATATTAAAATTATTTATAAATTAATTAAAATTGGCTTGCCGATTGCTATGGCTATTTTCTTTGAAGTAACTTTATTCACGGCTGTTACTTTGATGATTTATCCTATGGGAGATGGTCCCACTGCAGCTCATCTTGTAGCATTGAATTTTAGCTCGCTCTGTTTTGTTCTGCCATTATCTTTAAATGCTGCAGCTACTATTCGTATTGGTCATTCATTAGGTGAAAAAAGGATCGATAAGGCTAAGAGAAGTGCGTATATCGCATTATTTTGGGGCGTTTGTCTTGCCATTATGACTGGGATTGTTACATTACTATTTAAAGAAGAAATTATTCGGATCTATACTAGCGAACCAATTGTCATATCCCTAGCGATGCAGTTATTACTCCTTGCTGCCATATATCAAATATCTGATGCTATTCAGGTGATTGGAAGCGGTATTTTACGTGGTTATAAGGACACGAAAGTGGTTTTCTTTGCTACTTTTGCATCGTACTGGTTAGTTGGGTTACCTTCTGGATACCTTTTAGCTGTAACAGATGTTATTGTACCCCAAATGGGGCCAAGTGGATTTTGGTGGGGATTTATTGTGGGATTAACCCTGTCTGCGGTACTACTTATGAGTAGAATGAAATGGCTTCAAAAACAACCCATAGAGTTTATTCTAGAAAAAGCGAGATAATAGAATTTTATTAATTTTATTAATTTTATATTAATATTTAATCTAATGTATTGGTTAATTCCTCTAATGATGTAGTCAAACAGGGGAATATTTAAAAAAATTAAGGCCTGGAGATAAATAAATTGAACATTAAATCTATACTGCTAAGTGGATTATTCATACTAACGGGTTGTGCCTCTCACGATCCGCAAACTGGAGAGCGCAATGATCCGTTTGAAGGATTTAATCGCGTCATGTTTACGTTTAATTTTGATGTGTTAGATCCATACGTACTAAGACCCGTTGCGGTAGTTTGGAAAGATTATGTACCTGAACCAGCTAAGGAAGGGACGAGTAATTTTTTATATAATTTAAGTGAACCTGCCCATATGGTAAATAACTTGCTTCAAGGTGAAATAACGGCAAGTGCCAAAAGTTTTAACCGTTTTATGCTCAATACAATATTTGGATTAGCTGGATTGATTGATGTTGCTGCGATGGCAAATGATGAGTTAAAAAGACCAGATCCTCAGCGTTTTGGTACGACTTTAGGAAGTTATGGTGTACCCTCAGGACCCTATATTGTTTTACCGTTTTATGGAAGCTTTACGATTACAAAAGAGGGCGGTAACTATGCAGATACGCTTTATCCTATGTTAAATGCGGTGTCTTCTGGTTGGTGGTTAGTGGGTACTTCAATGGTATCAGCAATAGATGGGCGGGCAAAACTAATTGAACAAGAAGGCTTGCTAAAAACTTCGTCAGATCCGTATATCACTGTTCGGGAAGCTTACTTTCAACGTAATGAGTTTTTAATTAACCGTGGCCAAGTAGTGGCACCAACTAATACTCAAGATATGAAAGCGATTGAAGCTGAATTAGATGCGCTAGATTAATTACTTACGTTGAAACTGTACGTAAATCAATATTTAAAATGTGATTATTTGAAAAGTTAAAATATCAGAATGATCAATTATAATTTAAGATAGGAAAATAGATGAAAGTCATTATTATGAGGCATGGTGAAGCATCAATGAATGCACCTTCAGATGATGCTAGACCGCTTACACAACGAGGTATTTTACAGTCTCAACAAGTCGGTGCGTGGCTTGCGAATGAAGATCAATTACCCGATTATGTATGGGTTAGTCCTTATCTTAGAGCGCAACAAACTTGGCAAACAATTAGAGCTGAATTGTCTTCAGAAGTGACAGTTAAGACTTGTTCTGATATAACTCCAAATGGACATGCACAGAAAGTGGCGAAAATGATCCATGAATTTATTACAGAAATTAATCAAATGCAAGGAAATGAAGAGTCAAATTTTGCATCTTCAAAGACCTTAATGATAGTATCTCATTTACCATTAGTTGGTTATCTTGTAGAAGAATTATGTGTAGATGAGGTTGCACCGATGTTTGGTACATCAGATCTAGCTTGCGTCATGATTCATGCGAACAGAGAAGGGGAACTAATTTGGCAAGGTGGTCTGTTGGAACAGAATTTATAATAACGTAGCAATAGGTTTATTTATAATAGATAGTGACTCAATAAAATCTGATGAAACCTGAGTTGAGTTCAGTTAGGTTTCATCAGAAATATTATCTTACGAGTTAGAATGTATAGCTAAATCCACCACCAAATATACTTTGCCCTGAACTTGAAATCATTGGGCTGTCTTTAATTTGGCTTGACAAGAATTTATGTTGTGCCATACCAAAAGCACTCCAGTTATCGGTCATTCTATAGTTTAAGTTAACACCCATATACGGAGATATACCGCTACCGGCTTTGTACGCATCTAGAGTAGAGCGTGTTGCTTCATTTCCCGATACACCAAAATGATAGTCATTAAATTTCCCACTGTTCCAATTTACTCCTGCTGATGGTGCAACAGTTAATAGGTCATTAGTAATAGGATAACTATAGTTTAAATCACCGATTAGACCATTACTTCTATTCAATATATCACCAGATAAATCAGCACTTACTGCACCAAAAACACCACTTAAGTCATAGCCAATACCCATCATAGCAGTTGATTGTCTACGATCTAACGTTCTCATTCTATTATCATTACTATCGCGACCTCTGAATGATTGACCATTATATGAAATATTAAGATTTACTTTTTGTTGGCCATCATTCCATAAAAAATAGCCTGCTTTTGTTGATTTAATGAAAAAATGCTCATTTTCAAAATTTACAATTGGAAGAGGAACAACATCATTAGATACGCCTAAATAAGGTTGCGTTGAATAACCTACACCCAAACCTAACGAAACGTTAGCATTTGCATTAATTGCTATGAAAAGGGTTGAAGCAACCATAGATAACATAACTGGTTTCATTTGTTTTTTCATGAAAAAACCTCTTTTTGATATAGAATTTAAAATGATTAATAAAGCTAAATAAGGCAGATATTAATATCAACTATTGTGCAATCATAATTAATGACAGTTCAATTATAGGTATATAATACCACGATACACTTGAATTAGGTAATAATGATGAATATTAGTTACATATCTATTTCTACGATCATCATTTGAATTTTAAAAACAGAATTCATTTTTACTGTCGATATTGTAAAAGAATTAGCAGGGCTCTATGATCATAAAATAAATGAATATTGTTAAACATTTCATTTGGAATCAATTTTTATTTCGTTAATTACATATTGCTCGTAGGCAGAAGTTTTATGACGAATGATGAATAAGCTCACTAGGAATGTAATAATTGAAACACCTAAAATAATAGATTGGTTGTGAGTGAAAAAATCAGCTATTAAGGCACCTAATAGAAGGAACATGATAGGAACACAGTAAAGTAAAAAAGCACTTTTAAGTATTATTTTGGGGTCAAGCTCAAGTTCAACGCTTTGCCCAACGTCATAAACTTTTTCTTCATTTAAAGTAATAGTGATAGGTTTATTCAAGAGATGTTCGGTACTCCTATGAGCGCATGTGCTACGCTGATTGCAACCAGAACAAGAAGATGAACGCTCAACATTTAATACTATTTTACCAGGCTCACAGTGAATTACAGTCGCTGTTTGGCTTTTTTTTAAAGGTGGGCTAATATAGGTTAGCCCTTCATCTTTAGCGTTCATCTCTTTATACTCTCTAAAAATTATAGTGAAGAGTCATTTTGATATTTAGCAATCGCTCTTCTGTATGCTTGCTCAAGGTTTGCTCTGTTAGTTGCTGTAATTTCAAGGTCGTTTAACTTTCCATCGTCTAATCCATACACCCAGCCATGTATTGAAATTTTTTGGCCTGTTTTCCAAGCTGACTGAAGGATAGTTGAATGACCTAGGTTATAGACTTGTTCAATCACATTAAGCTCACTCAGGCAGTCTAAGCGTTTTATTTGATCAATATTACCAAGTAAGGAAGCGTGTTTATAAAGTAAGTCACGAATATTTAATAACCAATTATCAATTAATCCTAATTCTTGGTTTTCGACTGCCGCAACAATCCCCCCACACTTGTAGTGCCCACATACAATAATATGTTCAACCTTAAGAACTTCGACTGCATATTGTACAACAGATAAGCAATTTAAGTCAGTATGAACAACTAAATTTGCTACATTTCTATGAACAAATAATTCACCAGGCTCTAGTCCTGTTAATCTTTCTGCTGGTACCCTACTATCAGAACAACCAATCCATAAAAAGCGAGGCGTTTGATTTTGAGCTAGTCTTTGAAAAAAATCGGGATCGCTTTGATGAATATTATTAGCCCAATTAATGTTATTTTCAATAATATTTTGTATGCTGATGTCATTACAGTTGCCATGGTCACACTTTCCATCATGGGAATGCATTTCTAACTCTTTATCTTGTATTGAATTGTCAGATGACATGTGATTGAAAATCATTGTTTTACTCCAGCAGATAACCTTGGTTAATGGTTATAATTATGATAATTGTATTTTTAGTATGTATTGATGATTAAAATCGGCTATTATGTAACGTTAAATGATGTCAATACATCTAATGACTTACTTGTTAAAGGCACTGCTTAGGCATTTTAGCTTATTTAAGGTGGCTTTGTGTATAGATTACATCTAAGAATGTAAACTTAATTCAAGATTAAGCATGTATCAATATAATCTGCCAATATAGATGATAACGCTGTCGATTCGAAATGACGGCTCTATAAAGTTTAAACCGCAATTAAGAGGGTTGTATGGTTAATGCAATAGATATTAAAGGACTGACAAAAATTTATTCAAATGGCGTTCAGGCATTAAAAGGGATTGACCTAACTGTTGAAAAAGGAGACTTTTATGCATTGTTAGGCCCTAATGGCGCAGGTAAGTCAACTACTATTGGTATACTATCCTCTTTAGTGAATATGACATCAGGAAAAGTGAATATTTTTGGATTTGACCTTGAAAAGCAAAAAGTAAAAGCAAAGTTGCAATTAGGGCTTGTTCCTCAAGAATTTAACTTTAACCCATTTGAAACTGTGCTACAAATTGTTGTCAATCAAGCTGGATATTATGGTGTCAACCGTCAAGAGGCGATAATTCGTGCTGAACGTTATCTAAGCCAATTAGAATTATGGGAAAAGCGTAATGACAGGGCGAGAATGCTCTCAGGTGGAATGAAAAGGCGATTGATGATTGCTAGAGCCTTAATGCATGAGCCCCAATTATTGATATTAGACGAACCAACAGCAGGTGTTGATATTGAGCTTAGACGTTCGATGTGGCAATTTCTGCAAGAATTAAATCAATCAGGTAAAACAATTATACTGACTACTCATTATTTGGAAGAGGCTGAGATGCTATGTCGCAATATTGGTATTATCCAAAAAGGAGAGTTGATTGAAAATACAAGCATGAAAGCGCTTTTATCTAAATTGCAATCAGAAACATTTGTATTTGATCTTTCAAAAACACTAGATAAAGCCTTAGAAAATTATTCTCATAGATTAACTGATGAGACAACTTTAGAGGTTGATGTATTAAGAACCCAGGGAATTAACTCAATATTTGAGCAGCTTAATGCACAAGGTATCAAAGTACACAGCATGCGTAATAAGGCAAATCGTTTAGAAGAGTTATTTGTTACATTAACACAAAAAAATAATGGGTAATTTATTGATTTTGGTCTGATTCAGACTCAAGCAACTATCGCGTTATTAACATTGAATTTTTATTTTGCAAGATTGAGGCTGATTATTATGTTTCAACTGTATTACACAGCACTTAAAAGTATTTGGATTAAAGAAATCACGCGTTTTATGAGAATTTGGGTGCAAACTTTAGTTCCACCTGTTATCACAATGACGCTTTATTTTATTATTTTTGGTAATTTAATAGGCTCGCGAGTAGGGGAGATGCATGGATTTAATTATATGCAATTTATCGTACCTGGCTTAATCATGATGTCGGTTATTACGAATGCCTATTCAAATGTCGCCTCTTCATTTTATGGAACAAAATTCCAACGTAATATTGAAGAATTATTAGTCGCGCCAGTGCCAACGCACATTATTATTGCCGGTTATGTTGGTGGTGGGGTTGCTAGAGCAATTATTACTGGTACTCTTGTCACATTAATTTCGCTATTTTTTGTGCCTCTTCATATTCATTCTTGGTGGATGATTATTATAACTTTATTATTAACTGCGATTGTGTTTTCGCTAGCAGGACTTTTAAATGCAGTATTTGCAAGAACATTTGATGATATTAGTTTAATTCCGACGTTTGTATTAACACCTCTTACTTATCTTGGAGGTGTCTTTTATTCCATAACCTTGCTGCCTGATTTTTGGCAATGGGTTTCTAAAATTAATCCAATTGTGTATATGGTAAGTGGGTTTAGGTATGGTTTTTTAGGGATAAATGATGTCCCATTTCTGTTATCAGTTGGAATTCTAGTGATTTTTGTCATTGTGCTTTATGTCATTAATTGGCGTTTAATTGAAAGTGGTAAAGGATTAAGAAGTTAAAGAGTTTTGATTTAGAATTCATTTTATTTAAAATTAAATTACCACATAATATAAAGGCTAACATTAGCCCTTATATTATGTGTTTGTACAGCGAATTTGCCAAATACGTTCACGTAAAGAATGTGTCAATCTGTATGTACGGTTTTGTTAGATGGATAAGGTGCTAATACCTTGCCTCAATTAATTATTTTTTCTACTCAGATATTGAATCCAACTATGTCGCTAAATGTTATTATTAAACTAAAACAAAGCATGAACCAAAAATGTTTTTTTTGTTCAATAATTGCCATGGCTATTATGAGTTTTCTATTTATTTCAAATAGTCAGGCAACTGTAAATTACCCAGCAGTAGAAGCCCATAGCTTAATACGTTATCAAACTCCTAAATCCTCAGAATGGCACTTTGATAAACTTGAAAAAGATACGCCTATACATTTTAACTTTAGAGGTGAGAACTATGATGTAGGCACCATTCATAAAGATTCCATTATTTTATCGAAACAAACATCTGAAGGTAGGTTTATTGCGTATGGTTATGATACAGCAATGCTTGATGATGAATTTGCGTATCCATCCCAACCCATTCATCAACTTACAGTGACTCCTTTTGCTCAAACATTTAGCCAACCTAAAACTAATGAGTTATTTATTACTACTAAACCCATTTCTCTTTACACGAAAGCTGATATCAATAGTGCTGTTTTTGGTACTTTATCAGAGAACGTGCGTTATCCAATTAACGCTAATCTTATAGATCAATCAGGAAACCATTGGCATCAAATTTTTTTGGCGGGAAATATTGTTTATGTAAATTCAAAAGATGTCGAAATTGATAAAGGAATCAGTGTTTTGACATTTCATCATATTCTAGAAGATACTGAAAATAGACTCTATAGAGGAGTATCAACTACTACGTCTGTAGATGCTTTTAAGAATCAAATGGCGCATCTAAAATCTCTGGGATATGAAACAATCACTTTAGATGAGCTTTATCAATTTCTTAAGAAAGAAAGGAATTTACCATCTAAGGTATTTGTTATTACATTTGATGATGGTTTAAAATCTGTTCATAAATATGGTTATCCTATTTTAAAAGACTTAGAGTATCAGGCGACTGTATTTATGATAACGTCTCGTATTAAACGCCATACAGCAAATTGGCAGCCTGATTCATTGCAGTTTATGTCATTAGCCGAAATTGAAGAGGCGAAATCCGTATTTAATTATCAAAGCCATAGCCATTTTTTACACAAATTACATAATAAAAAACCTATCATATTTCAACGAACTGAGCGAGTTATTGAATATGATGTTGAGCGTTCAATAAGAGCATTGAGGCAATTTAATCCATCTGTTTATTATTTCGCTTATCCTTTTGGCGCATTTGACACAAAAGCTTTAAATGCTGTTAAAGCCGCTGGCATTAAAATGGCATTTAGTACGGTGAAGGGCAGGGTTAAACCTGGTGATAATTTATTAAAGTTGAAACGAATCTACCTATTAAGTAGCGATTCATTATCGATTGTTGAAGACAAAATTCTAAATTAGAGTTGGAGAACTATCTTTTATGTCTACATTATTAGTAGGAGATATTCATGGATGTTATCGTGAATGGATGAAATTGTTAGAAAAAGTGGAGTTTAATGAGCACTCAGATACATTATGGTTGAGTGGTGATTTGGTTGCCCGAGGTCCTGATTCATTAGCTGTTTTAAGAGAAGTGTATAAGCTTAAATCATCTGTTAGGTTAGTCTTAGGAAATCATGACTTGCATTTGCTTGCTATCAATGCGGGGCTTTTAGAGCCAAAAACAAAAGATAAACTAGAGCAGGTTTTATCAGCACCAGATAAGGATGAATTGCTTCATTGGTTAAGGATGCAACCATTGCTTCAGCACGATGAAAATAAAAAAATTATTTTAACTCATGCTGGAGTAACCCCTCAATGGGACTTAAGTACATTAATAAACTCAGCTAATGAAGTGCATGAAACATTGTCGAGCAAAAATTATTCAGGTTTTTTATCAAAAATGTATGGTGATCAACCTAATAGTTGGCATGCTGAATTAAGTGGTTCTGCTAGATTAAGATTTATCACTAACGCATTGACAAGAATGAGGTTTTGTTTTCCTAATGGAGAGCTTGATATGGAATGTAATGTTAGCCCAATAGACGCTCCATCACCGCTTAAACCTTGGTTTGAATTGCAAAGTCAAATTGACACTGAATATACTTTATTTTTTGGTCATTGGGCCGCTCTTGAGGGGCGAAGTACAAAAGAAAATGTGATAGCACTAGACACTGGATGTGTATGGGGAGGTTCATTAAGTCTGTATCATTTTGAAGAACAAAAATTCTACAGACAAAAATTAAAATAATTTATCTTGCTATTGTAAAAAATTGAGATGTTTGCGTTGGCAACTCTATCTAATTGCTTTAATGATTGAGCATATCATCTATAATTTCTTCATCAGAGAAGCTTGCAGGATAGTATGTTGGCCAATTCGATACCTCACTGAATAAATCTTCATGAGAACCGTTTCCCATGTACAAATGAAAATGTGAAACACGTGTTGGTTTTATTTGATGATCACTAAACTGTATCACTCTTGGTGCGTTTGAATAAGGGTGGTTACAGTGGAATAGATACCTAACACCATGTTTACCACTTTCATAAGTTAGAATTTTAAAACCATCCGTTTTATAGCGACATCGCTCAGTATTCTTTCCGTTGTCAAAAGTAATTCTATTTCCATCTATTGATATCCTCTCTATATTAGTCGCATATCCAGTTAAATAGTATTGTTTAATTTCGTCAATACTTTTATTTTGTTCCTTTGCTTTTTTATCAAATACAACATCAAGCTTACCACTTTGCGCTAATCGATAAACTGATTGCCAATTACCTTCCCAATCACGAAATTTACGCTTTTGTACATCCCAGGGATGTATGTCTCCATTAGAATCACTCTGGTTGTGATGCCTGTAATAGTCATCGTATTTGTGATATTTATGGTAATCGTGATATTTGTGATAATTGTGGTAATGTGCATTAGCATCGGGTACATGTAGCAAACAAAAGGCCATAAATACACCACTGACTACTGAAAAATTAATTAAGTTTAAAATGTTAAGTTTGGGTTTTTGGGTTGCCAATTCCATTTGGACTCCTTCAATAAGTAATGAGTAAAAAATAATGAGTATGCACCTCCTTTATAAACAAATTTCATTGCAATTGCAAAAATAAATAATTATATATTAATAAGTTATGTTTTTTTATTGTCTGATTTAATCCAAGGGATTTTATATTTAATTCCTGTTGACTGCTTTTATCTATTTAATCCAGATAATAAGTTTCAACTAATATTAATGATTATAATTTGGTGATGTGCTTATTATTGTTATAAGTGATTAGATAAAAATGGTATTTGTATCGAAAGTCATTCGTAGGTACTTAAGGTTAATTAATAATCAAATTACTGACCAAGTTATTGTTTAGTATATAATTTCATGCCTAACTGAAATAAAGCAGTATTACTATCTCGTTTTGGATGAGCTCGTGCAGCCCATTTACTTAAGAATTTAAAGATTTTTTCTATTATTTTAATCTCATTTTCATCATCCGTTCCGTTAAAAATTATGTGCATAAAATCAGGTAACCAGTAAAGTGCCGTTCTCGCTACTTTGTGGGTAGAAATCATAACACCAAACATCAGTCCAACATGAAAAGCAACAAAACGTTTGATCAATAATGACAAAATACTGCCCCAAAGTAATGATTTTACAATGTTTGGATCAGTTGTATTCACTTTTTTCATGCTACAATATGATTTTAACTCTTTAAAAAAAAGCTCTACCTGCCACCTTAGACTATATAATTCAAGTACTTTTTGTGCACTAAACTGTTCTACAGGTAGATTTGTGATTAAATATGCCTTATTTTTGGTTTTTCTATCCCAAAATTG
>NZ_FOHV01000033.1 GCF_900111395.1 Thorsellia anophelis DSM 18579 | reverse complement strand
GTATCACTATCCTTCACTTCAGTCAGAAGCTCAGCCCCCACACTTTGCATATAAGGGGGATAGCCTTGGATTTCTTTTTGTTCAGTTTGTTTTGTTGCAATCACAGCTGAAGCTGCGTAAGAAAACCCTAGCGCCATTAGCCCGAGTATAATTGGGCGGATGATAAATATATTTTTATGAAGAGTTATCATATTTGTAGTCATATCCTTATGTTTTTGCTGGTTGACACATTAATACTAAAAATCAAAATGATGCTTAATAAGTGGTGTTAATTAGCCTATAGTAAAAATTTGATAAAATGTATTTACCTTAAATTATGGTGTCAAAATATTCGTACCTTTTAAAATCAATTATTAATTAGTCCGTTGCGAAATTAAATAAACTGATTCAAAATACGATAGCTAGCATATAAAAGACATCTTAGAATTTTATTTATGTATGCTTTAATCACCTGAAATGTTAAGTATTCATTTTTATTAATAACAAATTTATCATTTTTATAGAGCAACTCAAAGGAAAATCATAAATTTTACATTAAAATGTGTTTTTGTAACATATAATTACATTTTGTCGTAAGGTTTTGAATGGATAAAGCTAACCGCAAAATTCTTGGTTGATATTTAATCATATATGCAAATGATAACAGTGATTGTTTATGCTTTTGACCGTTAATAAATAAGAGCACCCAAATTTATGTAATGCTTAAATTAATGGTAAGTAAATTGAAAGAATAATCGATATGATAAAATATATATGCTGTAAAGATTGTTACCTTCTGAAGTAGTGATACTAAGATAAATAATCAGAATCAGTTTTCAATATTGTTTTTTAGCCTATCGAACAGCGATATAATCAACTAAAATAAGTGTCTTGCTATCATTCATACTCGTAACTAATCATTTTTTCACAATCAGTAGACTTTCAGCATTGATTATATAACCAAGTCGTGGGAGGCTAAATGAGTTTTCAGGGATTTCAAGCAAAATATAAGCGACTTTATAGTGAACATGCCGCATGGAAGTTATTAAAAACTGATAATGCCCCTTATATTCTTGCCTTTATTGCGTCTTTATTTCAAGAAGAAAGTGAAATAGAGTATGGGAAAGCCAAAATTATTTTAGATGAGGAACTGAAACTGAGTCGTGAATTAGGGATATGGTCAACTGAAACTAGTGCAGGCACATATTTAAACCAATGGATAAGGCAAGGTTGGCTTCGTGAAATGGATGATACTTTAACGAAAACTGATGCGAGTGAAATTGCGCTAAGGTTTTGTAAAGGATTAGATGAGCGTGGGTCAAGCACCACAGCATCGCATTTGAGAATTGTTCAAGAAGCAGTAAGAGATTTAGCATTAGCTATGAACCCTAGTATCGATCAACGTGTTGAACTACTTGAACATAAGAAACAAGAAATACAAAAAGAAATTGATGCGCTTAATGCCGGACACATTGTGATGTTAACTGAGCTTGAGCAAAAAGAGCGAATTCGTGAAATTTACCAACTTGCCTCCGTGTTAACGGGGGATTTTAGGCGTGTTGAAGATGAAATCAGACTGCTTGATAAATCCTTACGAGTGCAAATTGTTGAGGGTAGCGCAACTCGAGGTGATATATTATTATCGGTAATGGAAAAAGAAGCTTTGCTTGCTTCTACTGAATCAGGCAGTGCATTTGAAGGTTTTTTTCAGCTGTTATGCGATCAAAATAGAACGACAGAGTTTAGGGAACAACTAAGAAGTATTTTACAACAACCTTCAGCAAAACAGTTATTACCTCAGCAAACACAATTTTTATCTCAACTTATGCGTGAACTATCTAAGGAAAGCGATAGAGTATTTAGAGTCAGACGCAGAACGGAGGAGGGATTAAGATCCTATATCGAAAGCGGCGCAGCACTTGAAAATAGAGCGGTTGATAGACTACTTTCTCAACTTGAAAGACACGCAATTTTATTACGTGATGAAAATATTGATCTGAAAACTAATCTTTCGATGGAGCTTCATATCGGTCCACTTGAAATCGGTTCACCTGAGAGCATGAGATTAAGAACACCTGAAGATAAGCTTGATATGGTTGACATTAAAACCCATATCAATAGTAGGGAGCCGAGCGCAGATGTACTAGCTAGTCTAGAAACAGTGCAAATTAGGGAGCTTGCAATGCGTATTGTGAACACGCTGCGAGATAAAGGTCCAAGCTCGATTGGTATGCTTATTGAGATTAATCCAATTCAATCTGGATTAGAGGAGTTGGTGGCTTACCTGCGAGTCGCTAAAGCAATTAATGCCGCTCAATTACAAACAACAGAGAAAGTGATAGTGCGTGATAAGCATGGCAATGCAATTGAAGCAACTATTCCAACATATCTATTGAGCCTTAATCTTTTTCCTGAAACATTAGATGAACTTTCTATCTAATATAAACGTTCAGGTGGATATATAAAGGAAGATATGACATATTTATGCCGAATAAAAAAGAAGTAAAAAAAATCAACGGTTTGATCTTTAAAATAGTGAGATTAAATATACTTAGCTAAGCACCAAGATTGTCTTAGCAAGTCAATAGGAATAAATGAATGACAGACGATAAACATAGTTTTTTTAATCAGGTGATGGGGCAATCGCCTACTACCGATAAAGTTGAAGAAAATCAAGTATCCTTGGAAAGCAATGATGTGATGGGCATAACTGATATCTCTACTCACACTGAACAAACAGATATTCCTCATGAAGCAAGGCGAGCTTTAGTATATTTAATGCGCCACGGTGTTGTGCTTGCTAGTCAAAAACCTAAGGTGTTCAATCTAATCTGCCGCTATGTAGAGTTTATTAGAAGGCATCTTAGTGAAGTCTATCTTCAGTTATTACTAGATGAAAAAACAGGTATTGCATTTATTGCAACTTTTGAAAGTGAGCATACTTCTGAGGATGATTTAGAGTTAGAAGAGGGGGAATCGCAGGCTGAAGCATCCTCACTGATTACTAAGCGCGTATTAACATTATTTGATACTTTAATATTACTAGTGCTGAGAAAACATTACCAAGAAAGAGAAAGTGCAGGAGAGCAAAAAATTATTATCGACATTGAGCGTTTAGAATCGTATTTAACGCCTTTTTTACCAATCACAGATCATGCCTCGCTTGAGCGTAAAAAATTACAGGCCAGAATTAATGAATTTAAAAAGCGTAAATTACTTTCTGCGGTAAGAGGCGCTGATGATCGCTTTGAAATTACGCCATTAATTAGATATGTCGTTAGTGCAAATTTCTTGCAAACACTACTTGAGGAGTACAAATCTATGCTTGGTAAAGTGCAGAATGGTTCTTTGCATGATATTGTCAAAGATGATAATGAGGATGAACTGTAATGTCTGATAAAAAAAACCCAAAAATAGAAGCGCCTGTTCAAACATCATTACTATTTTCTTCAGAAGAAGAAAGCGAGGCTACCGAATCTCGTGATCAAATCGGATTTAAACTCGAAATAGACAACACAGTACTTGATAAAACAGAGCCTAAAATTGTACCTGCTAGAGCAAAAACTAAGCCTTTTTCTCAAGGCCAAATTAGATTAGTCGAATTATCAGTATATAATTGGGGATCGTTTCATGGACTTCACACCGCCTCTATTGATAAAGAAGGCACGCTCATTACCGGTGATAATGGAGCAGGTAAATCGACTTTAATTGATGGACTAATGGCATTGTTATTACCAGCTGGTAAAGCAACATTTAATGTTGCAGCAGCGCAAGGAGATAAATCAGACCGTTCTTTGCTTTCCTATATGAGAGGGAGTTTTGGTACTGCACATGATGGCGCAGCAACAAGAGTAAAAAGTAAACGTGAAAAAGGGGTGGTTACTGGTATTAGTGCATTATATCAAGCTGATGATGGCAGTTACCTTACTTTACTTGCTCTATTTTGGACAACTAGTTCTAGTAATGCTTTATCTGATGTAAAGCGTTTGTATTGTGTTGCTAAGCGTTCACTACAATTAACAGAGGTATTATCTTTTTTTGACGAAGGTAATACAAGAAAGCTGAAACAATTTTTGCGAGATGATCCAGATATTACAGATTGTGATAATAATTTTTCTGATTATCAAACGCTATATCGTAAGTTATTGCATATGGACAATAAAAATGCGCCTGCTTTATTGTCACGTGCATTAGGATTAAAGAAAATTGATGATTTAACTAAGCTGATACGAGAGTTAGTACTTGAGCCTAGCAGTGTTCGTGAAGATGCACTTAAAGTCGTAGAAGAATTTGCTGATTTAGTTGCAACCCATACTAAGTTAATAGATGCAAAAGAACAATCGAATCATTTAGTGAGATTACCTGAACTTGCTGAGATTATTAAAACAACAAGTGAACAATTAACTTCTTTAGCGATGGAAAAACAGGGACTCCCCATCTATTTTGCTCGTATTTTAAAAGCGCTTTTTGAAGAAAAAATTGCTCAACTTGAACAAACACAAATCGCATTAGATAGGGAGATAAAGCAACTTGAAGTTAAAGAACAAGATGCAAATGCGTTAGTTGAAAATCGGCATGAAGCTTATTTGTCTCTTGGCGGCGGTAAAATAGAAGGTTTAAAATCAGAAATTGTTCATCTCAAATCAAAATTGAATGATGTGATTCGAACGGCATCAAGTTATCAAGAGGCTTGTGTTATTTTAGAACTGAATGATAACTTGGAAGAGCATATTTTTGATAAAAATCTCATCATTGCGAAAGAGAAGTTAGTTGAAATTGAACAAGAGGTCAATAAAAAACGAGATGAATTTGTTGATATTCGATCTCATAAAAATCAAATCCTAAAACGATTTGAAGAAATCAAAGAAGAAGCACAGGCGATTATCGCAAGACCAGATTCGAACATCGATATACGTTATCAAAAATTACGTGATGAGATGATAGAAAGCCTATCTTTAAAAAGTGATAATGTCCGTTATATCGGTGAACTTATCGATGTCAAAGAAGAGGAAAGGGCTTGGCAAGGTGCGATTGAGCGAGCATTAGGCGGATTAAAAACAACTCTGCTAGTAACTTCTGAAGACTATCCGCTCGTGACAAGATGGTTAAACCAAAAACATACCGGATTGCATGTGCGGGTTCAAGTGGCTCAATTGAATGAAAAGGCTACGTTGGCTAATTTTTTCCAAGATGGTTATCTTACAAAGTTGGTTTGGCGCGATAATGTCTATCGAGATTGGCTAAAACAATTTTTAGTAAAGTTTGATTTACATTGTGTTTTGGATACAGAAACTCTCAATGCAACGCCTTTTTCTATGACTATTACAGGTCTTGTTCACCATGAAAAAGGGCGGTTTGAGAAAAAAGATCAACGTGCTATTGATGACAAGCGTGCTTGGAGTTTAGGGTTTTCAAATAAATCCAGGCTATTGCTTCTTAATAATGAACAACAATCTTTAAAAAATCAATTAGCTGATATTGATAAGCAAGATAAGGTTGCGATAGAAGCACTAGAGCTGATTCAAGGTAAGGCTCAAACTTGCCATGCTTTGCTTAAATTTGAATGGGAACAGATCAATGCGCCTTATTGGCATAATCGGCTGACACAGCTTGAATCCGATTTACAGGTATTAGAATCATCAAGTGGTAATATAGAGC
This sequence comes from Thorsellia anophelis DSM 18579, assembly GCF_900111395.1. Classification (GTDB taxonomy): domain Bacteria; phylum Pseudomonadota; class Gammaproteobacteria; order Enterobacterales; family Thorselliaceae; genus Thorsellia; species Thorsellia anophelis. The sequence continues at coordinate 24,615 of NZ_FOHV01000033.1, read as the reverse complement.
AAGCTAAAACACTTTGGTTAGAAGCTAAACAAATTTTACAAACTGTACAAAATGATAAATCAAATAGTTTAATCAGACAAGGTGCGTTAGATAATGATAAGCGCTATGCAAATAGACAACTTAATCAGGTTGAAGCTTTAGCAATAACTGAATTGAGTGAGACAATATTTAAACTATTACATAAAAGAGTTGGGCATATAACTCTCGATACAGCGCATAAACAAGCTGATATTGATAGGGTATTAGAGACAGAATTAGAACAGGTGAGGCGTGCTAAAACGTCGGCAGAAAATAGTGCCAATCACATTATGGGTTCCTTTAGAGGAAAAGATAAATGGTTGCCACTTACAGTAGATTGGGCAGTGGGATTAGAGGGATTAGAAGATTATGTTGCTCATTATTTAGAACTTGAAAGAGAAGGGCTACCAAGTTTAGTTGAGCAGTTTAAGGAGCGATTAAATAAGCATGCAACGCAATCCCTTGCACGTGTTAAAACTAAATTAGAGTCTGAGCGTGAAGAAATTTTAGAAAGAATAGAGATAATCAATCAAGTCTTGATGAAAACGGAGTTTAAGCAAGGTAGTCATTTACGATTAGGGTCTAAACGTGAGAAATTTCCTCATGTAATTGAGTTTGAGAAAAAAATCCGCCTAGCACTCAGTCAAGTTACGAGTGATGATCATGAAGGAAGATTTAAATTACTAGCAGATGTGATTGAGATATTAGATAAAGCCAGTAATAGTGCTACTGCTAATACACTAGAAAGTTTACGTTTACTTGATCCTCGTTATCAGATGTCTTTTTATGCAGAAGAGATTGATTCAGCCACTCAAGAAATCCGTGATGTGCTTGAATCCTCAAGTGGTAAATCAGGTGGTGAGAAAGAGTCCTTTGCGGGCACAATAGTTGCAGCAAGTTTAGCTTACGTCTTAACACCAGATGGTTTTGATAAACCTGTTTATTGTACTGTATTTTTGGATGAAGCATTTTCAAATACTGCAGAGACAGTAAGTAGACGTGTACTCAAAGTGTTCAAGGCACTTAATATCCATGTTAATTTAATCACTCCGTTTAAAAATTTGAACCTTGCAAGAGAGTCTGCTAGGGCGTTGTTAATTGCTGAACGAGATCCTGTAATGCATGAAAGTCGGCTGTGTGAAGTAACATGGCAGGAAATGGACGAAATCATCATGAAAAGGAAAGAATCTTCTGTCAAAAATGAAGCTGAGGCACTAGGTGTCACGCTAAGCTCAAAGCCTGAATAATAGAATGGAAATGATACTTCGGATATGAAAGACATAAAAGCAAATAAATTTGGTAAATTGCCAAATGAAATTACTGAGTATCTGACTAAGCGTTTTTGGGATAATACCAGAACGTTAAAACAATTACTTAAAGCTGAAATCTCTTTTCCGATTAGAATTGCTCTTAAACCACCAAACGCAACAGCTGCGCTTGGTGATATAAACCACTTTCAGCAATTTATTAAGCAATGGCAAGAGTTTAGGGATAATAAATTGTATGAAGGGTGCGAAGTGGTATTTGAAACTCGGCGGTTTAGAGATTTAGGAGAGCAGGAGATACCACTTTTTTTAAATATCGAGCATTTTAATGCACTGTTATCAATTCTAGGGCACGCATGCCAAAAAACATTATTATCCTGGCAAGTTAAATTTCAGACACTTCACCAACTATTAGCTCCTAAACCTCATTGCGCGCATCAATTATTTTTAGCAATGGTTGAACAATTAGAGGTAATCGTTGGATTTGATGATGACATGTTGCTGATGCTTTCTAATCTCATTTCACAATTAAAGCCTAATATGGGGCATGGCCTATATTTAAGAGCTTTACCCATTATAGGGGTAGATACCAAATTTTTAGAACTCAATATGAAGTTAGTCGAATCACTTGCAAAGGTAGTTATCGATCCTGCTATTGAATCACAAGGCTTACAGATCTGGTTAGGTGTGAATGAAAAACCTAAAGATTGGCTGCTGGTTAAGCCTCTTTGCCCTAATACGCAGCAAGCCTTAGGTAATATTCCATTAATGCGCCTTTCAACCGAAGTATTACGGAGATTTATTTTACCAGCTAAAAGGATATTGGTGGTTGAAAATGAACAGTCATGTTTAGGGTTACCCGAGCTGCCAGATACCATAGCAGTCGCAGGTGGCGGTAAAAATATTGCTTGGCTTGATGCTAAGTGGCTTGAAGAAAAACAGATTGGTTATTGGGGGGATATTGATTCAGAAGGATTGACCATCTTAAGTGAGGCAAGAGCAAAACAATCTCATATTCAATCTCTAATGATGAATGAACTGGTTGTGACTCAGTTTAAAAAACGTATGGTTAATGAACCTCACTCCATTTATACAGAGCCAAAAAATCTGACCTATGAGGAGTTAATTTTATTTAGGGAATTACGGACAGGGAAGTTTGGACTTACAAGGTTAGAGCAGGAAAAAATCCCACCAGATTATATCATTTATGAATTAAAGTCCAAATTTTTGGAAAATAATATTTAGTGAATTAGTTTTAATATTATATAGTTGTATCATATACTAGATTTTATATGACACAACTATAATATGAAATTTCTTATAAATCCACTTCTTTTAAAAGTATTTTCCCTCACTTTTACAAATTAATATTTTTTCTTTAACAACTTGAGCCATTGCTTTTTTAGGTAATTCATTATATAGCCTAGGGTCATCGACACTAGGGTTGGCAATTAGATACTCTCGTAATGCAGTAGAAAATGCAATTTTTAGTTCAGTAGCAACATTTACTTTAGTGACACCTAACTTTATGCATCGTCTTATGTCACTTTCACTGATACCTGATGCGCCATGTAAAACAAGAGGGATATCGACAAGATTTTGAATTTTTTCTAATCTTTCAAAATCTAATTTAGGGGTTTCTTTATACATCCCATGAGCAGTGCCTATTGCGATAGCTAAAGAATCAATACCAGTTTGTTGGGCTAATTTTAAAGCATCTTCAGGGATAGTATAGGGATCATTTACACTTTCGACTATCATATCATCTTCTTGTCCAATTAGTTGGCCAATTTCAGCTTCAACAGAACAAGCATAGCGATGGCATAACTCTACTGTTTTTTTTGTGAGCTGTATATTTTCATCTAAAGTTAAAGCACTACCATCAACCATAGCAGAACGAATACCACTATCAAGTTTGTACTTAATATCATTTAAATCGTGATGATGATCAAGGTGAATTGCAACATTAATATTGCGAATTTCAGCTGCTGCATTTACTAATGCTATGAGTTCTTTGACTCCACCATATTTAAACGTACCAGGAGTACCTGCTAATATTACGGGTGACTCCATTTCTTTTGCCACATCTAAAATTACATGGACTGATTCTAGATTGTGAAAATTAAATGCAGGCACAGCAAAACTTTCTTTCTGAGCTTTCTTAAGCATGTAATAAGTATTAATTATATTTTTCATGGAGTCTCCTCAATACGTAAATTTTTTTAAAATCAAACTGATTTCACATTTATGCCTTTGTTTGTAAATTCGTTGGTTAATTCGCTAGTTATTCCTGTATCTGTAATTAATATGTCAATTTGCTCTGTAGATAGTATTTGGTTGTATCCAGCACGTTTAAACTTCGATGAATCTACTACAGCAATAATTTGGTTAGCTTTTTCACTCATAACTCTACTTATATTGAAACCCTCATTAAATGTAGTCATCCCTAGTACCGGATCAAAACTATCAGCACCAATGAACATTAAATCAGCCCTAATATCTCTTAAAGCTTCCTCAGCTATTTTTCCATGCAAAGAATGACTTTTAGCCCTATATAAACCACCGCATAAAATTAATGTAGTATTAATTGCATTCGATAAAGAAACAGCAGCTAGGAGATTATTTGTGATAACAGTTATATTTCCCCGTTTAGCTAATTCTTCTGCAATAAGATGAGTTGTGCTGCCGCTATCTAATATTAAAGTTGCATTAAGTGGGACAAGCGTTGCTGCATATTTTGCAATTCTCAACTTGGCATCGCTGTTAATAGCATAACGATTTGAAACAGCTAGTTCATCTTTAGAAAGCTCGTGATTAAATGTTTCGGTAATTAATTGGGCTTTACGGTGAGCCCCACCGAAAAAACGAACTAGCTTTCCTTGTTGTTCAAGTTCTCGCAAATCATTCCGAATTGTAACTTCAGAAGATTTAGTCATCTTGGCAAGAATTTTAACTTCTACGCTTTCATTAATTTTCAGTTCATCTAGGATTAATTTTCTTCTTTGTATTAAATTCATATATTTAAGTTTCGCATGGTTGTTAAGGTGGAACTAACCAGATGTACATGCATAACTATAGTCAGCTAATACATCTTGAATTTTTGATAGAACTAAATTATTTACATTATTTTTAAATTTTCCAGATAATATTAATTTATATTGTAAAGGAAAAAATTGGCTTATTAAACTCATTGGTATTTCAATGGCTTGTAAGTTTTTTAACATGATAGTTAGGGATTCATTAATAGTCGAATCAGTCCAATAATAACGAATTCTATCAGAGAGGCTAAACAAAAGTTGCTGTCTTATAGAATCAAAATTGCCTCTGTAGTACTTATCCCAATGCTGCGGGTTATTTAATAATGTCTTTATTAATACATTGATTAAATTGCTTTTTTTGTGCTCTGGCATTAAGATATCCTCAATTGAAGCTAAACTTAAAATGGCCTCTCTGAATGCAAAAGTTAATGCTGGACCTACTTTTAAAATAGCAAAACTATCATGAACTAGATCCCTAAGATTTTCTTTTGATTGATAATCTGTTGAATGAGCTTCATATACCCAAGGTGTTTGAGAAATAAAATTAACGATTTCTTTCGTTTTTGTTTTATCATAATCGAAAACTTTCGAATGGTCAAACTCAACACCAGGTTGCACAACTATTCCTAAGATTTTATTTTTAGCGTGTGTTATGCCATGAGAGTCAAATTCATTTAAATGCAAATCAATTGTTTGTTTAATATCATCTTTTTTTGAAATATGTATCGCTGTTAATTCTTCATTTTCACCACCAGGGACTGGTACCTCTGTTCCAATAATATATCCTAATTTTTCTAATTGCTCATCAGTTGCAATATTTTCTGCATGTTTACACATAAGGGCGGCTCTTGCTGCAATAATTTCAGGAGAAAGTAACTTAGGATCTCCTTTGCAAGGCATGGATGCATCTAAATGGATTTTGGTAAATCCGGCTTTTACGTATTCTTCTATCAATACATTAGATTTATGCATGGCTACTTCATAATTTTCGTTCGTCCAACAGTTAGGACCTAAGTGATCACCTCCAAAAATAATTCGGTTAACATCAAAGTTTGATTGTTTTGCGATTTTTTTAACAAAATCAATGAAATTTATTGGTTTCATTCCTGTATATCCACCGAATTGATTTACTTGATTAGATGTTGCTTCAATTAGAACTTTATTTGATGTGTATTGTTCATGTAAAAATAGTGCTTCAATTACTTTGGGATGAGCTGAACATACTGAAAAAATGCCGCTAGTGAGGGATTTTTTATGTTTAGATATAATTTCTTGCATTTGAAAGCTCCAATTAGGTTGAAAGTTAAAAAATTTAGGAGAATAAAGTATAAACGATATTTCGATTTAATTCGAAATATATCGATTATTTGTGTTGTTGATCACATATTCTTTCGAATTATTTGTTTTTTTAACGAGAGAGGGGTAACTTGTAACTGTTCATTTATTATTGCAATAAATAAGTGACTGAATTGGCGAGTACTCACTAGTTGTTTTTTTATATGCACTTGAGGTAACGAAATGGATGTTTTAGTTAAAGTAGATATAACGCTTAATAATAAAGACGATTTATTTAATATGGTAGCAGAAGATTTAATCAAAAAAGAATATGTTAAAAATAGTTATTTAGAAGCACTTAAATCTAGAGAGACAGAATTTCCAACTGGTATTAATTTTGGATTCGGACAACTTGCAATACCGCATTGCGAAGCTGAACATTCTAATAAAGCATGTATTTATATAACTAAACTTAAAGAGGCAATAGAATTTGAAAATGCTGATGGTGATGGAGTTTGCAAAGTTAAAACAGCAATATTTTTAGTGGTAACAGATCCAAAAGATCAAATTGGCATATTAAAGAAGTTATTTGGCTTTCTTCAAAGTGAAGATAATTTTTTATCGTTAGAGGAAGAAGATGATAGTGAAGTATTAAAAATAATGTTTACACACCAAGTTGTTTAACTTTTTAAACTAATAATATAGGTGATATATGAAGAAAATAATTGTTGCATGTGGTGGAGCTGTAGCTACTTCTACAATGGCCGCAGAAGAAATAAAAGACTTGTGTAATGAGAATGAAATCAAGGTTGAAATAATCCAATGCAGAGTGAGTGAAATTAACACTTACCTCACTGATGAGGTTGTGCTGATTTGTACAACGGCAAGGATAGATAGAGAGTACGGTGAAACTCCTATCGTTCATGGGATGCCATTTATTTCAGGTGTTGGAATTGATGAGCTCAAAGCAAAAATATTAAATATTTTGAATTGTTGAGGTAACTGACATGTTTAATGAAATTATACAATATATTCTAGATTTAGGCCCAGCAGTGATGCTGCCAATAGTTATTTTAATTTTTTCTTTGATACTAGGTATGAAAGTAGGCGATGCTTTTAAATCTGGTATACATATCGGAATTGGTTTTGTTGGAATAGGATTAGTAATTGGTTTAATGTTAGATTCAATTGGTCCAGCAGCTCAAAGCATGACAGAGCGATTTGGAATTAGTTTAGAAGTTATAGATTTGGGATGGCCAGGGACCTCACCTATTACATGGGCAAGTGAAATTGCGCTTATTGCTATCCCAATAGCAATAGTAGTTAATATATTAATGTTGCTATTAAAAATGACAAAGGTTGTTAATGTTGATATCTGGAATATTTGGCACATGACGTTTACTGGTGCAATGCTCCACATGGCTACTGGGAGTTATGTGCTAGGTATTGTTGGGGTGATTATTCATGCTGCATTTGCCTATAAATTAGGGGATTGGTTTGCAAAAGATGCAAAAGAATACTTTGATCTTGATGGAATAGCTATTCCGCATGGTACTTCTGCATATTGCGGACCTATAGCTGTAATGGTTGATGCTATAATTGAAAAAATACCAGGCCTAAATAAAATAAATTTTACTACTGATGGTATACAAAAGAAATTTGGGGCATTAGGAGAGCCTGTGACAGTTGGGTTTATAATGGGGATAGCAATTGGATTATTAGCAGGTTATGGATTGAAGGATATTTTGCAGCTAGCTATTAAAACTGCCGCTGTAATGCTTTTAATGCCAAGAGTTATAAAACCAATTATGGATGGCTTAAATCCGATAGCAAAACAAGCAAGGACTAAATTACAGAATAAATTTAAAGGAAGTGATTATTTGATTGGATTAGACCCAGCTTTGCTTCTAGGTCAAACAAATGTCGTATCTGCTAGTTTATTATTTATTCCATTAACAATTTTAATTGCTGTAATTATGCCTGGTAATAAAATTCTACCGTTTGGTGATTTAGCAACGATAGGTTTTTTTGTTGCGATGGGAGTAGCTGTCCATAATGGTAATTTATTTAGAACTATCATTTCAGGCTCAATTATAATGGCAGGAACTTTATGGATTGCGACTCAAACTATTCCATATTTAACAAAGCTAGGTAATGTTACAGGGCATGTTTCAGGTGATAAATTATTGGGTTCCCTAGATCAAGGAGGTGCTCCCATTACCTATATTCTAATTGAGTTATTTACATTTGAGAATATAACTGGGCTTATAATAATAGGTGGTATTTATGTTGTTGCTTTAGCGATGACATGGCAAAGAGCTAGGAAATTTACAAAAAAAATAAAATCTGAATCTGAAGTGGTTTAATATAATTTAATTAAGCCATGAAATATGGCTTAATTAATAATAAAAAAGTGAGGTTAATATGATATCTCGATGTATTGAAGTGCAAGAAAATAGTAAATTAGTCATAAGCAATCGAAAAGTTGAATTAAATGCTGATAATGATGTTTTGGTTGAAGTTAATTATTCAGGTGTATGTGGTTCAGATATGCCAAGAATTTTTAATGGAGGAGCACACTATTATCCAATTATTTTAGGCCATGAGTTCAGTGCGAAAGTAATTAAAATTGGAAAGAACGTTAAAAATATCAAGGAGAATGATAGAATCACATGTGCTCCGCTAGTACCTTGTCTTAAATGTGATGTGTGCGAAAAAGGTAATTATTCATTGTGTTCAAATTATACTTTTATAGGCTCAAGAATTCCTGGATCAAATTCAAATATATTATCAATACCTGAATCTTCATGTGTAAAATTACCAAATAAAGTTTCAATGTTACAAGGTGCCTTTTTTGAACCTATAACAGTAGGATTGCATCCAATATTGATAGCCGGCGGATGCAAAGATAAGAATGTTATTGTTATAGGAGCTGGAACAATTGGTTTGTTAACTTTGCAAGCTGCAGTTGCACTTGGTGCTTTAACCGTTACTGTATTTGATATTGATCAGGAAAAATTAGCGTTAGCTAAAAAATTAGGAGCTACACATACATTCAACTCTTTAGTTAATAGTGATTTAGAAAAGTTTTTAAATTTAAAAACAATCGCTTCTGAACAGCTTATTATTGAAATGGCAGGTTCACCTTCTGCTTTTGAGCTGGTACTAAACATAGCAGCGCCCAGAGCTGAAGTATTTTTAGTAGGAACTTTGCATAAGGATTTAAGCTTAGGATATAAAACATATGAAAAAATACTCAGAAAAGAATTAAAAATTCAAGGTAGCTGGATGAATTATTCAAAAGCTTTTCCTGGTAAAGAATGGGATATTGCGGCTGAATTGTTTTCAAATAACCAAATAGATATTGATTCTTTAATTGAAGGGATATTTGAACCTTCAAGCTTTGTAGATAGAATTCATAGCTTACCTATCAATCAAGCTACTGGGAAAATTATTCTTAAGTGGCCTAATTTTTAGTACATATTGCGAATAAATTTTAGGGTGAATATTTTACTTTAAATTATTTTTAGCTGATAATAGCAAAACTGTTCTAATTAACTAAATGCTCAGCCATATGAATATTTAGTTAAAATAAATTGTTAATAAATGTATGATACATGTATTTAGTCTTAGTATATAAGATTAATTAGTAGTATTAATCCTTTATAAAAAATATATTTTTTATTTATATGTATAAATATATTTAATCTGATATTGGGAGTAAAAAATAATTATAGTTATTGCTTGGCAGAAGGTATTTAACAACTATTTTAGATGCTTAAGGTTAACTTTTAAATGGTAAGTATTTAAGTGGTTGTTTAAAATGTATTTTATTGATTTTATTATGAGCTTTTTTGATATGAAAATGGCTCTTTTTATACATGGATTTAGGATGAAACTTTTTCAAATATAGCAATTTTCATTTATATATACCCGAGATCGATGAAAATGCTTGACATTGAAAGATCAAGAGATCAAGATATTTAATATGAATATTAAATTAACAGCATAACAAAGAGCAAATTTTAAAGTTCAACATATATGAAAAAGCAACCTAGTAGGTCTGCCTCTTGCTTCAAAAGTCATGGCCAACGCTTTACATGTGAGATTGCTATCTGGTGAATTTGACATCGCCCACCCAATCAGTTTTCGTGCAAAAAGATCCATCACTACAGCGAGATAGGACCAACCTTGGCTTGTCCAAATATAAGTCACATCTCCAGCCCAGACTTGATTTGGTTCAGTGACAGCAAATTGCCTATCTAAATGATTTGGAATATCAACATGCTCAGTATCTGCCAAATTGTATTTGTGTATTAATGCTTGCTTACTGATCAATCCCATTAATTTCATTCGCTTATTAATGATATAGCGTGAATAACGAATGCCATCTGCCGATATGGTTCTTGCCCCAGCAGAGCCTCGACTATCAGTGAAAGCTTTACTTATCAAACTGCGCAATTCAATTTCTGTTTTATTAATAGAACCAATACATTCTCGCTAGTAATAATAACTACTGCGATTGGCGTTAAATACTGAACATGATGTTTGCACTGGGTAGCTTTGCTCGAGTTTCTTGATTGTCAAGAATTGTTCGGAGTGTCTATCATGAGCAAAGCAGGAGCCTTTTTTAAGCTTCTGTATTTCAACTAGTTCTGGAGATATCGCTGAACCAGATGCTACCTTGCCATTTTGTTCATCTTTATACTGTTTAACCCATTTGCCTAGCCCTGATAAACTAACATTCATTGCTTGAGCTGCTTTTTGTACCGAATGATTATGCTCAGTCACTAATTTGACACATTCCAGTTTGAATTCAGCAATAAAAACACGCCGTGTTTTCTTGGTCATAATTCTACCCTTATTATTTAATGATACTCATTCTATCACCTCTTAATGAGTGTCCGAAATCAGTATACCAGTACATTCTCCAATTATGATTGCAGTCTTAATTAGTTGTAAGTTATGTCATATCCTCCCAAATTGTGCAACAAAAAAGTCGAACATCACGTTATTTAGCTTGTATTTCAGTTTTATTATAGATATAATTCTACGTCTTTTTTCAACCGCTAAAAATTCATGTTCCTTGCTTCCATAGGTTGCGGTTGCCTAGACAGGAAGCTTACTAAACCGAAAGGGGCTCTTAACGATGCGTCATTATGAAATCGTATTTATGGTTCACGCGGACCAATCTGAGCAAGTTGCTGGCATGATCGAGCGCTACAGTAATTTAATTACTGAAGCAAAAGGTCAAATCCACCGTCTTGAAGACTGGGGTCGTCGTCAACTCGCTTATCCAATTAATAAATTGCAAAAAGCACACTATGTTCTTATGAATGTAGAAGCGCCACAAGAAGTAATCGATGAGATAGAAACGTTATTTCGTTATAACGAAGCTGTGATTCGTAATATGATTATGCGCGTAAAACATGCTGTTACTGAAACATCTCCTATGATGAAAGTAAGCGATCGCCGTGAGCGTCGTGATGATTTCTCATCTGATGATGTAGATGTTAACGATGATTCTGATTTTGAAAGCGTAGAGTAATATTATTGTTGTGGTAAATCGCTTAGTTTTAGAATGCGTGGTTGTAAAACCAGTACAAAATAAAACAAGTCCATCAGGTATACCTCATGCTACTTTCCTTGTTGAACATCGATCTTTTCAGATAGAAGCAGGACTTAAAAGGCAAGCATGGTGTAAAATATCTGTTGTGGCAAGTGGATTAGCACTACAACCGATTGCAAAACAGTTAGTCATTGGTAGTAAAATCAATATTGCAGGATTTATTTCCCAGCACGAGTCTAAAAATGGCTTGGCAAAATTGGTTTTGCATGCTGAAAAAATAGACTTTTTAACTCATGGAGAATAGCCCTATGGCACGTTACTTCCGTCGTCGCAAATTCTGCCGTTTTACAGCAGAAGGTGTGCAAGAGATTGATTATAAAGATATCAATACTTTAAGAAATTACATTACTGAAAGTGGCAAAATTGTACCAAGTCGTATTACAGGTACAGCTGCTAAGTACCAACGTCAATTAGCTCGTGCAATTAAACGTGCTCGTTTCCTTGCATTGTTAGCTTATACGGATAACCACAAGTAAGCGATTGAATAAGAGGATATACTTATGCACGTTATTTTATTAGATAAAGTCGCTAACTTAGGTAATTTGGGTGACCAAGTTACAGTTAAACCAGGTTATGCGCGTAACTATTTAGTGCCGACAGGTAAAGCTGTACCAGCAACTAAAGACAATATTGCTTACTTTGAAACGCGTCGTGCTGAATTAGAGGCTAAATTAGCTGAAACTTTAGCAGCTGCAAACCAACGCGCAGAAACAATTAAATCACTTGGTAAAGTGACTATTGCTTCTAAATCAGGTGAACAAGGTCGTTTATTTGGTTCAATTGGTACACGTGATATCGCTGATGCAATTACTGCTGCTGGTGTAGCGGTAACAAAAAGCGAAGTTCGTTTACCAAATGGTGTTTTACGTAATACAGGTGAATTTGAAATTACATTACAAGTTCATAGCGAAGTATTTGTAAATATCAATTTAGAAGTTGTTGCTGAAGCATAATATTGCTTTCGATAATTTATTCAACGCCAGCGTAAGCTGGCGTTGTCATTTTAGGGTGCTAATTGGCAAATTGATTTATTCATAATTGTTCAAACCCCAATTTATTATAGGTATATAAATGAGTCAACTAACAAGTTTAGAACAAAAAGCTAGCTATGGAATTGGTCTGCAAATAGGTCAGCAATTGCAAGAATCAGGTATGAATGATATGGTACCTGAAGGTTTATTAGCTGGCATTATTGATGCCATTAAAGGTAATGAACCTGCTATTGCTATTGAAGATATTCATGAAGCGCTTCAAGCAATGCATGCAAAAGCAGAAGAAAAACGTGAAGCACACATTCATGCTCAGGCTGAAGCTGGAAAAGTGTATCTGGAAAATAATGCAAAAAATGAAGGGGTCAATGTCACTGAAACTGGCCTTCAATACCGTATTATTACGCAAGGTGAGGGAGCTATCCCAACTAAAACTGATCGAGTAAGTGTGCACTATACAGGCAAATTAGTAACGGGTGAGGTTTTTGATAGTTCAGTAGCTCGTGGCACGCCTGCTGAATTTCCTGTTAATGGCGTCATTGCAGGTTGGATTGAAGCGTTATGCTTAATGCCTGTTGGTTCTAAATGGGAATTGACTATACCATATCAATTAGCTTATGGCGAAAGAGGAGCGGGTGGTATGATTAAACCATTTAGTACTCTAGTTTTTGAGGTCGAGTTACTCGATATTCTATAATGAATTAGGGTGTATTGTATCAAGTTAAAGGCATTAGTGCTGTAATCATTTAAGTGTTAATGCCTTTTAATATGTTTCAAAATTGTATTTTTAATTCAAATAATTGATTGGTGTTGTGAGTATTTAATTTTAAATATAGTATAGACAGAATTTAAATAGTCTATCTATATTCCTTTCATTTCTTCTTTCTTTTTCTTACTTCTACTTGCCTAGTCAATTGCTTTATGATTTACTTAAAAAAACATTAGTAAATTAAGGAATTTCAATGTCGTCATTAAGCACCAAAGCATTTGTTTTTAACTTACCTTATTCATCAGATTTTATACTGAAATTTGCTGGGGCACTTTCTTCTACTCCTTGGACAATGTTGCTTCATTCAGGTGATTCTAATCACCCTGATTGTCAATATGATATTTTAGTCAGCCATCCTAAAATTACGCTTGTTACTGATTTATTGCCTATTAACCAGGCTAAATCTGTTATTAATCATGATGGACAATCAGAAAGTGACTTAGCCCAGAATAAGGGGCAAAATATTCAATCAATTACAACTATTACTGAATATGAGTATGGTTCTGAATCTCAATCTTTTCTAAAAGAAGGTAAAGTGTTGAGTACAATAAAGAAGCAAGACTCTCCTTTTGATGTGCTAGATGAAACGGTTAAACAACTTAATTGGCAGGCCATTACAACTGAAGATCTTCCATTTCAAGGTGGTGCCCTTGGGTTGTTTGGTTATGATTTAGCGCGAACAGAAGAAAGTATTCCTAATATAGCTGAAAAAATTGATGAACTGCCTGCTATGGCTGTTGGGTTATACGATGTAGTTTGGATTCACGATAAACTAAATAAAACTTTAAAATGCTTGATTCAATCCCATTCACATGAGCATGCTAATAAGCGATTTGAGCAATTAACCGAGGTTGCTAAAACGTTAGTACTCAAGCAACATTCTGTATACTTTGAATTAACTAAGCCATTTATACCTCTTATTTCACAAGCCACATTTAATACCCAATTTTCCAAAATTCAAGAATTGCTTAAAGCAGGGGAGTGTTATCAGATTAACCTCACTCAAGCATTTGAGGCAAATTACAAAGGTACTTTATGGAAAGCGTTTTTAGACTTGTTAGAAGCCAATCAAGCGCCATTTTCGTCATACTGTGTCTTACCACAAGGCGTTGTGTTAAGCGCCTCTCCTGAGCGGTTTTTAAAGCTTTCCCAAGGCGTTGTATCAACTAAACCAATTAAAGGAACCATACCACGTTCACAAGACGCTCAATTAGATGAGCAGAACAAACAATGGCTACAAAATTCTGAGAAAAATCGTGCTGAAAATGTCATGATTGTCGATTTATTGCGTAATGATATAGGTAAAATTGCAAAGCCAGGCTCAGTAACTGTCCCTAAGCTTTTTGAAATAGAGTCATTTCCAGCAGTTCATCATTTAGTTAGTACTGTTAGTGCACATTTACCAGAAAGTGTTAGTGCAGCACAATTACTTAAGGCCTGTTTTCCAGGTGGTTCGATTACAGGCGCTCCTAAAGTCAGTGCGATGCAAATTATTGAGTCACTTGAAACGACTCAACGCTCTATCTATTGTGGAACGATTGGGTATATCAGTGTATGTGGTAATTTAGATAGCAATATAGCGATAAGAACGTTAATTGCAACGCCTAGTAGCAAGAAATTGAATAACTTGGCGCATATTCACTGCATGGCAAATCATTCATCTTTAGAGGATGAATCTTTATATTTTGATAGCGAAGGCACTCTAATTTGCTTTGCTGGAGGAGGGATAGTGCTAGATAGTGACGCAGGAGAAGAGTATGATGAAGTGTTTGCAAAATTAAGCAAAATTTTATCATTATGGTGATCTAGCAATAAAGGCAAAACGATGCCTTTATTGCTACGTTAAAATAGACTAAATGTGATAAAGTAAGAAAGGTTTTATTGTGAGTGTTTGGTTTAATTGTAAGCAGTGCATTTTTTATTTGTTAACTCAGGAGAAACAAGATGTCAAATACAGTTACGTTTAAAGGAACACCTGTTGCTTTGTCAGGTAATTTTCCAAAAGTAGGCGAAAGCGCACCTAAGTTTAATTTAGTTGCAGCCGACCTATCTGATCTTACTTTAGATCTGTATGGTACGCAGCGTAAAGTTTTAAATATTTTTCCAAGTGTAGATACAGGCGTTTGTGCTACATCAGTAAGACGGTTTAATGATTTAGCAAGCCATGTTGAAAATACAACAGTGATTTGTATTTCTGCAGATCTCCCTTTCGCTCAAAGTCGTTTTTGTGGTGCAGAAGGTTTAGAGGATGTGAAAACCGCCTCAACATTCAGAAGTGATTTTTTAGAAGTATATGGTGTTAAAATAGCTGAAGGTGCATTAAAAGGACTTGCAGCAAGGGCTGTATTAGTTTTAGATGCTGATAATAAAGTCATTCATGCTGAATTAGTATCCGAAATTGGTACAGAACCAAACTATGACGCTGCAATGAGTGTATTAAAATAATACTAAAGGGCTTATTATTGTCATGAGTCAAAAGATGATAATAAGTCCTATTTTATCGATTAAACATGACTTTGAAGTGATTTCCTAATTTACCATGTTCATCCTCGAAGTTATTGATTGAGATTGAGCCATCATGTAGCGTAACAATTTCTTTGATAATAGACATCCCCAATCCTGCCCCTTGTCCATTTTCTGCGTGACCACGATAAAAATTTTCAAATAATCTCAGTTTAACTTCATCAGGGATGGTTTCACCCGTATCTGAGACGATGATGGTGATAGATGAATCATCGAAAAATAATTTGATCGTAATCGTGCTACCAAAACCTGAGTACCTAATAGCGTTATCAATCAAATTTCTAAATAAAAGCGGAATGAGCAGTTCATCTGCATTAAAATTGATAGGTTCACCTTCAAAGCTGATCTCTTGATTTTGTTTAATTGCAAAAGGTGCTAAAGAGGCTATCTCGTTTTTAATCACGGAAGCTAAATCAATTTCTTTTTTATCGATATATTTTAATTGTTCTAACTTAGCAAACGTCAGTAATTGTTGTATCAGTCTATCAGTTCTATCGATGCCTTCGAGAATATTCTTAAAAGCATCCAAACGCTCATATTGATCTTGATAGGTCATGGCATTTTGTGCATTTAACCTCAGTATTGTCAACGGTGTTTTTAATTCATGGGCGGCCATTAAGGTAAATCGTTTTTCACGCTCTCTAGCGTGTTCTAATTCAGTGAGTAACTGATTAAGTGTACTGACAAGTGAGGTTAATTCAGTAGGTGGATTAGCAAGGTAAATATGATCTAGTTTATTAGCATGTCGCTGAGAAATCGCTATGCGTAAGGTATTTAAAGGTTGTAAGTTATTATCTATCAATAAAATAATTAAAATTAATAATATAGGTATTAATAGCATTAAGGGGAGAGCAGAAGATAACGCGATTTCATTGGTTATCTCATTTCTGATCTCACTATTTTCAGCGACAAGTATATAACTTTGGTTTGTATTTGAATCATCTAACTGATTATCCGTGACTGGTAGCTGAAAGACCCTCCAATTAGTATGGTTAACAATAATATCAGCAAACCCTTGGAAATTAGGAATGTGGTGGATTGGTAGTTGTGAGGTATTCGATTGCCAGATAAGCTTGCCATTTTGATAGATTTGAAAAATAAAATTTTGCTCATAGGGATGACCTGTGGTAAACGCTTTTTTTTCAGGTTGTCTAGCTGTTACCATTGCATCAAACCAAGCTTGATAAAGAGCATGCTCTTGATGGGTAATTGTGTCATCAGAAAGGTTATTCATAAAACTTTCTAACATTTTGGCTGATTGACTTAAATGAGCATCATATACTTCTTCAATTTCATGACGGGCAAATAAATAAGCCATAGTGATTGCAATGGTTAAGAAAATAATTAAGACAGTTAAAATTGAAAGAATTAACCTTTTTTTAATCGAAAATGGTTTTGCTGTCATAGGTTATCGTTCATTGATAAAAACTTCCAAATACTCATTGGTTAAACAGAAGTAAGGTTAATTATTATTAGTTTTAAGTGAGTTAAGTACTCAGAATATAACCCACACCGCGTATATTTCTAATATCAATATCTGGTAATTTTTTTCGAATGTGGTGCAAATGTACTTCAATTACATTCTCACTTGCAAGTTCGTCCCACCCATTGAGTGTTTGTTGTAGTGATTCTTTTGTCATTACCTTATTTGCATGTAATATAAGTGTACTTAGAATTTTGTATTCATTTTTGGTTAGTTTTACCTCAATCTCTTGATATTCAATACGTTGTTGGCTCATGTCAAGTGACAATTTATCAAGAACAATTTTGGATTCTAGGTTACCGCTTTGACGTCTAACGTGAACCCTAATTCTGGCGAGCAATTCTTCTACTGCAAAAGGTTTACCTAAATAATCATCTGCACCAGCATCTAATCCATTTACCCTATCTTTAATATCATCTCTAGCAGTTAAGATGATAACAGGAATCGATTCGCCTGATTGACGAATTTTCTTTAAAACAATCAGACCATCAATATCAGGTAAGGTGAGATCTAATAGTACAGCGCTAAAGCTTTCTTGTTTTAAAGCATGATGGGCATTTGCACCTCTATCAAGCCAGTCGACAGTTAAACCTTGTTTTGTTAGCGCAGTTATTATTGACCGCGCTAACAATTTATCATCTTCTATTAATAAAATTCGCATGAATCAGTTCACTTTATCTAAAAGGGCGTTAATCTCTTTTTGTCTGCCAGCATCTGCTTCAGCACGACCAGGACGAGGCGCTGCAGAATGTGCTTTATTCAAATATGTCACAGCTTCTGCTTTTTTACCAGCCTCAATTAAGTAATCAGCATAAAAATAGTTACTATCTATGCCATCAGGATTGATTTCTAATCCCTGTTTTAGATATTGTTCAGCCAAATCCATATCACCAAAGCCTACTGGCCAACCAGGTACTTTATAGTATAGCGTACCTAGAGAGGTTAAAGCTGAGCCATCGAGGATATTTGGACTGTTTGTAATCACGTCCTCAAGCAAGCTTTTTGCCTCTTTTGCATAACCAAGCCCAGTGAGACCACCGACAGACCCTGCTAAAGATGCTTTATCAATTGCGAGCCAAACCTTTAACTCATCAGAAGTTGGATAAAGACTTATGGCTTTTTCTAAACTTTCAATGCTTTGTTCGAAGCATTTACTCTTAGCGCTATCAGCGCTCCAGTTTCCGTAATTACATCTCGCCCAGCTATCTTGTGCAACTTTTAGTTCTTTTGTGTCAATCGCACATGCTGAGGTTGATATAACAATACTTGAAATAGCGATTGCACGGGTGATTAATGAACGTTTCATATTATTCTCCTTTAGAGTTGTTCTCTAAAATATAGTTATCATACATGTGTTTATCTAGATGCTATCGTGATTATTTTGATTAATAAAGTTGTGTATTTTATCTTGTTGTTTATGGATCACATGACTCACAATAAAAGGAAATAATTGGTTAATTTTAACAAATAGACGCTCTGGCCAGCCTAGCCACTGGATTGCGATCTCTTTCTCTATTGAGTTTATCACTGCTTTTGCCACAATTTCAGGTGTATCAGTTTGATTACCTAAACTTTTATTTAATGCATCCACACTTTTTGTATTAATTTTAGTTTGTGTTGCTCTAGGAGCGATATATAAGACTCTGATGCCGCTTCCATCAAGTTCTCTATCTAATGCTTCACTGAATCTTTGTAAACCAGCTTTAGCGGCGCAATAACTTGCATAACCAGGATAGCCAATAGCTCCGAAAGTCGACCCTATATTCATCATAATACCTGGCTTGTTAAGCCAACTGATAGCCGATTGACAAATTAGCATAGGGGCCATGAGATTAATGTCCATTTCTTGTCTTATTGATGACGGGTTGCGTTGTGCAAAAAATTGAAATTGGTTGATGCCAGCACAATTGATCAAAATATCAATTGGTTTTCCTTCTCGAGCTAACTCGAATGCAAATTCATTAAGGGATGTGACTCCATTAGATGAAGATAGGTCGCAAATCAGATATGACATAAATTGATTTTGATATCGACTTTTTAGTTCTATAACCATTGATTCTAGTTCAGTTAGATTACGACCAACCAAGGTTATATTCGCACCTTTTGAAGCAAGATCAATTGCAATGGCTTTACCTATTCCACCTGTGGCACCTGTTAGTAGAATAGTTTTATTGTTGATGTTCATAGTGCCTCCAAAGCTATATTAATCAATAGGGTTATAAAAAGAGCTTTTAAGGGTGTAATTTACGAAGCATTTGTCCGTAAAGAGAGTACACTCTATTAGCACTATGAATAATGGCTTTCTGATCTTCTAATTTTGTGACTTGATTCATTAATGTCTCAAAAAACTTAATATGATCTTGATCTAATTCGCAGTGAGATAATAGATAGCTGAGAGCTTTACTTTCTAGCTTTAATGTGGTTTGTATTTGTTTTGCGATTAATGCCCCAATACCAACACTTGTGCCTTCAAGTACCCATACCATGCCAAAAAATCCCATAGGATTTTGCCTATCTATTTGGTGATAGAGATAAGATACCATTAATTCAATTGGTTCACAGACTGCACCGATTCCTGTATTATGACGAACAGCATCAACGTCTCCACCGCAGTGTTTAATATCTCTTAATATCCATTCTTGATGCCCATACTCCTCTTCAATATACTCAGCTAATGCTTTTCTAACCCATTCATATTCACTATCAAGTTTGCCACCGCATGCCATTAATAATGGTACGGTATGTTTCACATGATGATAGGCTTGAGTTAAAAATGAGACATAGATAGGTAATGTTATGCCACCTTGTTGACACAATCCAATGACAGGCGCATTTAACATGTCTTCTCTTGCAGCTATTGTTTCGTGTTTTAACGTATTAAAGAAAGTGTTCATAAAGCCCCCTAAAGTTGGATATGAATTGAATCAAGTGCTTTTGATTCAATTTGGTCTAAACAGGTATTGATGTTTTCTCTTTTTACTTTGCCATTATTCGTGAATAAACCAGGTTGATAAGTTAAATCTTTAATAATCCGAATATCAGCAATTCGTGCATAATCAGGTAAAGTCGTATTAAATTTTGTTAGGCTATCTACAATCATTTTTTTGAAATCGATTAGCGCTTCTGAATTCATAGCATATTGTCTATATTCAGTAGGTAGATCGACTAATAACCCTAGCTTATCTTGACCTTCACCAAAAATAAGATAGGTAATAAAAGGGATGTGTGAGCTTAATTCCGACTCAATCCATTCTGGTGAAATATTCCGTCCAAAGCTGGTGATAATGATATTTTTTTTACGTCCTAAAATCGTTAAAAATCCATCCGTATCTTTTTTTGCAATATCACCTGTTGCTAACCATTCTTGGTTGAATGGGGCACCAATATATCCTAATGCAATATTTCCTCTGATAAATAGTTCACCTTGTTCATCCACAAACGTTTCAACATGGGATAGTGCTTTGCCACAACTTCCTGCTTTTTGGTGTGTAGGAGTATTTAAAGATACGACAGATGCTGATTCTGACAATCCATAGCCTTCATACACTGGAATATTGAGTGCCTTAGCTTGATTAACTAAAATCTCTGGTACTCTTGCACCACCTACTGCGACAAACTGTAGTGGACTTGCTAGTGCAGGGTTTTGTGCTGTCACTGCAATTAAAGCTTTTAAGAGGGCAGGAGTTAACACAAGTGTATTAGGTTTAAATTGCGCAATTGATGCTGCAAATTGATGAATATCTAACTGACTTGAACCCATTAAACCGACGCGTTTACCTTGGAATAAATAACTTTTTGCTCCTAATAATAAGGGGACATAAATTCCTGTGATATTTTCTAGTAAAGTAGATAATGGGAGTATAGTGAGGTGGCATTTTGGTTTGATTTCAATTGCGTTAGCAAGTGCTAGCGAAACATTAATCAAATTATTTTCGCTTAAGCACACACCTTTAGGCATACCAGTTGAGCCTGATGTGAACGTAATTTTAATCGTGCCATCAATTAACGCTTTTGATACCGTATTTTTGATTCGGTAGACAGGCATATTAGCAATGTCATTCGTATATTTTATTGTGTTATCTAAGTGTTCAGTATGTAACCAGTCTCCAATTAAACAATCTGCGCCACTAGAGGTAAGTAAGTGCGTAACTTGGCTAGTTGAAAAAAAGAGCGGTACAGGAATGAGTGGAATACCACATTTTAATGCTGCTAGATCAATTAATGCCCAATCTATACAATTATGAGATCGTAATGCAATACACCGTATCTCTAGTTCAGTTATGATTTTTGCCAATTTATCAATTTCAATAATCAATTGGTTATAATTGAGCTCTTTTATCACTCCTAAATAGTCCTCACCATGTAAGGCGATTTGGCTAGGGCGAATGAGAGCCTGTTTGGTTATTAATTGATAAAGTGTGTTCATATACCCCTCTAACCAGCCTGATGGTGATTGGTATCTAATACGCAAGGAATAGATTGAATACTATTAAAATGAGAGCGTAAGGCTTTAGCACCTTCAATCAGATTACCTGCAAGAATTCTAGGTTGGTGTTCATAGTAGTGTCCCCAGATTTTTTCAGCATTAGCAACCCGTTTCGGGTCGGCATAAGCAATTAATGTCGTTTGTAAACCCATATGCTTAATTAATGCATGTAATAAATCTGTTGCCGTAAAAATACACCATTCATATCCCATTTCGACAAGCCTTTCGGTCATAAGTAAAAAATGATAGGCCGAAATTCCCCTTGAAAATGAAGCTAATTGACCAAATTCGATCATTTTTTCCCTATTGATATTGGTTTGAAAATGTAAACTCAGTATGTGATCTGCTGAATCATCTAAATAATTTTCTAGAAATAGAGAGGTGTTGTTCCTTCCTTCTCTAAAACCACAAAGTGAACGAATTTCCTCTTTGTCATCAAATAATGCCATGAAATGAGGCATGAAAGTATTGAGTTGTGCATCGAATGCAATTTTATACCTATCATGTACGTATTGTTGTACTTTTGGCCAAGCTACATCATTAGGCTCGATAGTGACAAGATGCAGAGTATTTAGATTGAGTTTCATATCGCCCCCTGAGGTTTATTATCTATGAGTAAATCATATCGATGAAAACTTAAGAAAGGCTTAAGACTTATGACAAAAATGCATAGATTTGTAAGTGGGTGTATTATAATTCTTTATGAACCCCTCTATTTTTTATTTAAAATCAATATTTTATTTACTTTGCAGGGTGAGTGTTACTAAATTGTATGGCTTAAGGTTAGCTTAAGCTTAAGTCTTTATACTATGACTTATATGGTCTGTGCTAATTAAATTAATCAATTATCACAATGTTGTTTTTTTGATGAGTAAATAGGAATGCAATGGTTATGTTTAGAGTAAAAATAAAAATAGCTGAATGGAAATTGATACTTTTGTTGTCACTTTTTATGAGTATAGTACCTAATTTAGCATTTTGGAAAAACATTTATTCTCTAATACCAGATGCAAGCATGAGTAATCTCTATTTTTATTTTGCAATGCTAATATTTACTGTCTGTATCCTTAACATTCTTTTGACATTAGTCTTATGGAAAAATACTTTTATAATTCCAATATTGTTATTATTGTTAAGTGCATCTTTTGGGTATTTTTCATTGAGCTTTAATATTTATGTTGATTTGCATATGCTATTAAATATCATGGAAACCAATACAGGCGAAGCAATTGCATTAATGACTCCATATATGATAATTTGGATTGTATTGGTAGGCATATTGCCTAGTATATTCTTGCTTAAGATAACACTGATAAAGCGAAGTTTAGGCACCTTGCTAAAAATCAGAATATTTATCATTACCAGCTCGATTGCAGTATTATTAATTTCAAGTATGCCAATTTACAATTACTATGCAAGTTTCTTTAGAAATAATAACCAAATTATTAAACAATTGACACCGTCAAATTATATTGTTGCGGGTGTTAAGTATCTGAATATGAGGTTTGAACGACCTGTCCCTTATAAACAAATTGGGTTAGATGCTAAACAAATTAAACCTCAAAATACAGAAATAACTCATAAGCCTAAGTTAATGATTTTTGTATTAGGTGAAACATCAAGGGCTCAAAATTTTTCATTAAATGGATATGAAAAATTAACTAATCCGAAGCTTGCTGTTATAGAAAACCTGATTAATTTTGAGCAGGCGTCATCTTGTGCAACTGCTACGGCTATTTCAGTGCCATGTATGTTCTCTAATTTAACTCGTGAGCATTATAATCCTAAAATTGCTAAGTCTGAAGATAACGTATTAGATATTCTGAGTAGAGTTGGCGTTTCAATTTTATGGCGTGAAAATGATGAGGGGTGTAAGGGGGTTTGTGATAATGTATTAAATGAGCAAATTATTCATTTCACTCCTGAATCTGAATGCCCTCTAGGCCTTTGTTATGATGAGCATCTATTGTCAAATATTGAGGATTTTATTAATAAACAAACACAAGATACTCTCATTGTTCTGCACACAAATGGAAGCCATGGACCATCTTATTATCAGCGTTATCCTCCTAGTTTTCCAGGGCAATTTAAGCCGGCGTGTGAAACAAACCAAATTCAATCTTGTGATAAAGAATCATTAATCAATACGTATGATAATACAATTTTGTATGTTGATACTGTATTAGATAAAACAATCGATCTATTGCTCAAACAAAATAGATTTGTGACGAGCATGCTTTATTTATCTGATCATGGTGAATCTTTAGGTGAAAATGGGCTTTATCTTCATGCTGCACCTTATATGATAGCGCCTAAAGAGCAAACGCATATTCCATTTATGTTTTGGTTCTCTGATTCATGGGTAGAACAAGAACAACTTGATTTAGCCTGTTGGCAACAAATGGCTAAAAATAGAACTGTTTCACATGATAATTTATTCCATTCTTTATTAGGATTATTTAGGGTACAGACAGAAGTGCTGAATCAGGCATTAGATCTTAGCCATACTTGCCTTAAATCTTAAGGTATGCTGCATAGCTTAAAGTTATACTTTTGACTGTCTTAGGGCGGGAATCAATATGAAAATTTTATTAGTTGAAGATGATAAACTACTTAATGAAGGTGTTTTATTAGCATTGAATACAGAAGGTTATGCCTGTGATGCTGTTACGACGTTAGAACAGATGCATCAGTATTTAAAAGAAACCTTGTATAGTTCTTACATTCCGCTGTTCAAAAAATGATTAATTAACATGTTTTTTTTGTGATTTACATCACATTTTTAATTTAAGTTATTGACATTGTTATCAAAAAGTGATCAATTATGACTTTTTGGATGGTGATTATGAATTTCGATAATGTAGACGTATATGATTATGGGCATTTAGGATTGGTTGCTGGTTTTATTAAACATGTTGGGTTAATTGACTACATTGATCATGTCATCCCTAAAACTAAACCATGCCATGTCAGTCATGGTCAAGCAGTTGCAGCGATGTTGCTTAATGCACTCGGATTTCATTCTCAAGCCCTCTATTTAGTTCCTGAATATTTCTCTGATAAGCCTATCGATTTGCTGATTTCGCCTGGGATCTATAGTGAACATCTGAACGATGATGTGCTGGGCCGAACCTTAGATG
>NZ_FOHV01000027.1 GCF_900111395.1 Thorsellia anophelis DSM 18579 | reverse complement strand
ATGATGCTGTGGGGCGTTATATTAGATATTACAACAACATTAGGATTAACTCTGCAATTGGCTACATGACGCCATTACAAAAAAGAAGAGAATTATTAAAAACAGGCTAAAAAACCCTACAAAAAAACTTGACCATTACAGCTGTAATTGATGAATTATTTGATACTGATGAAAAATGCTGTGCTTATGAACATATATTTGTGCTAAAACAAAATTTTGATTTTATGCTAAAAATGAATTAGCGTTGATTTCTTTTGTCCATTAATTGGATTTGCCACAGTCAATTAGTCAGGTAAAAGTATGCTATTGCTCAGCTACTATTTAATTACAGTCAAATAATTTATACCGTCGTCGCTCAATATTGTTTATGTTTTTTAAGAAATAATTATAACAAGTTGCCTTATTTAAATAGTGATTAATGATAAATTATTAGTCACTATTTTATTTAAGAAGGTACTGATACTAGGAACTAAATTGTTTATTCGAACTATAATAATAAGCCCTTTTGTTATTATTTATTTCAAAATAGGTGCTACTGTAATTCTGTTATAGTAATACCCTTGTTATTGACAGTAAACGGATTAAGTTCATCAACGAATTGATTAGGTTGAAAAATTTCTCTGTCAAAAGCCTGATCACCACCTGTTACTTCAGCAACTCTTTTTTTATCAGCCTCAGTTAACCTATTGAGTGATTTAAAATCAAATAGAGTATTATCAGCTAAGTGTGATGGTGTGATATTTTGCAATGCACTAAACATTGTTTCTATACGGCCAGGATAACGTTTATCCCAATCATTAAGCATCTCTTTTATAACTTGCCTTTGTAAGTTAGGTTGCGAACCGCATAAATTACATGGAATAATTGGAAACTGTTTTGCATTAGAAAATTTTATTATATCTTTTTCTCTACAATACGCTAAAGGTCGAATGACAATATGTTCACCGTTATCACTGACAAGTTTTGGCGGCATGCTTTTTAGTTTTCCACCATAAAACATATTTAAAAATAATGTTTCTAGCATGTCATCTCTATGATGTCCTAAGGCAATTTTAGTCGCTCCAATCTCTTTTGCAGTACGGTATAAAATACCTCGCCTTAATCTAGAACACAATGAACAAGTCGTTTTACCTTCTGGTATCTTTTCTTTAACAATTCCATAAGTATTTTCTTCAACGATCAAATATTCAACCCCAATTTCTTTCAAATAATTAGGTAGAATATGTTCAGGAAATCCAGGTTGCTTTTGATCTAAATTAACAGCAACTAGGCTAAAGCTTACAGGTGCACTAATTTGTAAACTTCTTAATATTTCAAGTAAGGTATAACTATCTTTTCCGCCAGAAAGGCAAACCATAATTTTATCACCTTCCTCTATCATAGAGAAATCGGCAATTGCTTTACCCACTTGACTTCTTAAACGCTTCTGTAGTTTATTTAAATTGTAAGGTGTTATGCTTTTTATTTTACTTTCTATCATTTTATAACTATCTGCTTGAATTAAAATCGCATAAACTAATGGCGATTTTTTAGTTGATTAATAATGGTGCTAAGATTCAGCTCTTGATCTTGAAGTAAGACCATAAGGTGGTAAAGTAAATCAGCAGCTTCATTTTTAAGTTCTTCCCTATCACCTACTGTGGCTGCTAGTGCTGTTTCTACACCTTCTTCTCCCACTTTTTGGGCAATCCTTTTCGTGCCTGAGGCATAAAGTGAGGCTGTATAAGAACTGTTTGCATCTGCAGTTTTACGACTTGCGATTATCGTTTCTAATTCATATAGGAAGTTAAAATCAGTTTGTGCATCTTTAAAACAACTTACGGTGCCTTTATGGCAAGTAGGGCCAATTGGATCTGCTAGAATAAGTAAAGTGTCATTATCACAATCGATATGGATAGAATTGACTTGTAAAAAATTACCTGAGGATTCGCCTTTTGTCCAAAGTCTAGATTTAGTACGAGAGTAAAAGGTTACTCTTTTTAATGCTAAAGTTTTGTCTAAAGCTTCTTTATTCATAAAGCCAAGCATTAATACTTGACCTGAAATCACGTGCTGAACTATTACAGGTAGCAAATGTTCAACTTTATCCCAATCAATTTTATTTAAAAACTCACTATCAATTTCAATATCATTAATTTGTTTCATAAGAGTATCTATAGTATATTTATTAGTCGCTAATTTAAGTCATTATTCTAAGTGCAGTTGTGCAATACTAATTAGATTGCTATAGGCGTACTTCAATACCATTTTGCCTCAGATAAGTCTTAAGCTCTTTTATATTGACAATTTGTTTGTGAAATACAGATGCTGCAAGCGCACCATCAACATTTGCAATGTTAAATGCATCTAAAAAGTGTTCCATTGCACCTGCACCACCTGATGCGATTAAGGGAATGTTACACAGCTTACGCACCTTTTGTAGTTGAACCATGTCGTAACCATTTTTTACACCATCTTGGTTCATCATATTTAAAACAATTTCACCCGCACCTAATTTTTGTACTTCTTGTACCCAATCAAGTGTAGACCAGGTTGTTGCTTTTGTTTTAGCTTCATTTCCTGTAAATTGATATACTTGGTAGCTATTTGTATTCTCATCAAACCATGTATCTATCCCAACCACAACACATTGTGAACCAAATTTTTGTGCTAGTTCAGTTATTAGATCTGGATTTGAAAGAGCAGGTGAGTTAATAGAGATTTTATCAGCACCAAAGCTTAAAATATTTTTTGCATCTATTATGCTTTTTATCCCACCAGCTACGCAGAATGGTATATCTATTACTTCTGCAACACGAGCTACCCAACTTTTATCAACAACTCTTCCATCACTTGATGCAGTAATATCATAAAATACAAGTTCATCAGCGCCTTCTTCAGCATATCGCTTAGCTAATGGCACAATGTCACCAATGATTTCATGATTTTTAAATTGTACACCTTTAACAACCTGACCATCTTTGACATCTAAACAAGGGATTATGCGTTTTGCCAGCATGTAATAGCCTCCGAGACTGTAAATTTTCCTTCTAATAAAGCTCTGCCTACAATTACACCTTTGACACCTGTTACTTTGAGCGCACTAATATCATCTAGAGATCCGATTCCTCCTGAGGACTGGAAATCAATACTTGGATAGAGTTCAGATATAGATTTATATAGCTCGACGTTTGAACCTGTAAGTGTCCCATCTTTAGATATATCTGTACATAAAACATGTTTTAAACCGTATGGTATATAGGTATTTAAAATGGATTCAAGAGTAAGTTCAGATGTCTCTTGCCAACCGCTTACCGCGACTCTTTTAATCCCTTTTTCATCAATCCGTATATCAATTGCTAAAGTAATACTCTCAGGGCCAAAATGTTTAAACCATTCAATAACTTCAATTTGGTCTGTTACCGCTTTTGAACCTATGACAACGCGTTTTACGCCTATATTCAATAAGTTTTCAATATCGGTAAATGTTCTTATTCCCCCACCTACTTGAATTGAAATATCAATTGACTGGGTGATTTTTTCTATAAGATCAAGTTGTCTTTTGTTAGGATCTTTTGCGCCAGTTAAGTCAACTAGATGCAAAAATTTTGCCCCATCTGATTGGTAGTCAATAAACCGTTCAATAGGATCAGCACCGTAGGTTCTTTTTTCTGTGTAATTACCTTGATGTAGACGAACAACCTCACCATCAATTAAATCAATCGCTGGAATAATCATGAATTTCCTCAATAATATGCGTTCATATAAATATGATGGGTTTAATTGTTTAATTTTATTTCAGTAAGCCCACCCATATATGGGTGTAAAACTTTTGGAATAATAATGGTACCATTTGCTTGTTGATAGTTTTCTAAAATGGCAACTAATGTTCTACCAACGGCAAGTCCTGAACCATTGAGAGTATGAACTAAACGTGGTTTTTTATCATTTTTACCTTTAAAACGAGTTTGCATTCTTCTTGCTTGGAAATCTCCAAAATGAGAACAAGATGATATTTCTCGATAAGTTTCTTGGGCAGGAACCCATACTTCTAGATCATATGTTTTAGATGCACCAAATCCCATATCGCCGGTACACAGTACTATTTTTCGGTATGGTAATTCTAAGTTTTGTAATACTTTTTCTGCATGTGAGGTGAGTTCTTCAAGCGCATTTTTTCCTTCATCAGGGTGTACAAATTGCACTAACTCAACTTTATCAAATTGATGCATACGGATTAGACCACGTGTATCACGACCATAAGAGCCTGCTTCAGAGCGAAAACAAGGAGTGTGAGCGGTTAGTTTAATTGGAAGTTCTGACTCATCAATAATCATATCTCTGTACATATTAGTTACAGGAACTTCAGCAGTTGGAATTAAACAATAAGCGGAGTCTTTATTTTCTGATAAAGGATTAGTATGGAATAAATCCTCACTGAATTTAGGTAATTGTCCTGTTCCATATAAACTCGCATGGTTAACTAAATATGGAACATAGCATTCAGTATAACCATGTTGTTCAGTATGCAAATCAAGCATATATTGGCTTAATGCACGATGCAGTCTTGCAATAGATCCTTTCATAACTGCAAATCGAGAACCTGTAATTTTCACGCCAGTTGCAAAGTCTAATCCATCAGCTAACTCACCAAGTTTAACATGATCTTCAATTGGAAAATCGAAATGTTTTGGTGTACCCCATTTATAAATTTCAACATTATCTTCTTCATCTTTACCAACAGGAACTCCCTCAGCTGCAAGGTTAGGCATACTTTCAGTAATAGACTTGATTTGTAATAATAACTCGTTTAGCTTTTGTTGAGCTATTGTTAGTTTATCCCCTAAGTTATCAACTTCAGCTAGTAATGGGCTGATATCTTGACCTTGTGATTTAGCTATTCCAATTGCCTTAGCTCTTGCGTTTCTTTCAGCTTGTAATTGTTCAGTTTCCACTTGAATTGATTTTCTTGCTTCCTCAAGTGCTAACCAATTAACAACATCTAGATCATACCCACGTTGTGCGAGTTGTATTTTTACTTGGTCAAGTTCTGTTCTCAATAAATTAGGGTCAATCATATCTGCTCCAAAATAGCCTTATTTTTCTTCATTCTCAGGTAAAGTTATATTCAGTTCTAGCACTGATATATCATCATCTTTTTGTTCATATCCAACATGTAACATGTCAGGGTCAATCTGTACATATTTACAAATAACAGCTAACAGATCACGTTTCATCTCTTCTAAGTAAGCAGGAGCACTATCTGCTTTTCGTCTTTCTGCTACAATAATCTGAAGGCGCTCTTTGGCAATATTTGCTGTATTTTTCTTTTTTGAGAGAAAAAAGTTAATTAATGACATGACTTATCCTCCAAATAGGCGTTTGAGGAAACTTTTCTTTTCCTCGGATAAAAAACGAAATTGTCTTTCTTCACCTAAGAGGCGAGCTACCATATCGTCATAGGCTTTTCCTGCATCCGAATTTTCGTCAAGTATAACAGGTTCACCTTGATTTGATGCTCTAAGTACAGATTGATCTTCAGGAATTAATCCAACAAGAGGCACTCGTAAAATTTCCAAAACATCCTCCATGCTCAGCATGTCCCCATGGCTTACACGTGTAGGGTTATAACGAGTGATTAGAAGATGCTCTTTAATTGGATTATCGCCTTGCTCTGCACGTTTCGATTTTGATGATAATATACCTAGTATTCTGTCTGAATCACGGACAGATGATACCTCAGGGTTAGTTGTAATGATTGCCTCATCAGCGAAATAAAGTGCCATAAGAGCACCACTCTCGATTCCTGCTGGGGAGTCGCAGATAATAAAGTCAAATTCCATTTCTTTTAGTTCGTTAATGACTTTTTCAACCCCATCACGAGTTAATGCATCTTTATCTCGTGTTTGTGAAGCTGGTAGAATGTATAAATTTTCAGTGCGCTTATCTTTAATTAGTGCTTGGTTAAGTGTTGCGTCTCCTTGAATGACATTTACAAAATCATAAACAACCCTGCGTTCACATCCCATGATAAGGTCTAAATTTCTTAGCCCAATGTCAAAGTCAATTACAACTGTTTTCTTTCCTTTGCGCGCAAGTCCCGTAGAAATAGCTGCACTAGATGTTGTTTTCCCAACACCACCTTTACCTGAAGTAACCACAAGAACTTTAGTCATAGTGTATATCCTTAGATGAAAAAATATTAGTAAGTTAAATGTTAAATTTTGATTACAATGTTGTGTAGATAAAAAATTAGTCTAAATTATAACTTTTTATAAAGTTAACAGAATGTTGCTTGTTATAGTTTATCTAATATAAGCCCACGTTCTGTTAAAGTGACTAAAGCTGCTTTTCCAAGTTGATCTTTGGGGATTTGCTCATTTAGCCAGTAATTTCCAGCAATAGAGAGAAGTTCTGCTTCTAGGTTTTGACAAAATATTTTAGCATCTTCATCTCCAGAGGCACCCGCAAGAGCTTTACCTCTCATGATACCGTAAATATGTATATTTCCATCAGCAATTACTTCTGCACCAGCACCAACATTATTCAAAACCACTAAGTCTGAATTTCTAGCATAAATTTGCTGCCCAGAACGAATTGGTGTTGTTACTACTTTGGTTTTGACTCTGCTTTCTTTGGTTTTTTCAATATTTTCAACGGGTTTTGATTTTGTTAGATCAGCCTCATTTATATGTGTAGATGGCATTGCAGCCGCCGCGGAATCAATAGAAGTTTTATCCTTTTGTGGTTCGATTTTTTTCCCTTCAGTCAGCACAGCAATCCCAGCTTGATTTATCGTCATTTTTAATTCCGCAGAAGTACAACCACTGATACCTACAAGATGTAGACCACAATCATGAATGACATTTTTTAGGTTTATCCAATCATTAAAATCCTGAATATGACTGATATTTATCACAATAGGTGCATATTTGAAAAAAGAGGGTGCTTGGGCTACCTTTTCAAGTAAACTTTGTTTGATAATATCAATATCTGCGTCAAATAGATGAATAACTGATAAGGTGAAATTAGTCCCCTTGAGCTCAAGTTTTTGTTCCGTCATGATTCTACTCTAAGTTTAAGTTTTGATATGCAAGGATGGTATGCGTTATTCACAAAAGTTTTATTACTGCATGATTTCAATAATACAACAAGAAATATAACTTACAATTCAATTAAGTGCTGGTTTTTGTGTGCCGACCATATCAAATTATAAGTCTTTCTGCTACAATCCATCTAAAATCAACTAATAATTCTAACAGTTTTTTATGAAAATTGTTGATAATTTCACTTAATTTATCCCCTTTTGTTATGATATTGGAAACTAAATGAATTTAGGTGTCACTTGCGGTGTGTAAAGAGATTAATGAATTGTAATTTTGGAGGGTTTTTTGAGAGTAATTAAATTGTTCACCATAGATTCTATTGAATATTATGATTTAATAGAATTTAAGTTACAAGTGCATTGAATTAATGAGTTTACCTCTTCGACGGCCTGAGTGCTACTCTGATAAAGTCTAATTATTTAACTTACTCGAGTGTTTTTTGTTTAACATTAACTGACATTCTAGTATTAATCGGCAAGGATATTATGATTGTTTATGTTTATAGAAGTTTAAAAAGAGAAGATTTATATCTCTATTTAAATAAAAAGGATGATTTTTCAGGCGTTCCCTCAGAGCTGATGACGATTTTTGGAAAACCTATTTTTAGTCTGGTCTTTGACCTGAATAAAAAAACAAAATTAGCGCGGGTTGATATAAATGCAGTCCGTTCTTCTATCAACGAATTAGGGTATTACTTGCAACTCCCTCCTAAACCAGAAAATTTGCTTGGACATAAGGTAAGTTTTTAGCGATTTTACTGTAACCCTATCTTTAATACGATGCTGTGGATATACAAGTACCGTCTGTAAATGGCTAGCGGTTGATAAGGTTTTAAATACGAGAGTTATATTTTAAGTATCTCTTAGGTGATTGAATAACGAGTTAATATCATGGATAAAATAACAAAAAATGAATTGCCTTTTTGGCAATCAAAAACATTAGAAGAAATGACTGATAATGAATGGGAGTCTTTGTGTGATGGTTGCGCACAATGCTGTCTCCATAAATTAATTGATGCGGATACAGATGTTATCTATTACACCAATGTAGCATGTAATCAATTAAATATTCAAACGTGCAGCTGTAAGAATTATGAAATTCGATTTGACTTAGCAGAAGATTGTATTAAGTTAACACGAGAAAAAGTAGATGAGTTTGAATGGTTACCAAGTACTTGTGCATATCGATTAGTCAGTGAAGGAAAGGATATTCCAGCTTGGCATCCTCTTAAAGTTAAAACTAAGTCGTTGATGCACGCTAATCGAATTACTGTTTCACACATGGCTGTTCCTGAAAGTCAGGTAGTAGATTGGGAAGATCATATTCTTAATCTACCTAAATAAACGTAATTTCAATATTTGTTAGACTAAATACTCTGTATATGTCTTATTTTCATTTTTGAAGATAATATACTATAATGAGTTCCACGCTGGTGAAATGCTAAGGGCATAATGCTTTTGCTATAAAAGTGAGAAAGTCATGATTTTTATCTAGCTTATAGTTTTATTTGGCAGATTTATATGAAATTTTGAGGTAATGAACGTTATGTCGGTAATTGGTATATTTTTTGGATCAGACACAGGTAATACAGAAACTATTGCAAAAATGATTCAAAAACACCTTGGAGCTAATATTGCAGAGATTCGCGATATTGCAAAAACTAGTAAGGAAGATATTGAAAAATTTGATATTTTGTTGTTTGGTATCCCAACTTGGTATTATGGTGAAGCACAATGTGACTGGGATGACTTTTTCCCTACATTAGAAAAAATTGATTTTGACGGTAAACTCGTCGGTTTATTTGGTTGTGGGGATCAAGAAGATTATGCTGAATATTTTTGTGATGCTTTAGGAACTTTAGCTAACATAATAGAACCAAAAGGTGCGGCTATTATTGGTATTTGGCCAACTGAGGGCTATTATTTTGAAGCTTCGAAGGGGCTTGTAGATGATGAACACTTTTATGGTTTAGCAATAGATGAAGATAGGCAGCCAGAGTTAACCGATGAAAGAGTGTTAGCATGGGTCAATCAAATTAAAGATGAGCTCAATTTAGATGCTATTATTGGTTAATACCTAAAAGTCATAGTACATACACCCAACATACTGTTTAATTGAATTCTCTATAAGTTTAATTTTTGAACAGTATGTAAAAGTATAATTTTGATGTCTATTTAACTTGATATTTAGGTAATAGTTAAAGTAGTCTAGCTATTAACTTCAAGATTTTATACCATCACAGAATGAGTTCAAAATTATAAAATTTTCTTAAAAATTGAGCTTCATCAGAGATGTGAGAATAAATTTTTACTCAATTTATTGCCTAAAAATCAGCTTGTTTTTTCATTAGGAACGAGTTAATTGTTCTAATGACTTGTTCAGGTTTATCAGCATGAACCCAATGGTCTGCACCATTAATAATGTGGGCTTTAGAATTAGGAAATTGTTTGATAATTGCATCTTTATGCTCTGCAGTAACGTAATCTGATTCAGAACCGATCAAAAATAACGTATCGCACTGAGTACTTTCAATTTCATCCCAGCCAAGTATATTATCATAATTTTCCTCTAATACCGCTAAATTAAATTTCCAGCTCCCATCAACAAATGACTTGAGTAAAAATTGTGCTATAGCATTTGGCAATTCAAATGATTTGAAAATTTGGCTAGCTTCTGGCCTCTTTATTATTTGATTTGATTGAATTAATTTTAATGCTTTAAAAATATCATCGTGTCTTCTAATTTCATATTTAACTGGGGCAATATCTAGAATAATAAGTTTAGTGAGTTTTTTCGCTAAGTAAGTAGTCAGCTGCATCGCTACTTTTCCTCCCATTGAATGCCCAATAATAGTTACTGTTTCTAAATCAAGTGTATCTAGGAGTGCTAATACATCTAATGCCATTGCATCATAGGTATGTAGATTTGCATGAAATGAACTACCGTGGTTTCGAAGATCAATAAGTAAAATATGATACTGTTGCTCAAGTGCAGTTGCGAGTATTTTTAAATTACTTCCTGCGCCAAATAAACCATGTAACATGACTATAGTAGGTTTTGAATCAGCGGATTGGTTAGAGGATTTAATGTAATGATAATGCAATAAATTGTTTATTGGAGACATGAGTATTTCCTACAATAGAAATGATAGTATTGAGTATCTATGCTAAGTGGTATGTTAATTTATTAAAGATTTAATTATAACAGACTAGTCTAAACATGTTTTGACTATATAATTGTCATCCCTTAAATGTATTATACCCAAATTACATCTGGTTGAGGGCAGGTATCGTTCTGATTACCATTTAGTAGTCCTTGAGTAGTGCTAAAACTTGTTTCTTGATTTTCATTGAGTATAAGTTCTGTTTTTTAAGGTTGTGCAATTTTACGAGATTACAATTTAGATGGTTTTTTATTAAACTAAACATTAAGTTATTTTTTAAGATGCTTGTGAATGGATGTTAAACTTCAGGTTGAATGTGATTATTAAAAAAAACAGAGTACTATTAAGTTTTTATCCATATTTGAATATGGACTCACTTAAGCGAATTTAGTCGTTCATTTAACTTAAATCTGGGGATAAAACATGATTTATTAATAGAATGGTTATGAGAAAAAATAATGTAAAATGCCTTTTTAATAGTTCTATAAATTTGTTTCATAACTCAGTTAGATATATAATGAATTATGTCATTTTTTTACAATGTTAACATTCTAAACATTTTTTGAATGAAAATGCATTTTTTGTTTAAGTGTTTAAATATAAAGATATAAACTTTCTGAGTTACTGTTCTTTAAATTCAGAGTAGATATAAGTTCATATAGCATTACTAGGTATTAATTCACTTTTTGAAAAAGCATGGTTAAAGAAGTAATTTCACTTTAGAGCTGAAGATAATTCAGTTGATATGGAGACGCATTATGGCAAAGCACCCAAGAGCAGGTCAGCAGCCGACCTCATGTGATTTAATCAATGTTGCAAAATTAACTTCACAATATTATGTTTTGCAGCCCGCACTACATGAATCTGCTCATGCTGTTAAATTTGGCACATCAGGGCATAGAGGCTCATCTACTAAACATACCTTTAATGAAGCTCATATTCTCGCAATTGCTCAAGCTATTGCTGAAATTAGACATGCGAAAGGAATAACAGGACCCTGTTATGTTGGCAAAGATACTCACGCACTTTCTGAGCCCGCATTTATCTCTGTTCTTGAAGTGCTTGCAGCTAATCAAGTGACTGTTATTATTCAACCTGAGAATGGATTTACTCCTACGCCAGCTATATCACATGCTATTTTAACTCACAATAAATCTAATCCTATTCATTTAGCAGATGGCATAGTCATTACGCCATCTCACAATCCACCTGAAGATGGGGGTATAAAATATAATCCACCTAATGGTGGCCCTGCTGATACTGACTTTACTGGTTTGATTGAAAAAAGAGCAAATCAATTACTAGACGAACGTAGTAGTGAGAATGCGGTTTTAGCAGGTGTGAAGAGGATTTCTTTATCCCAAGCAATATCAAGTCAATTCATTATACAACAAGACATGATGATGCCTTATGTCGAGGACTTAGTCAATGTAGTCGATTTATCTGTTATCCAGCAAGCAGGGTTAAAATTAGGTGTTGATCCTTTAGGTGGTTCAGGTATTGCATATTGGCAACAAATTGCAGAATATTATAAATTAAATTTATCCTTAGTTAATGATCAAGTTGATCAAACATTCCGATTTATGCCTTTAGACCATGATGGTGTTATCAGAATGGATTGCTCTTCAGTTGATGCAATGGGAGGCTTATTAAGACTAAAAGATAAATTTGATTTAGCGTTTGCAAATGATCCTGATTATGATAGACATGGGATTGTAACGCCTGCAGGTTTGATGAATCCAAATCACTATTTATCGGTTGCTATAAATTATTTGTATCAAAATAGACCAGGCTGGCCGGTTGATCTTGGTGTGGGTAAAACGCTTGTTTCTAGTGCGATGATTGATAGAGTGGTAAGCTCACTTAACCGCAAGCTAGTTGAAGTTCCAGTTGGATTTAAGTGGTTTGTTGATGGGTTATATACTGGTAAATTAGGATTTGGAGGAGAAGAAAGTGCTGGTGCATCTTTTTTAAGGTTTGATGCAAAACCTTGGTCAACAGATAAAGATGGGATTATCATGTGCCTATTGAGTGCCGAAATAACTGCTAGAACAGGAAAAAATCCACAGGTTCACTACGATGAATTATCAGAAAAATTTGGTGCGCCAATTTATAATCGGATTCAAGCTAATGCTACTCATGAACAAAAAGCAATTTTAAGTAAATTATCCCCTGATCAGGTTCAAGCTAAAACCTTAGCCGGAGATCTTATTACAGCAAGGATCACACATGCCCCAAGCAATAATGCTTCTATCGGTGGGCTTAAGGTAGTGACTGATAATGGTTGGTTTGCTGCTAGACCGTCTGGTACAGAAGAAGCATATAAAATTTATTGTGAAAGTTTTATCAGTCATGAGCATTTAGATCTTATTTCTAAAGAAGCTGTTGAAATAGTGGATGCGGCTTTTGCCTCTAATAAATAATTGCATACTTATATTTTTAGGCATTTAATGGTTATAAACTTGACGAAATTTTAAGATAGGAATGAATATGTCAAAAGGGAATTTTAAGAAATATATTATTCACAATAAAATGAGTTATATTTTATCGAAAACAGCTTTAGTGTGTTTGTTTTATTTAGGGGGATTTGGTCTTGTAAATGCAAATGTAAGTGTACCTACTACATTGCCAGCAACTTTGCCTAATCACCAAGGACATATTACGCTACAACCAAATATTAACTTACCTCTAATTACAGACACTCAAAATAGGCAAGATGTTGCTAATCAATGCTCAAATAACTGTTGTATTTATAATAATGTTTTTTATTCTGAGGGTTCAGTTATCGTAATAGGAGATGCAATCTTATTACAGTGCTCGCGAGATCCTAATGTTTCTGGTGCAAATTCCCTCAGATGGATGAGACTAGATAACTAATTTATCTGAATTTTAGATTAAGCGTTACATATTTTAATTTACATACGTCCTAATCAAATTTGAGGCGTATAAACATGGAGGGGCAATGAGAAATTGTATAATTGGTGCATGGAGAATGTCGCATGATGCGATTAATCATGCAAGATTAATGTTAGAAAATAATCAATCAATTGGCGCGGCGATTGAAAGAGCGATGATGGAGATGGAGAGCAATCCTGATATTTATTGTGCTGGCCTAGGCGCATTACCAAATCGAGATGGTGTTGTAGAGCTTGATGCTGCTTACATGGATGGTGATACATTAGGCTTTGGTGCTGTAACTTGTGCTGTTGATATCATGCATCCTTCACAAATTGCCCAAAGTTTAAGTATCCGTAAAATTGATAGTGTTAGGGCGGGTAAAGCAGTTACTCAGTACGCTGAGCAACGGAGTATGCCAATACAAAATATTTTGACAGATGAAGCGAAATATTTGTGGCAAAAATCTATAGATCGAAAGTTAGATAAAAAATCAGTCAGACATTTTGGTGCTGTTGCAGTATTAGGAATTGACAAAGAAGGGAGCATTGCCGCTGCACTTTCTGGTTCTGATTGGTTTATGAAACGTAGTGGAGTGGTAAGCCATGTTCCAATGTTAGGATGTGGGTGTTATGCTGATAGCAGTATCGGTGCTGCGGTAGCGGTGGGCTCAGGTGATGATATTATGAAGGGTAGTCTTTCATATGAGGTTATACGTTTATTATCAACAGGAATATCTGCTCAATTAGCTTGCGAAACAGCCCTAAGAGATCACTATGAAAAACTCGATTATCTTGGTAAAACATCTGGTTCGATGTCTTTGATTGCGATTGACAGGATGGGGCGTTTTGGTTGCGCGACAAACTACCCAGATGGCTTTATCTTTGTTGTCAGTGATCAAGGCGCGGTGCCTGCTATCTATATTTGTACTAATCAAGGTTTTGCCTGCGAAGTTAAACCAATTAGTCAGATGCAATTAGCTCAATATGATGAAGAGTATGATGCTTACTTAAAAGCACTAAGAAGTTAAGCGATAGCACTTAAACAAAAGTTGAGTACCTAAAGTATAAAATCATCGCGTAATCTAATTTTATGCTTTAGGCAATAATTTTGCTAAACAATCATAATTTTTAAACCCGCAGTTAATCCATTTAATTAAAAAAATCACGTTCCCATTAAGATTAAAACCAGTTAATGCTAATACTTTTATTAGGTTCAGATGGATAGAAGCCAATCAGACTGTTAAAGAAGTTTAATCGTACCTCTAAACCAAAGATTGTATCAGATGAAATAGTGAAAAATTTATCTGTATTACAGGATTTTGGAATTATAAGTTGAATACTATCCTATTTTCAAAATCGAGTAATGCTTTTTTAATGTGTAGACCACCAGCGTAACCTGTTAAATGACCATTTTTACCAATAACTCGGTGGCATGGTATGATAAGTGCAATTGGATTAGCGCCATTAGCAGTCCCTACAGCACGCATACCTTTTTCATTATGAATCCATGCTGCTTGCATTTGGTACGAAATAGTAGAACCATAAGGGATGTGAGTTAATGAAGCCCAAACTTGTCTTTGGAAAAATGTACCTGGAAGTGCCAACGGTATCGTAAATTCCTGTCTTTGATATTGAAAATATTCACTGAGTTCTTTTTTGCATTGGTTTATAATTGGGTGGTTATCTGATAGTTTAGCTGTTTTTTTATAAAAATTTTCTAGTTTTTTTGCCGGTAAAGGTAGATTGGTTCTCTCACAGATTTCAGCAAACGATAAATAACAGAGGGCATTTTCATAAATACCCAAGGTAATTAATCCAATAGGACTTTCATAAACTCCATATAGTAATTCGTCTGGCATCTCTTGTTTATTAAAATAGCTAATTGATTCAAAGCTTGATACAAATTCTGCATAGGGTATTGGCTTTTCATTTATTATAGTCATTATTAATCTACCTGATAATAGTCACGGATATCACTAAACTCCCCAGTAGATGATGACCTATTGGGGAAATGAACATTATTCTGCTTGGTTTACAAATGGTTTAAGCAATGATGCTAACCAAACTTTAATATCGCGAACGATACTAAAGAGTACAGGTACAAAAATTAAACTAAGCAATGTTGACGAAATCAAACCACCGACTACGGCAACTGCCATAGGCGCTCTAAATTCAGTATTCAAACCAATACCCATAGCGATAGGTATCATACCTGCTAACATTGCAAGTGATGTCATTATAATTGGTCTTGCTCTAACTTGGCACGCTTTTAATATCGCTGTTCTTTTGTCTTCACCCCTATCTATTAGCTCTAACATATAATCAACTAATAAAATGGCATTCTTATCAGCGATACCCATCAACATTAGCATCCCTATCATAACAGGCATGCTAAAAGGTGTACCGGTAATCAGCAACAAGAAGAAAGCACCACCAATTGACAAGGGAAGGGCTGCCATTCGAGTTAAAGGTTGGAGCCAATCTTTATAGAGTAAAACTTGTACTACGTAAACAAGTAGTAAGCCGGCGCCAATCGCTAAGAAGAAGTTGGTTAATAACTCATTAAACACCTCAGCATCACCACTTCTTGTTAATGTAATTCCTTGGGGTAAATTTTTGACACTCTCAAGTTCAAATAATTTTTGCTCACCTGCACCTAATGCGACATTATTTAGATTTGCTTCAATGGCAATTTTTTGAACACGATCGTAGCGTTCTATGACTGTTGGCCCAAGTGCAAAACTTAAATCTGCAACAGCAACTAATGGCACGGTACTACCACTTGATGTTCTGATTGGAAGATTTCTTAACACATCCAAGGTTTGTTCTTCACCAACTGGCAATCTAACGCGAATTGGCACTTGGCGGCTACCTTCATTGAATTTTGCTAAACGTGATTCTATATCACCTAAAGTTGCAATGTTTAGTGCGTAGCCAATTGCCTCTGGAGTGATACCAAGCTGCGCTGCCTTAGGGTAATTAGGGGTAATAATCACTTCTGGCTGACGCTCACCTGCACTAGTGCTTACACTGATAAGTTCAGGTAAAGCTCTCATTTCTCGCTCAATGGCTTGAGCAGTTTGCTGTAATAACTCAGAATTATTGCCAACCAAGTTATAAGACAGATCTTTTCCACCCTCAACTTTGCTGAAATCTACTTTCACATCAGGCAGTGTCATTAGTGAAGGTAAAACATCACTTTCAAATTCTCTTTGAGATAGTGATCTTTTATCCGCAGGAATGAGTTTGATATTGATTTCACCTCGGTTGACATTTTCAGCTGAGACGCTTGTAATTGTGAAATCAACTTCAGAACGCATTTTA
The DNA here is from genome assembly GCF_900111395.1 of Thorsellia anophelis DSM 18579. GTDB lineage: Bacteria > Pseudomonadota > Gammaproteobacteria > Enterobacterales > Thorselliaceae > Thorsellia > Thorsellia anophelis. Next base: position 19,445 of record NZ_FOHV01000027.1, on the reverse strand, counting down.
AGTTTTTTTGCAATTTCTTGCATCGCTTTATCGGTTTGGGCAGCATCTGCACCACGAGGAAGTTGAACAGATAACCTTGATTGACCATAATCACTAACTGGTAAAAAATCAGTAGGGACATATCCAGCTATGCCAAAAGAAAAAAACATCACTACAACTGCTAAAGAGACGGTTTTAGCCCTGTGATCTAATGTCCATCTGAGCATACGCTGGTAGTTTTTCATTATCCAACCTTGCTTCTGTTCTTCATTAAAATGCTTAGGCATTTTCAAAAAATAGGCGCACAGCATCGGGGTCAAAAGTCTTGCAACCACTAACGAAAAAAAAGCAGATACGGCAACTGTTAGGCCAAATTCTCTAAAGTATTGACCTGCAATACCATCCATAAAACTCACAGGCATAAAAACAGAACATATTACCATTGTAGTTGCAACAACGGCTAGCCCTATTTCATCTGCAGCAATTACAGCAGCAGAATAAGGTTTTTTCCCTTCATGCATATGCCTATGAATATTTTCTATTTCAACTATAGCATCATCTACCAGCACCCCTGTTACTAAAGAGATAGCGAGTAAACTTACCATGTTAAGTGAAAAATCCATGGCTTGCATAAAAATGAAAGTTGGAATGATTGATAAAGGAATTGTAATAGCAGCAATAAATGTTGCTCTTAGGTCTCTTAAAAAGAGAAATATAACAAAAATGGTAAGAAACGCGGCTTCAAAAAACGTATAAATTGTTGAGTCATAAGTGGTCTGAGTGAATTCAACCATCGATAATGCTAGGGTGAATACTAGATCGGGATTCGCTTTTTTAAGCATTTCAATTTTTTCTGCAACTTTATTACCAACGGTAACGTCGCTAGACCCTTTAGAGCGAGTAATACTAAAGGTAATAACGGGATTATTGTCTTGTCTAGTAATGTTACGTTGCTCAACTGTTCCATCCGTTATATGGCCAAGATCGGTCAATTTAACTCGTTGTTGATTATTCAGTGCAATCCACATACTCTGTAGATCAGATACCGTTTTTTGGTTACCAATTGTACGTAAGGTAAACTCTTGATCTCCAAGTGTAAAACGCCCGCTTGGTAAGTTAATATTTGTTTGAGCAATTTGTTGACTCACTTGCTGTGCACTTATCCCATAAGCAGCTAATCTATCAGGATCAAGCACTAATGTTATTTCTCTATCAATACCACCATTTCTTGTAACCGTAGCAACTCCTGAAATAGATAATAGTTCACGGCTTAAAGTATCATCTATAAACCAACTCAACTCTTCTTGATTTTGTACAGATGAACCAAGAGTGTAGATTAATATAGGTTGTGATTCAGCTTCAAATCTTTGAATGACAGGATCTAAAATAGAGCTAGGTAAATCTGAACGAATTTTAGTAATGGCATCGCGGGTATCATTAACGGCTCTGTCGATATCAGTACTCATATAAAATTCGATCATAGTACTTGAACTACCTTCTCGAATCGTTGAATTAATATGTTTAACGCCTTGTATACCTGTGAGCGCACCTTCTACTTTTTGGGTAACTTGCGTTTCAATTTCAGCCGGAGCTGCGCCTGGTTGATTGACTGTTACGATAACAACAGGAATGACTAAGTTAGGTGTTTGTGTAATAGGTAAAAATTTAAAGCTAATCAACCCCGTTACTATTAGCACTAAAAAAAGAACTAAAGGTGGAATTGGGTTTCTAATAGACCAAGTTGATAATGGCATTGACATATATGCTTTCCCTAGTAAGTTTAGTTCGAACTTGTAATTGAGTCTAATTGAAATGAATTTACTATATCACCTTCATTTATCAATGTTCCGGCTCTTAAAACTACATGGATTTGTGAATCAGTTTTTATAGGAGTATTTAATTGAACTAACTCAATGATTGCTTGATTATCTTGCCTCGATATTTCTTTGATGTAAGTTTTATCAATTTTACTTTCAGCGTTCACGGTCCAAATATAGTTTCCTTGTTCATCAAGCAATATAGCTGTGGTTGGAACAATTAATCCCGTTTTATCTGCTAATTCGATATTAGCCATGCCAAATAATCCAATAGGTTTAAACGTTGCATCATCAAAAGATAGATATAGATTAGCAGTTCTCTCTGTGGCGTTAATTAATGGCTCGATTAGCCTAATTTTGCCACTAAGTGGTTCAGGTTGCCCACTTAATTGGATATTGACTATTTGTCCAATGCTAAAAAGCTGCAGTTGATTTTCAGGTACTTTAGCTACAAATTCAGTTAACCCATCAACTGCAATTGTAAACAAAGGTGAAGTTGGATTCGCAAGTGAACCAATATCTTGGTGCCTTGTAATGATTATCCCATCCACAGGTGAACGAAGTGTACTTTTAGAAAGCGTTAATTCAGCATCATCTAATCTCGCTTTTGCCGATTCCATCGCTGTACGGCTTGATACTAATTGCTCTTGACTAATTCCACCAGCACTACCTAATCGAGTTTTTCTTTGATATTCATCTCTGGCTTGTTCAAAATTACTTGCCGCTTGATCTCGTTGATACTGTAAAGTTTGATTGTCTAGGATTGCTAAAATATCTCCCGTTTTCACATAAGTGCCAGCATCTACAGGTAAAGACAATATCCTTGCGTTATTAACTTCAACGCTCACTGAAGCAGTTTGCTTTGCTTTAATTTCACCAATAAACGAATATTTTGGGGTAATACTTCCCTCTTTAAGAACAGCGGTAGAGACTGTAATGGGAGGAGGAAGGGCAACTTCAGGTTCAGGACGTGAACCTAAATAATTAAATATCATTACTATGCCGACAATTAATAGCATGAGAAAAATAATCCAAATGATACCTCTTAGTATTTTTTTTCCGATTCCTGATTGTTTAATTTGTCTATTTATAGCCAATATTGGATTTTGCATTTCATTTGTAAGGGATGAATCATTCTCTGTTTTCACATTAGTTCCTTTTCATCAAATATTTTAATTTAACTGGGTTGGCGTTATTAAATTAAGGGTTAAGATATTATTTTATGGCTATACACAAACATAGCTATGCTTTTGTCCCTTTTAAAAAACACATAGCAATATGTTCTGTGAGATTTGTTTTTGCAATTCTCCCTCGTCCAGCTGATTCTATTAAGCCATATAGTAATGAAACGAAAGCCTCTGTGAGTACATTAGCATTAAGGTCAAGTTTAAAGTATCCTTTCCTCTGGCCATATATAAAAAAACGATTTAACCAATTCATGTAGGCTTCAAATTTTGATTCATCTATTGCTGTAGGATTAGCACATAAAAAACGTAATAAGGTTTGATGCTCATAATGTAATTCGATCAAACCAAGGAAAGTTTTTTCAATATCATTTTCTTCAAGATTGATATCATTAAATAATTCATTTAATGTTTTTGTGGCTAAAGAAAAAATTTGTTCATTGATTCTTTCTCTCGTACCATATGTTCTATGTAAAGTCGCACGGCTTAGTCCTACGAGCTCTGCGATTTCTTGTAAAGTTGCACGTGGATGCATGATCATAGCACCAGCAAGGGCCTTTAATTGTTCACTATTTTTTGTATCCATTAATATGGCTTGCTCCTTTAAAGTCTAATACTCTAGCTTTTCATATAACGCAAAATGTCCCAGCATCTTAATAATTTAAGTTTATGGTAAATCATTATACTTTATTGTATGGATATAATACAATAAAGTTTCAAATGATACAAAAAAGTCTTAATTATTCTTAGGTCATGCTTACTGTACAAGGAAATAAGGCTTTATTCATACGTGATATGAAAATAAATTGCATTTTGAATAAATATTCATAGAATGAAAAAATGTATGAGGTTGGAGTAAGGATTAACGGATTAAATAATTGCTAAACTTCGTATTTTATTCTACGAACTTTAAAGCACGATTCTGTTAATGCAGAAGTTGTGTTCAATTTAAGGATTCCTTGGTCATATTTTTAGATAGAGGCAACGTGAAAAACACGATAAAACAAACAAGAAGTACTGAATTAGTTCAAGGCTTTAGACAATCAGTTCCTTATATCAATGCTCATCGAGGTAAGACATTTGTTGTTATGCTAAGTGGTGAAACATTATTGCATAAAAACTTTGTCAATATCTTAAACGATATTGGTATGCTACATAGCCTTGGCATTAGGTTGGTGATAGTTTATGGCGCAAGACCGCAAATTGAAGAAAATTTAGAATTGCATAAATATGCGCCCGTTTATCATAAAAATATCAGGGTGACTGATAGTGAAACGCTGAAAATTGTTAAGCAAACAGCAGGAATGTTGCAGTTAGATATCACTTCTGAATTATCAATGAGTGTTAATAACACTCCTTTGCAGGGAGTGCATATTAATGTTGTGAGTGGTAATTTCGTGATTGCCCAACCTTTAGGGGTGGATGATGGGATCGATTATCAACATAGTGGTCGTATTAGAAGAATTGACACAGCTGCTATAAACAAACAATTAGATAACCATGCAATAGTATTAATTGGTCCTGTAGCTGTTTCTATTACAGGTGAAAGTTTTAATTTGACAGCTGAAGAAATTGCAATGCAAATTGCAATTAAAATTAAAGCTGAAAAGTTGATTGGTTTTTCTGACGTGCAAGGGATTAGTGATGAAACAGGGCAAGTAATTTCTGAAATCTTCCCCAATACCTCATCAAAATTTATTCAATTACTTTCTGATAATCTTGCCAAAGCAAAAGCGAGCAACTTGTCAAGAAACGAGATAATGCACAATGAAAACACATTAAGGTTTTTAACTGCAGCAGTTAATGCATGTCAGCAGGGAGTGCCAAGAAGCCATCTAATTAGTTTCGAAGAAGATGGTTCATTATTGCAGGAACTTTTTTCTAGAGATGGAATTGGAACTCAAATTGTTCAAGAAAGTGCAGAACAAGTTAGACAAGCTACAATTCACGATATTGGTGGTATTTTAGAGTTAATCCGTCCCTTAGAAGAGCAGGGGGTGCTTGTTAGGCGCTCACGAGAGCAGTTAGAAATGGAGATTGATAAGTTTACAGTTATTGTTAGAGATAATCTGACGATCGCTTGCGCCGCACTTTATGCTTTTGAGACAGAAAAAATGGGGGAAATGGCATGTGTTGCTGTTCATCCTGAATATAGAAGTTCTTCAAGAGGGGATAATCTATTAGTCCATATAAAACAAAAGGCGAAAAAAATAGGATTAGATAAGATTTTTGTATTGACTACTCGAAGTATTCATTGGTTTCAAGAGCGGGGATTTATACCAGCAGAAATAGATGATTTACCATTAGAAAAAAGAGAGCTGTATAATTATCAAAGGAGATCCAAAATTTTAACATTTGAATTAAGCAAAGACTAATATAAAAAAGGCTCATAAATGAGCCTTTTTTATATTATTTTGCACGCAAAAGGTGAGATTAATTTGCTTTTTTTACAAATTCAGACTTCAACATCATTTGTCCATGACCATCAACTTTGCAATCAAGATCGTGATCACCGTCTACAAGTCGATAGATTTTTGCTTTAGTGCCAATCTTTATTACACTAGAGCTTCCTTTTACTTTGAGGTCTTTTATCAATGTAACGGTATCTCCGTCAACTAAGAGTGTACCATGTGCATCTTTAATCACGAGATCATCATCACTTTGAGATTGGCTATTTTCGTCCCATTCGTGAGCACATTCAGGACAAACAAACATATTATTGTCTAAATAAGTATATTCTGAACTACATTTAGGGCAATTAGGTAAATCTGACGACATGTCAAAGACTCCTTAAAAAAATCGATTGAATACAATCAAAAAATAACATTCCTTAATTAGATATAAAATAATCGTTGATTAAGGATAATATAAGCGATCAGTCTAAGCCTTTTAAGCGGAAATGTAAATTTATTTAGTGTTTCTACTAATTAAAATATATTTGAAAGTTAACAATGAAATCTGATTGTTTGAGATAACCATCAAACTTGAATGTTAAATGCATTGGCAAGCTCACTAATAAATTTTTTATCGGTACAGATAATTTTACCTGGTTCATCAGATATTTTAGCAACCGGTTTACCATTACAAGAAGTGAGTTTAATAACGATATTATGAGGTTTAATACCAGGAATATCACATGTAAGCCGTGTACCTATGCCAAAGCTAGTTTGTATTTGCCCTTGAAAGTGTTCATAAATAGTTAGTGATTTGAGTAAGTCTAAATTATCAGAAAAAACAAGTGATTTATCATGTGTTGTGAGGCCCAATTTTCTGTAATGCGCCAGAGCTTTTTCTCCCCAAATGATTGGATCTCCTGAATCATGCCTAAGCCCTTTGAATTTAGATGCAAATTCTAAAGTGAAATCTCTTAAAAATGCATCCATATTGATGCAGTCTGTTAAGGCAATAGGAAGTTGAGTTGGGTAAACAGTTAGCCATTGCGACAGTGCGAAACGTTGAGAAACTTGAAGGTTTGGAGCAAGTTGTTGGTGTGCTTGAAACCATTCATGCGCTTGAGTACCAATTGGTTTTAATTGATACAAATGAGCAAAATGAAGATTACTTGTACCTGAAAAAAAATGCTCAGCAACATTTAAAGAGTGTTGCTTAAGTGTTTTTATAATTTCGGATTGAACTGCGTAAGAATAACGTCTTCTTGTACCGAACTCAATTAAACGGTATTGGGTTAGATCAATTTTAAGCTGTGTTGCTTTTTCTTTAAACAATTCTAAGTTGTTCTTTAATTGAATTACTGCAGCATCTACCATTTCTTCGTTGGTTTTGATTTGTTTTGCTTTGTGAGCAACTTCACTTATGATGGCAAGTAGAGGAACTTCCCATAGTATAGTTTCTTGCCATAAGCCTTTAATTTGAATATTGAGTTTACCTGAATGATTGGAAACGATAACTTGATCGGGGTTAAATCGATAATCTTTAAGCCAGTTAAGATATCTATCACTAAATAGGTTTAAACTTTTTAGAAATAGGTATTCATCATCTGTCAATTGAATACAAGACATCCCATCAATCTGCTGTTTGATAGATTGAACATAGTCACCTAAATTTTCACTATTGCGACACCTAAATTCTGCTGTGATTTCACAAGTTGGATAGAGCTCAAAAACAGCTTGTTGCATATAAAGTTTATAGGCATCTGTATCAATGAGTGAGTGAATTATCGCTTTCATAATATTTCGATTCAATCCTTAAAGTTTAGTTAATTAAACATGAATACATTATGCGCCAAAAAAATAAAAAAGCTACTGCTTAGCAAACGCTTTTCGTGTGTTTTTCGTAAAGTTAATAAGATATCGCTAATTAGAAGAGGTATTTCATTTACTTCTTCAACTAATTTTTCAGGGTGCTTTAAAAGCTAGTCCTTCTGGGGGGAGAATATAAGGCATGCTTTTTCAGCTAGCTTTGTATATATTCTTGCTCTTTGTATTCTAGATGATAGCTATTGGCGCACCAGCAGAACTGCTGGCAAAGCAGCTTAGAGTCCACTGCACACCTTTGTAGTAATACCGAGCATTGATGGCTGGACTATCATGCCTAAATAATCCACTGGATACGCCCTTTAAGCTTCTCATTAAACAGGACGCCAATAAATTTTGGCAGGGGGCTTGTGAATGAACGTGAACGCCCTTACTGTTCATATAGAGTAGTTCAATATCAAAATCGCTGTATACATTAGTAAAATAGCTGCATAGCTTCATAATGAGACTCTAGTTGCAGTGATGCAAGTTGAGTATTTTCTGACGATACTGTTAGTGTGATAGAATAAGCCTAACAAACACCGCGTGAACATTCATCATTAAAGTGCGATGTCTTACTTAGGTGAATATCAGTTTCTTTTTTTATATGTAAACGTATAATACCTACATGAAATTTTTAAATGCCTTCAAATTCCTGCTAAGAACGAATGTTTAGCAAGAATTCTATATGTAGCGCCTGGCTGTGGCTCGTCGTTTTGTGTTTAATACATCGCTGGCTTCACAGAATGAATATCATGAGGAATGGACAACACATACCTTTTCTTATGTAAAAATGGGACATGACTATTTGAGTGGAAAAGCTCTTAAAATGCAGTGGTTGATAACGTTGCCTTTAAGCGATTGCAACCGGTTCTACAAGATCTTGGACACGCTTACAAAAATTTCTTTTAAAAACGAGCCGCCTTAACACGGTTTAATAAACGCGCTCAATATAATTCATTTGACTGCCTATAAAGTTTTAAACTCTATAACAAAAATAGCCGTATAGTTCTATTCATATTAAATTCGAAGTTGAAATCCCTATTGCAAAAGGTGGCGAAATTAGTATTGATTTGTGGATCGTAAGATTTACGGCGTTAAGTTAAACAATGGCGAGCATTTTAAACCGATTAATAGCCTTAAAACAGAAAAAGTGACATTAGCGAAATGATAAATTCAGTTATGTCATAGAGTAAAATTCAAAAAAATTGGTTTAAAGCCAAAAAAGTGAGTAAGTTTCATGCCAAAATGGCAAATATTAGGCGTAATCATCTTAATCAAGCCTCCAATAAGAAGCGTTTAATGAAGAATTTGGTTTAGGTTGGGATTTAACAGGAATTCAATATTATCGCTCTATGCACTATATCACAAGAGACATGGATATGCTCGAAAGACATTGTCTATATCTCGATGTAGAAAAACATTTAGCCTTGATTTGTCTAAAATTGAATTAGATGTTTATTTAAATCTAAAATAGGCAACTCAAAATCATTATGCGAGCTAATAGACACTTGTATTAATAATATCAAATAAGAGAGATTAGTTATGAACGAACAGTCGCAAGTTAAGTACAGAAATGATTATCTTCCACCGGACTATACGATTTCAGATGTCTATTTAGAATTTAATTTAGATGCCAATAAGACAATAGTCAAAGCAACTAGCCAAGTCTCTTTGTTAGCAGACCAATTAGTTGATTTTAAGCTAGATGGAGAACAACTAACGTTAATCTCACTTTGCATTGATGGTGTCTCTTACCCTCATTTTACTCAAACTGAATCGGCATTGATTATCCATAATTTGCTAGAGTCTCCATTACCAAAGCAATTTACATTAGAAATCACAAATCAAATTGATCCAAGCAGCAATACGGCGCTTGAAGGCCTTTATCAATCAGGTGAGGCACTTTGCACACAATGTGAAGCGGAAGGATTTAGACGTATTACCTATTATCTTGATAGGCCAGATGTACTTGCAAAATTCACGACCAAAATCATAGCTGATAAAAAACACTATCCATATTTACTTTCTAATGGTAACCAAATAGAAAAAGGAGATATTGGCACAAATCAGCATTTTGTCATCTGGCAAGATCCCTTTCCAAAACCTAGCTATTTATTCGCTTTAGTAGCAGGTGATTTTGATGTGCTAAAAGATAATTTTATTACTAAAAGTAATCGCAATATTGAGTTAATGATTTTTGTTGATAAGGGGAATTTAGATAAAGCGCCTTATGCTATGGAGTCATTGAAAGCTTCAATGAAATGGGATGAAAATCGTTTTGATTTAGAATATGATCTTGATGTTTATATGATAGTTGCGGTTGATTTTTTTAATATGGGAGCGATGGAAAACAAAGGGTTAAATATTTTTAACTCTAAATTTGTGCTTGCAAAAACTGACACTGCAACGGATGTGGATTATCAAAATATAGAAGCTGTAATTGGCCATGAATATTTTCATAACTGGACAGGTAATCGAATTACTTGCCGTGATTGGTTTCAGTTGAGTCTAAAAGAGGGATTAACTGTATTTAGAGATCAAGAGTTTAGTTCTGATATGGGCTCAAGAGCTTTGAAACGTATTGATGATGTTAGATTACTCAGAACGGTGCAGTTTGCTGAAGATGCAGGACCAATGGCTCATCCGATTAGACCTGAAAAAGTATTGGAAATGAATAACTTTTATACCGTAACGGTGTATGAAAAAGGCGCTGAAGTCATTCGTATGCTTCATACTTTATTAGGGGAAAGGCATTTTCAGGCTGGGATGAAAAATTACATTAATCAGTTCGATGGTAGCGCAGCGACATGTGATGACTTTTTATCCTCGATGCAACTTGCAGCAGATCAAGCATTATTAGGACTTGATTTAACGCAATTTGCACTTTGGTATAGCCAGTCAGGTACGCCTGAAGTGAATATTAAAGATCATTTTGACAAGAGCTCCGGGGTATATCGAATAACAATTACTCAAACTCTGAAGCCTACAGCTGATCAATCAGACAAAAAACCAATGATGATTCCGCTTGGCTTAGATTTTTATAGTCAAACAGGTGAAAAGCTTCAAATTAAACCAAAAGGACATTCAAAGCTTGCTTTTAATGAAAATACTCAAATCCTTCTGTTAACTAAAGCAGAAGAAATATTTGAATTCGAGTCTTTATCAGAAAAACCAGTTCCAAGCTTTTTAAGAAACTTTACGGCGCCCATTAAGTTACAATATGACTACTTGACTCCACAATTAGAGCTATTGATGCAATATGCAGAAAATTCTTTTATAAGATGGGATGCTGGACAAACTTTACTTTCTCAAGTTATTGATAGAACAATACACTCTCTAAGTGACGGGCAAGGGTGGGTGTTAGATGAAAGCTTAATTGATATTTATCGTTCCATCTTGTTGGATAAATCTATTGATCTAGGGTTAACAACTGAGTTATTAACTCTGCCGAGTGTCGGAGAAGTTGTTCAGTGGTATCAGATATGTGATCCTATTTTAATTGACACTGCATTAAATTTAATTAAAACAACACTTGGGTTTGCATTGCAGGATGAATTCTATACACTTTATCAAACATACCAACAGTCTGAATATAAGATAGATGCAAAATCAATTGCACAAAGAGGATTTGTTAACCTAGCATTAAGTTATTTAGCTCATAGTACTCGTGCAAATACTTCCAATTTAACGCCAAATCAATTAGAAATTGATGAGACAGAAGATTCATCTGTACAGGAATTTAGCCTTGAGTTTATTAATAATATGGTCAGTACTAGATTTTCTGCGCATAACATGACAGATAAAATTGCAGCGTTAAATATCGCTGTATTAACTGATTTACCATGTAAAAATAGCCTGTTAAAACAGTTTGAAACTCAGTACCAAGGAGATAGCCTTGCAATGGATAAATGGTTAAGCGCACAAGCTCAAACTCCTTCAAGTAATGCTGTTACTCTAGTCAGGGAATTAACTCGTCATCCCTCTTTTTCCATGCAAAATCCTAATCGCGTACGAGCACTTATTGGGGCATTTATCATGTACAATCATAAAGGATTCCATGCAGAAGATGGAAGTGGCTATGAGCTATTAGAAGAAATTTTGATGGCATTGAATCTTTCAAATCCGCAAGTGGCTTCAAGATTAATCGAACCTTTAATTAAGTTTAAACAGTATGATGAAGTCTATTCAAGTAAAATGAAAAAAACATTAGAAAGAATGAGTAAAATTGAAAACTTAAGTCGTGATTTGTTTGAGAAAATTACTAAGGCATTAGAAAGCTAATAAATTGAATTAGGTCTTGCTACCTGAAATTAACCTTATTGACATTCTCCCCCTGCTAAAGCAAGGGGATTTCTACTACGCACCTTCAATTACCTAAATATAGCTAGGTGAAAAATGACTTTGGATAAGCTAAACTCATTTTATACTGGTTATAGGAGATTGTGGATTCGTATAAAAATAGCATAAGCAATAATTAAATTATTTGCTTCCTTACGTTATTTTTATATGAGAGTGCTATCGATAATTTTCAAAACGAAGTTTTAATGCCTCAAATTGTTTTAATCTAGCATTTAGTTTAGCTTTTTCTTGATTGTTATCAGTATAAGTTACTGCCTGTTTTAATAACCCTATTGCACCCTCAATGTTGGCACCAAGCGCATAGCTTTCTGCTCTAGCAGAGAGTTCTTGTGCTCTATCGCCAAGCTTTGCAGCTGATTCAGCTAATAAATACCAAGCATTGACATCATTAGGATTGCGCCTTGTAATATTAAATAATAAACGATTAGCTTTAGCAAATTGCCCTACAGAAATATAGCTGTTCGCTAAATTAATCTCTATTACAGGGTTGTTTTTAAAAAGAGGTTTTGTCAGAGCAACTTCTAATCTAGTAATAGCCCTTGTTGCTTGACCTTGGCCTAAATCAATATCTGTCATTGCATCAATTAACCAAATGTTATCAGGCATACTTTCGTACAAAGGGGATAATAGTTCAAATGCTTTAGCATATTGTCTTTTTTCCATTTGCTTTAAAGCAGAACCATAAGTATGTGCATTGATGGAGTATTGATTACCTTTTAGTAAAGCATCGAAAGCGAATGTATTATTACCATTTTTATTACCATACAAAGCTAAGACTTTCGCCTTTGCAAAATAAAAATCCATGGAAGAGGGTCTGGCTTTTTCTGTCAATTGATAAGTCCGACTTCTTGCGTCTGCAAGCCTACTATCTGGAAGTGGATGGGTAAGCAACATTTGGGGTGGCTTACTAGAATGCCTTGCATTATCAGCCATTTTTTGCATGAAGTTATTCATTCCCCTAGCATCAAAACCAGCCCTTTGCATAATATTAAGACCGATATTATCAGCTTCCCTTTCATTGCTTTGTGTAAAACTAATGGCAGATTGTTGGCTTGACGCCAAACTCCCTGTCACAGCAGCCATCCCAGCATTTGGATTAGCCATAGTTAATAAGGCCCCTCCTAGTACACCTGCCCAGGTAAGAGGAGATTGTTTTTTCTGAGCTTCCATCGCTCTTGCTAGATGGCGTTGAGTAATATGGGCTATTTCATGCGCAACGACTGAAGCAAGTTCATTTTCATCTGTCACCTCGCGAAATAAACCAGAATGAAAGACAACATGACCACCAAAGAAAGCATAGGCATTAATTTCATCATTATTCACTAGGTGAAAATTAAATATTTGGTTTCCGCCGTCAGCGTATTTTGCAAGCGAGTTGCCTAGTGAATTGATATAAACATTTAATACTGGGTCATTTATAAGTGGAGTACTACCTCTAATTGCCCTAATATAAAAATCACCCATTTCATTTTCTTGGGCGACACTTAATGTTGTGCTTGCAGAGGTACCTATATCAGGCAAAGTGTTATTCGCAATAGAGGGTAAACTTGAGAACATCATAGTAATTAGCACTGCAACTGATATTTTTTTCATACAAGTTTCACCTTTGATTCATCCAATTAACGACTGAGTAATAAACCATCATCATCAAGCGTTTCACCTCTTACACGCTCAAACATTTCCAGTAGATCGCTTACTGTTAGTCCATCTCTATCACTACCACTGACGTCAAGTACAACTTTTCCTTCATGTAACATTATCGTCCTATCACCATGTTCTAACGCTTGTCTCATGCTGTGAGTGACCATCATCGTAGTCAGATGTCCCTCTTTGACAATATCATCGGTCAAGGCTAGTACAAATGCGGCTGTTTTAGGATCGAGTGCTGCAGTATGCTCATCGAGTAACAATATTTTAGAAGGACGCATTGTGGCCATCAACAGGCTAATTGCTTGTCTTTGCCCTCCAGAAAGCAATCCAATTCTATCATTAAGACGATTTTCTAGATTTAAATCAAGTCTTTTTAAGATTTTTTGAAATTCTTTACGAAGAGAAGAGTTCGTTGCACTCACCAGATTTCTACTTCTTCCTCGAGAAGCAGCTATTGCGAGATTCTCTTCAATAGTCAATAACTCACATGTGCCTGCCATTGGGTCTTGAAAGACACGCGCTACGTTTAAACTGCGCTCCCAAGTAGTCAGTTTGGTGACATCCAAACCATCAATTTTAATAGAGCCACTGTCAACTTTTTGCTCTCCTGATATGGCATTTAAAAAGGTTGATTTACCCGCACCATTTGAACCGATAACTGTAACAAATTGCCCTTCTGGGATTCTTAAAGATAGACCTCTTAATGCAAGTGTCTCAATAGGGGTATTAGGATTAAACGTTAAAGTAAGATTTTCAGCATGTAACATAGTTTGTAATCCCTATTAAGTAGCAGATGTGTTAGATTTAAATAAATTTCTAATTTTTTTTCGTAAATTTAATTGTGGCAGTACAAGCGCAATTGCAACAAGAACCGCAGTAATTAGACTCAAGTCTTGGGCTTTGAGTTGTAAAAATTTAGGCAGTAAAGACGCATTAAGGGCTAATGCAATGAAAATACGGTATACCACAGCCCCAACGATCACGGCTAAGGTTGTGAGCCATAGGCGCCTAGCAGGTAAAATATTTTCCCCTAAAATCACAGCAGCTAATCCTACAACAATGGTTCCTATTCCCATAGAAGCATCTGCACCTCCATTACTTTGAGCATATAAAGCGCCAGCTAAGGCAACTAAGCCGTTTGAAATTGCCATACCTAATAAAACGGTAGTATTGGTATTAATACCTTGTGCACGTGCCATTTTCGCATTTACACCTGTTGCCCGTATGGCTAGTCCTAGTTTAGATTTAAAAAAGAAATCGAGGATCAATTTTACGATAACTAAGATACCAATTAGCAAAATAGGTTTGAAAATGAACTCTGTTATTATTTCAGGATTGAGCAATGTAAATACTGTTTCTTGATTTAATAGAGGTACATTTGGGCCATTCATGACTCGCAAATTAACTGAGTATAAGGCACTCATTACTAAAATGCTGGCGAGTAAAGGAAGTATGTTTAATTTAACATTTAACCAGGCAGTAACATAACCTGCTGTACAACCAGCAATTATTGCACCTAAAGTAGCAATAAAAGGGTTTATCCCCATCACAATTAAAACAGCAGCAACCGCACCACCTAATGGAAAACTACCATCTACAGTTAAATCTGGGAAATTTAGGACTCTAAAAGAGATGAATACGCCTAAGGCTACAAGCGCGTAAATTAAGCCGATTTCAAATGCACCGGCAAAGTTAAAAAAAGTCATTTAAACCTCAATTTTTGGCATATCTAATAGTAAAATAATCATATAGCACTGACATATTCAGTTATTAATTTAAAGTGGTCTTTAAAACTAATGTGGAAGGCACTCTTTTACAGTAATATTAACATGTTTTTGTCAAAACAGGTAATAGCAAGCAAAAATTGCCTATTTGGACTAATCATTGATTGTGGATTTAATATGCTGATTTTATTGCTTTAGGTATATAGTAGTTAATTGCTTAGCTCTTTGCCTATAAAACTTTTTTGCTATTAAGTGAATTTCAGTAGATCTCTCAAATAATTGTATTTAAAGTTGTATAAATACATATGTGTTTATGTAATAGAAGGTGCGCAGCAGGAGTCTCTTTGCTATAGCAGGGGGAGGATGCCAATGAGAAAGGGTTTAAGTCAAAACGTTAATTAGTAATTTATTTTAAGTATTTGTGATTAATGCAATTGATATGCCAGCAGACTACTTATCATATTATTAATCTATTGTTCAAAGTAAGTTAAGATAAAAAATCTTAAATGGTTATAGTTTTAATTGATTGAATTTAAAATAGTAAACTATAAATAGGTATTTGAATCATTTCTGACATGATCTGTGATAATTGTATGGGTGAAACTATTACGTAAATAAAATCCAAGTGGTAGGGTTTTGATGGGTAAACCATTAGAATCAAATGCATCCGTTCTTACTTTACTGTTTGCACCTTTAGGTCTAAGTTGTAAAGCCACTCCAATTCTGGCATTTATCGCATCAAATTGACCTAATGAAATCAATTCGGTTAATTCTTCCCAATCTTGTTGCAACATGCGTTCTTGTGCTTGAGTTGGAGACCAAAGAATAGGGGTGCCAATTTTTCGATCTTTAAGGGGAATTTCCCGTTCACCTTCTACTGGAATCCATAGTACTTGTTGGAGTTTATTGTGCACATGGCTCATTTGCCAGGTTAGTCCAACATTACCCGTTAATGGAGCGAGCGCAACGAATGTTGTTTCTAATGGTTTGCCTTGATGACTGATAGGGATCGTTTTAAGCTCAATATTTAGATGGGTAAAGTCTTGTTCTGCTTTACTGCCAGCGGTTGCACCTAACAACTGTTCAATGAAATTACCTACCCAGCCTTTATGTTTATTCAGGTTAAGGGGCATATCTACATTTACAGAATCAGCTATCTCACCGAGTGAATAACCAGCTAGTTGATTTGCTCTAGCTAGCAATATATCTAGTGATTTTGGTGGGCTAATAAGTTCGATCATGGGGTGGTCCCTTACGAAATAACTTATGGAATATAATTAATTTTATTATTGTAATTAAGTTGATGTACATTTTTATATTATTCTGAGATAAGTAATATAATGTGATGCCCGACTTTTTTTCTGCATACTTTTAAGAGAGATAGCATAACTTAGAACTAATTAAGAAACCAACCCAAATTAGGAGTAAAATCATGCTAGCGTTGTTAGATTATATCATTGGAACTTTTATTAAAATAGACACTCACTTAAATAAAATACAGTAAGAATATTGAAGTCCTTTTCTCTTCAAAAGATTTTTCACCAATGCTTTCTGATGGTGAAGTCTTTACAATATAAGTCATGGTAAAATATGTTTGACTGATATGACTGCCAGGGTGTGAGTAAACTTTTTTGTGGACATTGATGTACATTAATGCTCTAGAATTATTTTAATTGTCCATAATGCTTTTCTTATTGATATAATGGATAAAAATGATCTTTAGATTAATGTATGATCGCTCCTTGCATTCTAATAAGTAGCATATCAACCTCAGCATATGTTCATGATAGTCAAGTTACGGTCCCTTTAATGCAAGAAACAACAAGTAAGATGGATTACTACTATGACTTAGCTGATGCAGGATATTACAGCAAATCGCTAACAGCTGTTTCTTTTGTACTTTGAATGGTAGGCAGTAGGAATCCCTTTGATTTAGCAGGGCGAGGGTGTCAAAGATCATAATCTTAGATTGGCTGATCAAAAGGAATTTGAAGCGATAAAACATAAGGATCGTAGTGGGCTTGAAAGAATAATTGCTTACCATAAAGACTCTCACGGCAGCAGAATATATAGTTGAAAGGCGCCGTTAATGAAATATTTATGTACGGTATACTCGTGATGACTATTAAGCAAACATTGAGAATTGTGAACTAATAGGTTCACTTTTACAAAATTAAAAAGATGAAATAGATGCATATTTAGATGTATATGAAACACTTTATTCGAAAAACTAAGAAAGCCTTTTTCGCCATAAAAACAAAAAATACGATCTCCTCTTTGCGCAGATTTAGATAATGGTAAACTTGCAGAAGTTTTGAATTTTTAAACTACCTCACGCAATGCTCGACTTTTTAATAATCTTACTTTTTAAGATGAAAAAAAGATTCACTATTAAATTTAGGAGAAGAGCATCTTTAAGTAGGCTGTAGTATTTTTTTATTTTCGGAATGAACATGTATTAACTTGCAAAAGTTGAACATCTCGCTACATCTGAATTATAAATATTTCGATTCATATAGCCGATAAAAATTATTACTAGACTCGCACCCGCCAATAAGACTTGTATTTCTATAAAAACGTTTATCAACACCTGCACATTCAAGGGTTTCAGTTGTACCATCATTAAAAAATACTTCCAAATATACAATGCCGCCACCATTTGGGTATTCTGAATAGTTAAATTTATAATCTTTAACAAGAGAGTTATCGTCCAATGCATCTTCTAAGCTAATAGAAACATCTATTTTACCGGTTTTTTCTAGAGCGGATTCAATCCTATCAATTACATCATCATCAATATAGTCATTTTTTTCTAATGCAATTAATTCAGCGGCTGTGCGTTCTTCAACTTTGTTAGTAAGAGAATCGAAAAATACGAATAATAAGCTATATAGTATATTAGCTAAAATGATAAAACCTATGATTGCTTGCATAAAATAAACCCTAGTTTTTGTTAATTAATGTGAAAATCAAGCGTTGATGTTATTAAATACTTAAGTGAGCTTACCGTTTTATCGGTTTCAAAATTCATGTTATCTATTCTAAGTAAAATCAAATTCTTGCGTTTAAATTTAATATATTCTAAACATATTAATAAATATTATTAAAGTCCTAACTATGATTGTCAAGAATATTCTCATGTTCTAAAGATTCAATTATCTATTTGAATCTTTATCTGCATATTATCAAAGGGGCAATTAGAAATTAGAGGTGCAGAACTTATTGTGCCCAAAAAGAAAAAGCTTAATATGCAAGGTGTACACATTAAGCTTTCAAATTTAAACATAACGATTTAAATTTATTAAGCTATATACATTAAAATATAAAGAAATACTCCTTAGTAATTTTATTAAGAGCATACAGTTTAGGATCAATTTGCGGAATATCTAATCTAACCACGTCTATACGATAGTAATCATTAAAAGTTATCTCAGATAATTTAGCTCTTGTGTTAGCTGTATCAAGCAATGTTATATAAACATCAAATTCAACTGCCATATACGATCCGCTCAAACCAATCTCTCTTGTAGGAGTTACTTCTATTTCATAATCAATCTCTTCTACTAATCCAAATTTAGTTTCAAGATCTACCACCACTGAAGGCTGTGCACTTGTCAAATCTATAGCATTCATGAGTGGTTTTAGTGTAAATTTATGTTCAGCAGGAACATTTATAGCCAGACTACTTGTTTGTTCGTTAACATTAGCCTCAATCCGCCCATATGAAAGGGTTAATTGATCAATTTTTAGTTCTTGAGGATCATTGACAAAATTAGCCTCAAAGACAATGTTAGTGCCAGGCACGAAACGTGTTTTGTCGTTAGGATCATAAGGTGCATACTCATAAACAAATTTACCGGTTGCATCAGTTATCCCTGTATACGTCTCACCACTTTCCTTATTAACAATAGTGACCTCTTCATTGATGATAGGGCGACCACTAGTATCTGTTACAGTTACAATCAAATCTGAATAATTCATAATATTTGCTACTAACAAATCTTTAACACTATTAAATGTTAATTGTTTCGTCGTGATATCGCCATTATAAAGCACAGATGTGGAAGCTGAAATATTCGTTGGCAGATTAACAGTTGTCGCGGTGATATTAGCGATAGCACCCGCAGTGCTACTACTTGGAACAGGCACAGCATATTTACCCTCTGAATCAGTTGTTACACGTGTAGTGGTTGTTACGCCCTCAAGGGTGATTTCAACATTAATCTCTTGATTCACAATCGGATTGCCAAACTCATCAGCCAATATTCCAAGCGCTATTGTCGTGCTTGTACCGTCTGCGACTACCACCGGTTTATCAGCGGCAATAGTAATGCTCGCATTCGCAAGTGATTGTGTTGCCCTGTTATCAACGGGTTTACGACGATAATCTAACGTAATCACATTATTTCGTTCAACTAAATCTAATCGGCCTGTTTTAAATGTGCGTAAGCTATTAACGTTTTCTTGGTTGATTTG
>NZ_FOHV01000026.1 GCF_900111395.1 Thorsellia anophelis DSM 18579 | reverse complement strand
ATCTTAACATCACTAAGATTATGCCAAGACTGTAATAAAATAACTTTAAACATCATTATCGGCGCATAAGAAGCGGCACCTAATCGGTTAGGCTTTTGCTCTAAGAGCTTATTAAGTATGATTATTATTTGATCCCAGTCAATCAAAGCATTTATTTCATCAAACTCTTCAAATGCTTTGTGTTGCTTAACGTTAGTTTGTTTGAACTGCAGTCTAGGTTGAATATTTTTCCACATATAACGCTCCTAAGAATATGATTTAAAATATTATATCACATGCAGCTCAAAAAATAAACGAAATTTGAATGATTATTAACCAGATTTGCAAAGCTCTCATATCTAAACACCTACAAACAAAGATAAAATTGTATGTTTATTGAATATTAAAATATTACAACCGATACAGTTCCAAAAATTTAAGCAACACAATTCAGGGAAGCGTTCGAATTTTGCTCAAAAAGATTGAATTTAAAAAGATTTTATTTATTTATCGAGTGGTTTATAATCAAAAATCTTAATAAAGTAATTATTAATTTTAAGCATTTAAGGTCAATTAATAACTAACCACTAACCAAGCTATTGTTTAGCTTATAATTTCATCGTGATAGCAATAATAAAGTTATTACACACCTCATTCTATAGGAGGTGTGTAATCAGACGCTTTCAGTGGCGAGTTTTTTTCAATATAATCCCTTACTACTTTACTGATTAACATGCCCGTATTTACAAAATTTGGATGATGATTTATTTGAGCATAGCTAGCTTTACCTAATGAATAGGCTTCTAATGTCGCTAAACGATATTTTTTATTTTTATCAAGTTGTATGTTTTTGCCCTTAATGTTTCGAAGTGATGGATGATTAGTTAAAGTAAATATTTGATCTATAAAATATGGGTTTTCATTGATGACTTTCAGATAATCTTCTAGCTCTTTTGCAGTTAAATCAACGAATACAAGTTTGGTCTCATTCAAATCTATAATTCTAAATCCACCCCATGGCATTAAAGCATACCTAATTTGGTCATATAAAATATTGCCTGCTTGTATAGATTGTGAAATATTTTGAGGTTCAATAATCGCTAGATCTGCTCCGGTTTTTTCAATCATTGCAGTGAGTATGAGTTGAGATAAATGAGTTTGTTTTCTTTTACCACTTGGATCAGGAGCAGGATTAATATTTTCTAAAGTTTCATCTACAAAGCCTACAGTATCATTATTAAGTTTATTTATTGCTGTTTCATAATAAGTTTCTAATAAAGCCTGCATCTTCTTAGAAGGCGTAATTGGTGAACTAATAAATTCTATCACAGGTGCATCATCATGTCCTAAATATTCATTCATATGGTTTACTGGTATCAGTTCATAGTGAACTAATTTTGTTTTACCATTAATAAATTCAATATCAGCTCGCCCTACATACCGACCTAATTCACCAGCCTGCATGATCCATATGTTATTTTTAAAATCAGGCAAACACTTGTTAACCGTTTTGTTATTAGTACTTTGTGTATTAGGCTCAGGTATGCAGATAGCATCATGTGAGTGACCGCCTATAATAAAATCAAGCATTCCAGTTGGAAGTGAGTTTGCTAAAGTCACATCACCCAGCCCCTTAGTGTTACTTTTAGCTGTATTGTCATATCCTAAATGAGTCAGTCCAATAGTAATATCAGGTGATTGTGAGCTATGCAATTCATCAATGGCTTTAATTGTTTCATCCACTGGCGATCTCACCTCTAAGTTATCTGTATATTCGATGTAACTAAAACGTGTCAGATCTTCTGTGGTTAATCCTACCACTGCAATATTTAAGCCAGATTTATTTAGCATAGTAAAAGGTTTAAATACGCGAGTATTAGTGCCTTTATGATAAATATTAGCTGAGAGAAAAGGAAAATCAGCCCATTGCTCTTGTTGTTTTAAGGCAGAAAGTGGATTATCTAACTCATGATCGCCGATAGTCATTGCTTCATAACCAATTAAATTCATTCCTTTAATATCAGGTTCTGCCAATAAAACTTCAGAAAAAGGGTTACCTGTATTGAAATCACCTGCATCTAATAAAATAACATCTCCACCTTGTTTAAATACGTCTTTTTTAATAGATTCAATTAGAGTCATTCTTGCAGCAAGGCCTGCTTCACCTATATTACTTGCCCAAGTTGCTCCATGATGATCGTTAGTGTGTAAAATAGTAACGCGGTAGGTTTTGTCTTTTTCATATGCCATTGAAATTTTTGGCAACATGCTCAATCCTAATAAAAAAACAGCAAAACAACCTATATAATAATTTTTATAAATAAGCATGGCAAATCCCTAATTTAATTGATTAATATATTGATATGATAAAAAACATTTATTCTAATATTTATTAGTTACTGATTATTGAACTCAATATTGATATTACGGCTTAGTAGATTGCCTCATAAAAAAAAACTTACTGCAGGAGGCTGTTGAAAATTAGAGTCCTTTTTTGATACACATTGGCTAACACATCATATTAAAGGCAATAATAATCGCACGACTAAATCAAATTTCTAATTTATCATACCTAAATGTCTTGTTTGACAAGCTCAACCAGGACCTCAAAATGAGTTGTATGAGGAAAAAAATCAAAAAGTTGTATTTTATTAATTCTATAACTAGTTAATATACTAAGATCCTTTGCTAAAGAATCAACATGGCAACTTGAATAAATAATTGTCTTTGTTTCAAGCTGATTAATTGCCTCAGCAAGTTTGTTTCCAAGTCCCCTTCTTGGTGGATTAACAATTAATAAGTTGGGTGATTGTCTATTTTGACTTGTGAACAGAGTTGAATCTAAAGCGTCAAAAGTGACATTTTTAAGTCCAAGTTCCGATGCACTTTTTTTTGCACTTTCAATAGCATTTGGCTCTATTTCGATCCCAACTAACGACACATTATTTTGACTTATTTTTTGCAATGCCTTTAGCGCATGCAATCCAAAGCCGCCCACACCACAAAATAAGTCCCAAATAGTTAGAGCTTCAGAGTGACTCCCCCACTTTGCTGCCGTTGCATAAAGCTTTTCAGCTAAAACAGGATGCGTCTGAAAGAAACTTTTGGGTTTGATGAATAAAGAAATGTCATTGAATATTTCAGTGATAGCATTATGTTCACCTAGGATTATCTCTTCTGGACCTTCTAAAATAGCTTGATGTACAGGTTGAATATTAGCGCTGATAACTTGTATTGTTTCATCATTAAATAACGTTGACAGGTGTTCTTTCATTTTTGCGATTTTAGAGTCATCTTTGAGAACAAATCTAATCATCGTCTGACCAGTCGATCTACTTTCTGTTAGCAATACCTGCTTAAGAATTCCTTTTTTAGTTTTCACTTGATAAGGAACAAGCCCAGCTTGTTGAATGTATTTTTTTATCAAAGGAAATTTAAGTCTTATTGTCTCTGGATAAAGTGGGCAATCAGTTAAATCAATACCATCGAAAGTATGATTTATCAATCCTAAGTGAATATTTTCAACCGTTCCAGAAACAGCCATTTTAGCTTTGTACCTAAATCCACTTATCTCAGAAGATATCGGTTCTAAAATAGAGGCTTCGGACGTTAGATATGCATTTAATATTTTTTCTAAAGTCGCTTGTTTTTGAGATAATTGCTGATTGTAGGGCGTGTCAATCAAACTACATGAATGGCAAATGCCCTGTTGATATTTTTCACACTGCAACACCACTTCACTTGGCTCTATCATATAACTCATTCTTACTTATAAATTAATCGATTAAAATAGAAGAAGCCCACTGCATAATCTAATGCAGGAGGCTTCTTTATACAACGGTTTAAATTTCGTTATGCATGCTTAGAGCGTTGCAAATCTTTCCAATTTTGTTTCTCTTTTTTGGCAATTAGCCACCATGCAATAAATCCTGCGATACCGACGACCAATAAGATTATAGATGCAAGTGCATTTATTTTTGGAGAAACGCCTAACTTCACACTTGAGAAAATCCACATCGGTAGCGTAGTTGAGCCAGGACCAGAAACAAATCCAGAAATAACAACATCGTCTAAAGATAATGTGAATGCAAGCATAAAACCTGCTAATAAAGCAGGTAGAATCATGGGGAGCGTTATGGTAAAAAAAACTTTTAGAGGTGAGGCACCTAAATCAAGTGCTGCCTCTTCTATCGATTTATCCATTTCGCGTAATCTAGCACTGATAACAACTGCAACATACGCTGTGCAGAAAGTGACATGCGCTAACCAAATAGTTAGCATCCCCCTCTGGGCTGGAAATCCAATTAATTCCCCTAATGCAACAAACAGTAATAATAAAGATAACCCTGTTATCACATCAGGCATCACTAAAGGAGCTGTTATCATAAACGCAAATCCATTTTCTCCTTTAAATTTCCCCATTCTAACAAGTACAATAGCCGCCATTAACCCTAATATCACAGCAACAATCGCAGCTGTAAATGCAATGGTCAAACTACGCCCTATTGCTTGATGCAATTCCTTATCTTTGAATAACTCAAAATACCATTCAACAGACCAACCAGCCCAAACTGTTACTAATTTAGAACTGTTAAACGAATAAATAACCAAAAACAGCATTGGTGCATATAAAAATGTGAAACCAATAAACAAAATTACATAGCGCCAATACGAGCGAACAACCGGTAATTGTGACATAATTATACGCTCCTCTAGTTAGCAAGTGACCGACGTTGATATCGATGGAATGCAATGATTGGTACAATTAAAATAATTAGCATAATCACAGCTAAAGCTGAGGCCATAGGCCAATCTCTGTTATTGAAAAATTCCAATGACAATACACCACCAATCAATAAATTATCAGAAGCACCTAATAATTCAGGGATAACATACTCTCCGACAGTTGGAATAAAGACTAACATTGAACCTGCTATTACACCGTTTAATGTTAATGGAAACATCACCCGTCTGAAAATTGTAAAAGGCTTAGCTCCTAGATCTTGCGCTGCTTCAACGCAGGTATAATCTAATTTTATAATTGCATTATAAATCGGCAGTACCATAAAGGGTAAATAAGCATACACCATGCCTGTAAGCACAGCTGTATTGGTACGCAAAATCGCGATAGGTTCGTCAATTACGCCGAGCCAGAGTAATGTGTTATTAAGTATCCCTTTATCACTTAAAATCCCCATGAGTGCATAAATGCGGATTAAAAATGAAGTCCAAGAAGGCAATATCACCAGTAACAGTAAAATATTACGAGATGATGGCTTGCTGTGCGCAATAGCCCATGCCAATGGATACCCAACTAAGATACACAGCACAGTTGTGTATAAAGCCATACTTAAGGAATGTAGATACGATTTTAGATATAAATTTTGCTCAAAAACGTCTTTTAACAATTGCCAATAATTCTCAGCAGGTTCACTTGAAAGGCCGTCTAAGAAAAGGCGCTTAAAATTGTTAAAATAGATATTGATAGTCATTCCCCCATCTTCAAATTCAAAAAGAGATGTATATGGGGGAAGAGATCTTGCATATTCAGCAAAACTTATTTTAAATACAATAAAAAATGGTAACGCAAAAAAAATGAGTAACCATAAATACGGTATACCAATCACTAAGCGCCTAGGGTTAGCTATCTGTTTCACTAAAATCATTAGCTTTTGCCATCTAGCAGCTAAACCTGAAGCGGGGTACAAAGAACCTGTCATATTCCGCCTCCAATTAAGCTAATAATGCTACTGCATTATTCATATCCCATTCTAATATAACTTGGTCACCCCAAGTCGGCGCGCTAGCAGTTGATCGACTGCTATTTTGCAATTGTGTAGTCAAAATATACCCAGTCGGCAATTTAACGTGGTAAATAGATAGATCGCCTAGATAGGCGATATTAATCACTTCGCCTTGTGCACAATTAATTCTATCATCTGGCAATTTATCAATAATACGAACCTTCTCAGGTCTAAGGGCGATTTCCGTTGGTACGCCCTCGACAACGACTTCGTGCTTTGAAACTCTTAATTTAAACGGAATCTCTTGACTTTCCATAAGGTAAGCATCATCTTGCTCTTCTAATAAAATACCTTGGAAGATATTAACCGATCCAATAAACTCAGCACTATATTTACTGTTTGGATATTCATAAATTTCTTCAGGTTCACCTATTTGTACAAACCTACCCTGATTCATAATAGCTATCCGCCCCGCCATTGTCATCGCTTCTTCTTGATCATGAGTAACCATGACGCAGGTTGCGCCTACTTGCTCAAGAATATTAACGACTTCCAATTGCATCTGCTCCCTAAGCTTTTTATCAAGCGCGCCCATAGGTTCATCTAAGAGAAGTAATTTTGGCTTTTTAGCAAGGCTTCTAGCTAAGGCAACACGCTGCCTTTGCCCCCCGGAAAGTTGATGAGGCTTACGTTTTGCATACTGCTGCATTTGCACTAAATTCAGCATTTCATCAACACGATACTTAATTTCCGTTTTAGGCAACTTATCTTGCTGTAAGCCAAACGCAATATTTTGTTCAACCGTCATATGCGGAAACAGAGCATATGATTGAAACATCATGTTGATGGGACGTTTATGAGGGGGAATATTAACAAGGTCCTGCCCTTCAAGTAAAATTTCACCTGAGTTAGGACTTTCAAAACCTGCAAGCATCCTAAGTAATGTAGATTTTCCACATCCAGAGGCACCTAGCAACGCAAATATTTCACCTTGGTAGATAGTTAAGTTGATATTGTCCACGGCATAATGATCACCGAAGGCTTTATTCAAGTTTTTAATTTCTAATAATGGAGAGAATTGCTTTCCTTTTATGTTAAGTAGTTGAGTCAATTCGGGTAACTCCCATAGTTAAAGTGCTACAAAATTACTTATTTGCAAAAATATTAATTAATTTTCACAAACCGCCCTTTACCACGTATTACACGCGAAAGCGCACTTTATCCTTATTAAAAAAAATAGCAAAAAAAAAATCACTTTTTCCATTCTTATGCTTATTTTTTAAGCATTTTAATATCGTAATTATTTAAAATATTAATATTTAGTTTAAAATGTAACTTATTCAAGCTATCATAGTTTCAAATTTTGATTTTTAGAGCTACTTTTAACTATACTTCACCTTTTATAAATTATGGTGGCTATGTTTAAAGTAAATAGAAGGTGAATTTTATTTATTCTACGCACCCCACATAAGAATTAATCATATTTTTTATCAGACCAGTATTAAATACAACATTTAACAAATGTTTATCAACAGACTTAACCCTAGCAGGAATTTTACAATGAATAATTCTCTTTCCCCTCAAGAAAGTTATCAATTAGAAGCGCTTCAAATGCGTGCAAAACAACCCACAGCAAAAATTGATTTCATTCCAGATCATGGTGCTTATAGTTTGCTTTATTTAGCTGTTATTTTTAGTGGCATGACAGGCTTATTTATTTTTGCCTACCCGCTGGATACCTATAGCATGATTACTAACACATTGATATTAATTGGACTACTAAGTATAACCATAGTGTTAGCTTTTTTTGCCTATCAAGGCATATTTAATAAAACAAAACCAATCATGACATTAAGTGAAGAAGGCATTTTTGTTAGAAACATGAAAAGAGCCTTACCTCTTGAATATATTGGAGATATCAACTTAACCGTTATTACGATAAAAGGCAATGAATTATGGCGGTTTGATTTCCAACTCTTGCCAGGTTGGCCAGACTTAGGGCTTAAATTTAGTCCATTTATTGAGTCAAAGTATAAACGTGGGAAACGATTCTATTCATTAAAAACCGCTGAGTTGAAAGGGTATACCATAGAAAGTGTTAGAGAATTAGTTATTGAATATAGAGAAATTGTCATTGCAAGACAAGCTCTGTCTAAAAGATAGAACTATTTGAATTATTAAATCGCTACTATTATTGTGCATTGAGTTAGGATTGAGTTTGATGTCATAACTCATTTTAAATACAGTGTGCTGTTTAAGAAAAATCAAGCTTAAACAAACTTTGCCTAATTCGTTAATGTGAAGTAAAATCTATCTTGTATTTAGGCAATTTTACTTAGTGCCCTAAAAAATTTGATTAAAAAGCCATATAAATTTTAATTAGTTTGTTTATTACTGCAAAATTTAAGGGATAAGTTATTTCAATTATCTCTATGATTTAACGACATACCTCTATCTATAACAATTTAAGGATTATATATGAAATTTTCCAAATTTATTCTTGCTTCAATTTTTGCCCTTGGATTGGTGGGCTGTTCTGAAAGCGAATCTGATTTTAAAGCTAAATTTACTGCTGAATGTCAAAAAGGTGCAGCAGGTCTGTCAGAAGATATTAGTGTAAAACTATGCGATTGCACATATGACAAATTGAAAGAAAAATTAGGTGCCACCGAGTTTACTGAAATATATAAAACAAAAACGCAAGACTTCTTAACAGCATCAGCACAAAGTGCTCAAATTTGCATGGCTGATATTCTAAGAAATACACAGTAATTGGTTCAATTTTTCAGTTTAAAAAGCGCTCATTAGGGCGCTTTTTTTTGTTTAGTTCTTTCTATTATCATTTAACTACTCCATCCAATTTTAATTAGTAAATCAAGCAAGTTAAATATAATTTCAAATACCAAGCAAAAATAAAATAAACATTCAAATCTTAAAACAAATGATTTATTATTTCATTTTAAATATTAAAAAGATTAATAAGTTCAACTCCACACAATTACAATACACTCAATTACTGTTTTTTTTATTTAATAATTACTAATAGGAATTAATTTATGTGCGGAATTGTTGGGGCTGTTGCTGTAAATGATATTACAACTATTTTAACAGATGGGCTTAGCCGACTAGAATATAGAGGCTATGATTCATGTGGTATTGCTGTTTATGCTAATGGGGAACTACATCGCACAAGGACAACTGAACGTGTTAGTGAACTTGTCGAATTAATCAATGAAGCAAAAATCACCGGTTTAACTGGTATTGCTCATACAAGATGGGCTACACATGGTGCGCCAACAACAAATAATGCCCACCCTCACTTTTCTAGGCACGAGGATCAAACATATCCTAACATTGCATTAGTTCATAATGGTATTATTGAGAACCATGATGAACTGAAAAGTATGCTGATTGAAAAAGGGTTTGAATTTGAAAGTCAAACTGATACTGAAGTAATTGTACATTTAATAAATTATTTATATGTAGATGATCTGCTTTGCGCTGTACAGCAAGCTACTGGGTATTTAAAAGGCGCTTATGCTCTTGCTGTAATGAGTCGGGCTGAACCGCATAGAATTATTGGTGCAAGACATGGTTCTCCTTTGGTACTAGGATTACCTGCTGATCCCAATCACATCTCTGGGCATTATTTAGCTTCTGATGCATTAGCATTAACTGGTATTACTGACCAAATTATTTATTTAGAAGATGGGGATATTGTTGATATCCAAACTAATAAATATTGGGTTTTTGATTCAACTGGTTCACAAATTCAAAGAACAATACACACGGTCCATAGCCAATCAGTAAATACAGATTTGGGACCTTATCGTCATTTCATGCAAAAAGAGATATTTGAACAACCTAGAGCCGTTGCCGATACGCTACATGATATAGATTCAATTGAGCCTGAATTGTTCGGACTATTAGCAAGAAAACGTTTTATGGAAATTGACAGCATTCTTATTCTTGCATGTGGAACTAGCTATTATTCTGGTCTCACTGCAAAATATTGGTTAGAATCTATTGCTAAAATTCGAGTTGAGGTTGAAATCGCAAGCGAGTATCGATACAGAGAAAGTGTCCCTAATCCAAATACATTAATCATAACATTATCTCAATCTGGTGAAACAGCAGACACACTCGCAGCTTTAAAACATGCTCAAACATTAGGCATGCACAAAACTATGACCATCTGTAACGTATCAACCAGCGCAATGGTACGTGAATGCGAATTAGCTTATATTACAAGAGCGGGTGTTGAAATAGGTGTTGCATCAACAAAAGCCTTCACAACTCAATTAACAGCATTATATCTGCTTACTTTAGTTTTAGCTAAACTAAAAAACTTACTCTCACAAGAAGATGAGGCGGAGGCCCTCAAAAATCTTAAACACCTGCCTGTAGCAATGCAGGATGTGTTAAATTTAGAACCTCAAATTAAAAAATGGGCTGAGAAATTTGCACAAAAAGAACATGCACTTTTTTTAGGTAGAGGAATGCACTATCCTATTGCATTAGAAGGTGCTCTTAAATTAAAAGAAATTAGCTATATACATGCAGAAGCCTACCCCGCAGGAGAGCTCAAGCACGGCCCTCTTGCATTAGTAACAAATCAAATTCCTGTGGTAGTGGTTGCACCGACCGATCAACTATTAGAAAAGCTCAAATCTAACATGTCTGAAGTGAAAGCAAGAGGTGGCGAATTGTTTGTTTTTTCAGATAATGCTGGAAAAATCGAACAATCTAGTGGTATGCACGTTATTCGTCTACCTGGGGTTTATGGAGATTTATCACCTATCTTACATACCCTGCCCCTACAATTACTCGCATATCATGTTGCATGCGTGCGTGGAACAGATGTCGATAAGCCTAGAAATCTAGCGAAAAGTGTCACTGTTGAGTAATTAATCATTAAATGGGCTACTTTGGTAATTTAATTTATACAACGTAGCTCATTAAGTAGTCGGATTAATATGCTTACTACCTAAAATGAACTGATTGGTAAATACCAACGACCCACCAACTAATTTTAATCTAAATAACAAATACCTAAATTCGATTTGTTTTATAATACTTAATTCAAACACCGGTTTTGTGTATAGGTAGATGAATTTTAACAATACAATAATTGACCTTTTGATTTAAATGCGTAGAATAAATATTGGCTCAACGGGGTGCGATTTATATACGCTGAGATTCATACTCGTCGAACCTGATCCAGTTAATGCTGGCGAAGGGATTTGGGTCTGATAAATGTTCATTTAATTGTCTTTATCTTCCATTACTCCTTTGAAATTTCAAAATGAATGGCTGTATTACTGCCATTTTGTCGTGATGTTTACTATAATTTTAAAGGAGAGTTTGTGTTTATTAAATCATTCCCTATCAAATCATTATTATTAAGTTTAAGTGCAACAGCCTTGTTGTCTATTTCATATTCAGGCATTGCAAACTCACAGCTCCCCATTTTAACTATTTATACATACGAATCATTTGCTAGTGAATTTGGCCCTGGTCCTGTCATCAAAACAGAATTTGAGAAAACCTGCGAATGCGAAGTTAAATTTGTTGGTGTTGCTGATGGTGTAACACTCCTAAATAAAATTCGCCAAGAAGGGAAAGATTCTACTGCCGATATCATATTAGGTTTAGATAATAATTTATTACAAGAAGCTGTTGATACAGGTCTCTTCGCGCCAAGTAATGTCAATTTACAAGACCTAGACTTACCTTTTGGTTGGGCCACTAATCTATTTATCCCCTATGATTATGGCTTTTTCTCATTCGTTTATGACAAAAATAAAACAAAAGAAATTCCAGTTTCTTTAAAAGAGCTAGTCTATAGTGATAAGCCTTGGACTATCATCTATCAAGATCCAAGGACAAGCACACCTGGCCTTGGCCTTGTACTTTGGATGCAAACAGTATTTGGTGATGATTCCCCTGATGCATGGGCTAATCTGGCAAAGAAAACCGTTACAGTAACTAAGGGTTGGAGTGAATCTTATGCATTATTTTTAAAAGGTGAAGCCGACTTTGTTCTAAGTTATACGACATCACCTGCATATCATATTACTGAAGAAAATAAAGATAACTATGCAGCAGTAGATATGGAAGAAGGTCACTACTTGCAGATTGAAATTGCTGGTAAATTAGCTAGTACACCGCATCCTGAACTAGCAGATAAATTTATGCAATTTATGATTTCTCCTAAATTTCAATCAGTCATACCAACAACAAATTGGATGTACCCTGTTACAAGCGATGCGACTAAACCTGCGTCATTTGCACAGTTAGCACTTCCTAAGCATGCTCTTGAATATGGAGCTGTTGAAGTTGCAGACGGTAAACAAAACTGGGTTAACATATGGCAAAAAGCAGTTAGCCAATAATGATACGTTGGTATTGGCCTGGTAAAATAGCTTGTTTTTTATTATTAAGTCTATTCATTATGACTTTTTGGGCGCTATTTTACTTTGCGCCTTTAAGCAATAACACGCCTATTTTTGAGGATGATGCGCTTTGGCGGGTCATCCGATTTACTTTTTACCAAGCTTTTTTATCCACAATAATGTCAGTATTGCCTGCTTGTTTCATAGCTTATTCACTATTCCGCCGTGAGTTTTATTTAAAGTCAATATTATTAAACATAATGTCTGTGACAATTATTCTTCCCAGTCTCGTTGTTGTATTTGGTATTATTTCTATATACGGTCGCAATGGTTTGATAACAAATTTACAAGAACTATTAAACCTTAAAATCGGAAGCTTAAATATTTATGGACTAAGTGGTATTTTACTAGCTCATATCTTTTTCAACCTACCCTTTGCTTGCTTACTGATATATAGAGCGTTAAAGGCTATCCCAGCTACGCAACGCAAGTTAGCCGCTCAACTGAATTTCACATTAATTGATACGTTTAGGTTAATCGAATGGCCTTTTTTAAAAAAACAAATTTTCTCAGTAAGTGTGCTTATTTTCACTTTATGCTTTAGCAGCTTTAGTGTTGTCTTAACCCTAGGAGGCGGACCTAAAACAACAACAATTGAACTTGCAATATTCCAAGCGTTAACCTATGACTATGATTTTAGTAGAGCTGCCTATTTAGGATTAGTCCAAATCGCTATTTGCATGATTTTGCTTCTCATTTCACAGCATTTCAAGCAAGAAACAATTAAAACTTCTTCGTCCGATTGGTCTGCCATTTCCAAGAACAAAATTTTGATTATCATAGATTATTCTTTAATATTTTTAGCATGCTTATTAATCTTACCACCACTAATTTCGATTATAATTTCTGGTATGAACCCTACATTCTGGCAATCTTTATTGTCTATGAAATTACTAATAGCTTTAAGCAATTCATTAATAATTGGGTTGATAGCTGCATTATTGGCTTTATTACTTGCAAATCTTTTAATATGGACAGCTCGACAATCCCTATTACTAAAACGACCTATTATTGCTAATTTATATATCAGCACTGGATCAATTGCGCTTATCATGCCAAGTTTAATCATTGCCACTGGCATTTATTTATTGCTTTTTAAATTTAAGCTTAATCACTCGATTTTATCTTCGCCTTATTTTTTAGTCAGCCTAGTCAACGGGTTACTCGCACTTCCGTTTGTCATAAACCTACTCTATCCATACCTCACTAATACAGCACGTGAATACCATTTATTATGTATGCAGAATAATATTAAGGGGATAAATCGTTGGTGGATAATAGATTTCAAAGCAAATATTACACACTTTAAAAAAGCATTCGCATTTTCTTTAACGCTCTCGTTAGGAGATATTGGTGTTATGGCTTTTTTAGGCACTCAAAGTAGTGGTAATGGTTTTCTAACACTTCCATATTTGTTATTTTTACAGTTAGGAAGTTATCAGTCTAATCAAGCTGACGCAACAGCATTTTTATTATTAATCTTAGTTCTTGGGTTATTTTTCTTGATTGAAAAAAAGACCCAAGCAAATAATTAATCTGCCAATTAATTATCTTTGATATCAATAGTGTTTATCTTTACCTCATTACCATTAGGATATTTAATATTGCTATAGATAATTACGCACTGGTTAGTAAGGCCAATTAAAACTACAATACCCCCTATACTATAGCAAGGGGATTATTGTAGTAATAGTTATTGCTGATACAAATTAAATACAACGGCTGTACACCAATACATTATTCTTAATGATTTGAGGCCTTTGATGCCCCAATCCCTGTTTCAGCTCTTATCATTTGTTTGTCATAACCTGCTCTATCAATAATAGCTCTTGGTGATTTATCCATAAGCGAAACTATAATTATGGTAATAAAAGCCATTGGCATTGAAAATAGTGTTGGAGAGCTATAAATAAAAAATGAGGATTCAGCCGGGTTTCCAAATATTGTTTCCCAGACGGCTGGAGATACGATAGTCAAACCAACTGACAATATCAGTCCCACTGCTCCCCCTAAAACCGCCCCTCTAGTAGTAGTTTTAGACCAAAGTAAAGATAAAATCAACACTGGAAAATTTGCTGAGGCTGCTATTGCAAATGCAAGTGAAACCATAAAAGCAACATTCACTTCTTCAAAAACTATTCCTAAATAGACAGCAATAATGCCTAATACTAACGTTGTAAGTTTTGAAACTCTCATTTCCGATTCATTTGTTGCCTTACCTTTTTTGATTACCTTAGAATATAGATCATGAGATACGGCTGAGGCACCTGACAATGCTAATCCAGCGACTACAGCAAGAATTGTTGCAAAGGTAACTGCTGACATAAACCCTAAGAAATAATTTCCTCCTACTGCGTGTGAAAGATGTACAGCTGCCATGTTATTATTGCCAATTAACTGTCCGGGATTGCTTGGATCAAGATATTCAGGATGGGCCGCAACAAAATAAATAGCACCGAACCCTATTATAAAAGTTAGAATATAGAAATATCCAATCCATGTTGTTGCCCAAAATACTGATTTTCTGGCTTCTTTGGCGTTCGGTACTGTAAAAAAACGCATTAAGATATGAGGTAATCCTGCTGTACCAAACATTAATGCCATACCAAAAGAAATACCTGATATCGGATCTTTAATAAATCCACCAGGGGACATTATCGATTGTCCTTTTTGTTCCGCAATGACACTAACTTCAACCCCTTTTTGTGATGCTTCTGTTATCACACTTGGTAAAGTCATTGCAGATTGTGTTTTAGTAGCAACCGCCTCCGTAAACAGTGTGAGTATATTAAAATCAAAATGTAATAATACCATGACTGACATGAATGTCGCCCCTGCGAGCAGTAAGCATGCTTTAATAATTTGCACCCAAGTTGTTGCTGTCATTCCACCAAATAATACATATATAATCATCAGCACCCCCACAAGAATAACTGCATAATTATATGGTAGACCGAATAATAACTTTATCAATCCTCCGGCGCCGACCATCTGGGCAATTAGATAAAATATTACTACAAAGAAAGTGCTGAGCGCAGCAAAAGCTCTAACAGGTGTTGTGGCAAAACGGTATCCTGCCACATCAGCAAAGGTAAACTGTCCTAGATTACGTAATCTATCCGCCATTAAGAACATAATAATTGGCCAGCCAACTAAAAAACCTACTGAATAGATTAAACCATCAAAGCCGCTTAGCATAACCATGGAAGAGATCCCCAAAAATGAAGCCGCTGACATATAATCACCAGCAATTGCTAATCCATTTTGAAAACCCGTTATTCCTCCTCCTGCCGTATAAAAATCTGAAGCTGTTTTAGTTCTTCCTGCTGCCCATTTTGTTATCCCTAGTGTAAAAGCAACGAATAATCCAAACATTATTATTGCGGGTAGATTTAGAGGTTGTTTTTCCACCCTTACCAAATCAATTCCATCTGCAAAGGCCATTTGACTTAAACTGGTAACAAAAATTAATAAAGCTAATTTAATTATTTTCATGTCAAACATCCTTCTTTACATCAAGACTTGTAAGTAATTCATCACGCATCGCATCAAACTCACCATTAGCCTTTCGTACAAATATCCAAGTAAGTAATATAGAGATCAATATCATGGCAAATCCAACTGGCAATCCTATTGTGACAACACTATCACCAATCTGCTTCGCTAAAAATGCTTTATTAAATGCAATTAAACCAATAAATCCGAAATAAGTAATCAGCATGATAGTGGTAAGGATTAAAGATAAACGATTGCGTTTTTTGACCAAAGAAAGAAATAAACTATTATGCTTGATTTGTTTTACAAGAAGATCTTCTTTTATTTTGCTACTCATACAGCCTCCAATATAAAAACCATTATTGTCGATTTTTTTCATTTGAGAATTGAAAAAGGCCCTAACCATTTAATTAAATAGTGATTTTTTATCATACTGAGTTTTTTAAAATTTCGTTAAAGTTTAACTAGATTTTGCAAAGAAGATCACAAATTTAACAAGTTATTTACACTCATGCAAAATTTAAGCTTGTAGATAGAACTTAATATAATCCTATTGCATTGAATGATGTAGCATGATTGATAGTAATGAGTAAGCCAAACGAATACCCTGCATACCTTTAGGTATAAATATAAATGATTGAAAATAAATCATTATTATTTCCAATTGTGTTAAAAAGATACAGGAAGTATTTTATGGTAATATTTAATGTATTTGATTGTATTAATATTTTTACATGTGTAAGATGAATTAACGCTATATATATTTTGAGTTCCCCTTACCAAACTAAGACTCATTATATATATAGCACTAATGAATTATGCATTAGATAATCCATTCAATAATTTAGATATATAATCAACAAATTACTTGTGGCAATTTAACTATTATATTTATTCTCTGAAAACACGTTTATACTTAAACCTTCCCTATCCACATTAACTTTAAGATAAAAATGTGTGCAATTCTTATTTAAAGGTATTCCTAAAAAGTTTCAATGATTGCTAGATCATGACAGCATTAACACATATTAATATTTATACGAGATATATTTAATATTTTTAATTAATCCAAAATAATGATGTCGCCAATATTCGCTAAAGGCTGTGAAAATTTTGAACCGAAATTAATCGAATTTGATGAGTAATATCACTATGTTCATCTATTAATTATCCGCCCTAAGTGTCAATATTAAGCCTTCTTAACAGGTTCAAAGGTGCATTTTATGCCAAGCTAAAAAGAAGCTTTGGGAGGTCGTTTTTTGTCGCCTTATTATTCTGCAGAAAATTCGTGACGTGCCAATATCTATTATCAAGTAATATATAGGATAAGAAAGTACACGACAAAAAACAGCTAAATAGATTGTAATAACAATACTTATGTGAAAACAATTTAAAGATTTTGTAGGATAGCTAGTAATCCGTTGCTTTATAAGGCATGTAAATTGAAAGTAGGTTAAATTATTTTATGTCTGATAACATTTCAATTAAATGGGCTAATGGTAATCCTATAATCGCTTGATAGTTACCATTTATTGATTTTACAAATGCACCGCCTCGTCCTTGAATGCCATATGAACCTGCTTTATCTAAGGGCTCTTTAGTCGCAACATATTTAATAATTTCCTCCTCACTCAATTTCCGAAACGTAACTTCTGCTTTTATCACATCTGTGATACTTTTTGTTTCTGTCGCAACAGTTAGACCAGTCAATACCGTATGTGTACGGCCTGAAAGCTGTTTAAGCATCAATATTGCATCACTTTCATCTCGTGGTTTTTCTAATACTAGATCATCTAATACACCTATCGTATCAGCACCAATAACAATTCGTTTTCCAATTGTCATTTCGATACCGGCGATTGCTTTATCTCTTGATAAACGTTGGACATACGTTTCTGGTAATTCATTTGGGGATTTTATTTCAGGTACATTAATGT
Source organism: Thorsellia anophelis DSM 18579 (assembly GCF_900111395.1). GTDB lineage: Bacteria > Pseudomonadota > Gammaproteobacteria > Enterobacterales > Thorselliaceae > Thorsellia > Thorsellia anophelis. Next base: position 19,200 of record NZ_FOHV01000026.1, on the reverse strand, counting down.
GTAAAACATCAAAAGGAATGTCAAGGCTTGATAAGAGCTCAAAACGTCTTGGAGAAGTTGACGCTAAAAATAATGTCTGTTGCATATCACTTATACCTATTCAATTAATTACCAATGATTTGACATACCCTAAAAGAGGCGACCCTATTGTGATTACCAAGCATTATATATAACAAACACCACCACAAGAATAGCGACTATGTCATTATGCCTTGTACGTCCGCTCTGAAGGACAATGATATAAGGCTTAAGTGATAAATTTTTGATTTAGGCATGTAGTCTAATCCTATTATTTAATTATAAATATCTTTTAATGCACTTTGAAATGGTTTTTTATACGATTCATTAAAAAATAAAGCCATGGCCATAATAAAGCATTTACAATAGATCTGAAGAACAACTCAGGGTGATACTCCACAGTTGAGACAATAAAAGATAACCAATAAATAAAAACTTCAACCGCAAGTGAAAGAATTAAGATAAAAAATATTTGTTGCCAAAGTGCTATGTTACGCATGAACTTATGAATAAGAACGCATACAAAGCTTAATAATCCATAGGTTAAAGCCCTTATACCAAGGGTAGAGCCTAAAAACAAATCTAAAATTAGTCCAATTAGAAAACCAATTCCGACATTAACCCTGTGTGGGGTAACAGTTACCCAATAGATTAATATAAGCTGTACCCAAGATGGTCTTAGCATATTGAGATTGCTAGGCCATGGCATGCTTTGTAAAATAAAAGCAAATAAAAAACTCAGCGTGATAATAATCCAACTATACCGTCTTAAAAATATCATTGAATGTCTACCGAGTGATTCATCTCTTCTAGGTTGGAAATAACCTTAGTATTATGTGTAAAGCGCTCGCTAGTCGCCTGCTCAACCTCACTTGGGGATAAAGGCGTATTTCTTGGAGCATCATTTCCCCAAAGCAACAGCAAATATCTCAGCCTTTGAAGTTCTGCAGTTGGTTTCGCTTTAACTACTGCATAAGCATTAGATCTATCAATGCCGACAGAAGAAACAATTGCAACTGGGTATCCCTCAGGAAATCTTCCTCCTAATCCTGAAGTCACAAGAACATCCCCTACCCGTATGTCGATATTTCTAGGTAATTGTTCAAGCTCAAGCATTTCGTTGCAGCCATTTCCAGATGCAATCACTCGGATATCATTCCTAAGTACCTGAATCGGAATTGCATGAGATGAATCGCAAATAAGCAAAACTCGACTTGAATATTTATTTACGCCAATAACTTGGCCCACAACCCCTTGATCACTTATAACGGGTTGTCCTTCAAATACATTTTGATCTGTGCCTTTATCTATGATAATTAAATTAGAATATGGATCAGTTTCAGCAGCAAGTACTTGGGTCACCATTTTTTGCTCATCTTTACGCAAAGGTGAGCCAAGAAGTTGGCGTAGCCTATTATTTTCTTGTTTGAATTGACCTAGAAGTTGCAGATCGCTTTTCTGCCTAAGGAGTAGCTCATTTAATCGCCTATTTTCTTCTATCAAAGCTGTCCTTGTTGTTAAATTTTCAGAAGCACTATCTAGAATATCTTTTGGCGTATTGGCTAAAAAATAAAAAGGACTCACTGCTGTATCAAGGTATCCTCTCACTTTAGCAAAAAAAGCAAAATGAGAGTCAGCTATAATCAGCGCAGGGGCAATAAGCAATAGGACAAAAAGTCTTAAAGGCAATGAAGGTAAACGACTAAATATTGGCTTCATAACGTATTAGATTACCATGCAAGCAAAATGAAAAATATCTTAGTCTTCACTAAATAAATCGCCACCATGCATATCAATAAGTTCTAAGGCTTTACCACCTCCACGAGCAACACAAGTTAACGGGTCTTCAGCTACAATAACAGGAATACCAGTTTCTTCAGATAATAATCTATCTAAGTTACGTAACAAAGCCCCCCCCCCTGTTAGCACCATACCATGTTCTGATATATCAGATGCTAATTCAGGCGGACATTGTTCTAATGCGGCCATAACTGCACTGACAATACCTGCTAAAGGTTCTTGTAGAGCTTCTAAAATTTCATTAGAGTTTAAAATAAACCCACGAGGTACGCCCTCAGCTAAGTTACGCCCTCTTACTTCAATTTCTAACAATTCATCGCCTGGAAAAGCTGAGCCAATTTTATGTTTAATTTTTTCAGCAGTAGACTCACCAATTAATGAACCATAGTTGCGGCGTACATAACTTATGATTGCTTCATCAAATCTATCTCCACCAATTCTTACAGATGAAGAATAAACAACGCCATTTAATGAAATAACAGCAACTTCTGTTGTACCACCACCTATATCTACAACCATCGAACCTTTTGCAGCAGACACAGGCAGTCCTGCACCAATCGCAGCCGCCATTGGTTCTTCAATTAAAAAGACTTCTCTTGCGCCAGCACTTTGAGCTGATTCTTTAATCGCTCTTCTTTCAACCTGAGTTGCACCTACAGGCACACAAACAAGTACCCTTGGGCTTGGTTTCATAAAACTATTGCTATGGACTTCTTTTATAAAATGTTGAAGCATCTGTTCAGTAACAAAAAAATCAGCAATTACACCATCTTTCATTGGGCGAATAGCTGCAATATTACCAGGCGTACGACCTAACATATCTTTTGCAGCCGCACCAACAGCAGCGACGCTTTTTGCTGTACCTACTTTATCTTGTCTGATGGCAACAACAGAAGGTTGATTTAGGATGATCCCTTGATCTCTTACATAAATTAATGTATTGGCTGTACCAAGATCGATTGAAAGGTCATTTGAAAAAAGTCCGCGAATTTTTTTAAACATATGAGGTAGTTACCTTGTTTTTACTTTTAAATTGATGATATATGAATGAGTCACAAAAATAGCGCTTTATTTTACGCTAAAAATCTTACTTTGTGCAGGTTGTGAGTCAATCTTTTTTTAACTTTACTTATTTAATTACTAGCAATTATAGCCATTTTTTACGTTTAAAGAACAAATATGGTGCAATCCCAGCAATAATCATAAGTCCTATTGCTGCTGGATATCCATAAGTCCAGTTTAATTCAGGCATAAAATCAAAGTTCATTCCATAGCTTGAAGCAACGAGTGTTGGCGGTAAGAAAATTACCGAAACAACTGAGAATATTTTAATAATACGACTTTGTTCAATATTGACAAATCCCATGGCAGCTTGCATCAAAAAGTTTACTTTTTGGAATAAAGACTCATTATACGGCAGTAATGATTCTATATCGCGTAATATTTCTCTTGCTTGTTCTAACTGTTCGCTTGGTAATCTTGCTCTCCTTACGAGAAAATTTAACGCCCTTTGGCTATCCATTAAGCAAAGCCTTACTTTCCAACCAATATCTTCAAATTCAGCTAAGAAAGAGAGCGCTTCATCTAATTCTTCACCTTGGCGTCTTTCCATAATGATACGGCTAGGGTCTTCGAGTTTACTGTAAACATATTCAATTTCGTCAGCTATTTGTTCTATTTTTGTTTCAAAAAGATCTAACATTAATTCATATGGGTTACCACTTATCATTTTTTGGCTTCTAGAGCGTAAGCGGTAAAGCCTAAATGCGGGTAGTTCATCTTCCCTTAAAGTATATAATCTGCCATCTTTGATTGTAAACGCAACTGTAGAGGTTTTCGGTCTATCATCACTGTCTTCAAAATAATAAAAAGTATGAATATGCAGACCATCTTCGTCTTCAAAGAAACGTGCTGAAGATTCAATATCTTCAAGTTCAACACGTGTTGCTAGTTCAACATCAAATTCACGCTGAATTCTCAAACGTTCAGATTTTTCTGGTTCAACCAAATCAATCCAGATAGCCTCTTTAAGTGAATTATATTCTTCGACCTCTATTTTATTGAGTCGACTATCTTCCAAAGTAAATGCATGTATCATGCTATAACCCCAATTTACTAATTCCATTTAACAAAAACTGAACAACAAATCCCATTAGTGTCTAAATTCTATCTAATTTTCTATCTAACAGCTTTAATTAATACTAGTATGCACTTACCACTCATTCACACATACTATTGAAATATTCCTATTCAAAGCTTTTATAACGTTTTAGTTATTTATTTCTGACAATATAATCCCTAATTTTAAAACCAAATAGATACAACATGCCAAAATAGCTTCCAGCGCCTAAAATAACCACCCCTAACAGTCTGATAAGCCTAACAAGCATACCACCTTGTTCCCAACTTGGTACGAAGTAAAGAGCTAGAAATAAAGTTCCAGCCATAACTAAAACTGCTAGAGCTAATTTCACCAAAAATGAATACCACCCTTTAAGTGGCGTATAAATCTTTTGTTGTTTTAGTTGCCATAATAACATATAGGCATTAAAACATGCACCTAATCCAATTGATAATGCGAGTCCTACATGTCCTAGCGGTTTAATTAGAATTAAATTTAGGCATTGCGTCAACACAATGGCAATAACAGCTATTATTAAGGGCGTTTTAATGTCCTTTCTTGCATAAAAACCTGGTGCAAGTACTTTTATCAAAATAAGTCCTAATAGCCCTAAAGAGTAAGCAATCAGAGCTTTTTGAGTCATCAATGAATCAGTTGCACTAAATGCATTATATTGAAATAGCGTGACTGTTAATGCTTCTGATAATATCCCTAATGCCACTGCTGCAGGCAGTGCAAGCAATAAACATAGCCTCAATCCCCAATCAATTAACTCATTAAATTTTCCAGGTTGATTGCCTGCTGCATGTTTCGAAAGTGACGGAAGCAAAATTGTTCCTAATGCTACGCCAAGTACCCCTGCTGGGAACTCCATTAATCTATCAGCATAGTACATCCATGAAACTGAACCTGCTGCTAAAAAGGATGCAAATATAGTATTTAAAATAAGCGAAATTTGTCCTGCTGAAACACCTATTATAGCAGGCACCATTTTCGTCAATACTAACCAAACACCTTTATGTTTTAAATTAATTCTAGGTAGTACTAGCATACCAATCTTATAGAGATAAGGCAATTGATAGCCTAACTGTAAAAACCCACCTATCACAACTGCTATTGCTAATGCGAGAATAGGAGGATTGACATATGGAGTCATAAATAAAGCACAACCGATCATGCTAAAATTTAGAAAAGTAGGAGCAAAAGCAGGAATAGAGAATCGATTCCAAGTATTAAGGATTGCACCACATAAAGATGAAAGCGAAATAAGTAATATATACGGAAATGTAATTCTCAACAATAATGTGGTCAGTTCAAATTTTTCAGTGGTATTAGCAAATCCAGGCGCAGTAATGTAAATGATAAAGGGCGCGGCTAAGATTCCTATTAATGTTATGACTGCGAGCACTAATGTTAGTAGACCTGCAATATAAGCAACAAATGTGCGGGTAGCTTCATCCCCTTCTTGTGTTTTATATTCAGCTAAAATAGGCACAAATGCTTGAGAAAATGCTCCTTCTGCAAAAATTCGTCTTAATAAGTTTGGTAATTTGAATGCAACAAAAAAAGCATCTGTTGCAATACTCACACCAAAAACACGCGCTATGATTGCATCACGAATGAATCCAAGGATGCGTGAAATAAATGTCATTGAACTCACAGCAGCAAGTGACTTAAGTAAATTGTGTTTCATTTTAAATATCTATTAGTTACATACTGAGTAAATCCAGATTATTTCAAATACTCATGTATTAAGGATAGTAAAAGTGTATTTTGATATGAGTTTATTTGATTAGCTAGCTAACCAGTCATCCCAAAAATCAATAACTGCTAAGCGTTGCTCTCTAAATAATGCGTCATCAACTATCGCCGCCCTATCTTGTAAAGATAAATGATGTATCTGGTTACGCATATCAATATATATATCACAAAGAAGTTTCTCTTGTTCTTGTGTAAGCAAGCCTGATAGTTTTAATGATTCGAAAATTCTGATGTTATCAGGCCATACTGTTAATAATTCGTGGTTTGTTGCATATTTTAGGACTAAATATTGAGCAATAAACTCTATATCAGTAATTCCTCCTCTATCATATTTTATATCAAACCCATTTGGATCAGAGGAGTTTTTTATATTGTTTAGCATTTTTTCGCGCATATTGACTATTTCTTGTCGAAGTTCAGATTCATCTCTATTTTTAGACAATATATCATGGCGAATTGTCATAAATGTATTATGTTTAACTGTAGGTGAATAGACTACTCTAGACCGTACTAGAGCTTGTAATTCATAAGTCCAAGCATCCTCATTTAAATATCGCTTAAAACTATCAAAATCATTAACTAATAATCCAGATTCTCCTTGTGGTCTTAATCTTGTATCAACTTCATATAATAACCCAATATTTGTTCTTGCACTTAATAAATGTAGAACTCTCTGTGCTAGCCTCTGGTAAAAAAGTTGATTATCAATAGAACGCTTACCTTGTGTCTGTCCAGGTAATACTTTATCAGTTAAAAAAACTAAATCTAGATCAGAACGATAACCAAGTTCCCAACCAGCAAGTTTTCCATAAGCAATAATATAAAACCCTTGAACTTGAGATTCTATCATCTCAGCATCATTTAAATAGGAAGGTAACCCATGCTTAAATACCATTGACTTCCATGCTTGTTCTACAACAGATTCAACTATTACTTCAGCAAGTTTTGTTAAATGATCGCTGACTTTCATTGTTGGTAAATGCCCTGAAATATCTGCGGCAGCTATTCTTAATTGCTGAATTTGTTTAAATTGACATAATGCATTTAGCCGTTCCTCTTCATCCTCAGTATTCGTTCTAAGTAAATATTGCCTGATTTCAGAACCATAATCATTCAATTCAAGTGGATGATAAAGTGTTTTTGCATCCAATAGCTCCCCAAGGAGATGTGGATATCTTGCCAATCTCTTTGTGATAAGAGTAGATGATTTGCATAAATTGATTAAATTATGAAGTGCTTCACCATTTTCAAGTAATAGTTGCAAATATGTCGTTCGAGTTACAATTTGTTTCAATACATGCAATATTCTTTTTAATACTTCAGTTGCTTTATCTTGCGGTAATACAGAATATAAAATTAAGGGAATAAGCCTATTTAAGACATCTCGTCCTTTAGGTCCAATGGTACGATTACTTATCTCTTGATAAAACGCGTGAAGCGTTTCAATAAGGTCAAATTCATAGTGCTCTGATAATTCGCTTAGTGCGAATGCAACAATTTTTTCTTTGATAGCCTCTATTGAATCCCCTTGTAGAATATATATCCAAATATCAGAGCAACTTTCATAAGAAAGTACGCCTTTTGCTATTTCGTTAGACTCAAATTGCAACGTATCTTGATTTATACCATGTGAGATTTGTTTCTGAGGTTCATTATTTTCGTCACCTATTAGAGCATCAAAAATTTCACGAATAAAATGCATTTTGCTCTGTAAATCTGTTAGAAATACTGACCAATCATTAAACCCCATTAGGTGCATCAGTCTAAACTGATCATTTGAATTCTCTGGTAGTTGCTGCGTTTGTTCATCGTTTAGACTCTGGATGATATTCTCAATGCGCCTATAATAAAGATAATGAGATTCAATTTGCTCTAATATATCATTTGGCAACAGTTCCAAAGTATTAATCGTTGATATCGCATTTAAAATAGAGACGGAACGTAAGTTCGGATGTCTACCACCATGAATTAACTGAAACACTTGGATAATAAACTCAACTTCACGAATTCCACCAGCGCTGAGTTTAATATCAAAAAAGTTTTCTCTGCGCCTCACTTCTCTATCAATAAGCGCTTTCATTTGCCTAAGTGAATCAATCACACTAAAATCAATATAGCGTCTATAAGTAAAAGGCCTAAGTACAGACTCTAGTTTTTGTTGATATATTACCGGAAGCTCACCTAAGACTCTGGCTTTAACCATAGCATAACGCTCCCAGTCACGCCCTTGCTCTTGATAATAATCTTCTAATGCACTAAAACTAATCACTAGTGGCCCACTGTCTCCAAGTGGCCTAAGCCTCATATCGACCCTATATACAAATCCATCTTCAGTGACAGTATCAAGTAGTCTAATCACTTTTTGCGCGACTTTTTGAAAAAATTGATTGTTATCTTTCGTGCTGCGGCGTTTTGCTAATTCCTTATTAGATTCATGAACCGTTTCACCGGATTCAGGGTAGGTAAAAATTAAATCAATATCAGAAGAAAAATTAAGCTCTCTTCCACCTAATTTGCCCATAGCTAAAATGATAAAAGGTTGGATTTGTCCAGATTGATTAGTAGGTTTACCAATTTCATTAGAAATCGTGCTATATGCCCAGTTTGCGCTGTGCAAAATCAATGCCTCTGCTAAGTTGCTTAACATCAATAAAATTTCTTTCGTATTACTCTCATATTCGTTGATATGGCATTGATAGTTTTTGGGGTTATCCTTAGTTACTTTGATCTGATGTTTTGCTATCAGCACCAACATCATGTTTCTAAATTGTCTCAAGGCCCTCATAAACACCATTTCATTTTCACATGATTGAGTTAACTCATTAAGCAAAACTCTATATTCATTGACACTGTCAGGAATGTGATTGATTGTTTTAATAGGGCTTGTTTTAAGGTGATTTCTTGCAAAATGGCTAATTATAGCCACGTCAAAAAACTCAGGATCACAACTAAAATCCATTAGGTTTGGTTGGTTAAGTAATAATTTTTCAATAACGCGCTGCTCAAACGTATAGATGTCTTTAACTTCAGTGGAGAGTTCTAAATGTTCATGTAGATTTTTCATATTTCATTCTTAGGTGATATTGCCATAAATATGGACAATTAACGAGCCATTATTTCGTATTTTAGTCTTAGCATTATCACATAAATCGAACGTATTAAAAAGGCTGATAACGCATCGATACATTAATCAGCCTTAGCTCCAATACACTTTATAAAACCATTAAAATATCAATAATTTAAATTAAACAAACAAGTATTAATGCTAAAAAACTGAGCATTAACGTTTTATCAAAGCGATGATTGTTGGATCTTGAATTTTGTCATCATTAGCAAGCAAAAGCACTTTAGACATAATCTCAGCACTACGCGGGTCATCATCTACAAATGGTAAAAAGATTTTGCCTCTATGCTGAGAATGCACTGGTAATATAGGCATCGCACTAGCTCCAACTTGATGAACCGTACCACTCCCAAGATGGATACTATATTCAGCGATTGTTCCTTTAATTTTGACATGATGCTTAAGAATTTCAACATTAGATAATTTAAATAATTGCAGTGTTTCTCGTAATATGTGGGCACGCAATTCAATAGAAGACTGACTTGCTTCAGGATCAACGCCCCCGACGTGCGCTACTGAAACGACTAAATCAATATCTCTCATTACTTCAGAAAACAAAATTGGTGTAATTGATTCTAAAGTCAGCTGTGTATGTGTTTTAAGATCATAAAAACAGATACTTTCCAAGGTAGGGGCTTCCATATCAGCAGGAGAAAACCAATCTGCAAGTGCGTATAATTTTATGCCGATTTTTGCCTTGTGAATGTTTTTTTGAAGTCCCTCTTCATAATCTAATTTCCATCCTCTACTTTTAAGCAACGCAAGCGCTTGTTTTGGATTTACTTGGTGACCTGCATAACGCAGTGCTTCTAGTGTACCATTTTTTTCATCATCCATTATCGTATAGAGTTCACGAAAGATTTGTTTAAATGGCTGAACTAGTTGATGTTTAAAACAGTGATGTTGTAGATTCTGCCAAATATTTAAGCTATGCAAATCGTAACAGTGAGCAATTCTAATATTATTTTCATTTTTATTTGAAATATTGATCTCAGCACCATCCACCTCGATTAGTTTATTCTGAGATAAAAAACCAACATAATTGTCATCGGTAATTAGGGCTAACTTAGATAGCTTTGCACCTAATACTGGATGCATTGATAACATTGTCAATTCATTAAATGAAAATCGCTCTCCATTTACCATTGCATTCTCTAGTGTTATTTTCGCACGTTTTTCTTGATTTAATAGTACTTTAAGCTTATCAAGAAGAGGTAGCACTTCTGGTGATTTTTTCAATTTTGCAGGGATTGATTTTTGTGGTTTCCCCCCTTTAAAAACATTAATGGAAGCAATACCATTTTCATCGAATGCAAGACACATATGTACATCATCTATGATAACTTGGCGTTGACTAGCTAAAATAGCTTGAACTTGCTGACTTTCCATTGCAAATGTTAAACGAATGGGATCACTAAATCCTGCATTTTGAGCAAGATTAGCCATAGCAACTTCTACAGCAACAGCCTCACTTGCTTGTTTTAGAGCACCGAATTGTCTACTTTCTTTTAAAAAAGATTGCAAAAATTCATAACGGTTTAGAATATCACGCTCTTTAGATTTTTTATCTAATTCGACTAGACCATATACTCTTAAAAATTCTTGATCTCGTTTGGCAACGATCTTCTCTGTTACTTCATCTAGAGTCAGCTGTTTTGATAATACATCCGTATAAATTCTTGCTCGCCTATGACCTATCCCTTCTGATATGTATTTTGCACTTTCATAGAGGATCTTCCATCTTGTTTCCCCTAAATTAGCATAAGCTTGAACAAACCAGTCTATATCAACCATACCTATCTTGAACTCATCGACATCAAGTTTAGAGTAACGAGCAATTTCACTCTCTAGCATGGAATTTATTGGTCTATATCCATCTGTTTTAGTATGGGCGTGAAACCACCATATACCACTTTCCAGTCCTTCCCATTCTAAATACCTGCTTATCCAATTAGCCCATTGAGGTGCATACATTGCAGTTTCAATCAGGCGTACCTCTGAAATTTTATCCGATTTAATCCCTTGAATGAATTCTTCAAAAGTATCATTTTCTGAAGGATAACAATGCTCTAGGTAATGAGAAAAAAGTGTTTGCTTATCAACAACTGCATCTTCTTGGTTAGTATATATAAAATTATTACGTTTTAGCTTAATTCGATGCATTCCCTTTAATATATCAAAAAGATAATTAGCACCGTCTATGATTTGTATATTTTTCGCAATATGAGTGACAGGCGTTGGCGCATCACCCCTTTTCAATTCAACTGATAATACTGCTCTTACAATTTCTTCAAAGAACTCTGGGATTTGTGGGCAATCAGCAATTAATTCTGCAAATAAAACGGATGTTTTGTTTTGAACTATTCTGTTTAAAAAACTTATATGACTAGCTGAAGCTAATATTTCAAATAATTCATCTCGATTGATTAGCTTATGTTGATATGCGGCTAAATAAAGTGTTACAACATCATTGCTATCAGAAAAAGGATTCATATTTATTTCTTTTGATATTGTTCCTAACCATTTTTTCAAATTAAAACTGAATTTTACTTCTTCTTTTGTAAATTGGTTTAATGGTTTAATTTGGTGCCTCAAAAATCCACCAAATTGATTAAAAAGTTCTAGATTAGCAGATGAAATGTTTACTGCATTAGAATTACTCGCAACGTCATAAATTGCTTTAATCTCTGTATATGAGGGTTGTATAAAATTAACTATCTGATAGCATTGAAAATCTTTTAAATAAGCAAATACTTTTTCACTTTGCAACGGCATAAGATGGGTAATTAGCGCAGAAATAATACAATTTAGAGGATTATTGTAATACGTATTAAGATTCTTAAAAGTCTTAATCTGACTGAGTATGTAAAATTGCTCAATATTCTTAAGTCGAGAATAAAGTGAATCAGCTAATTCACCTGCTGTCTTTATAATGCAAAGGTCAGTTAATTGTAAGCCGCTTTCATTAAACCAATCTAACCACACTTCTTTTAAAGGAAAATACTCATATTTAGCCACCCATTTTTGTTGCCAATCAAAATATTTTGAATAGGCAATTTCATTACCTAATAAAACTAATCTTTTTTCGCCACTATAAATTTGCATTTCATATTCATAGTTCATATGTGACTGATAAATTTGGTATAGTTTTTCGATTTCCGTCTGAACTTCCTTAAGTGGCTTAGTCAATCCATAAGGATAGAGTTCGATATATTTAGGAAAATCAGATGTAGGCTCGTAGAGTATTTCAACCTCTCGATTAATCTTATCAACGTCATAGAGCCCGAGCGTTTCAATTCCATTTTGTTTACTATTACTTATTGTCTCGGGGTCTTTATTTAAGAGATTTAATGATTGAACTTCTTCTGATTCAGGATGTAATTGATTAAGTGTCTCAATCCAATGTGTTAGCCTATCTTTAATTTCAACTTTGTCAAAATTATTCTTAATGAGTTCAGTTAAAGCAGATAGCTGCTGGCTATTTTTGATAGTCAGACTCGTGTCAATTAGCTCAGTTAAAAGTACGTTTGGTTGTAATGAGAAAAATTGTAGCAGTTCAGAACGAAGAGTGCTTTTTTTACGCTTAAATAATTCAAATAATTGCTTTAATTCAATAATATCAAGTTGAGTTGTTTTAAGCGCAGTGAGCCCAGTATTCATTGCATGTTCAGTTTTATCCTGAGCTGCTTTAAACGCTAAAGTACGTTTCAATTCTGACACTACAGGAAGTTCAAATTGCCCCTTAAAATGATTTTTATACTCATATTCATTCAACATACTTGTGACTAAATAATGCCGTGCACCACTATTCATTAACTCATAATTACTGATTAATTTACCTATTCTAACCTCATCATTTTCAACTAAATTATACAAAATCTGATAAAATAGACTTGGTTCAAATTCTGCTTTATCCCAGCTAAATAAAAGGCCACTAACTGCTTTTCCTTTTAATTTATTATCCATGATTTGATCATACAAATAATCAAATAGTTCCATATTGGTAGAAGCATCTGCGAAAAATAACCAATCAAGTCTATAGCATCCATCTAAAATATTCCCAATATAACCAACTTCAAGATCGTTCATTCTAGATAGTTCAGTCACGTTAACTAATCTCAAAGCTTTTGCATAAAGTGGATAAGTCAACACGTCGTTCATGACTTCTTTTAAAAATAAGCTTGCAATATATCTCTTTTGATCCGTACCTTCTTCAATATATTCTGATAAAATTGGAAGTGTATTGCTTATCTCAAATGCGCCAATTGCCCATAATGCAAGATATAATTTTAAACTGTTTTTCTCATCTGTATCTTTTAGTGTTGCATGCGCAAGCGTAATATCAGTGGTAAATGTTCGCATCCAATTTAACATATTGCTGATTGCTTTGGTTTCCTTAGGCTCAATGAATAAACCACACCAAACACACATAGCCCTAACAACTGCGGAAAATCGCTCTAATTTATGCTCATGGATAACGTTTAGAAAATAACTAATAGCGTTAGGATGACACTCATCTAATGACTCAAAAACTATTTGTCTCAGTCCCTCTTGCCTCCCAGCAACCAAGACTAATTGCTCAACTAATTTCCATGACTTAGGGCGTTCACTCAATAATAGTCCCCTTATCAAATCCACTTTTATCTTAGCGCTTGGGTGTTGATTATTTACTATTGATTCAATTAGCGGGAATAACCCTGGCATGTCCGTATCAATGCCAACTGCAATGAAATTTGCTAAAAACGAATAATTATATTGATTGGTAATCAGCTCTATTAAATCAAGCGGTTTAAATAATATCCTTTGAACTGAAGTTATTTTTTCTTGTTCGGTGTTTTTTTGAACTCGTCCTTCTAACCAATAATGATTAAGGAAACTACGCAAAAAAAGCATTTGTCGCTGTAACACCGTAAACTTATTTGATGGATTACGATACGAACGTCGTTCATAATTTAATTGATAAGGCATTTTTTGTATGCTATCAACTGCTTGAAGTAGGTGTTTTGTTATAGATTTGTCGCCTAACAGCCAAGAAAAAACTTGTTCAATATCCTCATCAGTCCAAAATTTTTCTTGCATTAAGGTATATAATTTATATTGTAAGGTGATAAAATATCGAGACTGTTTTTTATCGTATGCATAATAATGTAATGGTGTAGATAAAATAATGACAAAGATTTCAAATATCGGCTTTGGAATATCACGAAGTGGCGCCAATTCTTCTGGATAGTCAGAGGGTTCGAGTTCACCAAGCGCGATAAACAGCTCTAAATAACTTTTGATTGGTTTAGCATTTTTATCAGCAAGGTTTAACAATATTTCTTTCATCATATTCCCCAAAAAATAAAATTATTAAGCATATAAAACTCAGTACATAAATCTTAGCGCCTTAATTCAGGCACTAAAGGCACTCTTCAATGCACTACACACATTCGATTTATCTGTATATTTTACGAATTGTCTGACAAATCTATACTGTTATTTTAGATTTTTAGTTTTCCAAGCTGCCATTTGCTCTCGCAATTTATTAATTGGGAGCTCCTCCATTCCTTTGTAATAAAAACGTTGCAAATTGGGTCTTTCTAAAATGCGGCATATCTTATCTTGAGTAAATAACTCATCAAGCTCAATATCGACCCAATTTTCAAGTGTAAGTAGGGCTTCAATAAATTCATTTGTAGCATCAAATCCTGTAATTGAAATTTTCCTCAACTTTTTAAGGTGCCTCAAGTGTTCTAATCCACCTATATTTCTAGAAAATTTCAATTCCTCAAGCTCAGTTAATTGACTCATTTCAGGCACAAATTCACTTATCATCGAATTACTTTGCAAACATAATTTCTTAAGCTTTGTTGATTTGAAAATCGCCAGCGGAAATTCTAGCAACTGACAAGCTGATATATCTAACGTTTCTAGATTTGGAAACTCTCCGAGTAATTTTAGTCCTTTATTACCCTTGAGATTTAAATATCTTACAGATTCTATAGGTTCCATAATAAAATGTTCTACTTGTTGATTAGAAAGGTTTAGATTACGAATAGACAAATGAGTTAATATTTGTGGGACACTCGAAAATTGGCAATTTTGCAGGCTTAGTGTTTGCAAGTTATTTAATTTTACAAATTCATCAGGTAAAGAGCTTAAGTAGTTAGAATTTAGATCAAGAGCTTCTAAACTCACAATTTCCGTTACGACTTTAGGCAGTTCTTTATAATCACAATAATAAAGACTTAATTCCTTAAGTTCACTGAATTTTGAGAAATAGCTAGGTAGTATTGGACAATTATTACGATCAAGTATTATCTCTACCCAAGTAGAATAATCACCAACAAAGTCTGGCAGCTCCGTTAATTCAAAATTATCCAAATCTAGCTTAGTGAACCCAGTAGATTCAGCTTTAAAAAATAATTTCTCTTGTTTTGTAAGAATCGTCCCTTCTTTAATGATACTTTTTCCTAATCTCATAGCAGCTAAGATATTAGTTTCATTAAGTGAGCCATCATCTATATAATCAGATAAAAAAATACCATCTAAAGAATTATCACCTTCTTCGTTTATCATAACAGCCTGCGCATGCACTCTATTTTGAGGGTAACTAAAAGCATGATCATAAGAATAAAGAACTTTAGTTATTATTTCACCTTTTATGTCTAACATACCATGATTATAGACACCTGCAATGAATACATCCTCTGCTACAACATTGCCACGGAAAAAGCATTCACTCCCACCTATAAAGATAGATTTTGCCTTAATATCACCAAATACAATAAATAATGGCCCAAAATAAAGTTCGGCTTGAATTAATGACGTATCAACGGTTAAGCTCTTCAAAAAAATACAACCTCCAATTGAGGTTGTGAAAAATTTATCATCAATATCCAGACTGTCAAATATCATATCATCATGAAAAACAGTAATTAATTTATCTTGATAAACGTCTTCAATATAATACGGAAAAAAATCTAACGTATATTTTTCTTTTGCTTCAGACAAAGTAATTTGTTCAAACTTGTTTTGCATTGCTCATGACCTCTTAAAGAAATTTGACCTAATCAAAACTTGCTAGCACTGTTTAGTTATAACGCTGAGTAATATGTAATTTAAATCCGTTTATCAAAAGTTTTGTAGCTTATAAATTAATACTATGATGAAAAATGGTCAAAGCCAGATAATATTAGCTCATATTTGTCGCCATCATGAAAATAGCAGACTTCAGCAACATTTGATTTTTTCATATTCCCTATGCATGTAAGAGGTATATTTAATTGCTTCCCCAATATTACAATATCATCTTTTAATCCGTTATCAACCGTAAAACACAGCTGATAGTCATCGCCCCCTGATAATGCAAGGCTAAATAATTCTTCTTTAGTATGATTAATATTACGCTTTTCGTATACGCTTTTAAAAGTTTGACTAATTGGAAGTGAGTCTAAAATCACATTTGCAGATAATCCACTTGAGGCACAAATATGATTAAGATCAGATGCAAGACCATCTGATATATCTATTGCACTATTGGCTATTTCCCTTATAGCGAGCCCTAATTCAACCTGAGCCTTTGGATATAGATACGATCCCTTTAACCAATTTATCATCCAGCCTAGATCATTTGTGTGATTCTTATTTAAATTACTTGCTGTGACGTGTTCAGATTGAGGTTTAGCAATATCTATATGATGGATTGGTAAAAACGTATCCAGAATCAAATTCCTTTGTGAAACTAAATCCTGTTCGACATGATGTATGTTTATTTCATCATTCAAAACATCTGTAATCATTTTTAAACCAAGTGCACTATTACCTATAGTGCCACTTAAAAATATAGCATCTCCGTCTTTAGCATTTGATCGCTTAAGAGCTGTGTCTTTAGGTAACGTGCCTTGGACTGTCAATGTAATTGCAAGTGGCCCTTTTGTAGTATCACCACCAATAAGTTGCATATCATAAGCATCAAGTAATTTAAATAACTGCAGACTAAATCTATTTAGCCAAAGATCATCTAATCTTGGAAGCGTTAATGCTAATGAAACCCAACGAGGGGTTGCACCCATTGCGGCTAAATCACTAATTGAAACCATAAAAGCCTTATAAGCTATATCAGCAGGATCTGTATTAACTAAAAAGTGTCTATGTTCAACTAATGTATCTGTGGAAATAGCAATTAAAGTATCATTTGGAATTTCTAATAATGCACAATCATCACCAATACCTAAATTTGTGTATGGGCTATTACTTCTTTGAATGGCTGGTAAATTGAAATATTTATGAATTAAAGAGAATTCTTTAGAGTGGCTTACAAATGGAGAGCGTATTGAATTAGTCATTTTAGTAACTCATATTGCAAGAGTAAACCATCCCTTGCAATTAATTAATTCAATTAACCTTTGAAGAGATTAATTGTTTGCATGAAACTTATGATTATCAAATCATATTTTTAGATAATCTTTTTAGTCCTTAGTTGAGGTATTAATTTATCAAGAACACCATTAACAAATTTATGGCTATCTTCTGCTCCAAAAGATTTAGCCAACTCAATTGCTTCATTGACAATGACTTTAGGAGGAACATCTTGTCTATAAGCTAATTCATAAATAGCGATTCTAATAATCGTTAATTCTATATCACCCAACTCTCCAAGTTCTCTTGATAAATGTGGGTTCATAAGTTGATCAAGCGTATTTTTATTTGAACTCACTCCTGAAAGCAACTCACGAAAATACTGTAGATCTGCGCCCTTAGTATCTTGCTCAGCGATAAAATGGACTTCAACTTCATTTATTGGATTTTTGGATACTTGCCAAGAATAGAGTGCTTGAACTGCACACTCTCTTGCACGATGACGGGCATTAGGGTTCACGATTTTCCTCTCATACAGATATAATTACAGGTCAGGATTAATCTGTAATTATAACATAATTGTTCTATTTTTTTTATCTTAATCCTTTTATTTTAGAGTATATATTGAAAAAATATATTATCTATGTTTTTTTCATTTGGCGAGCGAAATATCTTAGTGCATATTAAATGTCAATGGCTTATTTTGGTTTAAATTGTTTTGCCTACAACCTTGTCAATAACTACTTTAATCTGCAAGGCAGCAGCTGAAAGCAAGAAAAAACAAAATACAAGCATTCCCCCTTGCACTGCATTAATAAAAAGAAAATGATGCAACTCGGATATTTTAATTTCAAAACGATAAGCATAATTCAATATACTCAATGTAGCGCATACTATAATTATGCAAAAAAGATAGACTACTTGCCAAGAAATAGATTTAGATTTTAGCGGATTAACTTGTTGTTTACGGTGTAAATTAACCGTTTTTATAAGCCAGTAAAGTAATAGACTTATCCCAATAACAGAACTTGAATGCTGTAATATTTTAAAAAAAGGAATCTCAATACCCTTTACTGTAAAGACATAACCAATAAAAGGCCACCAATCTCTAAAATATTTAGGATTATGTGTAAAACTGTCCCATATTATATGGCTATATATGCCAATTACTATTGCTACTACCATAAAAAATAGATTTCTAAATTTTGGAATGCCTATTTGAGGTATGAATTTTTCAAAAACTTGACTATAAATTTTTGGCAATAATTGCAGTACCCCATCTCTTAAAGTGCTAAAAATTGCAATTAAAATCAAGCAAATTGGTAGCGCTATGTATAGAGAGTGAACGAAGCTATGAGACCTTGTTGCTATATCCCATGTATTGAGATAATATCCAAAATCGGGGCTACAACTCCCAACTACTAAACCAATCGCAGGTACTTTACCGTTACAAATTCGAGCTATTGGAATTACTGCAGCGGGGTGTGAAAATGTCCAGGGCATTTGAAATTACCTTAAAAGCAATTATTAATTTATAGTCTAAGAGTTGATTTTTTACTGTTTTTATGTGCGTATAATTTAAATTATAGCATTACAGTAAAAAGAAAAACAAAAAAAATCCTCATATTTCTATGAGGATTTTTTTTGTTTAAATTTTGTTTTTAACGCTTATAAGGTATTAAAATTTTATTAATATAAGTTTGGTGCCTGGCAGTGTCCTACTCTCGCATGGGGAGACCCCACACTACCATCGGCGCTATTGCGTTTCACTTCTGAGTTCGGTATGGAGTCAGGTGGGTCCACAATGCTATTGCCGCCAAGCAATTCTGTGCGCTCTTCTTTGGAATAAGCTCTGATTAGTCACTTTTTTTAGTCTTGTTTAGTTTAGTTTAATCTAGTCTTATCATCCATTTCTAGATATCCGACTCTATCAATCACACTTCTCTCTCTACTCTTTCAAGTCACTCACCAAAACACCTTCGGTGTTGTAAGGTTAAGCCTCTCGGGTAATTAGTATGAGTTAGCTCAATAC
>NZ_FOHV01000051.1 GCF_900111395.1 Thorsellia anophelis DSM 18579 | reverse complement strand
TAGAAAGTGTATTTGGCATTGGAAAAATGCACATTGGGATGGGACAAGCGAGATATAAGGGGCTAGTTAGAAATGCGCTAAGCTGTACGCTGCGTTGTATTGTTTTAAATCTCCAGAGGGCCAAAACAATTAAAAAAGAACTAGACGATTTACAGGCTAAATACGCCTAAATTTTGCCTAAAAGGCAAAAAATGGAACAAAAAAGGGTCAATATGCCTATAAATACGCGAAAAAAGTGTTTTTTTTGAAAAAAATGATCAAAAAAACAGGAAAAAAAATTTTTCCAAAAATCTATTTTTTAAAAAATAGATTTTTGATGTAACTAGCGAGATGCAGAGCATAAATGCAAAGCTCTCATTCTGTTTTGTTTTAAAAAAAGCGCGTATTGATTTAGAAAGCACACTATCAAAAACCATGAAAAGGAAAAATCAACCTATCAACTGCGCTCGAAAAGATTGATAGGGCTGTAAAACAAAAATAACTTTGTTAGCACTGGATATAGGCTTAAAGATCATTTTGGGCAAAAAATTGAAAAAATGACGATACATCTAGATACATCTAATAGTTATCATAGATTTACTCAACTGCAAAAGGCACGCATTGAAATCTAATTTGAAAGAAATAGTTTTGTTGCTTTCTTATAAAACCATCTACAGCAGCCAAAAAATTACCAATAAAGCACTGTCCAGCCTTTAGCAGTAGCAAGTTGTTTAAGCGTTTCATTTGGATTAATCACATAACTGTGATCTGCAAATTCAAGTAAAAACCTATCATTAATTGAATCTGAATAAGCGTAGCTTCTAAGATTAGATGGGAGCTCATGTTTTTTATTTGCTAAGTAAGCCAAAATCTTCTTAACTTTTCCTTCTTTAAACGTAGGCTCACCCATTATCTTGCCAGTATAGATCTGTTGATTACTTTCTTTATCATACAAAATTTCATTCTCAACACCAAAGCTCACACTTGCCCCTAAAAATTCCGCAATCGGTTTAACAATGTGTTCTGAACTTGCTGATATAATGACAATATGATCCCCACGTTTTTTATGCCATTCTAATTTTGCCAGTGCTTCGACATACAACTTTGGTTTAATTTCTTCTAGTACGAATTGCGTAACAAGCGTGTTCACCTGTTCAGTATCCATACCTTTAATCGGCAATAAACTCAGTTCAATATATTGTGTAATATCAACTCGCCCCTCATAGTAAAGTGCAAGCAGTCTTTCATCTTCTTTTAATAATGTTTCAGTCGCTAAGTTTTGTTTAACAAGCCATGCGAGCCATAGGGTTGTACTATCAACTGAAACAATCGTTTCATCTAAATCAAAATAAGCTATTTCCATCATGCAACCTCAATACACTCTTCAAAATTAAATCGAATTAATAATTCACTACCAACAGGAACCAAACGCATCAACCCACGGTTCAAGGTATCTAGCTTTAATTGGACCTGATTGACTTCAACTTGATACCGGATGATATTACCAAGCAATTGCACTGAAATGACTTTAGCTCTGAATGCTTCGCTTAAGGTATCACTAAATAGCCTTGTATGATCTTCTATATAAATCGATTCAGGTCGAATCGCAATATATTTAGATGTGCTATGGTTAAACAGTTTGCTCACATCACTTGGTTCCAAAATATTATAGTGACCAATAAAAGCGGCTATAGACCGGGTTTCAGGTCTTGTATAAAGCAATTCAGGCTTTCCTTGCTGAACAAACTGTCCATTATCCATCAAAAATATTCTATCAGATAAAGCCATAGCTTCTTCTTGATCATGAGTCACAAATAATGTTGTTAGGTTGAGCGCACTTTGAATTTTTTTAATTTGTTCACGAAGCCGCTTTCTGATAGGTGCATCTAAAGCACTCAGAGGTTCATCAAGTAATAATAATCTTGGCATCATAACTACGGCGCGAGCTAATGCAACCCTTTGCCTTTGTCCCCCTGATAATTGATGAGGGTACTTACTAGCGTGCGGTAATAAATCAACTAGTTCAAGGATTTCATTCACTCGTTTTGCACACTCTGCTTTAGTGCATTTTGCTATTTTTAAGCCGTAAGCGACATTATCAAACACACTTAAATTAGGAAATAACGCATAATGCTGAAACACCATGCCTATGCCACGTTTTTGAATACTTCGGTGAGTGATGCATTCCCCTTCCACATACAATTCACCACTATCTATATTCGTTAATCCTGCAATCGCTCGAAGTAACGTAGATTTGCCACAACCACTTTGCCCTAATAGCGTGATAAATTCTCCCTTATATACTTCAAACGAAAGATTGTTAAGTATGGGTTGTTCCGTTTGTTTTATCCAATAGGATTTTTTTAAATTTTTGGCTTCAAAAAATATTGTCATGATAGAGTTCCTGTTTAAATGCCCTAACTGTATGAGTACTATTTTTATTTTTCATCGTTTTGACGGCTGTAACGCATAGCAAAATAGGTGATAATTAATACGAAAGTGAAATAGGTCATCACTAAAGCACTGGTAAAATGTCCACTGGTCGATCTCATATTAAAAAGATAGACTTGAAGTGTTTCAAAACGAGTGCCTACGAGCATGTTTGCAAAAACAAACTCTCCAAACATAAATGAAAAGCAAATAAACCAACTGGTAAAGAGTCCTCTTTTAATATTGGGTAAAATGACTTGGAAAAACGCTTTAAAATCAGATGAACCCATTAGATTCGCACTATTCATTAAATCAGGCAAGGAAATTGATTTCAGACTACTACTGAGTGTTTTATACATAAATGGTAGAGCTATCATGAAATAACTTAAGACTAAAATCCAGGGTCCCCCCATTAATGAAGAAGAGGCATATAGCTGTAATAAGCCGACTGATGCAACGACTGGTGGCATGGCAAAAGGCATGAGAATGATCATATTCATCCACTTATCTAGACTTGGGTATCGGTAATGAATGATAAAAGTAACCGGTAAGATGATAATGGTTGACAATATTAATGCCATGAAGCAAACAAATAAAGAACGTCCAAACGCTAAGTAAAATCTCTCATCGCTAAACAGTATTTGGAAATGTTTGAGTGTGAGCCGATTGGGTAATAGAGTCGCTCCCCATTCATCAGCAAATGCATACAGTCCTATTGCTAATAGCGGTAAAAATAATACAAATAAAATAATGCCTATCACACAGTAGTGATAATAGTAAGTTATACGCATATATCGAATTTACCTATTCATTATAGAGAATTTAAACCTCATCAAATCGACGTACCAACATCAAACGATTAAATAATGTGATTAAGACTAACTGCGCCATTAAAATAATTGAGAGCGCTGCGGCTAATGTTGGATTTAAAAAAATATCCCCAACCACCAAAGAAGAAATTCGGATAACCAGTAAATTAATATTACCGGATGTGAGCGCATAAGCCGTTGCATAAGCACCTAAACTGTTTGCCATCAACATGACAAATGTTCCAAATAATGCAGGAAGCAGCATGGGGATTAATACTGTTCGAATATAATAAAAGTTTGATGCACCAAGTAATTTAGCCGCGTCTTTCCAATTTGGATCAATTAAGCTAAATGCTGGGTATAATAATAAGATTGCCAGTGGTATCTGAAAATAGGTATAAACAACAATCAACCCATTTAATGAATAAAGCGTAAATCCAAGCGGCACTCCCCAAGATTTTAACAACAAAGTTATCACGCCATTTGTTCCCATTAAAATCATAAAAGCAAACGCGAGGGGAACGCCAGAGAAATGGCTGCTCATATTGGTAAATGAAAGTGCCCATTTTGAAATTTTATTGGGCACTTTAGTAATTGAGTTTACCGCAATTAAACCGATAACCAGTCCCAGAAAACTTGATGTCAGAGCTAACCAAAATGCACTCGTAATAGATTGCATATAAAATGGGTTGCCAAAAATTTCCTGGTAGTGTTGGAATGATAAATTGCCCATCCCATCTTGAACACTATTCATTACTATCCAGATAAATGGTGCGAAACACACACTCATTAATAACAATGAAAAAGGGACAAACCATAGTAATGAAAAACGATATTCAATTCTCTTAGACATAAATAGAACGCTTTAATTAAAATAAGAGTAAAATCAACCTTGAACACCAGTTGTCTCTAAGAGCATTTCACGACAAATAGTCTTGTTATGATCTAAACGTAACAAACTTGCAAGTGTTCCAGCTATTTGTGTTTGTGCTATTTGACATTCAGCATGATGATTAAACTGAGATCCAATTAAAAATAACGGAACTTCACGCTCTTCTTTTAATCTCCCGCCATGAGAATGGTCTCGATTCATACCATGATCAGAAGTCACCATAATTTGGTATCCCATCTCAATCCACTTAGGCAAAACCAAGGATAAGAAGCCATCTGTACGCCTTGCTGCGTTACGATACTCAGGGCTTTCAGAACCAAATCTATGCCCGCTATCATCAATATTCATGGAGTGCACTAACATAAAGTTAGGCTGGTATTCAGTTATAATTGCATGCGCATCATAAAAGAGATGATCGTCAGGATAATGATCAGCACTATAAAAAAGTCCATGCTCAATCACCATATCAAGATCATGCGTCACCCTATCGGTTAATGGATCAAATGGCGTTTTATTATATAACTCACTTATCCAATGATAGGCCGCAGCTCCCGTAGTTAACCCTGCACGTTTCGCTAAATGAAACAAGCTTATTTGGTTTGATAGCCTGCTAATATCATTATGAATGATGCCAGATTCAATAGGCTTTTTACCTGTTAACAGTGTCTCATAAAGAGGTCTAGACAATGAAGGCAACTCACTGACTAAAGAATGGAAACTGGCTTGTGTTGCTTTAGGATTATCTGCGCTATTAGCACATAACGCGTGAAGATACCCCATTGCATGCATTGCCGTTTGTAAATTTAACCCATCTAATATGACCAGCATGACTTTTGGAGATTGATGAGAATGGTAATTAGATTGATTTAAAGACGAATATTCTGACTCTGACATATGAGTTCCTATTAAAAGACATTAAGGTGCCAATACATTGTTATATTTTGACTTATTGGCACCACATAGATGGTTATTGCATATGAATTAATACATTCGATTGCCAAAGTGCTGGAATTTGCTTAGATGTTGCTTCCCAAGCGGCATTATCTGCAATTGGCTTAGCATTAATATATTGACTAGGAGGGAGTAATTTGTCTTGAACTTCTTTAGGTAAAATAACTGACTCTCGAATAGGTTTTGCATACCCCTTAGCCAGATTAATTTGCCCTTCATCACTTAATATATAAGCTCGGGCTAATTTTGCTGCATTAGGATTTTTCGCATATTTGTTAATAATCGTGGCATAACCTGAAATAATAGAACCATCTGACGGAATCACAACTGTGAAACGACTAGGATCTATCTTATCTCTATAGTTAAGTGCATTAAAGTCCCACATTAAAGCAATCTCTATTTCACCTTTTTCTAATGCTGCAATATCAGCATTCGCTAAGGACAATCTATTTTGTTTTGCAAGTTCACTAAAATAGGTAATCGCAGGTTCGATGTTAGTTTCACTGCCACCTAATGCGTAAGCTGCTGCTAATACCGCATTATTTGCTTGAGCTGCCGTCCCTACATCCCCAACAGACACCTTATAATCACTTGCTTTTAACTCTGCCCAGCTTGTTGGTGGGGTTTTTACCAAACTATTATCAATGATAAAGGCAATTGTACCTGTATAGCCTAGCACCCAATGCCCCTCATCATCTTTTGCCCAGGCTGGAATTTCATCCCAGTATGGAGTTTTATAAGCTTGAGTGACACCTTGCTGCTTGGCTATTGGTCCAAACGCAATACCAACATCACCAATATCAGCTGAAGCATTTTCGCCTTCTGCTTTAAACTTAGCGATTTCTTCTGCAGAGCTCATATCTGTATCTTGATGACGTATTCAATAGGTCGTATTCATCTCTTCCCATGTTTCCTGCCAATTAGCCCATGTATCAGGCATTCCGACACTTATTACCTGTCCTTCTTTTTTTGCGTTTTCAATTAATGTAGGTTCTATTTTGTCTAAGGCTTCTGTAGGCAGAGAAACTACCCCCATCCAAACAGTTAATCCAAGCAATGCAAACTTGTTTAAACGATGAGAGCTATTAGGTATTTTAATGAATTTATTGGAAAGATTAGATAATAAAATTGGAAGATTCAGTGCATTAGTATTCTGGTTCATTTGGGCTGCCTTCATATTCATAAAACCTCTATATTTGACATTCATTTCACAAAAGCGAATGTATATCCATTCGCTACTTTGCTAAAAAAATTAGCATTACTGTCATACAAGATAATCGTCTTATGTGACAGTAATGCGTCAGAAATATGAACTTATGATGACAGTAAAATTAAACTGCATAACAATGGAAAATATCGATGTTAGACTCAAAAAATATCATGACTGTTTAGTTTCAAGTCTGCATTTCAAACAGGACGATTCACCTAGCAAGAGGTGCTGTGGTCACATTGCTAGGGAAAACCGACGGACACAAGCCCAGTTTCAATGTGTCGATTGTGGTTATGAAAATCACGCCTATGTAGTCGGTGCGATGAATATTTTAGAGCGGGGACACCGCTTGTTAGCTTGTGGAGATAATGTGCGGTTAGACATCTCTGTGAAGCAAGAACCCACCGAAGTGACTTCTTTAAGTAATTGAAGGTGCGCAGTAGGGATCCCCTTGCTTTAGCAGGGGAAGGATGTTAACAATAAATACAAAATCTCAGCAAAGAAAACGAGTTTTAATTGGTAAAGTTGCTTGTGTTTAAAACGTTAAATTAATATTCATATCCTGGACAAGTAAACTTTTTCTTATTTTTGATACTCTCTTTGAACTGAGTGTGAGACTTATGTTTTTTTCAACCTTTTAACATCACGTTTAATTGCGCTAAAAGTTAAATATACCCCTGATAAGGTAAAGAAAAGTGCTAATATTGCAGCTATCCTCAACATTAGACCATTAAAACTCTCACCATTTGGTATATCTAAAATATGTAACCGCCAAAAAAAATCATATACTACCCAATAATCATTGCGTAGTTTTAAAAACTCACCTGTTATTTTGCTAAAATAAAGTCTTGTATTGTAACTATCATCAAATGAAACTTGCCAAACATCAGTTACACCATACAGCTCATCAACAATACCTAAACGCATTTTAGGCTCTGTTATTAAAGAGACTGATTCGATAGCAGCATTGTGTTTATGGAACTGTTGTGCAAATTCAATTACCTGTTCTTCATTTGTATGTGTTATTACATTTAAGGTCTGCACATTAATTGGGGTAATTTTTTTATGCCCTGCATCATCAGTTTGAGTAACTTCAACTACGGGACCATGGGGCGTTTGTATGGCCCTTAAATTACTAATATTTAATTGATATTCATGAGGGAAATTTTTCAACCAATCCTTTGGCAAAAGTACACTTGGCACATTTAACACAAAATTCCCTTTTGTGATTCCATTAAAAGGGATGATAGAAAATACCACTCCTCCTATAATCCAAAAAAGGAATTGAATAAACATAAAATAAGAAACGTAGCGGTGGACTTTAAACATAAATTTTTTAAGCATAAAACTATTCCTTGTCAGTCAGTATCTCATATTGAAAATCTTATTTTTTAATATTCCCAACATTCTAATACAAAACATTCCAATTATAAAAACACTTATAAATCAAAAACTAAAAATCATCATTCTACTCATAAATTGCATACACCCCCGCCCTAATTGGGCGAGGATTTTCACCTAAATTACTAGTATAATATCACCATATGTGATAAAGAATTTTACTCAGCTGGTATTGAAGCAGCGGCAGCGGCGGCGGCTGCTTCAGCCTGTAGACGCTTTAACTCTTCTTCAGCTGCAATCCTAGCTGCTTCTTCATCGGCTAATCTCTGAGCTTCAGCATTCGCAGCTGCTTGAGCAGCTTCGAATTCAGCTTGTCTTTGCGCTTCTTCGTATGCTGCAGCTTGAGCCGCTTCATATTCAGCTTGTCTTTGAGATTCGGCTTCTAAAGCTGCTTGCTCTGCCTCTAATTCAGCTTGTCTTTGAGACTCTGCTTCTAAAGCTGCTTGCTCTGCCTCTAATTCAGCTTGTCTTTG
>NZ_FOHV01000042.1 GCF_900111395.1 Thorsellia anophelis DSM 18579 | reverse complement strand
GGATGAATTAACATTGCACTCTGATAATGGTAGCCCGATGAAAGGGTACACGATGAAAGCTAAATTAGAACAGCTTGGGATCATCGCTTCCTATAGCCGTCCTGCTGTCAGTAATGACAATGCATTTTCTGAAAGTTTATTCGGTAGTATGAAAACACGTAAGCAATACCCTCGACAAGGATTTAGGGATATAGAGGAAGCAAGAGAATGGGTGCTCAGTTTTGTTTATTGGTACAACAATGAGCATAGACACAGTGGTATTAAATACGTGACGCCTGCTCAGCGCCATCAAGGTATTGATGGTGACATACTGGCTAAACGAAAAGAAGTCTATAGGCTTGCTAAATTAACTTATCCAGAGCGTTGGAACACTCGGGATACAAGAGACTGGAATTATGAAGACAAAATAGTGTTTAACCCAGTCAAAGAAAATGATGCAAATAACAGTAAAAAAATCGGACAGGTCGCTTGACATTTATCGCTTCAAAACCACTACATCATGAAGCTTTAGCTGGATTTAAGCTAATGGATAGTTTAATTGAACCAAATATAGAAGAGCTAAAGCTTTCTGTTTTTGCAAATGAAAAATTTGTTGATAAGTGGATTAAGGAATATCCTAAAAAAGATGTTGAGCGGATTGGTCTATTTGTGTCTCAAAAATCTGAGGATAGGGCACTTTCACAAACAAAATGGGAAGAAATAGCCTCGTATTTATCAAAAGAATATGAGGTTTTTGTTTATTCAAATGATATTCGAGATTTTGAATATGCTTGGCATCTACCTAATGGATTTATATTTCCTAAAACGCCTACCATTCAAGATCTAATTGCTTCCATGACATCACTAGACTATGTTATTTGTACTGATAGTGCACCTTTGCATTTTTGCTCTGCATTATCTATTCCTGTTGTTGGTTTGTTCGAGAACCGTATAGAAAAACTTACAAGATGGCATCCTTTAAATACTAAATATGAATTAGTTTATAATGCGAGGCACATTGACAGCATTAATACTAGGCAAATCATCGATGCTTTTTATAGATTAAAAAATAAGTAATGCAATTTTTAAAAGTTGAATTTGTCAGTATTCATTTTATGTACCTTCGAGAGAAATTTAACGATGAGGTTAAGTTAGTATGGAAATAAAACAAAGAAATTTAACTAATTCAGTTATTCTCCCAATATCTAAAGATGCACAAAACGTATTAGAATTAATTTTTCAAAACCGCAGTGCTTCTATCCCTTTGAATGGTTATCAACTCAATTGGTTACATAACCCAAATACATTGAATGGACTAGATAAAGCTGTGGGGTTATTAGCTAATAGTTTATCGAATAATTCAACTATTACACTTGTTGGTGATTTTGATGCTGATGGTGCAACTAGTACAGCTTTATCTATTCTAGCTTTAAAAGCGATGGGCGCTAAAATGGTCCATTATTTAATTCCAAGCCGATTTTCAAATGGATATGGCTTGAGTCCTGCGTTAGTTGAAGAGGCCCATCGTTTAGGAAGTTCACTTATCTTAACAGTGGATAATGGAATTTCAGCTTTCGAGGGAATCGTTCTTGCAAAGGAACTCGGTATTAAAGTGATAGTCACAGATCATCACCTGCCAGGCGAAAAGATACCTGATGCCGATGCTATTATTAATCCTAATTTACCTTATTGTCAATTCCCATCTAAAAATTTAGCGGGTGTAGGGGTTGCTTTTTATTTAATGTCCGCATTAAGAGCCCATTTACGAACCATTAATTGGTTTGAGACCAATCAACTTACAGAACCAAACTTGGCAAACTTTTTAGATTTAGTGGCACTTGGTACGGTTGCCGATGTTGTACCGTTAGATGAAAATAATCGTATCTTAGTTTATCAAGGATTAGAAAGAATCAAAGCGGGTAAATGTAGGCCAGGTATTGCCGCACTTTTACAAGTCGCAAGTAAGGATATTACAAAGCTCAATGCTAAGGATCTTGGATTTGTTTTAGGGCCTAGATTAAATGCAGCAGGTCGATTAGATGATATGTCGATAGGAGTAGAGTTGTTAATTTGTGATAATCCTATTAAAGCTTCTGAATTAGCCGCTGAATTAGATTTACTTAATGAGTCTAGAAAAGAAATAGAACTGAGCATGCAAACTGAGGCAATCGGTATTTGCGATGTCTTGGCTAAGGAAAATTCGGTTTTTCCAAGTGGTATTGCTTTATTTCATGAGGAGTGGCATCAAGGAATTGTGGGGCTTTTAGCCTCTAGGATTAAAGAAAAATTTCACAGACCTGTGTTTGCTTTTGCACCTGCTGAGGAAGAGGGTAAATTAAAAGGTTCAGGGCGCTCTATTTCCGGTGTACATTTACGGGATGTGCTTGAGCGTATGCAAACAATTGAACCTGGATTGATAGATAAATTCGGTGGTCATGCGATGGCTGCTGGTTTAACTCTCTCAAGGGATAATTTTTCTCGGTTTGAATTGCTTTTCAATGAAGTTATTCAAAAGTGGGTAGATCCGAGCGATTTAAAAGGGGTTATTTGGACTGATGGCGAATTGTCACCAGAGTTAATGAATATTGAAGTTGCTAAGCTTCTTAATCAATCAGGGCCATGGGGGCAGGGATTTCCTGAACCGGCTTTTGATGGCGTGTTTAAAATACTACAGCAACGCATGCTTAAAGAGAAGCATTTGAAACTAACATTAGAACCTGTGATATCAAGCAACGGTTCTGATACTAGATTAAAACCTTTGATAGATGCAATTGCGTTTAACGTTGATACAACAATTTGGCCTGATGCTTCAATCAAACAAGTTAAATTGGTTTATAAATTAGACATCAATTATTTTCGGGGTGAAGAAAATCTACAGCTGATGATCGATTATATTGAACCAGCATGATTTATTTTTGCGTTACCCTGATAATTCAATTAATTTTTTGAGGTATATAATGAACTTTAATCAACGTGGCCGTGAATTTTGGAATAGATTTGATTCTCATTCTGAAAATATCATTAAGATTGCAAAAGAATCCCCGCATGATGCATTTCAATTGATGCAAACGATCGTACATGAAACCATACCCGACATAGGGCTAGAAATTGGAGGCGAGCAGCCATTAGAAATCAATTTATCTACCCCTGGCAATAAATTAAACGCATTTTTAGCGGTTCAACTTCTAAAGCTTAAGAATAATCAATATGAAAATGTTACTTTCAGCCCATTTAAAGTGAGGAATAAAAAGTATAAAGAAGCTGGTTTAAAAATAAATGATACAGAGGTTTCTTTCTCTGAGTGTAGGGTTCGTTTCAATTTTGACGAAGAACGTAAAAAATTTATATGCTACGTTTATTTGCCTGGCTTTGAGAGATTACCTGAAAATGATTGTTATAATATCTCATTTTTGATTCTTGATTTAGCCTTAGGTGAATTATGGTCTTGCAATTACGTACTGATTGAAGGGTATCTTACTGAATGTGATAATTCATTAGCAACGATCGATGATTTAGCGCATGCTATAGAAGATGCGATAGCAGATGCTACACTCAGTCCCGTTTCATCTCTGATTGAAAATTATAGTGCATACCGTTTTGAAGAATCTAATGATAAGGGCAATTATGTTAGACAAGATAGTGTCATTGGTATTACTCGATTTTCAGAATTCTTAATGGCGTATAAGGAGGAAATTGGTGGAAAGCAAAATACATTATTTGAAAGAGCGGCAGAACTAGGGGTATACCCATGTTTTATTTATTATCCTCATAATGATGAGGACATTGTCAATGCTCGTTATAATATTGAAGAAACGCTCGGTGAATTATTAGAGGGGGCTAATTTAGCTCATATTATTGGCGGAGAAACCGGCATTACAAATAGTTATATTGATTTATTGGTTTATGACAAAGACTCGGCACTAGAGGTATTACAAACGTATTTTAAAGATAAAAAATATCAAGCCTATTTGCAGCCTTATACCATAAAAGGTGAGTCTCATTTGTTATCTAAGAAGAAAAAATTTTTAGGTCTATTTTGATATTACGTGGATTCTTATAATTAATTGTTAAGTAATATAGAATTGAATTTTTAAAATTAAATGATTTATTTATTATGCTTTTAATTCTATATATTATTGAAATGAATCAAGTTATTTTTGAGTGTGAGTTATGTTCATATGATGGCATGATAATCGACATCTTATATCATCAGTTTTCAGTATGGTATATAAGATTTATGATGGTTTGATTAATATTTTATGTAGTTGAAGGTGCGCAGTATGAACCCCCTTGCTTTAGCAGGGGGAGGATGTCAATACTTCACTGAAGCTAGCAGCAGTCTATTATCTTTAAACATGATTTTATGAATAATAGAATCTGTTTAGCTTAAAAAACTAGGCTGCTTACTCTCATATGCTTTAATCGCATCATCATGCTGTAATGTTAACCCAATGCTATCGAGGCCATTTAACATACAGTGACGTCTAAATGCGTCAATTTTGAATTGGTACGTTTGTTGATTCGCTATCACCGTTTGATTCTCTAAATTCACCGTAATTTGTGCCCCTTCATTGTTTTCTACAAACTTAAATAAGGTATCAATTTCTGATTCGCTAAGAACAATCGGTAGTATTTGGCTATTAAAGCAGTTACCATAAAAAATATCCGCGAAGCTCGGAGCAATCACAACTTTAAAGCCATAATCAGCAAGTGACCAAGGTGCGTGTTCACGTGATGAACCACATCCAAAGTTTTCACGAGTTAATAAAATGGTTGCCCCTTTATATCTTGGATAGTTAAGAACAAATTCTGGGTTAGGCTCTTTACCAGCATCATCAAGAAATCTCCAATCATGAAATAAATGCTGTCCAAATCCTATGCGTGTGACTTTTTGTAAAAATTGCTTTGGTATAATTGCATCTGTATCTACATTAGACGCATCAAGTGGTGCAACTAACCCCGTATGTTCGATAAATTTTGACATAATGCCTTCCTTCATTAATATACTTTAAAAGTATCTGGTATGATTAAGTTTACTTGTTAGCTTAATAAGCTCACAAATGCGTTGTTATGATAACGCTTGATGTGAGCATGTTAATCTATAGCTTACGAACATCAACAAAATGACCCATTACTGCAGCTGCAGCAGCCATTGCTGGACTGACAAGATGTGTTCTACCACCACGGCCTTGTCTGCCCTCAAAGTTACGATTGCTTGTTGATGCGCAGCGTTCACCTGGATTTAATCTATCATTATTCATCGCAAGGCACATGGAACAGCCAGGTAAGCGCCACTCAAAACCAGCATCAATAAAAACTTTATCTAGACCTTCTGCTTCAGCTTGAGCTTTAACAGGGCCTGAACCAGGTACAACTAGCGCCTGAACATTCGCAGCCACTTTACGTCCTTTAGCAATATCTGCTGCAGCTCGCAAATCTTCAATTCTAGAGTTAGTACAAGAACCAATAAAGACTTTATCGATTTTAACCTCACTCATTAACATGCCTGCTTTTAAATCCATATAAGCGAGGGCTTTTTCAGCTGATGCTTTTTCAATACTATCATTAAAGTCATTAGGAGAAGGGATAGCTTGCTCAATTGAGATAACTTGACCAGGATTCGTTCCCCAAGTGACTTGAGGTGCAATATCTGCCCCATTTAAAGTCACGACATGATCGAATTTAGCATCGGTATCTGATTTTAATGATTGCCAATAGGCAACAGCCTGCGTCCATTTATCGCCTGATGGCGCAAATTGACGTCCTTTTAAGTATTCGAAGGTTGTTTCATCTGGTGCGATAAGGCCAGCTTTAGCACCCATCTCAATGGCCATATTACACACGGTCATTCGACCCTCCATCGAAAGCGCTTCAATTGCCTCACCACAAAACTCAACGACATACCCAGTGCCGCCAGCACTGCCAGTTTTACCGATAATAGCAAGTACGATATCTTTAGCTGTTACCCCTTTACCTACCTGTCCCTTAACTTCGATTTTCATCGTCTTAGCACGAGACTGTTTAAGAGTTTGAGTTGCTAGAACGTGCTCAACTTCAGATGTACCTATTCCAAATGCTAAAGCACCAAATGCACCATGAGTTGCTGTGTGGGAATCACCACAAACAATTGTCATACCTGGTAAAGTTAGACCTTGTTCTGGTCCCATAACATGGACAATTCCTTGGAATGGGTGGTTAATGTCATAAAGGGTAACACCAAATTCTGCGCAGTTTTTAGCAAGTTCCTGCATTTGTATACGAGCCATTTCGCCACTTGCATTAATATCTTTTGTTTGAGTAGAGACATTATGATCCATGGTTGCAAAGGTTTTACTTGGTTGGCGAACTTTACGATTCATCGCCCGTAACCCATCGAAGGCTTGCGGGGAGGTGACTTCATGTACAAGGTGCCTATCAATATATAAGATAGGCGTTTCGTTTGGTGCTTCATGTACAACATGAGCATCAAATAATTTTTCATATAATGTTTTAGCCATAAAATCCTCATGCTAAGCGTTTAGTATTGCTTAATAAATTAGTAACAATTTTTTTGAGTATCTCAATTAATGTAAGTTGATCATTTCAACTATTTTATCACCCATTTCACTAGTGCTGAGTGAAAGACCTGAGCCTGCTAAATCACGAGTTAGATGACCTTCTTCCAATGCACGGTTAACGGCATTTTCAATTGCATGAGCGGCTTCGTCAAGGTGTAAGCTATAACGAAGTAAAAGTGCAAGAGAAAGTATTTGTGCAACTGGATTGGCAATGTTTTGCCCTGCAATGTCAGGCGCGCTTCCGCCAGCTGGTTCATATAAACCAAAATCATTTTCATTTAAGCTTGCAGACGGCAGTAACCCCATTGAGCCGGTAATCATTGCACATTCATCAGATAAAATATCACCAAAAAGATTTGAGCAAAGCATAATATCAAATTGACTTGGCGCTTTAACTAATTGCATAGCTGCATTATCAACGTACATATGACTCAACTCTACATCAGGGTACTCTTTTGCAACTTCGCTGACTACTTGTCTCCAAAGAATTGAGCTTTGCAATACATTTGCTTTATCGATTGAAATAACACGTTTTTGACGTTTGCGAGCTGACTGAAAAGCAATATGGGCTATGCGTTCAATTTCATAACGATGATAAACTTCAGTATCAAAAGCACGCTCATTCGCGCCTTCACCTTCACGCCCTTTGGGTTGACCAAAGTAAATGCCACCTGTTAGTTCTCGTACACACAAAATATCAAATCCTTTCATGGCTATATCATGTCTTAATGGGCAATGATCTTCTAAGCCAGCATAAAGTCGAGCGGGTCTTAAATTACAAAACAGTTTAAAATGCTTACGCAGCGGAAGTAACGCTCCGCGTTCTGGTTGTTCATTAGGGGGTAAGTTTTCCCATTTAGGGCCACCAACTGAACCAAATAAAATGGCATCAGCTGCTTCGCATCCTGCAAGCGTTGTCGCTGGAAGAGGGGTGCCATGATTATCTATTGCTATACCACCTACATCATAAGCTTTAGTTTGGATGTCAAGGTTAAAGCGTTTGTTAATGGCTGATAATACTTTATAGGCTTCTGCCATGACTTCTGGGCCGATCCCATCACCTGCTAATACTGCGATTTGATGCTGTTTCATACAAAGATCCTTGCTAAAGAGGGTTAAATAATGTTAATTCAAAATATATTCGATAAAGTCATCACTGATTAAAAACGTTCTGTTATTCCCATATTGCCTATATTTCTGTATCGACTAAGCAGATAAAGCGGGTTTTGTTGCCTCTACATCCTTATGAAGCATACTAAAGTTTTTTTGCCAGTTCGCGAGTTTCGGGAATTGCTCTTGCCACGGGAAATCGGCTAGTCGAAATGAAATATAATCTAAGGCACAGATTAAACTGATGGTGCCGATATCAAATCGTTTCTCTAATGTATCTGCCCTGTATTCGAATTCAACTAAACCTTGGGTTATTTTATCTAGTTGGCCATTAACCCATTCTTCCCATTGATACGTTTCTGGGCGAATACCTTGTTCATATCTCACTAAAATTGCAGCATCTGTCATGCCATCTGCTAATGATTGGTCAGTCAGATATTGCCATCTTTCTTGGCCTTGCCCAAATAGTGAGCCATTTCCTTTTTCATTGAGATACTCACAAATCACTCTGCTATCATATATTGCCTCTCCAGAGTCTAAAATGAGTGTTGGAATTTGGCCAAGTGGGTTTTTAGCAATAATTGAAGCATTGCGTTCAACAGGGTGTGCTGTACTTTTTATCAGTTCGATACTATCAAGTAGCTTTACATGCCTGGCCGTGATTAAACATTTTCTTGCAAAAGGAGAGATTGGAGAAGTAAATAGTTGCATCAGAATATCCTCTACAGATTAGTTAAAAATGTAAGTGCTACTATACAATAGTCCCACTTACTATTAATACTTTAATTTAAGATAATGTAAGCCACTGCTTTTCAATTGCACGGTTTAGTGCACTCATGATTGCAAAATAAGATGATTTTGAGCTATTTGCATGTGTACCCGCACCAAATAAAGTTCTGTTGCCAATCTGCATTTCAATATAAGAAACCGCACTTGCCTGAGCGCCTTGGCTTCTAGCGTGTTCATTATAATCGACAACGTCAATCTCAATTGAAAATGCTTGGTTAATTGCTGCTACAAACGCGGCAATTGGTCCATTACCTTTTGCTTCTATTTGGATTTGTTTACCATTACGTACAAACACAACCGCTATTGTCGTATTGCCCTCATCATCTTCAGATAACATTTTTTGTTTTTCGATATCGATGTGTCTAGGTGCATTAAAATACTCTTCTTCGAATATAGAGTAAAGTACGTCCGAGGTTAATTCTTTTCCTGTTTCATCAGCAACTCGCTGAGCAACGCGACTAAATTCAATTTGTAGGCGTCTTGGCATCTCAATACCGTGATCTTGTTCAAGCAGATAAGCAACTCCCCCTTTACCAGACTGGCTATTCACTCTAATAACCGCTTCATAGGAACGGTCTAGATCCATAGGATCAATCGGTAAATATGGAACTTCCCAATATGCATTTGGGTTAGTTTCAACATCTTTTTTACGTTGTGATAAGCCTTTACGAATGGCATCTTGGTGTGAGCCTGAAAAAGCAGTAAATACTAGCTCTCCAGCATAAGGATGTCTTGGATGCACTGGCAGTTGAGTACAATGCTCGACTTCCCTTACAATTTTATTTATCCTGGTAAAATCAAGAGTGGGGTCGATGCCTTGAGTATATAAGTTCAAGGCAATCGTGATTAAATCGACATTTCCAGTGCGTTCACCGTGCCCAAATAAACATCCTTCAACCCTATCTCCTCCTGCCATTAATGCGAGTTCAGTTGCTGCCACCGCGCATCCTCTATCGTTGTGTACATGTATACTGATCACTACACTATCTCGTTTTTTGATATGTCGACAAAAATACTCAATTTGATCTGCATATACATTAGGTGTTGACATCTCAACCGTGGCTGGTAAATTTAATATCACTTTATGCTCAGGAGTCGGCTCCCAAACATCACACACAGCTTCACAGACTTCAATAGAAAAATCTAACTCCGTATCTGAAAAAATTTCCGGTGAATACTGAAATGTCCAATTAGTTTCGGGATATTTTTTAGCTTCATTTTTAATTAACGTAGCTCCTTTAACAGCAAGTGCTTTTATTTGTTCTTTTTCCATGTTAAATACAACTTTTCTGAACACTGGAGAGGTTGCATTATAAACATGAACTATCGCTTGTTTACACCCTTTTAATGCTTCAAACGTACGGACAATTAAATCTTCTCGAGCCTGTGTTAACACTTGTAAGGTTACATCTTCTGGAACACGTTTTTCTTCGATTAAGCGGCGAACAAAATTAAACTCAGTATCTGAAGCTGAGGGAAATGCAATCTCAATTTCTTTAAAACCGCACTCAACTAATAGATCAAACATTCTTAATTTTTTTTCTATGCTCATTGGTTCTATTAGTGCTTGATTACCATCACGTAAATCTGAGCTTAAAAATCTTGGTGCTTTTGTAATTGTTTTATTTGGCCATTGTCTATCTTGCAAGGCAATAGGTGCAAAGGTACGGTATTTTGTTTGAGGATCTTTAATCATAGTATTATCCTTTATTTAAACATAACGAATGGTATCATTTAGGTAGAGTGCGTATTGCTTAACGAATACTGTACCTGGTTATCAATCAATGTTGCAGTGTGATATGTATCTGCACTTCATTTAATAAAAAAATAAAAATACGCAAAAAAAAACCCGCGCAGTTGCGCGGGTTTTTTGTCTTGCTTAGGTTATATGCTAACTATTTTACCCACAGACATACCGCGCAACGAAGTCACGAGTAGCAGGAGAGTAAGCAGAAAATGAGTATTGAACATAACATAACCTATAAATTGAGTACGCTTAAGCCAAAATTATTATTAACTATTTGCGTAACGAAAAACAAATTTAGTCTATTTTTAGCAAAAAGAATTAGATTTGTCAAATTATTTTATTTTTTTTATTACTCGCTAGTGTTAACTGATTGCTATTAAACCAAAAGTTAAGTAAGTTCTTTTGCATCAAGGGATTCTGGCAATAATAGATATGGTGCAGTTAAAAAGTCAATGTGATGAATAGTATGAATAATAGATAAGGACAACATACCAACTAAATACTGCAGGCTGCATTTCAATAAAAATTGATAGCATCAATACTGTTATTTGGAATTTTATATGAAATTACTATAGTAAGGCTGACGGAATACTGAGTGGAAAAAATAATATGATTTTTTGTAATCTTATGTAACTTTGTAATTATTGGTGTATATGTTGATTTTTATTATATTAAATTAAGCTTTTAAATAAGGTTGAAATATATAAAGTCGAGGGTAAGAATTAATAAATGTAATAAACTGTTATTTTTAGTTTGTATTTGTAATTATATGTTGAAGTAAGTTTTTTTGATGGGTAAGTCTTGTTTGAAAGAAATGAATAAAGATTTTTTTTATAAGACTATTGAAGTGATTTTTTAAAATAAAAACAAAAAAATTATTGCTGGCGTGTATGTAAGATGATGAAATATGGTTAATTTCAGTGAAGATGTATTGCTTTAATCAAGATTGTGTAATCAAGTGTAACAAATTGGGGGTGGAAGTGATATTCTTTGTAAATTATGTTGGAAAAAATATTGTTTTATAAAAATTTAGAGTAAAATTCACTTATCAAACTTAAATGTAATGCAAAGGTTTTATAAAAAGAACAGTCTAGCATACTTAAATAAACTTTTTAGCCATTTTAGAAGATGAACTGGCTAATACGAATAGATATAAATTGATTGTATTTAACACTAAAGGAATAAATAAAAGAAATGCAGAAATGGAATAAGCAATAATCTAAAAGTTAAAATCTTAACTTTATAAATTGAATTACCTTTAATCAAATCTGAATTTAGAAAACAGTCTAAATTTAGAGGGTTTTTATATTTAAAATTTTATAAATGTAGAAGTTCTATCTTAATTTAAATAAAAATTAATTATCTTTACAATATTAACCCATAATGATTAGATTGCAGATTAATCATTTGATTTTAATGTTTTTTATAAAAATAAAAGAGCGATTTAACAAGGACGATTACAAACTATAATTAATAAATAGTTTGTTATAACGGAATTTTAATATCAGGTAATAAGACGAGACATACGTGAAAAATATAACTCACTATAAAATCAAAACAATTTTTATTTTGGTGACTATCTTAATAGGCTTGAGTGCGAGTGCACAAGACAATCGTAATCAAAATATAGAAGCGATTAAAGTAACTGATGTCATTATTGAAAGTGAGATATCAGTTTATCAGTTAGCGCTTAAACATAATTTGAGTGTAGCTGATCTTATTGCTTTAAATGGCGATCGCTTTGAGGCTGGAGAAATGCTAGCTAAGGGATCAGTTGTTAAATTACCACAATTAGAATTAGCAAGTGTAAGTGATAATGCACCAAAAAATAATACTCTACCAGACTTAGGAGTGTTAAGTGTTGCAAGTGAACAGTCAACAATCTTGGATTTAACACAAGGAATTATACCTGGAGCTCAGTATGTTACAGGCACAGCAGAAGAGAATTTTGCAAATGCTGTTGTAACAACCGCGGAAGAAGGGTGGGAAAATTTTAAGACAGAGCAAATTATTGAGAATGCCAAGCAGCAAGGTATTAATACAGTTACTAGCACTGTTAATAACCAAATTAATGAAACAGTAAGTAATTTTTTAGGCCGTTTTGGTAAAGCTGAAGTGAATATTGCTTTAAATGAGGAAGGTGAGGTAACAAATTCAGAGCTTAACGTGTTATCCCCTCTTTATGATAAAAAAGAGTCTCTTGTATTTAGTCAAGTTGGTATTCATGAGCAGGGCTCAGGTCAAGATTCAAGAACAGTTGGTAACTTTGGTATTGGTTATCGCTATGAAACTGCAGACTGGCTAGCGGGTGCTAATGCGTTTATTGATCATGATTTTACAGGGGATAATACACGTGCTGGGTTAGGGGCTGAGTTTTGGGCTGATAATTATAAAATCGCTGCTAATACTTATGCGCCAGTTTCAGGTTGGAAAGAGTCTGAAGTAATGAAAAGTTATGAATCATTAATATATGACGAGAGACCTGCTGCTGGATTTGATATTAGGGCAAAAGCGTATTTGCCTAACTATCCTCAACTTGGTGGTTCATTATTATATGAGCAGTATTTTGGTGATGAGGTTGCACTATTTGGTATTAATGAGCGCCAATCTGATCCTTATAGTTTTGGAGTGGGAATTGACTATATGCCAATCCCACTAATTAAAACACAAATAACACACAAAATGGGTAAGTCAGGTGCTGATGAAACTAAAGTTGATTTAACTCTAAATCTACAATTAGGGACGCCACTAGAAGAGCAGCTAGACCCAGCCAATGTTGCAGTGGCAAGAAGTCTTAAAGGCAGTCGTTATGACATGGTTGATAGAAATTACGATATTGTCTTTGAATATAAGAAAGAAAATTTTTCAATCGCATTAACAGGTGATACGCAAGCAACAATGGGACAGATGGTTAATGTTATATCTACTATTGAAACAAGATCGCCAATTAAAAGTTATGAGTGGAGTGTGACTGATCTTGCAGGTAATTCTTTAGCGGTAATTACTAGTAATACACCAAGCATTACATTTGAGATTAATTCTCCTGAAAATCATTACGTTAGACTTAAAGTGACAACTGAACGTGGATATGAAGCAATTTCTGATGCGCATTTAATTAAATATGTGGATGAAATCACTAATTCAGTACTTTCTTCAGGTAATGCTGAAGTTATTAAATTTGAGGATTACCCAATTTTAGAAACTCAAATTGATAACATTCCTGAAGCAAATAAGGCAGTATTAGTTTTTGAAGCTTTTGACACAGAGGGTAAGCCGTTTGATCTTACTGCTAATCCTGATATTAGTATCTTTTGGAAAAATGAAGGGAGTAAAGAGCCTTATCAACTGATTAATGATGATGATGAATATGTTCGTATCGTGACACGATTTAATCGTGAGGCAAATAATGAATTGAGTTTAGTTGCACTTGCTGATGACTCTTTTATTGAAGAAGGTGTGACTAGACGTATTAGCGTCAAAATTGTTTCCGAGAAAAATTCAAATATCACAGCAGTAGGTGAGGTTGCCTTTACACATCCTTCTGACTTGATGATCGATCCTGAAAACTTAATCATCGAAATATGGGAAGTGCCTGCAAAAAGTTCAAGTGGTGCGACAACATTCGCTAATTATTCAAATTTAGTATCAAGAAGTGGTTTTTTAAATGGGGTTCCAATTAATGTAATTAAGAATCCAATTAAACCCAATACAGAGTACAGAGCAAAAATATTACACGCTACAGATCCAATTGCTAATCCAGATTTCACAGTAGATGTTACTGAAAGGTATGTTCAAAGCATTGTTTGGCTATATTGGGATCCTGTAAAAGGTGTTGAAATCACTGCTAAAGATAGAGGTTATGAGCTTGTTGTAGATGGCATCAAAAAAGAATATAACGCTTTAGAAGGTTGTCGCGGCACGCCAATTTTTCTAACGCAAATTAGTAATTATGAGTTTAATGAATTGGCTTGGGGCGAAATTTTAGCAGCAGATAACGCAGCTAAATCAAGGCAGGACATGACTGTGACAGAGCAAGGTTTAAGATTAGCAGTCCAATTTGATTTTAGATCGATTAATGAAGAGAACCCAATTATTGAAGATTGCAAGCCTTCATTAGATTCTATGGCTGAAGAAACATATTTAGGCTATATGAATAATAATAAATCAGAGATAAAAGCCACCTCATGGAGCGACACTAAATGATGTTTAAGGACAAACAAATATTTAAGTATAAAAAACGCTTTCAAATTGCCCAGATGGCGTTATTTTGCAGCGCACTAAGCTTTGGCATAACGGCCAATGCTGTGGCGCCTGATAATGTTCAAATAGAGGATGATGCTAATTACTTTGATAGTGATCAATCTAGAAATCTTAAAAATGGTGCATTTGAGTTATCCCGAGAAAGCTCAACAATGGTTTCAGCTGCGACAGAATCTTTAGAAGGAACAACACCAGGAATAAGAACAATTGCGACAGTGAATAATGACCTAGGAGAAGTAAGAGTCTGTTCAACTGTGACAGTTAACTATCAAATAATTGATCCTGACGGTGACTGGGATGCTACTAAAACGTTAGAAGTCATGGCACCAAATGAAGTTGGTGAGAAAGAATCGTATATGCATTTTAAAACATCTGACACGATTCGCTGGGGATTTAAGTTAAATAGCACTTATCCTGCTAATCCTAACAA
Organism: Thorsellia anophelis DSM 18579; assembly: GCF_900111395.1. Classification (GTDB taxonomy): domain Bacteria; phylum Pseudomonadota; class Gammaproteobacteria; order Enterobacterales; family Thorselliaceae; genus Thorsellia; species Thorsellia anophelis. The sequence continues at coordinate 6,170 of NZ_FOHV01000042.1, read as the reverse complement.
AATTGAATGGATTACAGGAACGGATTTAGAAGCTAAGTTTGTTAGTGCAAGTAAAATAAATCTTAATGTTCCAAAGACGATCTTCGTCGATGGGCAAGAAGTGTCAACTGTTGGTATGAGCTTAGTGTATAGCATACAACCATGGACAATGATAGGCAGTTTTCCATATATATCAAATGTTTTTGAAGTGGAAGTCGATGATCTTGTAAAAGGAAAAATATTATCACCAGGAGCATTAGCATCTGATTTACCAGATGATATTGAATCAAATGAGATTTTACAGGGAGTGACATTAGGTAACTTACAGTATCCAGGATTGCCTGATCCAGAACCTGCACCGAATAAAAATTTTATTAAAGTTGCAGTGATTGCTGAAGCTGACCCTGCTGATTGTGCGATACCTAAAAACGAGGTTCAAGTCGTAATTTACGATGTTGCGAATGAAAACTCAAATTTAATAGATGTTATGCCTGTAGCGAGTAATAGCGTAATTGATAATTTACAACAAAATCCACAGTTATATACGGTACGTGAATATCGTGCAAAAGTATTTATTAAAAATAACGAAGATGGTAGCACACGTAAATTAACTAAAGAAGAATATTTCAATGAAGATGACAATAAAGCGTTTAGATGGAATGTTCAGTATCCAATGGATGAGACTTGCTTATCTACAGAGTGGTCTAGAGCTTGGAATACAGAGTCTTCTTGTATAAATAAAATTGAATTTAAAGGTGATTCCACTGTTAATAAATTTCTAGGTGCTAAATTCACTGAAAATGGTGAGCTAGATTATGCGTGGTTTAAAACGCAGGATAAAAATACAAATGCAAATGTGAATACAGCACTTCAAGATTCAGAACAAGGTGCTTTTTTAAGTGTCAGTTTTAGTTACGAAGAATAAGCAAAGGAATTTAAAAATTTACATAAAATCAATCATTTTGACAGCATTAAGCAAATTAAAATGTATTATGTATGTAATCTAATATTTCAAAATAGCTAATTCAGTTAATAATTTGTTTTGGATGTAAATCAGTTTTTTAATTTAAAGTAATTTTTAATATAAAGTATTTTTTAATTTATGAAATTTAATAATTTCAGCAAACCACCCAGTCATATTTTAAGTTTATAAACATTGACTGATAAATAAGTAAGTAAAAAAGAAAAGTAGTCAGGCATTTATTGCAAGGGCTATTCGTTAGTTAATTTAAAAGGAAATTTCAATGAAAAACACATTTTTTAAACGTACAGCAATTGCCATCGCATTAAGCTCATCATTTTTTGCGATGACAGCAAATGCGGCTTTAGTTCAATTTGATTCAGCACCAACGAATCAAATTCACGGTTTTGTGCCAATTTTCCCTGCAATGGGTGCGGCGATTACAAAAAAAGATGAGCCGACTGTTCCTTATGCAGCTTCTGCAAATGGAAATGCTAAAACAAAGGTCGAAGTAGGGGATACATTATACGTTCCAGTAAATATTGCTAACGAGATTAGAACGGCTAATGAAGAGGCTTTAGGTAATAAAATCTATCGTTATGCAGATCTTGATGGCGATGCTGAAAATAGTACAGAAATTGCGTTATCAGTTGAATGGTTTAGTGTTGCAAAAGGCAGTACAACACTTGCAGGTGGTAAATCACTGGGTAAGGGTATTCAAACAGGTGAATTTGGTGTGCCATATACAGTACAAATGTCCGATGCAGGTAGACAAATTGGTTTTAGAGTAACGCCAATCTCAGCATTAGGTTTGCCACTTGAAGGTTATGCAATTGAAGTGCCGAACGTTGCGTTATTAGCCGGTCAAGCTTATCCTGAAATTACCGATCCAAGTAATCCTGGTACGGATACTGATGGTGACGGTAAGCCAGATGAGCCAGGCACAGTTGATCCTTCACAGCCACCAGTTGTGATTGTACCAGTTGATCCAGAAAATCCTGGTGGAACAGATCCTGAAAACCCGAATATCGGTGGTGGTGGTATAGTTGATAGTGGATATCCAAAATATCAAGTGGTTATTGTTAACTCAAATAATGAAGCAATGTCAGGTACTGGAGCTAAAGTCGCCTATGTTAATAGCCAATATAGAGCAAAAATCCTGAAAATAGATCAAGATCCAACTACAGGTGAAATTGCGTTAACGAATGGTGAAGTCACTTACAGTGAATTAGATGAAGCAGCTACATCGAAATTATCAAATAATATCGTATGGCAGCTTTCAAATGAAGACGGTATGGTTGTAAGCACTGGTCTATCTGAAGCTGCATTTTCAACTGATGTAGAAGGCTTAACAGCATTACTTGCTGATAAAGCATTAGACCCAATGTACAAAGAGGGTGCTGATATCACAGGTAGATTAACGGGTGAAAATACCTTGGTATTTAAAACTCAGCTGAATAATGAAGATGCATTACATGTTGGGGCACCAAATAATTCAGAACAAGGCTTAACAATCAAAGCTATTTTAGTCGCAGATGATGAATTAGAGTTCCCAGACGCGCCTGTAGCACCTGTTGATGCGAATTAATTAGTGTAATTATCCTAAAATAAAGCTTTGATTAAGGTCACTTAGTCAAAGCTTATTTAACTTTAAGAAGTCGAACCTATGAAAAAACATATTTGGATAAAAAGTGCAATAACATCATTTATTTTGGTTGTTTTGCCATTATCTGTGAATGCAGCACAAATTTATGACTCTGAGATAACTACGCCTATCAATGGATATCGTCCTTATCTGCCGAGCGTAGGTCCGTATTTGTATCAACAAGCTAATCCAGATGTAATTTATAAAGCCATCGAAAATGATGGGCAAAAAGTTCAGGTAAAAGCAGGTGATACACTTCGCGTACCAACTTATTTAATTGATGATGCTTATAGTGTTTATTACACATGGGCAGATTTAGATAGTACAAATACTGCTTCAGATATTGAAGATAAAGAACAAATTAATTTAACCTTTGAATGGTATCTATTAGAGGCAAATTCAACAGAAATAAAACCTGGTGAAAATGCAACCTTACTGACCTCTGATGATGGTGTTGTAAATGACGATGGTGAGATTGGTCCTAGTTACACCGTTGGATTAAATGCGGTTGGTAGCCAGATTGGGTTTAGAATTAAAGCATGGTCTGAGCGTGGATTACCCAAAGAAGGTGTCTATTTAGATGTACCTAATATCGCTTATTTAGGAAAACAAACTTCGCCAGTTGATCCATCTTTACCGCCGGTCACTAAAGTGCCAGAACCAGGTCTTGAAGAAGACAAGCATCCTGATATAGAAGATAAAGTTGTAGGAATGGATAATGAATTTATAGTAAAAATCTATGACATAACTGATGGTGAAGAGAAAGCAGTTTTATTAGAAGAAGATACTCCGATTTATGTTACACGAACCTATAAAGCTTCGGTTGAAAAATGGGATGCAGTATCGCTTGATTATGTCGATAAAACAGCTGAATACGAAGATTTTTTAACTTGGAGTTTATATGAAGTACAAGACTCTAATGAAACTACGCCAGTATATGAATTTATGACTGCAAACGGAATGATAAATAATATTCCAACTGAGGCTAAAGCATTAAAAGCATTTAGTCCTTTAGAAACACCATTTACCTATGATGCAGTTGATTTAGCTGAAATAAAAGCTAAATTTATTAAAGGAGATAATACGGTATTTAAGCTTCAGGATACTAACCAAGATGCATTACCACAAGCAGCTACACTTGCACCTAATTTTTCAGAGCAAAGTTTGCAGCTAAAAGTTAGATTAGTTTTACCGTAACGTGAAATAAACGGTTTAGAAAATACCTAAGCCACTTATGATATTGAGTAAATTTTGCATAAGGATATTCCATGCAGCCTAAAAATAAAATTAAATGTTTAGTTGTTGCTATGGCTGTGCTAAGCACGTCAAGTTTTGCAGCAACTATAATTGAAAAGAAAGCTGGTACAACTGTAATGGGGCACTTTCCTTACTTTGAATCAATAGGCTCAAGGGTAATTGAAAGTAGCATCAATGATAATGGCACACTTAAAATTAGTGTTGGTGCCAAAATTGAGGTGCCTAGTTATCTTTATCAATATAATAGCAATACTAAATCTCCTTTGTTTAATTTTGGTGACCAAGATAATGATGTCGCCGCTATTTTAGGTAATCCCAATCCAGGTCAGATACCTCCTGCACTTGTTCCCGATAAATTTACCGAGGTGCAGTGGTATATTATTGAAGCTATGCCTGGGTTTAGATTTGCTGATGAGCCAGGTACAGAAAAAGTCATTGAGCGTTGGAATGATGAACAGGTCAAAATTATCAGAAAAATTGAAGATGAACAATTTGTTAATTTTTTTGAAGGTAACCAAAATAGTAAGGCATTAATTGTCCCTGAAGCCGCGGTTGGTTATCGTATCGGATTTTGGGCATTACCTCAAACAGAAACAGGTGTACCAAATGCTGGTAACTGGGTCAAAGTGTTCGATTTAGGGAGATTATTTACGCAAAAAGCACCTGAAGAACCAGGTCCAGGTGAAAATCCGGGACTCAATCCTGATAATCCTAATAATCCGGATCCAGATCCTGGATGTAATAATGAGAAGTGTGGTGAACCTGGTGGTGAAAATCCAGATGGTGGTGGGGGGATAGTCCCTGGTGAAAATTGGGTAATTAATATCTATGATGCAATGGATCCTACCAAAAATGATGATGATGTGCTTGTAAAAGATACCGATATCTTAAAAGTTGATCATCAATATTATGCAACTATCAGGATACGTAAAGCGACTCCAACAGAGGGTATTGGTACGGTATACCGCGATCCAACCCCAGAAGAATTAGAAACACTAGAATGGGAAATACTTGATACGAAAGATGGCAATAAACCATTTGCTTCTTATAAATCATCTACAAATCCTACTAGAGTTAATAATGATGCAGGTTCAGTGACTATTGGTAGTGAAACCTTCAAAAAATATAGCTTTACTACGCAAGCGACTAATGATGATGCATTACAAGTGCTTAAGGATAAAGGCCCTAATTTTTCTGAGCAGGGATGGGGACTTGGTATCAAGCTTGAAATTCAAGAAAATTATACTGAAAAACCCTAAATCTCATGAATCTCACAATTGTGAGATTTATATCAGTCGTATATAAAAAAAGATTGCCCTAAGGGGCAATCTTTTTATAGGGGATTTAAGTGAATAATTTTGTATAAATATGTCTTCTCTTATATCAAAGATAACACACTCTATTCTATCGATTTAATTCAAACAATAATTAAACAAATATTAATGAGCAATCTAAGATGAGGTATTGCTCTATAGCTTATTGTGTTTGTTATGTTTTTATTTAGGTTTAACTCAATTAGAGTATCATATAAAAATTAAATTCTAGGAAGTATTGATGAATATATTAAATAGATACCAACATACATTTCTTTTTAAATCAGTTTTATTTATTTTGATGGGATTTGGGATAAATAAAAGTGTATCAGCTGATACTTTTATTACAAAACAAACTGAACAAAAAGAAATCCAAGGCTATCCCCCTTATATGCAAAGTGTGGGGGCTGAGCTTCTGACTGAAGTGAAGGATAGTGATACTGGCAAGATAACCTATTTTCCTTGGACCCTAAATGACGATAATACTGTAAGAGGGCCAACGATAGGCAGTATTGCTTATGTACCAGATATATTTTGTTCTGTATTAAACAAGGACCTGGCTGCCGCTAAAACCGATGCTAGTATTGGTCATTTTTTTGATAATTTTAATTTCATCGATAAAGATTTTGACCCTTGTCACGATGCCTTAGATGTCGGTATCTCAGTTAAGTGGTATATGCTAGATAATGTGAGTCCTTGGAATGAGTCTTTAAAATGGGAGGAGTTAAACCCTGTAGAGATTCCTCGTGAATATATCATTAAAGCAGGGTCTGATGTTGCTAAGCAATATCAATTGAAACACAACTTCACGCCATTACTCAGTAAGGCTGTCAGTCTTAATGTCTTGGATGCTGTAGAAATCCCAACTATGGCATTAGGCAAGCGGATTGGGTTTGTGCTTGAACCTAAATCTAAATATGGTCTGCCGACTATGGGGAAACCTATTAAGGTGTGGGACTTAAATCACTACTTTAGCCAATCACCTCCTAGCAATGCAGGTGAGCTATTAGAAGAC
>NZ_FOHV01000041.1 GCF_900111395.1 Thorsellia anophelis DSM 18579 | reverse complement strand
ATTTAGCTAGATTACAATACGTTTTTCCTGGAAGTTTAAACGCCCCCATTGAAACAGTACAAAATATTTATTATTAACTAAAAAGAGAAATTCAAATGCAATGTAATTTTTGCCACAGAGAAGGGCTTGCTATTTTACCAATGAGAGCAGCCTTGATTCCTCATAATAGCCAATTTACTTTTTTACCCCAAAACATTGAAATGCCTGTCGATGCACAGGGGGAAACAAACTATACCGCAACGCTATTAAAAGAGGGCTATCTTTATATATTTAATGAAAAAAATCAAGAATGGATATCCTACTACTGTACACCAAATGGATATTACAGTTTATTACTTCCAAACAGCACCGAATTCAAATCTTCACTATTAGCTAAAAATGAACCCTGCTCAGATAAACCCTTAGAACAAGCTAGATCACGATTAATCACATTACCCATGGATAAACCAGGTATAACCGATCGCAATACACAAAAAAATAATTCGGATTATTATCAGCATATTGCAGGTATAGATCCCGTTTATGGTTATTCCTATGAAGGTGATGTCTATGTGGGTGAAACAGAAAAGAACAGTGGTTCAACAGCTGCTAATTTTTAGTCGGTCGATTTTGGGAATAAACAACGGCAAATCAATGCCGAACCGTTTATCTTTACCACGGAAGGTGATATTGATTTAGGCGCAGAAAATGAGCGGCTTTATCAACAAGAGCAGATGGCGCAAAGTACAGTAGATGAGCATATCGACCTGCCTGCAGATTTCAAATTTAGTCGTACCCCCTATGTAGTGTAGGTAGGTTTTTAAATACTCAGCAATTACAGGAATTACAAACTTATATACAGCAATCCCGCCCAGATATTATTTTGATATCAGCTAAGTATTATCGTCTCAGGCCACTAATTACTCGGAATAAAACCGCTGCAGAAAGTACACCACCTAAACAGGAGCGAAGTGGGAAACATTCGTCTATCGTTAATAGCCTAGATACGCCCAAAAAGCTTATGGCGTTTGATTTAGCGATCGGGGTATGCCGCAGTTATGATGATAAAGATTTCTGGTATGCATTGCTGCATATGGCAGATTGGCGGGATCCGCAAAATCCGGATGAAGATGCCAAGCACTACTATCGTACTGGGGAATTGCCACCTGGTATAAAAAATGCCATTAATAAACCCGGACGTTTTTTGGATAAGATACCCAAGGTGAGCAACGAGTTTACCAACAAGCCCAATAAAATAACTGCATAATTAAGTTTAACTAATCCATTAGGGGCAGTTGTTTTTTTGGGGGGGATATGTGGAATATGTTAGTGGACAATAAATTACAATGGCCGATGCCTGCGCCTGATTTATCAGCGGAACGTTAAAAAGGAAATTATTATGTTATCTACTCTTGGTTCGTTGGCATGGTTGGTGCCCGTTTGGAGTGGCCTGTTATTGTTACTGCTGGCCCTTGGATTGCTGGTAAAGCACCATCGCTATGCGGCAGTGGTGTGTGCGGTATTGGCCCTTATCGCACTCATTCCTTTATTGCCTGTCACAAAGAAGCGGCTCAGTAATCGCCCCCCAGAGCAGGTGATCTATCGTTTTGATGATCACCGGTATCTATTGCTGATTGGCCGACGTTGTGAAGGCGCATTATGGTATATGGATCCGAAAAAAGGGATCACAGCAGATTTAGATACTCGCTTTTTCCGTATTTCGTTTTATCGCTATATTCACCCGTCAGTTAACTATATTGCTATACCGGATCAAGCTATTTCTGAAATAATGGTCTCCAAAAATGGAGGTAAATCCTTTACCTCGTCCCGTTTTTCACCCGGTGGTGGGGGACCTGAAACCAAAGGGATGAATAGGCCTCATGTGGACGATATTGCTTCTTTTACAGTTGTTGGCGATCGCGGTTATTTTTTAAATAAAAATAATGATCTGTTTCTTAGCTCCGCCCCATTCGGTAGCCGTTGGGGGCTGGATTATGTTTCGTTAGCCTCGTTATTAGAGCATCGGCAAACTATCTCCGGAGAGGATGACTTTCAAAATCCTCCGCATCAGGTGCTAGAAGTAAAGGGCTATACTGGCTGGGATCATATGCAATGTGATTTGGATGCACCCTCACCGATGGAGCCAAACCCGCATTATGAATGGCAACAAACAATTTACGTTGTATTTGCCTACACGATTGCGGCACCTATTTATTTGGGGTTGAAGTAAGGAAACTTATTGATTAGGATTTTGGACGTTATAGTTTTTTGAAACTATAACGTCATGATAAAAGAGGATTTTAATTGAACAAAATTATTTGGATTGGTTTACTTACCACGTGTTTATCAGGCTGTAATGAAGCGGATCCCCAAGATATCTTAGTGGAAGCCTTGGGTTTTATAGTATCGCCGCCAGAAATGAATGCTGAACGCCCCACGAAAGCAGAAGTGCAAGCGGTATTGGCGGAAAAGGTCAATCAAAAAGGCTGCGTAAAATCGTGATCCTTTGCAATCTTCCCGATCCAAAGCCCGTATGAACATACACAAAATACCCTGAAAATAATAGAAAAAAGCACCGGGTTAATTCAATCCACACCAGACGGATTTGTTCTAACCGAAAAAGGCAAGGAATATTACGATGCGACTAAATCGGGATTCTGTTTTACCAACTATTTTGTCGTATCAAAAATAAGCATACTCCCTTACTATATGACTATGCCTACATTATTCTCCAGCTCATGGTGGGTTACCTTTTCACTCAAACCAAATCAGATGGCAGAGTGGGCCACAGATCAGGAGTTTCGTAAAGTGATTTCTTCTCCCGAGCCAAATTACGACAGGGGAAAAGAATTTTTTGTCACGGTGCGTATGGCACGCAAACAAGGGGATCCTACACTCTATTTAGTGGATCGTTATGCAGATTACCATATTGGTAGACTCGATATGGGCTTAAGAGTAAAAATAGAACAAACCAAAACGGGGCGTTCTTATGATACAGACTTTCCATAAATCTAACGTGGTTATTTGACAAAATAATTTTATTCGACAATAGAACATAAGGACCTTTTATGCGTGGTGTAATTCGTTTGGGCGATCCCCATAGCCATGGTGGCGAAGTAATTTCCGCATCTGGGCAGATGTTTGTAGGCAAACCGGTGATGTTAATCGGTGATGTAGTCAGTTGCCCTGAACACGGTAAAAATCCTGTCAATCAAGGCCACCCGACTTGGACAATGATGGGGAGAAATGTGGTGCTAGATGGGCACCAATCAAAATGCGGTTGCACACTGCATACCACCTTACCACAGACAGGAGCCGACTAATGCAATGGCAACTCCCCGCGATAGAGATTAAACCACGTCCTAACCCCCCTCGATGGTTATTGTTAGCACTTATTGCCGCCACTTTTGTTATCGTAGGCATCATTGTCGCACTCTACTTAACCACACAAGATTCAACACTAATGGGAGTTCGTTTTTGGCAGTATTCCGTGATCATTCCAATATTGATAGTCGGTGGGGGAGGGTGTCTTATTTACGATCTACATCAGCAGAAAGTGATTGTATCGGATAATCCAGCAGGACCGAGTTCTGGAAATCAAAAGGTCACGCTGAGTTATCACGGTCAAAGCCCCAATCATAAATTTACTACTAAACGAGGGCATATCAATTCTTCCACACAAGACGACCCTTAGATATTAGCTATGTATCGCAAACAAGATGCCATCACTCCAGGCTTTAACTTTCGTTGTGTGATCCACAGTGCGCCATTAGAACCAAATGATCGTGTTGTTGAGGCAACGAAAAAATAGTCTGCGTTGCACGTATTGCATCCAATAGGCAAAAGCATCTCTTTAGGTAGTAAGGAATTTAATTATGCACAACCGAGAACGATTACTGCTACTCATGCCTATAAGCCTCATATTGCAAGGGTGTGATAGTGGCCCAAGCCAAGCAGAAAAAGCGTTTGCAGAATCCGTCTTGAAAGATATGGTGCCGATTGAAGGCGGAAGCTACGAAATGGGGGATTTTATTGGTGTCTATACCGTGGGCGGAGTACCCGATAATAAGCCGATTCATGCGGTGAATTTAGCCGATTTTAAAATCAGCGCGTATTTAACCACGTGGGCACAGTATGAGCAGTATGCCAAGCTTAGGGGAGTGCATGTCAAAAAGATCTCCACAACATGGGAAACGATGAATGCAGTTGAAAATCGTAATGCCCCAACGATGGCGGCTTCAGTTACTTGGCAAGAGGCTCAGGATTACTGTCATTGGTTGGGTAAGATGACTCATCAAGATATTGATTTACCGAGTGAAGCACAGTGGGAGTTTGTAGCCCGCAACCGTGGGCAGAAAGTTTATTTTCCTACTGATAATGGAGAGTTTGAGATGGGCAGGAATGTTGAAGAGGGGCAGTATGCAGCACCAGTGGGTAAATTTCCGCCCAATCCGTTGTGGATTTATGATTTAGTAACGGATGGAACGGAATGGATGTTTGATTGGTATGATAAAGATTACTATCAATACAGCAAAACAGATAACCCTGCTGGGTCAAGTTCAGGGAGCCATAAAGCCACCCGTAGCGCTTTTGGAGCATCCCCTAATTTTAAATTTACTACTAAACGTGGGCACATTAATCCTTCTACGCAAGATGATCCTGAAATATTAGCAATGTATCGAAAAGAAGATGCCATTGATATAGGCTATGCCTTTCGCTGTGTGATCCACAGTGTGCCATTAGTGCCAAATGATCGGGTTGTCGAGGCAACGAAAAAATAGTCTGTGTTACACGTATTGTATCCAATAGGCAAAAGCATCTCTTTAGGTAATAAGGAATTTAATTATGTACAACCGAAAACGATCACTGCTACTCATACCTATAAGCCTAATATTGCAAGGATGTGATAGCGGCCCAAGCCAAGCAGAAAAAGCATTTGCAGAATCCGTCTTGAAAGATATGGTGCCGATTGAAGGCAGCAGCTATGAGATGGGGGATTTTATAGGATTATATACGGTAGGCGGTGTGCCTGATAATAAGCCTATTCATCCTGTAAATTTAGCAGATTTTCAAATAAGTGCGTATTTAACCACGTGGGCGAATTATGAACGGTATGCCAAGTTCAAGGGAATACATATCAAACCAATTGCGAAACATTGGGAGACAGCTTCGTCGGTCGAAAACCGTAATGCTCCCACAATGGCCGCGTCTGTCACATGGCAGGATGCACAGGATTACTGTCATTGGTTGGGTAAAGTGACCAATCAAGATATTGATTTACCGAGTGAAGCACAGTGGGAATTTGTAGCCCGCAACCGAGGGCAGAAAGTCTATTTTCCAACGGATAATGGAGAATTTGAGATGGGACGGAATATCCAAGCCGAACAGGACGCCGCACCAGTAGGTAAATTTCCACCCAATCCGTTGGGAATTTATGATTTAGTCACTAGCGGAACGGAATGGATATTTGATTGGTATGATAGGGATTACTATCAATACAGCAAGAGGGATAATCCAGCAGGACCGAGTTCTGGAGATCAAAAGGTCACGCGGAGTTATCACGGTCAAAGCCCCAATCACAAATTTACTACTAAACGAGGGCATATCAATCCTTCCACACAAGACGACCCTGAGATATTAGCTATGTATCGCAAACAAGATGCCATCGCTCCAGGCTTTAACTTTCGTTGTGTGATCCACAGTGCGCCATTAGAACCAAATGATCGTGTTGCTGAGGCAACGAAAAAATAGTCTGTGTTGCACGTATTGTATCCAATAGGCAAAAGCATCTCTTTAGGTAGTAAGGAATTTAATTATGCACAACCGAAAACGATTACTGCTACTCATGCCTATAAGCCTCATATTGCAAGGGTGTGATAGCGGCCCAAGCCAAGCAGAAAAAGCGTTTGCAGAATCCGTCTTGAAAGATATGGTGCCGATTGAAGGCGGAAGCTACGAAATGGGGGATTTTATTGGTGTCTATACCGTGGGCGGAGTACCCGATAATAAGCCGATTCATGCGGTGAATTTAGCGGATTTTAAAATCAGCGCGTATTTAACCACGTGGGAACAGTATGAGCAGTATGCCAAGCTTAGGGGAGTGCATGTCAAAAAGATCTCCACAACATGGGAAATGATGAATACAGTTGAAAATCGTAATGCCCCAACGATGGCGGCTTCAGTTACTTGGCAAGAGGCTCAGGATTACTGTCGTTGGTTGGGTAAGATGACTCATCAAGATATTGATTTACCGAGTGAAGCACAGTGGGAGTTTGTAGCCCGCAACCGTGGGCAGAAAGTTTATTTTCCTACTGATAATGGAAAGTTTGAGATGGGACGGAATATCCAAGCTGAGCAGGATGCAGCACCAGTGGGTAAATTCCCGCCCAATCCGTTGGGGATTTATGATTTAGTGACGGATGGAACGGAATGGATGTTTGATTGGTATGATAAAGATTACTATCAATACAGCAAAACAGATAACCCAGCTTGGCCAAGTTCAGGGAACCAGAAGGTCACGCGCAGTTATCATGGTAAAAACCCCGATCAAAAATTTACCACTAAACGTGGGCACATTAATCCTTCTACGCAAGATGATCCCGAAATATTAGCAATGTATCGAAAAGAAGATGCCATTGATTTAGGTTATGCCTTTCGCTGTGTGATCCACAGTGTGCCATTAGTGCCAAATGAACGGGTTGTCGAGGAAACGAAAAAATAGTCTGAGTTAATAAAGATGTGCCAGAGCGTTTAAAATATAGCCCACCGGAAAGTAAAGCGTCTGCCATAGAGGGGTGACAATGCTATTTTGGCTTGATCAAATTGATAATTAACAATACGTGATAAAATTAAAGGAGTTGTACGTGAGTGATTTATTTAGGCAATATGATGCCGCCTACAGCCAATTTACCTTTTATGATGGTGAACCAGATCGGCAGGTGTTGCAAGTTGGGCTGACGGGAATGTTTCGTTTAGGTGATGGTGGAACACCACTTGGGCGCAAACGTATCGCTGGCATATTCAATTATTTTCATAAACAGTTCGGCCAGCATTTGAAGTATGGCTATTTTACTGATCCTAATCGCCTATTAAAGTACGGTACAAGGACAATGGAGGAAAAACAAAAACAGATATTATCGCAAAATGGAGGATATCTAGACTTTAGGTGGAGTAGTGGAGATGATCTTGAATTAGTCAACAATTATGAATTTAGTGCATACTCCTCTCCTGAATGGTTCGAAAAAACTCATAAAGATGTTTCTGTTGTTTATTTTTATATTCCGTTACAAACTTTAAAAGATAATGCTATTGATTTTGATGAATGGATTAGATCTTTTTGTGAAATTTTACAGCCCCTTTCTGGTTTTTTTGGATTGGCATTACAACAGTGTTATGCAAACTATAGATATCAACATATTGAATTTGAGGTAGCTCAAAAATTCTTAGGTCTGCATATTATTACTGGTGGTTGGGATAAAGAATTTCGAGATGGAATTGATTCAGTTAATTGGTATACTTTTTTTAATCGAAACTGGTTAAATCAATTAGGTGATGAAGCGGCATTAAAGCATACCCTCAATGATGAACGTATTAAGATACTTCCTTATGAAGATGGGATGATCATTAAAGCGGGAGAATTACCTGAATTAGGTTGGATAGAAGAGGATCCCTATCCAGAACTTTATGTGAAAGTAAATCATGCCCTAAAACCGATCCGCGCACCAAAAATCGAAAGTTTAGGGTATGGTTCTATTGCAGGTGAAATTCGATTTAATGATCGAACCACAGCAGAGTGGTTAACACGTTTTGATAATGCAACGTTGCCATCTATCGTTTCTTGAATCAGGTAAGTTTGTCTCTGGTATAACTGATGGCTTTGGCTTCACCAAAATGATTTTGAGTTAAAAACCTGAGAATGTGGTTAATGTGGTTATAGACCTTCTTATCGATAATCGACAATTAACTGAATGATAGGGATATTAGATAAAGCACTCCATTCAGCAGAGGGGGTGACAATGCTATTTGGGCTTGATCAAATTGATAATTAACATTACACGATAAAATTAAAGGAGCTGTACATGATTGATTTATTTAGACAATATGATGCCGCCTACAACCAATTTACCTTTTATGATGGTGAACCAGATCAGCAGGTATTGCAAGTTGGGTTGACGGGAATGTTTCGTTTAGGTGATGGTGGAACACCACTTGGGCGCAAACGTATCGCTGGAGTATTCAATTATTTTCATAAACAGTTCGGCCAGCATTTGAAGTATGGCTATTTTACTGATCCTAATCGCCTATTAAAGTACGGCGCAAAGGCAATGGTAGAAAAGCAAAAACAGATATTATCGCAAAATGGAGGGGATCTTGAGTTCAGTTGGAAAAGTGGAGATGATCATGAATTAGTCAACAAATATCAATTTAGTGTATATTCCCCTGCACAATGGTTCCAAGACATTCATCAATCTGTTTCCGTTGTTTATTTTTATATTCCGTTACAAACATTAAAGGATAATGCTATTGATTTTGATGAATGGATTAGATTTTTTTGTGAAATTTTACAGCCCCTTTCTGGTTTTTTTGGATTGGCATTACAACAGTGTTATGAAAGGTATAGATATCAACATATTGAATTTGAGGTAGCTCAAAAATTCTTAGGTCTGCATATTATTACTGGTGGTTGGGATAAAGAGTTTCGAGATGGAATTGATTCAGTTAATTGGTATACTTTTTTTAATCGAAACTGGTTAAATCAATTAGGTGGTGAAGCGGCATTAAAGCATACCCTCAATGATGAACGTATTAAGATGCTTCCTTATGAAGGTGGGATGATCATTAAAGCGGGAGAATTACCTGAATTAGGTTGGATAGAAGAGGATCCCTATCCAGAACTTTATGTGAAAGTAAATCATGCCCTAAAACCGATCCGCGCACCAAAAATCGAAAGTTTAGGGTATGGTTCTATTGCAGGTGAAATTCGATTTAATGATCGAACCACAGCAGAGTGGTTAACTCGTTTTGATAATGCACCGTTGCCACCTGAGACAACGGTACCACCGACGGTACAGAGAGAAAATTTGTCAGAAAATCGTGTTTTTATTATGCGTGAATCTGGTGAAATTGCTCCCCACAGTGGATTATGGGCCACTCTTCAGAATGGTGTTTCAGAATATCTTGAAATTGATGAAAATACTGTTATACCGGAGTGGTTAAATAAACGGGATAATAAAATGTATAAAACAACATGGACGTTAATACGTCGAGAAGACGGTGGTGACTGTACAGTGCCTAGCAATTAGTCTTCTGTCAGGGGGCGAGCAAGATTTTTTATCGAGCATTGATTTACATCATTATTTAAATTACTGCTTTTGGTTTACTTTAATTTCCCACAACACCTTACTTATTGAAATAATAGATAAAGATGGATTGTAAGTTAATGTATGCTCACGCCCTGAGTCTTCTGTTACTTTCAAGGGAGGTAATCTGATGAAATTCTAAGTTTTAAATATGTTTTAGCCTAAATTATGAAATGATTGTTTCAATATTCGTAAGAGGAAATTTTAATTAAGGGCCAGATTCAGTATATGTTTTAGTCATTAAATATCGTAAAGTAGACACAAACATAGAAATTTATTCCGTCTATATTTATATACGAGATACACTAGATTTTATGAATGATGAAGGTGGGATCAATTACAACAAGGAATATCAAACATCTAATAGTGGTGACTCAAGTAAGGAGAAGGATGCAGACCAATATCTAGGTCACTGGAATCAAGATGGATTTTTGATGGCGCCACTCTCTTATTGGGGGACATCAAAACAACCTATTTTGAACCCTAATATTACTTTTTTAGGATATGATGGGAACATAACCCCAGATATATTAGAGAGACCCAATGCCCTTTATTACTGCGTTAGAAATAGCACATACCAAGAATGGCGCGACAAGCATAATGCTGGTGGTGATTTAGTCTCATTTTCTAATATGGTTGAAATTCTTCTTTCCCGTCCTTTTACAATTAGGTTTTAATATGAATTTAAAGATAAAGAAATCGCATAAATACTTGATTATTTGCACAGCTATTTTTTGGGTATATTTTTATTTACTAGGTGAAAAAGACAGTTGTTCAGTTATCTTGCAGCAACCAAAATCATGTGAGCTCACGACTGAAATGCTATCTAGTATCACAATGCATACTAATATTAAACCTGATGGTGCATCGTTAAGCGCAACAAGCACAAAAAAAATATTTTTATGTGATATAAAGAAAAAATTACTTAACGATAATTACTGGAAAAATACATATTATTTTTTCTTTAACCAGAATAATCTATTGATTAATTATGGTAAGTCAGGTGGAATACCTCTATATATACATGCGATAAATATTGAATTTCCGGAGACATTCAGCACGAGCCGCGGGCTAACAACTTATCCTGAAGAGCCAATTTTACAATTAGGGGAAACAGGTGAACCACCACAATTTAGATTAGATCCGAATGTATTAGAACGAGCACATGCAGCGTTAAAACATCTTTCATGTAAGGTATTCAATTAAAACTGTTAGAGTGTGCTGATAAAGTCCCACTTAGTTCAGTTTTTTATTGTCACTAAATATGGTCAAATTTCGAAACTTAAAATTTAGGAACCTCTATGGTTTGGAAAATTTATGATGAAAACAAGTACCAGAAACCAAGTGAAATAAATTGGCTACTGTGGCGATAAATGTCAAGCGACCGGTCCGATTTTTTTACTGCTATTTGCATTATTTTCTTTGACTGGGTCAATTACTTTACAAGTAATTTTGATGATAATAATATAAAAAGTGGTTCATTATTTTCTCAAATGGTGATCAGCGCATATTTACCCATTTTAGGATATAAAATTATCCTTGATGAATGTATCGAGATGCTAAACGTTAAAAAACTAGTGGAAAAACATTATTTTGTCAGAGCATATTATTTAAACCAGAAATCAATCGAAGAACTTTTAGAAGAAGCATACATTAACGCAAATACAGATGGATTAGTGAGCATCTCGCGTGAGGCACCCGATTATAGTGTGTTACCATGGCAAAATGTAGTCGAAGCAATAGGAGAAATTAATGCAATTAATCCGGGCATTGTTATTAAGGCTATGGATGAAGTTCCATACGGCTTTAGCGCTCCATTAATGAAATTTTATTCACAACCAACAGTTACTAATATTCCATCTCGTGCAGTCGTATTTGCGAGTGCAATTGCCAGTCAAAAATTAATCCCTATGATTATAGAAGCTAGTTATGATGAGCTTGTTAAAATAATTCAGGTAACGCGAATTCAAGGTAAATATCCTTTAAGTGAAGCTAAAAAAATCACCAAAAAAATTCTTAAAGATAATAACATATCTAAAAGAGGTAAGCATGGTAGGGTGGCTTTTAAAACCTATCTTTACATAGATCCAACCACAGATGGATCCATCAAACATTTATCTAAAAAAGAACGTTTAGCCGCATTTCGTCAGGCATTACAATTAAGCCCAGAACAATATGTAGCAGAGCAAGCCAAAAAAGTTGAAATACAAAATGCAAAATTTGAATACAGAAATGTGCTATTTGATGTTAAAGTCAGCGGCGTATCTGCAATTATCCAAGCTGCTATTTTATTTCGTACTGCCGAATCTGCCTTTGCTGTTGATGCGAGCAATGAAACTACTCTTCGTTGGGCCAGTGGTGCGTTTACTCTTGGTGGTACAATTCTGGCTGGATTTGAAAGTGCGACAAAAACATTCTCATCCCTTAAGGCAGCTGCAGGAAGATTGTGGGTTTTAATACCTATTTACACAGGTAGGGTTTTCATTTTAACTGCAGGTGCTATTTCGGTAGTTTACGATCTAAAACACGCTTTGGCTGAATGGTCCAAAGGTAATAAAGGAATGACTTTTTTATACGGAATGTCAGCCATTTCAATGGGGGTCTTAACTGTGATAGGTGCGAAAGGAAAAGGTGATGCTCGTGTTGTATTCATTGCGTTGGTGGTTTATTTTTTTTCGCAATATTTAATTGCCACTTATACGGATAATGAAGTTCAAAAATGGTTGCAACGTTGCATGTGGGGTAAAAATTCCGATATAGATTTAATTCCATTTGGTACGTTTGAACAAGAACAAGCTGCATTTAGCCAATTAATTGAGGAAACAATATGAAATTAGATGGCTTATTACCCAAATACAAAGTCAACCGCCCATTAAGTGCGAATGAAAGAGCAGGAAAATTAAATCAGTCAAAATGGCAAGATCAACCCTTTAGTGATCTGATGGAAAATGGTCATGGTAGTGTAATTCGATTAAATTCTACCTATTTGGAAGTGGCTGATCGGCATTACCTTTGGAAAGGGTTTATGTCAATGGCTTTTCTTGTAATGTTAGTACCCTTATTAGTTATGGTTGGAATGGTTTTTTTTATTCCTCATTGGAATGATTTTGAGGGGGTATTTTTTTCATTTCTCATATTATTGATTTCAATAGTACCGGGGGCTTATTTAATCCGTATGCTTCTAACGGAATTTTTTAGATGGACGCATTACCCCGTTCGTTTTAATAGAAAAAATCGACGTGTCTATATTTTTGGTTATGACGGTAAAATTAGAATCGCTGAGTGGGATAAGCTCTTTTTTACCGTAAGAACTGACATACAAGATTTTTACAAGGATAAATATATTTGTTGCCATGTTTTATCTGATGATGATAGTACAGTGTTATATACGTTTAGTTTGCCAATTGAAACATCAGGTTCAAGCTCCTCAGAAGGCTTAAATATGTACTGGAATTTTTTGTGTAACTATATGAATGGTGACATTCAGGATAACGTTGCTGTTATGAGTGTATGTCCGCCGATTGAAGGACGTAAAGAAGGCTTTGTTTATGGTTTATACCATTGGGCACAAATTTTAGGTAGATTTTGGCCAGTTTTATTATTCACTTTTCCCCTTGTGATTACTCATGCGCTTATCCGTTATCTTGTGATGTTGACATGCAAGGTA
This sequence comes from Thorsellia anophelis DSM 18579, assembly GCF_900111395.1. Lineage (GTDB taxonomy): Bacteria > Pseudomonadota > Gammaproteobacteria > Enterobacterales > Thorselliaceae > Thorsellia > Thorsellia anophelis. The sequence goes on along the minus strand of NZ_FOHV01000041.1, from coordinate 8,986 downwards.
CCTAAGTGGAGTGAAGAGGTTGAGGAGGAATGTGTGGTTGATCCAGACGACGCAGTTAATCTAAGTGCGGCAACGAATCCAAAATCTTTATTAAGTACATTTCGATTCCCTAATAAAGCAGAGCGCACTGCGATTTTAGCAAGACGTGATGCGTTGCGTGCTAAGATGGATGCACAGATATCTAAAGATAAAAGAAAACGGCACGTAGTATTAAAAGACCTGTTATAGCTTGTATCAATCTAAATAAATTCAAGTGCCAAGTGATATGATTAAATTTTTCGCATTCAAAAGCATTGATATCTACTGCTAATAATAAAGATTAAATTATCATCATTGCTAAAGGGGGGCTTCTTTTGATATGTGGTGGATTTTACGTAATGTTCGAAGTTGATAAAATCTAACATATCACTGATAGAAATATTTATGTAAACATTCGTTAGTACTTAAGGAATACACTATTAAATATCAATAATATACCTAATTAATTTATACCTTAAATATTATCCTGATAAATCCAAATTGTTATATTTTTAGCGGTTTTATCCCGAAATTATACATTAAAATAGCCAATTTCTGTTCAACAAGGTTTATAAGTGAGCAAATAAGTTTTAATTTAAACAATGCATTATAGGTGTATTGTTTAAAATTTAATCTTTAATCTTAAGTGCCTACAAATGTTAATGTAAAAAGCGCAAAAGTGGTCAAAGGTGGTCCTGCTTCAATACAAATAAGTTAATGACTCTAAGGTATAATGATGACAATATACCTTTTTACAGAACGTTTAGCTAACCACCGTTTTGCACTTGCTTCTCATGAATTAATTGAAATGTAAACGCATCTTACTATTAATTAATAGATACTAACCAATACAGTACCTGAACAATGAGCGCAAATGGTAAATTTTGAGATATTATCCATTTGGCGAAGAAATTTCCCCAGAATGCTATTTTTTATTTGATGTTCCGAAGTATCACCACTTTGTCAGCTCAAGAATGATTTGGCGGTATTATGTTCCTCAATTCATCGCACCATTTAACATATAAACAATCCTTACCTTTACTGCTGCGCTCAATTTTGTGTTAAATAAGTTATACCGAAAGGGAATAGAGCACATTCGTGAATAGGCATTATTCTCGAATTAGTTTTTGTGAGTAGTCATTGAACAAGGAGTTTCAGATGCAGTGTAATTTTTGCCGCCGTGAAGGGCTCGCCATATTACCAATGCGTGCCGCGCTCATCCCCAAAAATAGCCAATTTAACGCTTTACCAAAAAGTATTGAAATGCCAGTAGCTCCGCAAGGTGAGACTGATTATACCGCAGCATTATTGAAAGAAGGCTATCTGTATATCTTTAATGAAAATACGGCAGAATGGATATCATACTACTGCACATCAAATGGCTATTTCAGTTTAATGCCTCCTGGTGAAGTAGAATACAAACCACCATCATTTTGTAATAATGAACCTTGCTCAGATAACCCCTTAGAACAAGCTAATTCTCGTTTAATCACTTTGCCGATGTATAACAAAAGTGGTAAATATGGTGTATTTTGGTTTGCGTGGTCGCCTATAAATTGGACTCAAGCTGTATTAAAACGCAATAGCGAACCAGCAATTTATCAAAACTTTATGCAAAAGTTTGATATGGATGCATGGATAGGTTCAGGGAAGGAATTTAATACGTTACCAATTATGCAAAGTCTACCATTTATCAATGATGAGCTTATACGTGCACCAAAAAAAATTCCTGTACATATTACAAGTTGGCATTTTTTAAAAAAACAACAAAATAGTGATTTAATTAAAGCAGCAGAACAGCTTAGTCCGGAACGAGCTGCAATGATAGTTTTACAAGAACCGACCTCAATAGCCTTTGATTTATCAGTTCTATTAGAAGAACGCATTCTAAATTTCCGTACTGCAACAGTTGAAAGACAGAGAAAACTTAATGTAACTGAGTTTGTTGAAAGTTTTAAGGGATACCTTAAAAAAGAAGCAGAAAACGATGTCATTGAAAGATTAATACTTAAGAGTGTGTGGCGTGAAGACTTTGTAGACCCTAGATATTATCCAGAAATTGACTTGCTTGATACACAGTATGATCTTGATGCTTCACCTGATAGTAAGACGCTAGAAGAATATGATGATGCGGTAAATGATATCTTGGTAGAAAAGAAATTCAATGAAAAGTATGCTCATTTAGAAAAATATTTAAAACTAATTGGAAAAACACCTGAAGTATTACTTTCAGAAGTTGAAGCCGAATTTAAATTGAAGTGGAGTAATTACAGCCAATTTTATGATGAAAATGCAGCAGATAACTTTAAACAGTCTTTTGAAGCAGAAATGAAATTATTTGAAAGCCAAATTATACAACCAATGAAACAGATGCATACAGCATGGTTAGTTAACCCCAAAATGTGCGATTTTTTTAAGCGAAATTTTAATGAGCAGTCAGATGGGTATACCGTTAGGTCTGGGGCAATGTATACTGAAATGGTGCTGGCAATTTGCGCAGGTATGCAAAATAGAGTACCAAAAGGTAATGGTCTTGAAAATGATCATATTTATAAAGAGCTAGTTAAAGATCCTCGTGAGCCAGATAACTTTATTGCTCGAGCAGGATATTTGAATAATGAAGAATGGATTCAAAATGTAATGGGGTTGATTGACGTTTCAGATCCTACTACCGAAATCCCATGGCAGGGATTCTTTGATGCTTATAAATTGGTGATTGATCAACTACGGTTGAGCGAACCAAATGTCATGATTACGATATCACGTTATATAACAGTATTTGCTGGGCATTTTACTCGGTTTATTGAAAATTTTGCGAATGGCACGGGAAATAAACTTAATGGGCTACTTATGTGGGTAAATGCTATTGAGGGTAAGACACTTCTTATTGTTGATGAAACAATGACGAGAACGCAAGCAATTGAAAAAGCAGCCAAAATTATCCATAAAAATAATCCTGCTTCACCTAATAAAGTAAAACAAAGTAGGTTATTTGTTTCAATATCAGATGAGTTAGCAAAATCTAAAGTATTTGGTTTGATTAATGATGAAATAGTGAAAGTTCGTTACATTGTACGAATTGATATAAAAAGTATTGAAGGGTTTAGAAAAATTTATGGTACGAGGTCTCTTGTGACCTATGGTAAAGGGATGGCTAAATTCATTGATAGAGGCTTACCTAGTTGGCAAAACACGATTGATAAGTTTTCTCTGCAATTACAAAATTTTAGTTGGGGGCAGCCTAAAACAAAGACTGTTTCTTTTGGAAATGTAAGTGCTGGAATATTTTCAATATTAATTCAATCTCATATGTTAATCTCAATCATAAAATCTGATGGTGGTAATTTAATGAAACGGGGTGATGTTGGAGCTCGTTTTGCCGGGAATCTTATGATTGCTGCGAGTACCGCGGTGGGAACAATGGAAAGTTACGTGAATAATATGACATTGATAAACCCTGGATATGAACCTCCGTATAAAATGTTAAAAAAAGACGGAAATTTTTTTAAATGGGGAGCTAGATTAGGTGCGGTGGGTTCATTTATTGTCGCTACGTTAGATATTTTAAAAGGTATCAATTCTAAAGAAGAAGGTTATTTTGATGAAGGCTTTGCATATTTTATTTCAGGAATTGGAGGAGGAATGGTTGGCTTTGGGGTATTTGGGTTTTATTCTGGACCATTAATTTTTGTAGGGATAATTTTATTGATTGGTTCTGCAACTTATTTATTTTTTAACCAGCAAGATGATATGCAAAAATGGCTGGAACGTTCAATTTTAGGGATAATTAAGCATGAAAATGTCACCATGTTTCCAACATTAAAAATGGAAATAGAAGCCCTCCAACAATTTACCGGATAAGGACAGCATAATGAAACATAGCATCGCACAAAGGAGCATTGAAGGACCAGTGAATCGCCCTCTGACTAATTTTGAACAAGTAAATCGGTTAGATAATCATATACTTGGGAAGGGGATACCTCTTTACCAATCAAATGCGATTATACGATTTAATTCCACTTTTTTGGAAATTCCACAAGATGGGTTCAGTAATAATCGTTTTGTATTTAGCTTTTCTGCATTATTTCTTTTATTTATGATTGCAGCGTTAATATACTTTATGGCTTCTTTTTTTATGGTCAATGCAAGCATTAAGTACATATTATTACTATTGCCGTTTTTGTTAGGATTAGGATTTCTTGAATATTTAATATTACAAGTTAGTTTCTTTAACTATACCCATCGCCCAATTCGATTTAATCGTAAAAAGCAATGTGTACATTTTTTTCGTTTTAATGGCACACAAATTACTGTGCCTTGGAAAGATATTGTGTTTACCTGTAGTAAAAAAAATAGTCAACCCTGCATTTATGTTACCGCCAATATTATTGATAAAGAAACAGGTTTTATGACGGAACGTTTTTTTTTGCCTGAAATGACAACTTCATCTCCCTTTTTCCATCCCCCAGCAGATCGATATTATTATCCAGATTTAGTCTCTTTATGGGCGTTTATAGTGGAGTATATGGAAGGCGATAATCTACCTAAATTAAGTGGTTTGGTGTATTACTGTTTGCCATTTGATAAAAAGAAAGAGAATATATATTGGAGCTTTTTGATGTCTTTGCGTTTACTTGATCCTCAATTCAGGACTTACTATTTTAATATATTCTTTATTGGCGATTTACTCTTCTTTCCAATCAGTTTTCCGATACGAGTGCTTTCTACTTGGACAAACAAATTACCTAAATGGCGCCAAGAGATTGAAGCGCAGTGCCAAGTTGATGCATATGATTCTATTAATTTAAGTAGCGAGACTAATCCAACAGGTTGGAAATTATTCCGTTATGTTACTGGTATGTTAAAGCCTGAAGAGTTTCGCAGTTGGTTAAAAGATATGGAAAATTCAGAGAGTTTAAGTCGCCAATAAATAAAAAAGCTAAAAGGCTAGATAATTTCGTTTTAGGATGGATTTACTCTGCATTGAAGGGATATTAAACTAAGATAAACAATGGATTACAAAATAGAACGCAGATGTTATATGACGCATTTTGTTAGTACTACAGTTTATAATTGCTACTTATACGGATAATGAAGTTCAAAAATGGTTGCAACGATGCATGTGGGGTAAACTCTTTGATACGAGTTTAATTCCATTTAATACATTTGAACAAGAACAAGCCGCTTTTAACCAATTTATTGATGAAACTATATAAGATTAAACGAGGAAACTGTATGAGATTAGATGGTTTATGGCCCAAATATAAAGTCAATCGCCCATTAAGTGAGAATGAAAAGGCAGGAAAATTAGAACAATCAAAATGGCAAGATCAACCTTTTAGTGATCTGATTGCAAATGGTTATGATAGCGTAATTCGATTAAATTCTACGTATTTGGAGGTGGTTGATCGGCATTACATTTGGAAAGGGTTTCCTTCATTAGCTTTACTTGTGTTCTTAGTACCTCCATTAGCGATGATTACTATGGTTGTCTTTATTCACCCTAAAATGAATGATTTAAAGGGAATATTGGCTACAATTGGTATGTTGTTAATCTCAATAGTATGGGTAATCGCTGTTATTTATGTGCTTTTAACTGAGTTTTTTAAGTGGACGCACTATCCCATTCGTTTTAATCGAAAAAATCGACGAGTCTATATTTTTGGCTATGACGGTAAAATTAGAATCGCTGAATGGGAAAAACTCTTTTTTACCGTAAGAACTGATATGAAAGATATGTTTAAGGATAACTATATTTTTTGTCATGTTTTATCTGATGATGATAGTACTGTGTTATATACGTTTACTTTGCCAATCGAAACCTCTACTAAAAGCTCTTCTAAAGGCCTAAACCAGTATTGGAATTTTTTGTGTAACTACATGAATGGTGACATTGCAGATAACGTTGCTGTTATGCGTGTATGTCCGCCGATTGAAGGACGTAGAGAAGGTTTTGTTTATGGTGCATACCATTGGGCACAAAGTTTAGGTGAAATTAGGGCATTTTTATTATTCACTTTTCCTCTCGTGCCTCCGCTGGCGCTTACCCGTTATCTTGTGATGTTGACGTGTAAGGTGCCAAAGTGGAGTACTGAGGTTGAGGAGGAATGTGTGGTTGATCCAGAAGATACAGTTAATCTAAGTGCGGCAACCAATCCAAAATCTCTATTAGGTACATTTCGAATTCCAAACAAAGCAGAGCGTTCCGCGTTTGATGCAAGACGTGATGCTTTGCGTGCGAAGATGGATGCACAGACATCTAAAGATAAAAGCAAACGGCATGTAGTATTAAAAGACCTGTTATAGCTTGTATCAATGCAAATCGCATCATATAGCAACTTGACGACTTAGCGAGCATAAGAATGATCACCCTATTTTGATAGATGGTGTAATACAAAACGCCACAGTGTTAGCTAACAAGGGGAGTCAAAAACATCCAAAATCATAATGAGTCAGTTCTAGGGAGCGCCCCCATGTCACACCGATCAGAAGAAAAATCCTTTCAACAAAGTGAAATAGAGACTAGCTATAAGCTAGTAAAAGAAGATTTAGAGAACCCACAGCAAGGCGAAACGATGAAACAGTGTTTTTTAACGCGCCAATCACGTTATCAACCACAAGTTAAATTATGGGAATATGATCTACCAGAGAAAGACAATATTCAGGAATTTAAACCGCGTGCGTTATTTTTGAATTCACTCACGGAGGAATATTGTGAATTACCACAATTTTATCCTTATTTATGGGGGGGGATGTGGTTTCCTTCTCTACTAACATTTTTATGCTCATTTGCCCCTTTCTCATTATTTTATATGCTACTTTTAGATGGAAATTTTTTGAAATGGTTGCCAGGTATTATAATGTTTTTTTTAGGTTGGCTTTTATTGATGAGCCTCGCATATTACATGTTCAAAGTTTACCTCTTACATCCCCGTGAAATCCCCATACGCTTAAACCGCAAGCGTAAAAAAGTCTATGTCTATCAATATAATAAAAAATACAATCCTTATGCAAAATGGACGACCACCGTCAAAGTGCATGACTGGCAGGATGTGTATGGGGTGATCACTGCACGTGTCGGACGGTATGATCAAGGGTATCGTTTAACGTGTGTGGTCTGCAAACCGGGTACAAAAGAAGTGATTGATGAATTTGTCTTGGTTGGGACAATCGGCAATATCAAGCAACTGAGTGAAACATGGAATTTTTGTTGCCGTTATATACTCGGTATGAAAGTCCCTGAAACGCCGTATTTCACTGGTAATCCGACTACATCAGAGGATCCTGCACGACTTGCAAAACTCATTAAATGGCCACTGGAGATTGATATTGAATCGCGTACCACGCCACCGCCCAAACGCAGGCGCAATGAGAAGCAATATTTACAGCAAGAAGCACAACCACAACCGGAAGATTAATTCGATATAGCGCGAGAATGTAGAACGATGACACATCTAGAAGAAAAATCCTTTCAACAAAGTGAAATAAAGACTAGCTATAAGCTAGTAAAAGCAGATTTAGAGAACCCACAGCAAGGCGAAACGATGAAACAGCGTTTTTTAACGCGCCAATCACGTTATCAACCACAAGTTAAATTATGGGAATATGATTTACCAGAAAAAGAGGATATAAAAGAGTTTAGACCGCGTGCGTTATTTCTTAATGCGATGACCGATGAATATATTGAATTACCGAGATTTAGCGCAGTGTGGTGGAATGCTGGAGAAATAGTATTAATGATACTTTTTTTCAGTTGTTTGGGTACAGTTTTTGGTTTATTTATACCCTTTGTTAATGGGGTTGATTATTTTTTTACTCACCTAGATATGCTATTTCCATTATTATTGTTGTTATTAGGTGTTTGTGCAAACTTTACCCTGTTTTATCACTGCCTTTGTCGTCACATTTCTGAACCCCGTGAAATCCCCATACGCTTAAACCGCAAGCGTCAAAAAATCTATGTCTATCAATATAATAGAAAATACAATCCCTATGTAAAATGGACGACAACCGTCAAAGTTTATGATTGGCAGGATGTGTACGGGGTGATTACTGCACGTGTTGGGCAGTATGATCAAGGGTATCGTTTAACGTGTGTGGTCTGCAAACCGGGTACAAAAGAAGTGATTAATGAATTTGTCTTGGTGGGGACAATCGGCAATATCAAGCAACTGAGTGAAACATGGAATTTTTGTTGCCGTTATATGCTCGGTATGAAAGTCCCTGAAACGCCGTATTTCACTGGTAATCCGACTACATCAGAGGATCCTGAACGACTTGCAAAACTCATTAAATGGCCACTGGAGATTGATATTGAATCGCGTACCACGCCACCGCCTAAGCGCAGGCGCAATGAGAAGCAATATTTACAGCAAGAAGCACAACCACAACCTGAAGATTAATTCGATATAGCGCGAGAATGTAGAACGATGACACATCTAGAAGAAAAATCCTTTCAACAAAGTGAAATAGAGACTAGCTATAAGCTAGTAAAAGAAGATTTAGAGAACCCACAGCAAGGCGAAACGATGAAACAGCGTTTTTTAACACGCCAATCACGTTATCAACCACAAGTTAAATTATGGGAATATGATCTGCCAGAGAAAGGCAATATTCAGGAATTTAAACCGCGTGCGTTATTTTTGAATAAACTTACAGAGGAATATTGTGAATTACCACAATTTTATCCGTATATCTGGTCGGGCTTTGGACTTAATGGTGTTTTGATGTGCTTAATCGCTATGGTACCAATATATAATATGATCCAGGATTGGCTTAATCCTTATCCATCCTTAAACATTAAATTGTCATTTCTAATTTTATGGATGAGGCGAATTCAAGTCATAAGTGCATAGCCCTCGAAAATTTTTTCTCTGGTTATGCCTGTTAGTTCCTCGAATGCTTCATAGGGTGTTCTATAACCCAAACATTTTCTTGGTCTGCTATTTAGTTTATCAATAGCATCAAG
>NZ_FOHV01000046.1 GCF_900111395.1 Thorsellia anophelis DSM 18579 | reverse complement strand
GTATTCCAACGCTCTGGAAAGGTTAATTTAGCTACCCTATAGACTTCTTTTCGTTTAGCCAGTATGTTACCATCAATACCTTGATGGCGCTGAGCAGGCGTCACGTATTTAATGCCACTGTGTCTATGTTCATTGTTGTACCAATAAACAAAACTGAGTACCCATTCTCTTGTTTCCTCTATGTCTTTAAATTCTTGTCTTGGGTATTGTTTACGTGTTTTCATACTACCGAATAAACTTTCAGAAAATGCATTGTCATTACTGACAGCAGGACGGCTATAGGAAATGATGATCCCAAGCTGTTCTAATTTAGCTTTCATCGTGTACCCTTTCATTGGGCTACCATTATCAGAGTACAGTGTTAATTCATCCCTGTTAATATTTCTTTTTTCGCAATCTCTTCAATTGATTGTGAAGCTAATTCAGCTGATTCAGTTTCATAGATCTCCCAGCCTGTAATATACCGGCTGTAAATATCTAGCACTAAATATTCACCTTTGATGAGTGTGGGTAAGTAATATCCCATGACGACAACTGATTAGGTTTGGTTACCACATAGGTACGAATAGGTTTCGGTGAATTCTTTTTAATTGTTGATATTGATTTTTTAACAAGCAAATTCTCAGCTCTCATTATCCTATAAAATGATGATTCTGAAGCAATATAAACACCCCTATCTGCCAAGATTGGAACGGTTTGTGCAGGTGGGGGCATGACAAACTCATCCGAAAGGCAGGTATCGATAATAACCTGTCTGATTTCAGGTGTAATTTCATGTTTATACTCACGTTCTTTGGCTTCTTGAGGTCTTGCATCAACTGTGTGCCCGGACACTCTTAGTATTGACGGCTACTTTGATGCTGTTTATAGCCATTTGGCGGTTTTCACAGGTGATTAATCTTCCTGCGTTTCCCCCAAAATGGCTTTGGCCTTTTTGAGAGTACCAATAACGCAGCTGTTTCAGATAAGGCTCGGTCTTTACGGTCAAGTTTTTTCTTATAGTGGCTGATTTCTTTATCTTTTTCAGCTAATTTATGGCTCTCAGCAATCACATTCATTTCTTTCATTGCAAGTGCTTCTACACATTCACTCAAGAGCGACTTAACCATGGCAATGTCATACCCATTTTCTCTGCAGTATCTTGCTAATTCTGCTTCATTTAATGTCGATGTAGTAATGATGATATTGAGTTTTTTCTGCGCTTCAGTGAGCTTATTAACAGGGTTCGATGATTTAGTTTTTATTGCTCGTATTTTTATGGATTTTTTTATTTTTAATAATGTTATCATTCGATCCTGATTTAATCTCTGCTTGCCATTTGTAAAGCGTGCTTGTTGAGATATTATAGTGTTGGGCTAATGCGGTGATGCTTGTATAATCACCATCCAATAATTTTGTCAAAATTGTTTCTTTGAATTCTACGGTAAATTTACTCATTTGTCTGTCTTTATCATGATTAAGTTATCAGTGTACAGGTCAGGGCGTGAGTATACATTAATTTACAATCCATCTTTAACTACTATTTCAATAAGTAAGGTGTTGTTGAAAATTAAAGTAAATCAAAAGCAGTAATTTAAATAATTATGTAAATCAATGCCCTAAAAAAGCTTGCTCGCCCCCTGTGTACAGGTAGTGTGACATAGGGGGATTCGTCAAGCCGGTGGATGGGGTGGCGCTGTTGCAGGTGCAAAGATAGGGGTTGCCACAGGTGCTCTTGTGGGTATATAAGCTGGTTCAGGTGCTATTATCACAGGAGCTATTGGCGGTATTATTTTTGGTGTGGCTGGGTATTTTGGTGCTGATTGGATTGCGGATTATATTTATGAAAATTAAAAAAATAGTGGAGTTTTTTATAGAAAAAATAATAAGAAATAATAAACAACTGCTCAATTTAAATATTCCACAAACATCTCGGGAGATTCTTTTTAATTTCAATTTTTTATACCCGAAGGTCAAGCGGTATATTTATAACGAAAGAGAATCGTATTATTTATTTTTCTTAATACATAAAGAATTGCTTCCATACTTTGAGTCTCTTTTTAATTTTGAATATGTGAGCGAAAAATTAATAGAATTAGATCTGTCAAAAACATTTGGGTTTGACCTAAAAATTCGTATTATTGATGATTTTGGTGGTTATATCATAGAGATTGAGACAACAAGTAAACAAATGGTTGAGGGCATTTTAAACAAAAGAACTTATCCTCCATCACCAGAGATATCGTTCCCAAAACTCAATCCAGAAGAGTATTATGGAAGTCTGCAAGGCAATATTGATTTTTGGTTTAATCAGTTATGGGAACCTTATTGGAAGTCTCTTTCAAAAGAAGATAAAACTAGTTTACCGTTAACAGAATCTTGGAGAGAGTTAATTATGTTTAAATTTGGAGAATAATATCAAAATGAGAACACCACTTAATTGTTCTAATGATAACCGAAAATTGATTGTAACTTGGTCTAAATTGGCTTGTATTTAACCTTTATCCGATCTTATTTTAATTATAACAGGTCAACAAATGAACTGGATTAAATTTTATTCAAAAACTCAAGGCTCTCAAAATGTATTTATTTACTCAAAAGTTTGAAGCTAGGTGATATTTTAACTGTCAAAGCTGGAGTGAATGATGTACCTAAAGTCATCACGCTAGGGGGTGATTATTACTAGTGTTAAGGTGGATAACATCAAATGCGATGGGAGTTATGTGCTCAGTTTTGAGGGTATTCCGTACCGTGAACGCGTTGGCTTTTGCCCTAATTTGCTCCCTAAACCAGTGATAGCAGGTACCATTCCTGCAACTGTAGTTCATCGAAACGAAGATGAAACCTATGCCTGGCTAGATGAACATGGCCGCTATCACGTTAAATTTAACTTTGATTTGAATGATAGTTGGAAAAAAGGTTACTCAAGCTTACTAGTACGGTTAGCTAAGCCCTATGCTGGTGATACGTATGGTTTTCATTTTCCGTTACATGCGCATACCGAAGTCTAAATAGCCTTCATTAATTCGGATCCTGATCAGCCCTATATTGCGCATGTAATACACAATCACAATAAACCCGAACATGTGAATTGGAATAACAACACGCGCAACGAGGTTCGCACACCGGCGAATAACAAATTACGCCTGGAAGCTCAACGCGGCGAGGAGCATGTAAAACTCAATACAGAATATGGCAAAACACAACTCAATATTGGGCACTTAGTCGATAATCAGCGCAAAAATCGAGGTGAGAGTTTTGAGCTCAGAACAGACGAGTGAGGAGCAATTCGAGCGGGCAAAGGGATATTTATCAGCACTGATGAACAAGCTAAAGCCCAAGGGCAAGTGCTGGATATGCAAGCGGCGATCAGTAACCTGAATGATGCAGTTGAACAAATGAAGGTACTTTCTGACGATGCAGAAAAGGCTGAGGCATTACCTGTTGCTATTGATACGCAATTAAAAATGTTACGTGAGGATATTGAACAACTAAAATCCTCTGTTTTATTATTAAGTGCCCCAGATGGAATATCGCTAATTAGTGGTGATAACTTACAGCTTGCTGCATCGAAAAATATTATTGCTAATGCTGGTAACAAGGCTAATATTGGAGTTGTAAAAGATTTTTTTTCGGTGTAGGTAGAAAGTTTAGTTTATTCGTACGCAGAATGGGGATTAAAATAGTCGCAAATCAAGGTGAAATTTCGGTTCAAGCACAAAATGATTTAATGGAATTGATTGCACGTAAATCTATTTCAATTACCAGCACTGAAGATGAAATTTTTATCACGGCTAAAAAGAAAATCACGATCAATGCTAATGGTAGTTATATCACGTTAGACAGTAGTAAAATTGAACATGGAACCACGGGAGATTTTATAGTCAAGAGTGCTACATTTGAACAAATCGGTCCTGCTTCTTACACACCCAAATTACCACAGTTTCCTATTTTGAATGAGGGTAAACATAGTTTAAGATTTGTTTTTGAAGGTGCTAATACTGTGGTTAATGCTATGGATTGGTTAATTGGTACCCCATATAAAATTAGGGGGTGTTTTGGTGATATAAAAAGTAGTGGAGTTATTGATGAAACAGGTAAGCTTGCTCGTGCCATAGTTGATGAAGCTGAGGAGTTAATCCTGACAATTGGTAAAGAGACATGGGATATGTTAGATCTTAGTTCCTCAGAGGGAAGTAGTGAAGATGATATGGAAGAAGATGTAATCACTCAGGATAAAGGTTCACTAGAAGAATCATTAGAAAGTGATCCATACATAGATAAGCTAGAACCAGATAGCTATGGTTTAAGTGCTGATTTGATCAAAAAAATATTTGGTACGTCTAATGGAGAGGATGAATGAAAAGTTTATTGAATTTTGGGTTGTTAAAATATTTATTTGCAATACTTAATCTAGTATTTTGTATTACATCATATGCTGTTACAACACAATGTGTTCCGGAATTAAGTGAAATAAAACTTGAAGGTAAATTAATTATTCAAACATACCCAGGGCCACCTAATTATGAAAGTATTGAAGAAGGAGATAGGCGAATGGATGTTTGGGTGTTACACCTAGATAAACCAGTGAGTTGTATTCAATTAGTTGAACGTGATAACAACGGTGAACTGATGGAGTTTGATGGTGGAAGTTTCATACGGATCATTGCATATGACGATACAAATTTAGATTTAACACCTTATGAAAATCAACATATCACGATTAAAGGCAGAATTCGTGCAAGGCAGGCAGGTATAGATTTACTCCCGATGCTTTTAGATTCAATAAGTATGTTCAATGATGAGCCTGTAATTAAAAAATAGATCATGAAAGGGAGAGTTATGGCAGATAATTTTATAAAAGCGGAATATAAACTTGAGTCCAAGACAGTTCTTTATTATACGGACAAAAATTCAATTTACTGGAGAAAAAACGGATCGCTATCATGGAGGTGTCAAAATCCTGGGGATTTTATGACAAAAAAACAATAAGATATACAGAGGTGCTATAAGTGTCGCAACAATTCAAAATGGTGATCAGTTTCTAATATTCGCTTCAAAAGAAGATGGAAGGAATGCTAAAATTGGTAATTTAAAGAGGATGCACCGTGGGAAAACTATCTTATAGGCAATGAAAGACTATGCGCCATTCGGACATGGTAACAACAACCCGGTAGAATATGCGGCTAGAATTCGCAAAGCAGCCAATTTAAGTGAAACAATCAAAATAGAAGAAATACCTGATGCACAATTTGAAATAATGATAAATACGATAGAATCACAGGAAGGATATATAGCAGGTGAAGAAGGATGGATTCAGACAACAACGGTAACTGTTACTGACGGCTCACGTCCTATACCTAATGAACCTGCTCAGGTGAAATTAGGCAATAAAACGTATGAAATGGAAACGGATAGTTTTGGTAGATTGCCGCTTATTGCTCACGATGAACCAGGAAAGCAAATTTCAATATCCACCAAAAATGCAACTGGGGAATATCAAAAAGTCTATCAAGCTGAAATGGCAGAATCATCAAAATTAATTTTACTTGTTAAGAATTTTATACAATTTTCAGCGAATGCACGTGTGCATGACCCGAAAATAACGCCTCTACCCGATATCAGAAAACCTCAAAAATATGTTATTCAACCCAAAGATACGCTATCAAAAATTGCTAAATCATTTAATGTGGATATGAATGATTTAGCAAAAAAAAATAACATTGCAGATATAAATAAAATTTATCCTGGTGAAACATTAATCATTTATGGTGAAAAACAACCAGAAAATAAACCAGAACAATACACTGTAAAAAAAGGGGATAGCTTATATAAAATAGCGCGAGAAAAAGGAACGTCAATTGAAAAAATAGCACAAGATAATAATATCAGCGATATTAATCGCCTTGATATCGGACAAATTCTTGTTATCAGCTCATCGTCAGCCCCTGCGAAAGCACCCGTAAAAACAGAATCTAAGAAGCAAGAGGATAATAATGAGGATAATAATAAAGAAAAATCACAAGCTAACAAAAAAAATGAATCAAAAGGAAAAGATATAAATCTAAAAAGTGAAAATAATAATCCTGCTAATACTGTTCCGATTGACCAAAAAAGAGCCCCGTGGATGGAATATGCTATTAATGAAGCTAAAAAATGGGCAGGGAAAGACGAAACAATTATTAACGAGACGATAAATTATCATAAAGAAGTTAATGTAGGCTTAAAAACAATTGTTGGTGATAATAATCCTTGGTGTGCTTCGTTTGTTAATTATTGTTTCCAATGCGCCGATTATCCTATATCTTCACCTCCTTCACGTGCTAGTTCATTTATAGATAATAGTAATTTTAAAAAAATAGACCGTCCTGTCTATGGTTGTTTGATAATATGGGAGAAGCCATCAGGTAGTGGGCATGTGGGTTTTATATATGGAAAAGACAAAGTCAGTAATGATATGATTATTCTTGGTGGAAATCAAAATGATTCAATAAATTTTCGTTTAAAATCAAGTTTTAAAATGCCATTTAAAGGGTATTATGCTCCAGACACATACGATATAAGTAAAGAGCCTGATTTAAGTATAATGGAAATAGATGAATTAATTAGAGATTTTAATATGGGCAATGTACAAGATTCAAACAATATTAGGACTAGGTAAAAACAGCATTACAAATGGAGGTTTTACATGAAAAAAAATATTTTTTGTTATTTTTTGCTATTTATCATTATGTTTTCTTATTCTTTTTTTAGTTCTGCTGGCGTTAAAGGATATAGTGTGGTTTTTTTTGATTTATCAAATGAAAAAAAAGGAAAAGAAGTTTTTTTAAAAACACTTCACTCATCTAGAGAACTATCAAGCATATTATCTAAAACTTGCTGGGAAAACAGAACTGGGGATTATATTCGAAGGGCGTATATCAATGAGATTCCAGAAGGAATAAATAGCACGGAATTAACCAAAATTATATCAGGTGATAAAATTGCAATAAAAAAAATACAATCTATACTACTCAATTATAGAGATGATGATATACTGCAAGGTTTTGATGGCATGTATATCTACAACGAAATAAATGGTTATGCATATGTTTTTGGATTTCCTAAATATGGTAAAAATATAATCACAGCAAAAGTAAACCTGCAACAAAAAGAGATCGACATTAAAAATATGGATCTATTGTTCTGCAATGCTTCAGCGACATTTGATTCATACTTTGGGCCGTAGTTAATAAAAAAAAAAGAAACAGATAAATATGTTTAAATAATAGTGATTGTATTCTCTTACTCGTTTTTAATTATTGCTCATTCCTTTGCAGTATCTCCTTGGGTTATATTGTTGCATCGATTCCTATTAAAGATGTTAAACATAAGCAGATTTCCCAGTAGAATGGATAAATTAAAATAATTTTAATTCGCTAATTCAAGAGGGTATAACTACTTAGCACTCGGTATAATAAGATGTAGATCCGCGCTTGAAATAGCCTAATTGTTAGGTTTTTTCCGTAGTATTAGTCGCATTACATTAAATCAATCGATGTTTATAGGGAGATTTTTTTGTACAGGTAGCCTAATAATTATTCACTTAGAAGCTGGAACTGAGACATTTATTTCCTTCAGTGTATTGGCTAAGAGGAAAGGTTTGCTAAGGGCCTAATTTTGGTGTCGGCTTATTCTTAACCAAACGGATAACTCAGCAGGAAATTAAAATTTACGTTGCTAATATATACTCATTCGTAGGTACTTAAGGTTAATTAATGATCAATGTCTGAGCAAGTTATTGTTTAGCTGTTACCACTTAAAACAGCAATTTTGAATTCAAGTACATTGCCCTCAAGCAAGCTGACATCTGAACAACTTGAACTTATGGCTATATTGCCTTTAGAAAAACGTGAAATGATACTCGCTAACATCCAAAAACAGCACTTTAGTCAAAGTGAAGTATATTTAACAAAACTCAACCAGGCTTTCCCTTTATGGCTATTGCAACAAGGTGATACTCTGCTTAGGTAAAATGAGGAAATATTTGGTGATATAGCACCTGTACTAAAACAGATGCAGACTTGGAAAACTGAACGTGAAGAGAATGCCGTAAGTCTTTCAGAACTGAATGGATATTATCATGCACAGCTTCAATTGCAAGATTTAGCAAATAAATTGAATGAACTTGATACTAAAAAAGGGAAATACCTAACAGGATCAGAACTTAAAACAGCTGTGTATTCGATTCAGCAACCACTGATTCAATCACCACCATTAGAAGAGTTATTGCGTCAACTTGCTATTCAGAGTAATGAAAAACAGGATATAGATCCAGCTTTAATTAAACAAATTGAATTGAAATTCACGCAATTATCGAATCGGTACTATCTATTAACTCGCTAATTTGGAAAAAGAAATGAACTCAAAATGTTTATTGAGTATCGAGGGAGCCCTAGTATTTAATAGGAAGATAAAAAAACAATTCTTCTAATACAAGTGTTGCTAGGAAAACTTGCCTGTTTCAACAAGAAATACTGGTCCTTACTAATTTAGCTAGATTACAATATGTTTTTCCTGGAAGTTTAAACGCCCCCCATTGAAACAGTACAAAATATTTATTATTAACTAAAAAGAGAAATTCAAATGCAATGTAATTTTTGCCACAGAGAAGGGCTTGCTATTTTACCAATGAGAGCAGCCTTGATTCCTCATAATAGCCAATTTACTTTTTTACCCCAAAACATTGAAATGCCTGTCGATGCACAGGGGGAAACAAACTATACCGCAACGCTATTAAAAGAGGGCTATCTTTATATATTTAATGAAAAAAATCAAGAATGGATATCCTACTACTGTACACCAAATGGATATTACAGTTTATTACCTCCAAACAGCACCGAATTCAAATCTTCACTATTAGCTAAAAATGAACCCTGCTCAGATAACCCCTTAGAACAAGCTAGATCACGATTAATTACATTACCCATGGATAATTATTGCAACAGATATGGGGTGTTTTGGCTTGCATGGTCACCTATCAGTTGGACTACAGATATGATGGTTCGCAATAGCTCCCCTATTATTTATCAAACATTTATGCAAAAATTTGATATGGATGAATGGATAAATTCAAATCAAACTTTTAATACTTTACCAATTACACAAAGCCAATCTTATCTGAATGATAGCCTGATAAAACCACCTCAAAAAGTTCCATTGCATATCAAAAATTGGCATTTTTTTAAAATACAACAAATTACTGATTTAATTAATTCTGCTGAACAGCTAAGTCCCAAGCGGGCTGCCATGATTGTATTGCAAGATCCAACTTCTATGGCAATTGATTTGTGCACACTTTCAGAAGAACGAATACAAAGTTTCCGCACTGGAACAATTAAAAGACAAAGAAAATTGAATGTTACAGGATTTGTTGATAGCCTGAAAAGTTACCTAAGAATGGAATCTGAAAAAGACGTTTTTCAACGACTAACAAGAACGGCTCCGTACAATTCATCTATTACAGATATCGATACTAACAGGGATCCTGATTTTGAGGCGTTAAGTAATAAGTATGGTGCAGATATTTATGGCAAAGACGAAGAAACTAAACTACGCTATTTTGAGGAATATAATGCATTAATGATCAGCAAATTAATTGATCAAAAATTCGCTTTTGTAGACCGCTTTATGCAAATTAAAGGGAAAACCAACCAAGATTTTTTCAATGAAGCCGAGTCTAATTACCAATCAAAATGGAAAGATTATAGTCAATATTACAATCAATCTGCTGCTGATAGCTTTAAGCTATCATTTCAAGCAGAATTTGACATATTTGAAATTAAAATGATCCAACCACTAAAGAACATGCATACTGCCTGGCTAGCCAGTTCTTCGATATGCCATTTTTTTAAGCATAATTTTGATGCCAGTGCAGAAAATTACACTTTGCATTCAGGGGCAATTTATACTGAATTAATAATGGCTTGCTGTGCTGGGATGCAAGATAAAATTCCTCCAAATGGTAAACTTGTAGATGATTATATTTATAAGGAGATGGTAAAAGATCCGCGTGACCCCAATAATTATATTGCTCGAGCAGGTTATCTTAATAATGAAGAATGGATTAAAAAAATAGGTGAACTGATCGATAGTGCAGATCCTTGGACTTCCATCCCTTGGCAAGGATTTTTCGATGCCTACAAATTAGTTGTTGATCAATTACGTTTGAACGAATCAAATATAATCATTACCCTTGCGCGCTACACAACAGTATTTGCTGGTCATTTTACGAAATTTATCGAAGATTTTGCACATGGTGTTGGCAAAAAATTAAATGGATTGTTAATGTTCATAAATACCATAGAAGGGAAGTCATTAATCATTATTGATGAAACCATGACTCGTACACAAGCAATCACAAAAACGGCAATGATTATCCATGAAAATAATCCGGTTTCACCTAAAGAACGCAGGCAGCTACTGTTATTTGATTCCATATCGGATGAATTAGCAAAACTTAAATTATTTGGTTTAACTAATGATGAAAATGTGAAAGTTCGTTATGTTGGCCGTATCGATTTAAAAGCTCTTAGTGCATTTAGAAAAGCTTACGGCACCATGTCTCTTGTGACCTATGGTAAAAAAATGGCTCATTTTATAGATAGCGGATTACCTTCTTGGCAGAGAATCATAGATAAACTCTCGGTGAATTTTAAGAATTTTAGTTGGGATCACTCTAATGCAAAGGAGATTTCACACACTAATGTCAAAGCTGGAATATTTTCGATATTAATTCAATCCTATATCTTAATTGCTACGATTAAAGCTGATAATGGGCATTTGATGAAACTTGGCGATCCTGGAATTCGCTTCGCAGGAAATCTAATGATAGCAGCAAGTACAGCAATTGGAACGATGGAAAGTTATGTTAATAATATGTCAAAAATAAATCCAGAATATAAACCACCCCTAAGAATTTTCAAAACGGGAGGGAAGTTTTTTAATTTAGGAGCTAAAATTGGTGCAGTTGGTGCATTTGTAGTTGCCGTTCTAGATTTTATTAAAGGGTATAAGCTTTGGGAGGATGGGTACAAAAGTGAGAGTAAAGCTCTTTTTGTTTCTGGACTAGGAGGGGCATTGATTGGCGCAGCCGTCTTTGGATTCTTTGTTGGCCCTTTAATTTTTGTGGGTATTATCTTATTAATAGGCTCCGCGGTCTATTTATTCTTTTACCAACAAGATGCTATGCAAAAATGGCTGGAGCGATCTATTTTAGGGGTTATCCAAAATGATTCAGTCACTATGTTCCCAACCATGGAAATGGAAATAGATGCTCTTAACGAATTAGTAGGATAAGGAAGAGAAAATGAAGCAAAGCTTAGCACAACGATCAATTGAAGGGCCGGTTAATCGCCCATTAACTGACTTTGAAAAGACTAATCAACTCGATAACCATATTTTAGGTAAAGGAATACCGCTTACGCACTCAAATTTAATCATACGCATGAATTCTACTTTTTTAGAAATGCCACAAGATGGGTTCCCTAATCATCGCATAAATTTTGGTATGGCAGCATTATTTATGCTAGTTCCAATTGTTCCAATTAGTATAATTTTATTTGACGCATTATCAAAATTAAATGTTTCATTTATAACAATAGCAATATTCGGTTTTTTATGGTTTCTTGCGGTTTTTTTAGGCTCCTTACTTTTTAAGATCAGTTTTTTTAATTATACCCATCGCCCCATTCGCTTTAATCGTAAACAACAATGTGTTCATTTTTTTCGATTTGATGGGTCACAGTTGACTGTCCCGTGGAAAGATATTGTTTTTACTTGCAGTAAGAAAAATATACTGCAGCCCGTTTATATAGCGGCAAATATTATCGATCCTAAAACTGGGATAATGACGGAGCGATTTTTTTTACCTGAAATGACTGTTTCCCCTCCATTTTTTCATGCTCAAGCAAAAAGGCACTATTATCCCGACCTGGTGAGTATATGGGCTTTTATTGTGGAATATATGGAGGGAAATAATTTACCCGAATTAACACGGTTAGTCTATTACTGCATACCGATTGCTAAGAAGAAAGAGAGCCCTTATTGGAGCATGCTGTTCTCTCTAAGCACATTGAACCCTCAATTTAGTCGCTACTATACTAATTTTTCTTTTTTATTTGAAATGTTATTTTTTGTTATTTCTTTTCCAATACTGCTACTCACGAATTTGACAAACAAATTTCCTAGATGGAATCCAGAAATTGAATCGATGTGTCAAATTGAACCTAATGATCCAATCAATTTAAGCAATAAAACAAATCCAACAGGTTGGAAACTGTTTCGTTATGTAACAAGCATGTTAACACTACAAGAATTTAGTCATTGGCTAGAAGATATGAAATGGTCAGAAAGTCTTAGTCGCTCAGAGCAAGCCCCACCAAACGAATCTCATAATGAAAAATGAACTATTTGCAACGAGCTAACGCTACCTATATTCATTTTAAAAACAATTGTTTAATGAATTTAAATTGCATTTAATTAGACAACTTTAACAATTGATGTGGTTTTTTATAGTTATGGATATATCCGTGTATCGATTAATGTTAATATTTCAGGAATCAGGGGGGTGATGGAATCATGATTAATGCTATCATATTTATCGTCCTCTAATACATAGGGCTACGATAGCTGGAAAAAATACAGACAGCATCAAAATTCACAATATTCCATTGACAGGCCGTACCATTAAGAAAAGTGATAACTGATTTAAATATGATAACCAAGCCAGATTGATAGAAAAGCGCATCGTAGAAAACGGATTTCGATCCCGCACCTATTTTTACCACTGGAATGCACTTAACCAACTGGTGCGATATATTACCTCACAAGGAGATGAATAGCATTATCAGTATGATGCATTTGGAAGACGCATCAGAAAATTTCAAGTGATACATCATGACCACCAAGTGGACAAACGTCCTAGGCCAAGCCTATTTTCACAGCCACAATCACAAAAAAATAGGGAGTGAATATTACTACCTAGGTGACCAGCTAATTGAATAAGCCCCGATTTTAGATGATGGACGGACAGGAACCGCTTTCGAAGAGGCAATTAAGTCAGCAGGATTGAAATAATGTGTATACAATTTACTCGGAGTGAAGTAATTAATTATTTGGCTTACTATTATTTATTTTCTCAAAGCAGAAAATAGGCTAAATTTTTTATTAGATAATGGATTGGTAAGTGATGTTTACCATTAAGAATCAAATTGTTGCAACTTTAACCCTGAGATATTTAAAAGCCATAAATTTTCACCATTAGTAAAAAATTTTTATCTAGAAAGTAAAGTTGAAGAAATTACGTGTAATCAAATATGTATAGTTGATCATTGCGATGAGAATATAATTGGTGTTGGGTGTATGGCATGCCATTATATTGTTTATGAAAGTAGCGAAGAATCATTTTATGAAATATGTCTTGTTTGTCATTGGCAGACAGACTCTTTATCTAAAAATGGTTATAGCAATATAAACAAAGTTTATTTAAAAATATATAAATGTTCTGATTTTTTTAAAAGCCAGGTAGATAAATACTCGGATATGTATAAACGAATATAGTAATTAACCAACAGCAACCCCCAAATAAATGTCAAACGACCTATCCGATTTTTTTTTACTGCTATTTGCATTATTTCCTTTGACTGGGTTAAATACTATTTCATCTTCATAATCCCAGTCTCTTGTATCTCGAGTATTCCAACGCTCTGGAAAGGTTAATTTAGCTACCCTATAGACTTCTTTTCGTTTAGCCAGTATGTTACCATCAATACCTTGATGGCGCTGAGCAGGCGTCACGTATTTAATGCCACTGTGTCTATGTTCATTGTTGTACCAATAAACAAAACTGAG
>NZ_FOHV01000052.1 GCF_900111395.1 Thorsellia anophelis DSM 18579 | reverse complement strand
GCTACTAAATCAAGTGTAAGATGCATTTCAATTGCTGCGGGTGCAGTTTTAGTAAATCTACCTTGATAGACATCTTTTAATTTTTCATGGAGTGTCAATGAAGAACCATCATGTAAATGAATATGTTTAAATGGATACTCAGGTGGCAAGCTAGATTGAAAAGGCTGAATTAATAGTTCTTTAGTGGCTTGTTCCGTCAGAGATTGAAGTAAGTTCGTAAACTCAGGCTTTTTAATTTGGTTGTGGTAAGGTTTATAATTTAACAGCTCTTGATAGCGTTCATTCAGTACCCTTAAAATATCGGTTAAATTAGCATGGTCTTGGCAGCTTAATGCATGTATCAATGCTCCTATAAGATTTGCAGGGTGTAGTGTTCTGAGTTTCTGAGTGAATTTTACTTTACGTGATAACTTAAGAATATGGCTAGGATTAAAAACTGCTTTAATTGATTGAGTAAATGTGGTAAATTGACTTTCCAAGAGATGCTCCTTTGTTTTAAAATGTTGATTCGTAACCTATATTTGATCACAAATCGAGCATCTCTTCAAGTTTTTAATTTAATATACACGCCAAAAACTGCATAAAAAGCACACAAAAACCACATATCAAAATAAATAAAACCAAATCAATAACTTATAAGATCCTACGAATGTTTGTGCACTTGGATACTGCTTATGTAGCGCATCAATAAATGCAGTGGTTACGATTAAATCACCAATGAAATCTAGCCTAACAACTAAAATTTTATTCATTTTTATCTCTTAAATTAGAAGCTCATTGAAACTATATTTATAAACAAAATTCGCAATATTATTTCTTATCACTAAACAAAACTATACCATCACAACTCGGCGCTAACCACTGTATCTCTTAAATAACGCAGCTGGACCTGATTTAACACCTGTGCTTGCCAAATGATGTTTAGACCTACCACAATCTTAGATAAAGCATGTTAGCAACCTAATAGCTAACTTCACAGCACACCATCAGTGGTTCATTTTCATTAAAGTTCTTATCTAATGGATTTATCGAATCAATTCTCTATTAATTAAGTGTGGTGTAAAATATTCATCAGAATCTACTAGCAAATCTTTCCTAATATAATATGGTTTGTTAGGTAACTTATAATAAGCACTTTCAAGAAATCTATCAATACAACCAGCGTAGCTCTCCCATGGAAATTTGTCCCAAACCATCCATTTATCAATTAACATTATTTTAGGTGCTACTTTTTTAATCTGGTCACATGCATTAATAGCAATACCAAACTTAGGATTTTCATTATATTTTTCCTGCCATGGCAAATAGAAAAAATATCCCGAGGCGGGTAGCCTTTCAGAAGCTAAATATTCATGGTTTTGAAAAGAATATGCAATAATCCTATCATCTGGACTAGTAAATTGATTAACTAACTTAGAAAATTCAGTTTCTACAGGAATAGGTGATGAGAGTATTTTTTGTAAATCCTTGGGGATAATAAGAGATACTTTGGTCAAACAAGAAAGTAAAAAAAAGAAAATAACATATCTCACATAAACGTATTTATATTCAATTAAATTAAAGTTCAAAACAAGAATTGGGATAATGGCGTAAAAATAAGGCATCCCATGAAAACCTTTACCTCTTATTAATAAGCTGCATAATGCTATAATCAGCAATGCTATGCGCCAAAGTTGCCTCTTTTCTAAAGATGCATAAAAAAAACTCAACAATATTGCAATAAAAGAAATCAAATGGCCTCTATCAAATATAAGAACCTGAGTTGCTTTTAAAACAAGATGAAATAATGATAAAGGCTCATTATAAATATAAAATGGCAGAATTTTTGTATTTAGGTATATGTGAAAAGCAGCAAACCCATGAAATGAACCATACACATATAAAAAAAACAAATTAACTATCAAGCCTAAAGATACACCAAAAAAAATGTAATTTATATTTTTTTTTCTAAATGATGCTAAAAATATTAAAATGCTAATTGGTATGTAAGTAATTGCTAAAAAAGGTAATGATGAAATCAATAAAGTCCCCAAAAAAATAACTGATGGTTTAAGTTCATTATCTAATAGAATCGCAGGAAGTGTATATTGTGCAAGAATTATTAATAGCATAATTCCAGCCAAGGTTTGATATGCGTACATATGCCCGTGCATTTTTGGCATAAAAACTAAAATAACAGTAATAGCCGTTACTGAGGCTAGTATTTTGGGAACACGACTCTTAAGTATTGGTGATGTATAAATAAATACAACTGCTAAAACTTGAAAAAAAGCGATTATAACTCTATGACCAGATATACCAAAACTATCAAAATTTTCTAAAAGTAAACCGGGCATAAATGTTAAGGGGCCATGATGATTGAAAATTTCCGAGTATAATTTCATTCCTGCCGCCATCATTTTTACCGTAATAATCGTTTCAGACTCATCTCCCCATTCCCTATAGTCAAGAAGCAAGTATTGATATCTGAGGCTAAAAATAATAAAAATAAAAAATATAATACATAAAACCCAATAAAAAAATTGATTTGGCCTTTCTATTTTGAACTTTTCATAAAAAAAAAATTTATTAAAAAACATATAATTCCTTACTTAAAATGAAGATGAAAGAAGGTTCGATAAATATCAAGCGATCTGTCCATTTTTTTCACTGCTATTTGCCTTATTTTCTTTAACTAGGTTAAATACTATTTTGGCTTCATAATCCCAGTCTCTTGTATCCCGAGTGTTCCAACGCTCTGGAAAGATTAATTTAATGCCGGTAAGCCAACCAAGTCGTTATTGCAAGTGACGCTTAGCTTGTTAGTGCGTTATCGAAGAGAACGCAATTTTGACATCACAGTTACATTTAACGACACTTCATCAGTGGTTTATTTTCATTCAGCTTATTACTCCGTATCCGACAATTTTGAATTGCCCTCTTAATGAGTGTCTAAAATCATTATGTCACTACAACCTTAAAAATATCGGTTAAATTAGTATGGTCTTGGCAGCTTAATGCATGTATCAATGCTTCTACAAGATTTGCAGGGTGTAGTGTTCTGAGTGGATTTTACTCTGCGTGATAACTTAAGAATATGGCTAGGATTAAAAGCTGCTTTTATTGATTTAGTTGATATGATAGAGTTCTTTTCCAAGCGATGGTCCTTTGTTTTAAAATTTTGATTAGTAACCTATATTTATTCACAAATCAAGCATCTCTTCAAGTTTTTTATTTAATATACACGCCAAAACAAATAAAAAAATCAATAACTTACAATACTATACGAATGATCGCCTAAATGCGATAATAGACCAAAACCACACCATCTCACTAATAAATTATTGATATTAAATCTAAAGTTAAACCTGTAATAGTAATCACAGAAGATCAGCTAGAAATCTGATTTTTAAACATAATTAAAAAATTACTTAATGCGAAATTTGGGTTATACAACTACACAATGGGCTTTCAAATATCTTTGTTATGCGTTTACCTGAGGTGATTCCCATCACCTATACATTTATTTGGAATATGAATTCATGGATTAGCTACACAAACTGTGTGGTAGCAAATTATGCATTAAGCCACTTTTTGATTAAGACATGCTTTGAAGATTAATAATTTAAATTTCACTAAATAGCTTACCCAATTTATCTTTATCTGATAATAGAGGTGTATTGCCATTTAACGGCCAATCGATATTAACCGTGGGATCGTTCCAAATTAAACACCCTTCATTACCTGGATTATAATAATCAGTACATTTGTATTCAAAGTCTGCCATATCAGTTAATACAAAAAAACCATGTGCTAAGCCGGGCGGAATCCAAAGTTGAGATTGATTCTCTTCGGATAAGATCAAACCGTCCCAAGCACCGTAAGTGGGAGAATCTTTACGGATATCAACCGCAACATCAAAAACAGATCCTCTTGCAACACGAACTAATTTACCTTGGGCATTTACTGTTTGGTAATGTAAGCCACGTAAAACATTTTTGCCTGAGCGAGAATAGTTATCTTGTACAAAATCGTAATCTATGTTTAGCATTTCACGATAACGGTCGGCTTGGAAAGTCTCTAAGAAAAAACCACGAGTATCACCGAAGACTTTGGGTTGAATAATTTTTACATCATGTATTTTAGTTTCTATTATTTGCATACTTAACTCAAAAGAAGATTTAATAGGCACCCGTACGATTTAGTACGACGTTAATTGTTTTAAACAGAATAGCAATATCGTTCCATAAAGACCAGTTTTTTACATACCATACATCGAAATAAACTCGCCGCTCGTAGTCTATATCATTTCGGCCACTTACTTGCCACAACCCTGTCATACCTGGCTTGGCCATAAGATAATAATTAACACTATCACGGTAACGGAGCAACTCTTCTTCTATAATTGGTCTTGGTCCAACCAAACTCATTTCACCTTTAATGACATTAAAAAGCTGAGGGAGTTCATCGAGGCTAGTTTTGCGTAAAAAAGCACCTATCTTGGTAATTCTAGGATCATTCTTTAATTTAAAATCTCGCTCCCATTCCTCACGGCTAGCAGGATCATTTTCTAATAAATCATTAAGAATTTCTTGAGAATTTGTCACCATACTGCGGAATTTTAAACAATTAAATGGCTTACCATTCCTACCAATCCGCTCATGGGCATAAATTACTTTCCCATCATCTTTTTTAATGGAAAGATAAATCCATAGTAAAAGAGGAGAAAGTAACATAACTAACGCTGTCGCACACGATAAATCAAATGCCCGTTTAAAAAAGCGTGAAGTGCGTTTTGCAAGATTGTTATTTAAGCGAAATAAAATCACTTCGTGACTAAAAATAAAGGACATATCTGTTCCGTACAAAGGAATACCACGGATATCAGGCACAATATGAACATTGCGATGTTGCTTATTTGATAGATGATTAATTACTTGCTGCTGAGTTTTTTCCTGTCCACTTTCCAAGGCAATTATAAACACTGTATCTGAAATAAATTTCATCGCAAAAAAATTCTCAATAGTGCTTTTTTTTACATATGAATCAGGAAAGACTTTACTCAGGTTGTCTAATCCATCAACTTGAATAAAATGATTAACCTGATATCCCAAGAATTTTTCGCTTCCAATTGCGGAGTAAACATCTAATGCATTCTTCCCTGCACCCACTAAAACGGTACTTTTCTGCCAAATTCCAGTTTTTATAAAAAACATCTTAATAGAAAATCGCATCAATGGAAGGATAATAAAAATAGCTGTAAAGGTAAGCACCCAAAGCGTACGTGAAAATCCCCATTTAGAAAAGGCTACAATCGCAAGATCTAAAACAGCAAAAATAATCAAAGTTCTTAATATTTCTTTCAGCTCAAGCCAAAAGGGCTTACGATAAGAATAGTGTCTTAATCGAGATAAAAACCATCCGCATAGCAAACCAGATAAAACAAATTGAACTATAAAGCGCTTTTCAAAAAGATGATCAGGTAGATGATTATCCACATTCGGTGAAAAAAAATAGAGTAGCTTATAAGCAAGTAAAAGGGCTAAATTATAAGTAATAATATCACCTAACATGAGACCGAGTCGCATTTTTCGCTCACGACTTAAAAATAACAACTTCATTATTTTTCCTCATTCCAAAAAGATTTAGTCATACTCATTTGCTTACAAACGCTTAATGGTAAATATTTATAAAGTCCACCAAGCTTATAACCAAAATATTTGGCGAATGTCTGAGCAAAAGCTTTAGGTAATAAAAATGGATTATGCCTGAGAAGATATTGGATTTCCGATAGGACAAATTTTTTACCCTCTCCTTCAGCTTTGCCAAAAATGACCATAATCCACGGCTCCATACTATGAAAAACTCCAATATCGAAATAGCGCTTAAACTCTTCAATAATAGAATAATTATGGGAGTGTTTTACTGTAGCGCCTCCAGCGTAAGCAATTTTATAACCAGCTAAAAGCATTTTAGCAGTTAGATACATATCTTCCGCTAAAATGGCGTCATGTGGGAATCCACCTAACTCATCAAAAACTGATTTTCTGTAAGCAGCAAAGGAGTTAGACATAAATGCAGTTTTAAGGCCAAAATTAGATTTGTCGGCAAGTGATTTAACGGATGATTCAGCCGGATAATTGAAAAAACGAGCATGAGCAGCAATTGCGTTAGCATTATCATGGGGCAATTGCCTTCCACAAACTGCAGCAACAGTTGGATCTCTGAAAGGTTCCAAAAGGATTTCTAAGCTTAAGCAACCTGTCAATAAAGCATCCTGTGTCATAAAAACTAAGTACTCGACATCATTATCCGCAAGCGAAGCTCCAAAATTACGCGTACCGCCATGATTAAATTCAGCTCTAGGGATAATATGGCATATCAGGCGATCGGCTATAGGTGTCTCACATAAAATTTCATCAGAATTAGAATCTATTTGAATAATCGTAAAATTTTTAATTTTCTGTTCATCAATACAAGCACACCAAGTTTGCCATAAGTTACCAGGATTGTAGGTAGGCACTATTATTGAAAAAATATCTTTTTTATTCATTAGAAATACTCATTAAAAAATAGATCATTCTTTAAACTTCCCGAAATTCCCACAAAGACCATCAACCCAACCCCTAAAATACATTTTAAGCTTAAGAAATTTGCTTTCCTCAAAAATAATAATTTTAAACAAAGTATAGATTAGAGCACTTATATCAAACAAAAACCACCCAAAAAACCTCCACGCGTATCGTTTGTACATATAAACTGAGTTACGGGCCATATAATAACGCCTTATAGGGCTATGATTAGTTGTAAGAAATCTGAATTTAAATAAATAATGTTCCGTTTTATTACCTAAATTATGATTCAAAATAGCCTTTGTAGAAACCCATAATGTATAATTATTATCCAAACAGCGTAATGAAAATTCAGTATCAACATAATCAATAAATAATTTATCAATAAAACCACCAATTCTTTTAATAACAGATAAATCAACTAAACATCCTGATGTAATTAACATCATAACACTAAAATCCTCACTTTCTCTAATTCGTTTAAATCCCCAACGAGATAAAGTCAGATATTGATAGTTTGAATTTCCCCTGATCGCTTCATTAATAATCCCTCCCACAATAGCTACATTAGAGCACAAAGATTTACGTCTATAAGTATTTAATAGTTCGGTAATATAATTCAATTCTGGGCAGGAATCTTGGTCAAAAGTAACAACAAAATCATAATTGTCATTCTCAGCATATTTACATCCTATGTTAAGTGCTGTTGCAATTCCTAAATTTTCTTCAAGACTTATTAATATGATCTTATTAGATATATTAGACCCCAAAATATTAACAAATCTGGAGTAAAAACGACTTGAACCATTATCAACAATATAAATAACCTCAACTTGAGCAGCAAGAAAATGCAATCTTGTGATTAAATCACTGTCCGGTTCATAGGTTACAACAATAGCGGCTACTTGCATATATGAAAAAACCTCAAAAATGTAAATCAAAGAAATCAGAGTTTAAACAACTAGGAGCAAACTTACACGTAACAAAATAACAGAAAAAATTTTGAACAATATAGTATTGTTATCGTAAGCGCCAATTTAACTACACCTTGACATTTTGAATTGCCATTTTTTCTATGATTCAATGGCAGTAAATCTGTTATATCAGCACCCGTTTCACGCTTTAGTAATTCTTTAAATATATGAGTAAGCCGCTCATAGGGATTAGCTTGATTTGCTCGGCAGGTAAGCACTAAACTAAAATTAAAGCACTTGTATCAGCACCTTTTGGGGTATCAGAAAACATCCAGTTATATCCTCCTACTGCCATCGGTCTTATCTCTCTTTCGACGGGATTATTATCAATTGGCCAATCCCCATTTTGCGTATAGGCAGTTAAATATTCCCACTGATTGAT
>NZ_FOHV01000031.1 GCF_900111395.1 Thorsellia anophelis DSM 18579 | reverse complement strand
TGATAATGCCATTCATCTCCTTGTGAGGTAATATATCGCACCAGTTGGTTAAGTGCATTCCAGTGGTAAAAATAGGTGCGGGGTCGAAATCCGTTTTCTACGACGCGCTTTTCTATCAATCTGCCTTGGTTATCATATTTAAACCAGTTATCACCATTCTTAATGGTACGTCCTGTCAATTGAATATTGTGAATTTTGATACTATCTATATTTTGTCCAACTATCGTAGCCCTATGTATTAGAATAGTCTGTTATTTAAAAAGTGACAACCATTCTAATACATAGAGGCTCATTCAAGATACGACACATCTAGAGGCAATCCGCCAATATAAACATCAAGCACTTGAACACAGCTTAACCTCAGAAGTCTGCGCTGGCATTCAATCTGCTCAAGTATTTTTAACCCTGGCAAGTGAAGCAGGTCAATCGTTACCGGGTATTGTCAAAGGGCTCAATCGTTTATTGAAATGCTACACCAAAGAACAAGTTGAATATGGTATCGCTGAAGCCTTGAAAGTCCAATCCTATCATCACATTACGGTCAAAAAAATAATAGAGGAACAACTAGAGGATGCTCAAGAACCGACGATTATCCCAAATAGTGCAGCAGAAAAACTTAAATCCACGGAGCAAGCGAGCCCTCAAACATATGCATACCCTTCACTTGATATTACCTCCTACGACAATCTATAACAACACAAGGAAATCACAATGAATACCAAAGATACCAACGAGCCCCACAACACCAAGGGCACTAAAGATAATAAAGATAATAAAATCAATAAAGCCAATGATAAAAATGAATTAACAGCAGAAGTGAAGATGGGGTTTACTCCTGTCACCACTGAACAGTGGAATAACATAGAGGAGAAACTAACGAAACTCGGTTGGCAGGGACTGCTCAGAAAGTCGGAGCATTTTAAATCTCATCCAGAAGAAGCTCATTGGTTAAATACCTTATGCCAGTATGAATTAGAAGAAAAACAACACAAAAGCTATGCGAGAAGACTCAAAGCATCGAAACTGAAATGCAGTAAACCCCTCTCTGAGTTCGATTGGGCATGGCCAACAGACTGCAATACAGAACGCATCAAAGGTCTGCTAAGTTTAGACTTTATTCGTGCCCATGAAAATGCCATTTTTATGGGACCAACGGGTATCGGCAAAACCATGCTGGCAAGTAACCTAGGCGACCTAGCACTCAGTGCAGGCATGACAGTTTACTTTACTACCGCAGCTAAATTACTCAATGAAATAGAGATGATTACGAATAACGGCAAGCTCAGACTTAAGCTAAACCGCTTGGCAAAATATGATTTACTCATCATTGATGAGCTTGGGTATAAGAAATTTAGCAATCGTCATGCCGATATTTTATATGAAATCATCGAGAGTAGGCATAAACAGAAAAGCACCGTGATTACAACAAACTTGCTCTTAAGCGAATGGTATAGCTTGTTTGACAATAACACTACGGTCATCCCTTTAATCGATAGGTTAATCGAGAAGTGCTACATCGTCAAAATAGAGGCCAAATCCTACCGGTACAAACAGGCCATGGAAAGTAGCGAATCTTAGTCCTACTTAATCTCTAGCGCACAATCCTAGTGCGCTATTAAACAACAGAATAAGCGAAAAAATCAGTTAGGCAAACTGAACAAAAAAACATCATAAAAACGGGTTAAAAAGCCAAAATCACCCGTTTAAACTCAGCCGTCTACAGTTAATCGTGAAAATATCGCTTTCTTCGCTTAAAGCAGATTCCTTTTTAAAATAACTTAAACTAAAAATAATTTTGCAACTAGTTCTGAAATTAGTGATATATTTTTCTTAACATTACGTATTTTATCCTATTTATCAACTTAATGATAACGATTATCATTTGCATTACTAGAGATATTTTATCTGGTAAAGACTGATAGTAAGTTTTCATTTATTAAAAGGATATTAATATGCCATTACCTTACAAAAATCATGTGTCAATACAAACATATAAATTTAATACTATAACAAAAAAGAACTCAAAAAATTTAGCATTAAAAGAAAAACGATTACAGTTATGTCACCCTTTACGTTGGTATAATTTGAAAACATGCCTAAAATTAACTCTATGTTATGTTATTACAACATCCATCAGTATCGCAGATTCACATGAAACCATTTCAATTCATTCAACGGGTAATGCCAGAGATACCTTTACACTACCAATGCAAACAACCATTATAGATGCCTCAGATCTACAGCATCATTTCGCTTCTAACATTACAGATTTAGTGAAAATGCTTGCTGGCATAGAGGTATCTGGAACGTCTAGAGCTAATGGACAATCTATTTCTATGAGAGGTTACGGCTCAAATGGTGTATTGGTACTTGTAGATGGAATAGCTCAGGGTATTAATACAGGACATACAGATGGATTATTTGTTGATAGTAGCTTAATAAAATCAGTTGAAATCGTTCGGGGTCCAAATGCCTTACTTTATGGTAGTGGAGCATTAGGAGGGGTCGTAGCATATCAAACTGTCGATGCAAATGATTTATTGCGTCCTGATGCGAATTTGGGATTTCATCATTTTTTAGAAACACAATCTGGTAATAACAGTTTTGGTTCTGGTATGTCTATTTATGGTCGTTCAGACACTTACGATGGGATTTTATCTCTTGTATATAGAGATGTTGGCGATATAAAGCAGTCCACATTAAATTCACCTAATAATGAAGAGATCATAAATATACTTGCAAAAGGAAAATATAATATTACGGATGAACATAAAATAGGTGGGCAATTAAGGTTTTATAATAATCAAGCCCTACAACCTAGAAATCCTCAGCAAAATGCCCAAAGACCAGGAACCGAATCAACAGCAGATATTCTTAAAGCAACATTAGTAGATAGGACCACCAATCAACACGATGTTCAGGTCAATTATGGTTACATACCGTCAAATCAAAAATTAATAAATTTAGAAACAATGCTGCATCACCGAATGATAGAAATCAACGAAACACGAAAAAATACAGCAATGAGTTCGGCAAAAGAAAAAAGAAAACAAACCACTGATGGTATTAAATTAACTAATCGCAGCCAACTACTTTGGCCTCAGAGATTAACCCAGGATTTAATATATGGCACAGAATATTATCAAGAAAAACAAATCCCAAATGCGGCTGCATCGCCTTTATTCCCTGATGCCACCATTAATTTTACTGGAGTCTGGTTTCAAGATGAATTGACCTTGCACCAAGTCCCTATTACCTTATTATTAGGAACGCGGTACGATAATTATGAAGCCAAAAGCCCTATTCATAAGGCTGTTAAAGCAAACAATTGGTCTTCAAGAGCAGGTATTACCTACAGCCCTACACATTGGCTATCACTTTTCACTTCATACGCTGAGGCATTTAGAGCACCATCACTTGGTGAACTTTACTTAGACAGCGTTCATTTCTCATTTGGACCAAATTATACAAATTATTTTATACCGAATCCCAATTTACGCCCAGAACATAATCAAACAGTTGAGCTGGGATTTGGTCTACGCTTTGATGACAAATTAATTCAAAATGACAATTTTACGTTAAAATTATCATATTTTGATACCAAAGCTCGAGACTATATTTCAAGAACAGTAGATATGAATTTCACCACACCACCATTTCCCTTCCCACCTAATATGCCCTGGGGAGTGGGCTCAACTAATTCTATCAATATCGATAGTGCATCTATTTCAGGATATGATGCACAGCTGCAATATCAAACAGCGTATTTTGACTCAAAACTTAACTATAGCCGTGTTAAAGGTAAAGATGATAATACCGGAAAATGGATTGATGACATCATGCCTGACAGTATAAGCAGTTATATCACCATCCCACTTGGAGAAACTAACCTTAATTTAAGTTGGCAAGGTAAATTTGTAGGCAGAACGACTAGAATTAATAAAGGTACCGTCCCACAAAGTGGGTATGGTCTACATAATCTTTATCTAAATTATGAAAACAGCATCATTATCCCTAACATAACTATTGCACTGGGTTTTGATAATTTAACTGACAAGTCATACTATTCACCTTTAGGCGTTCCTGGCACAAAAAGAAATGTTATGGTTAAGGCATCTTATCGATTTTAAATAATTTTATGGGCGGTTATGCCGCTCATAAAATCATTTGAAATAACAACTTGATGTAATATTAATGTATAGCAATTGGCTCTGGCATAATGACACTTATTTGCGCTTTTGTGATTTCAGCAAGTGGATCATTTGGACAAGATTCTACAAAATATTGTAATTCTTGCACAGCAATATGTGGACAGCCAAGTTTAGCTAAAATCATTCCGCGTTCTCTTCTTTCAAATGCCTCTTCTGGGTAGACAGTTAAAATCAGGTTACTCATATTTAGAGCATCATCAAGCCTATCAATTTCTATATAACATGACTTTCTCATAGCAGCTAACAATAATGCCGTATGGCAATTTGGCTGAGGATCAAGCATTGCAGTTGTAAATCTGATATTAGAACCTGTATGATTCGCATAGAGCTTTAAATTCCGAAGAGGTATAACCTCCCCTGTTTCGGCATTAAGAAAGATTTTCTCAGAATGATTCATATCTATCCTAATAATGACTTGGCCAATATAAAATATTGGATAAGCCTTAAGATTAAGCTCTGTAGCAATATGACAATAAATCACAGCCAAGATTAAATCACACCCTCGCCTATTTTTTAATACTTTGTCAATATAATATAATTCATTAAAATTCTCTTGTTCTGTTTGTGGACCTTTAAATCCTAAATCAACATAAAAAAACTCGTTAAGATTAGAAATAATTGCCAATTCATCTTGTGTGTAAGTGTCAATACTCGACAGTGCTTTTGATGTAATCGCATTAAGTGTTCGTTTTAAGCTCGCTTTATTAAAATTAGTATTTCGGTATGTTTGTTCAATTTGTATAAACGAATCAATCAAAGTAGATTCATTTAAGAATTCTTCTGTAAATTTAAACACTTTATTCTCCAATTTAGTATCGATCACTTAAACACTAAAGACAATAGGACCCTAATGTTACTCTCATTTGTCCATTTAAGTCTCTGACACTTTCAATCTTTGTAAAACCATATTGGTTCATTATATTTTGTACTTCTGTCGCTTGCTGCCATCCATGTTCAATAATAAGCCATCCACCTTGGTGTAGAAAAAAAGTGCTCTGTTCAATGATATGGTTTATATCTGCAAAACCGTTGTCTCTTGCAATTAATGCAAGAGAAGGTTCATGTCGAACATCGCCTTGCTGTAAATGAACGTCATTCTCGTCAATATAAGGTGGATTAGAAACAATCATGTCAAATTTTAGATTATTAATCACATAATTTTTGTTATCAAGCTCAGCACTATTTTGAGCTAGAGGATCAAAAGCTGAAAACCAATTACTCGTAATAAAAGACACTCTTTCTGGATGATGAATTAAGTCTTTTAATCTATTTTTATTTTCATTCGCAAGTGCAACAGCATCAGGATTGACATCTACACCTGTAATATTCCACTGTTTTTTTTCAACCGCTAAAGCAATGGCAATCGCACCTGTTCCAGTCCCTAAATCAAGTATATTAAACTTGCCATCCTCTAACTTATTTAGCGCAGTTTCAACCAGTATCTCTGTATCTGGTCTAGGAATCAGCGTTGCACTACTTACTTTAAAAGGAATAGACCAAAATTCTTTTTCCCCAATAATATAAGCTATCGGTTCACCTAACACTCTTCTTGATAAAAATTGATTGACTATTTCTAGTTGTTCTTCGCGCACTAAAACCTCATCAAATGCGCGCAAATAGGCTGAATTTTTACCTAGCACATTGCTCAATAAAATTTCTGCTTCACGTCTCGGGTAGCAGTGCTCATCTAATCTGCCTTCAGATTTAGCTATAGAAAGTTCACTTATCGCAGTGTCAATCCAATCCCTTATTGTGGTCATTACTCGTCTTGCCCAGATAATGCAGATAATAAATCCGCTTGATGCTCTTGAACTATCGGTTCAATTAACATATCGAGTTTACCTTCCATCACCTCATCTAGACGGTACAACGTTAAGTTAATACGGTGATCTGTGACTCGACCTTGCGGAAAATTATACGTTCTATTTCTATCAGAACGATCACCTGAACCTAATAAATTTCTACGTGTTGACGCTTCCTCATTATGACGTTTTTCATCTTCAGCGGCCTTAATTCTAGAGGCTAATACCGACAATGCTTTTGCTTTATTTTTATGCTGTGAACGCTCATCTTGACACTCTACTACAATACCTGTTGGTAAATGGGTAATTCGTATTGCTGAGTCAGTTGTATTAACATGCTGCCCACCTGCGCCAGATGATCTAAATGTATCAATTTTAAGATCAACCGGATTGATTTCTGGCAGTTCAGCTTCTGGGATTTCAGGCATCACAGCAACAGTACAGGCAGACGTGTGTACACGTCCCTGAGATTCCGTTTCTGGTACACGTTGCACTCTATGCCCACCGGATTCAAATTTTAATAAACCATATACACCATCTCCAGATATCTTACTGATAACCTCTTTGTAACCGCCGTGCTCCCCTTCATTTGCACTTAAAATTTCAACGCGCCAACGTTTTGATTCAGCATAACGGCTATACATTCTAAATAGATCACCTGCAAAAATTGCAGCTTCATCTCCTCCAGTTCCAGCTCTTACTTCAACATAACAATTACGCTCATCATCAGGATCTTTAGGTAATAACAAAATTTGTAACTCACTTTCTAAGTTCTCAATAAGAGATTTTGCTGCATCAATCTCTTCATTAGCCATTTCAACCATTTCAGGATCATCCAACAAACTTTGAGCTGTCACGAGATCTTCTTGAGCTTGTTGCCATTTTGTAAAGCACGTAATCACGTCTCCTAACTGTGCATATTCTTTTGTGTAAGCTCTAAACCTATCTTGATTACTGATAACCTGTGCATCACTCATTAATGCTTGTAATTCTTCATAACGCTCTTGAAGTGTTTCTAATTTTCTAACAATGGATGGTTTCATTTATATACCTTTTTTAATATTCAGTGATGTTAAAACGTTCAAATTTGCAGTAATGGCATTTAAGTCTGCTGACCTTAAAGCATTATATGTTTATATCGTGTATAGAGACATACTGCGGCTAAACCTAGCTAAGGTGGGGTAATTTTCAAAAGTTCACTTAAATGCATAAATTCGGTTTTATCAGATTCTAATGCTACTTTTTGTAGTGCGGTTGTGGGTGCATGAAGTAATTTTTGAGTTAATCTAAAACTCATTTTTTCAAATTCTTCAATTGGATCTGAACCATTTGCGATTGCATTTTTTGCTTTATCAAATAGATCTTGACGAATTAACTCAGCGTTAGCCCTAAATTCACGAATTGACTCCGTTGCATATTGAGAAGAAATCCATTGCATGAATTGATGTTTTTCTTGTTCGATAATCACATCTGCACTTTGAGCTGCTTGAAGTCTTTGCGATTGGTTATGCGCAATAATTTCTTGTAAATCATCAACACTATATAAATATACAGATTCCACATCAGCAACGTCAGGTGAAATATCCCTAGGTACAGCGATATCAATAAGCAACATTGGCTGGTAACGCCTTATTTTAAGAGCGGATTTAACCATTTCTTTTGTAATTAATGGTATACTACTCGCCGTTGAACTAATCACGATATCAACTTTATGCAAATTTTCTGCTATTTGTGTTAACGGGAATACAGTTGCACCAATTTGATTAGCGATATTCTCTGCTCTCGATTGCGTTCTGTTAGTTATATACAATTTACCAACACCATGTTGATTTAAATGTCTACTAACCAATTCAATTGTTTCGCCTGCGCCAACTAATAGTACATTGAGTTGATTTAGATCCTCAAATATCTGCCTAGCTAAGCTACATGCTGCAAATGCAACTGAAACCGCATGCGCTCCAATTTCTGTTTCCGTTCGAACCCGTTTTGCAACAGAAAAACTTTTTTCAAACCACTTTGAAAAAGCTTGAGGTAATTTGTGCTTTGATTTCGCAAGTTGATATGCATCTTTAACTTGCCCCAAAATTTGGGGTTCTCCAATCACTAGTGAATCTAGTCCACTAGACACCCGCATCAGATGCCTGACGGCATCTTCGCCTTCATAACAATAAATATTATTTTTAATATCAGCTATATTCATGTCATGAAACTCACTCAACCAATTAAGTAATTGCTCTGTTACCCGCTCAGAATGAGTATAAAAATCCTTATTTTTTTGACTTTCATCATCCAGTTCTTTTTGTTCGAATGATTCAATAACGCCCTTAGTAACACTTACATAGATTTCAGTTCTATTACAGGTTGATAAAACAACGCTTCCTTGAAGAGACAACTTTGCAGAAAGCTCTTCTAATGCAATTTCCATTTGCTCTGGCGAAAAGCTCACCCTCTCTCTGACAGAGATAGGTGCAGTCTTATGATTAATGCCTAGAGCAAGAAGCAACATTATAGTTTTTCTCTTAAATTAAACACAAAACGCGCCCATAGGCGCGTTGAAAAAAAAACGATTATTTACTTAACGATTTGTATGAAATCAACATCAATTTCAGGTGATTCTAAAAATTCTTTATCTATTTCACCATAAATTTTTACAGTTGTGGATTCATCAACAGGTTCAATGGGGAATTTTTCATCATCAATGTCTAAACGAATAGTTTGTGTACCATCGGTAAAAAGATATTTCTCATGCCCAATCTTTTCGATTATATTACCTATTAAAGACACCTGTTTGTCTTCTATAGGGTTGGCAACAATTGATTTCACAGTATCATATGGAGTACTTTGAGTCCCGTTCTTACCTACAAAATCAGCATGCACGTTACAGGTAACAATAGCTAATGAAATTAAACAATAAAAGAATAAATTAGTATTTTTCATTCTATACCTCAAATAAATTAGAGATCCAAAG
The DNA here is from genome assembly GCF_900111395.1 of Thorsellia anophelis DSM 18579. Lineage (GTDB taxonomy): Bacteria > Pseudomonadota > Gammaproteobacteria > Enterobacterales > Thorselliaceae > Thorsellia > Thorsellia anophelis. Next base: position 25,113 of record NZ_FOHV01000031.1, on the reverse strand, counting down.
GAAACTAAACAAGTCATATATTTAAGCATTGAGAATCAATTTTTAACACGGTAATATATATGTTCGTTAGTATTTAGTCTCTTAAGCTAACATTAATAACAAAAATAAACCAAAGCAAAGCTAAATCGATTAGTTCTTTTCGTGTAAAATAGAGAAACTATCTTGCAAAGAAATTTCATGACATTGTAAGGAATTTGACACGAATTGTCCATTGAGTTTGCCATGAATCAAGTTTAACCAATAAATTTTGAAATATTAATTAGAAAAACACAACTCAACTCGCTTATGAGGAAAATAAGAATGTTATTAGTTTATAGTATCCGCAATACCCTACTATTACGCACCAACGCTAAAAGAGCCGCAGTCATGCTCCTGTTATCCTCTTCTTTCATATTATCTGGATGCGGAATTTTCAACCAAGAAACTAAACCTAATGATATTATTATAGATGTATCTAATAACGTGGGTTGGCAAACTCACCAAAAAGCACTTAAACAATTAACCCATTACACTACAAAGGGTAATTTTGCATATATTGCACCTGATATGCGACAATCAGCAAGCTTTTTCTGGGAACAAATTGATAATGATACCTACCGCCTTTTATTACTCAATCCATTAGGTCAGACAGTTATCTCTATGAATGTAACAGCACAGCAATCTGAACTAATTGACGATAAAGGTACAAGTCACTTGCATTCTAATCCACAACAAGCGATTAGAGATTTAGCACAAATGGATATACCAATCGATAACTTAAGACTCTGGATGCTTGGATTACCAGGTGAAGCCACTGATTTAATATTAAACTCAAACAATTTACTTGAGAAAGCTACTTTTATTGATCCAAACACTCATGCTAAATGGCAAATTAAATATCTCTCATACAATACAAATATGACGCCTTCCTTACCTAGCAATTTAGAAATTGAACAGGACATTAATGGTGAAAGTTTGAGAATTAAATTAAAAATCAACAGCTGGAATCTTTAATCTTAAATACACTGAACTAAGTGATATTTTTTTAAAATTTCGCTTATGCATTGCATACTATTCATTTAAGCTAGCGATAGTAACCCTCTAGCTTAAATCTTTCTTTAATTTATTCACATAGGTATACCAAGTGCCCTTAAGACTATTATCACCTGCAAAAATAAACTTATTTTTATCCATTACCAGCCAGAGAGCGGATGGGTATCATAATCTTGAGACATTGTTTCAATTATTAGATGTAGGGGATACTTTAACTTTTGAGGCAAACTTAACTAATATGAATAAGGTTGATTATTCTAAACAATACCCTGCAATCAACCTTACCTATAGCAAACAAACTCTGAATAACCCTTTCACTCAGATTTTGTCTTCCCAACCATTAGCGTCAAATCTGATTATCAAAGCTGCTAATCAATTAGTGATATATGCAAAGGAAAATCAATTAACCGAATCACTTTGTGATATTGCGATAGAAATAGACAAAATTTTACCCATGGGGGCTGGACTTGGGGGTGGGTCATCAAATGCAGCTGCTACACTTCTAGCTCTGAATCATTTATGGAAGTTAAATATAAAAAAAGAAGTCCTTGCAAAAATTGGATTAACAATTGGAGCTGACGTTCCTATTTTTATTGAGGGACATAGTGCCTTTGCAACTGGAGTTGGCGAAATCATTACGCCTGTTAGCCTAGAAGAATCTTGGTACTTACTGATTTTTCCAAACACGTCTGTTTCTACAGGTGAATTGTTTAAAGACCCTAATCTAGTTCGCACATCTTCCCCTAAAACATATGAACAATGGCAAAACTGCGCTTACTATAATGTATTTGAACCGCTAGCACGTCAACACTACAGTGAAATTGACAAAGCAATAACTTGGCTAAGTCAATACGCAGATACAAGAATGACAGGAACAGGATCAACTATATTCGCTAGATTTGAGTCCAAGTCATCAGCACAAGCAATATTAGATTTAGCACCCTCAAATTGGTGGGGGACCATAACAAAAGGGATGAATAAGTGGAATCCATTATCTGGTATTTTACCTTAATATTGCTAACTGATAACACATTGAATAAAAAAATCAATTTTAGATTGGTTCATTTTAATACCACAATTTAACTAGTCATAGCGGCAAACTTGACGCTATAATCATGTCTATACCTGAGATAGCAGCTCGCATACTCTTATTATTTTTAAGTTCTTTTAGGATATTTTTATGAATGCCACATCACCTTCTTCAACCCAACAGAATGTTTTAGACCGTTTTTTTAAATTAAGAGAAAATAATACCAGCATTAAAACTGAAATAATTGCGGGTATCACAACCTTCCTAACAATGGTCTATATTGTTTTTGTTAATCCTAGTGTCCTAGGAGCTGCAGGTATGGATACCCAGGCAGTTTTCGTCACTACAGCAATCATCGCGGCAATTGGCTCTATTTGCATGGGTTTATTTACCAACTTGCCTGTTGCACTAGCCCCTGCGATGGGCCTTAATGCATATTTCGCATTTACTGTCGTCGGCAAATTAGGCTATCCTTGGGAAGTTGCCATGGGTGCTGTATTTTTAGGATCTGTAGGTTTATTTATTTTAACGGTCGCTAAGGTACGTTATTGGATTATGAATTCAATTCCATTATCGTTAAGAGTCGGTATTACAAGCGGTATTGGTCTATTTATTGCGTTAATTGGATTTAAAAATGCAGGGATAGTCATTTCTAACCCAGCTACTCTTGTAGAAATCGGACACTTTACCAGCATATCCTTTTTATTAGGTTTTTTAAGCTTTTTTATCATCGTGATTTTAGCGGCTAAAAAAATTCATTCAGCAGTATTAATTTCAATTATTATTACCACTCTCATCGCGTTGATTGTAGATCCTAACGTTAAATTTATGGGAGTTGTCTCCTTACCGCCTGATATTACGAGTGTTGTTGGTAAAGTTGACGTAGCTGGTGCCCTAGATTCTGCTCTAATTGGTGTTATTTTTGTTTTTATGCTCATTAATTTATTTGACTCTTCTGGTACTTTAATTGGCGTCACATCAAAAGCTGGACTTGCAAAAACTGATGGCACATACCCAAATATGCAAAAATCTCTTTACGTTGATAGTGCAAGTTCAATGGCTGGTGGATTATTAGGAACGTCATCTGTCACAGCCTATATTGAAAGCTCTGCAGGAACGTCAGTAGGCGGTCGAACCGGTTTGACATCGGTTGTTGCGGGTCTTATGTTCATTTTAGTTTTATTTTTTTCACCTTTAGCTGGCATGGTTCCTTCTTACGCTACAGCAGGTGCGCTAATTTATGTTGGTGTTTTAATGACATCAAGTTTAATTGAGGTTAAATGGGATGATTTATCAGAATCTGTACCAGCATTTATCGCTGCGGTCATGATGCCATTTACCTACTCAATTACTGAAGGCGTTGCCTTTGGGTTCTTTAGCTACTGCATTATGAAAGTTGGAATGGGTAAGTTTAAAGATATCAACCTATGCGTCTTAGTCGTATCAATTCTTTTTTTAGCAAAATTTATTTTCATAGGTTAATAAGCAATCAATATGAGTCACACACCCGAAAACAAGATAGACAAGAGCCATTTTATGGCTCATATCTCTAGACTTAAACTCATTAATCGCTGGCCATTAATGCGCAATGTTAGAACTGAAAATGTTTCTGAACATAGTCTACAGGTGGCATTTGTAGCGCATATGCTAGCGGTGATTAAAAATCGCTGTTTTGAAGGTAATATTAATGCGGAAAAAGTTGCACTTTATGCTATGTACCATGATGTGAGTGAGGTATTAACAGGGGATATGCCAACTCCTATAAAATACTATAACCCACAAATTGCCATAGAATATAAAAAAATTGAGCAAATTGCGGAACAAAAAATGCTATCAATGCTCCCTGCCCCTCTGCAACAAGATTTTGCGTGGTTATTAAATGTGGATGCTGTTGATGAAACCATTTATGGCATTGTAAAACAAGCTGATACATTATGCGCCTACTTAAAATGCTTAGAGGAATTAGCTGCAGGCAATAGTGAATTTTCACTCGCAAAGACTAGGCTTGAAAGCACTTTGGTAGAAAGAAGCAGCCCAGAAATGCAATATTTCATGGATGTTTTTGTCCCTAGTTTTACTTTAAGTCTTGATGAAATAACTGAAGATTCTGGATTATAAAGATTTGATAAAGTAATAAATAAAATGACTTAATTTATCTATGCCATAGTCATAAGCTATCACATAGTAACGCATCAGAGTATAGTCGTTTTTGTACAAAACTAAATTAGGGCGCTATTAATTTAATTCTAAACTAATAGCGCCAAAAATTACGACACTTAAAAATACATAAACCATTAAAATATAAATAATGATAATTGCTTTCAAATGGGTACCGGATAATGAAAAATTTGACTGAAGTACACGCAAATTTAGAACAATTAAAAAAAACATTGCGAGATTATGAATATCACTACCATGTATTAGATACACCACTAGTTCCAGATAGTACCTATGATAAACTATTTGATGAGCTGATAAAAATTGAAAAATTACATCCAGAATTGATTACAACAGACTCCCCGACTCAAAGAGTAGGAGCAAAGCCTCTCTCTTCATTTTCTACTATCACACATGAACTTCCTATGCTTTCTTTAGAAAAGGCATCATCCGAGGAAGAATTTTCGGCATTTTTTCAAAGAACCCAGGAGCGTTTAGCCACACTTGGTAGTACAGACACGACATTTTGCTGTGAATTAAAACTAGACGGATTAGCAGTGAGTTTGCGCTATGAACAGGGAATATTAACGCAAGCAGCTACTAGAGGAGACGGGGCGACTGGTGAAGATGTTACTTTAAATATCCGCACAATTAAATCGATCCCACTTAAACTATCTGGAGATAATTATCCTGAGATTCTAGAAGTGAGAGGCGAAATTTACATGACCCATGCAGGGTTTGAAGCGCTCAATATACAACTTGAAAAACAAACAAAAAAAGATCAAGTTGCAAAATTATTTGCTAATCCTCGTAATGCTGCAGCTGGTTCCTTAAGGCAACTCGACCCTACTATTACTGCAAAGCGTCCACTTACCTTTTGCGCTTATGGAATAGGAGTTGTTTCGGGTGATTCATTAACTAATCACCCCCTAGAAGACACCCATTATGGTAGACTACAGCAACTAGCTAAATGGGGGCTCCCTATTAATAAATGGGTTAAGCAATTAAATCAATGTGATGCAATTTTAGCCTATTTTAAAGAAATTGAATCCGAGCGTCATTTACTTGGTTTTGATATTGATGGCGTTGTCGTTAAGGTAAATAGCATTGCACTACAAGAAGAACTAGGATTTGTCTCAAGAGCACCAAGATGGGCCGTTGCTTATAAATTTGCAGCACAAGAAGTAACAACTAAGCTACTTGATGTAGAGTATCAAGTAGGCAGAACTGGGGTCATCACGCCTGTCGCTAGGCTAGAACCAGTTGAAGTCGCTGGGGTTATAGTAAGTAATGCTACCTTACATAATCAAGATGAATTAATTAGATTAGATATACATCAAGGTGATACTGTAACCATTCGAAGAGCAGGTGATGTGATCCCTAAAATAGTCAGCGTTATTCCAGACAACCGACTTAAAGATGCCAAACCAATTATATTTCCAAAACAATGTCCGGTGTGTGGGACAGATTTAGTGCAATCAGATACTGAAGTCGCTATCAGATGTCCTGCAGGTAGCAAATGCGCAGCGCAAATAAAAGAAGCATTAAAACATTTCGTTTCAAGAAAAGCATTAGATATTGATGGTTTTGGTGATAAATTAGTAGAGCAACTTGTTGACAAACAATATATTGAAACACCTGTTGATATATTTAGATTAAATCGAGGGATATTAGCTAACCTTGATAGGATGGGTGAAAAATCAGCCAATAATATTTTAGAAGCGATTGAAAAATCAAAAACGACCACACTTCCAAGGTTGCTGTATGCACTAGGAATTAAAGATGTGGGCGAATCTACAGCTTTAAATTTAAGTAACCATTACTCAACCTTTGATGCAATTATGCAAGCAAACGAAGATTCATTAAAAGAAGTGAATGATGTTGGTGAAGTGGTTGCGAAAAATATTGTGCAATTTTTCGCTAATCCTGAGAATAAGCAAATTGTTGAAACACTTTTATCTGCTGAAATAGGTGTGACATACACTCCTATTATACAATTAGCCGTTTCTCATATTAAAGAAAATCCATTTTTAGGTAAAACTGTTGTGCTAACAGGTTCACTGTCTATACTGACTCGTGATGAAGCCAAAATCAAATTACAAAATCTTGGGGCAAAAGTAAGTGGGAGTGTTTCTAAAAAAACAGACATTGTCATTGCAGGTGAAGCTGCCGGTAGCAAATTAGCTAAAGCAACAGAGCTTGGTATAGAGGTTATTGATGAGCAAACTTTCCTGAATAGAGTTAATGATCTCTAATCTTCGAGCGATGCTTAGTTTAGTTTGTCGTTAGTAAAAGTTTAATTATCAATCTATGTATAAAGCGTAGATTGATAATCCACCCAATTCATGATTATTTGATGAACTAATTTAATAACCAACAAGCAACATTTGAATTTGTATTTGCGCTTATATGAATATCACATTAGCAATATTCAATTTGTTAAGCAAATACTTAAAAAAACCTGTCTGATAATCAGCTTTACCCGTTTAAGCAATATGCCTATTTAATATTCCCATGTAACTATCATATTTGTCAGATAGTGATTAGGCATTTACTTTTAGAATATTGCCATTAATACTTATCAAGTATTAATGGCTTCGCATCATGGTATTACTATTTGTGTGAATGCTTTGATTAGCTAACTAAAGTGAGTATAATGTCAACTTGTCATATTTTAGGTTTTACGCTCTATATTTGTAATCAAATTCAACCTACCTATCCTCACTTTCATTGATAAATTGTAAGGAGAAGAGGTCTTAACTAATTATCTAGCCTAGGAGTTATTTGTGTATAAGTTACATAATACTATTCAAAATTATGCATGGGGTAGTAAATCTGCCTTGACTGATTTATTTAATATTAAAAATACCGAATCTCTTCCTATGGCTGAAATATGGATGGGAGCGCACCCTAAAAGTAGCTCAAAGTTGATTTCAGATAACCAATCCAATCCAATTTTATTTAGCCAATCTATGGCAACTCAATCTGTTGAGCCGAATAACATGATCTCATTACGGGATTACCTTGCAGAAAATCTTGAAGGTCACTTAGGAATAGCGGCAGCAAAAAAATTTGGCGAGTTGCCTTTTTTATTCAAAGTACTTTGTGCAAATGAACCGTTATCAATTCAAGTTCATCCCAATAGAGACGCTGCAATAAAAGGATTTAAACGTGAAAATGATGCAAATATTCCATTAGACTCTCCTATTCGTGATTATAAAGATCCTAACCATAAGCCAGAGCTCATTTATGCGCTAACCGATTTTATTGCTATGAATGCATTTAGAACGCTTGATGATATCTCGGAGTTATTAACACCACTGTCTGATATACATCCTTTAATTAAAGTGTTCCTAACTTCACCTTCTGAACAAGCACTTGCAACTTTATTTGAAGGACTACTCAAATTAGAAGGCGATGAAAAACTCACTACTTTAGCCCAATTGAAACACACTTTAAAACTCAAATTAACAAAGCTTGAAACCTTGAGTAAAAACCACCATCTGACTTGGCAAACGCTTGGATGGATTGCTGAGATTTATCCTGAAGATGCGGGTTTGTTTGCACCATTGCTGTTAAATGTTGTTCAATTAAAACCTGGTGAGGCTATGTTTTTATATGCCAATACCCCGCATGCTTATCTAAATGGCACAGGTCTTGAAATCATGGCCAATTCGGATAATGTTTTAAGAGCTGGTTTAACTCCTAAAAACATTAACTTACCTGAGCTAATGGCTAATTTAGAGTTTATGCCTAAGCCCATTAACTCATTATTAATGAAAGCTAATAGAGAAGGTATGGCATCAGTCTTCCCTATCCCTGTTGACGATTTTGCATTTGCCATCCATACCCTGAAATTGGAACAACCTCAAGAAATAAAACAAACCAGTGCTGCAATTTATTTTTGTATAAAAGGACAAATTGAGATAACAAATCAAAGAGATTCAAAACAAATTCAACTCAACCCTGGGGAGTCTTGTTTTATTTCTTTATTGACGCCAGATATCTGCATCAGCGGTGAAGGGGTTATTGCACAAGCATACTACCCGGTTTAATTTTTTGCTAATACAATAATAATTAACAGCATTTAGAATGATAAGGAATCAATATTTATGGCAGGCAATAGTATAGGTCAACTCTTTAAAGTAACCACATTTGGGGAATCTCATGGGCTTGCATTAGGATGTATCATTGATGGCATTCCACCTGGCATGTCATTAACTGAAAGTGACATTCAGCATGATTTAGACAGGCGCAAACCTGGAACTTCAAAATACACAACACAGAGGCGCGAAGCAGATCAAGTAAAAATTCTATCGGGTGTGTTTGAAGGAAAAACAACAGGCACCAGCATTGGATTATTAATTGAAAATACTGACCAACGATCTCAAGATTACGGCAACATCAAAGATCTTTTTCGCCCTGGCCATGCCGATTATACATACGAGCAAAAATATGGCATTCGTGACTACCGTGGTGGTGGCCGCTCTTCAGCAAGAGAAACTGCAATGCGTGTTGCGGCTGGAGCGATTGCAAAGAAGTATCTTTTTGAACAGTGCGGGGTAACGGTAAAAGCTTTTTTATCTCAAATGGGTGAAGTTAAATGCGATTTAAAAGATTGGGATTATGTTGAGCAAAATCCATTTTTTAGTCCCGACCCAGAAAAATTTGACGATTTAGATAGCTTGTTGCGTGAATTAAAAAAATCAGGCGATTCAGTTGGTGCTCGTATAACAATAGTTGCAGAAAATATACCTGTCGGTTTGGGTGAACCTGTTTTCGATAGATTAGATGCTGATCTTGCCCATGGATTAATGAGCATAAATGCAGTGAAAGGCGTTGAAATTGGTGACGGTTTTGCTGTCGTAAATCAACGAGGGAGTGAACATAGAGACACCTTAACTCCAGATGGCTTTACAAGCAATCATGCAGGCGGAATTTTAGGGGGAATTAGTTCTGGTCAATCCATTATAGCGCATATTGCCTTAAAACCCACATCAAGCATTACCACCCCAGGAAAAACGATTGATAGAACAGGTCAAGAATCTGAGATTATTACTAAAGGGCGCCATGACCCTTGTGTTGGTATAAGGGCCGTTCCAATTGCTGAAGCCATGGTTGCAATCGTTTTATTGGACCATTACCTAAGACATCGAGGGCAATGTGCGGATGTTCAGTCTTTAGTGCCTAAGCTAAAATAATGTTTTTTTTCATTTCGAAATTGCGAGCTAAAATTATTAACCTATTATGCAGAGGCAATTTTTTTAGCTTAATGGTTCGTACCCTAAAGCATATTGTATGGATAGGCTGTTTTTTGGGCTTTAGCGCTATTACCTTCACTAGCCAAGCTAAGCCAACTTTTTGGCAATCACTGACATCTCCGATTGATGGTCTAAGTGAATCAATCGGCGGGTATTCAAATGGTTGTATTATTGGGGCTAAACCATTAAATAATAACTCTGAGCACTACCAAATTTTGAGAATGCAAAATAACCGTTATTATGGACATCCAGAACTGATTCGCTACATTGAAGACTTTACAAATAGAGTAAATATGAAATCCTTAGGTTGGGTATTAATAGGCGACATGTCAATGCCAGGTGGAGGAAGATTTGATTCAGGGCATGCTAGCCATCAATCTGGATTAGATGTTGATATTTGGCTGCAATTACCAAAATCACCTTGGCATGAAGAAAAACTTAAACACCCTACCCCACTCTCATTAGTAAATGATGATAATAGAACAATAATAAAAGAAAAATGGCAAAAAAGTATTTATGACCTAATAAAAATTGCCGCTAGTGATGAAAGGGTCGCACGAATTTTTGTCAATCCAGCAATTAAAAAACAATTATGCATCGATGCGACTCTTTTCGGTGAAAACGATAGAACTTGGTTAAGAAATGTTCGGCCTTGGCACTATCATCAATACCATATGCATATTCGCTTAAACTGTCCTGTTGGTGAGCCTGATTGCCAAAATCAAGCTCCTATTCCAGCAGGGGATGGATGTGGTAATGAGCTAGAAAGCTGGTTTAATCCGAAAGAAAAATCAACAAATGAAAATCAAACTGATGATAAACAAAACAAGACACCAGCAATACCCGAACGTTGTGAATTAATACGTCAACATTTTAGCGAGTAGAGGATATTTATGTCACTTACACATTTTTCTTTAGCTCTATTAGTGACATTTATCTGGGGAACAAATTTTGTGGTTATCCATTTTGGATTGCAATTTTTCCCTCCCTTTCTTTATGCTGCTTTAAGATTTGTTTTTACTTTTTTACCCTGGTGTTTTTTCTTCAAAAGACCCAATGTACCTTGGCGTTTTTTGTTAGCAAATGGTATTTTCCTTGGAGTGGGACAATTTGGGTTCCTATTTTGGGCATTGCAAGGACATATCGCCCCTGGAATTGCATCTTTAGTTGTACAGTCTCAAATATTTTTTTCTTTAATTCTAGCATTTTTAATATTCAAGGAAGTCCCAAATAAATTCCAAATTCTTGCACTATTAATCTGTGTTATAGGTTTCACTTTAATTGCCTCCGATAATCAAAATAGTGAACAAACTAACATCACAACATTAGGTCTCATTCTTGCATTAATGGCAGCCTTCTCTTGGGGCTGCAGTAATATGGTTGCAAGAAAATTAGGCAAAGTTAACATGATGAATTTTTTAATTTGGGGAGGACTTTTCTCTTGCATTCCTCTTCTGGGAATGTCATTTTGGTTTGATGGCAGTAAGCTAATATTTGAATCTATACAGAATGCTAATTTTGCTGCTTGGTTAAGCGTGCTTTGGCAGTCAATTGGCAATACTCTACTTGGTTTTGGAGTATGGTTTTGGTTAATCAAAAAATATGACACCGCTACTATCGCTCCCCTATCCCTTCTCGTACCGGTTTTTGGAATGCTTTCAGCTTATTGGTTATTAGATGAAAAATTAACAACTGTCGAGTTAATAGCTGCTTTTCTTATAATGCTTGGATTGGGCGCAAATATTTTGATAACTCAAATAATAAAAAAACAAAATAAAATCGAATAGATAGATTCAACCTTTAACTGAAATGAGGAAAAAATGGATTTAATGAATTTTATTTTTAATAGCGAAACACTTTGGTTACTCTTAGCGCTTTTTAGCATTGCATTAATAGCAGGCTTTATCGACTCAATTGCTGGTGGTGGTGGCCTCATTACTATTCCTGCACTATTAGCACTTTCTGGCTTGACTCCAGCTGAAGCCCTTGCTACTAATAAACTTCAAGCCGTTGGAGGTTCGTTTTCAGCTAGTTTATATTTTGTTAGAAAAAAAACAATCGATCTATGGCAATGTAAATTTCTCATTTTAACCACCTTCATAGGTGCAATTATTGGTGCCTCTTTGGTTCGATTTTTATCTAAAGAAGTATTAGAAACCTTACTTCCGATTCTCATTATTGTCGTTGGTTGTTATTTTCTTTTTTCTCCAAAAATTGGGGAAAAGGATCAAAAACCAAGGTTAAGTTATGCATTTATGGGACTTATTACGGCTTTAATCGGTTTTTATGATGGCTTTTTTGGACCTGCTACAGGGTCTTTTTTTACTTTAGCATTCGTGACTTTAATAGGATTTAATCTTATTTCAGCCACTGCGCATGCGAAAGTCATGAACTTTACGTCAAATTTTGGTAGCCTACTTTTCTTTGCTTTTACCGGAAACATCGTTTGGCATATTGGTTTGATAATGTTATTGGGGCAAGTAATCGGGGCAACTTTTGGGGCGAGAATGGTCATATCTAAAGGTCATAAATTAATAAGGCCAATGCTAGTTATTGTCTCTTTTTCAATTAGTGTAAAACTTTTATACAATAACTATGCTCACTTTTTTTTAAATTAATTACATCTTAGGCTTAAGACTGAAACTAAAGTTATTGACGCTGAACACAGTTTTACATAGAAAAATATATATAATCTATTTAATCAAGTAACTACTACAATTAATCAGTACCATCTTAAAAAGGAGAGCAAATATGGGATATGTAATAACTGAAACACTAAAAGGAACGGTATTAGAAAAAATTTTAGCAGATAAGCTAAACTGGTTGGAGAGCCATAAAGCAAAACTACCTCTCAAAGAGTTTGAAGCTACCCTTACTCCATCTAACCGGGATTTTTATCACGCATTTAATAAAAATCAAACTCAATTTATTTTAGAATGCAAAAAAGCTTCTCCTTCTAAAGGGTTAATACGTGAATCTTTTGATATTGAAAAAATTGCGCTGACTTACCAATCTTATGCGAGTGTAATCTCAGTACTAACTGATGAGCCTTACTTTCAAGGTGATTACCATTTTTTGCCTAAAGTCAGTGGATTAGTCAAACAACCTATCTTATGCAAAGATTTTATTATAGATGGTTATCAAATTAAGCTTGCAAGGCATTTTCAAGCGGATGCCATTTTATTAATGCTTTCAATTTTAGATGACCAGCAATACAAAGCATTAGAAAGCATTGCACATGAATTAAGCATGGGTATTTTAACAGAGGTCTCAAATGAAACTGAGCTGCAAAGAGCTATCAATTTAGGTGCTAAAGTAATCGGTATTAACAACCGCGATTTACGTGATTTAAGTGTTGACTTAAGCACATCATTAAAATTAGCACCTACAATACCAAATGATAGAATTATCATAAGTGAATCTGGCATTCGTAATTACTCTGATGTAAGAAGACTTGCTAAGTTTGTCGATGGATTTTTAATTGGTAGTGCTCTTATGGCAGAAGATGATCTTGAAGGGGCAATTAAAAAAATTATTTTAGGTGCAAACAAAGTTTGTGGTTTAACGCGTGCTGAAGATGCAAAAGCTGCCTTTGATGCAGGGGCCATATTTGGTGGACTGATTTTCGTACAAAATACACCAAGACACATTAATACGAGCCAAGCTAAAAATATTATTGCTGGGGCACCATTAGCTTACGTGGGTGTGTTTAGAAATGATAACATTGATCATATTGCATCAGTTGTCAAAGAACTAAATTTATCAGCTGTTCAATTACATGGCCATGAAAATCAAGCTTACGTTACCATGCTAAGAAAAAAGCTCCCCTTAGAGTGCCAAATTTGGAAAGCGCTCAGCATTGAACATAAATTACCAGAGCGTGACTGGGAACATGTTGATAAATATGTTTTTGATCATGGCCCTGGTGGTTCAGGACAGACTTTTGATTGGGCCGTATTTAAAGGACATGAAAATGATAATTTAAATAATGTTCTATTAGCTGGTGGATTAAGTCCTGATAATTGTAAACAAGCCGCTGAATTTTATTGTGGTGGATTAGATTTTAACTCTGGTGTTGAAAATAAGCCAGCCCTTAAAGATGCTGATAAGATACGGACAGTATTTACAAATTTAAGAGATTATTAGTGATCCAAATTCCCTTCATTTTTGATAATCTGAAGGGAATCGGTTTTCATTATAATAATTTTATGAACATCTTTAAATTGAGGTATAATAGGCCTATTAAATTTCAAATCATAAAGAGTAAAATACATTAATCAACAAAGTATGTGCGATGAGATTTTCTTATTAAATAAGAGGTTAAGTAAAAAGGAATGCTACAAACAATAAAAAAAGGGATCAATTTATTTTTAGCATTACCAGTTATATCTCATCATATTAAAGCATATCAAAGATTTGATGAAAGAATGGGGATGCAGCTCAGTGCTGGGATTAGTTTTTTTTCGTTTTTATCCCTAATTCCGGTATTAATGATTTCTTTTGCTGCACTTGGCTCTTTTTTGATAAGCAATCCTGAATACTTAGACCAAATAAAAGATAAAATTGTCACTAATATTGGCGACCCTAACTTAGCAAATACACTTAAAAATATAATTGATACAGCTATTAATCAAAGAACATCTGTTGGATTAACTGGGCTTGCGATTGCTTTTTATTCAAGTATCGGCTGGATGACAAACTTACGAAAAGCGATTCGATTTCAAACTCGTGAAAGCTTAGTTTTGTGTCAAGAAACTTCACCATCATTATTAAAACAATATCTAGGAGATTTCATTTCTCTGGTGGGGTTAGTTTTTGCAACTATAGCAACTATTTTAATCAGTTCATTTGCCATTTCAAAACAATTATGGCTAGTTGATTTTTTTGGTTTACAAAATAGTATTTTTTTACAGTATATATTGCGTTTTTTTACTCTGAGCATTTCCTTAATTGCTAATTACGCTGTTTTTCTTTGGGTATTTATCTCGCTGCCAGATAAAAGACCTAAGAGAAAAGCGCTGTTTAGAGGAGCCTTACTAGCTGCGATTGGATTTGAAATAATCAAATATGGAATGACTAAATTTTTACCCTTATTAAGTGCATCACCTTCTGCAGTCGTATTTGGTTCCGTATTAACTTTGATGATGTTTTTTTATTTGTTTGCAATTTTAACACTCTACAGTAGTGCTTGGATTGCCACATCAAATAATAATGAATCTAACGATAAAGAAAAATAAAAAATCGTATTAAAAAAATTTGCCTATATCTTTCTCAATTAGGCAAGTGTAATCAAATTAATTTCATGTCTATTTAATTTTTGGGGATCAAAATGGATGTATTACGTTTTATTATAGGCTTGCCTTTTTTGTTTGTACGCTTAATATTCAAAATTGCAGGTCTAGTACTGAAGGTATTTTTTGCCATTTTGAAGCCGATTATTGGTCAAATTAATTGGCAGATCCCTAATTGGTGGACTCATTGCGTCAATATTTTCAATAAATGTGAGCAAAATGCTAAAAAGCATGCATTAAAAATTTTTATCGCTATGATTGTTTTAAGCCTTACAGCATTTGGTGCATGCTATCTTTATGTGCAAGAACAAAATAGACCTGCACCTATTCCCCCTGTTACGATTAACATTACCGAAGTTAAATATGATGTATACAAACCTTCTTATCCATATGATGATAAACAGTATTTAGAAATAAACTTCACTGATACAAATGGCTACGGTGCTGTAAGTGCCGCCCCTATTGATAAAGTTGGGTTAGCGATAACAGAGGGAATAGAAATAGTACCTAATCTTAAAGGTGAATGGAGATGGATTAGTGATCATTATCTGAAATTTACTGCTGATGAGAATTTTGTTCTTGGCAAAGAATATACGATTAATTTAAACCCTAGTAAACTTTTAGCTGAAAATACTCAACTTGCGAATAAAGAAGATTTATCTACTTCTTTCACTATGCCTTACTTTTATACTGAAATAACCGATAAAACGTTATCTCATAATCCGGAAACAAATGAACGCAATGCTATATTTACAGTCAATTTTCCTGTACCAGTAGATAAAAATAGCTTTGAAAAAAATATTGATTTAACTATTCATTATCCAAACAACAAAAAAAACAAACTCACTTACACTGTTGAATATGATTCTGAATATCAAACCGTTGCTTACATCAAAAGTCAAGGAATTCCATTAACAGATGAAACGGGCAACCTCGTTTTAACTTTGAATAAAGATATAAAAGGTGCGACACACTCCTTAGCTCAACCTGATAAACAAACTGGCTCATTAAGCATACCAGATAGATTTGGATTAATACTTTCAGAAGTTAGAGCTGAAACTGTTACTGATGGCTTAAAGGACAAACAACTTCTAAATGTCATATTTAACGATCCTATCAAGCAAGAGGATTTTAATAAAGCTGTCACTATATGGTTATTACCAAAATTCCCAACAAATTTCAGTCAGAAAAAGATTCAGGAATGGCTAGATGCTGGATATGAGAATTTTAATTATAGTGATGAAACTATCAGCGATGCTGATCTGAATGAAAAAATAACTTTTAAGCGCCCAGAATTTGAAGATGATAGTCCTCAAATTGCATTTCCATTAGTGATTGATGCGCCTGCAAATAGATGGGTCTATGTACAAATTAAATCGAGAGATTTAAAGTCAGCGAATGGCTATTTCATGCGTAATGACAGTAGTAGCATTGTCATGACAAACAGTCTTTCTAAAAAATTAACCTTCACCAGTGAAGGTTCGATTCTCCCGCTAAGTGGTGAAAAGAAACTAGGAATTACAACTCGCAATCACCCTGGCGCTCAAGTTGAATTGTATAGAATTAGACCTGAACAACTTCAACATTTTGTATTTCACAAAAGCTCAGAATTTGATTCTTGGTTAGAGTATGATTATGACTATGATTCGGATCAATTAGCGCCAAGATTGGGTGACTACTTCACAAAATTCATACAATTTAATACGTATAAATCTGAAAATGTGTTGTTTGATAGCATTGATTTCAAAAACTTTTTGAGCCAAGATCAGTCGCATCCTAGAGGCGTATTTATTGTTAAATTACGCCCTTGGAGTGGTGAATCAGATGAAATTCAACCCACACTTGCAGCGCCATTTAAAGATTTAGATTGGCTTGACTATGATTGGTATACACGAAGCAATCAAATTGATGGGGCAATCCCAAAAGAAGCAGTGACTGATGAGCGCGTGATAGTGGTGACTGATATCGGAATTATCACCAAACGTAATATCGACCAAACATGGCACCTTTTTGCACAATCCATCAGTAAAAATACTCCAATTGCTAATGCTAAAGTTAGCGTGATAGCGGTCAATGGTAGCACTTTGTTATCAGCTACTACAGATGAAACTGGGCACGTGCATTTACCATCTCTAGCTCATTTTGTTCATGAACAGAAACCAAGTCATTTCTTAGTTGAATCTAGCGGTGATTTTTCATTCTTACCTGTTTTTTATAGCCATGATAGAATGTTAGATTTTTCTAGATTTGATATCGGTGGTGAATCCCATGCAAGGGATAAAAAACAACTATCAAGCCATCTTTTTTCAGATAGAGGAGTCTATCGCCCTGGAGATACGATTAACATTGGTTTAATTACTAAATCAGCTGACTGGACACAGTCCCTAGCCGGCATTCCTCTTCAAGTTGAAATTTATGATCCAAGATATGTAAATGTTGCTACCAAGCATATTACACTTGATGAAGTTGGTTTAAATGAAATAAGTTACACGACGGCAGAAAATTCACCAACAGGTGAATGGCGTATTGAATTACTTGTCCCATATGACAAGGAAGATGAAGATAGTAATCTTCAGTTATTGAATTCAATTTCAGTCAATGTTAAAGAATTTGAGCCAGATAGATTAAAAGTTGATGTTAAACTTTCTAATAAAACCAAAAATAAAGGTTGGATTAGTCCTAATACCTTGTCAGCTGAAGTTAATGTCCTAAATCTATTTGGCACACCAGCTGAAGAGAGAAGAGTTACCTCTGAACTCACGCTAAAACCTATCTACCCTTATTTTGATAGTTATAGCCAATTCCAATTTTATGAAAATACCCCTAATAGGGATGGTGTAGTTGAACAACTCATGGAACAACTCACTGATGAATCAGGACATGTTTCTATACCATTAAATTTAGATAGTTATGCGCCTGGTACCTATCAAATGAATGTATTGGTCGAAGCCTTTGAGGCAGGAGCAGGTCGTTCTGTCGCTGCAACTAGCCATGCATTAGTTTCCCCATATGAGTATTTAGTTGGTTTTAAAAATGACCAAAATTTAAGTTTTATCAATCAAGCAAGTGACGTAAAAATTAATCTGATTGCGATTAACCCTGAACTTGCAAAAATTGAACTGAAAGGACTCAGTGCAGAACTTTATGAACAAAAATATCTTTCTGTTTTAGCTCAAGATAGATCAGGTGCTTATCGATACGAATCAAAATTAAAAGAAATAATGGTTGAACAAACTGATTTTGAAATCACCAATGAAGGCACTTTCTTCGCATTAAATACACAAAAAGCAGGTGACTACGTATTAGTTGTAAAAGATGATTCAGGACGAGTCCTGAACCGAATAAACTATACGGTAGCAGGTAATGCTGATATCTCTAGGGATTTAAATCGCAATGCAGAACTTCGAGTAAAACTGGATAAATCCACTTATAAACGAGGCGAGCCAATTACTTTATCCATATCAGCACCATATGCTGGTAGTGGTTTAATTGCAATTGAACGTGATAAAGTATACAGCTGGAAATGGTTTAAAAGCGATTCAAATAGTACAGTACAAACCATTACGTTACCTGAAGATATCGATCTTGAAGGTAATGCTTATGTAACCGTACAATTTATTAGAGATATAAACTCTCCTGAAGTCTTTATGAGTCCGCTTAGTTACGCTGCCCTACCGTTTAAAATTTCTTTAGACGATAGACGCTCTGAATTTAATGTAACGGCGCCTAAGAAATTAAAATCAGGTCAAACTTTATCTATGGAAGTCACAACTGACTCTCCTCAGCGAATCATTCTATTTGCGGTAGATGAGGGAATATTACAAGTAGCTCGCTACAAACTAGCCGATCCACTTGATACCTTTTTCAAAAAACGGGCTTTAGAAGTTAAAAGTGCTGAAATTCTAAGTTTAATACTACCCGAATTTTCTAAGCTTAATGCCTACATTGCAGCTGCAGGTGGTGATGGCGCTGATTTAATGGACTTACATCTCAATCCGTTTAAACGTAAACGTGATAAGCCTGTTGCCTATTGGTCTAGCATTGTAACGGTTGATGGTAAGAAAACATTTGAATATGAATTACCAGACTATTTTAATGGTAACATCAGAATTATGGCTGTCAGCGTCTCAGATTCAACAATGGGCATAGCTCAAACCTCAACAATTGTCAGAGATGATGTCATTTTAGTGCCAAATGCACCAACAACGGTAGCACCAGGTGATGAATTTGAAATAAGTGTTGGTATTTCTAATAATCTGGAATCTGATAAAGCGACTGACATGCTCATTAATTTAGAGACTTCATCTGAGTTAACGATATTAGGTGAGCCTATCCAAAAATTATCAATAAATTCAAACAGAGAAAGTTTTGTGACCTATCGCCTACGCGCAAATGATGAACTTGGCGGTGCGCTAATTAACTTCAATGCTGAATATCTTGATGAAACAGGCGAGGCCAATAAAATCAAACGAACTATTGGAGTATCAGTCAGGCCAACTGAGCCATTTAGAACACAAATTCAGATGGGTAGAATGGATGGAAAGACCCAATCGGTGTCAGATATCCGTTCCGTGTATCCTAATTTTGCACAAAATGATGCAAAAGCTTCTTATTCACCTTTAATTTTCACTTCTGGGCTATCTAAATACTTGGATAATTACCCGCACCTTTGTACTGAGCAAATTGTCAGTAGAGCTATTCCTCTTGCAGTTCAAAGGCAATACCCAGAATTTTCTGCGGTAAGTGATATTGCTACTATGGATGTAAAACTTGATGAAATTGTCAAAATCTTACAGACAAGACAAAATAGTGAAGGTGCGTTTGGCTTATGGCAGATCCAACAAAATCCAGATCCTTATTTGACGGTTCATGCAGTTACCTATTTACTTGAAGCGCAAGATGCTAATATAGCGATTCCTAACAGCATGCTTAATCAAGCAAATAATTATCTCCGTCAACTTGCAGAAAATGATCGCCTGACCTCTTTAGTCGATTTAAGAATCAGAGCTAACGCTGCGTATTTGCTTGCAAGACAAGGTGAAGTTGTGACCAGTCAAGTCACCAGTATAGAAGACAGATTTAGTAAATATTATTATAATGATCAAGCTGATTTGACTGCCTTTTATTTAGCGGCAACGTATAAATTACTTAAACTTGATGATAAAGCCAATAAACGTATTGAAGAGAATTGGAAAGAAATGTCTAAAGCGTATACTAAAGCTTGGTGGAATCAAGACTACTGGGATCCGCTTGTTGTTGATGCTAATAGACTTTATCTATTAGCTCAGCATTTCCCTGAAAAATTAGAAGATTTGCCTCCACAAGTCCTAGATAATATGCAAATTGCTTTGATGGAAGAACGTTTTACAACCCTTTCATCTGCAATGATGATATTAGCGTTAGATAAATATACGGGCGCGATTGAAAATCAAGCAAATGATTCCGCTAATCTTTCAATTGCAAGAAGCTTTACGAATGAAGAAAAGAATAAGACACTTGAGAATATCTCTTCATTAAGAGGTTTATTAGTATCAGGCACCTTTAATAATGCATTTGATACCCCATTTGCAACCGAAACTATTGAGTTTAATAATAAACTTGATATTCCGGCTTGGTATAGTGTGAGCCAATCAGGTTATGACCATGATCCATTGACTCAATCTATTAGTGATGGACTTGAGGTTTCGCGCTATTTCACAAATGACAACGGTGATGTAATTAACCAAGTTAAGCTTGGTGATACATTAAATGTACATGTTAAAATTAGAGCAAATGCAGAAGAAGGTGAGACATCTGTTGCTTTAATAGACCTCCTTCCTGGTGGTTTTGAAGTTGTTCAACAAACTACGCCACCAAGCGAAGAAGACACAGATAGTGATACTAATGCGTTTAAATCTAGCATTGCAATTAGTCAAACATGGTCAGTAGATTATGTAGATGTTAGAGAAGATCGCGTGTTAATGTACGGTCTACCAAGAAATACTACAGATGAATTTGTATATCAAATTAAGGCAACCAATGTGGGAAAATATAAAGTTCCGCCAGTGTATGCAGAAGCGATGTACAATAGAAGAGTTGTTGGTGTTTCGATTGCAAATGAACCTATGGTTGAAGTTTTAAAACCTTAACATTATAACACCATTTAATTGTTATTATGAAATTTAGCCGTGTTCTCAAGAATAATTGAGACGCGGCACACTAATCATCAGAGGTAAAAATGAAAATATTAGTTACTGGAGGAGCGGGTTTTATAGGCTCAGCAGTTGTCAGACACATACTTAATCACACACAAGATAGTGTCATCGTTGTCGACAAACTTACTTATGCAGGTAATTTAGACTCTTTAGCTATGTTTGAGGGGCATGATCGATATGAATTTATTAAAGCAGATATTTGTGATAGAAAACAAATAGATGATATCCTAACGACCTATCAACCTAAAGCGATTATGCATTTAGCAGCAGAAAGCCATGTAGATAGATCAATTGATGGTCCTTCTGCTTTTATTGAAACCAATATCATAGGTACCTACACTTTATTAGAAGCTGCTAGGCTTTATTTTAATCATTTAAATGAACAAGATAAGGCTTCCTTTAGATTTCATCATATTTCAACTGATGAAGTATATGGAGATTTGCATGGTACTGATGATTTATTTACTGAAACAACACCATATGCACCGAGTAGCCCCTACTCTGCTTCTAAAGCATCAAGTGATCATCTCGTTCGAGCTTGGCAAAGAACATATGGTTTACCCACAATAGTGACTAATTGTTCAAATAACTATGGACCATATCATTTTCCTGAAAAATTAATCCCATTGATTATTTTAAATGCATTAGAAGGTAAGCCTTTACCTGTTTATGGTGATGGTGGACAAATTAGAGATTGGCTATATGTAGAGGATCATGCCGCAGCGCTTTATACCGTTGTCACGCGTGGCGTGATAGGTGAAACCTATAATATTGGTGGACATAACGAACGTAAAAATATCGATGTTGTCAGGGTGATATGTTCATTATTAGAGGAATTAGTGCCTAACAAACCTAATAACATTGCACGCTACGAAGATTTGATTACATTTGTTAAAGATAGACCTGGACATGATATGCGTTATGCTATTGATGCATCTAAAATTGAAAGAGACCTTGGTTGGGTGCCAGCTGAAACATTTGAAAGTGGAATTCGCAAAACAGTTCAGTGGTACTTAACAAATCAAACATGGTGGCAAAGAGTGCGTAATGGTTCTTATGCAGGTGAGCGATTAGGTGTATCATCTTAAAAGATAGATTTTAATTATTTTTAAGTTTAATAAAAAAGAGAATAACAATATGAGCACCATCAACCCACAACAAAATATTAAAGGCATCGTTTTAGCAGGTGGTTCAGGTACAAGACTCCATCCAATTACTAGAGGTGTATCAAAACAATTATTACCTATTTATGATAAACCTATGATTTACTATCCGATTTCGGTATTAATGCTAGCTGGAATTAGAGATATTTTGATTATTACTACACCTGAAGATATGCCCTCTTTCCAGCGCTTACTAGGTGATGGAACTCAATTTGGTATTAAATTATCCTACGAAATTCAACCCAGTCCAGATGGCCTTGCTCAAGCATTTTTAATTGGTGAAGAGTTCATTAATCACCAGCGCTGCGCCTTAGTTTTAGGCGATAACATTTATTATGGGCAAGGTTTTGCTGATAAGCTTGCGCAAGCAACTTCTAGAGAGTCAGGTGCGACTGTTTTTGGTTATCAAGTCATGGATCCGGAAAGATTTGGAGTTGTAGAGTTTGATGGTCAATACAAAGCCCTTTCTATTGAAGAAAAACCCGCTCAACCTAAATCTAACTGGGCAGTGACGGGTTTATATTTTTATGATAAAGATGTCGTTGAAATGGCTAAACAAGTTAAACCCTCACATCGTGGTGAATTGGAAATTACGACACTAAATCAAATGTACTTAGAAGCGGGTAAACTTAATGTACAGTTATTAGGTAGGGGCTTTGCATGGCTAGACACCGGAACCCATGAAAGCCTATTAGATGCATCACAATTTATCAGCACGATTGAAAAACGCCAAGGTTTTAAAGTAGCCTGCTTAGAGGAAATAGGTTTTAGGCAAGGCTGGCTCACAAAAGAGCAATTAGAGACTGAAGCAAAATCATTGAGTAAAACACAATATGGTCAATATTTACTCCAAATTTTAAAATTTGGTTAATCATCATTTATTATTAAATTACAATTAAGGAATATAAAATGCGCACGTCCAACTATCTTTTAGCTACTCTAAAAGAAACGCCGGCTGATGCTGAAGTAATTAGTCATCAATTAATGCTAAGAGCAGGCATGATAAGACGTCTTGCTTCGGGTATGTACACTTGGTTACCAACTGGATTACGAGTTCTAAATAAAGTTTCTAAAGTCGTTCGTGAAGAGATGAATCGCGCTGGTGCAATTGAAATTTCAATGCCTGTTGTTCAGCCTGCAGACTTATGGATTGAAAGTGAAAGATGGGATGATTATGGCCCTGAGTTACTCCGTTTTGTTGATAGAGGCGATAGACCATTTGTTTTAGGTCCAACACACGAAGAAGTGGTAACTGATTTAATTCGTAATGAAATTAATTCTTATAAACAACTACCAATTAACGTTTATCAAATCCAAACTAAATTTAGAGACGAAGTTCGCCCTAGATTTGGTGTGATGCGTTCACGCGAATTCATTATGAAAGATGCCTATTCTTTCCATACTACTCAAGCATCTCTTCAAGAAACCTATGATGCAATGTATCATGCTTATAGCGCTATATTTACCCGATTAGGTTTAGACTTCAGAGCAGTAGATGCAGACACAGGTTCAATAGGCGGAAGTGCATCTCATGAATTCCAAGTACTTGCAAACAGTGGTGAGGATGATATCGTTTTTTCTACTGAATCAGACTATGCTGCAAACATAGAGTTAGCTGAAGCTGTATGTATAAAAACATCCCCAGATGTTGCAACTGCTGAAATGACCCTTGTTGAAACGCCGAATGCTAAAACGATTGCTGATTTAGTTGAACAACATAATTTGCCTATTGAAAAAACGGTTAAAACACTTATTGTGCTAGCAGATGAAGCCTATACAAAAGAAACAGGACATAAATTAATAGCACTACTAGTGAGAGGCGATCATTCACTCAATGAGATAAAAGCTGAAAAATTACCTGAAATAGCATCTCCTTTAACTTTCGCTAATGAAAATGATATTAAGTCTACAATAGGGGCTGGTGTAGGTTCGTTAGGGCCAATTAACCTACCTTTTCCTATCATCACTGATAGAGCAGTTGCAGTTATGAGTGATTTTGGTATAGGAGCAAATATTGATGGTAAACATTACTTTGGTGTAAATTGGGGAAGAGATTTGCCACTTCCAACCAGAGTTGAAGATATCAGAAATGTAGTGGAAGGTGATCCTAGTCCAGATGGTAAAGGCACGTTAATGATTAAGCGAGGCATTGAAGTCGGTCATATCTTCCAACTTGGAGATGTTTACTCTAAAGCTATGAAAGCTACTGTCCAGGGCGAAGATGGAAAGAATCAAGTATTAACCATGGGATGTTATGGTATTGGGGTAACCCGAGTTGTTGCTGCCGCTATCGAGCAAAATCATGATGAATATGGCATAACTTGGCCTAGTGCACTGGCTCCCTTTGATGTAGCAATTCTGCCAATGAATATGAAAAAATCATTCAGAGTAAAAGAAGTCGCAGAGTCTCTCTATGAACAGTTAAGCAATGCTGGTCTTGAAGTTTTGTTTGATGATAGAGATGAACGCCCAGGAGTGATGTTTGCAGACATAGAATTGATTGGTATTCCGCACACGATTGTTATTGGTGATCGTAATTTAGATAATAACCAAATTGAGTATAAGAATCGTAGAACAGGTGAAAAACAGTTAATTGCTATTACCGATTTAATTGATTTCATCAAAAATCAAAATTAATTGTACCTTTCGCAACACTATTAACATCGAGTAGGGTAAGACGTTACCGTCTTATCCCTCTCACAGAACCGTACGTACGGACCTCGTATACGGCTCATACCAATAAATATCTAACGTTTTTGTTAGACGTTCTTTACTTATACAAGCTTGTTAAGTCAAATAGTTTGAGTTCTTCAAACCATTTATTAGGCATTGCATAATGTGCTAGCGGACTACAAGCGTTCCTCCAGCTATTCATCTTGATAAATTTGAATGTACCTTTGTACCCAAGCTGTCTTAATCGTCGGTGAAGCCTGCTTGGCTTTTTCCAACTTTTAAGTTGAACTGCCCTGAGTCTACGTCTTATCC
>NZ_FOHV01000024.1 GCF_900111395.1 Thorsellia anophelis DSM 18579 | reverse complement strand
CGATAACTAAGATTTATAGCGTTCTTGGTTATCTGTTTTTTGTCATATCTTGCGAGTGCCCACACAGATTGTCTGATAAATTGTTAAAGAGCGTTCGGTATATTGACCGAAGGTGTCGGGAAGTTTCTTCTCATCGACAGGGCGCGTATTATACTCACCCAATTTAGCGTGTCAAGTTAATTTTTAAAATTATTTTAACTTTTCTCGCTACGATTGTGTTTAAATTTTGCTATTTTATTTCACGAAACTTAAATCAACCGCTTGTTGGCTCTATTTGCTTATTCTATTAAGAATTTGCTTAGTGGCTAACAGGCGGCGAATTATAGGCGATAATTTTTATTGCGCAAGTCTTTTTTTTCAATAATATAGTTATATGAACAAAAAACAAACCGAAAGACTAATATAAAAGCAATGTTAGTATAACAAACGCGCTTTTATGGTGCCTTCAATTGCTTTCATTGATTCAATAACCTTCTGAGCAATTTCTTTCTCAGCTTCTAAATCGATTACGACATATCCTATTTCAGGCGTTGTTTGTAAATATTGTGCGGCAATATTAACGCTATTTTCAGCAAATACTTGGTTAATCTGGGTCATAATTCCAGGCCTATTTTCATGTATATGAAGTAAGCGACTAGTGTCACCTGTATGAATAGGAAGTGAAACCTCAGGAAAATTGACCGCTGATAGTGTAGAGCCGTTATCAGAATATTTAGCAAGTTTACCAGCGACTTCAATCCCTATATTCTCTTGAGCTTCCTCTGTCGAGCCGCCTATATGTGGCGTCAATATTACATTATCAAACTCACATAATGGCGAGATAAACGGATCGCTATTTGTTGCTGGCTCTTCAGGAAATACATCTATAGCAGCACCTGCAAGATGCTCATTTCTTAATGCATCAGCTAGTGCATCGATATCAACCACTGTTCCTCTTGAAGCATTAATTAACATAGCACCTTTTTTCATTTGAGCTAATTGCTCTTTAGAAATCATATTTTTGGTTGATGCATTCTCAGGGATGTGCAAAGAAATAACGTCAGACTGAGCTAATAGTTCATTGAGTGACTGCTCTTGCTGGGCATTTCCAAGCGGTAATTTATGCTCTATATCATAAAACTTAACCTGCATACCCAGACCTTCTGCTAAAATACCAAGCTGAGTACCTATATGGCCATACCCTATAATGCCAAGTTTTTTACCTCGTGCTTCAAAACAGCCAGAAGCGAGTTTATGCCAAATACCTCTATGTGCTTTTGCATTCGCGGCTGGGATCCCTCTGAGTAACAAAAGAATTTCACCAAGTACCATTTCAGCGACAGAACGTGTATTAGAAAATGGTGCATTAAAAACAGGAATACCTTTACTTGCCGCAGCATTTAAATTAACCTGGTTTGTTCCAATACAAAAACATCCCACAGCTATTAATTTTTGTGCTTCATTAAGAATATCTTCTGATAAATGTGTTCGTGAACGAATCCCGACAAAATGAGCATCTTTAATTGCTAATTTTAGTTCATCATCTTTTAGCGCACCTTTATGATATTCAATATTTGTATACCCTGCATTCTTAAGTACTTCGACAGCACTTTCGTGCACTCCTTCTAATAGTAGAAACTTAATCTTATCTTTTCCTAATGATGTTTTTACTCTGTTCACTTATGCCTCACTTATCTTTAATCGACGGTTAACAATTACTTTGTTTCATTCTTACATTGTTTTGAGTTTTGAAATTTACACATCTGGTAAAAATAATATTGCGCTGCTTGATTATTTTTATATTATCACGAATGGAAAGACACTTTATTTAAATTTTTATAACTGATCAACTAATCAACTTGGAATAATCGCTCAACATCTGGTACTACGCGCTTATCTGTCAAAAATAAAATTACTCTATCATTCGCCTCTATCACAGTTTGATTATCCGCGACAATAATGTCTTCATCTCTTGCGATAGCACCAATAGTTGTACCTGTTGGTAGTTTAATTTGATCGATTCGCTTGCCAACAACATGAGAGTGATTTTCCTCTCCATGAGCAATCGCTTCAATCGCTTCAGCGACACCTCTTCTTAAAGAGGCGACGCTTACTATATCTGCCTTACGAACATGAGTTAACAACGCTGATATTGTTGTTTGTTGCGGAGATATCGTCACATCGATATCGCTATCTTCCAGAAGTTCAAAATAAGCTTTATGCTGTATTAATACCATAGTCCTTTTTGCACCTAAGCGTTTTGCTAACATAGAAGACATAATGTTATCTTCATCTCGATTTGTAAGCGCAACAAATAAATCTACCTGTTCAATATTTTCTTCTTTCAACAACTCTTGATCTGATGCATCACCACAAAATACAGTTGTATGCTGCAACGACTCAGATAAATATTCCGCCCTACCTTGATCTTTTTCAATTAATTTAACCCGACATTGCCGTTCAATTCTAGCAGCTAAACCGGCACCAATATTACCACCACCTACTATCATAATATTCTTATATGGTTTTTCTAATCGTTGTAACTCATTCATTACAGCCCTAATATGCTGTGTTGCACAAACAAAAAACACTTCATCCCCAGCTTCAATAATCGTCGAACCTTGCGGCTTGATTGGGCGGTTGTGCCTAAATATTGCTGCCACATGTGTATTAATGTGAGGCATATGCTCTTTAAGAGAGGAAAGCGCATACCCGATGAGAGATCCACCATAGTAAGCTTTTGCAGCCACAATACTGACTTTTCCCTCAGCAAAATTGACGACTTGCAGCGCACCTGGGTACTCGATTAAACGATGTACATAATCAGTGACTAATTGTTCTGGAGAAATTAAGTGATCAATCTCTATTGCATTTTGATTAAATAATTCTTCAGCTTCCTCAATATATTGTGGTGAGCGAATTCTTGCGATTTTCTTCGGTGTTTTGAATAATGCAGAGGCTATTTGACATGCCACCATATTCGTTTCATCAGAACTCGTTACAGCAACTATCATGTCTGCGGTTTCAGCACCCGCTTCACGTAATATTTGTGGGTGAGAGGCTCGGCCATGCACAACCCGTAAATCAAGTTTATCTTGAAGCTGCTTTAATATTTCATTGTTATGGTCAACGATGGTCACATCATTCTGCTCACCAACGAGTATTTCGGCAAGTGTTCCACCAACTTGCCCAGCTCCGAGTATAATAATTTTCATAGTGAATCAAGATTGCTCATTAAAGTAAAGTTCAAATACGCCATAGGGTATAACAAAAAAATCTAAGTTCAGTTTAGGTATAGCTAGAAAAATAATTACAAACATCAGCAAGACAGCACTTAGCTAATCTTTTACCGAATAAAAAATCAGCCGCCAGAACTTATCTCAATCAGTTTTTTTTCAAAAAATTATTGCACTTGTTGTGCGACTTTTAAAAAGGGAATTTACGCCAGATTGATTAGAATGTCATGCGAAAATATCGTTTTTTTATGTTTAATAACTTTTTTCGAAAAAAATTTTACAAATAGCGCAATAATATCTTGCAGAGTTTTTTTTTGTCTTCTATTATACTGTACAAAAAAACAGTATATATTGAGGTTATCTAATGCTAATACAACTTAACATACAAAATTTTGCAATCGTTGAACAACTAGAAATCGATTTAAAAAAAGGAATGAGTGCGATTACAGGAGAAACAGGTGCAGGTAAGTCAATCGCAATAGATGCTCTTGGATTGTGTCTAGGGAATCGTGTTGAAGGCAATATTGTACGTAAAGGTGCCACTAAAGCAGATTTATCAGCCCGTTTTTTATTAGATAAAAACCCTGATGCAGTTAAATGGCTTGAAGAACATGAACTAGATGATGAATTACCCAAAGAATGTTTATTAAGAAGAGTAATTGGGGAAGATGGCCGGTCAAAAGGGTTTATCAATGGCACCCCTGTTCCTCTATCTCAATTACGAGAAATTGGGGAACTACTAATTCAAATACATGGTCAGCATGCTCATCAAACCTTATTAAAAAGTGATAACCAACGGAATTTACTAGATGCCTACCTTGATGATACTAACCTAGTCAAAGCAATGCGTTCCGCCTACAAAACATGGAGTGAGAGCTGCAAGGCACTGTCACAGCATCAAACTTTGGCTGCTGAACGACTTGCAAGAGCTGAACTATTAAACTATCAATTAGAAGAACTTGAAGATTTCTTACCTGTAGAAGGTGAGTATGAATCTAATGATGAAGAGTACAAGCGCCTCTCAAATAGTGGTGATTTACTTTTAACAAGCCAGAATATTATCAATTTTCTTCAAGATGATGAGCATGTAAATATTACAACGTTACTAAATAAAGCAAAACAACAATTACAAGGCATCATTCGTTATGATAAAAAACTTGGCGACATTCTTACAATGTTAGAAGAAGCCGACATCCAAATTAATGAAGCATGCGAGGAATTGCGTCATCATGCAAGCTCGCTTGAAATGGATCCGCAAAGGCTTTACGAATTAGAAAAACGTTTATCTAAACAATTACAATTAGCCAGAAAACATCAAGTCACTCCTGAAGCCTTACCTGCTTATTATGCCCAATTAAAACAAGAATCCCTACAATTTAAATCTCAGCAAGAAAATCAAGAGACACTTGTAGCGAAAATAGATGAACAATATAAAATTGCACTTTCTGCAGCCAGCAATTTAAATCAAGCCAGAAGAAAATCAGCGCAGGAGCTCAGTGCTAAAATCACTGAAAGTATTAGAGAATTATCTATGCCACATGGCCAATTCGAAATACTGATTGCCCATGAACCTGAGTATCTAAGTGCTTATGGTGCTGATAAAATTGAATTTGTAGTAACCACAAACCCAGGTCAACCTCTTGCTAGTCTAGCAAAAGTCGCATCAGGCGGTGAATTATCAAGAATGTCATTAGCAATACAAGTTATTACTGCTCAAAAAATGGCAATGCCAGCATTAATTTTCGATGAAGTGGATGTGGGAATAAGTGGTCCTACCGCTGCAATTGTTGGCAAACTATTGAGACAATTGGGAGAAACAACCCAAGTGCTGTGTGTTACACACTTACCACAAGTTGCAGCTGCTGCACACCAACACTTTTATGTCAATAAAACAGTTGAGCCTGATGCTAATCAGGAAATGATGACAACAACACAAATGCATGCATTAGATCACCAAGGTCGATTAAATGAACTGGCTCGTTTATTAGGTGGTACCCAAATTACGGAAAATACACTCGCTAATGCAAAAGAACTAATTGACAGTTTTTAGTAGTTGATAATTGATTTGGCAGTATCATACATATCTTTGATGATACTGCTTTAAAGTACTACACCAACATTATTAACATTGAAATTAGCTACCTATCCCTTACTCTATATTTCTGCCTAAAAGACCACATATTTAACGTCACACGACTATCTCTTTTCATTTTAGATTAAATATAATACCATCGTTTAAATTATTAACTTTTCATTAGGAGAATACCAATGTCTAAACATTTTGATTACATCGCTATTGGCGGTGGCAGTGGCGGAATCGCATCAATTAATAGAGCTGCGAGTTATGGTAAGAAGTGTGCCATTATTGAAGCTAAATTTTTAGGAGGAACCTGCGTTAATGTCGGTTGCGTGCCTAAAAAAGTTATGTGGAATGCTGCTCAAATTGCCGATGCGGTGAAACTTTATGGTTCTGATTATGGATTTGATCTAACTTTAAACGAATTCAATTGGTCCAAACTTATTGAAAATAGAGAAGCTTACATATCACGCATTCATGCTTCATATGATACTGTCTTAAATAGAAATAAAGTAGAAGTTATCAAAGGGTTTGCAAAATTTACGTCTCCAAATAGCATAGAAGTAAATGGTGAAATTATCACAGCGTCCCATATTTTAATTGCAACAGGCGGAAGGCCCACATTACCAAACATCCCTGGCGCAGAGCATGGAATAGATTCAGATGGTTTTTTTGCTTTAACTCAACAACCTAAAAGTGTAGCAGTCGTTGGAGCAGGCTATATTGCTACTGAACTGGCTGGTGTGTTAAATGCCCTTGGTACTGACACTCATCTCTATGTCAGGCAGCATGCTCCACTTCGACAATTTGATAGTTTAATTGTCGACACTTTAACTGAAATCATGAAAAACGAGGGACCAACCTTACACACCCACGCTGATATTGATTCAATAGAAAAGTTAGATAATGGCTTATTACAGGTTAACGCTAAAGATGGTAGCCATGTTATTGTAGAGCAGCTTATCTGGGCAATAGGCAGAGAACCTATGACTGACAGCATTAATCTTGATGCCGCTGGCGTAAAAACGAATGAAAAAGGCTATATTATTGTCGATAAATACCAAAATACTTCTGCTGAGAATATCTATGCCGTTGGGGATAATACAGGAGCGATTGAACTGACCCCTGTTGCAGTTGCAGCCGGTAGACGTCTCTCTGAGCGATTATTTAATAACAAGCCTGATGAACACTTAGACTATGATTTAATCCCAACTGTAGTTTTCACCCACCCACCGATTGGCACTATAGGCCTGACTGAAGCGGCAGCAATCGAGCAATATGGAAAGGAAAATATCAAAGTTTATACATCCTCTTTCACTGCGATGTACACAGCAGTAACACAACACCGCCAACCATGCAGGATGAAACTTGTCTGCTTAGGTGATAATGAAAAAATTATTGGTTTGCATGGAATTGGATACGGGATGGACGAAATGCTACAAGGATTTGCAGTAGCCATCAAAATGGGAGCAACGAAAAAAGATTTTGATAACACGGTTGCTCTTCATCCAACCGCTGCAGAAGAGTTTGTGACGATGAGATAATTATTCCCTTTCAATTAATATATTTCAAAAATAGAAAAACAAAGTGAAGCGATTAATATCATCTTCTGATTAACATTAATCGCTTAGCTTGATTTAATTTAGTACCCTTCTTGAATACAAATAATTTTTTTTCCAATACTCATTACTTAGATTCGAGCGAGTCACACCTTTGCTGGTTGAAGCATGAATAAATGTGTTATTTTCAGCATAGATACCAACATGATTAACCGATTTAGAACCATCAGTTCTGAAAAAAATCAAATCCCCAGCTCTATGTTCTTTAGGGTTTATCTTCTTTCCTAACTTAGATTGATCAGTTGTACTTCTTGGTAAATTTTTTCTAAATACATCTCTAAACGCTATTTGGACAAAAGCAGAGCAATCAATCCCCTTTTTAGTCGTACCACCATAACGATAAGGCGTGCCTTTCCATTCATTTAAATGGTTACTCAGTGCTTTAGCAATCGGCCCTTCTTTCACCACAGGTGTTTGCTTACTCGAACAAGCTGTTAGCAAACACACTAATAAAATAGATAAGTACCTAAGAAATAGTCCCCGCTTAAATGGGCTTATTGAAAAAACACTATTTGGCGTTAAGCTGATTGCCATGGTTTATCCTCTTATTGAGCTAATAATTTTTGAAAACAACGGCGTGCAGCATCAATCGTATGTTGAATATTTTCATCTGAATGCGCCACTGACATGAATCCCGCTTCAAATGCAGAAGGGGCTAAATACACGCCTTCGTCTAGCATAAGATGAAAAAATCGTTTAAAGCGTTCAGTGTCACATGCGATTGCATCTTGATAACTATTTACAGAAGGCGCATCTGTAAAGAAGATTCCAAACATTCCGCCTACATGATTAATCACTAGCGGAATGCCAACTGTTTGAGCTGCATGTTTTAATCCTAATGCCAGTTTTTCAGTTAATTCACTTAATCTTGGATAAATGCCATTTTGGGTGAGTTCAGTAAGGCAAGCTAACCCTGCTGCCATAGCAACGGGGTTACCAGATAATGTACCAGCTTGATAAACAGGCCCTGTTGGCGCAAGTGCTTCCATAATTTCTCTTTTTCCACCAAACGCACCGACAGGCATTCCTCCCCCGATAATTTTACCAAGGCACGTCAAATCAGGCACAACATTATAATGAGCCTGTGCGCCCGCTAAAGCAACCCTAAACCCTGTCATCACCTCATCAATTATCAATAACGCGCCAAATTCATCGCATAATGCTCTCAAGCCAGGTAAAAAATCTTGATTAGGTAAAATACAATTCATATTACCGGCAACAGGTTCAACAATAATACAGGCAATATCTTTCGGATGAGCTTCAAAAGCTTCCCTCACAGACGCTAAATCATTAAATTGACAGGTTAATGTATGTTTTGCAAAATCTGCTGGCACCCCAGGAGAATTGGGTTGACCAAATGTTAATGCTCCTGAGCCAGCTTTAACTAATAAACAATCAGCATGACCATGATAGCACCCTTCAAATTTGATAATTTTATCACGTGACGTATAGCCTCTTGCTAACCTAATAGCACTCATAGTCGCTTCTGTACCAGAATTGACCATCCTGACAAGTTCTATATTTGGCATTATCTCGGTAATTTTATGCGCCATAATCACTTCAATTTCAGTTGGTGCACCAAAACTTAATCCATTATGAACCGCTGATATCACTGCATCTTTAATAGCAGGGTGATTATGACCTAATACCATAGGTCCCCATGACCCAACATAATCAATGTACGCTTTTCCATCCACATCATATAAATAGGCGCCATCTGCTTTGCGGATAAACAGTGGTGTGCCGCCTACACTTTTAAACGCTCTGACAGGTGAATTGACGCCGCCAGGGATAACAGTTTGGGCATCTTGATAAAGTGATTCAGATAAATTTTTATTATGATTCATAAGGACATTCCTTTTTTATTTAAGTATGCTAAAAACATATAAGCTATGTTGAAATCTATTAAGAAGGGCTATTGCATTACATTTTTGGCTATAATAGCAGATATTTCAGAAAATTTATTTGCACATTTTTATTCAAAGCGTATAATCCTACGCCGTTTGCGTCTAATTCAATTTGATAGGCGAGTTTAAAGTCAATTTTTCTTTCTCAATTCTACGCAAACTCTCACATAATAAAGACTAAATAGGAATAACCATGGATATGACAACTAATACTAAGGCTTACACGGAAAAACTCAAAAATATGTTTTTTTGCCATTTTGTCACCGTTGATATTTTTATTTAAGGCCCCTTTTAAAGGGGCTTTTTTTTGGACTCAATTCCTAAAAATCTAAACGCTATATTTAATTGTTATCCTATCAATTTTGACCAAGGAGCCTGTATGCAACACTCACTTTATCAAAAAAATATCATTTCGATTAATGATCTTTGCCAAGAAGAATTATTATTAGTGCTAAAAAGAGCTGTTGCTCTTAAATCTAAACCAATGCCAACAGCATTAGAGAATAAAGTGATTGCGAGCTGTTTTTTTGAAGCTTCGACCCGAACAAGACTCTCGTTTGAGACTGCTATTTTACGATTAGGCGCTAACGTTGTTGGATTCTCAGATGGTGCAAATACTTCGCTTGGTAAAAAAGGTGAAAGTCTTGCTGATACCATTTCTGTTTTAAGTACTTACGTCGATGGTATTGTGATAAGGCACCCTCAAGAAGGCGCAGCTCGATTAGCTTCTCAATTTTCAAATGGTATCCCTATTTTTAATGCTGGGGATGGTGCAAACCAGCACCCAACGCAAACACTGCTTGATCTGTTCACAATACAGGAAACTCAATCAAAACTCGAAGGCTTGCATATTGCAATGGTAGGTGACCTAAAATACGGCAGGACTGTTCACTCACTTGCACAAGCACTTGCAAAATTTCCTAATAATACATTTCATTTCATCTCTCCACAAACGCTTTCAATGCCACCGCATATTTTAGCTA
Organism: Thorsellia anophelis DSM 18579; assembly: GCF_900111395.1. GTDB lineage: Bacteria > Pseudomonadota > Gammaproteobacteria > Enterobacterales > Thorselliaceae > Thorsellia > Thorsellia anophelis. The sequence continues at coordinate 32,196 of NZ_FOHV01000024.1, read as the reverse complement.
TGCTAGATGAGAAAAATATTGAATATTACACCCATCCCTCTATTGAGGCCGTTATCAGCGAAATGGATGTACTGTACATGACCAGGGTACAAAAAGAGCGGTTAGACCCCTCTGAATATGCGAATGCTAAAGCGCAATTTATTTTAAAAGGTCAAGATCTTGAGAAGGTCAAAAATAATTTTAAAGTCCTACATCCATTACCTAGAATAGATGAAATTGCAGTCGATGTGGATAAAACTCCTTATGCATATTACTTTCAACAAGCAGGCAATGGTATTTTTGCAAGACAAGCTTTACTGACTCTGGTACTCAATCCAGAACAATCCTAAATAACACTGAAAAAATGAGTACATACTTGCAAATGTAGATATTAAAAATCGCATAAAAATAATTCTTTATCAATTAAATACACTATAGTACTTCATAGACCAAAGGGAGTTAACCATGCCTTCAAATAAAAGTTTAGATAATAAATTGCATGTCGAAGCCATATGTCACGGCACTGTGATTGATCATATTCCAGCAAATATTGGTTTTAGATTGCTTCATCTATTTAAATTAACAGAAACACATGAAAGAGTAACAGTAGGACTTAATCTACCGTCAAGGGAGATGGGCAGAAAAGATTTGATTAAAATTGAAAATACTTTTTTGACTGATGAACAAGCAAATCAACTTGCTATGTATGCACCTAAAGCAACCATCAACCAAATCCAAGATTATGAAGTCATCAAAAAATTTGTCGTTAGCCTACCTGCTAATATTGAGGATGTATTAGTATGCCCTAATAGCAACTGCATTAGCCACAATGAACCAGTAGTTTCAAATTTTGCCGTACTAAATCGTAGTGTTGGCCTACATTTCAGATGCCATTATTGCGAAAAAGAATTTGCGCAAAAAGCGATTATGGATGTTTAGTTTTAACCGTTAAATACGATTCGCCAATGCATTGATAAGATAAGTAGTGTGTCAATGAATTGGCGAAAAACAACAGAGCTCATCTAACTCGGATAAGATTGCTTTAGAACAAGCATGTAACGGCATATTTATTAACAAACAATCATCTCAACATTATGTTTTGAAAATGCCTCTGCAAATGTAGCTTCAGGTTCTTGGCTTGTAAAAAAATAATCTATTTTTGTTGCATCAGCTACTTTTGCTATCGCACTTCGACCAAACTTTGAGTGATCACTGACCAGAATCGTTTTTCTTGAATTTTCAATAATTGCTCGTTTTGTCCTAGCTTCGTGATAATCAAATTCCAGCAACGTACCTTGTTCATCAATACCACTTATTCCAAGTATTCCAAAATCCAGTTGAAATTGATTAATAAAATCAATTGTTGCCTCACCAAAAATCGCACCATCACGAGTTCTTACCTCTCCACCTGCAATAATCAACTGACTATCTTCTTTGCCACTAAACAATGTTGCGACATTAATATTATTCGTCACAATTTTTAAACCATTATGATTCAATAGAGCAAAAGCAACCGCTTCTGGTGTGGTGCCAATATCAATAAATAAACTTGCACCATTAGGGATAAGCTTAGCAACATTTTGTGCAATCCTTGCTTTTTCAGAAGACCACATCGTTTTTCTATCCGCGTAAGCTGCATTAACAGAACTCGATGGTAACGCTGCGCCACCATGATGACGTAAAATCTTATTTTGCTCTGCTAATTCATTTAAATCGCGTCGAATGGTTTGAGGGCTGACAGAAAAGTGCGCAACAAGCTCATCGGTTGAAACATAATTCTTAAGCTGAACCAATTCAATAATAGCATTATGCCGGGTTATTTGTTTCATAATATTGTCTCATTTAGCGTAAAAATAGCTTACTTAGATTTTAAGTTTATCCATGATTGTAACGTACTGACATCCTGTTGCCAGTGAGCCAATAATTGTTGAGTTTGATCGGATATTTCAACCCAATCTACAGGTTCAACTTGATCTTGTAAAATTTTAGCAATTGCTTGTAATCTTATCAAACCTAAAGAAGCGCAGGCACCCTTAATTTTATGTGCTATAGATTTCACTTCCTCTAAATTCATTTCAAGCAAAGACTCATTCAATTTCTGTAGGTAGTCTTTTATACTCTGTGCAAAAACATCTATATTCGAATTTAAGGCATCACTTCCAATCATTTGGATATATTCAAGTAAAATAATTTCATCTAAAATAGGAGTTTCTATTTGTTGAGTCAATTTTTGATTTTGTCCAGATGAATGATAGGCTTCTGAAACTAACATTTGTCCATCAATTCCAGTCAGAACAGAAGCTAACGCAGGAATTGATAAAGGTTTATTCAAAACAGCCTCAATTCCTGCGTTATGGTACTCACTATAATCTTCAAGTACATTCGCAGTTAAAGCAATTAATCTTGGTGTGGCACTAAGTTTCATGAGTTTAAACTGCTTAGCAATATCTAAACCTGTCATATCTGGTAATTGAATATCCAAAAGTACCATATCAAATTGATTATTTTCAAGATAAAACAAAGCTTCTTTTCCAGTTCTGGCAACCGTAACCAGGCAGCCTAACTTTTCAAGCACTGAACTGGCCACTAAAATATTAAGCTCAATATCTTCAATCAATAAGACACTTAATCCTTTAAATTTATAAAGTTCAGATAGATTTTCTTCAATTAATTCAGTTGTAGGTGCATTTAAGGTTAAATAAAAACAGGACCCTTTTGCAGGAATACTTTCAACTGTAATATCTCCCCCTAACTTTCTAGCTAAGGTTCTCGAGACTGCTAAACCAATTCCGGTACCGGTTGCAGGTTTTCCTCCATATTTATCTTTCACTTGATAATACATTTCAAAAATGGCTTCGTGTTCTGTAGTAGGGATACCTGAACCACTATCCTCAACTTCAAATACCAATATTTGCGAAGAAAGTGGTTCGTTATAATAAACCCGAATTTCCACATAACCTGTTTGGGTAAATTTAACAGCATTACTAATTAAATTCCAGAGTATTTGTCTGAGTCTTGTCTCGTCGGTAGCAATACTTAGAGGCATAACTTGGGCTTTTTCCTCAAACAAAAGCTTGAACCTAAATTGAATGCCTTTTTGCTGGACTAATAAACTTGCGATATTTTCCAGATCCGCTAAGAACCTAATAAAATCGATTGGCTTAATATCCATTTTTTGTTGCCTGCGTTCTAATTTATCGACTTCAATAATATCATTAAATATATTACCAAGCGTAACGGCGCTAACTTGGATAGTATTCAGGTAATTTTGTTGAGTCGGCGTTAACGGACTATCTGCTAAAATTCGGCTCAATCCAATAATGCCATTTAAAGGGGTTCTAAGTTCGTGGCTAATTGTTGAAATAAACGTTGTCTTTTCACGGCTCGCTTGTTCAAGTGCATCTTGATAGCGCTTTCTTTGCATGACTTCTTCTTTTAACGTTTCTACAATCTGTAATCTTGCTTGCTCAGCTTTAATCCTGTCAACAATTTCTTGATTAAGTTGCTTAATATTTCGATTAAGCTGCTGATTTTGTTTTGCTTCTCTTTGATGTAATGTTTCTAATTCATCAACAAGTTCGGTTAACTGCCTCCTCGATTCTTCTATTTGGTCGACAACAACTGATAAAAAATAAACTGCCCAAGGTGTGACAACAACCCCAAAAAAAACTGAGCGAATTAAATCTATTTTTTCTACCCTTCCCTCAAACATCCAAGTTACACTCATCTGAATAACCATGCCAAACACAACAATGGCGAGCGCAAGCAACATTGAAAATTTCCAAATTCCTAATTTAACGAGTAAATCGACATAGTATTGTGCTAAACGCCTTAAAGGTTTCATTTTAACGACCTGTTGATAAGTTTTATATTAGTGATGTCAATTAAAATATGACATCAATATCCATCATACTAGCTAATAATGTTAGATAGCAAACATGTGAAAATTTTAACTGCTATAAGCTTAAATTAGCTTGTAGAAAATCAATAAACACGGAAATACGTTTTGAAAGTGCTCGATTTTTATAATAGACCGCATTCACTTCATTACGTGGATGATTGCTAGAAATTAAATCTGGCATGATTTTAATCAGTTGTCCACTGTCCAAATATGCTTTTACCGTAAAATTAGATAACAGCGCAATACCGTGTCCAGCCAAGCAAAGTTGTAATACAGCTTCACCACTGCTAGCTGTTAAGCATGGTGTAATCTGTAAATACTCACCAGCAAGTTGAGAATGGTGGCAATGTTCAGGATGAAGGGATAAATACGCTTTTGAAAGCGGCCAGCGATTTAATTTACTTTGGCGAGTAAAGCCAATCATATCATGTGATAATAATTCAGATAATGTGTCGGGTATTTTTTTATCTCTAAAATAATAAGGTGAGGCAACAATATGCATCTGACTCTTGCCAAGTGAGGTCGCATATAAATTTGAATCAGTTAACAAACCGACTCTAATTGCGACATCAGTTTTTTTCTCGATTAAATCTATAATATTATCATTAGTCATGAGTTCAATCGAAATATCAGGATATGCTAACTTAAATTGACTCACTAATGGTACAAGTTGATGCAACACAAATGAACTCACAGCATCGACTCTTAGCCAACCTCGCGGTTTGACATGAACCTGCATTAATTCTTGCTCACTTGCTTCTAAATTCAATAAAATCTGCCGTACTCGCTCAACAAATCGATGACACTCTTCTGTTGGCACAATCCGCCTAGTCGTACGAGTAAAAAGTGTCAACTGATATGCTAACTCTAAATTGGCAATCGCTCTTGTAATTTTTGCAATTGGATAAGTTAATTGTCTGGCAGCAGCAGAAAAACTCCCTGCATCATACACTGCAACTAAGATTATCAATTCGTCTGTTTTAGCTTCTATTTTCAACTCGTGTTTCTCTTATTTAGATCATTTATGAAAAAATCTTTTACTTATTATGCTATTTTTAGACAAAAATAAATAGTCTAAACTATGTGGTAGATAACATGTTTGTGGCAACATGAATTCCTTATTGAAAAATAAACTTATACATACTTGGAGTAAAACAATGAGCCGTGTTTTTATCATTAATGCTGGAGAAGCATTTGGGCACTCTTTTGGCAAATTAAACGCTACCTTAGCTGAATTTGCTCAATCAGAACTTAGTCAATTAGGTCATGAAGTTAAATTGACTAATATAGCTGATGGTTATGACATAGAAAATGAAATCAATCATTTTCTATGGGCAGACGTTATTATTTATCAACAACCAGCATGGTGGATGGGCGCACCCTGGACCCTTAAAAAATATATTGATGAAGTATTTACAGCAGGCCATCAAAAATTATATGCAAGTGACGGTAGAAGTCGAACTAACCCAAATAAAAATTATGGTAAAGGAGGATTACTTCAAGGTCGTCATTATATGATAAGTGCAACTTGGAATGCGCCTGAAGCGGCATTTGACGATGCCGATGAGTTTTTTGAAGGAAAAGGCTTTGATGCTGTTTACTTTCCTTTCCATAAAGCTAATCAATTTATAGGTCTGGCACCACTTGAGAGTTTCTCTTGTCATGATGTAATTAAATCACCATCAATTGAATCTGATTTAGCACGCTATAAAACGCATTTGCAAACAGTTATCAAATGATTTTTTGAGTGAGATATCCCGCTAAAAACAGCTCTGTACTTTCTTTAGGGATATATTTGCTTAAAATGTAAAATTCATGAAGTATTTTTGTCCTATTTTAGGTATCATCATAAACGGCACCAATTAGTATTTTTTAATTTGGCGCATTCATTTAACAACACTTTTGGAGATGATTATGAGTTACTCTTTACCTGAATTACCTTATGCATATGATGCACTTGAGCCACACTTTGATAAAGAAACCATGGAAATTCACCATAGCAAGCATCATCAAGCTTATGTCAATAATGCAAATAATGCATTAGCAGATTTACCTGATCTTGCTAAATTAAGCGTTGAAGCGCTTATTGCTGATTTAGACAAAGTTCCTGCTGAAAAACGTCCTGTTCTTCGTAATAACGCTGGTGGCCATGCGAATCACAGCTTATTTTGGAAAGGTCTAAAAGTAGGTACAACTTTAGCAGGTGATCTTAAAGCTGCGATTGAGCGTGATTTTGGTTCTGTTGACGCATTCAAAGAAAAATTTGAACAGGCAGCAGCTACCCGTTTTGGTTCTGGCTGGGCTTGGTTAGTATACCAAGATGGTAAACTTGCCGTTGTGTCTACTGCAAATCAGGATAGTCCACTTATGGGCCAAGCTGTTGCTGGCTGCTCTGGTTTTCCAATAATAGGTTTAGATGTGTGGGAACATGCTTATTATTTGAAATTCCAAAACCGTCGTCCTGACTACATTAAAGCATTTTGGAATGTTGTTAACTGGGATGAAGCGGCTAACCGTTTTGCACAAGTAAAATAATATAACCTACTACTATTGTAACAAGTATATTAATAGTAGTTCGTTGAAGTTTTTTGATATGAAAGAAGAGATCATTTTCTCTTCTTTCATGATAATTATTAACGAATCAATCAAGCTTGCTAGATTAAAGCATTTGATTTCTCATCATTTTATATACCTAAAACTATTTAGCCAGTTAATAACTATTTAAACACTCAATTAGGCTTTAAATTTCATAACAATACAATTAAGACACATCCAATTAAATCAAAATAATAATGCACGTTCATTTTGAACACCCCATAAATATTAAGGAAGATTTTATGTCTCAACTCTTTACTTCATTTACTTTTCCGCAATCAACGCTAAATTTAGATAATCGAATCGTTATTGCTCCAATGTGTACTTATTCTTCCATAGATGGTTTTGCAAATGATTGGCATTTTCAACACTGGAGCTCAATGCTGATGTCTAGTGCAGGCCTATTTATCATTGAAGCAACAGCAGTTACGCCAGCTGGTCGTATATCTGAGGCTGATTTAGGTATTTGGGATGATGAGAGAGCACAAGCAATTAAACTTCACTTAGATAAAGCCAGAAAAATAGCGAATGCTCCTGTCGGTATTCAATTAGCACACGCAGGCAGAAAAGCCTCCACGCCTGTTCCTTGGAAATCTGATGTCAAAAAACCATGGCAAGTTGTCGCTCCCTCGGCTGTACGCTACCATGACTCTTATCCTAATCCTGTTGCACTTACGATTAATGAAATAGAAATTATTATTGATGAGTTTGTTCAGGCTGCGTTAAGAGCTCAATCTATCGGGATTGATATTATTGAAATTCATGCAGCTCATGGGTATCTTTTACACGAATTTTTATCTCCTATTACTAATCTTCGTACGGATGAATATGGTGGAAGCTTAAATAATCGTATGCGTTTATTGCTTGAGATTATTGATAGATTAAATGCTCACCCAGATTTTAAATTACCAATTGGTGTCAGAATTTCAGCAACTGATTGGGTTGAAGGTGGATTTGATATTGAAGAGGCGATTGAAGTTGCAAAATCTATCCAAGCAAGGTCGTGTGCCTATTTGCATGTATCAAGCGCTGGACTCAGTGACCAACAAAAAATTCCAGTAGGCCCACTCTATCAAGTTCCGCTAGCACAAGCGATCAAGCAAGCTGTTCCTGATCTACCAGTTATCGCAGTAGGGTTAATCACAAAGCCAGAAGAAGCAGAGTCTATTTTAACCAAGCAACAAGCGGATTTAATCGGATTAGCCAGAGCGATACTCTATAATCCAAGATGGCCATGGCATGCTGCGGAAGTATTAGGAGCAAAAGTAAATGCACCGTTACAGTATGTTCGTTGTGCACCAAGAGGAAGATCTGACCTATTTAAACCTCATCCAGACATGGATATCTCGACAACTAATGCCACTGATGCATTAAACAAATAAACTATTTAAAGAATAACTATTTGCCTTGTGCATAAACACTAAAATGCTAGAGCATTTTGCCTCAAAAATGGTCTAGCATTCCCTTTAATTTGCTCAATAACATTTAATTCACAGTGGTTTTTTAAATCGTAATAGCACGTACTTCACCGTTGTTATAGATGACCGTGTGAAATTAAATCTATTAATTGATATCACTTTCTTGTCCATTCAACAAATTAAATAACTTAGAACACCTCTTACCACTTCGACAAAATGCAAGCGTAGGTTTTGGTAAACTATTTAATAATCGCCCAAATTCATTCACATCCATTTGATTAATTTGGCTACCAACCACAGGTTGATGTTTAATTGTTAAACCTTTTATTTTGCCAATTGCAATAATATCTGCTGCGGTAGGTTGGTGCTGATTAATTTCATAGTCAGGTAGATTGATAATGACACTTTTAAATCCCGCTCTAGCAACTTCTTCCATGTCATCAGGGCCCAATTGAGGTGCTACTGCTAGCGAATCACTAATAGGCATAATTGGCAAAGAACTTTTGATATGTAATGTCGGTGCGTGTGTTTCATCCGAATCAACCACTTTAAACTGACCGATTAGATGGGAGAGCTTGGATGATTGCTCTTGCATATCTGTTGCGGCTGTGGCGGCATGATCAACTAAAGAACTATTTTGTTGAGTTCTTTGTTCCATTTTCAAAATTAACTGATTTATTTGCTCTATGCCAATGCTTTGCTCTTCACTTGCTTGACTTATACTGTTAATAATTGTGGTTACTTCATCCACTCTATCGACAATGTCATCCATGATTGTTCCTGCATGGTTTGCCACTTCACGACCTATGTCAGCATTCGTTACTGAGTGATCAATTAGGGTTTGAATTTCTTTTGCTGCACTTGCAGATCTTTGCGCTAAATTACGAACTTCAGTTGCAACCACAGCAAACCCGCGGCCAGCTTCGCCAGCTCGTGCCGCTTCTACAGCGGCATTCAAAGCAAGTATATTTGTCTGAAATGCAATACCATCAATGACACTAATGATATCCACAATACGTTTTGATGAATCATTAATTTTTTCCATCATGCTAATCACTTCATCAACCGCCTCTCCCCCTTTTTTAGCCACATCAGAGGCGACATGAGCAAGATCGTTTGCCTCTTTAGCATGATCTGAGTTCTGCTTAACTGTAGCTGTCAACTGTCCGATAGCCGTTGCTGTGATTTCTAGTCCTTCAGCTTCTTCAAGTGTTCTTCTGGCTAAATCTTGATTACCTATCGCAATTTCATTTGCAGCAGAAAACATCTTATCCATGCCACTTCGCACAGCAACAATTGTGCTTAGCAAAGTTGCTTGCATTTTAATGATCGCACCCATGATAGTATCTGGCTTAACGTTTTGCATGCCCTGTTTATTTTCTAATGTTAAATCGCCTGAAACAATTTTATTTGCAACAATTAAAATGTGTTCAGGATCGGCGCCGATATGATTAAAAATATAGCGAATAGTCAATATCCCTGTGATGATTAATATTGCAATCACACTCGCTATGCTCAGTAAAATAAATAGCATATGCCCTTTAAGATTATCATTCATGTTAGGAGCCCGCTCTAAAGCAGCAGGTTGATTGGCAAATGACTGCCAAAAATCAAAGCTAATCACTCCACCTAACCCTAATACTAAGAGACAAATACAGACTAATGAAAGGTATAACCGAGTTTGAATACTCATTTATTCATCCTTTTTATAATTGACCAATGCATAATTAGTTTAAAGTGAATGTGCTATTCTGGCTCGCCCATAATTGCTTTTAACTGCTTATCATCTGGCATACCAAGTTGTTGTTGTAATCTACCCTTAGGACTTAAATAGTAAATTGCAGGAGTAGCGCTTGCTCCTAATGCATCCATGATCTCTAAATTTGATTCAAGATTTGCAAGTGTCTTTTCATCTATCTCATTAGGTAACGCTAAAGCACCTTGCCCATTAGATTGCTCGTACGCCAATAAGGCAGCAGCGGGGTCTTTATCATTCAAAATTGCAGCAGCTTTTAATGGGCTTTCATCTGATAAAATACCCACTAAAATATGTCTTAATTGCACTTTACCACTTTCAACCCAAGGCCTTGATGTCTGCCAAAATTCCCTACAGTAGGGACAATTAGGGTCAGTGAAGACATAAACAATTTGCTTCGCTTCAGTGCTACCATCTTGTACCCAAGTGCTTTTTTCCATTCTTTCCCATAATTCAGCAGCCATTTTACTATAAATAGCCGCTTCTAATGCTTCTGCGGATAAATCTGTTCCTTTTGCATCATATAAATCTCCCCATAATACATGTTCTCCATCAGCCATAAGATATAAGGTAATTCCTACCCCTTCATACATCGCTGTAAAACCACGCATACCATTAGGAGCTTTAAATTCAGAGACAATCGATACTCCCTCTTGCTGCCAACGCGCAATTGGTTCTGGGTAAGTGACTTCCTCTGCTAATGCAATGGCAGGTATGAAAGTCATCGCAAGTAAGGTATGTTTTAGTTTAAATTTTGTATTAAGCAGAGCGCTTGATAATATGCCTGTTGACTTTGATAGATTGGTGTTCAAAATTGTCATTTAAGATCCTTTGCTGAGTATTCTGTTAAGCTTCGATGATATTATTAGAAAATCGCACCGAGACATGTATCCTCTAGCGATAGAGACTTGTTTGTTATAATGATAAAACTGTTTTGTAAATAGAAACACCATTTTCCAAACTATTCCCACCCCTATTAATTTAGATAAAAAGTCTTGATTTGACTGATAAATTTTTGCGCGGATAAAAACCCATTTATCCTGGTTTTCTCTTCCCCTTTGCCATCGATGATTAAAATAGCGGGCAATCCAAGTATGTCATAATTTGCCAATAGCGCTGTATTAGCATCTGTATTTTCGGTAACATCTAATCGAATGAGTTTCGTATTTTTTAGTAGTTCCTGCACTTTTTGATCTGAAAACGTATATTTTTCAAATTGTTTGCATGCCGCGCACCAATCAGCATAAAAATCAAGCAGAACCATTTGATTCGTTTCTTGGCTAGTCATAAGTTCCTCATTCAATTGTTCAAGTGTGACCACGTCAATAAACTTTAACTCAGCTTGATGCGAATTTCCTTGAGGCGTAGCTAACAAGTAAAAACCAGTTTTTTGAGTGATCATTTGCCAAGCCACTTGTTGCAAGGGATATGCACTTATCAATAAAATCAAGCAAAGTCCTATTTGAACAATTCTCGCTCTCGGTTTTTGAGATTGCAAAGCGATAAATAATGCCCATGCAATAAATGCGGTTATCAGTAATGCCCATAGTAATTCACTGATTTGTGCGGGTACAAATCGTTCTAACAAAAATAGCGGTAACGCTAAAATAATAAACCCGAACGATTCTTTCACATATTGCATCCAAGCACCTGCTTTAGGCATTAATTTATGTCCAAATAAAGCAAATCCCATCAGAGGTAATCCCATTCCAAGCGCGTACAAATAAAGGGCTAATCCACCAATCTGTATATCATTACTTTTAGCTATATAAAGTAATATTGCGGAAAGTGGCGCGGTTGTACAGGGAGAACAAAGTAGTCCTGCAATCGCCCCCATAAAAAAAACACCAATAAACGAGCCACTTTTTTGCTGATTACTCCAATTGACTAATTTAGTTTGAATTGAGCTTGGCATATTTAATTGATAGAATCCAAACATGCTACCGGCTAATATCAAAAATAAAATGGCAATACTGCCTAATAAAATAGGGTGTTGTAGTGCTGCTTGAAATTTAATACCTGCAAGCGCAACAATAACACCTAATATCGTATAACTTAAAGCCATTCCTTGAATATAACTAAATACTAACAATCCTATTTTAGTTGTCGACTGACTATTTTTTCGCCCTGCAATTAAGCCAACCATAAGTGGATACATAGGTAACACACAGGGAGTAAACGCAACACCGAGACCAAGAAAAAATGCCCACCATACTGAAAAACTTAATTCTCCTGCTTGGTCACTTATTTTATTTTGAAGTTGATCTACCTGACTTTCTTCTAATAACGACGAATCAATTTCTGTCTTAGTTTCCCCTATAACACTAGCAGAATCTAAAGGACGGTCTAATAATTTAAGAGGGATATCAATTTTTTTCGGTGGATAACAAATCCCTCTATCAGCGCATCCCTGAAAAGTTATACTTAAACTAGGGTTATCTCCTGTTTCATAAATAGTTAATGGTAAACTAACCTGATCCCGATAGATTTGTACTTCACCAAAAAATTCATCAACATGTGACATGCTGATAGGAAAGGTAATATCACTAACACGACTATCTTTCGCTTTAATTTCAAATTTATCTTGATATAAATAATAACCAGGGGATATAGCCCAAGTTAAAACAAGAGACTCATTTTTTTGAGTAAAATCTAAGACAAAAGCCTGATTTGCTGATAATACATCTTGGCCATTACCCTTTGTGTTACCAAATAAGTTTGCCTCTACTGAATGGGATACGCTAAGTAACCCAATCAATAAACTTAAAAAGCAGGCTATAACAATTCGTTTATGTAATAAATAGGCATAAATACGTTCAGATAAACTACTCTGGCTTAATAACATAGTATCGTTCCATTTAGTGTGTGTTCCATTTATTTGATATCAGACAATAGATCATCCGATATTATAAACATTCTTTGGTTACATTCGAATAATTGAGAATCAAGCAATAAAGTTAGTTAAACACCGAATTTTCTATTAAGTATATCAAAATCATCTCTCAATGAAGTAAATTATTGAAAATGATTAATTAAGATTTAGGGTTCATCCCCGCATAAGTAAACCATTTGCTAAATCGTACACTAGCAAACCCAACTCAGATAAATGATTTGTCTACCGTGCTAGTTAACCTACTCAGCTTGTTGTAAAACTAGCCATGTTCAAAAGAATTATTTAGCTATTTAAGCGCATACTGACTAAGCATCATTAAAGCCACTAGTATCAATAGAATTGAAAAACTCCGTAAAATCACTTTATCAGATAGATGCTGCGTTATACGCCGGCCTAATAATAGACCTATTATAACAGTGATAGTAAACCAAATTGTAAACGGCATAGGAAAATGAGCGCCCTTCATCTCTGCACTAATAACACCCACTGTACTGATTATTGCTATCACAAGTAACGAAGTGGCACTTGCTTGCTTAATATTTAGCTTTGTTAATTGAGTCAGCAAAGGAACAATGATAAATCCGCCTCCTACTGACAATAACCCTGTCATCAACCCAGAGACCATACCGATAAAAATAAATACACTAAAAGAACTGAGTTTTGATTGACTTAACTTAAAAGATGAAAGAAAGGAGGAACTTTTCTCAATTAATGAATGATTATTCTGATTATTCCTTAATGCGAAATCACTAATTGTGCTCATCCACATTCGAATCGCCACAATAAAAATAACAAAAATAAATAATATCAATAAAATCCAATAAGGTATAGATCGTGCTAGTAATTGACCTAGAGGAGTGATAGGCATACCAAAAAGGGCCATAATTATACCCGCTTTAAAATTGAGCATGCCTTGTTGATAAGCATAATAAGCACCAACCCAAGCACCAAAGGCGATTGCAATTAAAGCAACTGGTCCTGCAGTTAATAAATCCCAATTAAGCCCATACATTAAGACTGGAATAGCAATAATCCCACCTCCAGCCCCTGTTAAACCGAGTACTAATCCGACAAGAATTCCTAAACAATAAATGATGATCATTAAAACTGTTTGCTTATTTTATTGACAGTCAGTTCAAATAGAATCATTCCAACTAGCATAGCACCAACAAAAGCGATTCCCTTTGGGATTCCCATCGCAAACAAAACTAAACCTGGTCCAGGGCATATACCAGCAAGCCCCCAACCTAAACCAAATAAAATAGCCCCTACCACTAATTTTTTATCAATACTGGTATTTGTTGGTAGAGAGATGGGTAAGCCTAGTAGTGATGTTGTTTTTCGTTTAGCTATAAAAAAAGCAATCACACCAATAATAATAGCGCCGCCCATAACGAATGCTAAAGAAGGATCCCAGCGCGCTGTAATAGATAAAAATCCAATCACCTTAGCAGGATTAGCCATACCACTTATCACTAACCCCAATCCAAAGACCAAACCGCTAATTAAACAAACAATCTTTTCCATATCTATTCTCTTTACATGCTCTCACGATGCAGAATTAAATCTCATTATTTAAAAAAACCGACTAAAAAAACCGTTAAGATTGCAACGATCATAAAGATCAATGTTGAAGCTAACGATCTTAAAGAAAATCTTGATAAACCACATACACCGTGACCACTGGTACAACCTGACCCTAACCTTGTGCCAAATCCAACAAGCAGGCCAGCTAAAATAATTACCCACCATGACGCTGTTATTTCTACTACGGGTATGGTTTGGCTGAGCGTTTGATAAAGCCAAGGGGCACTGAATAATCCGACTAAAAAAAAGACCCGCCACAATACTCCTGAATTTTTTTGAAATATTCCACCTATGATGCCACTGATCCCCATAACCCTACCGCAAAATAGTATTAAAATCATGGCAGCAAGTCCAATCAAAACCCCACCAATTAAACTCTCAATAGGCGTAAATGCCTCTATATCAATCCACATATTCACCTCACTTCTGCATAATAATGTTTTGCTAGTATTAGCTAACTTTAAACTGTCAAGCTGGTTATATCATCCTAAAATTTTACACGCTAACACATGAGGCTGTGGAAGTACTTAAAGTTATTGATGTATCAAGTTACCAAAGCACATTTATGCTTGTTTAGGGCAGTACAGCTCATACATTGTTTGCAATAATTTAAAGATTTTAGGATCTTCAATTCTATAATAAATATGCTTTCCCACACGGCGTGTTTCAACTACCCCTTGCTTTCTCATGACGCCAAGTTGCTGAGATAAAGTTGGTTGTTTGATTCCCAAGGCTACTTCAAGCTCCCCTACATTCGCTTCCCCTTGACTCAAAAAGCACAACAAAAGTAATCGGTCATCATTCGCAAGCACCCTTAAGACCTCGGCGGCCTCTTTTGCAGCAACCTGCATAGCTTCTTGCAGTGGTGTCGTTGTTGATTGCAATGTAGCTAATTGCAATGAAGTAGTTAATTCGGCCATGTTTCCTCACCAAGTTAAATTCAGTTATGACTGTTAGATTGCTCTAATGCAAATGACCTATTGTATACATTTAAATAACAGTATGACATCACAAATCATGACAAAATTTATTGGAAAACATTTTACTTTTTTATATATTATATTTATCTTATCTATAAAGCAAATTCTAATTCCATTCATTAAAACAATAAAATTTATTAGGTTAACGTAACATGCACAATTACTTAGGAGGATATATGCAAGTACCTATTATTCAAGAATTTTTTGATAACGTAACTGCAACTGTCTGTTATGTCGTTTATGATAAACCAAACGGGAGTGCTATCATTATTGACTCAGTACTAGACTATGACCCTAAATCAGGCAGAACGTCTACGAAATGTGCTGATGGCGTTATCTCGTACATTAAAGACCATCAACTTACTGTGCAATGGATATTAGAAACCCATGCGCATGCTGATCACCTCTCTGCAGCACCTTATTTAAAAGAGCACTTAGGCGGTAAAATAGCTATCGGTGAAAAAATTACTGAAGTCCAAACAATCTTTAAAGACATATTTAATTTAGAAAAAGAATTTTTACCTAATGGCTCTCAATTTGATTATTTAATCAAAGCTGGAGAATCGCTTTCATTTGGAGATTTAACGCTTGAAACAATTGCCGTACCTGGCCATACGCCAGCTGATTTAGCTTACAAAATTAGTGATGCTATTTTTGTTGGAGACAGTCTATTTTTACCTGATGTAGGCACTGCTCGATGTGATTTTCCAGGTGGAAGTGCTAAAACATTGTGGCAATCTATCCAAAAATTACTGAGTTACCCACCTGAAACAAAATTATTTATGTGCCATGATTATCCACCTGCAGGAAGAAAACCCATGTTTGAGACAACACTTGGGGAGCAAAAACGTGCCAGCATTCATGTTAGGGATGGCATTACTGAATCTGAATTTATTGCGCTTCGTGAATCGAGAGATAAAACATTACCGATGCCAGTTCTGCTGTTACCTTCCGTGCAAGTGAACATTAGAGCTGGGAAGTTACCACCTAAAGAAGACAACGGGGTTACTTATCTTAAAATTCCAATCAATTTATTATAGAAGATGGCTGTCAATAATTAAACATAGAGTTACATCGCGATTATTCTATAACATTGATTTAAAATTAATAATTAAAGGTTGGTTAATTTAATCATATTCAAACGTAGAATGAAATTGTAGAGCAAAAAAGGAGTATCTAAAATGCTAACATCCATTTTATTTCATGCCGCTGAATTAGAAAGATGCAAAGCTATATTCAATAATATTAATAACTTGGTTATAGAGAATAAAGCGAGACTCAATACTGAATCTTATTTAGGGGATCTGCTTATTCATGTTATTTTTAATGGTGATTAGGTAAAATCCCTTATTAATTCGCCTCTTAACCATCTAGATGATGTAATCCCTTGGGCGGAAATTTCACCTCATGCCACTTTATTAGCCTGTGAAAATTCCCTTCGTTCAGCTAAAATTACGCAAGATATGCTGCCAGATTATATTCAAATTATTCCATCTAGTGT
Source organism: Thorsellia anophelis DSM 18579 (assembly GCF_900111395.1). Taxonomy (GTDB): domain Bacteria; phylum Pseudomonadota; class Gammaproteobacteria; order Enterobacterales; family Thorselliaceae; genus Thorsellia; species Thorsellia anophelis. The sequence goes on along the minus strand of NZ_FOHV01000024.1, from coordinate 15,586 downwards.
TTATAGCTTAATTACACACCAAAAAGAAGGATTTTGTTATATAAGACCTTAGTAATTAAATCACTTAGAAGTAAACAACCTCATGATATCCTCTGGTGCCTAGCAATTGGCGAAACTCAATTAGAGGATAAATGGGCAAAACATACGAAGGATAAACTATGAACAACACACCTCTTAATATCAAATATCTGACTGAATATCTCGCTGTCAGCCCACAATTGCTTCCTTCGGACATGCAAAAAGTCATGAATGCAGGCTTTAGAAGCCTTATTATTAATCTTCCAGATTTTGAACTTGGTGATACGCAGCCTACAGCGGAGTCTGTAATGAAAGAAGCTGAGATGCTTGGATTGGTCTGCGCCTATTTACCGGTATCGACACCTGCAATCACCCCAACTGATTGTCATAGATTTAAAGAATTAGTCAATTCATTACCACAACCTATTTTAGCATTTTGCCGTTCTGGCAATCGCTGCACCATATTATTTAATGGGTTGGGTTAAGCTGAAGAATCAATATCACCGCTATTGACTAAACTAGGTGGTGAAGTTGCCTAAATAAGATTTAATTCCATCTAAGAACATCTGGGTAGAAATCATCACCAACACTAGTCCCATGAGGCGTTCTAGTGCATTAATACCTTTACTACCTAGTATTTTCAGAAAGAAGTTTGACATCAATAAAATAACAGCAGAAAGTCCCCATGCCATAAATAAAGCGAACACTAAATTCCCCATGTCAGCTGTTTTTTGATTTGAAAGCAAAATCAAGGTAGCTAAAATAGAAGGTCCCGCAACTAGAGGTATTGCTAGTGGAACAATAAAAGGTTCTTCCCCAACACGTAATCCAAGACTATTACTTTCGCTAGATGGAAATATCATTTTAATTGCGATTAAAAATAAAATAATCCCACCTGATATAGAAACTGTTTCAGGTCTTAAGTCTAAAGTACTTAAAATTCCATTACCTGCAAATAAAAATAATAACATGACAAAAAGGGCGATCAACAACTCCCTCATGACAATTATTCGCCTGCGCTTAGGCTCTAAATACTTAAGTGCGGACATAAAAATAGGAAGATTACCTAAAGGATCCATAATCAAAAAAAGCAGCATCGTCGCGGAAAAAAGATCAGTCATGGGGCTTACCTTAACATTATTAGAGTGTTGTAAAATTATACACTTTTACTACCTCAAGCACATCTCAAAATTTAGGGTATTTTACTTTATATCTGAAGGTGTTTGAATGATGCATTTTTTCAGCAATGTGCTTAATGCTTAAGAAAGGCAGTAAAAACAAATTCTCTAATACGATATTTGATTGTTAACCGGTGAATCCTACAATAAAGCAAATAATATCACTATAGAAATAGTTGAAACATTATTTACAAGATCATCCACAGTGGGAAGCATCACACCACAGCCTTTAAATTACTTCTTGAAAATATACAACAATCAACGTAGCTATCAATAACACGATTCTATAGTGCCTAGACAGCATCATCTTTTGTCATCAAAAGTGAGGGCAGTTAATAAACATTCTCCACCCCAGCCCTTTTATAGCCTAATCACCATCTAAACTCTCTATAATCTTGACCATATCTCGCTGTTATTCAGCTGTACACTCCTTTTTCAAATAATTACAGATTAACCTAAAAAATTGTACTATTACAGTTTAGCCGTCACTAAACTTGTATTTTTTAAAATTGAATATAGATTGTTCCAAAATATTTGGCTCTACTCACCATTTTAATTATTTGAGTAATTTACTATTTCCACTTTTTTTTCTTCTACCCCTTGAACATTGTATTTTCACCCCCACATAACAGGCAGTGGTAATGAATCCATTACCAAAATAAAGTCGGTCTGGGTAAAATTAACCCTACCATAAATTTTAAGCAGTGAAATTATCTTACTATAATCATACTTAAGTCATTTCATGCCTAAGTATAAAGTAAAGGTAATTATTTTAAATTAACATTTGTCATTTAAATTACAGGAGCATTATTAATGAAAATTCGTCCTTTACATGATCGCGTTATTGTTAAACGTTTAGAAGTCGAATCAAAATCAGCTGGCGGAATTGTTTTAACAGGTTCTGCAGCAGGTAAATCGACACGTGGTGAAGTAATTGCCGTTGGAACAGGTCGTATTTTAGAAGATGGTAAAACAGCACCAATGAACGTTAAAATTGGCGATACTGTGATTTTTAGTGATGGTTATGGCGTTAAAGTTGAAAAAATAGATAACCAAGAAGTTTTAATTATGTCAGAAAACGATATTCTTGCAATTGTAGAATAATTAAAACGTTCAATTTTTTACTTCAAAACAGCTGATTGATATATTCAATCACTATTGTTAATTAATTACTCATTAATAAAAATAAAGGAAATAACATGGCAGCTAAAGATGTTAAATTTGGAAATGACGCTCGTATCAAAATGCTAAATGGCGTAAATATTCTTGCAAATGCAGTTAAAGTAACTCTAGGTCCTAAAGGTCGTAATGTTGTATTAGATAAATCATTTGGCTCACCAACAATCACTAAAGATGGTGTATCTGTTGCTCGTGAAATCGAATTAGAAGATAAATTCGAAAACATGGGTGCTCAAATGGTTAAAGAAGTTGCTTCTAAAGCAAATGATGCCGCGGGTGATGGTACAACTACTGCAACAGTATTAGCCCAAGCAATTGTTACCGAAGGTTTAAAAGCTGTTGCTGCTGGCATGAATCCAATGGATTTAAAACGTGGTATCGATAAAGCAGTTATCGCAGCTGTAGCGGAACTTAAAAAATTATCTGTACCGTGCGCTGATAGTAAAGCAATTGCACAAGTAGGTACAATTTCTGCTAACTCAGATGAAACAGTTGGTAAATTAATTGCACAAGCAATGGATAAAGTAGGTAAAGAAGGTGTTATCACTGTAGAAGAAGGCACTGGACTTGAAGATGAGCTAGATGTTGTTGAAGGTATGCAATTTGATCGTGGTTACTTATCACCATATTTCATCAACAAACCAGAAACAGGTGCAGTAGAATTAGACTCTCCTTATATTCTATTAGTTGATAAAAAAATCTCTAATATTCGTGAATTATTACCAATTTTAGAAGCAGTTGCAAAAGCTGGTAAGCCACTTGTCATTATTGCTGAAGATGTTGAAGGTGAGGCATTAGCAACATTGGTTGTTAATACTATGCGTGGTATTGTTAAAGTAGCAGCGGTTAAAGCACCAGGCTTTGGTGATCGTCGTAAAGCAATGCTTCAAGATATCGCTGTACTAACAAAAGGTACAGTCATTTCTGAAGAAGTTGGTTTAGAGCTAGAAAAAGCAACTTTAGACGATTTAGGTCAAGCAAAACGCGTTGTTATCAATAAAGATAATACGACTATCATCGATGGCGTGGGTGACGATGCTGATATTAAAGGCCGCGTTGCTCAAATTCGTCAACAAATCGAAGAAGCAACTTCTGACTACGACAAAGAAAAACTACAAGAGCGCGTTGCTAAACTTGCAGGTGGTGTTGCCGTGCTTAAAGTAGGCGCAGCAACTGAAATCGAAATGAAAGAGAAAAAAGCACGTGTTGAAGATGCATTACAAGCAACTCGCGCGGCAGTAGAAGAAGGTGTTGTTCCTGGTGGTGGTGTTGCGCTTGTACGTGCTGCTGCAACTATTGCAAGCTTAACAGGTGATAATGAAGATCAAACAGTTGGTATCAGAGTTGCACTTCGTGCAATGGAAGCACCATTACGTCAAATCGTAACTAACGCAGGAGAAGAAGCTTCTGTTGTGGTTAACCAAGTTAAAGCAGCTAAAGGTAACCAAGGTTACAATGCAGCAACTGAAGTATATGGTGATATGATTGAAATGGGTATTTTAGATCCGACCAAAGTAACTCGTTCAGCTCTTCAATACGCTTCTTCAATTGCAGGCTTAATGATTACAACTGAATGTATGATAACTGACCTACCAAAAGAAGATAAAGGCGCTGACATGGGTGCTGGTATGGGCGGCATGGGTGGAATGGGCGGCATGATGTAACCCCTTCACCTAAACATTTTAGGTTAAAACCCGCCTATATGGCGGGTTTTTTATACCTGCTTCATAATAATCATTTTTTGCTGAATGTATTCATATTGCATATATTAATCTAACCCTATTTTTAGCGCATGCTTTAAGTTATTATGAAGATGAAATTGTTATCAATTAATATCAGAATTGAGTTAATTAATTTGTTATACTAGTCGTAATTAAGTTATAAAGAAAACAATTTACGTTTTTTTCTTATTTTTCTAGTTTAGCCTCTTCATTTCTGTTCGACTTAATGATAAAAAGTAACTGTAATTCTATTATCTATCCTCATTTATCCCTAAATAGGATGAACTAGAATATTTCAACAAGTCCACAACAACGCAAATTGACGTTGCTATCTCAAACTTCATGCACAGGGATATATATGCAAAATAACTCTGCTTCAACACTACAACAATTTGATAAATCTAAAAAACTTGATAATGTCTGTTATGATATTCGTGGACCTGTACTCAAAGAAGCAAAACGAATGGAAGAAGAAGGCCATAAAATCATTAAGCTCAATATAGGTAATCCTGCGCCTTTTGGATTTGAGGCACCAGATGAAGTCTTAGTCGATGTCATTAAAAATCTCACCACCTCACAAGGGTACTGTGACTCGAAAGGACTCTTTTCAGCCAGAAAAGCGATTGTCCAACACTACCAAAAACGTAATATGCGTGATATGGATGTTGAAGATGTTTACATAGGTAACGGCGTATCAGAACTGATTGTCATGGCCATGCAAGCGCTCTTAAATACAGGTGATGAGGTATTAGTACCTGCACCTGATTACCCCTTATGGACTGCTGCTGTTACCCTATCAAATGGTAAAGCAATGCACTATATGTGTGATGAAGAAGCAGGCTGGTTACCTGATGTGGAGGATATTCGCAAAAAAATCACGCCAAGAACAAGAGCAATTGTGGTTATCAATCCCAATAATCCAACAGGTGCGGTATACAGCAAAGAAGTCTTGCTTGATATTATTGAACTCGCTCGCCAGCATGGTCTTATCATTTTTGCTGATGAAATCTATGATAAAATTTTATACGATGGTGCAGTTCATCATTCTGTTGGCACACTTGCCCCAGACTTACTCACGATTACATTTAACGGGCTATCCAAAACCTACCGTGTGGCTGGATTTAGACAAGGTTGGATGGTCATTCATGGTCCTAAAAAACATGCAAAAGGGTATATTGAAGGGCTTGAAATGTTAGCCTCAATGAGATTGTGCGCAAATGTGCCCATGCAACATGCGATTCAAACAGCACTAGGTGGTTACCAAAGTATTGAAGAGTTTATTCATCCTGGTGGTCGTCTTTATGAACAGCGAAATTTAGCCTGGGAATTAATTAATCAAATTCCCGGTGTTTCGTGCGTAAAACCGCAAGGTGCGCTTTATATGTTTCCGAAAATAGATATTAAACGATTTAATATTCACGATGACCAAAAAATGGTGCTTGATTTCTTACTGCAACAAAAAGTATTACTTGTCCAAGGTACTGGATTTAATTGGCCAAGACCTGACCATGTAAGAATCGTAACGCTACCAAGAGAAGATGAACTCACCACTGCAATTACGCGATTTGGGCAATTTTTACAAACGTATAGCCAGTTATAACTTTATACTGAAAAATCACATTATTTATTTTATCACTGAGTGCTTTTGGAGCTAAGAATGGCAAATCCTAATGACAAGGCTAATTTTACACAAGAAACAGGGTTAATTCATACAGGTAGAGATCCTCGCTATACCCTACAAACAGTCAATCCGATCGTACAAAGAGGCTCATCAATCATTTTCGATTCCTTAGCCCAAAAGCAGTTTGCTGGTCAAAATAAGCATAAAACAGAACTTTTTTATGGTAGGAGAGGTACACTTACCCATTTTGCCCTAAAGGAAGCCTTATGTGAATTAGAAGGAGGGGCGGGTTGTGCACTTTTCCCTTCTGGCGCGGCTGCTATCAGCCAATCCATTCTTGCCTTTGTGAAAACAGGCGATCATGTTTTAATGACAGGCTCAGCTTATGAACCATCACAAGATTTTTGTCACCATATTTTAACAAAATTTGGTGTCGAAACCACATTTTTCGAAGCCAGTATTAGTCATAAAATTATTGACTATATCAAGCCTAATACCAAAGTGTTATTTTTAGAATCGCCTGGTTCCATTACCATGGAAGTACAAGATATTCCAACCATAGTGCAATTAGCTAGAGCCAAAAACCCTGAAATCATTATCATGATTGATAATACATGGGCTGCAGGTTACTTATTTAAAGCGCTCTCTTTTGGAATAGATATCTCAATTCAGTCAGGGACTAAATATTTAATCGGCCATTCTGATTATATGCTTGGTACGGCAGTGAGTAATGAAAGATGTTGGGACCAATTGAGAGAACAAGCCTACACATTAGGCCAAACAGTTGATGCAGATACAGCGTATATGGCCTCTCGTGGTCTTAGAACGTTAGCTACTCGACTAAAACAACATGAAGCAAGTAGCCTACAAGTTGCAAATTGGTTAAATTCACATCCTTTGGTAGATAAAGTGTTTCACCCTGCATTAGCAAGTTGTCCTGGACATGAGTTTTTCAAGCGTGATTTCCAAGGTTCGTGTGGTTTATTTTCTTTTACGCTCAATCATAACCTCTCTGAGGAACAAATAGCGCACATGATAGAGCCTGCAAAGCTTTTTAAAATGGCTTTTTCTTGGGGTGGATTTGAATCTTTAATTTTGGCTATTGAACCAAATGCACTTAAAAGTATGAGACCAAAAAATAGTGTTGATATCACAACGACCCTTATACGTCTACATATTGGTCTGGAATCACCTGAAGATCTGATTCATGATCTAGGTAATATGCTTAAACGTATTGAAAATTACCTTTAATGCTTGACTCCCAAAGCTGAGCAAGGGATAACAAAAGTTCAGCAACGTATTACAGACTGAAAATAAAATCATTTATATTCAGATATACTTACCATCATTAATGGAGTGAATAATGAATAATTTCCAACTACATATGCCAACAAAAATTTTATTTGGTGAAGGTCAAATAGCTGCTATCTCTCAAGAAATTCCACAAGGTGCTAAGGTTTTAATTCTTTATGGCGGCGGTAGCATCATGAAAAATGGCGTATATGCACAGGTAAAAGAGGCGTTGACCGGTTTTGATGTGCAGGAGTTTGGTGGCATTGAAGCGAATCCAACTTATGATACCTTGATGAAAGCAGTTGAATTAATTCGTGCAGAAAAACTTGATTTTTTACTTGCTGTTGGTGGCGGTTCTGTTATTGATGGGACTAAGTTTGTGGCAGCGGCAGTAAATTACAAAGGCGACCCTTGGGAGATTTTAACTAAAGGCGGCGCTAGTGTGACTAATGCACTTCCATTCGGTAGCGTGTTAACTTTACCTGCAACAGGATCTGAAATGAATTGCGGCTCAGTGATTTCAAGACCAAGCATAGGCGCCAAACTTGCATTTCTATCACCACTGTGCTTTCCTAAATTTTCTGTTTTAGACCCCACATCAACCTATTCATTACCAACTCGTCAAGTCGCTAATGGCGTAGTAGATGCATTTGTGCATACTATTGAACAATATCTAACCTACCCTGTTAATGCTCCTATCCAAGATAGATTTGCTGAAGGTATTTTCTTAACACTTATTGAAGAAGGTCCCAAAGCACTTGCTAACCCACTTGATTATGGTACAAGAGCAAATATTATGTGGACGGCTACTTTAGCACTTAATGGTCTAATAGGCGCAGGCGTACCACAAGACTGGGCAACTCATATGCTAGGGCATGAATTGACTGCACTGCATGGATTAGATCACGCTCAAACGTTAGCCATTATCCTGCCTGCATTAATGACAATTAAACAAGATACAAAACACGCAAAACTGTTACAATTTGCTAATCGTGTTTGGGGAATTACAAAAGGTACTGATGAAGAAAAAATTGCCGAAGCAATTCGAAAAACTCGTGACTTTTTTGAAAAAATGGGTAATAAAACACGCTTATCTGATTATGATATTAGCGAAGAAAGTATTCCTAAGTTAATTGCTAAACTCAAGGAGCATGGCATGACAGCATTAGGAGAAAATCAAGATATTACATTAGAAGTAAGTGAAGATATCTTACGCCTAGCACTCTAATATTTTATTAATCGTTTTAGTATTTGAGGTACATTAAGTCTCTATGGATATATTTTTAACCATTCTGGTGCTAACACTTGCAGTATCACTATCTGGGGTTGTAACTCGCATATTGCCTTTTCAAGCGCCTTTACCGATTATTCAAATCGTAATTGGGGCGATATTGGCGCTGCCTTATTTCGGCATGCATGTTACCTTTGATCCAAACCTTTTCTTACTCTTATTTATTCCACCATTACTTTTTTCAGATGGTTGGAAGACCCCCTTAAGAGAATTAATTGCTAATTCAAGAGAAATTATCGGTTTAGCCCTGGTTTTAGTTCTGATAACTGTCATCGGAATTGGTTATTTAATCCATTGGATGTTGCCTGGTTTACCCTTAGTTGCAGCATTTGCCTTGGCTGCAGTTTTATCGCCAACAGATGCTGTCGCACTATCTGGTATAGTCGGTAAAGGTAGAATGCCTCACCGTTTAATGGGTGTATTAGAAGGAGAGGCGTTGATGAATGATGCCTCTGGTCTAGTCGCCCTAAAATTTGCCATATTAGTAGTAACTGGCGTCATGGAATTTAGTGTTTCCACTGCTTCAGTAGAATTTGTTAAAGTGGCATTTGGTGGATTATTTGTCGGTATCGCAGTAACTTGGCTATATTCAAGAGCATTAATGCTGATGATAAGATGGCGTGGTGACGATCCTGCTACCCAAATCGTGATGCTACTATTACTCCCGTTTGCTTCGTATTTAGTTGCTGAGCATTTACACACATCAGGTATTTTAGCAGCGGTTGCCGCTGGTATTACCTTCAATCATACAGGAGTAATGCGCCAAGCCTCTATCGCAACAAGACTTCGTGCAAACGGAGTATGGACCATGCTGGAGTTTGTCTTCAACGGTATGGTATTTATTATGCTAGGATTACAGTTACCAGATATATTAACGTCCTCTTTTAGCCAGGCTGAAGCTGATAAAAGCATTGAAACTTGGACACTTTTTTTATATGTTCCGTTAATTTATATTGCACTATTAGTATTGCGCTTTATTTGGTTTTTTTGCATGAAGAAAGGTGGGGATCTCATGTTTAAGAAAAAGCCAATGATTCTTTCACAATACTCAATAAAAGATATCTTTATTGCGACTTTCTCAGGGGTTCGAGGTGCAATTACACTTGCAGGTGTACTATCTATTCCCTTATTGACCGATATTGAAAATGGCATTCCTTTTCCTGGTCGTTACCAGTTAGTCTTCATTGCAACTGGTATCATTTTAATTTCAATTATTGTCGCGATTGTGATTCTGCCGTTTTTATTAAAAGGTGTACAAGCAGTTGACCATAAAGCCCTAGAAGCAGAGCAGCGCATCGCACGTCTCGCTATGGCAGAAGCAGCGATTCACACGATTAATAAAATGCAAGAGCATCTTTCTCATGATGCTGAAGAAAATTATGATGACGAACTATTACAAGAAGCGAGCATGAATGCAACGACAACGCTCAGAAGGCGACTTGATAATCGTGATAATGAAGAGAGGTCACTTGCTTTAGAAGGATTAGAACGCAGATTCATGCTTGCGGGTTTAAGAGCTGAACGATCCAAACTCTATAAGCTACGAGCAAGAAAAGAAATCAGTAATGATACAATGAATATGATATTACATGACTTAGATTTATTAGAAGCAGTGTTAATTGATAAAGACCCACATCATTAAGCTAAGCTGCCTTTTATGAGTATTATTCCATCTAAATGAATAATACTCATCTTGCTTTTAATTGTATTTTTACCTATGCCCTAAGGGAGCACTATGGCTAATATTACCCCATCTTTTAAGCTTTCCATAAAACAAGGACGCGTGCTGATTTTAATTAGTATTTTAGTCACTTCATTTAACTTACGAACGGCGGTCACCTCCCTGACTCCATTAGTTGAAAAATTACATGAAAGTTTTGAATTTGGAAATTTTTTAGTGGGTGTGTTTGGTATGCTTCCGACTATGGCATTTGCAGCTGCCGGCATTGTTACCCCTGCCTTTATGCGTAAAATCAATCTAGAAAAAACAGTGATTGCCGCAATGTTGTTTGCCTTTATTGGTTTACTCCTTAGATCATACAGCATGAACATCCCCTTTTTTTTAGCAAGTTCATTAATTGCACTACTAGGAATGGGCATGGGTAACGTAGTTCTGCCGCCATTGGTTAAACGTTATTTCCCAGAAAAAATAGGTTCAATTAGTATCTATTATATTGTCATTTTACAAATCGGGACCTTGCTCCCTGCATTTACTGCTGTACCTCTTGCAAATTTAGTGGATTGGCGATTTTCATTAGGAATATGGGCTGTGACTGCTTTTATTAGTCTTGCTTTATGGCTTTATGTCTGGTTTGCATACCCTGCAATGCGTGAAGCATCAGTAGCTTCTTCTTCATCAAACAACAAAGCGGCAACACCAGAAATACATAATAATGAAGAAGACCAGCTAGAGAATCATAAAACACAAGGTAAAGTCTGGCGCGCTCCACTTGCCTGGGGGTTAGCGTTAATGTTTGGCATGACCTCACTCAATACCTATTCTATGTTCAGTTGGCTGCCTAGAATCTTTACTTCAGCGGGCGCTACTCAAGTTTTCGCTGGCAATATGGTAGGTCTGTTTTCAGCGCTTGGACTACTCAGTGCATTTTTAGCACCGCTTGCTGCAGTAAGGTTAAAAAATCCTTTGCCGTTTGTACTGATATGTATTTTTTGCTTTGTAACAGGTTATTTAGGTCTACTATTTGCACCTTTAGCCGCTCCTCTAATATGGGTCACGCTAGTGGGGCTTGGTCCTAGCACTTTTCCTTTCGCATTAACCTTAATCAATTTGAGGACTCGCACAGCGCAGGGTTCCGCCTCCTTATCCTCTTTTGGCCAAGGAATTGGATATTTACTGAGCTGCGCAGGTCCTCTCATGTTTGGATTATTCCACGATTGGTTTAATAATTGGCACGCCCCTTTTATTTTTCTAGGGTTTTGCTTATGCGTCTTATTCATCGGGGGATTAATTGTTAGCAAACCCCGTTTCTTAGAAGATGAATGGTAATTAATTCATTACAAAACAAACAGTTACCACAAGACAGATGGTATACTTGATAATTTTGATGTTATTTCGTTCGTTTAAATAGTACATTTAACACAATAAAAACTAACTATCTACTTAACTTAAATGAATTTAATGATGAAAATCCCATGTAAAAAAATCGCTTTATTTACCCTACTTCTCTTTTTCTCAATCGGGAACGTGATGACTAGCTGGGCTAAAGTCGGAATTTCTGTTGAAACAATCATAGCTGAGTATGAAAAACAATTTCCATTTATGGATATTTTAGATTTTGAAATGCTTCATAATGAAACAGAATCCCAGCAATTTGAAGGGTTCGCAAATTACGCATTGAAAGAAAATATTTATGCTTGTTATATGCAATTTCCAAATCACATAGTTTTAAAAGAACTAAAATCAGGTGTAGCTGAGGAACCTTTATTTATTTTTGGAGACTTTTATGGAAAAAGTAAGGTTAGTTTTACTCCACCTCAATTTTATAGTAAAGAACAAGCTTTAATGCTTGATAAGGTTCCTTTATTTATCAGTATAAATAACAAAAAAGATGACTTGAATCATGCAAGTGATAAACTCAGTTCTTTTTATGAACAAAAAAACAAAGAGATATCAAACTTCATTTCTCAATTAGATTTTCGATTATCTGAAATAGAAAAACAAATCAATCTGGTAGAACATGATTTCACACGTGCAAGTCAGCACGATAAATTAATTGCACCTTATCGATATATCCTATCAGATTTAAATAGAAAACATATTAAATTAATTAGCCAGCGTACAGCTCAAATGGAAAAATATAGACATTTAGAGGCAAAGGGGGCTATTGAAGCGCTATCCGAAGGTGAGTATTTGAATGAAAGCTATTGTTTAGAATCTTATGAGTTTAACTATGATATGTAACAATATATCCTCGCTTGGAATATGTTGCTCAATTAATAAGCGGTAGCAGATTTTTCCCTAAATAAAGATGTAAGACTTATAATCTATTGAGGCTTGTAACTTGAAATACAAATATCTGATTTTAATTTTTTATTTATTTATACCTTTTACTCATGCGAATTCGACTGTACTTTCTAGAGAATTACTGAATTCTGAAATAAACGCTCAGCTAATAACAGGGGTAATTATTGAAGAAATTCAAATCGAAGAAAATCATGAATTAGACGAACTGACTAGTCAGTTACCGCAAGAGTATGTGTTAAAAGACTATAATATTCAAGGATCATTCGTATTAACCAAGGAGTTTTATTTAGAGTTTCCTAGCCTAGGGAGCAATAAAAGCATCTATCAAAAAATTGGACTGATTAATGAATCTAAACCATTTAGCGCCTCAGTGCAAAGTTTAACGACAGATGAGTCTACCAAATTATTCATTGACGACTTAAAGACGCCAATATTTGCACCTTACATTACGAATGACAAAATTCCTCCTGAAGCGTTATTAGTTGGGACCAATCGTTTTTTGCAATATGTGGCTGAGCGACAAGATCATTATGCTAAATTATATGAATCTCTCTCCCCAACCTTAATTAAAATTAAAGAGTTAAAGGAAAAAGAGAGGCAATTATCCACGGAATTAGAAGCCTATTGGTCAGCTATCACACTAAATGGAAATCATTTCAACTCGAGAGCAGATTTTTTGAGGTATGCCAATACTGAAGTTAAAAACCATATCGAGAATGAAAATCCAAAACAGTTTGCTGAAAATTATATTAAAGAAAAATATCTCCCTAATGCAAAATACTATGATTCATGGGATCCTACTATTGACAAATTGAAACAACAAATGGATAAAGCAATAGACAACCAATTAGAACAATTCAATAGCAGCCTTAGAGTCCTTAAAGAAAAAGAAGAAAAATTAATAGCCCAATATTATATGCCTGTTATAGGAAAATATAATGAACTTGATAAAATTTCTTTGGATATTGAAACTTTATCATCGGAGATAAAATTAAAACTAATTGAATATAAACAGTATTGCACGAATTTATCGTCTTACTCTGAATTAATGACGTTAGAGCCGACTCATTGTGATGATATTTAATTGAGATGATGAACCTGTTTAATCTCATTTACTGTTAATAATCAAATAGCATTAACATTCCAAGGTACAATACACTACTAAACTGTAGGCAATGACTGCATTTTTTACAATTTTAGCAATGAACTGTTTCAGTAAAAATTGCACATGACAAAGCAACAAAAGAGTCAATATGAAAATAAAAATTTTAATTCTCTTATCCGCCCTATTTTTAACTAGATTTGTCACCGCTGACTATACTGAAAATGCGGTTAGGCGTATTTTATTAGAAAAAATGCCACAATTTGAATTAGTCAATTTCAGCATCACCAATACCAATATCGTTGCGACCACTGCACCAAAAAGTTCATTACACGTTAAAGGTGAAATTAAAGCACTTGAACCGTTATACCAAGAATTGAACTACTTCCATTTTGTTAAAGATTGGCATGAAGGATATCAACCTGTTATTTTTTATGAAAAATTCATAAATGAAAATGATACATTAGACTTTATAGCTGTAGTCGATTCGGTCAATAGAGGCTCTGCATTTATAAATAGACAATCTCCCTCCTATTCATTAAGCAATATTACTGTTACAAATAAACAGGGTGTTTCGATCGATATTAATCCAGACACGCTAGTCACTCAACAGTATCTAAGCAGTCCCCCTTATGCACAAGGCAATAAAATACGCTACCTCGTTATTGATGATCCTGATGCCAGTGAAAATTTTGCTAAGCTTGTTGCATCATTTAAATTGGATATTGAAAAATTTAACACTCAGATGGCTGAAGCTCAAGCCTCTATAGCCAAGCTTGAATCCGAATTAGAAGCTATCAAACTTGAACAGCAAAATTATTGGAAAAATATCAACATTTTTGGTCAAGAAATTCAAAGCAAAGAGGATCTGTTAAAAGTATTTGATAACGAGATAAACCAATTTAAACGGCTAAATAACCCGTATGACAAGATAGCAAAATACGATCTAGAAATATTTAAAGCCCATGAGAAAAGCATGTCTTCTCATCATGAAAATGAAACAATTGAAGCTTTAGAATTAGAAAGAACAAAAACCATCCAGAATATTTGGCAAGAGTATCATGATAGATTAACTCTAATCACTCAATCCTTAGTAGATTTGGTTGAACGATATGAAATAGAGTACGCTTTTTTAGACACTCATATCCAACATATTGAACAAAAGATAAAAATCGAAAAACTCACAATAAACGACATTACTAAGCAAAATAACATTTATGAGCAAGAACTCAATGAATTTTTACTCCACATGAAAACCAGAGGACTTTCAATTGAATAGCATATTAAAAAAATTATTTAACTTACTATTTATATCTTCTGGTTTACTATATGGTGCTTATGTGAATGCCATAGAAGAGTCGACAAATTGGGCATTTTCAAGGATTCATACAAATGCACTCCCCTCTTCTTTGAATATTGACTATGATAGCTTAAGCTTGTATTTTAAACAAAGACCGATTCAAATTAGCCAAAAAAATTTAGTCATCGGTAATATCTGTACGATTAAACTTTCTAAAGAAGATATTATTCCACTTGACTTACAAAAAATGTTAACCGTTGATGTTAATCAATATTTCATAGATAAAGCCACCGATTATCCTTTTATTCAACTTTTCACTAATTTAGAAATTAAAGCCCCTTATGATTTTTATCAGTTTAATTTACCTGGCATGCAAATTGCATTTCCTGATTGGATGAAAAAAAACACAATCAAGGGATATGAGACACAAGCGTTTGGAAATCCATTTGAACTATCTCAGTCAGATTGCTCGATGAACCTTATTTCCAATCATTTTCGCAAAGCTGTGTTTAATGAGAAATACTTAATCATATTTTTCAGTGTTTACTCTGTACTGGTATAGTTTTCTTGTAGGCAATTATAGCCTACAATGACAATCAAACTGGAGACATTACATGACAGATAAAAACAGAAAAGTGCGCCAATCTTTTACCCCAAAACAAAAGAATGAATTCGCTAAACTCATCGTTGAAGATAATCATTCAATTAAACACGTTATGGAAATTTCTGGTGCATCTCACTCAGCTGTTACGCGCTGGAAAAGTCAGTATTTAAATGAGACAGCCGGTAATTTAGCTGAGGGTAAAGTTCCCCTGAATGAAGACAAAAGAGAAATTTATGAGCTCAAACGCCAGTTAGCTGAAGCCCGCGAGGATATCCGCATTCTAAAAAAGGCAAC
>NZ_FOHV01000006.1 GCF_900111395.1 Thorsellia anophelis DSM 18579 | reverse complement strand
GTTGGAAGATTGAGGGGGGTTGCTTCTAGTACGAGAGGACCGAGGTGAACGCATCACTGGTGTTCGGGTTGTCATGCCAATGGCACTGCCCGGTAGCTAAATGCGGACGAGATAATCGCTGAAAGCATCTAAGCGAGAAACTTTCCCCAAGATGAGTCTTCCCTATACGTAAGTATCTATAAGGGTTGTTAAAGACTATGACGTTGATAGGTGAGGTGTGTAAGTACAGCGATGTATTGAGCTAACTCATACTAATTACCCGAGAGGCTTAACCTTACAACACCGAAGGTGTTTTGGTGAGTGACTTGAAAGAGTAGAGAGAGAAGTGTGATTGATAGAGTCAGATATCTAGAAGTGAATGATAAGACTAGATTAAACTAAACTAAACAAGACTAAAAGAATTGACTAATAAGAGCTTATTCCAAAGAAGAGCGCACAGAATTGCTTGGCGGCAATAGCATTGTGGACCCACCTGACTCCATACCGAACTCAGAAGTGAAACGCAATAGCGCCGATGGTAGTGTGGGGTCTCCCCATGCGAGAGTAGGACACTGCCAGGCACCAAATAGAGTATTACATCATAAAGCGTTATCAATAAAAAAAATAATTAAACAAAAAAGCCCTATATTTATATAGGGCTTTTTTTGTTTAATTTACACAGTAAATTCATATACTAATTGTTGTCACGGTAACGCTGTCCTGGCCTAATCTTAAATTTTCCTCTGAAATTAACCTTAATTATTAAAGAATCATTAGAAGTAATAACTGCAAGGTTAGATTGTTTTCTTTAAAACAATCCAACAAATGTAATTTAAATCATATCATGAGTCACCTCAAAGCATTTCTGTAAGAGCCATTCATCATCCTACATTTATCTCTTCTCGGTTTATCTCTAAAAATAACTATCCCTTCTTATTTACTTGGATATTACTTTATCAATTGATTTTACTTAATTCTCAGCTTTATTGGATATTTTCCTGATTATTTCAAAAATACAGGGGTATTTTTGATTTAAATCGTTGAATAATAAGGCTTAAAGTTAATTTGAAAGTTTTAAAACATTCGTTATAATGAATTTTAACTTTGAAAAACAATAGTTTATCTTTGTGGATAAACAAGTCCTGTAATAAAAAGTATCTAAAAGGATGTTAACTAAAATGAAAAAAGGATTTTTTTCACAATTTACAGTCATAAGTATAATTATTGCACATATTGTGCAAATACTCTATATACCATCAGCGCTTGCAAAAGATACAAATGAAGAAGCTATCCATTCTATCTCAAAAGCGAGTTCTGCATATTTGAGTCATTCTATTCAGCAATGGTTCAGTCAATATGGAACAGCAGAAATCAAAACAGGGTATAGTTTTGAATATGATAATTTTGAGACAAGTAGCATTGATTTGTTATTACCTATTTATGACGAACAAAACCATACGATATTTACTCAATTAGGATACCGATATGAGGATAGTACCGATACTCTAAACTTTGGTGTTGGCTACCGATTGATGCTTAATGAAAGTCTACTGGGTGCAAATATATTTTATGATCGTGATATGAGAGGAAATCATGATAGGTTTGGTATAGGAGCCGAATATTTTCGTGATTTTATGCGGTTAACCACAAATGGTTACCTTAGGTTAAGTGATTGGCGCGATGTAGATAGCACATTTAGACAATTTAATAACGATGCTCAATTGCAAGCAAGAGCTGCAAATGGGTTTGATATGGTATTCGATGCCTATCATCCGGATTATCCAAAGGTAGGAATGAATTTACGCTATGAACAGTATTTTGGGGAGTCAGTAAGTCTGTTTCGAAATCAGTCATTACAATCAGATCCTTATGGGGTTACTCTAGGGGTCAATTATACTCCTATACCTTTAATGACTTGGCAAATTGAACACACAGAAGGTAAACAAGGTTATTCAGACACAAAAGGTTCGCTTGCATTAACTTATCGTTTTGGTATTCCGGTCTCGGAGCAATTAGATCCTAACAAAGTTCGGCAATTACGGAGTTTTCAAGCGGGTAAATATGATTTAGTTAAACGCAATCCATTGGTAACTTTACAGTATCGTGAAAAGCCAAATGAAATTAATGCAGGGGTAAATAGACCAGAATTAGTCCAAGCAATCGATATTGACGTGATAAAGGACAGGGCGCTTTCAAATGGTATAGCAACTAATCAAGTGCGTGTCATGCTTCGTGATAATGATAATGTACCTCTATCAGATATCACGGTTAGATTGACTCATGAGAATCAAGATATACTTGGAGTAGCGAGTAGTAATGATGATGGATATGCATATTTTGATATTTCATCAACTGAGTCTGGATTATTTACTGTGACAGCAATGGTTATTGGTAATGACAAAATAACTGCATCAACAGCACTTACCTTTGTTGACGAATCAATTATTTCTCAAGCACAATTAACCCTTGATGTGATTAAATCTCAAGCAGTAGCTGATGGACGAGATGAAGTCATGCTTAATGCTCAACTATTAGATGTAAATGAAGAACCTATTTCTGGGATTTGGCTAGATTTGTTTGATAAATCGAATAACTTCTTATTGTCAGCTCAAACACATAATGATGGTACAGCAACATTTAGATTGAGTTCTATTGAACCTGGTCTAGTTGAAGTGTATGCAAAAGTCAGTGGCAGTTTACCCGCTTTGCGTAGTGAACATAAAACAGTATTTTTTAAAGGTGATCCTGCATCAGCCGCATTACTGTATCTCAATGTTTTAGAAGATAATGCAGTTGCCAATGGCATTGCAGATAATATTGTCGAGGCGATATTATTAGATGAACGTAATCAATTGATGCCTTATGTTGAGATAGTGTTCAAAGATGAATTAGATGAAATTTATCGGATTGAAACTAATGAAGATGGTAGGGCTCAACTGAGAGTGACTTCAATTGTTGCGGGGCCCAAAACAATTTGGGCATCAGTTGTGCAAAATCCAAGTATTGAGGCATCTCAAGTTGTGATATTTAGAGCCGTACCAAATGAGATACGTTTAAATGTCACCGCTCAACCCGTATTGGCTAATGGTGAGGATAGTCATACTCTAATCGCTAAGGTACTTGATTTTAACCAAGATCCAATCGAGGGAATTAATGTTGATTTTGTAGATGAATCAGGCGCTATCTTAATTGATGATAATGGTGATAAATTAGTAGGCTTGACAGATGAATCTGGCGAAGCAACTCAGTTATTATCTAGTACTAAAGTCAAAACAATCACGCTTAAAGCAATTGTCGATGAATCTAATATCAGCTCAAATCTTGAAACGATTTCATTTATTGCAGATAACCGCTTGGCAATTGTTGCTGAAGCAACACCATTATCGTCGACACTCATAGCTGATGGTATAGATAAAACGGATGTGAAAGTAGTAATAACAGATACATTCGGTAATAGAATTGCGAATTTATCGAATATTATCGTCACTGACGATAGAGGAAATGACTATTCTGGCAATCCTTTTCAAACTGATTTAAATGGTGAGTTTATTATTCCTATCGAGCCAAGCTTTGTAGTAGGTGCGCTTAATTTAACTGTAACATTACCAAATGGCGCAATAGGTATGGCTGTGATTGAATTTTTGCAAGACTACACGAATGCATATATTAGTTTAAGTGCAGATCAGATCCAGATTTTATCTAATGGTGTCGACACAACCCTATTAAGAGGCAAGTTACTTAACCAATATGGATACCCAATTGCAAATGAACCTATTACACTCTCAGATACACGTGGATGGCAATCTTCTATCACTCAAACAGATGAAATAGGTGAGTTTATTGCAACTGATTATCCTCCAAGCTCATTAAGCATAAGTCCTTTTGTTTTAGTAAAGATGGACCGTGATGAGGCCGTAAATGAGGTCATACAAATTTCTTTTAATGGAGATGTTAATAGTGCGCAGATAGTTAATGTGCAGGTCGATAAATCGGAAATGATAGCGAATTCAGAAGACACAGCAAATATCACAGCAAAAGTGGTCGATAAAGATAATAATCCAGTTGTGGGACAGATTGTCAAATTTACAGGAGAAAATGAAGAGCCAATTGGTGAGGCATTTTCAGATTCATCGGGTAATGCGGTTGCAGTCTTTTTCGCTAGTACAGGTGATCTGAAAGTATTAAGACCGCTTGGAACATATTTAATTGAAGCTTCAATGACGAATTCAAGTGGTAATACCTCTACAGGCCAGGCAGTTGTAAATTTAATCTCAAGTCTGTTGGATATTCGAATTGATAGGCTATCAACACTTCAAGCACCAATAATAGGCCGACCTACTTGGTTTGAATATCGGGTAACTGATAGATTTGGTAATCCTGTATTTATCGATGAAACACTTAGTTATCGAATTATAAAAGGACATGATAACTCATCGCCTGATGCAGTTGAAGGAATTGATTATGCGTTTGTAAATCATATACCAGTCAACGAGCAGGGTATTGCAGATTTAGTTGTTATGTTTAATCAACCTGGTCCTTATCGGATAACTATCCAACCACCTATCGGAACAACAGGTACACTAGATGTCATTGTGCTAGAACAATAACAATATCCTTTAATGCCGTACTGTCTACATCAGATAAAGAATGGTATTGATTTTTCAAATATTTATTATTCCCCTATTGGAAAAACCAATTGGGGAATTAACTTAAAAAGTAGATTTTGCCAACTACGAATCCACGTTATTCAATTAGTGGCAAGCATTCCAAATTGCTTTCACTTGCCTTGCTACGTTCTAACCCCACTTCAACTGCATCAGTTTCCACTTGAGCTCTATCAATTGAACTTACCATATAGGTATATTGTCGTCCATCATTTTGGGTTTTATCTGTAAATTGATATTGACCCAACTGATTACGAGGGATTTTTGCTATGATATTTTCAGGATGTTTTGATACGTCTTCTTTAGCACCAAGAGCACGGTAAATGACATAGTACCTAACATCGTTATTAGGATCATCTTTCCAAGTAAATTGGTTGAGAATATTACTTTCTTTATTGATAATAAAAGTCGGCGTTTGAACAGGCTGGGTTGTCATTTTATCAAGCCAAGGTTTACTAGGAACAAGTGTTGGGTATGTAAAATAATTATCTTTCAGTAATTGATTTGATTTAACCCTAGCATTAGCTGCAATTTGTTTATCACTTGGCATACCAGATGCATCAGTATGAGTTAATTCCCCTAAGCTAAAATAAACACTACCTAAAACATTATCTAACGTTTGATTAAATCTTAATTGATTGGGAATTTCTTCTGGATTCTGCCACTCTTTTTCAAATCCAGAATTATGAAAGTGTTTATAATTAGCATGACCAATATAGAGTAGGGTGGATTTTTCAGGGAGATGATTATTATTTTGTGCAAGCTGATTCCACCAAGTTGCTAGTTCTCCGTAAGGTGCAGCGGCTTTTTCAAAACTCCAGTAGATTTGGGGAATAATATAATCGAGATAGCGATTTTCTACCCAAGATTTGGTATCAGCATAAATCGATTTACTATGACTTTGTGTGGAATCAAGAGGGGTGTTAGTGCCCGCACTATTTACTTGTTTATGTTCCCAAATACCAAATGGACTTATCCCAAATTGTACTGAGCGATTATGTTTATCATTGTGTTCATCAATAATTGATTTAACTGAAACAATTAGCTTAGTGATATTATCCCTACGCCATGATTCAAGTCCAGCGATATCATCGGTATAATCAGAATTAAGTGTTCTTGCAAGTTTAAATGCCTCGCTATCTTCATTTTTATCACCAAAAAATTTGGGTACATTTTTTCCGTCTATTGTTGTATTTACTCGGTATGGATAAAAATAATCGTCAAAATGAATGGCATCGACATCGTATTGTTCTAACACTTCTTTAACGGTTTCAACAATATGTGCTATGACAATAGGGTTGCTAGGGTCTAAAAAGAATTTTTCATCAAATTGTAATACGGCTTCGGGATGCAATACTGCAAAATTATTTTCTGCTAGCACACCATTTTTAGCTAATAAAGCAATTTGCTCGCTAGTTGAAAGAGAACGTAATTTTTCTTCTGCTTCATTTGGCAATAATTGGGTTATTTTTTTTGAGGTGACACGATAGGGGTTAAACCAAGCATGAAACTCCATACTATGGTTATGAGAGACTTCTATCATATAGGCAAGTGGGTCAAAATTGTTATCTTCAAAATTATTTTTGCCTTGTTGATTACTATTAATATAGGCAGACCAAGGATTGATTTTTGAAAGATACCAAGCATCTAATTCTGGTCTAACCTGGAAAATAACCGCATTCATATTCATTTGATTCATCTGTGAGATATGTTCACTAAAAGCCTCTTTAAATTGTAATGTAGAGTCTGTTTTAGGCATAGTGAGGTTATTAATCGTTGCTATCCAGCTTGATCTAAAGTGAAATTTATCAGTATGGTAACTGTCAGGTACTTCAACGATTGGCGCACTTTCATTGAGCGTCTTATCAAACAAAAATACTGGTTTTGAAGAGTTATATGTATGTGTATTGATATCAAATTGCTTAAGTGGCAAGTTTTGTATCGATGCTCTAACTGGTGAAGGATGGGTAGGATCACTATTTTGGATAAAACAGATATCTTGTGTATCGACCGATTTTGCATGAAGTGTATTAATGTGCAAAACAGTCATTAAACCGGTGATGAGCACTGCTGATGTTGAAAGTTTAAAGTGAAAATGGGTGAGTTTAGAGGATTGATTAATACGCATGTTAACTCCTAGTTAAATAATAAAAGCCCGATTAACCGGGCTTAAAGAAATTGAACAAGCGCTTACTCACATATTAATTGCTTTTGTTCAATGATTGTTTTAGAAATTAAAACCTCTGTTGCTTCAGATTCTCTTGAGGCTCTATCTACAGTACTGATTAAATACGTTGACTGAGGAGTTAAAGGCGAATTATCTTCAAATGTATAAAATCCATTCTTTTTCTCAGCAGTTACCGGAACTTTAGCAATAATATTGTTGGGGTTTTTAAATATATTTTCAGGTTCGCCCATGCCTTTATAAATCACAAAGTAACGAGCATCTTCATTATTGTCATCTTTCCACTGAAATTCGGTAAATGAAGTGGCATTAATGTTATTAATGATGAAAGTTGCCTCAATAGGACTATTTGGTACCGCATTATTTTGATCTAACCATGGTTTTTCTGGTGGGATGGCGTAAGCATTCCAATATTGATTTTTGAGTGTACCCATAGAAGAACTCACTACACTATTTTTACTTCCGTTCGTATAATCATGTCTCCAAAAAATACCGCCTTCTATCTGAGGGAGAATTTGGTTATATCTTAACTGATTTGCTATCTCCATTGGATTTGCCCATGCTTGTTTTACAGTTAAGGTATCAGCAGAGTCAGTACCTTCTGGAGTATATGGTGCTAATCGGGTTATTTCATGAGCAATATATAGTTGCGTGTTTGAACTTGGGTTTTTATCCTCTGCAACACCATTCCACCAAGTGGCGATTTCTCCATATGGCGCAGAGGGGTGAGCAAATGGCCAGTAGATTTGTGGTGCTAAATAGTCAATTAAGCCCTCACTCAACCATTTTTTTGTATCAGCATAGATAGTGCCTGCGTAGGAAATACTCGCTCTTGTTCTTGCTCCATCTTCTTGAGCTGGGGTATTGCCCCAATTACCACTAGGTGCTATCCCAAATTGAACTGACGTACCATGTGAATCATTATGATCTTTAATTGTCGTTTGCACCTTTGTAATAAATTCGGTGATATTATCACGGCGCCATTGTTCAAAATTCGCAAAGCTATCAGAATTTCCTGAAGTAAGAAAAGTTTGATAATCAAATTGATTCATATAATCACTAGCAGTAGTGTTTCCTAAATAAAAATAATCATCAAAATGGATAGCATCGATATCATATTTTAATAGTTCTTTCACTGTATCGATAATATGCGCTTGTACATCTTGGTTACTAGGATCATATGCAAGAATACCTGTTGTCGAGGTGCCTGTTGTTAAATTAATGTAGGTTTTATCAACGTTGTCGACTAAGAAATTATCTTCTGATAATTTACCTGATGCTATCAAGTCTTCAATGATTAGTGTTTTATTATCAAAGTTTTGAGTAATGCTAGAGGCGGCTCTAAATGGGTTGATCCAAGCATGGTATTCCATGCCTTTATTATGAGTTTGCTCTAGCATATACTCTAGTGGATCAAAGCCACCAAGTTCTGATACACCTTGTCTTCCAGGTCCGGTACCTTTTTGAGATAAAGTAGCTGCCCAAGGGTTGATCTCAGATTTGTACCAGGCATCGGCATTAGGTCTAACTTGAAATACAATTGCATTCATTTTTAAGGCTTCTGCTTCATTCAATATCTTAGTAAATTTTGACTTAAAGTCAGCACTACTCGTGCTAGGTTTAATATCAAGATTAAAGTGAGTTGAGACATAGCTTCCTCTAAATTGGTGTTTAGATGCTTTGTATTCCGTTGGGATCTCGATGGTGGAATTTGTTTCAGTAGGAAAATGCAGTGAATTAAATAGAGTCACTCCAGCGCCATCTTGTTGATTAGAGACCGAATTGAATGCCTTTAATTCGGCCAATGATGCTAATGGATCAAGTGCGATAAAATCTGTATTTTTACCATTTTCATTTGTAGGTAGCCTACACATGGTGGTCGATAATTCAGGCAGTGTAGGGGGCTTTGGGGGTGCAGGAGGCGCACTATCAGATCCCCCACCACTATCACATCCTGTTAATATTAAGCTTAGAGCAAGTGTAATGGTGCTTAATTTCAATATGTTATTTCGTTTCATGCGGCAGATCCTATCGTGTTAAATTAGTGTATTCGACAATGTATAAAAATGACAATAAAAATGTATCAGTATCTAACTGATAAAGAAGATTATTTTGTGACAAATAGAATTTTATATTCCTTTTGTGATTTGAATAACAGAAAAATTATTCCAATAATAGGATAATTAACGATAGATTTGCAATATAATCGGAGCAAAGTGTGATGTACCGCATAGTTATTTACAACCAAGGTAGTTTGAATGTGTTGATCGCTGTCATGTAACTGTAACATTCAAAGATTAATATAATAATTTAAAACAGTTAAACATAATGTTTTAACTCAAAAAATTATAGAGTTAGTGGTAGGGTATTGACCTAAATATGTTTAACAAAAGAATGAGCTAAATGAAACACGAATTAAATGACTTGATGAGCTTAAATCGACCTCTCATAAAAAGAATAAGCCAAATTCTATTTGCTTTGTTATTGCTCTTATGTGCCTTTTTTTTAGCGAGGATAACTTGGCAAATTTATGAATTGCTGTTTACTGATAATCAGTCAATCAATATTTCTTCAAATACATTGAGCTCATCTAAGAATATGACGATATCGGCATCTAGACTTGAAAGTGCCACCTTAGTCAATCAACTATTGTTATTTGGCAAAGCAACCGAATCCGCCGATACCCCTGAACCAATGGTACCTGCCTTTGTACCAAAAACTGACTTAGCTTTAACTTTGACTGGATTATTAACCAGTAATGACCCTAGTGCCTCTATGGCGATTATTCAACATCAAAACAAACAAAAGAGCTATTTTGTAGGCGATAAAATTATCGGGCAGGCAACCATTGTCAAAATTGATGCACAAGGCGTGATTATTAATGAGGGGGGAAAGCAAACAAGACTTTCTTATTCAGATTCATCTAAGACAATATCTTCTACTAAAGAAAGTCTAAAAGAGCTAAATGAGCCTTCTACAATTACGGCAGACTTTAAAGATGAACTACTGGCTTCACCTGAAAAATTATTTGATTATATCGCAATCTCACCTGTTAAAGAGGATAACCAATTATTAGGCTACAGGATAAATCCAGGTAAAGACGCACAGATGTTTACTGAATTAGGGTTTATGCCTGGCGATCTAGCTGTGGAAATCAATGGTGTTGATTTAAAAGATGAGATTCAATCATTAGCATTATTATCTGAATTGCCTGAGATGACAGAGCTTTCGATTAATGTTGAGAGAGATGGACAAATTTATACTATCAATTTATCACTCAATCAGTGATGAAGATTCAAACAGGTTTAAGGATGGCATGATGAGCGTTTAATCGTATTTACGTATATTGCTTTTATCGAAGGTTATAAGCGCTCACGTGTCATAAGATTTAATAAAGTAAAAATGAAGTAAGATTAATTAAGAAAATAAGAAATATAGTCTTTGTAACACATTGAGAGGTAAATAGTTATTTACTATTCCTCTATAAGCGTAGGTTTAACGATCAATAGTATCGTGAAGCTAAATAAATTAATGATATAGAGCAGATTTTATAATATGAACAATCAGACAAAAGCTCACAAACTCTCTTCTCACAGCAAAAAATGGCGTAATTTAATCGCTGCACTCAGTTTGTCCTTTGGATTACTTGCCAGTGATATGAGCCATGGCGCACAATTTACTGCCAATTTCCAAAATACCGATATTCAAGAGTTTATTAACACTGTAAGTAAAAACTTAAATAAAACAGTCATCATTGATCCAAGTGTAAAGGGGAATATTACTGTCAGAAGCTATGATGAACTGAATGAAGAACAGTACTATGCCTTTTTCTTGAGTGTACTTGAAGTTTATGGGTTTGCTGTAGTTGAGCAAGAAGGCGGCGTTTTAAAAGTTGTTCGTTCAAAGAATGCTAAGGAATCAGCGGTGCCTGTTGTGGATGATTCGACCGTGTTATCTAATGATGAAGTCATTACACGGGTTGTTCCGCTTAAAAATGTTAATGCAAAAGATCTTGCCCCATTACTGCGTCAATTAAATGATACGGCAGGTGCTGGTAATGTTGTTCACTATGAACCGTCTAATGTTCTGTTATTAACAGGACGAGTTGGGATCATCAATCGATTGCTCGAGATAATTAGCCGGGTTGATAAGGCAGGGGATCAAACGGTTGATACGATTACACTTCAGCATGCTTCTGCAGAAGATGTGGTAAAAATTGTGAATGAATTAATTAAATCACCCGATCAAGCAGCTAAATCAAGCACCGGGATTGGTAGTGTGAGAATTGTGGCGGATATACGCACAAATTCGGTGCTTATCATAGGAGAAGAACAATCAAGGCAGCGCCTAAGAGCAACGATTGAAGATCTAGATAGAGAACGAGTCACCGAGGGAAGTACGCGTGTGCTCTATCTTAAATTCGCCAATGCAGAGAATTTAGTCGATGTCTTAACAGGATTTAGCGCCAAACTTGAATCTGAACAAGGCGGCGCTGCTCCAACAACAAATAGTCAATCAATTACTAAAAATACGGTGATTAAAGCAGATCCTCAAACTAATTCACTTATCATTAATGCTAACCCCGATATTATGCGAGAACTTGAAAATGTGGTTGGGCAGCTTGATGTGAGAAGACCTCAAGTTTTAGTTGAGGCTATTATTGTAGAAGTACAAAATGCTGATGGCTTAAATTTAGGCATTCAATGGGCTAATTCACAGGCAGGCTTTACTCAGTTTACCAATACGGGACTTCCTATCACGACAGCCGCTGCCGCTGCAAATCAATTGGAAAATGATGGCACTTTAGATTCAGCATTAGCCAATGCACTGAATGGCGTCAATGGGATTGCAGCAGGATTTTATTCAGGCAATTGGGCAGCGCTTTTAACGGCGCTTTCAACAGATAGCCAAAATAATATTTTAGCAACTCCTAGCATTGTAACCTTGGATAATAAAGAGGCTGTTATAAATGTCGGGCAAGAGGTTCCCGTGTTAAGTGGATCGCAAACAACGTCTGGGGATAATATTTTTAACACTGTGGATCGTAAGAACGTGGGAATCAAACTTAAGGTCAAGCCACAGGTGAATGAAGGGGGCTCAGTTATTTTAGAAATTGAGCAAGAGGTTTCAAGTGTGGCTGATGCACCGGCTCAAGGTTCTGCTGAATTAGGCGCTACGTTTAACACCAGAACCATTACGAATGCTTTATTAGTTAACAGTGGGGAAGCAGTCGTAGTTGGGGGGTTATTAGATGAATCTACTAAAGATACAAATAGTAAAGTCCCACTATTAGGCGATATACCACTTGTTGGTGCATTGTTTAAATCTACTTCTCAGGGGGCAAGCAAGCGTAATCTAATGCTCTTTATCAGGCCGACAATCATTCATGATCAAGACAGTTTTGGTGAATTATCCGCACGTAAATATGGAGAGTTTCAGCGTGACCAAGCGGCTGATATCGCAAATGATACTTATAATAAAATGAAATCGCCTAACTTCTCTATTCCTGATTTAGAAAAAAAATACATTTATGAGGATGTGAAAACACATATTCAAGCATTTTATCAATAAGGATAAATGATTGATTAATTTATTTTATAGCGTGATGAATATCAAAATGCAGTGTGTTCAACACAAATGTTGCAGCGCAGTTAATTAGGCTAAGTCAATTTCCAACAAGGGAGTCACTTACAATGTCATGGATTTTACCCTACAGCTATGCCGAGGCGAATAAGGTTGTCTTAAAGCAATTTGAGGGTAAATGGGTGCTTGCTTACCGTCCGCCGCTTTTACATAAATGCTACAGGGAAATAACGCGCTATCTTGGTATGTTACCTTTGGAATTTCAAGCATTAGATGAGTCAGAATTTGCTCAGACATTAGTGACGCTCTATCAACAAGACTCTTCAGAGGCGCAGTTGATGATGCAAGAAATTGGTAATCAAATGGATTTTTATGCATTAGCAGAAGATATTCCTGAGCATGATGACTTGCTTAATAATGATGAAGATGCGCCTATTATTAAGTTGATAAATGCGATGCTGAGTGAAGCCATTAAAGTCAGGGCGTCTGATATTCATATTGAAACATTTGAAAAATCATTGAGTATTCGTTTTCGCGTTGATGGTGTGCTTCGGGAAATTTTACAACCTCAAAGAAAGCTTGCTGCGTTATTAGTGTCTCGAATTAAAGTGATGGCTAAACTGGATATTGCGGAAAAACGCATTCCACAGGATGGCCGAATTTCACTTAGAATTGGTGGGCGAGCCATTGATGTGCGTGTATCAACCTTACCCTCAAATCATGCTGAGAGAGTGGTATTAAGGTTATTAGATAAACATAGTGTTGTGTTAGATTTGGCAAAACTTGGGATGCGTGATGCTCACCTTAAGGCCATGAAAACGACGTTACTCTCTCCTCATGGAATCATCCTCGTGACTGGCCCGACTGGTTCAGGTAAAAGTACCACCCTTTATGCGGCATTAAGTCAATTGAACAGTAAAGAACGGAATATTTTAACTGTCGAAGATCCGATAGAGTACGATTTAGAAGGTATAGGGCAAACCCAAGTCAATAATAAAGTCGATATGACCTTTGCAAGAGGTTTAAGAGCAATCTTGAGACAAGATCCTGATGTGGTCATGGTCGGTGAAATACGGGATACAGAAACGGCAAAAATTGCAGTTCAAGCATCTTTGACAGGTCACCTTGTGTTATCAACATTGCATACTAATAGTGCAATTGGTGCGATTACACGTTTGCAAGATATGGGCGTAGAGCCGTTTTTGCTCTCAACCTCTTTAGTTGCGGTCGTGGCACAAAGATTGGTTAGAACACTTTGCTCTGAGTGTAAAATTCCATATGAAATTGATGAGGCTACTGCCGCGGCTTATGATTTAGCCCCTAAAACACGCCTACACCGAGCGGGCGGCTGTGAGGCTTGTCAAATGACAGGTTACAGTGGCCGTACCGGTATTCATGAGCTTATTATTGTTAATGAAGTGGTAAGGCAAGCGATTTATCGTAATGAAGGGGAGGAGTTTATTACCAAAGCGATACGACAAACCAGCCCAGATTTAAGACGTGAAGGTTTATCTAAAGCGGAACTTGGCATTACCAGTTTAGAAGAAGTGATCAGTGTCACTCGGGATGACAAATAATGGCCAATTTTCGTTATGTCGCTCGATTAAGCAATGGTAAAGATCAAAAAGGACAAATTGAAGCTGATACAGAAAAGCAAGCAAGGGTCAAGCTAAAAGAACAAGGATTATTTGTAATAACCGTGAGCCAGGTTGATTCCCTTTCTTTGCCTCAATCTAAGACGATGACGCCCGTTGAACCAAAGCACGCTCATGCAAAGGGTTTTAATTTTAAGTTGACTCTATTCGGTCCTAAAAAAGTTAAGAGTAAAGCGATAGCCTTATTTACAAGACAACTTGCCACAATGGTTTCTTCTGCTTTACCACTTGAGGAATCGTTAAAAGCAGTTGGCGAACAATCAGAAAGTGCGTATGTGGTCTCTATCATTTATTCTGTTCGAGAAAAAGTCCTTGAAGGGCATACGCTCTCAAATGCGATGAAAGCTCATCCTTATATGTTTGATTCGATGTATTGTGCGATGGTGGAAGCGGCTGAAGCTTCAGGGCACCTTGCCCCCATTTTAATGAGGCTTGCAGATTACACAGAACAGAAGCAAAAAATGCAAATGCAACTGACTCAAGCATTAGTCTATCCTACTATGCTGACATTAGTTGCCTGTACAGTCATTATGATGTTGTTGACGTTTGTGGTCCCTAAAGTCGTTGAACAGTTTGTTTATATGAAACAAACTTTGCCTTTAAGCACTCGAATACTTATCGGTATCAGTGATTTTTTAAGTGTGTTTGGTCTGTATTTACTCCTTGGTTTATTGCTCAGTTTGCTTGGTATTAAAAAAAGCTTATCAGTTGATTCTAGGCGGGCTAAGTATGATCGTTTTATTCTAACACTTCCAATTGTTGGGCAATTAATTCGTGATGCTAACAGCGCTAGATATGCCAGAACCTTGTCCATCTTACAAGCCAGTGGCGTGCCACTTATAGAAGCAATGCACATTAGTGCTAATGTGATTACCAATCAAGAAATCAAAGCTAAATTTCAGTCTGCCGCCAATTTTGTTCGAGAGGGCGGGACCATTTACCAAGCATTCTCCCAAACGAAACTCCTTTCCCCAATGATGTTGTACATGATCGCTTCGGGAGAAAAAAGTGGTGAGTTAGATACGCTATTAGCTAAAGCCGCTCAAACTCAAGACGATGCATTAAGCGCCAAAATTACTTTTGCATTAAGTGTTTTTGAACCCATGCTTATCTTAACCATGGCAGGAGTGGTGCTGTTTATTGTCTTAGCTATCATGCAGCCTATTATTGCCCTTAACACCATGTTTGGATGAAAAGATAAAAGCATCAATAAAATCATAATGAATTATAAATTTAATGACAAGAGGAGTCAGGTATGAATCATCAATTACCATGTTTCAAACGCGTTTTAACCAAGGTAATGACATGGAATAAGTGGGGACGACAAAAATATGAACTCAGTATGCATCACAATCATCAGAATGTGCCTGCATTAGGGGTATCTAAACAAGCTGGTTTAACGCTGATTGAGTTGATGGTTGTCATCGTTATATTAGGTATATTAGCTGCGCTTATAGTGCCTAATTTACTTGGTAACACTGAAAAAGCGAATAAACAAAAAGCCATTTCTGATATTACTTCCCTTGAAAATGCATTAGATATGTATAAGTTAGATAATCAACGGTATCCAACAACAGAACAAGGTTTAGAGGCCTTGGTAACTAAGCCTACGGCTGAGCCTCTGCCTAAACATTATCGTGAAGATGGCTATATTAGACGCCTTCCAGAAGACCCTTGGGGTAATCCTTATTTGATTAAACAGCCTGGCGATCATGGAAAAATCGATATTTACTCATTTGGTCCTGATGGAGAGCCTGGAACAGAAGATGATATTGGGAACTGGAATCTAACTGAAATAGAATGATGAAATTGATATGCATCGATTAACCAGACAAACAGTGAATAAGCAGACTCAAAAAGCGCTTGGATTGACATTGCTTGAATTGATTTTAGTTCTATTTTTGCTTGGACTGGTTTTATCTGTAGTGGTGGGGACGTTGCCTGAAAATCGAAATACAACCCTGAACACCCAAAATGCACAGTTTAAAAAAGGATTCGCCTCGTTATTGAATGAAGCTAGGCTTGAAGGGCGATTTTACGGATTAAGCGTGACACAAAGAGATTGGCAGTGGATGCGAACTCAGGTAGTAAATAGACCTACATCGACTGAGGCCTTAGATGAACAACGTCGCACTGTTGCGAGTTTAGTTTGGGAAGCATTTGAAAGGCGCCATTTAGTGACCAGTGCAACGTTACCTGAGGATATCCATATCCAATTGAGGTTAGGTGAGATTGAAAATGGTGCATTACCGAATCTGGTTTCAATTGCTGAAATGAGAGCAGGCAAGTTGATTCCCCCTCAAATTTGGATATTGCCAGGTGGGGAAGTGACGCCATTTATTTTGGAGTTTTATGATGACGAAAATAGATTAATTCAGCGATTAACTGCTGATACTGTTGGTAATCTCGCACTAGAAGAATTTGAGCTTTGATATGATAAAACTCACTCAGCATTTACACAAAACCATGCGTAATCGTCAAAATGGTATGACATTGATTGAGGTATTAGTTGCCTTAGCCGTTTTTGCGATTGTAGGTATTACGTTACTGTCGTCAACTAATCACTCCGTGCAAGGATTAAGTCAATTAGAGGAGCGATCTCAGGGGCTATTTGTAGCCGATAACCAATTAACTGAGATGAGGCTCAAAGGGATTTGGCCTGAAACCAGTTGGCAAAGCAAAACAGTTACCTTCGGTAATAGGCAATGGTATGTCAGATGGCAAGGTGTTAATACACCACAACCACAATTAAGGGCCATCGATGTTGAAGTGTCAACTACGCCATTTGTATTAGACTCAGAGCCTAATATTGTGGCAAGTTTACGCACATATGTGATTAAGCAAGCGTGATTAAGCAAAGTTAAAATGAAAGATACAATCTATGTTAAGTAATCAGGCTAAATGCCAACGTGAAAATGGTTTTACATTGCTTGAAATGATGATAGCGATAGCGATTTTTGCTGTGCTTAGCCTCAGTGCTTTTACGGTTATGAGACAAATGCTCTTGAGTGATGAGCGGTTAGATGAAAAAACGGTACGCTTAACTGCTATTAACCAAGCGCTATTACAGATGGAACAAGATTTTACCAGTATTGTTCCTAAAATGGCCCGCGTCGGTTATGACAGGGAGAGAGAAGGTATGCTGGTTTCTATTAAAAGTCGAACTGAGGCGAATGATGAAATTTATTTTACGCGTAATAGTTGGTTTAATCCAGGACTTATCCTTCAACGCTCGGAGTTAGTTCGTGTAGGGTACCTGTTAGAGGATGGGAATTTAGTTCGGGAATATTACACATTTGTCGATAGAGTCCCAAATGCAGAGGCGAAAAGACGGATTGTTTTAACGGATGTGAATGCACTCAAATTTCGTTATTTATACCGTAATCAATGGATCTCTGATTGGCAAGATAAAGAAAGGCTACCAGATGCGATAGAAATGACGCTGACAAGCGAACAAGATGGGGTGTTAACTCGCCAATTTAAACTGAACTCTGCTGTAAGTGAGCAGGACTAACAGATGAAAGACAAACGCGCTCATAATTTAGATAGCCAAACAGTGAAATCATCTAAACAAAGCGGTATGGCGTTGCTTGTTGTGCTGCTACTCATTGCTGTGATGACGACCATTGGGGTGTTAATGAGTGAGCGATGGTTTTCTCAGTTAAAGCAAACAGAGTTTCAACAAAGAAGTTTACAGGCTAAATGGTACATGCTAGGCGCAAATGAGGTGATTCGTGGGGTCTTATGGCGAGATTTAAAAGATGATGAAAGCCATACACATTTAGGACAATACTGGGCAAGCGAGATTAATCAATTTCCGCTTGAAGAGGCATTGTTAAAATTTGAGATAGTTGATGCCTATAGCTGTTTGAATCTTAATGCTGTGAATCAAACCCTAGAGTCTTCTGAAACCCCTACTGAAGGCATAGATACGTATATTTTTGATGTTTTTGTTAATTTATTTGCGCAAAGTGGCGTTGATGCCTATGAGTCAATTGAATTAGTTGTGAACTTGCAAGATTGGTTAGATAGCAATGATGAAGTCAGACCGTATGGTTCTGAAGATACGTATTATAGTGAACAAAATCCACCTTATTTAGCAGCTAATCAACCTTTAGTGGATATGACAGAACTTAGATTGATTAAAGGGTTTACGCCAGAGGTAATAGATAAAATCATGCCGCATGTATGTGTACTGCCAAGAAATAATATCAGCCTTAATGTTAATACTCTAACCGCTGATGATGCAAAGCTCCTCAGTAGTGCTACGTTAGGTGTGTGGGATGAGGGATTTATAGAGCAGCTAATAGCAAATAGACCAAAAACAGGGTGGTCTGATTTAACTGATTTTTATAAAGATGCCGGATTGATGAATGATGATCCTATGAAAGCGCAATTAGATGCTATTTTAGTGGTGCATAGCCAATATTTTATCGCCAATTTATCATTGCAAATTGAAGAGAGCTTGTTTACAACGCAAAGTTTATTTTATCGTTCGAAGGATGGCGTATCTGTCATTAATACAAAAATAGGGGCGCTGAGTGATTAAGCTAAAATCTACATTCAACAAACGCGAGAATAAACATTCATTTAAGCATAATCAGACGCTGATTGTTTATGAATTACCGTACCTGTTAAATGAGTTCATGATTGAAAATGAGCAGGAAAATTTGCCGAAATATCAATACTGGTTATGTGACGCACAAAAAGTCATCATGCATACTGGTCTATTAACCCATCTTAATGAGCTCACTCAACTGGGAATGAACCTCCAAAATATCGATGTGTACTGTATCATTGCAAACCACCATGTTTACATTCACACTCTGACTATCCCTGGAAAGTTAACGCCTGCACTCATTGAGAGCTTAAAGTTCCAAGTAGAACATGATCTTGCTTCAGAAGTCAATCATTTACGCACCATCTTACTCAACAAGAATGCTAATGATGTCACGTTTGCATTAATTGATGAAGCGAGGCTAGAGCACACCTTATCCACATTTTCAAACCTCAATATCAAATTATTAGGAGTATTCATTGATGCAATGGTATTACCAATAAGTCAAGATCAAATAAGTGTGTTCATCGATAGTCAAACTCAAAGTACTTTATGGCGGTTTAGTCAATTTGATTATTCAATGCTTCCTGTAAGTACGCTTAATCACGTATTACCTGAAAAACTACAAGCATTAAGTGATAACCATGCAGGTGGATTAAACACAGATGAAGAATTCACAGATACACTCCAAGTTTATTATGCAGCACCAACTGCAATGGGGTATCTTGAAGAACAAGTTTTGCCACTGTTAAGTACATTTAAATTAAAGCAAATTCATCCACCAAAATTAATCACCATACCTGGATTATTCTTTGATTGGCTGTCTAATCAGAATCCCAAACAGTTACGTCATCATAATTTATTGCCACTTATCTATCAAAGAGGTCAAAAGAAGCGCGGGTCTATCTTTGCTAGCCCCTTTTGGGGATTAGGAGGGGCGGTTATTTGTTTAGGATTAATCTATTTGGTTATGGCACTTGCAATTAGAAACCAACAGCTTGATATGAAGACTCAAAGTGTTATCAGGATGCATAATCAAGTGTTTAATCAAAAATTTAAGACATTAGGTGAGGTAAGTCAAGATTTGAAACAACGTCAAAAAACACTTGAATTTGGTGAGGCGCCTAAGCAATCGCTCTTTGATTGGTATCAATACTTACCAGCCATATTTGATGAGGGCTTAACTAACAGCGGACACATGGTGGTGACTCAGATGCATTTTTTTAGAGAGAAAAATGAACTGAGAATTGGTATTGAAGTTGATTCTCACCAAAGATTGAATCAAATTAAAATGAAAGCTGCTCAATACTTTACGTTAATAGAGTCGCAAGCGACTGAACGTAATAGCAAAATTGAGACAACACTGATATTAAAGTCAATTGAAGTTAATGAGGAGTAATACCATGATAAACAAAATGAAATATTCCTGTGATTCTTATTGGCAACAAAAATCCAAGTTAGAAAAAAAACTACTTATTGTGCTGATGTGTTTAATTAGTGTGGCAATACTTTGGTTAGGCGTTTATTCCCCTATTAAAAATGCAGAGATAAATCTTACTACTAAGGAGCATAAGCTTGAGGTGATGATTAAGCAAATTAATCAATTAGCACCATATGCAGCGCATTTTAAAGGGAGCGTAATAAGTGAGCAACCTATTGAATTAAATGAATCTGTTTCAATTAGTGCACGAGATGCAAATATTATTATTGAGGAAAGTCAATTAAAAGAAGGAGTGATGATTGTTAGCATTCGTGAAGTTGCCTTTGATACCTTAAATGTTTGGTTAGCCTCACTCGAAGATAATCATAATATTTTAGTGCTGAGTATTGAAGTGACTCCTATCAAAACTAAACAAGGGATCGTATCGGTCAAAAATTTACAATTATCGCGAGTGGATGTTTAACCGTTAATTTTACATTGAAGCCGCCATTAGATTCATCGCTAGCACGATGGGGAGATGAAATGCTTCGTGTAAGTTCTTTTATATCTATCGCTTAATAACAAGTTGAAAAATTGAATGAAGAAAAAAATTGCTATAGGCTTATTCATCGTATTTTTTTACCTATTTTTTTTAATTTTGCTGATGCCTGCGCGTATTCTTATCTCGTTTGTTCCTTTGCCAGACGATATCGAACTTCAGCACATAAACGGAAGTATTTGGCAAGGTGAAGTCATCAATGCACTTGTGCTAGGACAACCGATTGAGTCTATTAAGTGGCGGTTAGTTTGGTTTGAGCCTCATTTTTCCAGCATTAAACCGATGGTGGCGTTAACCATTCAAGCGGAGAAAGGTATTTCCATGCAGGGTAATGTTAACTTACAAAGGCCTGTCAAGATGAATGATGTACGATTAGAGTCTGATTTAGCGGCATTACATAGACGCATTAAATCATTTATAGAAATGAATGCGCATAGATTTCCTAAAAATGCTCCTGCAATCAAACAATTTAATACGCTTCCTCTTAAAATAGAGGGGAATATGATAATGAACATTGAATCAGCAAGTGCTGAATTTGCTCAATGCCATACATTAAATGGCAATATAGCCTTGACTCAGCTCAAGGTTGATGCGTTTGGTATCAACGTTAATTTAAACGAAGCCAGTACCCCCGTCACTTGCCAAGATAATCAATTAATCTTGAATATGAATCAACTGAGTGACGAAATTAAAATGAACTTATTAACGAAATTAGATATTAAGACAGGTCAATATAGTGTCGAAGGGCAAATAGAACCCCAATTGCAAATGCCAACTAGACTTCGGGTTTTAATAGGGCAGTTGCCAGGTACTGAATCGTTAAAAACAATTCAAGCTTCAGGGAAATTATAACATGCTCCTCACTTTGTTATCTGATTTGGATGATTATGTTCAATCATTATTCATGTTGTTTGAGCATTATCCATTATTTAAATTAGGATTATTTGTGATTCTAGGGGCACTCTTAGGCAGCCATGCAGGGATGCTGAGTGTTAGACTTCCCCTTCAAATTAAGCAAGAGAGTCAATTTGTTTGTCACAATGGTGAAAAAACGCAGTGTCAATACTCTAATAACGACTCATTAACGCACGCTTCTAATGACAAGGCGCTACTCTCAAAAAAGCGCTCGCATTGTCTTAATTGTATGAGCTTAATTCCTTTTTACCACAATGTTCCTATCCTTAGTTATATAGTATTAAAAGGAAAGTGTGCAAACTGTCATGCACCTATTTCTAAACAGTATCTATGGATTGAAATGCACATGCTAGTGCTATTTTTTTGTATCGGGTTATTGCCTCAAATAGGATATGAGACGATTGCATTTTTAGCGATTACGTATTTTACGGTTATTTTATTATGGATAGATAAGAAGCATTTCTTATTACCAGATGTGTTGACTCTCTCCTTACTCTGGATGGGGCTTTTTTTTAATCTTTTTGAGTTATTTGTACCCTTACAGGATGCGGTAATAGGTGCAATGGTCGGCTATGCTAGTTTGTGGGGAGTCAATAAGCTCTTTTGTATAGTTAGAGGATATGACGGAATGGGGCAGGGAGATATGAAGTATTTTGCTGCGATTGGCGCCTGTATTGGCACGCATTATCTTTTGCTTATCTTGACGCTTTCAGCGGCATTAGCAATTATACATACATTATTAGATGCTTTATTTATGCACAAAAAAAAGCTAGGTACCAATAGTGAGCTAGAATCGTCTAAACAGTATCAATTAAATATTAACGGCTCAGACAATTCAATCAACAATAAGCAAATGATTGCATTTGGTGTTTATTTGTCTATTAGCTTTTGGGGAATATGTTTTTATCAATTTTTAATCTGAGTCATTTATCCATTTTGCTTTATACACCAGGCCTGAAAGACGTAGTTTTACAGAAAAATGGATAAAATAATGATTCAATTTTAGGCTGTTTAAGAATTTAATGCAATTATGGTGCGTTTATCCCGCATCAATCCGCAGGCGATAAACCTTGCCACTAGAGAATTTAAATTCTTTTTGCTTTGTGCAAATACGCTATGAACACAACATATTTCAGCGCTGAATACTTTATTTTAAATCGATTTAATACGCATTAAAGCGATTTTGCAACATTAATGAATCCACTTAGCATAGAATTAAGCTCTTCGCATCTTTCTTCAAGTTTATCGGGGTCATTGGCTAATTCAGCAGAGAGTTGGCGATAAACCGTATCATTAGCGAGTTGTAATTTACTCAATCCTTCAGCCCCAGGCGATGTTAAAGGGGTAACATTCCAGCCTTTATCTTCAGCAGCATTAGTCACCGCTTTAATTAATTTATCATCAGTTGGAATATCAGTCTTTTGGCATTGATGCTTAAGTATTTTTGCACCGGCTACAATTGAAACCAGCATTTTAAGCTGTGTTTGCTCTGCTTGACTTAAATCATTTTGCTTAGTTGCGGTTTGTTGGCATCCAGATATGAACATCATCATGGTCATTGAAGATGCTAGCACTAAATACCTTGGACGTTTAAAAAAATTAAAGCAAATATTCTGTAGTTTCATAAACTATCTCTGAATCAATCATCTGATAAATAAGGCTAAAAATAGGTTTGATTATTTCCTGCCATAATAATATTCAACTATGTGCCATTGAATGAGTTATAAAATACCAATCTCACTATAAAAAATAGTGAGTTAGCTTTATATGCAATTATAGCAAGTTACATCAGTAAAATGCTAATCATTCCATGTTAAAATAGTGACTATATTCTATTTAGGTTAGGCTAAATTTTTATATCCAGGCGATTTTTAATCCAAAAAAACAAAAAATTTAGTTAGTCAAATAAGCAAATTTAATTTTCCATGCGTGCATCTTTAAGCTCAGGTAGTATAAAATCTAAGTATGCTATTGATAGTTAGAATTTAAGGATAGTAAATTGATTTTTAATAATTTAAAGGGAATCTTATGAAAAAATATTTAATTGTCGGTGCGAATGCAGCAGGATTGTCAGCTGCGGTGAGAATACGCAAGCAACATAAAGATGCGAGTATTACTGTATTAGAAAAAAGTGAGGTCATCTCATTTGGTGCATGTGGGATACCTTACTATATTGGCGGGGAATTTGATGACTTAGACAGAATGAGCGCAAGAGAATATTCTGATTTTGTTAAGTTAGGAATAGAGATTAAGCTCAATCACACAGTGATTGCAGTTGATACAGACCAAAAAAGGGTAAAAGCAATAGATGCCGCGGGCAGTGAGTCTGATTTTGAGTTTGAGATGTTATTACTTGCTAGCGGCGCATCCCCTATTAAACCTACGATTGAGGGTATTGATTTACCAAATTGTTTCACAATGCATTCACAAGCAGATGCCATTAACATAAAAAAGGCCCTTAATACGACTGATAAAGTAGCCATTATAGGTGGTGGATTTATTGGTATTGAAGCTGCCGAAGCGTTCAAATTACAAGGTAAATTTGTAACCTTAATTGAATATAGTCCAAATTTACTAGCCAGAACATTTGACCCTGAAATAACCGATTTACTTACTCAAGAGTTAAAAAATAGCGGGGTTGAGGTCTTGACTGAGCACAAAGTACTTAAAATTGCGAAAAGTGGGCCTTACCTGAAAGTGATAACAGATAAAGTGGCAATTGAAGTCGACACAGTTATTTTAGCAGTTGGATTTAAGCCTAACACTGATTTTTTAAGTAATACAGATATCACGCTAAATGAACAAGGCGCAATTTTAATTAACGAGTACTGCCAGACTACTGCTCCTAATATTTATGCCGCTGGGGATTGTGCAATCGTCCCTCATAGAATCAGTAAAAATAGCTATATTCCACTTGCTACGACCGCTAATAAACTGGGGCGTTTAGCTGGAGAAAATATGTCTGGTAATCAAAAGGCATTTATAGGCACACTTGGTGCAAGCGGAATTCGAGTGTTTTCTTTAGAGGCAGGCAGAGTGGGGATAACAGAGAAGGATGCAAAAAATGCCAACCTGGATTATGCAACTGTCTTTATAAAAGATAAAAATAGGACGGACTATGTTTTACCCCAAACCGATATTGTGATCAAACTTATTTATCATAAAATAACAAAAAAATTGCTTGGCGGACAAATTTGCGGCTCTTATGAAGGCGGGGCGATTGGAAGAGTTAATGCTTTATCTGTAGCAATTTATTCCGGTATAACTGTTGAAGAGCTTGGTAGTATGGACTTTGTTTATGCACCACCTTTTGCGAGAACTTGGGATGCGTTAAATATAGCAGGTAATGTTGCAAAATAATCGAGGCCGTTATGTTTGTCTAAAAGAATGGATTAGTCTAAAAAGAGCTCATAAATTAGAGTTGCATATTGTATGAACTTTGCTTCTATTTTGTGCTTTTATCGTTTTCAGCTTACCCCCCTCACCTGGTATGGGCAAGGGGGTAAGATCCATAGATGTAAGCAAAAAACAGTAAAGTCAGCCTATAGATTATTAGTTTAGGTTATAGCCAAGCGCATAAAATGTGACTAATGCTAAAGCAATAATAATCGTACCAAGATTAAGTTTACGCCACTCTTTTGCAGCTATGCGGCCAATGACTAATACAGCAAATCCAATCATAATCCCTGTTACGATATTTGAAGTAAGCACAATAAAGACTGCGCAGATAAGGCCAGACATCGCATCAACTGAATCTT
This sequence comes from Thorsellia anophelis DSM 18579, assembly GCF_900111395.1. Lineage (GTDB taxonomy): Bacteria > Pseudomonadota > Gammaproteobacteria > Enterobacterales > Thorselliaceae > Thorsellia > Thorsellia anophelis. Next base: position 159,196 of record NZ_FOHV01000006.1, on the reverse strand, counting down.
TAAAATCAAGTTTAGTGACATTACTTAGCATTAACATCCCTACATACATCAAAGCAGGTGCTGTGGCGTAAGAGGGGACGAGCGCCGCAAGTGGGGAGAGTAAAATCATAAGTAAAAATAGGATACCAACCACAATCGCGGTCAATCCAGTTTTTCCGCCAGCAGCTGTACCTGATGCTGATTCAATATACACAGCAGCAGGGGAGGTTCCGACGAGTCCTGCAAAAATACTACTCACAGAATCAGCGCTTAATGCTTTTCCACCATTAATGATTTGGCCTTCTTTATCTAATAAATTTGCTTGTCCAGCTACCGCACGAATAGTCCCTGTTGCATCAAATACAGCTGTCATGACTAGCGCAAGGACAGTTGGCAATATCGCAAGATTTAAGGCGCTTTTAATATCTAATGCAAAAAATAAGGACCCACCGTTTTCAGCTGTTAATGAGGGAAGGGCAGCAATCCCTGCATATTTTACATTCGGATCAAAAATTAAACCAAGGATTGATATGGCTATCATTACCAATAAAATTCCGCCTGGAATTCTTAATTTTTCAACACCAATCATGGCTGCTAAACCAACTAATACCATAATGCTTGAAAATGCAGTAAAGTCTCCTAGAATAACGGGTAAACCAGGGTTAGGGTTTTTAATAATAAGATTAACTGTGTTGGTTGCAATTAAAAATAAAAATAAACCGATACCAATCCCTGTGCCATGTGCAATCCCCATTGGCATATTACGCAAAATCCAACTACGAATACCCGTTATGGATATCAGCGTAAACACTAACCCCATAATAAATACAGCCGCAAGCACGGTTGGTATAGGCAGTTGTTGATATTTAACCATTCCAAAAGCAGTAAAAGCGGTTAAAGAGATAGCACACCCAATAGCCATCGGTAATTTTGCCCAAAATCCCATAAGTAGGGAACCAAAGCCTGCAACTAAGCAAGTTGCAATAAAGACGCTATCTCTTGGAAAACCTGCTTCACTTAGCATATTGGGAACAACAATTATTGAATAAACCATGGCTAAAAATGTTGTTAAACCAGCCAAAACCTCTGTTTTAAACGTTGAGTGTCTTTGAGTGATATTGAAAAAATTATCTAGAAAACTTGTTTTTGTGGGGGGAAGTTCGGATGACATAGGATTCCTCTTACTTGCGTCATGTCATTAAAAAATATTGGTCGTCGTATTTTTTAAGTGCTAACTGATTGGTTATGATCGGTTAGCACTAGCAGTGCTGTTAATACATAAAATGTTAGCGGCTCAATGAATTGCCCAAATATTCACGTATAGTTGTTAAGATACCTCTTACAACTTTAGCATTACCTGCAACAAGATTACCTGAGTCTAGATAGTGATTATCTCCAACAAAGTCAGTAACGACGCCGCCAGCTTCACGCACAATTAACTCACCTGCCATAAAATCCCAGGGTTTTAATCCAATTTCAAAATAGCCATCGACTCGTCCACATGCAACATAAGCTAAGTCTAATGATGCACAACCAGTGCGCCTAAAGTCAGCACAATGGACAAATAGCGCATTAACCATACTCATGTAGTTCTGAGTGAATTGTTTATATTTAAAAGGGAAACCAGTAGCAAGTACTGTTCCTTCAATTGACTTTATATCTGCCATGCGTAAGCGGTAACCGTTTAATTGTGCGCCTTGGCCTCTTACAGCAGTAAAAAGTTCATTACGGATAGGATCGTATACAACAGCGACCTCTGTGCGGCCATTTTGACGAGCAGCTATTGAAACAGCGAAATGAGGAAATCCTTTGACAAAATTAGTCGTACCATCAAGTGGATCGATTACCCATTGAATACTATCATCTGAACCAAGTAGCTGACCACTTTCTTCACCAATAATGGTGTGTTCTGGATAGGCCTTTTGAATAACTTCTATGATAGCTGCTTCAGCTTGTTTATCAACATTTGTTACGAAATCATTTTGTCCCTTTTGAATAGTTTCAACTGCAGAAGGGTTTGATAAATGTTGTGTGATAATGGTGCCTGCGCGCCTTGCAGCACGGACAGCAATATTGAGCATAGGATGCATATTTTAATCCACTTAATGTTAAAGAACGGTTAATAAGAACAAGAAGCAGGTCATTACCTACCTCTCATTATATTTTAACATATGCGAGATGGAATCATTCTATTTTTTTAAAATAAATCTTGTGGGTTAAGATAAAACATTTTTTTCCATCCATGAGTACTAGAATCAATTCTCCAAGGATGGGGGAATATGCTAAAAACTGAGTAGTGTAGGTGTGCAGGTTTACCCTTTGCATTACCGGTATTACTGACAAAACCTATGGGTTCACCTTGAAATGCTATCAAAGGGGCATGGCTTGCCTCTGACAAATGTGCATAGTAATGAAGACGTAAGCTTCTATCTAACATGATAATGATATGTCCACCGCGTTTGATATTACCTTGAAAAATGGTAATTCCATTAGTGGCAGCTAAAACAGGTTGTCCCTTTTTAGCAAAAATATCAATCCCTTTGTGAACGATTGATGCACCCCAAGGTTCATGCCAGAATGTTTTGGGATTCCAATCTTTAGCAGATGCATCTTTAACTGGAATCATGACATTAGCAGGTAAAATATAAACATTTATCAGAAGTATGATAATTATTAGGTATCGTTTTTTTTTGAAAATAGCGTTAAAAATAAGGCTAAATCTCTGCATGTAGGTTTATCTCTTAATTTTGATTATTATCATCAAAATTATACCATAAAAAAGCGCAGCAGATAATCTGCTGCGCTTTTGAATATTATGTAACCTTAAAGATAATTTTCAAGGTTGCATCAATTAAAATTATCTTAAGCCTTTTTAAATTTACGATAGAAGAATTTTTCTGCTTCAACAATCACAAAAATAGACAGACCAGCTAGGAAGGAAATACCTAATTCTTTAAATCCTAGTGGAGCCGTTTCCATCACTGTATTGATAAACGGTAAATAAATAATGGCAATTTGTAATACCAATAAAATGCCTAGTGAATACCAAAGGACATTATTTTCTTTAATCGTTGGCGTGATTGAAAACTTAGTTATTTCTCTACAGCAGATCATATAAAATGCTTGAGCGAATACTAGGGTTTGTAGGATAGTCGTTTGAATCGTCGCAAGTTCTGCCCCTGCATTTCGTAAAATACCGCCTATCAAGAAGCCAAGCAAACCGATAATAAATGATACATACGTTACCCTAATAATCGCATAGGTGTTGAGTATATTTACCTTCGGATCTCTTGGCTTACGTTGCATGATATCTTCTGCATACGGTTCATACCCTAGTGCAAATGAAAGAGTAATTGTTGTAACCATATTTAGCCATAGAATTTGTACTGGCGTGAGTGGTAACTCTATCCCTGCTAAAATTGAGATAACGACTAATAATCCTTGAGAAAATGCAGTTGGTAGTGCAAAGAAAATCGCTTTTTGGAGATTATCATAGACTCTACGACCTTCTTTTACAGCTTTAACAATCGTTGCAAAATTATCATCTGCTAAAACCATATCAGCTGTATCTTTAGTAACTTGAGTGCCTTTAATACCCATAGCTACACCAATATCTGCTTTTTTAAGTGCAGCAGCATCATTTACACCATCACCTGTCATCGCTGCAATTAATCCATGGTCTTGGATTGCACTGACTAGACGAAGTTTGTGTTCTGGTGTTGTCCTTGCAAACACATCATGAGTTAAGACAACATCTCTTAATTCCTCATCAGTCATTTCTTCAAGTTCTTTTCCAACAAGGGCTTTATCATAATGTTCAATACCGATTTCTTTTGCGATTGCAATAGCTGTTTCTTTATGATCCCCTGTTATCATTTTAACACTGATACCAGCTGATCTTGCAATTCCTACTGCCTCAATCGCTTCAGCTTTTGGTGGATCGATAATGCCATATAGGCCAGCAAAAACCATATCATTACTTAGATCGTCATGAGTAAAACTTTCAGTGTCATTTGACACTTCTTTAAATGCAGCAGCTAATACCCGCTGTCCTTTTTTTGCGTACTCAACAATCTTGTCATCCCAATACTGTAAATCTAAGGCAGTTGATGCGTCCCCTTGAAGCTCTAATTGCATCATTGAAAGTAATACATCAGGCGCACCTTTTAGATAAATAAAACGCCTATCATTGATGTCTACGAGTGTTGCCATGTATTTATATGCAGAGTCAAAAGGGATTTTATAAAGTGTATGATTATCTTGGCTAAGATTAGCTTTATAACTTAATTCAAGTAAAGCGGCCTCAGTCGGATTACCGATAACTTCCCTTTTCCCATTGTGGTAATCAATTTTAGTATCATTACAGTAAAGGCCAATCTCAAGCAGTCTTTGCATGCCTATGCTGCTTTCTTCCCATTTAATAGGTGCTGCTAACTCAGTATAAACTGTTTCTTTGGTAATCACAGAAACCACACTCATTTCATTTTTAGTGAGTGTTCCTGTTTTATCTGAGCAAATGACGCTCATGCTGCCTAATGTCTCAACCGCTGGCATTTTTTTAATGATCGCTTTTTCATACGCCATTCTACCAACGCCCATAGCTAAAATAATCGATAAAACAGCAGGTAGGCCTTCAGGTACTGCTGAAACAGCAAGTGCAATCATTGCTGAAACCAGCTCGGTAGATGAGAAATCTCTAAACATTAAGCTAAAGACTAATAAAAAGGCAATTAAAATGGCTAATATGCCAAATATTTGCTTATTTAGCAGCTTCATTTTTTGAATCAGAGGAGTTACCGTCTGGTCAACTGATTTCAAGCTTTGGCTTATTTTGCCAAGCTCTGTTCTATCACCGGTTTCAACGACAACACCTTTACCTGAGCCGCTATTGACTAATGTACCAGAAAAAGCGAGATTGATTCGATCTCCTAGATCAGCATCGCCTTCAATCGGCACATTATTTTTTTCAATTGGAACAGACTCACCTGTTAAGATAGCTTCTTCAACGACTAGGTTGTACGCTTCAATGATTCTGATATCTGCTGGCACAATATTACCAGGACTTAGTAGTACAATATCCCCAACGACAAGTGTTGAAGCATCAACTACTACTTTTTCAGAATTAACGAGAATAGTGGCATCTTCACTCATCATATTAGTTAAGCTATTGAGTGAATTATTTGCTTTGCGTTCTTGTATATAACCTATAATGGCATTAATCACTACGACTAAAAAAATGATGATCATTTCAGTATAGGCGCCAATTGCACCTTTAAGAATACCGGAAGCAATTAAGACATATATTAACAAATCATTAAAATGTTTAATGAATTTTTGAAACTCAGTCTCTTGTTTTCCTTTTGTTAAAAGGTTTGGACCATTTGTCTGCAGTCTAGTGTCTCGCTCAGCTTGTGACAGACCACTTTGATTGGATTTAGCCTTTGAATATAGGTCATCCAAAGAGAATTGATACCATTTAGTCATACCTTTATGCCTCTTCTAAAAATCAAATAAAAAAATTTGTTATCTTCGACATTGTACCTAAAATATCGATTAATTATTAGCATCTGTATCAATCTATTTTTAAATAGTTGAATATCGATTGCAACTGAAAAATGCATTAATCTGCAATCAATCTATAAAAACTCAATGTATGCTTAAAGTAACTTGATTCAAATAAGATGTGTTGTAAAAAATAATTGATATTTTTCTTTCGACATCCTCCTCCTGCTAAAGCAATGGGATTTCTGCTGCGTATCTTCAATTACATAAAATCTGAATAAACAGTTTCTAGGATGGTAGATAGTATGTTGTCGCTATTGCTTATAGTAGTTAAAGGGATTTTGACAGTACCTTGTCAAGCTAAATCAAATCAGGAATGTCATCTCATACGCTTTGCGATAAGTTTTATCTTTTAAAAATAGGATGTTGAATTTAAAATTGAATTAGTCATATATGGAAAATTAAAATGAGTGATAATAGTTAAGATAGATATTAATTTGGCAGTGATTTTTGTGTCTAAATGTGGTAAATGATTTAATATTTTTTGATTTCTTGCTATTCTGTAGGCTGAAATCGACCTAGATGCATTATCAATAATTCATTTTATTGCCTACTTTAAGGATGCGCGTTAACATGACTAAACCGAAAAAAACAATTAAAGAAGATAAATCATTGAATGAAGTAGCAAACAATGAGTTTAATAACCAAGAAAATAAGACGCCTAATGATGACGTCAATGAGGATATGTCTTCAGAAAATATCGTAACTAGCCAAAATTCGGACTTTGTTGAAGAAAGTGATGGTGAAAAAGTACAGGATAGTCAAGTAGCAGACTCATCAAACCTAACTGATACTAACCAGAGTGAAATCAATACGCAATTAAATACTGATAGTCATGCTATAAATCAAGGAAATACACAAGAAATTAACAGGAGCACTAAAATGTCTAAGACCCCTTTAGTGATGTCATTATTAGCTTTAATTACCACGATTGGTGCTTCAGCAGCGCTGTTTTATTATGTTAATCAGCAATCAGCCAAGCAATTAGAAGTGATAACGACTCAGTTCCAAGAAAGAGAGCAGGCGATTAGAAAGGAAATGGAAGCGCTTAAAACAACATTGGATGAAAAAAATAGAGCCGCTGAAAATGAAAATAAACGAGTGATGAGTATTAGAGATGAATTTGAATCGGCTTTACAAACATTCGAAAAGCAGCAAGCTAACATACAAAGAACCTGGACTATAGAGCAAGAAACCGCACAATCACAAATTGCAGCGATTGAAGATAAAGTCAACCGTCTGGCAACGCAAGATAATACAGCTTGGCTTGTTTCGCAGGCTGATTTTTACATTAAGATGGCAGCAAGAAGGTTATGGTCTGAAAAGGATGTTTTAACTGCCATGGCATTATTGAAAACGGCAGATAGTAGCCTCGCTGAAATGAATGATAGTAGCTTGATTCAAACGAGAACTGCAATTGCCTCTGATATCGCAGCGCTTGCAGCTTTAAATCCTCCTGATATAGATGGTATTGTTGCAAGAATGTCTACACTCTTAAATACAGTTGACACGCTAGTGCTGAAGCCTGAGTTTAGATGGGTAACAGATCACATAAATGAAACGACAGAGCCTACTAATTCGATAAGTGATTGGCGGCAAAATTTGATGGCGAATTGGCGTAATTTTTCTAACGATTTTATCTCAATTCGTAAAGTGGATGGTGCGGCAGAACCAATTTTAATGCCTGAGCAAGTGGTTTATTTAAGAGAGAATATTCGAGCCAGGTTATTGTTAGCAACACAAGCAGTATCACGTCGTCAAGATAGAGTGTATCAAGATACAATTAACGATGTTTTAACTGTGATTAATCAATATTTTGATGTTGATGACAAACAAACACAACATATTATTAGCGAGTTATCTGAACTTCAAAAGCAGCCTCTTGAAATGACACTGCCTGAAAAGTTTCAAAGCGCAGAGCTAGTAGCGAGATTAGTGCAAGATAGAGTGACTAAATGGGTTAACCAACCAGTTAACCAGGCAAATTCAGAAGATGCACAATCTCCTTCGAATGAGTCACACAATTCCACTCATTCGTCAACAACTACGCAATAAGAGGCAAAGATGACCAGACTACTTATCTTATTTGTTTGTGGCTGTATTGCACTTGCATTAGGTCCTTTATTAGTTGGTATGCAAGGTGAAGTTTTTATTCAAATTGCAAATTATGAAATTAGAACATCTGTAACTTATGCTGTAGTGATGCTTTTAGCTCTTTGGCTTGCCTATTGGTTTATTAGCCGCTTAATTTTTGGTGTGTTAAGAAGAACTAAAATTGGATTTAATTGGTTTGGTAATCGGAAAATTAAAGCTTCTAGAGAGCAAACACAATTGGCATTATTAAAATTTCTCGAAGGTGATTATCGTTCAGCTGAGAAGGCACTTATTAAAGGGGCAAAACATGCCGATATGCCAGCTTTAAATTATCTTCTAGCAGCTGAACTTGCTCAAAAGCAAGGTAATTTAGAAGGTAGCCAGCATTATTTAGTGTTGGCGTCAGATGGCAAATTTGATAATGATCTGGCAATAGATCTGACACAAATTAGGCTATTAGTTGAAAAAAATGATTTGACCACTGCTACAATGAGAATTGAAGGATTATTGACAAAAAATAACCAGCATCCTGAAGTTTTGCGACTTAGTGTTCAAATTTATCAGCGTACTCACGCTTATGAAGCATTAATTGGGATATTGCCGTGGTTAAGTAAAAATCATGTGTTTTCACAAAGCCAGGTTGAATCAATTAAATTTGATGCTTACCGAGGTTTGATGCTTAGAATAATTAACGAAGAAGGTCATGAGGCACTCATCTCATGGTGGGAAAAACAACATAGGCAGATTAAAAATGATGCCAGTAATCAGGCTGCCTTAATTGAAACCCTGCTCAATGCTAATGCGATGTTGCCAGCTGAAACTTATTTTGAACAATTTTTTAAGCAACAACCTACAGCTCGCTTGTTAGAATTAGTACCTAGGATGCAGACTTTAGATTGGAAAAAATTACAAAAGCGAATCAATAAAATAGGTAATAAGCTCAGTGATAAGATTATTGTAGATAGAGCCTTGGCTGTTATTGCAATGAAATTAGGTGAATATGTGGAGGCTGAAACGTTGTTTCGAACTATTATATTAACTAATCCAAAACAGCACGATTATGATTTATTAGCTGAATGTTTAGAGAAACTAGACAGAAATGACGAAGCAAAAGAAACGAGGCAGCTTGGAATATTAAATCAAGCTTAATCATACTTCACTAAAAAAGAACGATAATGGCGTAATGCTATTATCGTTCTTTTTTTATCATTAAATAACGTGTGAGTAATGGGTTATGTGATTATGAAATATAAGGTTCAATTGTTTAACACTATTGTATTGTCTATCTTGATGATGACATGTTTTATGGTGAGTGCAAATCCAATTTTAAACATCCAAAGAGAAGCTTATCAGCTTTATTTAAAAGGTTTAAAAGAACACAATTTAGAAGCAAGCAAAGCACAATTAATGGCTCTTAAAACCTATCCTCTGCATCGATATGCAGAGTATCGATTATTTTTACAATATTCAGATACGATTAAGCCAGACGATTTAGTTGCCTTTATCAAAGCAGAGCCAAATTCAGCTGTTAATTTAAGCTTAATTGCTTTTTTTATTAATAAATGGGGCAAAGCGAAAAACTTTGAAGATTTATTTGTACTTAGTCATGCAATCGACACGTCTCAATTTAAACTGACAACACAGGATAAATGTTATATCGGTCAAGCTCAGATGGAAAATGGCGATCTATCTTCTATCAATAAAATTGTGGATGATATTTGGTTAACAGGTAAAAGTTTACCAGATGCTTGCGATCCATTAATTACTTATTGGCAAAAAACTGCGCAAACAGATGAATTAACGTTATCAAGATTGATGCTTGCTTTAAAAAATAACAATACCTCATTAGCTGTCTATCTTTCAAAACAACTGTCAAACAACTATGATGCTTTAGAGGGGGCGTTAGCAGATATTCACAAAACCCCTAATAACCTTATCTCGATTATTGAATTACCTCCAACTTCCGAGACTCAATCAATTTCGATTGTGTTGTTCGAGCTTTTAGCAGGTCGTGATTTAGCAGAGGCAATCAAAATCATGCCTAATCTGATTACAAAGCAAAACTTATCCGAAACGCAAACTCGCTTGATTGAAGATGCCGTGTTTAAGCAGTTACTTTTTTTAAATAATCCAACCTCAGCACAATTAAAATTAAGAGAGCAATTTTTCGAAACAACGTTGAATGACGAGTTAATTGAAAACAGAATCCGAATTGCTTTAAGAGAAAATGATTGGGAAAATATTTCTAAAGGGATATCAAGATTGTCCCAAGAAAGTCAAAATAATCAAACCTGGCGTTATTTTAACGCGATGGATCTAAACAGGCGAGGAGGTGCGGATAAAATCGATCAATCAAATAAATTGTTAAATGCATTGAGCCAAGAACGTGGATTTTATCCCATGATGGCAGCGTTAAAACTTAATATTCCTTACACACTTAAAATTGTGCCGGCAAGTGGGAATAAGGAGCGTTTTATTAATGACCCTACTATTGCAAGAGTCGCTGAATTTCTTCATTGGCAGCAACACGGGCAAGCAGTACGTGAATGGATTTATTTGGTCGAACAAACACCCGCTGAAGAGCAGCCTTATTTAGCTAGAATTGCGTTAGATAATGGATGGCATCAACTTGCTGTACAAACAACGATCACTGCAAAATTATGGGATAATATTTATGAACGTTTTCCTCTTGGTTGGTTGGATATTTTTACTCAGCAAACAGAAGGAAAAGTGGTTCCTAAATCTTATGCCTTAGCAATAGCACGCCAAGAAAGTGCTTGGGCACCTGAAGTCATGTCGCCTGCAGGCGCCATGGGATTAATGCAAGTTATGCCTGATACCGCTAAACAAGTTGCTACAAAAAATGAAATTTTGACTTATACTGAATCAAATCAATTATTAAGACCTGCAATGAATATTCAAATTGGGGTGCAGTATTTACATGACCTTTTAACGGATTATGGTAATAATCGTATTTTGGCTACTGCGGCCTATAATGCGGGGCCTTCTCGAGTTAAGTTTTGGTTAAATAGGACTGGGGGAAAGGTTGATAGTGCACAGTTCATAGAATCAATCTCTTTTCCAGAAACAAGGCAATATGTGAAAAATGTGTTGTCTTTTGATATGTATTATCGATTATTGCTACAACACTATGGATTATCTACTGACGAAGTGGGTAACGTACTTTCAAAAGAGGAGCAGTTAGGAAAATATTGACACGGATTATTATGTGAATGGATGTTCGATGAAAACGTCTAATCTGCATTGCCATAAAACATATAGATGTGACTCAGTGATTTGAGGAGCCATCTGTTATGTTAAGGTCGTGATTCTGATTTTTTGTAGTGCGTAGCTTGACTATCAAATATGTCGCGTGCAGAACGTCAGTTTGTGGCAACATAATCAGCTACGTATTAATTGTAGCTGATTATGTTGCCACTTAAGGTTAGTTATCAAATCCGACTTTATCAACAAGTTCACTTGCTTCTTTGCGGTGTTTTGCAATATCGAGTAAGGATATTGAATCAGGATTTAAAACGCCAAAACTTGCTACAACAGGATCTAATTCTACGCCTGCTCTAACAGGGTACTCATAGTTAGCTTTTGCATAAAGAGACTGTGCTTCTTCAGATACTAAAAATTCCATCAGTTTAATTGCATTGTCTTTCTCGGGAGCATTAACCGCTAAACCCGCACCACTGATATTAACATGTGTGCCTTGATTAGGTGATTGTGCAAAACTTGGTCTGATGACTTTTATTGCATCTCCCCATGCGCGTTCGTCTGAACCTACTTCTGCATTTTTCATGCGTCCTACATAGTAGGCATTAGCAAGCCCTAAATCACAAATGCCCCCTAGAATATCACGCGCTACATCTCTATCGCCCCCAGTTGCCTTACGCGCTAGGTTATTTTTAACGTCTCTTAACCATTGTTCTGTTTTTTCGGTGCCATTATGTTCAATCATAGCCGCTAACATGCCAATATTATAAGGGTGTTGTCCTGAACGAATACAGACTTTGCCTTTAAATTCAGGATTAGCTAAATCTTCATATTTAAATCTATCAATTGGCATTTCTGTTGCTGCATATAGCACCCTATCTCTAAGTGATAAGGCAAACCAATTACCATTTGGATCTCTTAAGTTTGCTGGAATCACCTCAGTCAGAGTTGTGGAATTAATCGGTTGAGTCAGTCCAGCTTCAACCAGATCAACTAAGTTACCAATATCAACCGTCATTAAAATATCAGCAGGAGAGGTTGTACCTTCTGCTTTCACTCGCTCTAATAGACCTTCTTTAACAAAAATGGTATCAACTGTAATGCCTGTATTTTTTGTAAAATCGGCAAGGATAGGTTCAATAAGTTTAGGTTCACGGGTAGTGTAGACGGTCACTTTATCTGCAGCAAATGCTTGTACTGACATTAAAGAGACAAATGAGGCAATAAGAGATTTTGTGAGAGTAGAGTGACGCATGTATGCTCCTAAAGTAAGAAAATTGACAATGGATAAATAGATTTGCAGTCTAAATTTGACTTACATCAATTATAATGAAAATCATTCTCATTTAGAATAGTGCAATTTAATTAATCTGGCAAGTAAAAAATGATCTTTAGGTATTAAGAGCACCAGGATGCTGGTAGCAAGGACTAAAGCAATTGTTATTTATCATTTATAAAATGCGTACATGTATCTGATAATATTCTTGATTCAGCGATATAGCCATATCAGCCAACCCTCAGGTAAAATCGATTTAGCTTTTAGTGAAAGGAGTAACTAGAAAATTTATCTTTGTTGATTAGAAAAGAGTGGAGCTCATGGGTATTTTGCTGTAAAATCTCACGGCAATATTTTGTGCTATTGTGATTGATTTTTTGATTAAAGTGAGTGTTTCATTGCTGATTTTTTGATAAAAGTTTATCCGATGCGTCTTTTTTCCTTACAACCTAGGTAAATATTGCTATGCTTCGTATCATTCAAGAAGCGCTCACTTTCGATGATGTTTTGTTAGTGCCCGCTCATTCAACTGTTTTACCCAATACTGCTAATCTTTCTTCCCGTTTAACTTCTGATATACATCTAAATATCCCTATTTTATCTGCTGCTATGGATACGGTAACTGAGGCTAACTTAGCCATAGCTTTAGCTCAAGAAGGTGGTATCGGCTTTATCCATAAGAATATGTCTATTGAACGCCAAGCAGAAGAAGTGCAAAAAGTGAAGCGTTATGAAAGCGGTGTTGTCACTGCTCCTCAAACGGTTTTACCGACCACTACCTTACTCGAGGTTCAAGCCTTAACTGAAAAAAATGGCTTTGCGGGCTACCCTGTTGTAGATAGCGATAACCAATTAGTCGGGATTATTACCGGTCGTGATGCTCGTTTTGTGACTGATTTATCTATGCCAGTGACTGCTGTTATGACACCAAAAGAACGGTTAGTCACAGTTAAAGAAAATGCATCAAGAGAAGAAATCTTACAAAAAATGCATGAAAGACGTGTTGAGAAAGTATTAGTGGTTGATGATACTTTCCATCTCTTAGGTATGATTACAGTTAAGGACTACCAAAAAGCAGAGCAAAAACCCAACGCCTGTAAAGACAGTTACGGGCGTTTACGTGTCGGTGCTGCGGTAGGTGCAGGTGAAGGAAATGATGAGAGAGTCGAAGCTTTAGTGAATGCAGGTGTCGATGTTTTATTAATTGATTCATCACATGGCCACTCAGAGGGCGTACTTGAACGCATCCGTGCAACACGCAAAAAATATCCTAATTTAGCCATTATTGGTGGTAATGTTGCCACAGCAGCTGGCGCGATTGCGATAGCTGATGCAGGTGCTAATGCTGTTAAAGTTGGTATTGGCCCAGGTTCAATCTGTACAACACGGATTGTAACAGGAGTTGGGGTACCACAAATTACCGCAATTGCTGATGCCGCTGAAGCGCTAAAAGATAGAAATATCCCTGTGATTGCTGATGGTGGGATTCGATTCTCAGGTGATATTGCTAAAGCAATCGCAGCAGGGGCATCTTGCGTCATGGTTGGGTCTTTATTTGCAGGGACCGATGAAGCTCCTGGCGAAATTGAGTTGTTTCAAGGCCGCTCATTTAAATCTTACCGTGGTATGGGATCGTTAGGTGCCATGTCTAAAGGCTCATCTGATAGATATTTCCAAACAGATAATGCTGCTGATAAACTTGTGCCTGAGGGCATAGAAGGAAGGGTGCCTTACAAAGGATTTTTAAAAGCGATTATCCATCAACAAATGGGTGGACTCAGATCTTGTATGGGACTGACAGGCTGTGCAACTATTGAGTTATTAAGAACTAAAGCGCAATTTGTTCGTATTAGTGGCGCTGGTATCAAAGAAAGTCATGTGCATGATGTGACTATTACCAAAGAATCACCTAATTACCGCATGGGTTAACTGAGACACAATAGCAATCATTAGGTAGGAGAATTATCCTACCTAATTGAATTCAAATTAAGCAACTCGCATTATTAAATTAGGATAATAAATGAGCACAGTAGATATTCATCAAGATAAAATTTTGATTTTAGATTTCGGGTCACAATATACGCAGTTATTAGCAAGAAGAGTGCGTGAAGCCGGTGTGTATTGTGAATTGTGGGCATATGATGTCACAGAAGCTGAAATTAAAGCCTTTAATCCAAAAGGAATCATTCTTTCTGGTTCACCAGAGAGCACCACTGAACAAAGTAGTCCTCGAGCACCGGAATATGTGTTTAATGCAGGTGTACCAGTACTTGGTATCTGTTATGGCATGCAAACTATGGCGGTACAATTAGGGGGACAGGTCAGTACTTCTGATAAAAGAGAATTTGGTTATGCCCAAATTGAAGTGTTATCAGATAATCTCTTAACAAATGGCTTAAATGATGATAATACTAGTCTTAAAGCTAAATTAGATGTTTGGATGAGTCATGGTGATAAAGTAACAGCCTTACCAGAAGGGTTTTCTGTTTTAGCTCAGACTGAGAGCTGTCCATTTGCCATGATGAGTGATGCCAAACGTCATTTCTATGGTATACAATTTCACCCTGAAGTGACCCATACAAAGCAAGGTTTTACATTATTAAAGCGCTTTTTAAATGATATTTGTGGCTGTAAAGGCTCATGGACATCTGAAAACATTATTGAAGACACGGTTAAAAAACTCCAAGAGCAAATTGGTGAAACTGATGAGGTTATTCTTGGATTATCTGGTGGGGTTGATTCTTCTGTTACCGCATTATTACTGCACAAAGCGATTGGTAAAAGATTGATTTGTGTGTTTATCGATCACGGACTATTGAGATTAAATGAATCTCAACAAGTGCTCGATATGTTCGGTAACCAATTTGGGCTTAACATCATTCATGTCAATGCTGAGGCACGCTTCTTAAATGCACTAGCAGGAGAAGCCGATCCTGAAGCCAAACGTAAAATTATTGGCCGTGAATTTGTGGCGGTATTTGACGAGGAAGCTGAAAAACAATCTCAAGCTAAATGGCTTGCACAAGGTACGATTTATCCAGATATTATTGAATCTGCTGCTGCTAAAACGGGCAAAGCACATTTGATTAAATCGCATCATAATGTGGGCGGTTTGCCTGAAGATATGAAATTAGGGTTAGTTGAGCCTTTAAAAGAGCTATTTAAAGATGAAGTTCGTAAATTAGGTTTGGCGCTCGGATTACCTTATGACATGTTGTATCGTCATCCATTCCCTGGACCAGGTTTAGGGGTGCGAGTACTAGGTGAAGTGAAAAAAGAGTACTGCGATTTATTGCGTGCTGCCGATGCCATTTTTATTGAAGAGTTATATAAAGCCGACCTTTACCATAAAGTAAGCCAAGCATTTACAGTTTTCTTACCTGTACGCTCGGTTGGTGTAATGGGGGATGGGCGTAAGTATGATTGGGTTGTGTCTTTAAGGGCTGTGGAAACGATTGATTTTATGACTGCTCACTGGGCTCATTTACCATACGACTTTTTAGGTAAAGTGTCTAATCGTATCATTAATGAAGTAGCGGGTATTTCTCGTGTTGTTTATGACATAAGTGGCAAACCACCTGCTACGATAGAATGGGAATAAATAGCAAAAGAGACTTAAACTCTATTTTTTGCTAGGAGTGAAACACAAGGCCACTTTAGCTAAATGCTAGGGTGGCTTACTTAATTTATTGAGTGAGTAGGGGATAATTATCTATCAACACTCATTAATATTAGGCAAGCGTGTATTTATTTTTGTGATTAAAAGGTATCAAGTGATGCCCTATCATGCGTTCTAGTAATCCTTCCTGCTTGCATTTCAATCGCTCTATCTGACATGTGCGCGATCACATCTCTATCATGACTCACCAACAAGTAGCTGATGTTAATTGTTTGTTTTAATGAATTCAGCAGATTCAATATGCCAGCTTGCACTGACATATCTAACGCAGATGTTGGCTCATCTAATAATAATAGTTTAGGTTCTAGTAAAATGGTCCTTGCGATGGCAATTCTTTGACGTTGACCGCCAGAGAGCTGGTGCGCATATCGATGAATTACTGTATTGGGCAATTCGACAAGATCAAGTACAGTTTTGATTCTATGTTTAATTGTATTATTATCAAGTCCTATAATTTTAAGCGGCTCACTTAATATAAAATCAATCACATGATTAGGATGCAATGAACCGTATGGGTCTTGAAATACCATTTGAATATCTTGAACATGTGTGCCTAATTTAGGGGAAAATGGTTGTCCATTTAAGATCATGCTACCACTGTATTGTGGATTTAACCCTGCTATCACTCTCAATAAGGTTGATTTCCCACATCCAGAAGGTCCAAATAAACTCAATGTTTCCCCTGGAAAAATGGAAAAATTAATGTCATCTAATACTTGTTTGTGATGATAAAATACAGATAGGTGTGATGCGCTAAAAAGTGCCATGGTAAATTACCTTCGAATTAGATTATTGGTTCTGCTCTGTGCTGGCGAGAAATTTACCATAAGTTTTAGCACTTGGGCGACAAGACCATAACAGTCTAGTATAGGGGTGATTGCTAGATTGTAACGTCGTTCTATCGCCACTATCAACAATTTCACCTGATTTCATGATCAATATTCTATCAGCGAACTGAGTAACAGCTTGTAAATCATGGCTAATTAACAATAAGCCAATATTATGTTGTTTACACCTATCGATTAATAACGTCATGATGTGTTGTTTCATATCTGCATCTAAGGCAGAAGTAGGTTCATCAGCAATAATGAGCTTTGGTTTGTTTAATAAGGCAAGCGCTATCATAAATCTTTGTCCCATTCCGCCTGATAATGCAGATGGTTTTTGAGTTAAAACAGTGTGATTAAGTCCAACTTGCGCTAATATGTCATTAAAGTATGTCTGCTTTTCAATGTGATTGAGCTTACCTAGATAAGCAAGCTCCAATTGTTTTTTCAGGGTTAAAGCTGGATTTAAGGCATATTTAGGGTCCTGCATAATCATTGAGATATGCTGGCCTCTGGCTTTCTTTTGTGATTGAATTTCCATCAGGTTAACACTTGGTTCATGAGGTTTGATGGATAGGTGCATCGCTGTGGCTCTGGTCTTCATATTGCTCGGTAAAATGCCAATAATTGATTTAGCTAATGTCGATTTACCTGAACCTGATTCCCCGATTAATGCTAATACTTCAGATCCTAAGCTAAGATTGATGTCTTTAATGATTGTGCCATAGCTACCAGATTGTTTCGATGATAAATCAACGGTTAAATCTTTGATGGTTAAAATAGGTGTAACATTATCAGTGGGAATATTAATTACCTGTGAGTCATCAATATCTTTTATATCATCAATGTAAGTTATCATAAACATTCCAAAGTAAATTCTGTGATTAATGCGCTTAATTTTTGCTAAAGCTGACAGTGATACCGCTATGAATTAGACATATGACGGCTGTCTAATCTATCTCTTAGCGTTTCACCAATTAATATGCATAATAAACTCGTCATAACAATTGCCAAACTAGGCATAAGGGTTACCCACCAATGACTCGTTAAAAATTCAGCATTTTCAGCAACCATGCCTCCCCAATCTACACTAGGGGGCTTCACTCCTAGCCCTAGGTAACTTAATCCAGCAGAAGCGATTAGAATACCCGCTAAATCGAGAGACAGCTTCACTAGCAATTGAGGTAAGCATAAAGGTAATAGATGGTATCTCAAAATTCGAACTCTGGTAATCCCTGCCATTTTACTGGCCAGGATAAAATCACTTTGAGCGATATTGTTAATTAATGTATGCGCTAATCTTGCATATTGAGGCCAACTAGTAATAGAAAGCGCGATTATCACGTTCAAAATACCATTGCCTAAAATTGCTACAAAAGCAAAGGCAATCAGTAATCTAGGTAATCCCATAACAATATCGGTAAAGCGCATTAAAACATGACTCAGCCAAGAGTTAGTTTGACCACTAATCATACCAATTAGAATGCCAATAAAGAGGGTTATACTGCCAACGCTCAATAAAAGTAATAAGGTAGGGCGAAGTCCGAATATAATGCGAGATAAAATATCGCGGCCGAATCCATCTGTACCAAACCAATAAGTATTATTAGGGCTAAGTAGCCTGTTAGCTGGGTTTTGTTCAAGCGGGTCAAAAGGCGCAACCCAAGGTGCAAAAATTGCTATCATGACTAATGAGGCAAGAATAATTGTATATAAGGCAGTGCTTAGTTTGATTGTAAAATTCATATTAATTAACTTTGCTGTGCTATGGATGTCAGATTATTGATTCGAGAGAGTTTGTTTAGCTAGTCTCTCACTTAACATGTTAATAAGAATGAAGCAGGTACCGATTAGTAAGGTGCCACCTAATATGGCATTTTGATCGCCAGATAAAAATGCTTCTTTAAGATATCGACCTATACCAGGCCAAGCAAAAACCACCTCTGTTAGCACCGCACCTTCTAATAAATGAGTAAAATTTAATGCAATTAAGATGATTAATGTACTTTTGATATTAGGCAAAATGTGTCTGACAATAATACTCACATCATGATTCCCTGTGACTTTAGCAAGTGAAACATATTCTTTTGATAATTCAGCTAAAGCAGCGCCTCTGGTAATACGGCAAATTGAGCATAAGGTGTAATAACTCAGCAGCGAAACTGGTAAGACTAAATGTAATAAAGCATCTTTAAGTGCGCCTTCGACTGGGCTTCTTAATGCATCTATTAAACTAATTTGGCTCCATACAAAGTCATACGGGAATTGATACTCAATTGAGCTAGACCATTTTCCTCCAATGGGTAACCATTCTAAGTGTCCATAAAATAGGGTTATTAGCATTAATCCAAGTAAAAATGCAGGCATAGCTATCCCTGGTAAAATGATTATCCGGATGAGTTTGTCAATGCTGCGATTGGCAAAATAAGCGCTGAGCAGCCCCAAAATAATACCGCTAATTGACCCTAATATAATGGATAAAATTGCAAGTTCCAAAGTGGCTGGGAATACTCTTAATAATTCTAAAATGATGGGTTCTTGGCTGACAGAGGATAATCCAAAGTCCCCAGTTACGGCTTTTTTAACATATTGAAAAAACTGAATGACAATCGGCTTGTCGAGGCCAAGCTCTGCTTTGACCTGCAAGTAAGTTGCTTCAGATGCTTTATCACCTACACGTTTTAAAACCGGATCAATTGGAGAGGCTTGCTGTAATGCAAAGGTGAAAATAAGAAGGCCAAGAAGCGTGAGGCCAATAATGCCGAGTTGTTTGAGTGATTTTTTAAGCAGGGAAAAGCCCATTAATACCGAATCCTTAAGTCAAATTATCCATTAAGCAAGCAGTTATGTGGCTCAAAAGCCAACTATCGACAAATAACTGCCTGCGATTAATGGATAATAATGAGTCTATAATAAATTATTCTTTCGTAATTTTATCGTAGTAAACCATATCAGCATTTAAGCCTTGATAATAGCCTTTCACGGTAGGGTTTAGCGCTACGCTATTATTTGCCTGCATAAAAAAGATAAATGGCGATTCATTTTGGACCGTTGTTTGTATTTCCTGGTAAAGCTTATCACGTAACGCTGTATCAGACGTACTGACTGCTTGTTGAGTTTTTTGACTTAATTCAGGAATCACCCAACCATTTATTTTTGCAGTACTTCCAACTGCCTCATTATAATAAGCAAATGTACTCGCATTAGAGTGCGCGTCAAAATAATCTGGTATCCAAAAACGTAGTGCCGCTTCGTGCTCTTTATTGCGAATTTTGGCATAAAGTTGACTCGTTGCAGAAGGAATAAGCTCTAAATTAACCCCACCTGCTTTAAAGCTTGCTTGTAATGCTTGTCCGATTTGTAGAAAAGGTGGTCTATTCTCAATCTCAAGTTTAATCGTTGGAGAATCAATATTGGCTGCTTTTAAGATGGATTTTGCTTTTTCAGGATCAAATTTAAAGGGTTGATTGACAGATGCGTATGGAAATCCAGCAGGTAAAAATGCCTGATGCGTTGTGTAATGCCCATTTAATAATGTTTGGGTAAGTCCGTCATAATCGACAAGATAACGCGCAGCCTCCCAAAGAGCTGGATTACTTAATACTGGATTGTTTAAATTTCCTGTATTAAATGCAATATAATCGACTTCTGCTGAAGGGAATTTTACTACATTAACACTACTGACTGATTTAAGTGCATCATATTGGTCGCTTGTTAACGATCTGGCAATATCTGCATCATTTTTTTCAATTTGTAATTTGCGGGCATTTGCATCTGGAACATTTTTGATAATAACCGATTTAAGAGCGGGCTCTATTTTAGTATCGATAGGGCTATTTTCTAGCAAAATGACATTTTGTGGTTGGTAAGATTTTAAAATAAAAGGCCCGCCACCTGCAGCATGTGTACTTAACCATTTATTACCATAATCATCCGCTTGTGCATTTTCTTGCACGACTTTGCTATCAACAATCGAGGCGATAGGGGAGGTTAACACAGACAAAACCACTGGAGCACCAATATCAGCTGTCCAAGTGAGTTTAAACGTGGAATCATCGATTTTTGTGAGCAATCCATCAACATTGTTTGCATCAAATCCAAGTACATTCAAAATAAAAGCAGGTGCTTTGTTAAGTTTAACCGCCCTTGTTAATGAATAGATAACATCATCTGAGCTGACTTTATTTTGTGATGCGAATTTAGCGTTAGGATCAAGATAAAAGGTAATTGTTTTATTATCTGCATCAATATCATAACGGGTTGCAAGATCGGGCTCAATTTCTTCAGGCTTATCTCTATTAGCTTGCACAAGTCTTTGATATAAACTTGGCAGTGTTTGAATGCTTGATAATTCAAAGCTTTCAGCAGGATCAAGGCTGACTATATCGTCTAATGGCTGCACCACAATTAGGGTGTCTGCAGGCGTGTTTGCATAAGCGTTATTAAATAAGGCAATCGATCCAAGAGCAGTTGCAAAAATAGTTTTAAGGATAATTGAAATTGGTTTCTGGTTATACTGTTTTGACATGCTAACTCCTAATGTATAGTTGTAATGATGATTTGCTTTCATCAAACTTTAGGGGATATGCTGTTAAAAGGATAATAACTAGATGTTATGAGTTATGCTCTTAAGATATAGTCTTGATATTCTTTACTTCCTTTGAAGGAGGAGATAATGACAATAGCTTAAATTTACTCACTCAAGATAATTTTAATTTTCTATCAAGCTTCAATTTGAACGCTTGATTTAATTATCAAAATACGTTTCGATTGAGTGGATGATGCCTATTTTTACGTATTTTAGGCACTGCTGTGAGTATGTGAGCTCTAAATTATATACGTATATAATAACAATGTGTTATCCAAAGGTTTGATTATCATAATAACAAGCGCTTACTTCGCTTCTCTAAACCTTGGAAAATAGCATCTGAAATAGATTTAGGAAAATTTTCAGGTAACTGCGTTAAAACATGACTAATCACATGAGGTGTTTTTATTGCAAATTGGTGCATGATTGCTGTCATCTCATCTCGACTAAATCCAACATAAGAGGCTGTTTGTAAAAAGTGTCTAGGGAAAATTCTTTCAATTGAATATTTTTTTCCTTTTGTACCACGTAAACTCATTGCTAATTTCGCATCTTGTATATTCATCCCTTTTTTACTTATCATAGGATAGCAGGAGATAATGTCATATAGTGGGGTTAATTCAAATTTACCATCAGGCAGAATGAAAAGTGAAAAGTTTTTTGCATGCCCATCAGTCGCTGCGAGCAGCCAAAATAATAGTTGAGATTGCATAAATATACTGCGATCTCGTTTAGGAAAAATTGAACCTTCTAGAAAATGCATAATCTCAAAAATACCAGGGCCACCTTGGTTTTCATATTTTGAACCAGGTGAAATATTGAGTACTTGACAAAAATCCTCTTGTGGAATACGCATAATCCATTGTTTGTTTGTTGAAAATCGTCTATCAAACCTTTCAATAGCTAAAGCCTTGATCTTATCTAATTGGATTATCTCAGCACTAGGGACAGGTAAACCATATGCTTTAGCAATTAACAAACAAAGATATTCATTTTCTACGCTTTGGGTGAGGTCAAGCGTATATGAGTGAGTGGTAATTTTACCAATAGGTAATTTTATTATGTGTGTTGTAGGGGTGGTGCCTTGTGGTAAGCACCATCTGTTATTTAATTTTAATAGTGCTGTTTTTTCTTGTGCGCCGGCTATAGAAATTCTAAAATCTGCTAATTCTCTAAGCATTCCTAACGGAATGTTAGACTGATAGCCTAGTAAAATTCTTTCCAATTCATCATTATTTAGAGTTTTGTATGTTATGTGTTGGATGTTGAGCGGGGGACTGTTCGTTGGCATTAATTGCAACGCACCGACCATATCTTGGCCGATTTTAGACAATAAGTCAAAAGGTTGGGTTGATTGTGCAAGATGCCTTGCAACAATACGTTGCCGGATATCAAGTGAATCTGGCAGGAGGTTATCGAAAAAATTATAGACTACATTTCCTATGTACGGTTTATTTCTTAGCGGCATAGATAATGAAATAGGCCTTGCTCCGTTTGTATTTAACCAGGATTGGTCATACTCAAAATGGTTTTCACCATTACCTTTTTGAGTGAAACATCCAACTAGTAAGCCATTCATGTAGACATTTAAGCTATTCCTTACCATTCATGCTCCCATCCCCCTTGAGAATCTTCTGCCTTTGTTGGTCGTCTTGGTTTCAACTCAATTTCAAGCTCGAGCACTGACAGTAGTTTGAAGAATGTCTCTAATTTTGTGGTTTCTGGATTTTTTTCGAAATTTGAGACAGTACCCTGCCTTAAACCAATCTGCTTAGCAATTTTCTCTTGTGATAAGCCTTGCGATAACCGGATATCCTGCATGCGATTACTTAATTGTTTGGCATTAGTAATTTTCATATGTAACCTTGCTACATCATTAAAATAACAATTGGAAAGGGGGGGAAATACGCTATAGCGTATAGATTTAATTTAACACGCTATAGCGTATAGTCAAGTTTTTTTATATATTCAGGCAATGGATCAAATCACAATGTCCATTGACCAAAATGCACAAACCGTGATTATTGCTAACTAAAATGAATTTTTTGTCTAGTAAAGTAGGTAAATGCTCCCATTTGTGAGAAAGTAGTTACCTCTAGACTAAGAGAAAGTATGTGCAATAAATATCAAAATACAGGTATGAGAACCTCTTACTAGCAATCCGATGGTAATCGGAGTAATTTCAGTCTCTGCAACTTCAAGTTCTTTTGAGTATAGACCCGAATTATTGATAATATTGGGATAGGAGAGCCTGGTGTAAAAAGTTAATTGCAATCTTGTATCGTTTGTATGTTGATTTGTTGCTTACGTGGTGCTTGGCGTTACAATGGTTAATGTTCTCGGGTTATGAGATAACAATTCAATGCCAGTTGAGGTAATCCTTATCATGTCTTCAATCATTATAGCGCCTATTCCTTTACCATAATAAGGCGTTTCAACACACATGACCATGTTAGACTCAAAACATGCATCACTTTGTTCGCTGATAAAAGGATATTCTTCCAATGCTAAAGAGACCCCTGTACTGTGTCCGAAATGACCTCTGTTATAGCGTTTTAATCCAAGTTTTCTGATTCTTTCAATCCCATCTTTGAATAATTTTGACATAGACAAGCCAGGTTTGATTTCATCTAGCATCGCAAGGTGGCTTTGTAAAATAATATCATATAGATTCGCTATTTGTTTGGTTGGTTCTCCTAAAATAGCGGTTCTCGCTAAATCCGCACCATAGCCTCGAACTTCAACACCACAGTCAAATTTAATTAAATCTCCCATTTTTGTTTTAATACCTGAAGGATGATAAATGGGCGAAAAATGTTCAGCAATTGAAATAATATGGAATCTAGAGTTTTGTGAATCATGAAACTGGTGGATGCCTTTTTGATAAGCGTTCACTAACTCTGCGTGTGAAACATTAACATCTAGTTTGTTAATTGCTTCATTAATACCCGTTTCTGTAATTTGAGCAGCACGTGTTAAGAGTTGTATTTCAAGTTCACTTTTAATCATTCTAACGTGATTAAGTAGTAATTTGGTGTCAGTAATTTGATAATTCTCTAAGACTGAATGAAATAAATCATAATGGGTTTTTACTAATGACTGAGAGTCAATACCAATTACGCCAGTACTAAACCCTGCCTTTGATAAGGCCTTTTGAAGCTGTTTAAGCATGAGTTCAATCGGTGCATCGATTGGCCTTTCACTTAATTCACTTGTTAAATCAGAAGGATCATCAACATCTACCCAAACAGGAAAAGTAAATAGATCATAGGTAGGTAAAGCTATTTGTGTGCTTGCTGCTTCAAATTCATTTAATATGATTGAAGTTGGAATCGAGTCATCTCGGTATAGGATGATAATGCTTGAGGGAGAGGGTTTAAATTGATAACTAAAAAAGCTTGCAATAGCAGTAAAATAATAAATATCTTCTGCTTTAGTTAGCACTAGCGCATTAATATTCATCTGAGCCATATAGCGCCTAGCTCTAGGAAGCACAAAATTAAAGTGTGACGTTGTTAAAGGTGGGCTGAGGGGCATTGTTGGTATCCATATACGAGTTATCAGGTCAAAATGTGTGTTTATACATTTGGCAGATACGATAAAACAGTTATGGATAATTGCATAAGAATGTTTTGTTATGCAAGATAACTAATTAGCATAAGCCTATTGTAGATGGCTGTGTTTAATCGTTAGTGACAAAATGTAACCATTCAGCTATATACACCTTTAGTTGATTTGTAAGTTCTCTTAACTAGGATTTGTCGATTTTTTTCTGATTTTCAGAGCGAATGACGATACAGTTATATTTCGATATTTAAAACCTATAGCAACGCGATGCTCGATTTTTGCAATTTAGTGCACATTCATACCGAAAAATACAAGAATGTATGTAATATAGCCCATTAAAAGATGCTTTTTTCTTCTGAATTAGTTCTTAATCTATTTTTTCATCATAAAAAGCAACATTCTTAAAAAATCGAGCATTGCGTTAGTCTACACTAAAGGTGTTAATAAAGAGAATAGGCTTATCATTAGCATTCTGGACGAACCCTACGAGTCATATATAGATTTAAAAATAATCAGTTTTTAACAAGGGAAATCATTATAAAAATAGTGCGGAAAACAGATGAAAGGCATCAAGGGCGAGGTATAAACTTATATTCTTGTTAAGAGTCAATTAGGACAAAACTGAAAATGGCGGATTTCCAGTATCTATAATTACATACTCACAATTATTATCGTAAATTAGATATTGATAGTTGTAATTGATGCATATCGAATGAGTGATCTATCACCAAAAACTGACATTCAGGAAAAGACTTTTTAAATAAGAACAAGGATAACTCTTGTGCTTCTGCTAATTCTAAATCTGTTTTTATTGCGCGCGTTTTGGAATCCATAAGCCTGTTATGTCTTATAAATTGAGGTGAGGCCTGTAAAAAAAACGCTAGGTCTAATACATCTCTAAGTTGATTTAGGATAATATCAGGCACAGTGAAAATGTAGTTTTTAGTCTCTAAAATAGTGTGCATTTCAATTAAATAATTCTTTTTTTCTGATTTAAGTTTTTGAATTGAAGATACTAGTTTGTTTTGGTTATCCAGCAGGACTCTTCTATTAAGATTTTCGAACTGTATAACGCCACCTTCACTCTTAATTAATTTTGAAGCCGAAATCTGAATAAATTCATCTGTATTACTAACTAGTCTTTTAATTAAATGTGTTTTACCCACACCTGATAAACCAAAAAAGCCTACTATCATTATTGAAGCATCTCATGTTGTAGCAATTCATCGATTTTAGTATTTATGTACATAAATGATTGTGGTGGTCTCAGCATTACATTTTTCATTTGATGTAAACTTATTCTTTTTTCATATTGGATAATATTTGTAAGTGATAATAAGTAACATTTAGGTGAGTTTTTGAAGTAAAGGGAAAACGCTTCTAAAGTTATGCAGCCCATTTTGCAAATAGAGCTAATTAACTCTGGATTCATTTCTTTTAAATCATATGAATCAATTTTAGAAATACACGCTTGGCCTACAATTGCTTTTTCAGGTGATGTAGCATAAAGATAGAGCTTGGCTCCAACTGTAAAATTCTTTCCAATGCGCCGACGCAGTTCTACTTTTTTCTTGTTTTGAAAAATTAAATTGATATAATTCGGTTTAATACTGATTAATATATTTTGCATACAGTTAAATTAACAATAGGGCTAATGGATGGCTAATAGTATCGCAGTTTGGTCTGATAGACAAGATGTCAGTAGTGTGAAACAAGATGCAGTAGCTGAAATTGAACTCCATTTTAATTATTGGAACCTTTTGACTCAGCAAGGGAAATCTAATTTATCTTTAGACATCGGGATAAAATTCAAAAATTTAAGTTCAGAGCTGAATGTTTTTTTACCGATTAACCTACCTAATAATGATGCCTATCTCGATCTTGGTGAGAGATTAAAAGACAAGCAAGAAGTTGTATCGGCCATATTCAATGAAAATTTAGTGATTGATGCTAATAACAGTCGAACGGATAACTATTTTATTGTTTCGAAATCCCATGCAAGTAATGATTTTTTCAAATGGATTACAGATAAGCCAGAGATTTGTAAGCTTAAAAATGGGACTCATTTAAAATTTTCACCTAATAAATATACAATAGGAATTAATGAGTATGGGTATCTTAGATTCAGAATACAAATCGATGGGAAAAATAGTGATTTCTTATCTACTCAAATAGAGCCAAAAGATAAAATTCTACTCAGCAGTGAAGAAAATATAGAATTGATAGATTTTAGAGTAAATGAAATTCGCAATTTACCAGTTGAGATTTGCAATAAGATAGCAAATAGTGTAGAAATCCAAAAAATCCATTACTTTATCATTCGTAATATTGATGTCGAATACTTGATGTCTGATCGAGATTATGTACGATGTAGATTATTAGAGGGTGATAATATTTGGGGTGAATATGTTAAGGGGAATAAAAATCGTATTGATCTTGATAAAATGATTATTTATCAATGGACTCTTCAAAAAGAAAACCAAAAAAATCAATTTACAAATTTCTCTAAATACAAGCACACGAAAAAGTCTTATCTTATGTTGCTGAGGAGTATATTTTTTATTATTTCCTTTGCTGTACTTGCAAATTATATTACTACTACCTCTTTGCAAATACCTAATGATTTTGGTTATCTTGACTCATTGCCATTTTTTGTTGATGGCATAGAACTGCTTCGCAGAGGATTTCAGGCACTCTTCATGTTGTGTTTACTAGCTCATTTATTTTGGATAGGTAAGTTTTTAGCCTACAAAGCTAAATCTTTAGTATGTAAGATAAAATGATACTTGATGGATAGGTAATTAGCAGGTGCCCTTGGCAGTATTGTTACTTGTCTTGGTTAGCTGAATCTTCAAGCAGTTTAAAAATCATTCATCATTTTTTTTGAAATAGTTAGTGGAAAAGGTATTTATTGATAGTGACTAATATTAGATAATGAATTGTAGATGTGCCATAAGAGGCTAAAAGTATTAAAATGAGAGGTAAATAGAATGAATACAATGAATAGCCATCATACTCAAAACGCTAAGACTTCTTTTAGTCATGAATTATCATTTAAATGCTTAACGACACGCAAAGAATTTTTTCAATACAAAGTTGTTGATTTTTTGATTCCTGTGTCTCATTTGTATCCAAATTTTCATGCTTGGTTATATTTTACTTTCGTACGCCAAATGAATAACGATAGTCGTAAAGTTCTGGTCGTTTTGGATGGTAATAATGTCATTGCAGCAACCCTTTTGAAAATAACTGAAGAAGAAGAAAAAATTTGTACTTTTTTTGTTGACCAAAATTTTAGAGGGCAAGGGATTGGCACTGAACTCATGGAAAAGTCATTGGAACTTTTTTCTGATAAAGTTCATATATCTGTTTGTAGTCAACGATTAAATGAATTAAATGATTTTTTAGTTCAAAAACATCTATTTTGTTTGGATAGGGATGTTAGTGGGTATTATCGCCCCGATTCAGTTGAATATTTCTTTTCTAAAAAAGTCTAGTTAGTTTAGTCTTATTTATAAGAATGCAAAATACTTAAATTTTTTTGAAATCCTTGCTAGGAGCTGTTTTTCGTGACTTGAGAAATCGAGTTTTTAGTCATTTAATTTGGGTGAGCACCTATATTGGATGTTTTAGATTTAAGCCGTCAATCGGCTTGTAGTTGAAAATATTGTTATAATTATTTGATTGTTAGTTTAAAATTCATTAATTGTTGAGATCGTTTAAATTCCTAATTATCATGTTCGCAATGTCAATTTAATTCAGATAAATTGATAAAAAACAGTTTTAATCATGCATTATGTTCTTTGTGTTGTAAGCAACGTACCTATGCTTTTTCTGTTTAAAAAGCATAGGTACTAAGTATTTGAAGGCCCTTTAGTTCAAGGGATAGATGCTAATTAAATCTATCTGATTGATTGGATTCAAGTATTTGAGGGAGCGCTTTGCTAAAATATTCAAAATTCTCAAATACAAATGATTTATGTAATATTCCTGGAATGATTTGAATCATTTCAAGACGCTCAACTAAATTTTCAGCCAGTCCAACAATGCAGACTGTTAAACCTGCAGCCTGAGAATCTACAATCACATCGTGTAGGGCATATAAGCCAGATTGGTCTAAGTAATTCACTTTTTCCATTCTTAATACAAATAGTTTACCTTCCGTTATGGTAGAGGCACTTGCCCTAAATGACGAGACAAAACCAAAAAAGAGCGGTCCTGTAATGTGTTTAAATATGATTTGTTTTCTAAGATCCTCTTTAAGGGCTAGTTCATCAGCCCAAGGTGTATCATCAGCGACCACAAGCGTCGTATTTTGTTCTGCTAAGGTTGCAATTTTAGCCATAAATATCAAAGAGGCGACAATCATGCCAATTGCTACTGCGGCAATCATATCAACGAAAATGGTTAAAACAATCACAAGAAGCATCACTATCACATCACTTTTAGGTGCACGTCTGATGTGTTTCAAACTCCGATAATCAATAATACCTAATCCTGCGGTAACTAGAATACTGGCGAGTACTGCATTAGGGATATACTGAACGATACCAGATAACCCAAGTAGCACTGCAAGTAGGAAAAGACCATGAATGACACCAGAAGAAGCATGCCTAGCGCCTGACCGAATATTGATAGCGGTTCTTACAAATGCACCCGCTGCAGGAATACCGCCAAATATGGCTGAGGTCATATTACCAATTCCCTGGCCTATTAATTCTTGATTGCTATTATGCTGGGTTTTAGTCATATTATCTGCGACTAATGAAGTTGATAAAGAGTCAATTGCACCCAAAAATGCCAATTGAAGGGCTGCAATAATAATCAACTTAATATCAGTTAGAATGAATACAGGCAGGATAGGTTTAGGTAATCCAGATGGGATCTCACCAATCATAGGAACTGATAAATGAAACACAACTGCAATTGAGGTTAATACTATTAAGGCAATCAAAGTTGGGGGGACAACTTTAGTTAACCTAGGCAAAGTGTATATGAGAATAATCGTGGCTAATGCAAGTCCTGCAGCGCTTAAATTAAACCCATTCGAAAGTTGGTTAATGGATAGAAGTATGGTTAAAAAATCTGACGCTGGTGCCGACATTCCGAGTAAAGGGAAAATTTGCTGAGCAAGTATAATAATACCTATACCAGTCATTAATCCTGAAATGACTGGATAGGGAAGGTAGCGAATAAACTGTCCAAGTCGTAAGACTCCAAATAGAACTTGAAAACCACCAGCTAACAGAAATACCATTAAGACACTCGGTAAATTGATTTCACCTGAAGGTAAGGTGTTACCAATTACAACCGTTGAAGCAATTAATGTCATTGGAGCGGTTGGTCCTGTGATTTGTACAGGAGTACCGCCAAATATTGACGCCATAATCCCGACAAATATTCCGCCATAGAGCCCAGCCTCTGCTCCTAATCCAGAAGCAACGCCAAAGGCAAGACATAGCGGAAGCGCAACAATTCCTGCTGTGATCCCACCAAATAAATCGCCTCGAGTAATAGTAAATTTTTTAAACATAATATTCTCATTGATTGTTAACAGTATTAATACTGTTGCACAAATATTGGTAACCTTACGGGGTAAATGGCATAGCGTGTAAATTAATTGATTCACGCTATGCAAAAAAACTTAATTTGGCGAGTAAGGTAGGGCTGATTTATGGACGCATAACCTAAGTTTTCCGTCAGCACAGCGTCTGAAAACGAATGTTTTATCTACCATGACTTGCTCATCATGTTCATTTATAAGATATACATTACCCATAGTAATGGCAATATCTCCATGTATTTGTATGCCATTTTCTGCTGCATTGTTGTCATACCATACTTTTTTCCAAACATTCAATGCAAATCCTTTATCATTTGGGTACTCAGGGTTACCTCCTACAAAATAGGCCAGCGCACCAATTTTACTACAACGAAAGACTTTATCTCCGTGCGCAAGTGTCGGTTTAAAAAATACAACCCCTTCATTATAGTCATAAATTTCATCAATAATTTTTGCTGCAAGGGCAGTGTAATCCTCACCATTTCGGTAAGCTTTTCCAATTGCAATTAGACCATCACACCAGGCTTGTTGCGCTGCATTAACATCTGCTTCAGTAATCATTTTAATTCTCCTAACAATGTATTAATTGATGTGTCAATGTTGTTAACGTATTGATAATGTATGCTATATGTTGGTCAAAGATTGTTGTGTTTATGTAACATTTTCATTAATTTAGCAATGATATTTTATAACACATGCTTAGATAACAATCTATACTTAATTAAGTTATCTGTTATCTTTTTATCGAATTTAATAACAAGAATCCATCGTATTAATGCGCTTGTTAACAAAATATTATTTAATTCATCTAAGATTCTAAGATATTTGTAGTACAAAACGATAGATTGAGACAAAAGGAAGTAATTAATTATGCTAAACAGGTTCAAAATGAATATTCGAAGTCTGGTCATTTAAAATGTCCATTGACAACAGTTTAATTAATTTTGCTTTTGAGAGTAGAAGAAGCAAACTATACCAGTTCATATTGGAATCAGAGTTTATGTCAGCTAGTAAATACAAATCTTAGCTTAAATTGGCTGTGAGTTAAGCATCTTATGATTCATTAATGTTTAATATTACCCCCCTTTTTTAGCTATACTGATAAAGATGGATTAGGCGCTCATGTTATGAGTCAATGTGCACATGGTTTAGATTTGAATGGTAAGAGCTGAAAGTGTATGTGACTGCACTTACTGAGTGATTAAGTTTATATCATTAGCATCTTTTTAGATGTGATAGATCATTGATTCGTATGTTGAACTAATATCAATAGGTTTGGTATTAGAATAGATGCAGCTGTTAACAACAATAAACCAAATACGATTTTTTTAATTCGGTGAATAGGCCACTTAATAGGATATTTACGCTGCAAGAAAGTTTGTAAGCAAACAAATGGAAATGCAATAGCACAGAGCGTTAAAATCTTTAAGGACAGTTGGCCATCGATAGCAACGAGTATCGTTCGTAAAAGAGCATTTGCTGCGAAAGATAGAACTAAAAATCGCTTGATGGATTCTAATGTGAGCGGTTGACGATAAAGCAGATAAACAAGCGGTGGACCAGCTGTTGAAAATAATCCTCCAAGTATACCAGATAGAAATCCAAATGAACCAAATGTTGAGAGTTTACCTAATTTAACTGGTTCGTTACGTTGAATGATTAATAAAAAACTGGCTACTAGTATGGTTATGCCAAGTAATAATTTAAGATAAATTTCTAAGTCTCTACTTAAAAAATGCAGAAGCCAAAGCCCAGAGGCAACACCAATAAGGCTAAAGGATAGGCACGTGAAAAATGGTTTTTTAGGCAAAGTGGCTTTGCCTGTTTTAAGCATAGGGATAGCATTTGCTAGAGATAAGATGCTGATAACATTAGCAGCAGTCAGTAAGTCTAGCGAACCAAAAAGTGATGTTAGACCTAAAAATATTAAACCAAAAGCAAAGCCAGTTAGGTTCTGGGTAAAACAGGCAATAAATACACAAATAAGGAAGATAGAAATATCAGCAATATTCATTCAATTCCTCTAATGTATTATCCATGCCGTAAAACCTTTGCCTTCAGATAGGGTAGGATGTCAAAGTGGTAAAAATATCCATTAATAATTAATTATTTACAGGTTTTGTTATCGTAATGCTACTAGTTTATTATCAAGCGGAAACTTAATCGTAATAGATTGACTCCTATCATACACTTCAATTGATTAAATATGAATTCAAGTTTTGGTATTTGTTAATATAAACGCTAAAACTACATAACATTGAGGAGCCTTGTGACTCAAACTCTGTTAATAATACATTCCCCTGTAAACGCCTGTAAATATATTCTCATTTACATCTTACAAGTTGCATTGAAATTGATTAGACTAGCTTCATCCTAATTGAAGTTATTTTGCAGATTATTTTTTCTGTAACCGATTAACAATTTTAATTGTTGGTTTTCTTATGAAACTTTCTATTTTTGCTTTTCCTGCGTTATTTATTGCCACGTTGTTAATGTTGACCGCAACAGGTTTCTTTAATACTTACGTTTCCCTTTATTTAGATAAATTAAATGTCAGTACGATTTTAATCGGTGCCAATATTGCGTGTTATTATTTTGGAATGGTACTTGGTGCTAAAATCGGACAATTATTGATTGCGTTTTTTGGGCATATCAGAACATTTGTAGCATGTGCAGGGATCTGTACAATCGTAATTTTAGCGCATATTTTGATTCAACATATTTACCTATGGATGGGATTTAGGTTTATTCTCGGCATGGCCATGATGGCTCAATATATGGTGATTGAAAGTTGGCTTAATGAGCAAAGTGATAGTAAAAATAGAGGCGCTGTATTCTCAGGATATATGATTGCTGTAAATATGGGATTAATCCTTGGGCAATATTTTTTGAGATATTTACCAGAGCTCAGTATCACGCAATTAGTGATTGTTGCTATGCTCTTTGCTGGCAGTTTAATTCCTGTTGCTACCACTCGTAAAATCCATCCAAATGCCATCATTGTTGCACCACTAGAGATTCGTTATTTTTTAAAGACGACAACCCCCGCCTTATTGACGGTTGCTGTTGGTGGAATGTTAGTTGGTTCATTTTTTGGCTTAGCGCCTATTTATGCACAAAGTGCAGGATTTAGTGTTAATGATAGTAGCCAGTTCATCGCTGTTGCGATTATTGCAGGATTTTTAGTTCAGTGGCCTATGGGGTGGTTGTCTGATAGGGTTAACAGAACAAAGTTGATTCAGGTAAATGCCTGTCTTTTGGCTTTTTTAAGTATTCCTTTGTGGTTTGGAGCGTATTGGTCTGAAATTATATTACTCGTAATTATATTTGCTGTTGGGGTGTTTCTATTTACCCTATATCCAATTGCAGTTGCGCTTGCAAATGATAATATTGCTTCCACTAAAAGAGTTGCCTTAAGCGGCTTATTGCTTGCTATATTTGGTGTCGGAGCAGGTATAGGTCCGATTGCCTCTGGTATAGTGATGGACTATTTTTCTGCCAAAGCTCTATTTGTGGTCTTTTTTGTTATGGGCTTAGCGCTATTTGGACTCCTATTTATTCTTAAAAGTAATCCTTGTGAGGAAATCGAAGAAGGAATAGAAAAAACAGCACACGTGCCAGAGTATCCTATGAGTTCAGCTATACTAGACCCTAGAATTGAGCCTGAAACTGTTCCTGATGAGGCTAAAATTATTCTCGATCATATTGAACCAAGAGAAACGGAAGTGCCCACATCTATAGATGAACAATCAAGTAAGCAAATGTTGAGCGATTCCAATACTGATGCTGAAAACTCACAATTCACGGATGAATCAGGTGAGCTTAAAAATGATAAGAAACATGAGTAAATTTAAAAATATAGCAGATGAAAATGATGCGGAGTGTGCGCTATTTTTGATATAAGGTTAGTCGTTTTAAAATGCCGGCCTGCTTCATTTGCTTTAAAACAGATTGCTGTAACCTTGTGTATTTATCCTCCTGCAACTTTCCATTTAATAGGGAAGTTTTATTGAGCTTCCCTCTCCTAAAGAGGAGGGGGACTCGTCGTCATAGCTAACTGCTTAGACAATTATCACCACTTAGTTTTCTAGTCGCACCTACAAGTGTTTAACGTGTCGCTAGCCTCTATCGTAACTTATCTTATTATGCTGCCGGACGCAATCTCTCAACCTCGATGATATAGCACATTCAAATCACGAAAATGGCATTCACCATAATCCAGTTATGATAAGAATTCCTAACTACTCGTCGTTATCTGCCAAGTTATGCTTTTTAGAGTCCTAGCTACTTTGCAGATTCATGTGGTGGTATGTTGTAATCAAATACACTTGGAGTCATAACGAACCTGTGTAATTTTACGGCTCCAAACCAGTAGATGCATTCTCTTCATGAATAGGGAGCTTGTAAGCTTGAATGATAAAAATAGTTACCTATTTTTTCTTGCTAAATATTCAACCAACGTGTGAGTATTCATCTAAGACAATTTGAATTCTTACTGTTAATAAACTAAATCCTATCTATATAAGGCTTATTTTTTTAAAAATTAAAACTAAAAAAATAAATGTTTTAGCATCATAATCAATAAATAGGGTATTATGTCAGCCTAGTGAATTTTGTATAAGTATAGGTAAATAGAGGCTTGAAATATATGAAACAGAATAATTCTGTGATGCTGAATTCAATTCTAATCAAAGGATACAAATCTATAGTTGAGTGTCATGTAGAGTTAGGATCATTAAATGTATTGATTGGCGCAAACGGCTCTGGAAAAACAAACTTTATCAGTTTCTTTAAATTAATACGGACTATGATAGAGTCAAATTTACAAAGATTTGTGACCCAAAAAGGTGGGCCAGATGCATTACTGCATTTCGGCAGAAAAAATACATCCTCAATCTATGCCAAGTTAAGTTTCAATAGCACACCTTATGAAATTGAGCTAGTACCAACTGATACAAATCAATTAATGATTGATAGAGAGATTGTGTATATTGGAAGCAATGAAGCGCCTCTTCCTCTGATGAGCGGCGGCTACTTGGAGTCTCATGCTGAACATTACACTCACACACCTTCTGAAAATGAAAACTTGCGAAGTTTGATAAAACAAATTAAAAACTGGCATATTTACCATTTTTACGATACAAGTAATACAGCAAAAGTTAAGCAAGTGCATCAAATTAATGATAATTTATACCTTAGGGAAGATGGTAGTAATTTAGCTGCCTTTTTGTATAAATTAGAAAGGGATTATTCAAAAAACTATTATAGGATTATTAAAACCATTCAAAAGATAGCGCCATTTTTTGGTGGTTTTATACTGAGACCTATACCAGGAAATGAATCTTGCATCCAACTTGAGTGGTATGAAAAAGGCTATGATATTCCTTTTACAGCATACCATTTTTCTGACGGTACACTACGTTTTGCGTTAATAGCCACTTTATTATGTCAACCATACGAAGAGGAAAATTCCATTTTAATTATTGATGAACCTGAAATTGGATTGCATCCTTATGCTATTGCTATTCTTGGTGCTCTCTTTAAATCTGCAAGCCATACTAGGCAAATTATCATATCGACTCAATCTATTGAATTGGTTAATTGTTTTGAGGTAGGTGATCTGATAGTGATAAACAAAATAGAGCATCAAACAAAGATGAAAAAGTTAAATAAAAATGATTGGGAAGAGTGGTTATCTGACTATCAATTAGGTGAATTATGGAATAAAAATATGTTTGGTGGTCGATTATAAATGAAAAGGTGCATTGTATACGCAGAAGGGCAAACGGAAGAAGCATTTAGCCCTTTTCCTATAGGGCTGGATATGAGTAATTGTTGATTATTTTTGTAAAAGCCAGAATTCCATAATTACACCATTTACCTATTGTAAGTAAATCATCAAGGCTAGTCCCATACCTGTGTATGCATATTCACTGGTGCAAGCCATAATTTTTTATTTGGACCTGCACCATTAGGGTTGTAAATTAAAAAATAAGGCTAAGTAGTGCAGCGATACCAAAGGCAATCGTGCCAAGTAAGGTTTCCATTACAGTCCAGGTTTTAAGTGTTGTTTTCTCATCAATCTCAAGAAGCCTAGATACAAGCCAAAAACCTGAATCATTAAAATGAGATAAAACAGTAGAACCACCAGCAATTGCAATCACAATAAAACATAAATCTAATTGTGATAAGCCTGTTGTTGTTTCTACCACCGGCGCAATCAGTCCCGCAGTTGTTGTCAGTGCGACAGTTGCAGAACCTTGAGCAACACGAATACAAGTAGCTATGATGAACGCCGCAACTATCACTGGCAAGCCTGTATCAGCAAGTAATGTGGCTAAAGCATCACCAATACCACTTGCTCTTAATACGCCACCAAACATGCCACCAGCACCAGTGACAAGAATGACACTACAAATCGGAGCAAGTGAGCTATCACATAATTTTTCTAGATGTTTAAGACCGTAGTCTTTAGTAAATGCCGTGATACAAATTAATAAAGTGATTAAAAGCGCAATTGGCGTTTTTCCTAATAGTCTTAAAAATTGAACTAAAATTGCATCCCCATTAATAATTTTTGCGGTTTGTAAGGTGTTAAGGACCGTATCTAGTGAGATTAATAATACAGGTAAAACTAAGATAAGAAGAACAGTCGTAAACTTAGGTAATTTTCTCTCATCTATAATTTCGTTACTCATAAATAATTTTGAAACAGGTATGTTGAATTTTTTGCCCGCATATAAACCGAATAGGTAAGAACCAAAATACCAGGTTGGCAGAGCCACTAGTATACCAACAATCAGTAAAAGGCCAATGTTAGCATGCAGAGCATCGGCTGCTGCTACTGGTCCAGGGTGAGGCGGGACAAAGCCATGCATGGCAGCAAATGCGCCTGCTGCTGGCAGTGCATATTTTAGTACTGAACCACCGAAACGTGCGGCAACACTGAATATAATGGGCATCATTACAATCAGACCTGCATCAAAGAAAATGGGAAAACCAAATAAAAGTGATGCAATACCGAGTGCAAAGGGGGCTCGTTTTTCACCAAATCGGTTAATTAATGTGTCAGCAAGAACTTTGGCACCGCCTGTTGTCTCTAAAATTTTACCAATCATGGCACCTAAGCCGACCAGTAATGCTACTGAAGCAAGTGTTCCACCAAAACCTCCATTTAAAGTACTGATGACATCTTTATAAGGAATGCCGGCTGCAATTGCGGTTCCAAGGCTTACTGTGACTAATGATACAAATGCATGGATTTTTAAGTATATAATTAAAATGAGTAACGCTAAAACGGATAAAAGCGCTACCATTAATAGATATGTTTGTGAGTTGTCTATGATGCCGCCCATAAAGTTCCTTTTAATATTTTAATATTGTGATCTTTTTCAAATGAATCACATAAAGTAATTCACTTTTTTATCTGTTACCAGTAACATAGTATATGTAACTTTTTGAAAAGTGAATATCTGTATGCGTTAATTATTAGAATAAAATATGATTTTGAGAGCTGGCGCACAAATCAGTGTAATTGCAGGCAGTCAAAGAATAAGATTTAGTGTGGCTATTTTTTAAAAGGATGGTGTAATGATGAGCAAGTCTCAAGTAAGTATTGTCGTGATGGGAGTCTGTGGTACAGGAAAGAGCACGATTGCAGAACTATTAGCGCAAAAATATGGTTATGTATTTGTAGATGGAGACGATTTACATCCAAAAGAAAATGTTGAAAAGATGTCTCGAGGTGAGGCACTAGATGATTTTGATAGATTGCCTTGGCTTAATAATATTCAATCAGTGATTCATCAGCATGAACAAAATAACCAGTCGTTAGTGATTGTGTGCTCGGCACTTAAAAAATCTTATCGTGATATTTTACGTCAAGATAATGCACCTTTATTTATTTTCTTAGAAGGAGATAAGTCACTTATCGCACAGAGACTTGAAAAACGGGCCGGTCATTTTATGAAACCCAATATGCTAGAGACTCAGCTTGCAACACTAGAAATACCCAATCCAGCCGAAGAGCCAGATGTTAAATGGGTTTCAATTGTAGGCAGTATTGAGGACATAGTCGCTTCAGCTATTGTCAGCATAGAAGGTAGAGTAGCAAGTCTTTAACGGATGTTAAAGCAATTAGGCCATTAACGAACCTATCTCAAAATACCTTAAAATTTAAAGTGATAGGTTATGAGCATTTTGATTCAGTAATGAAAGTAAAAATTCAGGTTCTAATTGTACTTTTTCAGCATGACCTGACATTAATTGTAGCGCCAAATGGCGTTTTGCTTGATGTAATTGAATGATATGTTCTTCAATAGTATCTTTGGCTATTAATCTGTACACGGTAACTGTTTGAGTTTGACCGATTCGATATGCTCTATCACTAGCTTGGTCTTCGATCGCAGGGTTCCACCAAGGATCAAGATGAATTACGGTGTCAGCTTCAGTGAGATTAAGACCTGTGCCGCCTGCTTTTAAACTAATTAGGAAAATATCAGCAATATCTTGTTTGAATTGAGTGATTTCTGCCTCACGCTGTTTTAAAGTAGATTGCCCATCTAGATAGCTATATTTAATTGCATCTTTTGTTAATAAAGTGCCTAAGTTTTTGAGTAAACCGACAAATTGACTGAAAATAAGTACTTTATGCCCCCCTGCTAGTGCTTCTCTGATAATTTTAAGGGCTTCAAGTATTTTGCTGCTAGGTCCTTTAAAATCTTTAAAGACCAGTTGAGCATCACAACATACTTGTCTTAAACGTGTAATTCCGGCTAGAATTTCGAGAGAGTTATGCGCTTTTTTAGTTAAAATATCAAGTCGGATTGCTTCATAGGCCGCTCTTTCTTCTTGGTTAAGTTCTATATCATGGTTAATTTCAATTTTTTCCGGCAGTTCATCAAGTACTGCTTTTTTGAGTCTACGCAAAATAAATGGTGAAACCAAAGCTCGAAGCTCTGCGAGCAAATCATCCTCTTTATTCACTCTTGCATATCTTTCTTTAAATGTGGTCAAATCACCTAATAGTTCAGGATTTAAAAAGGCGAACAGACTCCATAATTCAATGATATTATTTTCAATAGGCGTTCCAGAAAGTGCGAGTTTTCCTGCTGATTTTAGAGTTAACAAGGATTTAGTTCTCTGGCTAGTCGGATTTTTTATCTGCTGAGCTTCATCTATTACGATTGTTTGCCAATTGACGTGTTTAAGATCATTTTTGTACATATTTAATTGGCTATATCCCATGATGATAAGATCATAAGGGTTTAAGCTAGTTAATAGTGCTTTTTTATCCGAACTATTTTCAAATACTCGGCAATTTAAATGAGGTGTGAACTCTTTTGCTTCGTATTGCCAATTAAATAGCACTGATTTAGGGCAGATCACTAAGCTTGGACCTTTATGGCTAAAGTGAGCAATCACTTTTAGAGCCTGTAATGTTTTTCCAAGCCCCATATCGTCTGCTAAGCATGCTCCAAATCCATGATGCAATAAGTTGATTGCCCATTTAACTCCGCTTTGTTGATAACAGCGCAATCTTTCAAGTTCAGACTCCTCTATCTCAATAGGTTGATTCCAATTCGATTGAAGCATTTGCCACTTAGGATTGTCATGTTGCTTTAATGAATCATCTAATTGTAATAAGGTATAGGCTCTTTGTGAGGATACGCTTAATGAGTCATCAAGTGCACCTGCTAAAATAGATAATTGAGCTTGGAGTGTTTCAGATAAGTGAATACGTGCATTCTCTTCTTTTAGATCAATATAACCATTGCGTTTTGATTGTAATAATTGCTGCAGTTCAATTACTCTGCCTGCATCAAATTCTAGATTACCTCTAAATGTTAACGCTTTGCTATTGCCTTCAACTTCAAGTTTGAAGGCACCTAAGTCAGCTTTAAAAATCTTAGGACTGCTTTTATGCCAATGTACCTCGACACCTGTTAATATATCTAACTGAGATAAAACCAGTTCAGCTTTGTCTATTGTAATAGCATAATCTTGATTAATATTAAATTCAGTTATCTCAAGTTTACGAAGGATTGTTTTAACCTGTGTGAGTTCATTTTCAATGTCTCGTTTTGCCCAAATATTTTTACCCACAGATAACCATATGTCCCCTTTAGCACTTGGCATAGAATACACACCATCCTCTGATTGATGAGTGATGGAAATATCTAATGTATGGGCTGTGAGTTTTAGCCATAGGTGAGGGGTCTGGCTCCATTTGATTACTTGAATATTAGAAGAGTTATCAATATGGTTATACCAATTAATGTTTTCAGCAAGTTTTTTTGTGAGGTCAAAAGCAGATTGCACTGCGATTTTAGGCACTTTTTTGATCATATTCAAAAATTTAGCGACTTCTGGTGCATAATCTTCAAATAAAATTATAGTATCACTGTGACGGCGGATAAGTTTTTGTTCATCTAGAAAATCATTAGAATCAGGATTTGGAAATCTTGCAATAATCGCGTGTTCACCTTCTTGTTCAAAGGTTAACAAAAATGGTTGTGCTGCAAGTGTGATTTGATTGCCATCATCATCGAATAAATTGGGGGTCGATTTTAGCAAGGATAGGAGTGGAGTCGAAATTCTAAACGTATCCTTTTCACTTATGATGCTATTTGTTAATAGTTTCGCGATAGTTTTATCGTTATCTGAAATAATATGTCCATAATTTTTATTTAACGTATTGATATTGACTTTACGCCCAACACTCCAATTTTGAGCTGTTTTCTTTTGCAATTTACCGCATAGGTCATATTTATCTGTAAAGGCCCATATAAATCTAGTTTCAGATGACGTCGTATTTTCCAACATAATTTTCCCAATAGTTTTATACAGGTCATGAAGGTTTAATCGTTTTTTGAGTTTCTCAATTTGTACGTGTTGAAAAATCCAGCTTAGCAACTGTCTATTGGATTTTTCAGAAAGCAACTACATAGTGCCTTGCGTACAGTGTTCTCTACTCTTATCATTGCATGACCTTAAAAAAATAGTCTTTCATTATCTATTAAAATAGAAATAAAGACCAGTAAAAGCGATATATTGCAAGTCATAGATGTGATTGATGTCATTATTTAATCTCATGGATGCTGAAATAGAGGAGAAGGGCGTAAGGAGCGGGGGAAGTTTATCATTCAAACGTAACACTTCCTCCATTTATGAGGCGGTTTATCCTTGAATGATGAAATCATAAAAGTTTGAATAATCCACTTCCTAATATTTCATTTTCTCTAAAGCCTGGCAAGGCAAAGAAAAAACCACCACCAAAAGGCTTAATGTATTCTTCTAAGGGCTCGCCATTTAATCGGTTTTGAGTATCGATGAATCCTTTTTGCAAGGAAGATTGATAACTTACAAAAATTAATCCCATATCCAGTTGACTGGCTTTTGTTAAGCCTAATGAATAATTATAACTTCTGCGCAATAATTTTGCGTCATGCCTACCGTGTTTTCTCGGTTCAGCACGCCTGACGTGAGAATCTATTGGTGTTATTTGATCAGCTTGATTATGCGCATAATAGGGCTCTTCAAATTCATCTGTTTTACCTAAATGTGCACCACTCCCTTTATGTCGACCAAAGTCAGCTTCTTGTTGCTTTAGGGGCGTTCTATCCCAAAACTCTAAGTATTGGCGAATTAGTCTCACTGCTTGATAACTCCCTCCATGAGTCCAGCTAGGTTCTTTTGAATTAGGACCAACCCAAACGATTTGATTCATCAGTGAATTGTCATGTTTAGAAGGATTACCTGTCCCATCTTTAAACCCAAATAAATTGATTGGAGTAGTATTGGATTTAATGGCCTTCGAGGGTAAAAAACCATCTATTTTCCAGAATGGTACTAAATATTGTGATGTATTTTTAATTATATCTCTTAAAGCATAGATGACAGTTTCCTTACTATTAGCACAAATTTGTAATAATAAATCCCCGTCACACCAAGATGTATCGAGCGCATCATTTGGAAAATCTGGCATGTCTATTAATTCAATCGGCTTTTGAGAAATAAGGCCATATCGTTTATCAAAAAGCGTAGCACCTACAGATACGGTAATAGTTAGGCTATCAGGGTTAATGTATTGACCAAGCATACCGGATTCAGATGGTGGATAGTTTTTATTTGGCTTTGCAGCAGGAGTACCACCTTGCGTTAAAAAAACAATTCGATTGGTCAAACGTGTAAATAGAGTTTTTAATGTCTCTATATCAGGTGCAACCGATTTAAATGCTACAAATATCGCGTCAGTGGTTTCAGGAGTCGTAATACCAGCTTGGTTAACACCAAATGGGGGGATGATTGTGAATAAACTTTCAGCACAAACTGATTTAGGTGTCTTTGGGGATAAATCATTTTTTAGTGACTCATTCGCGTTAGCAAATGGTATAGATAGCCCGGAAATAGCTGCGCTAATACCTATAGAAGAAAGAGACTTGATCCATTTTCTTCTATTAGGTAGTTGAGGATTATTTGCGCATATATGTTTAGATAAAGGCGAAAAATCGGCTTTAGAATCTATTTGTAAATTTTTAACAGGCGACATCTTACCTGAATCTTTGGGGGTATCTTGACTGTTATTTTTCATAATATCTCCCTAAGCATATTCGTAAATCTTGTTTCTTTTAGAGTGCAGTTCTATTGACATTATCCCCCTGCTAAAGCAAAGGGATTCCTATTGCGTACCTTCAATTACATAAATATAGATTTAGCCCAAAATGTAAGTGTTTACAAACCATCATCAAGATTCAAAATCCCTCTCAGAGTAGATAGATCTTCCGCTAAAGTTGTTATTTGAGCTTTCATCAAAATTAAATCTTGTTCAGACACGCTGTCATAGCTTTGATAACCTTCAGTTTCACTAACGCGATACTTGCCTAATGTCATGTTGATTGCTGAAAATTGAGCATCGATATTAGTCACTAGATCAGCGTTATGAGTTGTAATAAGGGGCTTTAACAAATCAAAAATATGATAAGCGCCTGCTAAATTCCCACTAAAATCCCATAGATCTGTTTTGCTATATCGTTCCTCTTCACCTGTTATCTTTGATAATGCAATTTCTTCTAGTAAATCAGCCGCTCCTTGGACCATCACAATAGGGGATATCTCGGTTTTTTTGATGTTTTCATTAAGTTGTAATACATCTTTAAGCAGTTTATCTGAAAATGGTTTTGTACCTTCAAGCGTGTTATCTGAAAATATCATCTTTTCTAAACGGTGAAATCCGGTGAACTTTGGATCCGCTGCGCCAAGTTTAAAATCGTCTTCCCTTGCATCTATAGCAG
Organism: Thorsellia anophelis DSM 18579; assembly: GCF_900111395.1. Classification (GTDB taxonomy): domain Bacteria; phylum Pseudomonadota; class Gammaproteobacteria; order Enterobacterales; family Thorselliaceae; genus Thorsellia; species Thorsellia anophelis. Next base: position 115,547 of record NZ_FOHV01000006.1, on the reverse strand, counting down.
GATCAAGATCGCCAAATAGCTCAGCGACTGGTTCAATGCGTTCAAAATGCAATCTAGTGGGTGCATAAAGTGCCTTTGCAAGTTCAATATCCCCCGTATCAATAGCAGTAGTAAATTGTTCTGTGGCTTTGACTAATTCAGCCATCTCATTTATCACAAATTGTTTATATTGATTGATTGGTAAGTCGAATTGCTTATTTATTGTTTGCTCTTGAATGGTGGAAACGTCGCTTATCGCTGGAAATACGCAAAGAGTACTGATGTAGATCGCAGTAGCGATATTAAATACAGGTTGATTGATTTTTGTCTTAATTTTCATGCCTAGTTCCTTAAAAAAATAAATTCGAAAAAATAAATTCAAAAAAATACCAAGATAAATGTGAATATCGCCACTCATCAACATAATAGCTTAAATGAGAATAGTAATGCAAACAATAATTATTCTCATTATCATTTGAGAGTTTTAGAAGATCAACAAGCATTATTGTTATAAATGATGATGAGTTTGATAAAAATTAAGTTGTTCATGATGTCCGATTGAAGTGCTTGTGTAAGCTAACATTAAGAGTTGAAAGCGCCTATTGCCTTAACAATAGGGCGTATTTTCAGGATTAAAAACAGAAAATTAGAATAATTGCCAAAAAGCATTTGCTACAATAGATAAGTATCAATATTGAAAAGATAATGAATGTTAATAAGTATTTAAGTAGGTGCGTTGACAATGACTTTGTCACACCGTAGAGGGCAGTTTAAATTAGGGCATTTGGATCTTAATTCTGCAAAAAAGAGTTATTTGAATATTTAATGTAACTGTAACAAAAAATTAATGATAGAAGGGTTTCTGCGCTTTATTCTAATAATAACTTAATGATTATCGACTTATGAAGATATCGATGGGGCTGCATTTATCTAGTCTCTCCTTTGCTTTGGATACCCCTTGACAGGGTGGTTGCGCTTGAAATATTATGTAACATAATTGTGTTATTGGAATAATGAAAACTAATTTAAATATCTAGAAACTATGTTGCTTTATTTGTCGTATTTAGCATGATTGATTAAATGTGATAATGAATCTTATCAGTAAGATCAATTTTTAAGGATTTCGAAATGTCGATTATTAATACAAATGTGATGTCATTAAGTACTCAGCTAAACTTAAGACGCTCACAATCTGCACTAGGTACAGCGATAGAGAGATTATCCTCTGGTATGCGTATCAATAGTGCTAAAGATGATGCCGCAGGTCAAGCTATTGCTAATCGATTTACTTCAAATATTAAAGGTCTTGCACAAGCAAGAAGAAATGCGATGGATGGCATTTCAATCGCTCAAACAACTGAAGGTGCTTTGAATGAAATTAATAATAACCTTCAAAGAGTCAGAGAGTTAACGGTTCAGGCGGCAAATGGTTCTAATTCACAAACTGATCTCGATTCTATTCAAGCAGAGGTCAAACAAAGATTAGCTGAAATTGACCGGATATCGGAACAAACTCAATTTAATGGTGTCGATGTACTTGCTAAAGACTCTAACTTGAATTTACAAGTTGGGGCAAATGACAATGAAACGATTTCGATTGGCTTAAAAGAAATTAATAGTAAAACGCTAGGATTAGAAACGTTTAATGTTAATGGTGCAATTGGCGTTGAAGGCATAAGAGCAGAAACGATTATTATGGGTAAAGCCTACCCAACTAATCTTCCTATTATTGTTGGAAGAGATAATACGAAATCTGGGATGTTATCTCTAGACTTACCCGCCGTTCCTACGACTAATGCCGAGAAATTTCAGGAGCAAACATTAAAGAAATTATTTGGTGAAACCACTAACGTGGGAAAAGTGATGGTTGGGGATGATGGCACTCATGGTCTTAATCTTGGGCAACTAGCCATGGATTTAGCCGCACAATTTGGGGTGAGTAAAGCGACTATTGGATATGATCCTGATGAGCTTTTAATTGTAGGGACGGCAACAGGAGAGTTATTTGCAGATGAAGCAGGTAATTTATTTACCTCTGTTACGCTTGGTATCGGTAATGATACAGGCCCAGATGCCAGAATATTAGAAGCGCAAGGATTAAAATTAGGTCAAACTTACCTAATTGCGTTAGATACGTCTAAAACAACATATAATTCTGATAACTCAATTGCTTACATAGGTTTTGATGTTAAGTCATTGACAGCTGCAAATTTGCTTGCTGGATCGACTTATATGCCGCTTGAAGCAATTGATAAAGCCATTACTCAAGTTGATAATTTAAGAGGGGATTTAGGGGCAATCCAAAATCGTCTTGATTCGACTATTAATAACTTAGGTACGACAGTCAACAATTTGACTTCTTCTCGTAGCCGCATTGAAGATGCTGACTATGCTGTCGAGGTATCTAATATGAGTAGGGCTCAGATTCTTCAGCAAGCAGGAACATCAGTGCTAGCACAAGCGAATCAAGTTCCGCAAAACGTGTTATCTTTATTACGTTAAGTATTCCATTTAAGTTATACCGCATTTGATTTTTATTTACTCTCCTTATCAAAATAGCTTGGTAGGGAGAGTAAAATTCCCTCTTATAGAACGACTGAATTGTTATACTAGTTTTAGCCATGACAGATCAGTGTGATATGTCAATCCAAGTATTTAGTAACTAGGTTGATGTGAAACCATTCCTTATCATTGTAACGCTATAGAGCAGACTAAAGCATTAATTGCTTCCCATCATAATTCAATAACCTTCTTCCAATTAATATTATGGGATAACGAGTTTTGTGATAAATTCACAAATATGTCACAAACTCTTCATTTAGTTGTCATCTTTCGTGCTTAAAGTAATGAGTAAATTACTCATGCCAATATTTGTAATTAGTTATAAATATTGGGAATGTACATAAACTCAATCAAAAGGATGACAATTATGCAATTAAAACAGTTAGCAGTAATGGTTTCAGGTGTTATCTTAACCCAAGTGAGCTTAAGTGCCGGCGCACTTAATATCGTTCTATCGAATGATGATGGCTACACTTCGAATTTAAAAGCAATTTACGCGAAATTAACCGAAGATGGGCATAATGTGATTGCCTCTGTTCCTTGCCAAAATCAAAGCGGTAAGGGTGGGTCCATCAATTTCTCTGATACATTAACAACGTTAACAGAAGCTTGTCTTAATGATGCAGCTCCTGCTGGCGCGCCTGCGTTTGGGGAAGTAAACGGCGAGGAGAATATCTACTATGTTAATGGTACGCCAATCATGTCTTTGATGTATGGATTAGATGTGGTTGCTCCACAAGTTTGGGGAGCAAACCCGAAAATTGATTTAGTCATCTCAGGTGCCAATGAAGGGCAAAATGTAGGCTCAATCGTTAATAGTTCAGGCACAGTTGGTAACGCACAATTTGCATTATCAAGAGGGATACCAGCAGTTGCAATCAGCGCTGATGCTAATACCACGAATAACGATGAATTAGCCGCTGAAGTCGCACTCTTAACCTCTAAAATTATCAAAGATTTAGAAAGTAAAGTAGATAGCCAAGGTCGTTTATTACCAGAAGGATATGGGCTTAATATTAACTATCCGATGTTTGAAGCAGGCGATAGGGCACTAGAATTACCTTGGAAAGTCACACAATTTGGTACATTCAATGCATACAACCTGAAATTCACAGTGAATCAAAATGGTAGCGCCAATATTGGATTTGATATCTCTTCAACTGCAACTGAAGATCAAGCCAATGATGAATCAGTTGCTTATCAAAAAGGATTTGTGACTTTTACAATGATGCAGCATGGTTTTGAGGGTAATGCCGCTGCTAAAGAGTGGTTGAAAGTGTATATGAACGATGTTTCTTCTAAAACAGATGCACAATAATTAAGGGGAATATCATGAAAATGGTTCAACTATCGAAAGTTTTATTACCTGTATTTTTTGCGACTTTCTTAACTGCATGTGACAGTGAAGATAACTATACCAGTAATGCTGCGCCTAATGTTGAGTTACCTGATTCTGTCAATTCTGTCAATTTAGACAATAATACAGCATATCGCGTTACTTTGGCACCAAATGGTAATCAGTTACCTCAAATTGGTATGTTAAGCGTGAGCACTTCAGGTAATAAAAGATTGATGCTAAATGACAGCAATGGTATTCCAACAGTTAGCTTAGTAGAGCGAGACGGGGTGTGGTTCAATACAACTGATGTAAATTTACCAGCTAAGCAACTAACAATTGTCTCAATTGAACCTATCAATGATGCGGTGGTTGATATCGCTATGGGAGATTATGTGTTTAATCTCAGTAATGATGAAAATGCGCGTTTTTCAATCAATAATAGTTCGTTCATCGAAATTAACAGCGGGGAGTGTACTCTTTTTGGTGAGATTAAGGACCCCGCTTATCCAGGTCTGTTTAATTTTAATGCAACATCTGAGAATTGTTTAATGAGTTCTACTATTTCTAATGGTATTTTAGTGGTGAATCCTGATGATATGCCAGCGAGCTTTAAATTAGTTTATACACAAAACGGAAAGGTTCAATCTAGATACGTATATGCGTTATAATTTTCAAACGGGTTTAAGTAGCTGAAGATGGCTATGAAACCCGTTTTTTTTGACGATTATAGATGCTTTTTGCCCATCAGTGTATGATACTCACAAATTTATACTTTAGCCGCTTCATTTGGTTTTCTTCATATATATCAAAATAATATTCAGTATGTTAGAGATGTAGAGAGCAAATTCAATTTCAATTTATTTCCTTTCAAACTTATTTACCTTGGTGTTGGATGATATGCTATCAGTTGCATCAAACATAACTTTACCAGTACACTAAGACATTTATGATGTCATCAGTGCATGCATTAACATGATTCATCCCTTCTCCATCTGTTGCAAGAATAGAGCTAATTCACTCAGCTTATTTAGTCGGATTAGTCATAAATTACTTAAATGATAAAAAAGTGCCCAATTCAATTTGTTCTATTAGATTAGATTTTGTAAGTTGTTGCTTATTTTAAATTAAATTTCGCACGTATAGAATAAATAGTGCTATTTAAAAAATGATTAAATATGATGACTAGTTTAAACGAAGAATTAAAAATTAAGCAAAGCCCCGATTATTATTTTAAATTTACAAATTTATTTAAATTTAACTGTGCGGATTAATAGTTGATGTTATTTATTGCAGCGTAGATAAAGATATTTTTTATTAGAATTTTGTTTTTTAATTGTTTTTATTGAGTTTTGATTTTTTCTATTAATTTGGGATGATTAATTTTATTGTTTTCTTATGATATTTTCATGTGCCTATTTAATTGAATTTAGAAAGATTGAAAACAGCTATATTGAAAAAGCATTATTTTTATTTTATTCTTTGATGTTATCTATTTTTGGTAAGTGATGATTTTAGCTAGGTGGATAATTATTTTTATGAATTATTGGAAATATATAATAAAAAATGGTGGTTTAAATTATTTTAATTGTAAATAAGATATAGGTGTATCAGATTATGAATATAGGTTAATTCCAGTCTGGTATTTTAATTGGGTTGTTATTTCAAGGAAATGGAAGATTTATTATCTGGGACGATAACATGAAAATGAACGTATTAATAGTATTATTCTGTACCATTATTATGACGACAAATAGTCATGCAAATTGGTTATCTGTTAGCAGCAATAAAAGTTTTGGATTGCTTGGACATATACCTTATCAAGCCTCAATAGGTGCAAAGCTTTATCAACCAACTGTTTTTGATGCTAAAGGGGTGGCAATTCCAACTGTTGGGGCAATTGTTTACATACCGACAATATTTTGTGAAAAATCGATTAATCAAGCGTATTTTAGATTTGCAGATGAGGATGGCGATTCTTGCTTAACCGCAAACCATGATTTGAAATGGTATAAACTTAACCCTATTTCTGGTGAATTTGACAGTGTAAGGAGCTGGGATGAATTAGAGGCGATTGAAATAAATAATGACACACATCCAGGTCATATCCTGCCAAGTGGCTTTATTCCAGAAAGCCAATTCACAACCGGTTTAGTTATCCCAAAAGATGCCGCTGGTTATCGGATTGGATTTATCTACCAACCTATATCGAATTTTGGTGTACCTAATGAAGGTACACCAATTCGAGTGTGGGATCTTGGGTATTTTTTTGGCCAAGATGCACCTAGCAAACCTGGATTAGTAGAAACTCATTTTACAAGTCATAAGATAAAGCCGATTGACAATTTGTTAGCAAATGCCGGAGGAGTTGTATTTGATCCCCCAAGCAAACCAATGATTGAGGATGTGACGTTCAATGGATACTTTTTGGAAGGAACACAGATAGCTCTTGAGTATAACTTTATACCACCTAACAATGGTTTGGAACAAAAAAATTATGACGATTGGTCCAGAATTTGGTGGGGTAAAAAGGGCGAAACCTTGGCAATTGCAAAAGAGGAATATTTAAATGGCCCTGTTGATGCCTATTCCCCTGTTTTAACGCAAGAGAATATAGGAGCGATAAGTGAAGTGACGATTCTACCAATAGGTAAAAATATTGAAGACGGTTATGCTGTGACAGGTGATTTTCAAACATATGAAATCGAGGTACCACAAAAAATTGGAGAGTTTACCTTTGAAGCGGTTGACCCAAATTTAACGGCTATTGCCAACGGATTAGAATCGCTACCTTATATTGTGACACTCAAAGACACTCGAAGTAATCCAATGATTAATCAAAGGATAGAGTTTGTATCAAATTATCCAGAGGGACTCTCAGAACAATATATCGATACGGATAGTAATGGGGAGGGGAGGATATTAGTCAGCAGTAAATACACTGAAATAGAAGTATTTGCAATATCCCCTATGAATGACCAGATCCTTAAAAAAGTGTCGTTTATCGGTGCGTCCTTATTAGATATTCAATTACCAGAAGATACAGCTAAAATAAATGGTTCAATTGATATGACTATTGTGGTCAGAGATAAATTTAGACAAAGCATGCCCTATATGCCGGTTAGTATCAATACGATAAAATCAGTGAATAGACAAAACGTAGAGAGTTTTGTTAAATACCTTAGGTTTAATGGTAGGCCAGGATCTAGTGCTGCCCATTTCACAACAGATGAAAATGGAGTCTTGAAAATTACTATCACAGAGGCTTATACATTAGGCCGTGAGTCCACATTTCAAGTAAGCTCGCATAATGCGCTTAAAACTGATTCAGTAAAATTCACGGTCTTAACTAGTCCAGATTCTCAATATGCAAAAAATTGGGGGCATATGGCAGATAGGGTCACTGTGGATAATTTAGTATTTTTACGGCCAAAGTTATCAAAAGAATTCCCTGTTGAGACGAGTGATTCAATCGGCTTTGAGATCTGGGGCAAATATACTTTTCGAGAGGCTCAATTATTATGTGGCGATAAATTACCGACCCTATCACAACTGCAAACACTATATCATGCCTACCCAGACAGCCAGCTTAATACTCAATTGGGTTGGCCAATCATAAAATATGGTACTGGAAATTCTAATTTCTATTGGAGTCAAGACAAAACGGCTAATGAAGTAGGTTTTCAAGCACTAGAATTTGAAACAGGTGAAATACAAGGTCATTTGGAAAATGAAAAGCTCTATGTTACCTGCATGCAATGATAAGGCTTTATCGTGCAATGAAAGTAGTGAGTGTTAAGTCATCGTAGAGGACTGTATAAAAGCGTAGTACTTTAGTTTTGTTCATTACATACTAAGCAAACATTATTGGTAGTATTTAAAATTCTGTGTCAATCAGATGATATTCATCTTTTTTGATATTATCTGATTGATATCACGACTTCAATTCGCGGTGTTATCATCAGTAAAATTATATTTGCTAAAAGCTGTTACTAATCCCCCTAGATGCATTGTCATAAAATTGACATAAAAATGCCACCTATTCTTAATTAACTCGTAATCAAATTGTCATTTAATTCATTTAATATTTCATTTAGATAGATGATTTTTAATCTATTTATAGCAATTTTAAATGCGTTGTCGTGACTAAAATTATTTTAGTCAAACAGTGCTTTGATCTAAATGTCTATCTTATTACCTTAATAAATTAATCAAACCTACCATGGGTAGCATTAGGAGTCTTTGATGTCCGATGTCACATTAAGACAATACTGGATGAAGGTCTTATCAATGAGTGATTATGAAACGCTCACAAAATTATACGAAACCCTAGAGATTGATGTCGCTTATCAAGTGATTAGAGCGCCAGAAATTGGCCTTGTTCAATTGCAAGGGAAAATGGGAGGGGGGGGTAATCGATTTTATATCGGTGATGCCACAATGACCAGGGCCGTGATTCAGCTTAGTACTGGGCAATATGGATTTGGCTATGTCATAGGACGGGATAAACATCATGCTAAGCTTAATGCTCTGATTGATGCATTGATGCAAGAGACCTCTTATCAACCACAACTTTTAGAATCTGTCATCCATCCTTTAGAACGTGAATTGGAAAAAATAAAACTACAAAAACAGGCAGAAATTGAAACGAGTCGAGTTGACTTTTTCACGTTAGTTAGAGGGGAAGACGAATGACACTTTACACAGGATTTCACTCTCCTTGTTTAGACGCTCAAATAGGATTTAAACAAGTCTTAGATAGTTTAAGCCAACCGGGTAAAATTAATACCTATGAAAATTGGCATTTTAATTGGCCGACCTTAAATAATGCCAGTGTTGCTTGCCTTTTAGCCTTATGCGATCAAGATACTCCAGTCTTTATTGATAAAACACTCGCACTTAGCGATATCAGTCGCAGCGTTGCATTTCATACCCAAAGCAAACTAACAGAACAACTCTGTGATGCTCATTTTGCCTTTTTAGATGAATCGATTGATTTAGAATCTCTTGAGCAACTTAATATTGGAACCGATATTTCACCTGAAAGTTCCGCTTTTGTGATTATTCAAACTAAGCAATTACCTCAAGTGACAGATAATAATGACTCTACGCCTACTGATAAAGCTGTCTTAAAAGAACTTGGTCAAACAACATTACGATTAACTGGTCCAGGTATCCTAGGAAGTCGAATGATTACGACAGCCTTACCTGTTGATATATTGACTTATTTGGTCGAAGGCAGAAAAGCCTTTCCCAAAGGGGTTGATTTCATTTTGACACATCAAAATAGCATGTTAGGGATTGCTCGTACGACACAATTGGAGGTCATCTCATGTATGTAGCCGTAAAAGGAGGTGAACGTGCAATTCATTGTGCACATCGCTTACTTGCAAAAAAACGCAGGGGAGATACCACAGTTTCTTCTCTTAATGTCACTCAAATAAGTCAACAACTTAATTTAGCCGTTGACAGAGTCATGAACGAGGCCAGTCTTTATGATAGAGAACTCGCTGCCCTTGCGATAAAGCAATCTAGCGGCGATTTAGTCGAGGCGATATTCTTGTTAAGGGCTTACCGTACGACCTTAGCAAGGTTCATGATAGCCAATCCAATTGAGACTAATGAAATGGAAGTGAATCGTAGGATATCGGCGATTTATAAAGATATCCCTGGCGGGCAATTACTTGGGCCTACCTATGATTACACCCATAGATTACTTGATTTTGCACTGCTTGCTGAATCTGATGATGAGCAAATGCAACCATATGAAGATTCACGATTAGATGAAGCTTTAAAAGCTGCTGCTGAAAGATTATCTGAACGTACCTTGGCACAAAATGAAACCGAGATGGGTGCTCATTTGCCAAAGGTATCTACCTTATTAGCCAAAGAGCAATTAATCAAAGGTGAAATAGACGACAAACAAATCCCACCTGATGTGACTCGTGAGCCTGTCATGTATCCGTGCAACCGAGCATCACGATTACAACAATTAGTCAGAGGAGATGAGGGATTTTTGTTGGCATTAGGGTATTCGACTCAGCGAGGGTATGGGCGTAACCACCCTTTTGCAGGTGAAATTAGAACAGGCCAGGTTGAAATAACCATTGAACCTGAAGAGCTAGGCTTTCCAATTGTTATTGGTGAAATCACGGTAACAGAATGTGAAATGATAACCGGCTTTAAAGCAGAAGAAGATGAGCTACCTCATTTTACTCAAGGTTATGGATTGGTGTTTGGCGCGGCTGAACGTAAAGCCATGTCTATGGCGGTTGTAGATAGGGCATTGCAATCAGCTGAGTATCAAGAGCCTGTTTTAGGACCTGCGCAAGATGAAGAATTCGTGTTAGCACATGCTGATAATGTTGATGCAGCAGGTTTTCTATCACATCTGAAATTGCCTCACTATGTCGATTTTCAAGCGGAGCTATCATTAGTCCGTCAATTGCAAAAAGAGTACTTTGAAGCAAAGCAAAAGTAAAAAAACACTAGAAATACATTATCTGATTGCAAAATTGAAGAAGTGATTAACTAGACGCATTATTGAATAAAAAGGTCAGTCCTATGAAAGAAGAGACTTTAGCAGGCTATAATTTTGCTTATCTTGATGAGCAAACAAAACGTATGATAAGACGAGCAATTTTAAAAGCGGTTGCGATTCCTGGATATCAAGTGCCTTTTGCAGGCCGAGAAATGCCTATGCCTTATGGCTGGGGAACTGGCGGGATACAATTAACCGCAAGTATTATTGGACAAGACGATGTATTAAAAGTCATTGATCAAGGTGCTGATGATACAACTAATGCGGTTTCTATACGCCATTTTTTTGAGAAAGTCACGGGGGTTGAAACTACAACTAAGACCCAAGAGGCAACGCTTATCCAAACTCGTCACCGTATCCCTGAAGCTGAAATCAACGAAAACCAAACACTTGTCTATCAGGTGCCGATCCCTGAACCATTAAGATTTATCGAGCCAAGAGACATAGAAACTCGAAAAATGCATGCTCTAGAAGAGTATGGCGTGATGCAGGTCAAACTGTATGAAGATATTGCTCGCTTTGGGCATATTGCCACGACTTATGACTATCCTGTCAAAGTGAATGATAGGTATATCATGTCGCCTTCGCCCATCCCTAAATTTGATAATCCTAAAATGAATTATATGCCAGCATTGCAATTATTTGGTGCTGGTCGTGAAAAGCGTATCTACGCTGTACCACCTTATACAAAAGTAACCAGTTTAGATTTTGATGACTATCCTTTTGAACCTCAAAAATGGGATGAGCCTTGTGCAATTTGTTCAACATCTGGCACTTATCTTGATGAAGTCGTTATTGATGATGAAGGCACTCGAATGTATGTCTGTTCGGATACAGATTACTGTCAGTCAAAAGTCAATACGCAATGATGAAATAATCTTCATTAGATATTATTGAAAATATATTATAAAGAACAAGGCGATAAAATATGCAATCATCTAATTTAGCGACATCAACACAGGGTAATACTATTGAATTACCCACCAATCAACTACTGAATCCAGTTAATGCTGAGCAACCTTTGCTATGGGCGAAGAATTTAACCCAACTGTTTGCGCCTAACAAAGGATTTATGGAAATCGAGTGTGAAGTTTACCCAGGAGAAGTGCTAGGAATTGTCGGAGAGTCAGGTTCAGGCAAAACCACGCTTTTAAAAGCATTATCTGGGCGTTTGACGCCAGATTCTGGAGAAGTCTTGTATCGCAATGAAGATAATAATGCAGTTTCATTGTATGACATGAGCGAAAGTCAGAGACGAAAATTATTGAGAACTCAATGGGGAATCGTTCACCAACACCCATTAGATGGATTAAGACCCTATATCTCTGCTGGTGGAAATATTGGGGAAAGGTTAATGGCGATTGGTCAAAGGCATTATGGCGATATACGTACACAAGCAAAAAACTGGTTAGTAGAAGTCGAAATACCAGAAGATAGAATTGATGATTTACCCATTACGTTTTCAGGTGGGATGCAACAAAGACTGCAAATAGCAAGAAACCTAGTGATGAAACCGACTATTTTATTTATGGATGAGCCTACAGGTGGGTTAGATGTGTCTGTGCAAGCTAAATTGCTTGATCTATTAAGGCAGCTTGTTAGCAGCTTGTCGATTGCCGTTGTAATTGTGACCCATGATTTAGGCGTTGCTCGTCTTCTAGCAGATAGATTAATGGTGATGAAGCAAGGTCGTGTTGTTGAGACAGGGTTAACCGATAGGGTGCTTGACGATCCGAAACATCCATATACCCAGCTGTTAGTTTCTTCAATATTACAAAATTAATGCAAAACATGGTTAATCCTTTTAATAAGAGAATCAAATGAATATAGCGATAGAAGTCAAAAATGTAGGAAAAACATTTATTTTACATAACCAACAAAGTGCAAAAATCCCAGTGCTTGGCGGGATTAATCTATCGGTTAACTACGGTGAATGCGTTGTACTTGATGGGCATTCTGGAAGTGGGAAATCCACATTATTAAGATCGCTCTTTGCCAATTATCAACCTGATGAGGGTGAAATAATTATCCATCACCAAGGTATGCAAACCGAGCTTATTAGCGCATCTCCAAGAGCCATTATTGAACTGCGTAGAACAACAATAGGGTGGGTGAGTCAATTTTTAAGGGTCATCCCTCGTGTAAGCGCAATTGATATCGTGATGCAACCTTTACTTGAAATAGGGGCGGATATGCAGGTCGCTCGTGATAAGGCCGCTAACTTGCTGACTCAGTTAAATGTACCTGAACGTTTATGGTCACTTGCACCATCGACCTTCTCAGGAGGGGAGCAGCAGCGCGTTAATATCGCACGTGGCTTTATTGTGGATTATCCCATTTTATTACTTGATGAGCCTACTGCATCATTAGACAGCAAAAATGCTGAGGTAGTGATTAATTTAATCAACCAAGCCAAAGCTAGGGGAGCGGCGATAATTGGTATTTTTCATGATACTCAAACGCGCGATCAGGTAGCAACGCGTCTTTTTTCTATGCAAAAAAGCGCCCATTAATCCTCAGCATATTTTTGGAATAAAAGCATGATATTAACAAACGCACACATAATAATGAAAGATGAAGTCATTCATGGCACCGTTGTAATTGAACAAGATTTGATTAAATCGGTAGAAACAGGTAGGACTCATGTGAAGGACGCTATCGATTTAGAGGGAGCCTATTTAGCGCCGGGGCTCGTAGAGTTACACACCGATAATTTGGATAAATTTTTCGCTCCAAGACCTAAGGTTGATTGGCCTGCGTTTAGTGCAATGAGAAGTCATGACGCGTTGATTATTGCCAGTGGTATCACAACTGTACTAGATGCCATTTCCATTGGGGATGAACGTGATGGCGGGCATAGACTTAATAATTTAACGAAAATGCTTGATGTGATTAATTATACCCAAAGTATGAATCTTAATCGCGCTGAACACCGATTGCATTTACGCTGTGAGTTACCAAGTGAATTTACATTACCCTTATTTGAATACTTAATCGAAAAAGAAGATATTTCCTTAGTTTCACTTATGGATCACTCGCCAGGGCAGCGTCAATATACCTCAATTGAAAAATATAGAGAATATTTTCAAGGTAAATATCATTTTACAGATGAAAAAATGGCTGAGTATGAAATAGTGCAGTGTGCAAAAGCCCAAACCTATTCTCATACAAACAGACATACAATTGCTAATCTATGCAAAGAAGCTAATATTGCATTAGCAAGTCATGATGATGCGACGCGTGAGCATGTTTTAGAGTCAAAAGAGATAGGATGTTCGATTGCTGAGTTTCCAACCACATTAGAAGCGGCATTAGCTTCACAAGCGCGGGGTATTAAAGTGTTAATGGGGGCGCCTAATATCATTAGAGGGGGGTCTCATTCAGGTAATATCTCAGCGAGTTCTTTAGCATCACAGTCAGCATTAGATATTCTTTCCTCTGATTATTACCCACAAAGCTTACTAGAAGCTGCATATAAAGTGGCAAGTGATCCCACTAATTCATTTACTCTGCCTCAGGCAATTCAATTGGTTACCTATAATCCAGCTGCTTCTTTAGGGTTATTTGATAGAGGTGAAATCATTGAAGGTAAATTAGCTGATCTAGTTATGTTCAGACCACATCTACATCAAATAGAAAATACCTCTGAAGTGATGATTGAGCGTGTTTGGTGTAAAGGGAAACAGGTATTTTAATGGCTAAGCTTATCTATCTGATGGGAGCATCCGGCTCTGGTAAGGATACGTTGATCAATCATATAAAGCAGACAGAAATATCAGATAAAACGTCTTGTTTTCGATCTTTATTAGTTGCTCATCGATATATTACTCGCGCTTTCGAAAATAGCAATGAGAACCATGTCATGTTAACGGAAGCTGAGTTCATGTATCGAAAAGCATCTGGTTTATTTTGTATGGACTGGGAAGCTAATGGTCTGAGATATGGAATTGGGCAAGAAGTGAAAAGTTGGATAGAGAAAGGACATGACGTGGTTGTTAATGGTTCAAGAGCTTACTTACCAGAAGCAAAATCTATTTTTGGCCCAAATCTGGTGGCAATTTGTTTAGTTGTGCCTGAGCCTATATTGAAAAAGAGACTAATTGAACGTGGTAGAGAGTCTATAGATGAGATAGATGCAAGATTAGCAAGAGCGAAACATTATGCAGATACCTTACCTGCGTATACCCATTTTATCGAAAATGACAGCCATATTGAGTCTGCATTAAAAAAATTATATTCGCTCACTAAATTGATCGATTCACAAACAAAAGGGTGCAGAGATGCACTGGTCTAAATTGAGCTGGATTTTTTGTAATGAAAGAGGGTGATATGCAATTTATGTTTTTAGGAACTGGAAATGCTGCTGAAGTGCCCGTATTTGGATGCGAGTGCCAGGTATGCATTGAAGCTAAAGCTATGCAACCTGCAAGGCGAAAACCCTCTAGTGCTATGATTTCACAAAATCTAAAAAATCTTTTCTTAGATGCGAGTCTTCATGATTTGCACCATAGATATACATCAGATCAAATTAATGGATTTTTACTTACTCATTACCATATGGATCATGTACAAGGTTTGTTCCCTTTAAGGTGGGGAGCTGGGCATCCTATTTCTGTTTATGGGCCACCTGATGAGCTTGGCTGTGATGATTTGTATAAACATCCAGGGTTACTTCGATTTGAGAAACCTTTAGTGCCATTTGAATCTTATCAAATTCTTGGGATGGAGATCATGCCATTACCCCTGCAGCATTCAAAAGTGACGTTTGGATATCAAATTACTTCAGCCAGTACGGGACGCAGGTTAGTTTATTTAACAGATACTGCAGGTTTACCTACTTCAACAATGGATTATTTAAAAACAAATCGACCACATGTGATGATAATTGATTGTAACGATCCACCAAGGTCTAATCCTAGTCGTAATCATAATTGCTTGAATCAGGTCATTGAAATCGAACATAGTATTACCCCAACCTATACGTATTTAACGCATATTTCACATGAATTAGATGCGTGGATTAAATTAAATGGCCTGCCAAATGGCATACAAGCTGCCAGTGACGGATTGGTACTAACGATTTAGGATTAGGTTGATTGAATCGAATGTGATTAAAGCAAATCATAATATTATTGAAGTAGACGACTCATCTTGATGTGATGGCATCACGTTACTAACATCCATTTAGTGATTTTTCACTGCCCTAATTAAGTGAGGGTTGATTGTTTTTTAAATTTTAACGCATTGAATGTTTTATCGATTACTCCTTATATCCCTTTCCTTTAGAGAGGGGGGATGTCAATTCATTCTGGCATTGAACTTGCTTTGATAATTTTTCGGATTACGTATTGTGCTAATGAACATAGCGTTAAAAGCACATTAAAATGTAGGCTTTATTATATCGATACAATCTGTACAAATTGCATTGACCCCCATAGCTAATAGTTCTTTTGCTTTTGTTATATCATTAATAGTGTAGACAAGCGTAAATAAGTTTTTTGCTTTGAACAGAGCTAAGCGTTTTGGGGTGATCAGTTTGTAATTTAGATGGATAGAGTAGCACTCAAGTTCATTCACTAGATTAGACCAATCCGATCTAAAACGATGCATCAATAAGCCTCTTGGTAAGCTTGGAGCAACCTCTTTAGCCCCTCTTAATGCTTCTGGTGAAAAAGAGGATAGAAGTGGTGGCATTTTACTTTGCTTAAAGAGTGTTTCGGCTAAGCGAGCGACAATTCGGCCTGTTTTTTCCTCAAGACCTTTAGGTGGTTTAATTTCAATATTGACTTGTATATTCAACGATAAGCATAAATCAGCGACTTCAGATAACTGAGCAAGAGGTTCATTATTAAATTCAGACGAAAACCATCTTCCAGCATCTAATTTAGACAATTCATGCCAGGTGAAATTTATCGGTGTACCTTGTGAATTAGTTGTTCTATTGAGTGTATCATCATGTAATAAGAAGGGAATGTCATCTTTAGAAAGTGTGACATCGAACTCAATCATTGTATGGCCTAACTCATACCCTTTCTTTATAGCGGCGAGTGTATTTTCGGGCGCTAAATTACCCCCACCACGGTGAGCCACAATATTAGGGTAAGGCCAAGTAGATAAAGAACGCATTATTACTCCTATTGATAGTAATAAATGAAAGATTAAAATAGGTCAGTTCAAGCATCAGCTTAGCATTTTTTTGAGTGAATGAACTCATATATCATTAAAAAACTGCAATCATCTACAAGTCTATCTAATTATTATACGAATCCACGATATTTAATGGTAGGTGTTATTCCCATTATCATTCAGTGGGTGTTAAGCCATGCTAAAACCTGCATCTTAATTTTCCTTGAAAATAGATATGTCAAGCATTAGAAACCATTCAAAATTATATTTTTTTCTTTGAGAACGGAAAAAATCCATACGACTCATCATTTTTATCGGGATATTGTCGCTATTTTAGTTCATTATAGGATTAACTTCAGATTTTTCTTTTTAAATAATTTAGGTGGTATAATCACTCTATAAGTCTTTTTTTGTTAAATTTGGATATTATGATATCCGTTTGTTAGTATGGTCATTTAATAACATCAAAGCAACTTTACCTGTGATTAAAAACAAAGGATACACTCATGCGAGTATTACTTTTAGATGATATTGATGTTAGTAGAGCTTTAGCGCAGCATCTTCGCAAGCTACGTGAAGCAAAAAAGCTTTCACGCGAAGCATTAGCTGCGCGCAGTACAGTACCTGCGTCCACAATTAAAAAATTCGAACTCACAGGGAAAATTTCACTTCGCCAACTTTTGCTTCTTTGGCAATGTTTAGATGATTTAAACCGACTCTTTGCACTTACTCAACCTGAAAAATACACTGATCTTAATATACCAAAAACAATTGAAGATGTACTAGGTGATGAATTTTAAGCCTATTAGAAAATTGAGTGTTAATCGGAAACTTACTAATGGTCAAACAGTATTTGCTGGGACATTAGCTCAGAATCATACTGCCGTTTATTTTCAATATGACCAAATATATTTAGATCGTTATGGCAATTTATCACCATTTCTGTTAAAAGGCGATACGAGTTTACAGGTTGCACCTAAACTGCCACACTTCGGTTTGCATGGTGTCTATGCTGATAGTTTGCCTGATGATTGGGGATTGTCATTACAAGATAGGTTTTTTCGTCAGTGTGGCATTTTACCTACACAAGTTACAGCAATGGATCGACTTGCATTTGTGGGAGAACATGCAATCGGCGCACTCTCATTTTTACCTCAATCGCAATATCAGCCTAATCAGCTAGATACATACAATCTTGCAACATTAGGTTTGAGTGCTCAATCACTGTTTGATAGCCAATTTAGTCGTAATCTTGCATCAGAAAATGATTTGGTGGATATTTTAGGAATGCTTGTGAATGTAGGTACTTCAGGCGGAGCAAGGCCCAAAGCGCAAATTTATTTGAGACCAGAAGATTTAGAGCATTCAATTCCAAAAATGAGATCTACACAAAACAGAGTGTATCGAGTTATTCCTCAAAAAGATGATGAAGCTTGGATAATTAAATTTACTTCTCAAAACTTACCATTGGGTCATGAAGAAGGTTTATGTGAAGGAGTCTATTTGCAATTAGCAGATATTGCAAAATGCCGACCACAAACTTGGTCGCTTATCGAGGCACCTGAAAAAAGTGGTGCATTAGCATGGCTTGCCGTTAAACGTTTTGATTGTACTAACCAAAACAACGGTAGATTCCATCTTCACAGTGCATGTGGATTGCTCGATGCAGATTATCGCTCACCCAGTTTAGATTATGAAGATTTAATTAAATTGAGTAGGCAGCTATGTCAATCTGTTGAAGCTGGCAAATTACAATTCCGGAGAGCTATGTTTAATTTATTCGCCTCTAATCAAGATGATCACAGTAAAAACTGGAGTTTTCTACAAGATGATAACGGAAATTGGCATGTAGCCCCATTTTTTGATGTGACATTCAGTCCTCATCCATTTAATCAACATGCCACAGCGTTCTGTGGATATGGTAATACTCCCTCTTTAAAGTCAATTCAACAGCTTGCTGCAGTAGCAGGTATTGAATCTTGGAATGATGCTAGAATGATAATTACTGAAGTTGTTGAGGTGTTATCAGATTTTGCCAAAGTAGCAAAATCGTTAGACGTCAAAGCAAACACTATACGCTTGATACAAAATATCTTAGATATAAGAAGACGGGAAAATATAGCATTGTTGAAATAGATAATAATGTTTAGATAAGCGCCAATTTCTATACTTACTTAGCATTTTAAATTCGCACTTATCTTGTGGTTATTTTATTGGGTGAGATGACGTTATACGAAAATTTTAGCGTATAATGCAATTATTATTAATTTTACTTGCCAGGCGAACTAATCTCCTACAGCGGCTAACTGTTACTTTTAACTAATTAAGGTATCGCTTAAATGGATGCAACTTATCGTATCAAAATATCAACTCTACTATTTTATTTGCTAGTTGGATGCCTTTGTCTCTATCCAGTGACAACAATTGCTCAACCTAAAGAATGCCTTCATTCGCAAGAACAAATTGCGAGTTTTAAGGTGGATAAATTGGATGAAAAAGAGATTAAGCAATTAGAGATTGCTGGAAAAAATGGGGATATCAATGCATTGTTAACATTAGGGTATTATCAGCTTTCTTTTAACACGGATGATTATTTTTATTCAGCTGCAAAATATTTTAATCTAGCAGCAAAGCAAGGTGATAGTTCAGCATTAATAAAATTAGGGATGCTATTTGCACAAGATGATTATGAACAAAATACTGAAAAAGCGCTATATTATTTAGAATTAGCATCAAAAGCAGACTGCACTGATGCGTATTTAGAATTAGGTAATCTATACTCTGAAGAGGGAGTTTTTTTTAATGCTGAGAAAGCAGCATTTTATTTTAAAAAATTACTTCATTTTCAAAATGTAGACGCTGCATTAGGGTTGGCGGAACTTTATTTAATAACAGATGAAAATAACGCAGAGTCAAGGCTCAAAATTGCCTCCGATTACTTTAAATTAGCCGCTAAGTGGGGGGATATAGATACAAGACAATATGTTGCTATCCGATTTTATCATGGAACAAAATTACCAAATCATTACCAATCTGCTTTCGATATACTAGAGGCGGATGAGTTTAAAGAAGATAAAATTGCACTTTATTACCTTGGTAAACTCTATTTAGAACACTTAGGCAAAAATAATGACATCAAAAAAGGAATGGACGCTTTCGAAAAATCTGCTAAGTTAGGTGATCCAGATTCCGCAGGCACATTAGGATATATTTATTA
Organism: Thorsellia anophelis DSM 18579; assembly: GCF_900111395.1. Taxonomy (GTDB): domain Bacteria; phylum Pseudomonadota; class Gammaproteobacteria; order Enterobacterales; family Thorselliaceae; genus Thorsellia; species Thorsellia anophelis. Next base: position 95,786 of record NZ_FOHV01000006.1, on the reverse strand, counting down.
TGACGGTGACTATGGGCATGAACAGAATTATCAATTAGCCCATCATTATTTTGAACAGGCAGCAAAATTAGGGCATGTATCAGCGCTTGATTGGTTAGGTCACATGTATGAAGAAGGATTAGGAGTAGTAGCTGATGATGAAAAAGCTTTTTATTATTATCGTATTGCCGCTAATAAATTAAACGAAGAAGCGATAATGAGTGTCGCTAGATATTATAGCGATGTCGACTTTATTTTCCATGACTATTATCTTGCGAGAATCTATGGTGAAGAAGCATATTATCAATTTGACAATACCGACGCTGCTTTTTTATTAGCAGATGTCTACAAAAAAATGTCTGAGTTCGAAAGTGCAAAAGAGTGGTTAGAGATTGCTTGTGACATTGAGATTAGGCAAGAATGCCTTAAAAACACAAATAAACCTAATTCTAAGAAAAAATAAGTTATTAGATAAAATAACTAATGCATTTCCCAAATGCTAGCTGTAAAAGAAAGTCATATAATTACAAGGAGGACACGTGTCTAAACTTAAAAACCAAATCGTCAACCATGCTCAAATAACAGAAAAGTCTAAAGATAAATGGAATGAAGTGAATAAATTATGGCAAAAAATTGAAAAATCAGAAGCTAAATACCAGAATTACGAAAAGGATAAAAAGGCTTTTTATGAGCAAGTAAATGCTAAATTAGGCATGATTGAATACCAATATACCCAACTTGTAAAAGAAAGTATTTATGAGTTGCTTAAATTTATTCCATATAAATCATTAAATGAAGACCGTTTTGAAGTATTAAATACTTGGATAGACAAGCTATATGAACAAATTGCTAGCAATCCTTTTAATGTCGGTGAGAAAGTTATCACAGTAGAAGATGCTCAAGAAATACAGAATAAATATGTAAAAGAAAGATTTAAAAAGTTTAATAGTCATCTTGATATTGAATTTGATGATAGCGAGGATGAGTATTCTGAGTTCAATAATGCAATTACAATGTTTAAAGTCCTTATAGAAGAAATGTATGGTGAAGTACCTGAATTTACTAAAAGACAATGGTTAGCAATAATTTTAACACCAGACCGAGTTAATGATATTTTTAGTGATATGTTTTTTGAGGTTGATGAAGAGGTAGGCAATGAGAAAAATGAGAAAGGTACCTTTGATTTTACAGATGAGGATATCATACAAGCGAAAGAAGATGCATTTGCTTATGAAAATGAACCAGATATATTCGAGCAGTTTTTTACAGGATTTAATTCATTTGATAAATCAGGTCATGATAGTGAGGGCGACTCTGACGAGAATATTACTCCATCGCCAGAAGTGAAAGCAATGCTAAAAAATGAAGAAATCAATAAAATATATAGACAGCTTGCCCATAAATTTCATCCAGATAAAATTGCTGATGAGGAAAATAGACAACTATACTCAGATCTCATGCAAAAATTGACGGTAGCTAAAAAAAATAAAGATATCTACGTTATTATTGAAATGGCAATTGAATATTTGCCAGAATTTGATTTAGAGTTGTCAGATGAAACATACACGGCAATTATTTTGAGCCTTAAAAATAAATTAAGAGAAGTTGAAGAGCAAAATCGCAGACAGCAATATGATAATTCACATGAAGGGATTGTATGGCGTCGTTTTCGTCAGAAGAGTGATAAAAAAACAACCAAAGTATTAGACGATCATGTGAAATATATTGAAGGAAAAATGAAAAATATCCATGAGCTATTTTTTGAAGAAAAAATGACGATAAAAAAATTAAAGAAAGTGTTAGAACAGGTCAAAATAGAGCTTTTATATTATTGATAAGTTAAGCAGCAATGTTTTTTATCACGACATTACAAGGCTGATTTAAGCTTAGTAATGTCGTGATGTTAGTTTTATAGTGAAGTGTTAATTGGGTGTAACGTTAACAATTAAGCCTTCATTATACTCAATCCAATTGAGTTTGCGCTGTATTTCGCAGTTAGCGCCAATTGTAATAAGACCTGTATCACCTTGCATAGTAAATTCAGGCGCAGTACTTAATGTATCAAATTGCTGGCTTAACCGATTAGCATCAGCCCCCATAGCCCGTAAACGAATCAAAGAATAATCATTATTCATTGAGTCCATGGCTGATTGGTAACTTGGCGAATTGATATTGGCAAGTAGGGGAATTTCACTAAACTGAACGCCTTGCATTTCCATTCTATAATCAGGACCAAGGCTATTTTTGTTACTTCTTGAGCTTGCAAAAATACCAATGTTGGGTTTGCCTCCAGTAGCAGAGCTTATCATGGGTTTAACTAGGAGTAACTTTTCGGGTTCAGCTACAACATAAATAGCATCAATATTTGCTTGTTGTACCGGACCTGAAATATCTAAAGGATCACGTGAACCGCCCATAATTTTTAAATCATTAGTTTCATGCAATGTTCTTACTACTGCTGTTGTACCTGTGAGTTGTTGCCATTGCGAATTAAATGCATTGGCAATTCTATCGCCTAAGTTGCCATAAGGCACTAATAATAGCGCAGAACGTTTACCTTGATTGTACATGTGATTAGCTGCATCTTTTGCTTCATCTTCTGGTGAAAGTGCAAAATAACAAATATTTGGATTGCTTGATAATACTTCAGGAGCATTAAGGGCTAATATTTTTATTGGGCCAGTATATTGTTCAAGCTTTTCAACATCAGGTTTTAAAAGAGGACCAACCACAGTAGTAATACCTGCTTGCTCAGCTTCAATTAAAATAGCATTGATATCTTTTTGGTTGGTATCATACACGTTATAGTTTATATATTGTGTTGAGCCAGTTGTTATTTGAGGTGAGGGAGCTGCGCCAGTTAGCTCATCAATCACTGACATACCGGCGCTTACGGCCATCGATGTATTACCCGTACCACTTGCACTATTAGCATAGTCAAAACCATCTTGTATCGCCTCAGCAAAGGCTGTCACTTGCTTGCTTCCGCTTAGGGGTAATAGTAATGCTACTTTTGCATCAGAATTAACCTGATTAGTTGAGCTTATCCCACCTTCAAACCCTGCAGGCATTTGCCCTGGTGTTAAAAATTGAGAAGGGAAGTTAACTGTAGCAGGATTATGAGGGTGACGAATACGCCAATTTTCTATTGCTGTTTCCATCAGAGCTGTATTTTGACTATTGTCTCTATACGTTTCATAAATATTACGCAGCTCTAACCAACCTTGGATAATAAATTCATCACTTGTGATAATGATATTCTTGAGATCAGTTTGAGAGATATTAGCAGTGACACGCCAAGACTCATCAACGATCGCTTGCATTTGTTCTGATGGTGCAACTTGTGCTAGTGCAATATAAGCACGTAATGCATCTACATTTGCTTGTTGATTGAAACTTTTAACTTTAGCTCTGGCCAGTCTATATTGGTCATAGGGCAAAAGAGATGTTTTTTGAATACTTTCAATTAATGATTTAGCTTGAGCAAATTGCCCTTGGGCAATGGCAAGCTCAATATCAACAAGTTGTTTTTGGCTTGTTAAGTTTGGGGAAAGTTCAGGGTTTAACTCACTTAAAGTTGTTTTAGCTGCCGCAGGATTATTTTCCTGAATTAATGCAGCGCTTTTTTTCAATAAAAGCGCATCTTTCATCTCACCAGTTGCCACTGATAGTTCTGGATCGTAAGCAGTTGAGGCTTGCAAAGGACCATCACTCAACATAGGACTCGATGTAGATTGACAACCGACAATCACAAACGCGGTAAATAAAATAGTTAAAAGTGTATTGTTAACCTTTAAGTGTTTTTTGATAAATAAAAACATAATGAAAGTACCGTATGTAGTAAACTATGAATATTCGAATTAGATTATATGAGAGTATAGACTGTATTGAGTTGAAAATATACACCTCGAAAGAGGCTGATTTTAAAATAGCACTTATTTTTAATAGTTTAATTGATTTTATGCTATTTAAAAGGAAATAATGCAAATTTGAATAGATGAAATTGATTTATAATAAATCGATAAAGCGTTTATCTCATCGCTATAAATTGAATGATCAATTAATTAAGTATGGATATACTCAAAATAAGTATACTCAATATTAGAAGTGCTAACATAAGGAATTAAGATGCAAAATTCTCTAGAAAAAGAGCAACTAGACGCTAAGATAGGACAATTTTTTATTGTTCCCACGCCAATAGGAAATTTAGGCGATATGACTCAAAGAGCAATTGATACACTGAATTTTGTTGATTTAATTGCAGCTGAAGATACCAGACATACTGGAAAACTTCTTCAGCAGTTTATGATAAAAACGCCAATGATGGCGCTTCATGATCATAATGAACAACAAAAAGCGTCAGTTTTAATTGGTCAATTAAAACAAGGTGTGAATGTTGCTTTAGTTTCAGATGCAGGCACACCACTCATTAATGATCCGGGGTATCACATCGTTAAGCAATGCCATGAAGAAGGGATTCGTGTCGTTCCTTTACCTGGCGCTTGTGCTGCCATTACAGCCTTGTCAGGTGCAGGATTGCCATCTGATAAATTTTGTTATGAAGGGTTTTTACCCGCGAAATCAAAAGCAAGACAATCAGCATTGCTGGAAGTGAGCGAAGAAAGTAGAACGTTAATTTACTATGAGTCTCCTCATCGAATTTTAGAAACATTAGAAGATATGCAGGCTATTTTTGGCGCTGAGCGTTATATTGTGATTGCTAGAGAATTGACGAAAATTTGGGAAACTATTCATGGCGCGCCTGTTTGTGAGTTACTTGCTTGGATAAAAGCAGATGCGAATCGTCAAAGAGGAGAATTTGTTGTTTTAGTCGATGGGGCCAAGAAAAATGACACCGCTCAGGATAGTATATTTTCAAAAGAAGTGCTGCGTACACTGAATTTATTAATGAAGGAACTTCCACTCAAAAAAGCGGCTGCTTTGACGGCTGAAATTTATGATGTTAAAAAAAATGCACTTTATAAATGGGCTATTGATCAGCAAACAGAGAATTAATCATTTGTTAGCAAATAGTTATATATGACATAAGGCAAAATTCTATCAATGTAAAAAGCGGGCGTAAAGCGTATTATCAGTGAGATGTTGAGTTTAAACAAATATGCTATACTGGAAGCACCATTAGATGCTTTACAATTTCAAACATAATTAAGCTGGAATGTATACGGTAAACATTTTAATCTTAATCATTAGGCATATTTTAAATTTCTAAGAGCATTTATCATAATCAACATAACTTAAGGAGTGCAATATGGCACCAAGTATCCCACAATTGCTGATTATTATTTTAATCATTGCACTTTTATTTGGCACTAAACGACTGAGATCATTAGGAAGCGATCTGGGTGCTGCTATCAAAGGGTTTAAAAAATCAATTAAAGATGAGGATAAATCCGACGCACCAGCTCAAAATGAGGATCACAATATTACTATAGCTAAAAAAGAAGAGAACTCACAAGACAATCCAAGTAATCAGTCTAATAGGGATAAACATTAATATAATCGCTGTGGTTGAAATAGGGTGTAAAAGATAATGTTTGATATTGGATTTAGTGAAATTGCACTTGTTTTAGTATTAGGACTCATTGTGCTTGGACCTCAAAAATTACCCATTGCGATTAGAACAGTGGCAAAGTGGGTAAAAGTATTAAGAGAACTCAGCAGTGGAGTTCAACATACCCTTGCACAAGAGCTTAAAATCAATGAGCTTCAAGGAGAAATTCAGAAATTAAGTGAGTCCACTCGCGCTGCATTAAAAACAGAGTCAACAGAAGTCATGCAAAATGAAATCAATGCCCTTAAACTGACTTTAGCGAGCTTGCAACAACAACTTAATAATTCAAATCAATCAACTCATTCAGTTGAAGCGAATAATAATAGGGATGTTCAATCTGATAACCAAACACAATTGAATTATTTAGATGGTGTTTTGATTGTTGAGGATGATGAAGCCGATGAGGATTTTTTGCATTATAATTATGAAACTGATCCTATTTTTCTTAAACAAAACCGCCATCCCCCAAGAGAGAGTCAAATTGATGCTTCAGCAGACCATACATTAGATTCTTCAATACATGAAGATTTAAAACTAGATTCATTAGCTAATGAATCTAAAGATACTGCTGAACATTCAAATATTGATAGTAAACTTGACCTTAACTCAAAGAGTGACAAATCTTTATGAGTGTGAATGATACTAAAAATAATGAGTCTCACGATCAAGCTGAAAGTGGTTTCTTATCACATCTAGTTGCCCTTCGCGCATGCCTAGTCAGATCTTTTTGTGCGATTATGGTTGTATTCTTGGTGCTTATCTATTTTTCAAATAATATCTACCATATTGTCGCAAGCCCCTTAATTGAGAAGTTACCAGAGGGAACAAGCTTTCAAGCCATCAGTATTGCGTCGCCTTGGCTTGCTCCTATTAAACTTACCTTCATGGTCTCTTTGTTTATCGCGATGCCTTATGTACTGTATCAAATTTGGTCATTTGTTGCGCCAGCATTATATCGCCATGAACGTAAAAGGGTTTTACCTTTATTAATCAGTAGCGTTGGATTATTTTACTTGGGCGTCATGTTTGCCTATTTTGTTCTATTCCCTTTGATTTTTTCATTCTTTACTCAAACCGCGCCACAAGATGTCCTCGTTGCGCCAGATATTAATCAATATTTATCTTTTGTATTAACGCTATTTTTTTCATTTGGTTTGGCTTTTCAAATCCCAATTGCCACGTTATTATTATGCTTGACTGGGATTGTCACCATTGAAAGTTTGAAATCTAAACGGCCTTACATCTTTGTAGGGGCTTTTGTTATCGGTATGTTTTTAACCCCACCTGATATTTTTTCTCAAACCTTATTAGCGATACCTATGTATCTATTATTTGAGATATCTTTGCTATTTGCGCGTTTTTATATCAAAGAAAAACCTGAAGTTGATGAAATCGGATAATTTAGGTCATTACCTAATTCCCAAAATTAAAAATATAATTAGTGATTTAACGTAATCCATAAGAGAGAATAATATGAATATGAGCCAATTTCCCGCTAAACGTATGAGAAGAATGCGTTATCATGATTTTAGTCGTCGATTAATGGCTGAAAATCAATTAACAGTTAATGATTTAATTTATCCGGTATTTGTGATTGAAGGGCAGGGTATTAGCCAACCTATTACCTCTATGCCTGGTATTTGTAGAATGAGTATTGATTTATTAGTTAAAGAAGCAGAAGTGCTTGCTAAATTAGGAATTCCTGTTATTGCGTTATTTCCAGTGATTGAAGCAGATAAAAAAAGTTTACTTGCTGAAGAATCTTATAACAGCGATGGTTTAGTTCAACGTGCCGTGCGTGCGATTAAAACGGCTGTTCCTTCTCTTGGTATTATCACTGATGTTGCGCTTGACCCATACACTGTTCATGGTCAAGATGGGATTATTAATGAAGATGGGTATGTTGTAAATGATATCACAACGGAAGTACTTGTGCGCCAAGCGTTATCCCATGCCGCAGCGGGAGCTGATATTGTTGCCCCTAGTGATATGATGGACGGTCGTATCGGTATTATCCGTCAATGGCTAGAACAACAACAATTTGTTAATACCCAGATCATGGCTTACTCTGCAAAGTATGCCTCAAGTTACTATGGCCCTTTTAGAGATGCAATTGGCTCGAGCGGTAATTTAAAAGGTGGTAATAAAAAAACGTACCAAATGGATCCCGCTAATAGCGATGAAGCAATGCATGAAATCGCGCTTGATATACAAGAAGGCGCAGATATGGTCATGGTTAAACCAGGTATGCCTTATTTAGATGTTGTGAGACGCTGCAAAGAGACTTTTAAGGTTCCTACTTTCGCATATCAAGTATCTGGTGAATACGCTATGCATAAAGCTGCTTTTGCACAGGGTTGGTTAGATGAACAGTCTGTTGTATTGGAATCACTGCTCTGTTTTAAACGTGCTGGTGCAGACGGAATTTTGACCTATTTTGCTAAAGATGTCGCAACATGGCTGAATAATCCGTTAACTAAATAAAATTGTAATCATGACTTCAAGATGATAATTATTGGGTATTTCGCTGGATGTTGGCAAAATAAGACCGTATAGTTTGGCAAAGTACCTACTTGTCTAGACATGGATGTAATTTAATGAGAGTGCACAATGAATTTTATTACTAGACAAACACAACAAATTATTGATAAAACACTTGATAACCATATTTGTTTAGCAGTAACAGGGTTAAGCCGAAGTGGTAAAACCGCTTTTATTACAAGCCTGGTACATCAATTAATTTATGCGACTCAAAGCCAGCAATTGCCGTTGCTTTCGGTTTATGCTGATGGTAGGTTACTTGGTGTTAAAAAAGCAGCACAATCAAAATTAACCGTCCCACCTTTTGCTTTTGACGAAGCAATGTCAAATTTATATGCTGATGACCCCAAATGGCCAGTTTCTACTCGTGGAGTAAGTGAGATTAACTTGGTCCTAAAATACCAAGTTAAAACAGGCATGACACGTTTTATTAAGCAAACTGGAACACTAAAGTTACAAATTATCGATTACCCTGGCGAATGGTTGCTTGACTTGCCTATGCTTTCACAAACCTACCAGAGCTGGTCAGAAACATTTTTCACTCATCATCAAACAACGTTGCATCAAGTTAATTACAAGCCATGGTTAGATAAGTTGAGTAAAGTGAATTTACTTGATCCTATGAGTGATGAAGAAGTTGCATTATTAGCCAAAGAGTATACCGATCTTTTGTATGAAGCAAAAAAACAAGGGGGATATTTTATCCAACCCGGTCGTTTTGTGTTACCAGGAGAGTATCAAGATGCGCCTGTTTTAGCTTTCTTTCCTTGGCCAATTCATCAAAATGCGATTAATGAAAGTGATTGGCTCTCTCCGCCTAAAGAAAGTCTACTCCATAAGCTTCAAACACGTTATAAAGAGTATTGCCATTCAATTATCAAACCTTTTTATGAAAACTATTTTTCAAAATTTGATAGGCAAGTTGTGCTAATAGATTGTTTACAAGCTTTAAATCAAGGTCAGAAGGCTTTTAATTCTCTAGAGTTTTCTTTGACTCAAATTTTAGATAGTTTTCACTATGGAAAGCGCCATATTCTGCGTCGATTATTTTCACCTTGTATTGATAAACTTTTATTTGCAGCCACTAAAGCTGATCATATTACTAGCTGTCAACAACCTAATTTACTTAAGTTACTTAATTCACTCGTCAAAGACGCAAAATCAAATATTGGATTTTCTGGTATTGATATAGACAGTAAAGTTATCGCTTCTATTAGAGCAACAATCCAAGGAAAGTTAACTAAGGGCTCCCACATTACGCCTGTCATAAAGGGCTATGATACTGAGTCTAACCAGAGTGTTACTCTCTTTCCTGGAGATGTTCCCCCATACTGCCCTAATGGTGAATTTTGGCAATCTCAACAATTCAACTTTGTGCAATTTGCACCACCAAAACTTGAGAAACATGATTATCTCCCTCATATCCGATTAGATAGTGCTATTGAATATTTATTAGGTGATAAGCTGAAATAATTAAAGAAATAGCTGTTACAAGGGTTTTAAAACACGCCTTAGAAGTGCAAAATTAATGTTCAATAACCTTGATGAGTTAGGGCTGATTTAATGCCTGCTCTTGCTAGCCGCTACTGGTCGGCCTACCACCATCTTAACTACAAAGCAGGTATCATAATACCCTGATAAATTACTGTAATAAAAGTTACGGTAATTTATATTACAGTAATTTTTATTATTAAAATCATATATTAAATCATATACATTGACTAGTAGATCATAATAATGATCTATTACAAAAGTAAGGGACAATTTTATTAGGAAGTAATTTATGGACAAATTTTATAATCGCTATGGACATCTGGATTTACTTACATCTATTACCCAAAATGTAGCCACAACAAAAGGGCGTTTGACTGTAATAATTGGTCGGCGGCGAGTTGGTAAAACAAAATTAATCAAAGAGCATATAAAACAAATTCAGTGCGTAAAGACTGATAATACTAATAAAAAGCCTATCAAACACCTTTATTTTTTCATTTCTAAAAAAAGTCAAAATCAATTGGTAACTGAATTTACCGAACTCATCATTCACGTACTTAAGGTTAAATTTTTCGCACCAAAATCTTTAAGAGATATATTTGAATTTTTGTTTGAGTATGCTAAATCGGAACCATTATTGCTTGCAATCGATGAGTTTCAAGATATCACATTTATTGATAACAGATTATATTCAGACTTGCAAAACCTATGGGATTCTAATAAGAGCGAATCAAAAATTCATCTAATCTGCTGTGGTTCACGCTATAGTATGATGATCAATTTATTCCAAAATAATCAGGAACCCTTATTTAATAGACATGATTACTTCATAAACATTAAACCTTTAACACCATACTACATTAAACAAATAATGCATGATAACAACATATACACACCAGATAACTATCTTATGTGGTGGATGCTGAGTGGTGGGATCCCTAAATATTTAGAATGGTTATGCCTATTGAAAACAGATCCTTTAGAAAAATTAATTAATCATGGTTCTCCATTGATTAATGAAGGAATGCATCGCTTGATAGAGGAATTTGGTAAGCAACATAGAATTTACTTCTCAATTCTGCATGCAATATCATTAGGCAATACCACCCGAACACGCATAGAAGATTTTTTAAAAGAGGGGATAGGTCCACATTTACAAGTATTAGATTTAGAGTTTAATATTATCGATAAGGTTCGACCAATTACTTCGAAAGACAATTCTAGGGATATCAGATATCAAATTAAAGATCCATTTTTAATGTTTTGGTTTAGATTCATCTATGCAAATTGGTCAGCGATTGAAATTGGTAACTTTGAGTATGTTCAAGCAATGATTAAGCGTGACTTTCATCAATTTTCAGGTAAGGCACTTGAAGATTTATTTAAAGCAATTTTAGTTGAATCAAAGCAATATAATAGAATTGGTGGATACTGGGATAGAAAAGGGGAAAATGAAATCGACCTGATTGCAATAAATGATTTAAACAAGACTATTGAATTTATTGAAGTCAAAAGACAATTAAAACATTTTAATAAAACTAAGTTAATTCAAAAGGCTAATCAAGCATTAACTGTTTTAAATTTACCCAAATATGATGTTTCATTCGAATGTTATGCATTAGATAATATGGAACACATACTAAATAAACATTTCCTAACCTTACAGAAACAACAGCATTAAGATTACGTAATTCCCATTAGCAATCAGGAAGTAGATTCAAATATTCGTGCTTTAACGAATATTGATACTCTATCCCATTTTACGTGCATGCTGTGAACGTTAACTATTAGGAAATGTTAATAGCTTCGTTAAAATGTGGTATTTGGCTTTTTAACGACGCAGTGTCATATAATCGTTACAATAACACTTTTTCGGTAATTTTTATCCGAAATTGTTCTTTTAAAAGGGCTGTATGCTTTCAAGGTAAGCGCTAATTTAACTACACATTGACATTTTTAGCTGCTATTTCTTTTGCGTAATTAAATGGCGCTAAGTCTGTTATATTAGCACTCGTTTCACGTTGTGGTAATTATGTAAAGACATGAGTAAGCCATTCATAGGGATTGACTTGATTTGTTAGGCATTAAGTTAAAAATTAACACGCTTGCATCAGCACCTTTTGGGGTATCAGAAAATATCTAGTTCTTTCTTCCTACTGCAATCTGTTAATGACCAATTAAAATGTCTATTGACAAGAGCAGCTATTGTCAAACACCTTAGTGTAACAGAGACGGTGTCGCTCACTATTCATAGACAAAAACTGAACAATCACGTATTGAACTTCTTAGATTACAAATATGATTCCTCACAATTATCTAGCGCTGTTTTTATGGTTTGGATTAATTCATCTTGGGTAAATAATTGATTAAGAAATTCTTCAAAAGACCCAATCACATCGATTTCAGAAAAATACCCGGTTCTATCTGTGCCATATATGGTAGGATTATTGATATTTTGGTCAGAGAGTGAAATAAAATAAGTATCAGGATAACCATCTGATGTGGCTAGTAATAAAAATTCAATATTGTCTTCCGTTTGAAAAAAAGCTTTGATTTTATCTATTGCTTCATCAGTAAACATCCACATCCACTCTTCATAGTCACCACTCCCAATAGTTAATGGGGTAAATAATTTAGGTAGCCAATGTATCTGCCCGCAACGTTCACAATCAAGCTGATTATCAGGAAAATAATTATCAACTATTTTTTGAAAAAAGAGTGATTGATTTTCTAAATATAAAGGCATTAATGGTTCAATAAAATCCCCTATATCTACAATAGGTTCCTGTTCATGTGCTTTCGCCCATGGAGTATCTACTGGTTTTAGATAAAAACCAAATTTAAATTCAATACTTAACATTCGCTCCATTAATGGATTTTGATGCGTTTGCACGTTATTAGATAAAATCACGCCATTGAGATCATAAATCCGCTTATTTATCGATTCAATACTCATGATATGCTTTCCTTAAAATATGATTTTGGATCACCGATGGTATTATGCTTAAATAGCAGCCATCTACCCATGCTTTACGATTTGCTAATTTTTACCTTGTGATTCAGTAGAACAAACAACATTATCGATTTGTGTACTTTATGCATTTTGTCGATAAGATAAGGCACACTCAAGGCAAAAATTACCGTAATCGGCATGTCACTCAAGAAAAAGTCACTTACTTAAAATCTAATGATCAAGTTAATTGACAGGCTGACGTCAACTAACATTACTGATGAATACCGTCAATTACTTGATTTTCTTGTAAGAACTGATAGATGTTAATCAACTATGACGACAAAAAACTTCCCTTTAGGGAAGTGTAATTCAAATTCCATTTGCTTCTAACTCTTCCCAGCGACTAAAAGCTTTATCAAAAGCAGCTTGTGTATCAGCAAGTAGTTTCAACGCCGCTTCTGTTTCCGTGTGTGGTTTTGAAAAGAAATCACTTGCGCTTACCAACTCATTAAGTGTTTCAATTTCAGATTCTAACCGTTCTAATTCAGCTGGCAACATTTCAAGCTCTTTCTGCTCTTTAAAACTTAAGCGACGTTTAGTTTGGTTAGCAGGTTGTTGGCTTTTTGCTTGAACTGTATTTTTGGGTTCGTTAATCTTATTATTTGATTTCTCAGCTGCATTCGATTGGTTATTTAATTCAGCCTTAGCTGCAATAGATTGTGTTCGTTGTTGATGAGCATCATAATATCCACCGACAAAAGAACTGATTTTGCCTTCACCTTCGAATATCCAACATTCACTAACGCAACTATCAATAAACTCCCTATCATGACTGACTAGTAATACGGTACCTTGATATCCATCGACTAATTCTTCTAACAATTCCAATGTTTCTACATCCAGATCATTAGTAGGTTCATCCAGTATGAGTAAATTACTTGGTTTTAAAAATAATTTTGCTAGTAATAGACGATTACGCTCGCCGCCTGATAATGCTCGAACTGGTGTCATCGCACGTTTAGGTGGAAATAGAAAGTCTTGTAAATAGCCTAAGACGTGCCTAGGCCTGCCATTAACAAGGACTTCTTGTTTACCTTCAGCGAGGTTATCCATCACGGTTTTATCAGGATCAAGTTCAGCGCGGTATTGATCAAAATATGCAACGTCTAGTTTTGTTCCAACATGTAGACGACCTGATGTAGGCTTGAGTTCTTCTAAAAGCAATTTGATTAGCGTTGTTTTACCACAACCATTAGGGCCAATGAGTCCAATTTTATCTTGCCTTAAGACTTTAGCCGTAAAGTTATCGACAAAACGCCTCATTTCTCCTGTTTGATTATCAATACGCTCAAAATAGACATTTTCTAAATCAAATACTATCTTACCTGAGCGCGTTGCTTCATTGACATTTAAATTCGCTTTACCGAGCACTTCACGGCGAGCGGCCCGCTCGTTACGTAAGGCTTTTAGTGCTCTAACACGGCCTTCATTACGTGTTCTTCTTGCTTTGATACCTTGGCGAATCCAAACTTCTTCTTGAGCTAATTTTTTATCAAACTCAGCGTTTTGCAAGGCTTCTACACGTAATTGTTCTTCTTTACCCTCCAGATAAAGTTCATAGTTACCAGGCCAACTTGTCAAAACACCTCTATCTAAATCAACAATCCGCGTTGCCATTGAACGAATGAAAGCCCTATCATGCGAAATGAAAATAATGGCTCCATTAAAGCTTTTCAAAAATTGTTCTAACCATTCAATAGTAGTGATATCAAGATGGTTTGTCGGTTCATCAAGTAATAATACATTTGGCTTTCTCACTAAGGCTCTACCTAGCGCGGCTTTACGCATCCAGCCACCAGAGAGAGAGGATAACTCAGCATCTGCAACTAACCCTAGTTGTAAGATAACCTCATTGATTCTCGATTCTAAGCTCCATAAATTATGATGATCTAATTGGGCCTGAAGTTCAAATAACGTATCCATTAATGCTTCACTGTAATTTGTTGCCACTTCATGCGAGACAGCATGATAACGACTGAGAAGAGAAGCCTGCTCTGATACACCTTCTGCAATATAATCAAATACGGTACCGCTGATGTGCCTTGGCGGATCTTGTTCCAATCTTGCAATAACGGTTTCATTTTCATAGATGATGCGTCCATCATCTAATGCAAGTTCCTTTGATATGACTTTCATCAACGTGGATTTACCCGCACCGTTACGGCCCACGATACACACGCGCTCTCCCATTTCAATATGGAGTTCAGCATTATCTAATAAAGGGGCATCACTATATGCAAGATAGGCGCCTGAAAGACTAATTAATGACATGAATAATACTTCCTTAAATCAAGTTTAAAAACAAAGTGGGTTAATCGTTATGTTTAATTAGCCAGCTTTGGTGAATGTGTTTGTTGCGTGCAAAATCTAATGAACGTGTTTTATCAGTAATATTTGTTGCGTTAAAACCAATTGTGTTCACTGCTTCATTGTCAAGCTTAAACCCTCTGCGATTATTGGAAAATAAAATCGTTCCATTTGGGCGAAGTAAAGCCTTAAGGCCTTGTAATATTTCGATATAATCACGTTGTACATCAAAAGACTCATGCATTCTTTTTGAGTTTGAAAAGGTAGGGGGATCGACAAAAATTAAATCATATTGTGGTAATTCAGTTTGCATGACTGAGAGCCAATATAAGCAGTCAGCCTGAATCAGTTGATGTTGTCTACCACTGATACCATTTAGTTGCAAGTTACGTTCCGCCCAGTTCAAGTAGGTATTTGAGAGATCTACGCTAGTGGTACTTTTCGCTCCACCTAAAGCAGCAAAAACCGTGGCACTTCCCGTATAGGAAAATAAATTCAAAAAATCTTTTCCCTTCGCCATCTCGCCCAGCATTCTTCGTGCAAGACGATGATCTAAAAATAAGCCAGTATCTAAATAGTCCGTTAGATTAACCCAAAATTGAGCATGATATTCATTCACTTCAATCATGTTTTCTTTCTGGGCCATGCGGTTATATTGTTTTTGACCAGATTGGCGTTCACGCGTTTTTAAAATGAGTTGCTGCGGTGACAGTTCAAGTACAGCCAAAGTTGTATTAATCGCATCAAATCGCCTTTTACGTGCGACTTGCTCATCGACTGTTTTAGGCGGAGCATATTCTTGAAGCACGACATATTCAGCGTAGCGGTCTATGGCCACATTATACTCTGGTAAGTCAGCATCATAAATGCGATAACATTCAATTCCCTCAGCAGCAGCCCATTTATCTAATTTTTGACAGTTTTTCTTCAAGCGATTAGCAAAATCCACTGCAATAATTGCTCTATTTGATTCAGATTGAATCGTTTTGTCAATATTTGAAGTTGCATTAGAATCCGAATGAGATTGCTTGTTATTATTTGAATCAACCGCTTTTTTCTTACTACTTAATGCATAATTTTTTTGTATACATTCAAGCGGACCATTTTTGGCTTTAAATTGCTTGCTTGCCCTTAATTGTAAGCAGCTTAATAACATATCTGATGAAGTAAAGACAGATAACTGCCAACCTGGAAAATGAGATTTAGCTTGCAGTCCAATTTGACTATAAAGCGCAATCAACTCAGGTTCGCTGTGTAAACGCTCACCATAGGGAGGATTCATTAATAGGGTTCCTGTTATCTGGTGGCTTGGTTCATCAGATGTATTTACGACAATCGGATTGCTCAACTCTGTAATATCAGCAATTTGAAACTCAAATACCCCTCTTAATCCTAATTGTTCTGCATTTTTAGATGCATGCTTTATCATTACCGGATCATTATCAAATCCAAAAAATAATGGACCTGTAGATTCACACTGTTTAATTAAGGCCTCTCTACCTAAATTAGCTGTCTCTAGTGCTGATTGTTTTACTGATTGCCAAATCTCAGGGTTATGGCCTTTCCAAGCAAAAAAGCCCCAATGATGTCTTAATAAATTAGCTGCCATATTAGATGCTATCATAGCAGCTTCAATCAGAAGCGTGCCTGAACCACAAAATGGATCAATTAATGGGGTTGTGACCTGCCATCCTGAGCGTTTTACTATTACAGCTGCTAATGTCTCTTTTAAGGGGGCTGCGCCTGTTTGTGTACGATACCCCCTTTGGTTCAATGCTTCACCACTGAGATCTAAAGAAACATGTGCTTCATCTTTGTTTAAATAAATATGAACACGAATGTCTGGGTCATTTTTATCAATATGCGGCCTTGGTAATTTATCTTGTAGATATCTATCAACGATGGCATCTTTAACTCTCTGCGCGCCATATTGAGTATTCCTAATTTCTTCATTTTCACCTGTAAAATGCACTACCATGCTTGCATCTTCCGCTATAATATTTGGCCAGTCCATTTGCTTGATGCCAAGATACAAGGTCATATCATCATATGCAGGTACTGTCTTAAGAGGGAGTAATATTCTTGAAGCAAAACGAGTATGTAATAGGCTTTTGTATGCTAATGCCAGGGATTCATTATTTTCTTTTGATAAAGATGAAAAATATACACTGCCTTGAGTAAGCTTGCACTCTTGTGCACCGAAAGATTCAAGTTCTTGTTTTAATAGCTCTTCAAAACCACGAGCACAGGTGGCAAAAAATGTTTGCATGTCTATTCCTAAAAGTTAAATGTGTTTGCAAGCAAATAACTTGCATTACTTTAATAGATTATAGCACGCTCTTTGCTTATGCGATATTTCAATCGGTGCGACAAGTGCAATCAGTGAGTAGGGTATTGATAATAAGAACGATAGATTGTTCATATTACAGAGGTGTAGAGTAGGATTTAGAATAAAAATCGCGATTTTGAGCGTTATATAAAAAGCAAAATATCATGATGTTTGACTGGAAAATATTATAGCGAAAGTGAGTAGTCCTAATTGAATATAAATGATTACTCGTATAGATTATAACGACACTTAGTATTGATGAAAAAAGAAAGTTAATAGTGCTAGGGGGGACTTAAGCATACTAATCCCTCTTCCCATCTTATCGTTATCTCAATCAGTCATCATAATGCAGATGAAACTAATACCTATTTTAAAGGGTACTGTCAGGATGAAAACACAATTATAATGATACCCAGCCTAATTTTCATGATTAGGCACTTCAGAGAATTGTCGTTGCTGTCTTGATTCACTTAATGTCTCTCTTAGATCCATATCTCTTAATAATTGATTAAATGTGGGTTCACTGATTTTGTGTTGTAAATGCAGTTTATCGAGCAATTTACGCTCTGCTTTAATCGCTGTGATATGTAATTGTGCTTCATAACTGTGAGCCCATACAGCTAATCTAGTTTTATCAATCTCAGATTCTGTTAAATTACTTTCTCTTTCGTAAATTTGAATTAAATTATCAGCGACTTTGTTAATCGCCTCTAATTCAGTTTCATCTTGAATGAATTCATTTAATTTTTCTTGATGCTGTTTGATGGCTTCAATCGCTTCTTCAGAGAGAAGTTTATTGGCATAAAGTATCTCTTGATGAATCGGATCTGTGACATGCTCCACAAAATGCTTAACGACTCTTGGTAGAACGATGCTGCTGACAATTAAAGAAAGTAATATCACGCCACTTGCAATAAAAATTAGCAGTTCACGATTAGGAAATGGTGCCCCAGTACTAGCGATAAAAGGAATAGCCATGATTGCAGCTAGGGTAATCGCGCCTCTTACACCTGCAAACGTTGCAGTCAGTAATACTGGAATTTTTGGAAGTTCAGGTTTAGTTGTAAAGTCTTGATTTTTTATACGATTGGCAACAAATACCCATAAAAACCTAAGAATTAACATTGCAATATAGATCGCTACAACGAAAAGCACTAATTGCCAAATAGAAGTAACCCCACTATCTATTTCACTAACATAGATTTTGTACCAAATTTTAGGTAGTTGCAAGCCTAATAAAATAAAAGCTAGACCATTTAACACGAATTCTAGCATAGTCCAAATGCTACTACTTAAGAGTCTTGATGCTGTTGACGTTTTATTAATATTTTGACTATAAGTCATTGCCATTCCAGCACCGACAGCAGCAAGTACTCCCGAGACTTGAACGAAATTAGCAAATTGATAGGCAATAAACGGGATTAATAATAGTACAATGACCTGAATACCTGGCTCATCATGACTAAACTTGGCGAGTTGATGTTGTACCGCACACATAAACCATGCGACAAAAGCCCCTATAATAAACCCGCCTAAGGCAACTAATACAAATTGCGCTGATGCATTAGGTAATGAAAAGACACCAGTAACGCCTGCAATTAATGCAAATTTAAATGCAACCAATCCAGTTGCATCATTGAGTAACGCTTCTCCTTCTAACACTAATTTCAATTTAGAAGGAATCTTTCCTTGCCCACTAATGGCATTCACAGCTACAACATCTGTTGGGGATAAGACAGCTGCTAATGCGAATGCCATAGGAAGCGATAAGATGGGGATGAGCCAATGAATAAAATAGCCCACCAATAAAATGGTAAAAAAGACTAGACCAATCGCTAAGGCTAGAATAGGTCTTTTTAGGTAATAGAACTCTTTTTTAGGGAAACGCCAACCATCGGTAAATAGAAGCGGCGGTAGAAAAATGAAAAGAAATACTTCAGGTTCAAGCACGATATCGATTTTAAAAGGGGGCAGAGCAATAATTGCACCAATTATAATTTGGAGCAGAGGTGCAGGAAAATTAAAGGGCAGAATCTTAACGATGCTCGAAGAAACGGCAACAGCAAATAGTAATAGAATGATAGTAAAAAGAATGCTCATTGATTGCCTTGTTGCATTGATTTCATGACATATTGAGTTAAGCTGTAAATCGGTTATGTTATTTATTTATGTCTTGATTATAGCATTTTGAGGTTTAAATAACATTACAAATGGTCACAAAAAATTATAAAGCAGCTCACTTCTTAATATCATTTTCATGATGATTCATTTAATACACTAAGAGCGAACAAGTATGATTTAACTAACTCATTCGATTTTTTGTGTGTAAAAGTAAATATTTTAATTTTTTATCAATAGTATAAAATTATTATTTCAGATGTGTTTAGGGGAGAGTATTTATTTGTATATCATCTTAAACGTATATTTCAATTTTTTTCAATTGTTTAATATCAGTGAGCACCCGATTTTTTAGTTTATTTTTTAAAACTACTATTATGCCTGAATCATATTTTAATATTTCAAGGTGCATTTGTTGATAAGTTTACAGTTTTAATTAATTTTTCACATGATGGTTACAGTTTTATATTTAATTGTTATAATGGAGATTATTATAACTAATTGATTTATTAATGAATTTTTACACTTTATTTGTGTAATGTGTATTTTCTAGGGAATTAAAAATGGCTGTTATCAATACTAACCTTTTATCAATAGTAGCAAATAATAATTTATTTATTTCAAAAAGAGGACTCGCCTCCGCTATTGAAAGGCTTGCATCTGGTTTACGGATAAATAGTGCAAAAGATGATGCGGCTGGTCAAGGGATTGCCAATCGGTTGACGACGAATATTCGTGGTTTCGCCCAAGCAAAACGTAATGTATCAGATGGTATTTCTATTGCTCAAACAACTGAAGGGGCATTATCTGAATCAAATAGTAATCTCCACAGGATTCGAGAATTAACAGTCCAAGCGAAAAATGGTAGTAACAGCCAAGAGGATCTTAATACTATTCAAGCTGAAATACGTATGCGTTTAGATGAGATTGATAGAATTGTCGAGCAAACACAATTTAATGGTAAAACAGTGCTCAATAGCAATGGTAATTTAACCTTACAGACCGGTGTGAATGATAACGAGACTGTATCGATTAAGACTAGAGCTATGCGTACTGAAGAGCTCGGAATACATTATTTCAATGTTAATGGATTAGATGAATTTAAATCGCTTACCCAAGAGCAAGCTGATGAATTGACTAGCCATAGTGGATTGTCGCCAAATCAATTGAAAATCAGTGATGTAAGCGCGCAAGATGCAATCACAACATACGCCCAAAGCAGTGGACTTACGGCTGATGCACTAAATACAGATCAAAAGCTCTATCATGGCGGTGATGGCAATTATTATATGAAAGTTGACATAAGCCAACCTGTAGTATCACCTAATGATGAGAAATTTAAAGCATTAAGAATACCAACAGATAATACACCAAAGACATCTTTACTTATCAAAGTTGTAAAAGGAGATTATCAGGGAAATGGTGAATTTACAGTTAAATTACCAGATAATATGAATTCTATAATACTTGGTAAAATATCTACCGAAATTGCTGTTAATGCTCCCAATAATGGCCTTAATCTTATTCGAGATGACGCTGCGATTGAATCTTTCACTAAAGCTGAATTACTCTCTATCTTGCCTAATTTAGCCCCAAGTCTGATTAACTCATTAGCTGAACCCATTCGTTTTAGCTATAATTTTCCCTGGCCTGTTGGGTCAAATGGCTTTGCTGTTTCAGAATAGATATCGACTGCTATGCTTAAAGTTGCACCTAATGTTGGGGTGCGAAAAATAGACGATAAATATGTGCTTAATTTTATTGCCTCAGACAAAGCAAATGAATTAGGCTTTTATGAAGGACAAAATGTTTACTGGCATATTACTGATAGATTAGATGAAATCACATTTTTTACCACATCTCCATCACCTTCTACTTTATACATTCGAGTCACTCCCTTGTATCTTACTGGATCTTTTGATGAGTTATTTATCGATGTAGGAGATGCGATTTTCTCTGTAGGTGGAGAATCTGTCAGTGCAAAAACTGCTATGCCTCTTAAAGAGTTTGATAGTGCCATGAAAAAAATTGATGAATATCGTGGCGAGCTAGGGGCGGTGATGAATCGATTAGAATCGACAATGCAAAACATTTCAACTTCAAAAATCAATTTAGAAGCCGCAAGAAGCCGAATAGAAGATGCTGACTATGCAGTTGAAGTTTCGAATATGAGCCGCGTTCAAATACTACAACAAGCAGGAATGTCAGTTTTGAGTCAAGCAAATCAAAGCCCTGAATTAGTCCTTCAATTACTAAAATAAAAGGGATTAAATTTTTGTTATTCAACTGTAGCACATGCTTATTCACAAGGACGTTCTACGCTTGAATAACAAAAAGTACAAACTTACTCTATGAACAAATCTAGACCGTTCAGTTTCAATAAATGGTTAATCCATGCATTATATAGGTATATTCATAGTGAAATAACTGTGAATATACCTATATGAAATATCGCTCCTATTCAATCATAAACTACCTTTGAACTGATGAACAGAAAGTAGGCCCACACGTGATAACTCTAAAATTTGGTCCAGGTTTGTTTGTTTAACCAAAAAGTAAAAGGAGTGATCTTCTCCTGTCTCAAACATCACAAGCGACATCCTTAGGCTCTGTAAAATTGCTTGTAATTGTGTCATGAGTGATTCGTAATGTGTCGATTCTTCTGCTTCTTCTAAAAGAGCGAGGATTTTTGCTGGAATTGCAATGTTTTGCTGTTCGAGTCTTCCTATGACTTCTTCAATTAATGTAAAAGCATCCATTAAATCAATCTGAATTGAATAGGGAATAGATATCATAAAATTGCTTAATTGCATGAAAAGGGTATTTTCATTTAAGTAAGCATTAATCATCTCGTCAGTTAATGACTCTAGGCGAGTATCATTAATAGATTGATAGGTATGAAGCAAGTAATTCCAAACATCATTCTCAATTTCAGTAAAAATATCTGTTCTTACTTCAAGGTAGGCCAAATGAAACTCATTGATTTCACTCGTTGATAGAGCAAGTAATGGATAAAGATCATCATGCGCTTTTCGAATCTGTTGCATAAACGAAAGAGCAGCTAATTTAGAACTAGGTAAATCATCGAAAAAATGGGGTGTATTTGCTAAGGTAGGATGATTATCTATCTCAGAATCTGACTCATCTTGTGGTGCGTTGTTTTGAATGCTCTCATCATCGTCTGTTTGAACATTAAGGCTCTCATAATATAGGGGATGCAAGAAAGGCTCTATTCCTAGCTCAATACCGAATTGTTGTTTAATTGACTCTAATTCAGGAGATTTATCTATTTTAATTGTACTTAAAAGATAGCCAGTTTTAAGTGATATGGCAATTGGTAAGATACCATATTGCTTTAATGCATCAATATAGAGAGACAGAGCTTTAGCTGCGCTCATTGCCGCCATTGAAGATTCTGTATGATTAGGAAATAGGGTTGAAAAATCTAAATCATGATTCATCAAGTGAGAATCAAAGGCTTCAACAATAGATCGCCCACTGCTTGACGTTACCTCATAAAAAAGTCCGCAGTCTGATAACATAGATCTCACGGCCGCTTTAAATAATTCAGAACCATATTGTTTAAGTTGGTTTTCTGTGACAAGACTTGGATCTAAACCAAGTTCAATTAGCGTCTGATTCACTTCATCAGAGTAATAATTTTGCAGCCCATTATTTAATTGGTAGGCAATACCAATTTCATCTTGTTGTTCTACGGCGATAATAGGTGTTATCGCTTTACCAAAACGGATAGTATGCTGGTATACAAGTTCCATAGCTCGTCTTGGATCATCTTTTAACGGGAAAATTTGATCAAATAAGTTTTTAATAAAATTGAACATCATTCAATTCCTTTTTTCGAAAAATTAGATATATGTTAGAACAAGTCAATCTTTAACCTAAAGCTCACATATGCAATGCAGAGAAATCATTTACAGGCACTCATTACGCAAATTTAGCTCGATTATGGATACCTAATACGATGACTTCCAATTAAGTATCCATACATTAAAAAAGTGACAATTTACAAAGATTCACCATTCGTTTGGAGGACTGTTTTGTACCAATCAAATGATTTCTTTTTACTGCGGGCAAAAGTACCCGTACCATCATCTTGTTTATCAACATAGATAAAGCCGTAGCGTTTGCTCATTTGACCTGTTGATGCGCTGACAAGATCAATACAGCCCCACATAGTGTAGCCCATCAAATCCACACCATCTTTGATAGATTCACTGGCTGCAATAAGATGGGAGTGTAGGTATGAAATACGGTAATCATCTTCAATCGAACCATCAGGATTAACCGTATCAACAGCACCTAGGCCATTTTCCACGATAAATAATGGTTTTTCATAGCGGTTATAAATTTGATTTAAACTGACCCTAAGACCAGTTGGATCAATTTCCCATCCCCATTCACTGGTCGGCAGGTAGGGATTTTCAACTCCGCTCATCATATTACCACCAACACGATTTTCATTACCTGTTGGGTATTTTTCAGTGCAACTATTATAATAACTCAGAGCAATATAATCGACGGTATGTTCAGCTAATAAAGCTAAATCACCTGGTTTAATATCAATATCAATACCATTTTCAAACAGATGACGTTCAATAAATGCCGGATATTTACCGCGTACTTGTACATCAGAGCAAAAGTAATTCCAAATTCTCTCGATTTCATAAGCATACAGAATATCTTTAGGATCGCAGCTATAAGGATAAAAGGGTGCTGCAATCATCATACAACCAATTTGACACTCAGGCATTTTTTGTTTAGCTAATTTAACAGCAAGGCTGCTTGCTACAAATTGATGGTGGAGCGCTTGGAATATTTTGGGGTTTTGAAAATTATTGCCACTTGTTGAAAATCCAAGACTCATCAATGGCATCATAAATGCACTATTGATTTCATTAAACGTCATCCAATATTTTACTCGATCACCAAACCGAGTAAAAAGTACGTCACAGTAACGTTCAAACAGTGAGATTAATTCTCTAGATTGCCAGCCTTTATACTTTTTAGCTAAGTGTAACGGCATTTCAAAATGAGAGATTGTTACAACTGGTTCAATACCATACTTTAGCATTTCATCTATTAAGCTATCATAAAAAGCTAATCCGGCTTCATTTGGCTGTTGTTCTTCTCCTGTGGGAAATATGCGAGCCCAAGAGATAGAAAAACGATAGCACTGAAATCCCATTTCAGCAAATAGCGCAATATCTTCTTTATAATGGGTATAGTGATCAATTCCCACGTGGTTTGGATAGGTATGAGTATCAGCTAAAATTTCAAGTGGCCTTTCTTCCATTAACCACTCAAGTCTTATTTTTCCACCAGGTAATATATCAGCAATAGTCAGCCCTTTATTATCTGTAAGATACGCGCCTTCAATTTGATTAGCGGCTGTTGCCCCTCCCCATAAAAAATTTTTAGGAAAACGTTTAGAAAAATCCCTATCTGAAATACGCAATTTAGTGTTGTTATTCATCGTCAAGTCCTTAATTATAAAATAATATACCCAGTTATGATTTTTTATGGCGGTATGTGAGTATGGTCAATATAGCACTGATTGAAAAAGCCGTGATAATACCAAATACAGCAGCATAAAAACTGGCACCAATGCCTTCTTCTGGGATGGTTGAGGCTAAGAAAAATATTCCTAGTGCGCCAAACGTGTATCCTTTAACACCCAGCGTGCCAGCGACAGCCCCACCTGCAGCACTACCTATAATGCCCATAATAAACGGGGATTTTCTTGGTAAGGTTAAACCATAAATAATTGGTTCTGTTACGCCAAATACACCTGAAACTGTTGAAGATGCTGTTAGACCAGCATTCTTAGTATCGCGATTAAGAAGCATTTTAACTAAAATGCCAAAAGCAGCACCAGTTTGGCCCATCACAGCGATTTGAGTCATAGGATCTAAGAAACTAGTTTTGACCGTGGCATAGTCATTAATAATAATTGGAATAAAGCCCCAATGTAGGCCGAATATCACAAGAGGCTGCCATAATGCACCAATTACTGCGCCGCCAATAGTTGGATTTAAAGCATAAAGAGCTTGATATTTAGTCGCTAAGTAAAAACTTGAGAAGTCTGCGGTTGGGCCAATTAATAAAAACACCAACGGTCCTACAATTAAAATCGCCAGCATAGGACCAACGAAGTTTTTAATTGCTGCAGGTAAAATCTGATTTAGTATACGTTCAACATGTGAGCTCAAATAAGCGGCAAAAATTATCGGAAGTACAGAAGAACCGTAATCAATCAGCGTCAGATTAAACATCATAAATTGTTTTGGGTCACCAGCGCTTACTACATCTCTAATGGCAGGGTGTATTAGAGCGCCACCTAAAACCATTGAGACAAATACATTTCCACCAAAGGTTTTAGCTGCTGAATATCCAAGTAAGATTGGCAAGAAATAAAAGAGCGCATCGGATAGAGCATATAAGATAATATACGTACCTGACGTTTCGTCTAAAACTTTTGTCATGAGTAAAATAGCAATCAATCCTTTAATCAACCCTGCACCGCACATAGCGCCTAGAGTAGGAGCGAAGATTCCTGAGATTGTTTCCACTAGTCTACCCATAATGGTTTTTTTATCCGCATCGGTAGGTTGGCTGGCATGTTTTTCTAATCCTGGACTATTAGAGTTGATGAGTAGGTTAATCGAAGCAAAGACTTCAGGGACTTCATTACCGATGATAACTTGAAATTGTCCACCTGATACAACAACCGTTAAGACACCGTCAATAGCTTTAATGGCTTCTATATCAGCAGCTGATTGGTTTTTTAAGCTAAAACGCAACCGAGTAGCACAATGTACGAGACTACTGATATTCGCAGCCCCACCAATATGGTCGAGAATGGAAGATGCAATGTTTTTATAATTTTTCGCCATGAATTACCCTCCTTAAAGGATAAAATAAAAATTGGATTAATCAGTATCAAATATTAGGATGAAAGTAACTGTCAGAGTAAGTTATTTCGCTATTATGAGCTAACAATAGGGACTAACTCAAGTGAATTACTTGTTTTGGTGTTGATTTGATATTTCAGGCGATACAATTAAATGAGATTATCTCATTTAAATACGTAATTTAAAAAAATAAAATATAAATTTAATGCGTGGGATTTGGTATAAATAAAAGGGCTAGTTTTTATAGTTTTACTCTATATAAGTACGAGATTTTGTATTAATAATATTAAAATCAAAATCTCGTTAAGCAGGCTAATGGTGAGGTTCTATGGATTAATCTCTAAAATTAATATATTGAAATGGTTGACCTAGGTCAGCTTGTTTAATCAGTGCAATGGTTGCCTGTAAATCATCTCTTGCCTTGCCTGTTACACGCACTTGCTCACCTTGGATTTGAGTTTGTACTTTAATTTTACTCTCTTTGATAGTTTTAACGAGCAGCTTAGCTGTTGGGGTGTCAATGCCTTGTTTTAATTTAGCTTCTATGCTAAAAGTTTTACCACTATGGACTGAATCTTCAGGGATTTCTAAGGCTGTGCCTTCAATTCCGCGTTTTAGTAGTTTATCTTTTAAGACATCAATAAGCTGTTTTACTTGGAAATCAGACTCACTTGTAATTTTAATGGTTTTATCTTTATCATTTAATTCGATTTGTGCAAGCACACCTCTAAAATCAAAACGATTGGTGACCTCACGCAAGGCATTTTCAACACCATTACGTACTTCTTGTAAATCAATTTCCGACACAATATCAAATGAAGGCATTTATAACTCCTAATAGAAATTTAACTATAATTCAGGCAGTAGAATACTTACAAACCAAAGTAATTTTCAAAAATTATGATTAAGATTATCAGATTATTACTTCAATCTACCTTGTTGAATATTAAATTGTACATCGTTTTCTAGTACACGCTGGCTAATACTCATTATTTAAACTAGCCGTGTGAGTAATGGAACAAGTTAATATAGACAATAAATGGCTATATTCTATTTTCTTATTATATCACTGTTTAACGAAAAAATCAGATGGTGCTTATCAATTAAGTAGCTTTAGATGGGCTTATAGGTTGTATCAGCAATAATATCATGTCAGATATTTAAATGGTGTGAATATATTCATAACATATCTTTGATTTGTGTATCAATATTTTGTTTAGCATACTCAATTATATTAGTGATTGACATTTTAGCTTGGGGACTATTTTTCCAGCAAGTGCTGTTTAGTGCAGCTGAAACATCGTTCAAAATGGACTGTACATCAGATGCAGCTAATTGTTCAAAACTGCTAAAACCAATTTCTTCAAGTCTATCAATAACCTTTTCCCCAACGTACTTTAGGGTCATCAATGCATCTCTATCTTCTTGACTGAACATAATTATCTCCAGTAGATTTTATACTAGATTCTCTAGAACTAATTGATTGCGATTAATCTGATACTAAATTGCAGATTGCTTACCCGGGAGCAATCTCAGCTAGATAATATCATGATTAACAACTAGATTAGCTAAATAATATACGGCGATTATATTTTTTTCCTGATAATAGTTCTAAACTGGTCATAAGTCAAACCAAGTAATTGCGCCGCTTCCTTATGATGGTATTTCGCTGTTTGTAAGGCTAGCTCTACATATTCAGATCTGATTTTCTCTAAGTGATCTTTAAGGTTAATAGGAAGTTGTTTGGGGCGCTCAGTATTCTTTTCATATATATTGGGTATGGATGATTGATGTTTAGATTCACATATAACATTAGATTCATGGAGTGTCGTTGTTGGTTCTAGGTTGGGCTGGTCTAGATTAGTTGATGCTTCAAATTCTCTTATTACACTTGTTTTAAGTGGCTTAAAGGGATCAATAATAATATTATCAATAGGGCTTGCTTGATTTTCATGACGATAAATAGATCGCTCAATGGCATTTTTTAGTTCTCTAATATTACCAGGCCAGTCATAGCCAAGTAGCTCATTTATTGCATTTTGGGTTAATCCTGGAAAAAATGACCAGCTTAATTCACGGCACATAGCAATTGCAAAATGATTAGCTAGAAGCAATATATCTGATCTGCGTTCTCTTAAAGGCGGTAGATGAATGACATCGAATGCTAATCTATCGAGTAAATCTGCCCTAAAATACCCAAGTTTAGCTTGTTTTGGCAGATCTTCATTTGTTGCGCACACAAGCCGTACATTAAATTTAAGTTGCTGACTGCCTCCAACTCGTTCTAGCTGGCCATATTCAATTACTCTAAGTAATTTCTCT
The DNA here is from genome assembly GCF_900111395.1 of Thorsellia anophelis DSM 18579. Taxonomy (GTDB): domain Bacteria; phylum Pseudomonadota; class Gammaproteobacteria; order Enterobacterales; family Thorselliaceae; genus Thorsellia; species Thorsellia anophelis. The sequence goes on along the minus strand of NZ_FOHV01000006.1, from coordinate 67,179 downwards.
TGAACTAGCATTGGCGCATTACCTAGCTCATCTAAAAAAAGCGTGCCGCCATCGGCTCGTTCAAATCGACCTTGATGGCGTTTTTGGGCCCCGGTAAATGCACCAGCTTCATGTCCAAATAATTCTGAATCTAGTAATTGTTCACTCAATGCAGCACAATTAAGTGTAATAAAAGGCCCTTGCCAACGCTTAGATAGGTAGTGAAGTCTTTGTGCAATGAGTTCTTTACCTGTACCACGTTCTCCAATAATTAATACAGGCTTAGTCAAAGAAGCAGCTTTAGACGTTTGTTCTATCGCTGCTAAAAACGCGTTATCTTCACCAATTAAAGAGTCATTAAAATTCATTTGTCAGCCTTGAGTCAAATCCTGTGTGAATATGAGTAGAAGCATCCTCATAAAGAGAATCCACGAACATCATAATGAAGCATTGCATTATTTGGGTGGTAATATATTTTAAATATACCATAAAATGGCTATTTTAGCCAATTAATGGTTTAAATTACCAATATGCGAGAGAGTGAAATAGGGATATGTACTTTAAAAAGTGAGCTAAACGATATGATTAAATTTTTATCCTCTTGTGATAATCAGCTATTAATTTGATTGTTAATGAATTTATTTTTTAAGGTGATTGATGAAACTGATTTAAAAAAAAGTTGGCACGATCTTTGATATAAGATTAGTGTCAGCAAAGCGCTTTTTGACATCAATAAAATAACTGGGCAAAAATAATATTGCCAAATACAAGTATGATGCTAGCCATAGCTAATTTAAAACAATCTTAAGGAGTCTATCATGGGCATATTTTCACGTTTTACTGATATCATTAATTCGAATATCACAACATTATTAGACAAAGCAGAAGATCCAGAAAAAATGCTGCGTCTAATGATTCAAGAAATGGAAGATACATTAGTAGAGATTAGAACAACATCAGCAAGAGCACTTGCTGAAAGAAAACAAATTGAGCGCAAAATTGAAGAGGGTGAAGCTCAAGCTGCTGAATGGCAGTCAAAAGCTGAATTAGCGCTGCGTCGCGATAAAGAAGATCTTGCCCGCGCAGCATTGTTAGAAAAACAAAGTATTATTGAATTAGTCAATGTACTTAAAAAAGATTTAGCTAATTTAGAAGAGTCGCTTGAACGTATGAAAGGTGAAATTAGTGAACTTGAGAAAAAATTGACCGAAACCAGAACGCGTCAACAAACGTTAACACTACGCCAAGAAGTAGCAAGTAATTCACTTGAGGCAAGGAAACGTTTAGATAGTGGTAAAACTGAAGCTGCTATGGCTCGTTTTGAGCAATTAGAGCGTCGAATTGATCATATGAATGCAGAAGCTGAAGCAATGAACTTTGGTAAAACTAAAGATCTGAAAACGGAATTTGCTGAACTACAAGCAAATGAAGAAATAGAAAATGAACTTGCAGAGTTAAAGAAAAAAATGCAAGGCGTATAAGCCCAACTTAATGCGTGCGTAAGCACGCATTAAGAGTCATAAATTAATTATCATTAGAACGGAGGGCTTATGGCAATTTTTAGCGTAATCTTGGTTGTGATATTAGTACCAATACTCATTTTTGTGGTTATACCGTTAACGTTAATTTTTGGTATGAAAAGTAGTAAAAATAGCGAAAGTTATATTAACGATTCAGATATAGAGGCCCTTAAGCGACTTGAAAAGCAGCGCCGAGAAACGGCAGCTCGGGTAATGACTTTGCAGTCAATTATTGCAAAAGATTTTCCGGAGGCACATTTTACAAGAATTCGTGAAGATGACATTTTCAGTGTGCCAACAGATAGTAGAAGCGCAATGAACGAATTAGAGCGGTTATCAAATAGTATTATGAAGTTAGACAATCAAATCTTTCAGATTGAAACATTCTTGGACAGTAACATAAGAAATTGGCGGAGGAAATTATGAGTAAGAAACTCTATAGGGTCAGTAATGAAGGCATTATTGGGGGAGTCTGTGCCGGTGTGGCAAGATTCTTAGGCGTCTCGCCAAAACTGGTAAGACTAATTGCTGTGTTATTTCTATTTTTTGGCTTTTTCTTTATTACAACAGTAATTTATTTAATTTTGATGTATGTGCTTGAAGATGCACCAGGCCATGAAGCTAGCCTGCATGGAAAAAAGCCCTTTAAAAGTGTGTTAAACAATGCAGAGGCAGAATTGCAAACCAGTAAAAAACGTTTAAATGAGATTGAACGTTTTGTTACTTCAAATGCTTATGATATTGAAAAACAATTTAGAAATTTAAAGTAATTTTGCTTTAAAAGCTAGTTAAGAACACTGCTAGTGTAATTAATGTGACAGTCTTATACTAGAACAACAAAATCAGCTAGTATTTTGAATCAAAAAAGCATGCTAAATAAGAGGTGTTCATATCAAATTAAGTTTAACCTACTATTTTGAAACATAGATTATGAGTAATTGAATCTAACAAAAAAGGAAAATATAAGTTAGGAATTGTGAGTGAAAAATTGGATAATTTATACCAAAATTTGGTGACCGTTTGATAGGTCACCTTTTATGGAAAATACAAATAATAATTTTGTGTGGTAAAGCATAGGTTACAATATTTGTATAATTTGAATTAAATAATTGAATTTATGTTGGTGTATTATTTAAGGCCTTGATTGGAATTAAGTCAGAAACACAAACAGCACCATAAGCAGTATTTCCTGAACCACCTACCCCGGTACCTGTATTTGTTAAAGCTTGCCGTTGCGGTACAGTTGTTGTATCTACTGCCCAGTAATTCGGTTTATCCCACCCATTACCATATTGATTTAAATCTCCCCATTCATTAAATAAAGCACCCACTTGTCTTGTTGTTAATGTTGCCATGTTTGGAAGACGGGGTTGTGTAATGTCATTATTATAATACTTGCTCCAATGTTGAGGGTTATAAGCAGTCGAGTTCCCAAAAAGGTTCCAATATCTATAACTTCCTTGAAATTCGCCTAAAGAAAAAGTTCTAAATCCATCACCTTGGAGTTTGCAAAAAATATCTGGATTAGTAAATGGGCTATTCTGAAGTATTTCATTACCTTGACCTACCCATGCAGGTCTAGTATCCGGAAGAAATTCATTAGGACCTGCTTGGTAATATCCAAGCGTTGTCGGAGCACTATATGCAAATTGAGAGAGAAATAGCATCGCAAAACAAGCTATGATTCCTTTCTGGTTTTTGAAATAAGTATGCATAAATTTATCCTCGGATGTAATTATTTGCTGAATATTAATATATTAAATAGGTTGAATTGTAAAAGTTATTGAAGCTCGTAAGCTATTCTAACGCTCATTGTAACAATATGTGTCGATTAGTGCTAGTTCATTGTATTTAATTTACAAGTTTGAGTGATTTTAATAGTTAAAATCATTTGTATTCAATATTTTTAATAGTTATTATTCCCTAAAGCAAGCAAATTATTTTGTTTTTAAAGGTAACTTCAGGTATTTTGATCTGTTTGAATTACTAATAAAAGTCAGCATGTTACAAAATAGAACAGGCGCACTTATTTGTATAATATCTTGTCAACTTTACACACTAAATTTTGTTGATTGCAAAATAACTCTTTGATAGCTGGATTATTTGAATAAAATGATTTTAGTGCAATTAAATACTCGCTAATTATGTAGCTAAAGGTGGAGTCAATTGGAAATTACAGTAATTGGTGCAGGAGCGCTTGGTAAAATATGGTTGCACTATTTCGCGTTAAAAGACCATTTTATCCATTCCTGGATAAAAGATAAGAATGCAAGTCAGATTTCTTATACTATTTGCGATTTAGGTAAGATTCAAACAGAAGTAACATGTAAGGCAAATGATTTAGTTGAATTACAGAAAGCAGAAATTGTTCTTCTGACCTTAAAAGCATTTTCTATTGTATCAGCACTACAAGAGAGCCTTCCTTTTATTAAAAAAAATACTCCAATTATTGTTTTGCATAATGGGATGGGAATAAGTGAAAAAATTAGTGCTCTATTTCCAGATCGCCAACATCAAATCTACTATGGTATTACAACACAAGCAGCTTATATCGAAGGTAAAACCGTTATTCACGCTGCAAGCGGCATAACTCATATAGGTCAATTACCTGTTATAAATAATGGAAAATATTCATCACATCCTCTAGATAGTAATTTACTAAAAACTCTTAATAAGTCACTTCCCCATGTTAAATGGACAGATAATATTAAAAGCCAACAATGGCATAAATTAGCAATTAATGCACTCATCAACCCTTTGACAGTAAAATACCAATGCAAAAATGGTGAGCTTTTGAATTATCGAGCTGAGATAGAAGGGCTTGCTTTAGAGTTAACATTATTATTTGAAAAGCTGACTAGGGTAGGAGAACTTTTTAGTGATGAACGAGTTGACCTATTTGAGAATGCTTTAGATGTTATTGAAAAAACTTCCAATAATTACTCATCAATGTATCAAGATTATGTAGGTGAAAGACCGACTGAAATTGACTATATTACAGGATATATTTTACGTGTAGCGGAGCAACTTAATATTAACATGCCTTTACATAACGCTTTATACCAGTGTGTCAATCAAAAGGTTTTAACAATAAGTGAATAAATTTGTGTGGGATGTGTTAATGATATTCAAATTAGCTTAGTGTTATTATTATATTAATTATTTATTTATCATTTAGTTAAGGTGTGTTCTGTTAAGGTGATAAATTTAAAAAAAATAGGTTAATTTATCCTTTTATCGTGGAACTTTAATGGTTAACAAATTGGCATGTAATAAATCTATTGTTTATTTTATACTTAAACTCCAAAATACTTTCTATATTAATCAATAATAGCTAATTTGCTTTACATTTTTTTTTGACACGCTAGACTTAGTGAAAATTTTTAACTGACACAGGCAAACTGACTATAAAAAGTATATTTTTGTGGTGAGTCTGTGTTTTTTCTTTTCCAAGTGAGGTTTCAATGTCGCAATTCGTTTTTACGATGCACCGATTAGGTAAAGTCGTCCCCCCAAAAAAGCACATACTAAAGAATATATCATTAAGTTTTTTTGCGGGCGTTAAAATAGGGGTTTTAGGTCTTAATGGCGCTGGTAAATCTACACTGCTGAGAATTATGGCTGGAGTGGATAAAGAGTTTGAAGGGGAAGCACGCCCTCAACCAGGCCTTAAAATTGGTTATTTAGAACAAGAGCCAAAACTAAATTTAGAACACACCGTTAGAGAATCAGTTGAAGAAGCGGTAGCTGAAGTAGTCAATGCGATAAAGCGCCTGGATGAAGTTTACGCCCTTTATGCTGATCCAGATGCTGATTTTGATAAATTAGCTAAAGAACAGGAAGGTTTAGAATCCATTATTCAAGCGTATGATGGTCATAATCTAGAAGCTCAATTAGAAAGAGCGGCAGATGCACTAAGATTACCATCATGGGATGCTAAAATTGCAAATTTATCAGGTGGAGAACGTCGAAGGGTTGCATTGTGTCGTTTGTTGCTTGAAAAACCAGATATGCTTTTATTAGATGAACCAACAAATCATTTAGATGCTGAATCGGTTGCTTGGTTAGAGCGCTTTCTTCATGATTTCGAAGGCACCGTTGTTGCAATTACGCATGATAGATATTTCCTAGATAATGTAGCAGGCTGGATTTTAGAGTTAGATCGTGGTGAGGGGATTCCATGGGAAGGTAACTACTCTTCTTGGTTAGAGCAAAAAGAAAAACGACTTTCTCAAGAGGCTTCTGCTGAAGCTGCTCATAGAAAATCTGTTGAGAAAGAGCTTGAATGGGTAAGGCAAGGTGCTAAAGGCCGTCAATCAAAAGGTAAAGCACGGTTGGCAAGATTTGAAGAGCTTAACAGTATTGAGTATCAAAAAAGAAATGAAACTAGTGAACTCTTTATTCCACCAGGACCTCGTTTGGGGGATAAAGTGCTAGAGGTTAATCAACTCTCTAAATCGTATGGAGATAAAGTGCTGATTGATAATCTTTCATTTTCAGTTCCAAAAGGTGCGATTGTTGGTATCATTGGGCCAAATGGTGCGGGTAAATCAACATTATTTAGGATGATCACATCACAAGAAAAACCTGATAGTGGAACAATTGAACTTGGAGAGACTGTTGTTGTTGCCTCTGTAGATCAATTCAGAGATGAAATGGATGGTAAAAAAACAGTCTGGGAAGAAGTGTCAGGCGGCCTTGATATCATGAAAATTGGTAATTTTGAAATTCCAAGTCGTGCTTATGTTGGACGCTTTAATTTTAAAGGTGTTGATCAAGGAAAACGTGTGGGTGAACTTTCAGGTGGTGAACGTGGCCGTCTACATCTAGCAAAATTACTTCAAGTTGGAGGGAATTTACTCCTGTTAGATGAACCTACTAATGATCTTGATGTTGAAACGCTTAGGGCGCTAGAAAATGCACTTTTAGAATTTCCTGGTTGTGCGATGGTTATATCACATGACCGTTGGTTTTTAGATAGAGTAGCAACCCATATCATCGATTATCAAGATGAAGGGAAGGTTGAATTCTTTGAAGGAAACTTTACAGAATATGAAGAGTATAAAAAACGTACCCTTGGTGCAGATGCACTAGAGCCTAAAAGAATGAAATACAAAAAAATAACAAAATAAGGTGAGTTTTTCTTATCTGGCAAGGTTACTTGCCAGATAAAGTTACTGAATAAGTGAAATTTAATTGAATCATGGAAAAAAACAGTGCGCGATTTAAATTGATTCTCGACTATTTCATGTTAAATCGCTATACTTCTGCCCCTAGATTAATTATATTAAAAACGAAGAGCTGTTTTTTTCTTGTAAAAGCATGCTGATGTTGTTTTTAACTCATGCATTTTCAATTTTATGTAATTGATGTTAATGCTCTATTATACTTACTGACTAATTATTAACTTTTTGAGGAAAGATCATGCAAGTTGCTGATGAAAACACTACTGCAGTTGCTAATGAAAGCGAAAATCAAACAAATGAATTGTTACGCCGTGTATCCCTAGCGGTTTCAGCTGAAAGTATCGCAACAGCGATGAAGGCTGAGTTAATTAAAGCTTCTAAAACAGTACGTGTTAACGGATTTCGTAAGGGTAAAGTACCTTTAAATATTGTTGAGCAACAATATGGTGCCTCTATATTGCAAGATACATTTGGGAAGTTAATGTATAGGGCTTATGCAGAATATATTGCTAAAGAAAACATTTTACCAGCAGGCGATCCTTCTTTTATGGTTCAAAAATTTGAATCAGATAAAGATGCGCAATTTGATGTTGAATTTGAAGTTTACCCAGAAGTTAAACTTCAAAATTTAGATACAATTAAAATAGAAAAGAAAGTAGCTGAAGTACTTGAGTCTGATGTAGACGATATGTTAAATACTTTACGTAAACAGCAGTCTACTTGGAAAGAAATTGATGCAGCCGCAACAGACACTTCTAGAGTCACAATTGATTTTGTAGGTGAAGTGGATGGGGAAAAATTTGAAGGCGGTAAAGCAGAAGGTTTCATTTTACTTATGGGTGAAAACCGCATGATTCCTGGCTTTGAATCGCAAATTGTTGGTAAAAAAGCAGGTGATAAATTTGAAATCAATGTGACGTTCCCTGAGGATTACCAAGCTGAAAACTTAAAAGGTAAAGCAGCTAAGTTTGACACAACACTGATAAAAGTTGAAGAGCGTGAATTGCCAGAGTTAACAGCACAGTTTATTAAACGTTTTGGTGTGAAAGATGGCACTATTGAATCTTTACGCGTTGAAGTAGCTAAAAATATGGCTCGTGAACTTAAAGCTGTGATTAGAAATAATGTGAAAACACAGATCTTTGATGGCTTACTTGAAAATCATAGTTTCTCGATTCCAAAGGCTGTTTTACAAAGACAAATTGACAGTGTTAGAAAACAAGCAATGGAAAGATTTGGTAATATGAAAATGGATCCTGCAAGCCTACCGGATTCGTTATTTACTGAACAAGCTAAGCGCCGTGCAAGCATTGGTATTTTGTTAACTGAAGCGATTAAAGAATTTGAACTAACAGTAGATGAGAATTTAGTCAATACAATGGTAACTGAAATCGCATCAGCCTATGAGAATCCAGCTGATGTGATAAAACATTATCAAAAAAATAAAGATTTGATGAATGAAATTCGTAATATAGCGCTTGAACAGCAAGCAGTTGATGCTATTGAGGCAAAAGCTCAAGTTACAGAAGTTCCATCTTCATTTTCTGAATTATTAAAACAAAATCCAAATATGGGGATGTAAGTTTTAAAGATTAAGTAGTGATACTTTTCTGCCCGCATTTAAAAGCGGGCTTTTTTCATTTTTAGAGAATATCATAAATATGACAATCTAACAGTGAGTTTTCAGGTTGCTATTTAAATATGTAAAGAAAAGAAGAAAATTATACTGAATCGATATACACTACTTGCCACTGCTATTTAATTTGTCCACTTTATCTTCAATCATTGAACATTCATTTCTAATGAGTTATCTTCTAAGTGGATAGATTGTGATCGTAAACTATTAACAGTTAAGGAATTAATTATGTCATCTTTTCGTAACCCATTATCTGAACAAATGGCTCTTGTCCCTATGGTCATCGAACAAACAGCGCGTGGCGAGCGTTCATTTGATATTTATTCTAGATTGCTTAAGGAGAGAATTATCTTCTTAACTGGCCAGGTTGAAGATCATATGGCAAATTTGATTGTTGCCCAATTATTATTTTTAGAAGCTGAAAATTCTGAGAAAGACATCTATCTTTATATTAACTCTCCAGGTGGTGTTATCACTGCGGGGATGTCTATCTATGATACGATGCAATTTATCAAACCAGATGTTAGCACCATTTGTATGGGGCAGGCATGTTCAATGGGAGCATTTTTATTAACAGCCGGCGCAACGGGTAAACGTCACTGTTTACCAAATGCCAGAGTGATGATTCATCAACCTCTTGGTGGATATCAAGGCCAAGCAACTGATATCCAAATACATGCACAAGAAATGATGAAAGTAAAACATAAAATGAACTCATTAATGGCTCATCACACAGGTAAGCCAATTGAAGAGATTGAAAAAGATACTGAAAGAGATAATTTTATGAGTGCAGATGAAGCTGTTGCTTATGGGTTGGTAGATTCAGTTCTTGCCAAAAGACCAGAATAAATGTATTGATACATACCAGATTAGGTATCCGTACAGTTAAACAATAGACCTATATTTAGAGGCTTTTAGCATGTCAGAAGATAAAAAAGATGGAAAAGATAATGGGGCAAAAATGTTGTTTTGTTCCTTTTGTGGGAAAAGTAAAAATGAAGTTAGAAAGCTAATTGCTGGCCCTTCAGTTTATATATGTAATGAATGCGTAGATTTGTGTATGGATATACTTGGTCAAGATATCCAAGAATCAGTTGCAGAAGAAACACAAAAGCCACTGCCAACACCGCACGAAATACGCGCGCATTTAGATAGTTATGTAATAGGACAGGATCAAGCAAAAAAAGTGCTTGCTGTTGCAGTTTACAACCACTATAAACGCCTTAAAAATAGTCGTGATGAAGAATCAACTGTTGAGTTAGGCAAAAGCAATATTTTACTAATAGGGCCAACAGGCAGTGGTAAAACATTGCTGGCAGAAACATTAGCGAAAATGCTTGATGTGCCTTTTACAATGGCAGATGCGACAACGTTAACAGAAGCTGGCTATGTTGGTGAAGATGTTGAAAATATCATTCAGAAATTGCTTCAAAAGTGTGATTATGATGTTGCGCGTGCTGAACGTGGAATTGTTTATATTGATGAGATTGATAAAATTACTCGTAAATCTGATAACCCTTCAATCACCCGAGATGTATCAGGCGAAGGTGTACAGCAAGCATTATTAAAATTAATCGAAGGAACAGTAGCATCAGTACCGCCACAAGGTGGTCGTAAACATCCGCAGCAAGAATTCATTCAAGTTGATACTTCTAAAATACTCTTTATTTGCGGTGGTGCATTTGCTGGATTAGAAAAAATCGTTGGATTGCGTGTTAATACAGGTACTGGAATTGGGTTTTCTGCAACAGTAAATTCAACTAAAAATAAGCAAGCGGACTCAGATCTTTTTATGAAAGCTGAGCCAGAAGATCTGATTAAGTTTGGATTAATCCCTGAGTTTATCGGTAGATTACCAGTGACTGCTATCCTAAGAGAGCTAGATGAAGCTGCGTTAATTCAAATTTTGACTGAGCCTAAAAATGCACTTACAAAGCAATACCAAGCATTATTTATGCAAGAAGGTGCTGAGCTCGAATTTAGCGAAGATGCATTAGTCGCGATGGCTAAAAAAGCACTTGAGCGTAAAACAGGTGCTAGAGGATTACGTTCTTTGATGGAAAAAGCGTTACTTGAAACTATGTATGAATTGCCTTCATTAAAAGGCGTGACTAAAGTCCATGTTGATGAAAAGGTCATTACTGATAATGCTATGCCTACCATGGTTTATGAGACGCAGACTTCAGCTGCTGTTAAAAAAAGAACAACCCGTAAAAAAGTAGATGCACAGAGTGATGACCTAGTTGTAAAAAGCAAATCAAATAAAAGTAACTAATTTTTAGTCTAAGCATCAATCTAAGTGTTCTAACAAGATTTAATTGTTAGGACACTTAATGATTGAGATAAAATGCTCACCAATACTCTTTTCAATCAATTTTTATATACCTAAAATTCATACAAAAAATAATTGTTTTATTTATCTTTGATGACAAATAGTTTAAGCAAGTAGATTGTTTTTTTATTTTAAAGTTGAATATTCATTTTTTGCCCCCATATCTAGTATATTGACGCAATTAAATGCTATACCCTATCAACAAATATTCGGATGTAACAACAGCATACGAATATACTAAATGAGTAATAAATTCAATGAGCAAAGAGAATAACAATGACATTAAACAGGCTGAAGTTGATAAAAAGCCTAAAAGAAAAGTCACAGCCAAGATAAAATCCACTCAAAGCAATACCCAATCAGACACATATTCTGAAGAGTCAGCGATTACGCAAAAGAAAGTAACAGTTCGGAAGAAAAAGACTTCTGAAATAGTAGAAGCTGCACATGATGAAATTGTAATTCCAGTATTACCATTACGAGATGTAGTTGTCTATCCTCAAATGGTCATTCCACTTTTTGTTGGAAGGGAAAAATCAATTCTAAGTCTTGATGATGCGATGAGAGGGGATAAACAAATCCTATTGCTTTCGCAAAAAGACGCCGCTGCTGATAACCCAGGGGCGAAAGATTTATATCAAGTCGGCACAGTTGCGACTATTTTACAGATGCTAAAACTTCCTGATGGCACGGTAAAGGTCTTAGTTGAAGGGATAGATAGGGCTAAAGTACTTGCAATACAAGAGTCTGTTGATGCTGGATATTTAATGGCAAGTGTACAGCTTATGAGTGCTCTGGCGCTTAATGAGAGAGAGCATGAAATATTAATTCGAACCTTAAAAAGCCATTTTGAGGGATATATTAAACTAAATAAACGCATACCAAGTGAAGTAAATAATACAATTAAGGATGTGTCTGATTTATCTCAGCTTTGCGATATGATAGCGTCTCATATGCCAATGAAACTCAAAGATAAGCAAGCTATTTTAGAGATGGAATCACTTGAGGTTCGGTTTAAGTTTCTAATAGATATGATGGCAACTGACGCTGAAATTCTTCAGGTTGAGAAAAAAATCCGAACAGAAGTTAAATCGCAAATTGATAAGAATCAAAAAGAGTACTATTTAAATGAACAATTAAAAGCGATTCAAAAGGAATTGGGTGATCTCGATCCTGAAAATGATGAATTTGGTAAATTACATCAGAAAATTATTGAAGCTAACATGCCTGAAAAAGTCATGGAAAAGGCGATGGTAGAATTAAATAAGCTGAAGTCAATGTCCTCTATGTCACCTGAAGCGACAGTGATACGGTCTTATTTAGATTGGTTAATACAAATGCCATGGACTAAAAAAAGTAAAATTAAAACGGATATTGCTAAAGCTGAGACCATGCTGAATAAAGATCATTATGGATTAGATAAAGTAAAGGAACGCATCTTAGAGTATTTAGCTGTTCAAATGCGAGTTAAGCAGCTTAAAGGACCAATATTATGTCTTGTCGGCCCACCTGGTGTAGGTAAAACATCTCTTGGCCAGTCAATTGCAAAAGCAACTGGTCGTGAGTATGTGAGAATGGCTCTAGGCGGAGTGAGAGATGAAGCTGAGATTAGAGGGCATAGAAGAACCTATATTGGTGCTATGCCAGGAAAACTTATTCAGAAAATGGCTAAGGTTAGAGTAAATAATCCTTTATTCTTATTAGATGAAATAGATAAGATGTCATCAGATATGCGAGGTGATCCTGCTTCAGCCATGCTAGAGGTGTTAGATCCAGAACAAAATATTGCGTTTAATGATCACTATTTGGATGTGGATTATGATCTATCTGATGTAATGTTTGTTGCGACGTCAAATTCAATGAACATCCCAGCACCTTTACTCGATAGAATGGAAGTGATCAGATTATCAGGGTATACAGAAGATGAAAAATTAAATATTGCTAAGCATCATTTAATTACTAAGCAAATTGAACGAAATGGGTTGACTAAAGCTGAAATAGTAATTGAAGAAAGTGCCATATTGGACATTATCCGCTACTATACTAGAGAAGCAGGGGTGAGAAACCTTGAGCGTGAAATCTCTAAAATTTGTCGTAAAGCGGTTAAATCATTATTAACACTGGAAGCTGGTAAAAAAATAAGGGTCAAAGCTAAAAATCTGGCTGAATATTTAGGGGTTAGACGGTTTGATTATGGACGTGCAGATAAAGATAATCGAGTAGGACAAGTAACCGGTCTTGCATGGACGGAAGTCGGAGGGGACTTACTTAACATAGAAGCTGCAAGTATGCTGGGTAAGGGTAAACTGACTTATACTGGCTCATTAGGCGATGTGATGAAAGAGTCCATCCAAGCTGCCATGACTGTGGTGCGTGGGAAATCCGAAGCGTTAAGCATTGATGCTGATTTTTATGAAAAAAGAGACATACATGTTCATGTGCCAGAAGGCGCAACACCGAAAGACGGCCCTAGCGCAGGCATTGCAATGTGTACAACAATTGTCTCCTCTTTAACAGGTAATCCTGTTAAGAAAGATGTGGCTATGACCGGTGAAATTACATTACAAGGGCAAGTACTTCCTATTGGGGGACTTAAAGAGAAATTATTAGCAGCCCATAGAGGTGGAATTAAAACAGTTTTGATACCGATAGATAATGTTAAAGATCTAGAAGATATTCCAGCTAATATCTTATCTCAAATTGAGATTAAACCGGTAAGTACTATTGATGAAGTCTTAAATACAGCATTAGTTAATCCACCATTTGGATTTTCAGTTGAAAAATAATTAAAATAATGGGATGATTTGCGGCAGGTGCTTAGGTTCTATCCGTAAATCTACCTATTTTTCATGACAAATTGATGAAAATTTAGTTAATAAGCAAAATTTCACATCAAATTATAAGATTAAACAAAGAAAAGCTATGTAATTCTAAGCAATTCAGAGTAAAATAGCGATCGAGTACAATGAAACACATCTGTAGAAGGTAGTCCCTTCTTTGAGATAAATCTATACTATAAACTTAACGAGGAAAGTCATAATGAATAAGTCTGAATTAATAGATATTATTGCAAGCAAAGCTGAAATTTCTAAAGCAGCAGCTGGACGTGCAGTTGAAGCGATTACTTCTGGAATTACAGATGCTTTGGCAAAAGGTGACACAGTGACATTAGTTGGCTTTGGTACTTTTGATGTTCGTGAAAGAGCAGCTCGCAAAGGCAGAAACCCTAAAACAGGTGTTGAAATTGATATTGCTGCAAGCAAAGTTCCTGGTTTCCGTGCAGGTAAAACATTAAAAGAAGCTGTAAATAAGTAATTTATAAGTTGATTTTAACTTTTTATGAGCGCATGATTTTTTGCGCTTTTTTCATTTTTTAGAGATGATCATTTATACTAGTTGCATGATGTAATTAGGGTTAAATTGATGGAGTGAATTGATTATGATGATGGATAAAATCCGCGGTGCGGCTCAACATTTTTTGTTCAAAATATTGATAGGAGTGATTATCCTTTCATTTATTTTGTCAGGAGGGTTTGTGTACTTAAGCTCGCCGCCAACTTATGCCGTAAAAGTCAATTCTGAAGAAATTTCACTTCAGCAATTTGAACAAATTTTCCAAAGTCGTGCTTATATGTTAGCAGATGATGCTGACGAAGATGCGATTAATAAAATGAAGACAGATATCTTAAAAGGGGTTGTTGATGAATTGTTAATTACTCAATATGTTAAATCGTTAGATCTAACCATTAGTAATGAACAAGTCAAATCAACTATTAGCCAGTATCCTGATTTTTTAGATGAAAATGGTAATTTTGATCAAGAAAAATATAGAACTTTTTTAACTGATCGCGGGATCTCAGGGGATCAATTCGCAGAATATATTAGGAATAGAGATTTAACGCCTTTGATTTCAAGAGAGATATCAGATTCTATATTTACGTTGCCAAGCGAAGTCAATGAGTATGCAAAGTTACTTCTTCAAAAAAGAACAATCCGAAAAGCACCAATCGAACTAAGTCAGTTTTTAGACAAACAAACAATTAGTGAAGATGAAATTAAAACTTTTTACACTGATAATACTGCTAAATTTACCTTACCAGAAGCGGTCAAAGTGAGTTATGTACAACTTAATAGAACCGATTTTTTAAATAGAGTCGAAGATTCAGATGAAGCCGTTATCGCTTTTTACCAAGAATTTATCGCTGATAAAAATTTTGGCATTATTCAAGTTGCAACTAAAACAGAAGCGGAACAAATTTTAACAGAACTTAAAGCTGGGGCTGATTTTGCTGAGTTAGCTAAAGCTAAATCTTTAGATGTCGGAACAAAAGCATCCGGTGGTGAAATAGGTATGATGAGTCCTTCTGATTTGCCACCTTCATTATCTGAACTTGCTAAATTAAACTTAAATCAAGTCGGACAACTGTCAGAGATTATTTCAGTCAATAATCAATTTGTGATTGCGAAATTATTAGAAATTGAAGATGGTATGCCGGAAAAAGATACACCTGAATATCAAGCATTAGTTGCACAGATGAAAACAGAACGTTCTTCGGATATTTTTTACGATATGTTAAAAACAGTAGGTGATATTTTAGCGGATGATAAAACATCACTCGATAAAGTGGCTCAAGCATCAGGATTAAAAGTGACTATGACAGAATTTTTTGATAGATCGAATGCGCCTGAAGCATTAAGTTCTGAGCCAATATTGATGACTGCTTTTAGTGAAGAGTTAATTGGAACGCAAGGTGTACCAAGAGAAAATTCAGAATTACTTACGATTAATGATGACTCTGCTATTGTTTTGCGTGTAGAAGATCATAGAGAAAAACGCGTCCAAACATTAGATGAAGTGAAAGAGACCATCACTCAAGATTTGAGAAAAGAAAAAGCATTAAACGAAGTGAAAGCTTTAGCTGATAAAGCAATAGAAGGCTTAAGAGCTGGAAACAACGAAGCGCTTGCAGCATTAAATACTCAATTTAGTGCCCCACAAGTATTAGTCACAAACTCAGAAGAAGCTGAATATAGACAGGACATTGAGTTTTTGAAATCAATTTTTGCAATCGCTTTGCCAGAAAAAGAAGGGACACCAACTTATACACAAATAGTTAATAAACAGGGGGATTTATTTATTGTTGCGCTTGATGCAATTGAATATCCTACCCCTACTGACGTTGAGTATAAAGATTTTGAAAATAGATTAAACAATCTTAAAGTAAGGCAATTATATTCAAACTTGATGGCTACTTTGAGAAAAGAAGCAAAAATAGAGTTTGGTGATTTAGGAATTGATACATCTTCTATACAATAATCATTAAGAATGGTTAATGAACTTAAAAAGCTGCTTTTGCAGCTTTTTAAGTATTGAGTGACTGAATATTAAATAGTATTTATCTGATCTAATATTATATCTATAAATTAATAATCCCTTTGCCAGTAAATGTTTGAGGTTATGATGATCCCATTGCTTAGCGCTACGCCATTAACTACGCAGTCTGTTAAAAAATTTGTACAAATTTTGAAAGATAATGGATTTACAGGAGATGTCACCACTCACTATGCTGATAGGCTCACGATGGCAACAGATAATAGTGTCTACCAGTTACTACCTGAAGCGGTTATTTTTCCAAAGTCAACAGCCGATCTTTCCTTAATGCTTCAATTAGCAAATACGCCAGAATTTGAAAAACTGACTTTTACACCAAGAGGGGGAGGAACTGGGACGAATGGTCAGTCACTAAACCAGGGAATTATTGTTGATTTATCTAGATATATGAAACGAATCATCGAGATCAATGTCGATGAAGGATGGGTAAGAGTTGAGGCAGGCGTCGTTAAAGATGAACTTAATGCATTTTTAAAGCCGTATGGATATTTTTTTGCACCAGAGCTATCAACAAGTAACCGAGCGACAATTGGTGGTATGATAAATACAGATGCTTCAGGTCAGGGTTCAGTTGTCTATGGTAAAACATCCGATCATGTCCTAGGATTAAGAAGCGTACTTATCTCTGGTGAACTGCTAGATACTGAAAAAATGACGATAGAGTTAGCTAAAAAACTTGCTGAAAATAAAAGTTTCATCGGTCAGCTTTATGCAACGGTAACAAGTCGATGTATAGAACAAAGAGAGTTAATATTAGAAAAATTCCCTCCGCTTAATCGTTTTTTGACAGGTTATGATATTAAAAATGTATTAGACGATAATCTTCAGTATTTTGATATGTGTCGTATTCTATCAGGCTCAGAGGGGACACTTGCATTTATTACTGAAGCAAAATTAAATATCACTAAGATTCCGAAAGTACGCAGGTTAATTAACATCAATTATGATTCATTTGATTCGGCACTCAGAGCAGCTCCTAATATGCTAGCTGCTAATGCACTCTCTGTCGAAACAATTGACTCAAAAGTTTTAAATTTGGCTAAAGAAGATATAGTTTGGCAATCAGTAAGTGAACTTGTAAAAGGAATTGAAAATACAGATTTGATTCTTGGTTTAAACATGGTTGAGTTTGCAGGTGATGATGAGGATTTAATCAATCGCCAAGTTGAAAATTTAGTCAGCATGCTTAAACAATCCATGGTTGAGTCTACAGGGGTATTGGGCTATAAAATTTGTGAAAGTGTCGCTGAAATTGAACGCGTCTATGCGATGCGGAAAAAAGCTGTTGGATTACTTGGCAATGCTAAAGGACAAGCTAAACCAATTGCTTTTGTTGAAGATACTTGCGTGCCGCCTGATGTACTAGCAGACTATATACTTGAATTTAGAGCATTGCTTGATAAACATGGACTGAGTTATGGTATGTTTGGTCATGTTGATGCAGGTGTATTACATGTCAGACCTGCACTCGATCTTTATAATCCTCAGCAAGAATTGCTGTTAAATGAGATAACAGAAGAGGTTGTAAAACTCACCCAAAAATATGGTGGCCTTTTATGGGGTGAGCATGGTAAGGGCTATAGGGCGCAGTTTAGCCCTGATTTTTTTGGAATGGAACTTTACACTGAGTTACGTCGCATAAAGGCTGCCTTTGATCCTAAGAATCGAATCAACCCAGGTAAAATTTGTACGCCTTTAGCGCAAGATGAAGCACATCTTATGAGGATTGATGCACAGAAAAGAGCAACATTTGATAGGCAAATTCCAATTCAGACTCGAGATCGTTTTATTGGCGCATTAGAATGTAATGGCAATGGATTGTGCTTTAATTATGATAAGCATAGTGTGATGTGTCCTTCAATGAAAGTGAGTTCAAATAGACTTCATTCACCAAAAGGGAGAGCAGGGATTGTGCGTGAATGGTTGAGATTGCTTTCTGAAGCAGGATTTACGCCTGAAAATATGGACTTAGCTCTTAAGGTAGATAATAAAGCAACATGGATGAGTCGAACAGGCATAAGCCAATTTAGAACATTAGTTCAAAAGATAAAAAATCAAGCATCTAAAGAAAAAGGGGAATATGATTTTTCTCATGAAGTGAAAGCGTCCATGGATGGATGTCTATCTTGTAAGGCTTGCGCCTCTCAATGTCCAATTAAAATCGATGTCCCTCAGTTTAAGGCACAATTTTTGCATCTATACCACTCGCGTTATAGCAGGCCTATTGCGGACCATTTTTTTGCGAAAGTTGAACAAATTACACCTATTATGGCTAAGATCCCTAAGGTCATTAATTTTTTGATGAGACAATCAGTCTCTAGCACAATGACTAAGCGTATACTAGGTATGACAGATTTACCATTATTAAGTTATCCAACATTAAAGCAAACATTAAAAACACATCCAACTGCATTTATGTCAGTTACACAGCTTGAAATGCTAACACCTAAAGCGTTGAGTCAGTATGTGCTAATTGTGCAAGACCCATTTACAAGTTTCTATGAAGCAGACGTATTATGCAAATTAGTTCATTTTATTGATCTACTAGGTTACAAGCCAGTGCTATTACCTTTTAAACCAAATGGTAAGGCTCAACATGTCAAGGGAATGCTAGATAAGTTTTATAACACAGCTAAATCTACGGCGAGTTACCTCAATAGAATTGCTAAATTGAATATTCCTATGATAGGTATAGATGCAGCTTTAGTACTATGCTATCGAGATGAATATCATCATGCTTTAGGGACTGATAGAGGTGAGTTTAGAGTACAACTAGTTCAAGAATGGTTAGTTAATTTGATATCTTCAGCTGAGTTTGAAAAAATTAAAGCAACAAAAATAGTACAAAACAGTCCTCAGACTGACACTCAGTTACCTTGGTCATTATTTTTGCACTGTACAGAAGGTGCCAAGGCACCTAACAGTAGCTCTGATTGGCAAGCTATATTTAAACAGTTTGGTCAAGAACTTGTAACTGTTCAAACAGGATGTTGTGGGATGGCTGGGACATACGGACATGAGGTGGTAAATAGTCATACAACTAAAGCGCTTTTTAATCTTTCTTGGGCTATTGAATTAGACAAATTAGATACAAGTCGCGCATTAGCAACCGGTTATTCTTGTAGAAGTCAGGTAAAGCGATTTGCTGAGCTCTCATTAAAACACCCAATAGAAGCCCTGATAACCTTGCTTGAGAAAAATAGAACGTGAGAAATATCCATTTAGTTTGGTTTCGACATGATTTAAGAATGACTGATAATCGAGCACTGACTGCTGCTTGTGAGGATGAGTCAGCTATTGTGATTGGATTGTTTGTTCACACACCAATACAATCAAAACTTCATCATCAGTCTCCTGGTGGCGGGTACTTCATGGCACAGCACGTTAAGGCGTTATGGAGTGCTCTAGATGCTAAAGGCATCCCATTAATCACAATTGATTCAACAGATTTTGGCGCATCAGTTGATGAAGTCATTAATTTAATTAATAAGCTTAGTGTAACGAGTATCTATTTTAATAAACAATATGAAATTAATGAACAATTACGTGATAAACAGTTAATAAAGCGCCTTAATGAACGCTTAAATAGAATAAACGTAAACACTTATGACGATAGTGTATTAATTAAACCTGGAAGAGTATTAACTTTAAATGGTGAGATGTTCCGTGTCTACACACCTTTTAGAAATGCTTTTTTAAAAGAATTGACAGACCAAGATATTCATGTTGATACTGCGCCTAAAGAAAGAAGGTTAGATCATCCATTTGCACTCAATCAATACCAAGTAAATAGTCTTAATGTCATTGAAGCAATGATAGACTATTATAAAACTATCACACCTCAGAGCGTGATTGACGCTATGCCTAAAATAGGTGAGGATGAAGCTATCAAGCGGCTTCGAGGTTTTTGTGAGAATCATCTTACAGAGTATGGCTCTAAGCGTGACTTTCCTGCTTACGATGGGACGAGTCAATTATCAGCTTATTTAGTGTATGGTATTTTATCACCACGACAATGCGTAAGAAGGATGATGTTAAACTGCCCTAATGTATTTGAAGATAAAGATTCAGGTGCATTTTGCTGGTTAAATGAACTTATATGGAGAGAGTTTTATCGCCATTTGATTGTGATGTTTCCATTTTTGGTTAAACACAAACCCATGATAGCTTGGACTGATAATGTGAAATGGAATAATGACGCTAAGCAATTAGAAGCTTGGAAAAATGGTCAAACTGGATACCCTATCGTTGATGCAGCTATGAGGCAGCTTAATCAGACAGGCTGGATGCATAATAGGTTAAGGATGATTGTTGCAAGCTTCTTAGTTAAAGATTTATTAATTGATTGGCGGCTAGGAGAGCAATACTTTATGTCAAAACTGATTGATGGAGATTTTGCTGCCAATAATGGTGGATGGCAATGGGCAGCTTCCACCGGATGTGATGCCGCACCTTATTTTAGAATATTTAATCCCACTACACAAAGCGAAAGGTTTGATGAAAATGGAGAGTTTATTAGGCGTTTTGTTCCAGAGCTATCAGAACTATCAAATAAAGCTATTCATGCACCTTATGAACATGGGTTTAGTCGTTCACCTCACTATCCTAGACCTATTGTTGTGCACAAAGAAGCGCGTAAACAGACATTAGCAGCCTACGAATTAGCAAAGAATAATTCAGAAAAAATGCTATAATGCTTTATTCATCTTTTTTATACGCAGAATATAATCAATAGAGTTAATAGACGCATATTATTGTAATGCTTTACAATAAATATGTGAGTCGATAAAATAATTTATTGGTGTAGTAAATGTGTTATTTTTCTTAATTAACGTAATTAAACGTAAAATAGATTTAAACTAAATTTTTTTAATTGAAAATAACATGTCAGAACATTATCCAAATTTGGGATAATTTAATTAGGAATGTGATGGTAATGCAACTGAATAAAAATAGAAAATATAATAAAGCCAAAATTTTGAAACAACTTTGTGTGTTTGCAGCTTTGCATGTCACTTCGTTGTTTATTACTGTGAGCGCAGTGGCAAATACCGAATCTAATGTTGCTTTGACAACGACTCAGCCAATCGCGACTGCGCTGATTGAAGCTCCTGTAATTGAAGCGAAAGCTTATATACTAATGGATGCCAATAATGGTCAGGTATTAGCACAAAGTAATGCTGATGAACGTCTTGCTCCAGCAAGTTTAACTAAAATCATGACCAGTTATGTAATTGGACAGTTTTTAGCAAATAATAAAATTGGTCAAGATGATGTAGTGACAATTAGTCAAAATGCATGGGTGCGGGGTAATCCTGCTCTTAAAGGCTCTTCTCTCATGTTTTTGGAACCCAATCAGAAGGTATCAGTATTAGATTTAAACCTAGGGCTTGTTGTGCAATCTGGTAATGATGCTGCCATAGCTCTTGCAGAGTATATTTCCGGGACGCAAGAGGCCTTTATTGATTTAATGAATCAGTATGCGCAGCAGCTTAAATTGCAAAATACACATTTTAAAACTGTACATGGATTAGATATGGATGGGCAGTACAGTACAGCTCGTGACATGGCACTATTAAGCCAAGCACTCATCAATCATTTGCCTGAAGAGTACGCATTAAATAAAATTAAAGAGTTTACTTATGGCGGAATTAGACAGGAAAATCGTAATAGATTACTTTGGAGCAAAACACTCAATGTAGACGGTTTAAAAACGGGGCATACAAGTGGGGCAGGGTATAACCTTGTCAGTTCAGCTTATAATGAAACTGGAATGCGTTTGATTGCAGTAGTTTTTGGTACAGAAAGTGATAAAAAACGATTCGATGAATCAGAAAAATTACTAAGTTGGGGATTTAGAACCTTTGAATCTTTGCCTGTGCTTAAAGCTAACCAACCACTGTTGACTCAAAAAGTATGGTTTGGTGATGTTTCCGAAGTCCAGTTAGGGTTAGTTGAAGATGCAGTTGTGACTTTTCCACGGGGTCAAGCAAATCAATTAAAAGCAACTCAAACACTTGATTATCCGAATTTGGAGGCACCATTAGCACAAAATCAAGTAGTGGGAAAAGTGACTATTAGATTAGGTGAACAAATAGTCTCCGAACAACCATTAGTGGTTTTGACCCCTGTAGAGCCAGGTGGTTTTTTTAGTAGGCTTTGGGATTTTATTGTATTAAAGGTTTCTAGCTGGTTTTAAGTCATCTATGAATTGGATTGTGAATTGATAGCAATCTTATTAATAATTTATCAGGCAATCACAGGTTAAGATTTGTGATTGCTTTTTTAATGTAGGCAATTTAATGTTGGGTGTGTTATGAATAGTGTATTGGATATCGAAAAGCCTGTAAAAATTGACAAGATATTTCAATCGCCTAGACTAAACTTAAATCAGGCTTTATGCCCGCATTGTGATTTGGTGGTAGATTTGCCACGCCTAAAATTAAATCAAAAAGCAGATTGTCCAAGATGTCATACCACATTAAAAATCAATTGGAGTGAACCTTTTAACAGAGCGACTACCTATTCGGCTGCTGCATTATTTATGCTTATCTTAGCGAATTTATTTACGTTTGTGAGTTTAAGCGTTGCAGGATTATCTAGCAATATTTCACTTACGTCGGTTTTAGAGATTATGGTTGACCAACGTTATGATCTTTTAGCATTGCTTTTTATGATATTTGTACAAATTCTACCAGCATTTTGTATGTTTGCACTATTTTGTATTAGTACCCGCATGCCTATGCCATACCGCTTAAAAATATTTCTGGCAAAGTGGCTTATCTTATTGAAACCATGGTGTATGGTAGAGATTTTTTTAGTTGGTGTTTTAGTGAGCTTTGTCAAATTAATGAGTTATGGCAGTATCGATATTGGTCCAAGTTTTATTGCATTTTGTGCTTATTGTATTTTGCACGTAAGGGCGTTTCAATATGCTGATAAAACTTGGATTTGGGGAACAATTGCTAAAGCCCCAGATATAAGGCCATTAAAGGCAGGTGTTTCTGGACTAGAACAACAAGTTAAATCTTGTCATTGCTGCGGCGCTATCTTAGTAGAACAAAGCGTGAATTGTACGCGATGTTTCACAACGAGCTATGCACGTAAAAAAGAGAGCATACAGATTACACTAGCATTACTGATTGGCTCTATAGTCTTATACATACCAGCAAATGTACTCCCAATTATGACCACGCTTGCATTTGGTTCTTCTATGGACTCAACTATTATGGCAGGAGTTGTTTTATTATGGGGAGGCGGTGCATATCCTATTGCTTTAATTATATTCATTGCAAGTGTTTTAGTACCAAGTCTTAAAATGGGGGCGATAGCTTGGTTGTGCTGGTGCACAAAAACTAAAAAAGTGCTCAGTGGCCACAGAATGATGCAAGTTTATGAAGTAGTTGAATTAGTTGGTAGATGGTCGATGGTGGATGTATTTGTGATTGCGGTGCTAGTTGGATTAGTAAGTTTTGGTAATCTAATGAATATTTTTCCTGCGCAAGGTGTGATTTATTTTGCTTTTGTCGTGATTGTGACTATGGTCGCATCAGTATTTTTTGATCCAAGATTGATGTGGGATAGACGCAGCGAAAATCTCAAACGAAAACTTGAGACTAATAAACGAAGCCTCCATTTAGGAATAACAAAACTTGCTTAGGAGTAGATTAAATTCACTTAACGTTTAGATGATACAAATTGTACAGTCTGTTTAGTGCGATCATCATTAACCTAAAATAAATTGAGCTGTATTGAAGTTAACAACCTATATTCAAACATAAGAGATAACAATGTCTAAAACCAAAAAAACTATACTTTCAAATGACTTAACGCCGACAAATAATCTTGATTCCAATGTATCTGGTGATGAGACACTAGAATTTGCACAAGTGAATAATGTAAAACGATATTGGTCACCCGTTTGGATAGTTCCGATTATTTGTGTTTTGATTGGTTTATGGATTGTTTATAAACACTATAGCTCTTTAGGTCCCCAAGTGACTCTTATCACTGCGACAGCAGACGGTATTGAAGCTGGTAAAACTAGAATTAAAACTAGAAACGTTGATGTTGGATTGGTTGAAACAGTGGAGTTAAGTAAAGATCTTTCTCAGGTCATAGTTACTGCAAGGCTTTCAAGTGGAACTGAATCATTTCTTCGTTCTGATAGCGCATTTTGGGTGGTCAGACCGCAAATTGATAAAAGCGGTATCTCAGGTCTTGGAACTATCTTATCTGGCCCATTCATTGAACTTCTTCCAGGTGTGAGTGAAACCAGTAAAGATGAATTCACTTTACTCGATGCCCCACCTATTGCAGCGCCAGATGCAAAAGGGTTACGGATCTTTTTAGAAAGTGAACGTTATGGTCAATTATCAGCAGGTGATCCTGTTTTATTCAGAGGATTTCAAGTAGGAACAGTAGAAACAAGTGTATTTAATCAAGAATCACGCACAATGAAGTATCAATTATTCATTAATTCTCCGTTAGATGCATTAATTACAGAAAATGTCCGTTTTTGGAAAGATAGTGGTATTAATGTCGATTTGTCAGCTCAGGGAATTAGAGTAGAAATGGGTTCAATCACGACGTTATTTAGCGGTGGGGTAAGTTTTGATATCCCTAAAGGCTGGGAAAGGGGCAATAAAGTTAATAATAATGCTGTATTTAAACTTTATGACAATAGTAATAGCATACAAGAACAAGAGTTTAAAGAGTATGAACCGTATGTAATTTTAGTGGCGGAGTCGATTAGAGGGCTTGATGCGGGTGCACCTGTAGAATTTAGAGGTATTAGACTTGGAACTGTTATTGAATCCCCAATGCAAATACAGGAAGAAAATATACTCGGTAACGATAATTTATTAATTCCAATTTTAATTCATATTGAGCCTGCACGTTTTACGCAGTTATTAGGTAGTCAATTTAATGTAGTAGAGCAATTTGAGCGAGGTGAAATAAAAGGGCTGAGGGCATCATTAAAAACAGCGAACCTACTAACAGGTGCATTATATGTTGATCTTGATTTTTACCCAAATGAAGCGCCTTTCCAAGGAGCTCAAAAGTTTGGGGGATTAGCAGTATTACCAACAGTCAGTGGTGGAATCGCTCAAATACAACAGAAAGTGATGACTGCATTAGATAAGGTAAATAGCCTACCAATTGAGCCGTTACTAAATGAAACAACCACAACAATAGTTACAGGGCGTGATACACTCATAGCGCTTAATGATACGCTTGAAGGGATAAACAAAATTTTGAGTAATCAATCGACTCAGCAATTACCGACAAATATTCAAGCGACTTTGGTCGAGCTTAATGCGACCCTTGAAGGGTTACAACCAGGCTCTGAAAGCTATACACATGCAGTAAGGACGCTCCAAAGGTTAGAGCAGACTCTTAGAGAGTTACAACCCTTATTGCAAACACTTAATCAAAAAAGTAATGCGTTAATATTCCAAGCTCCTAGTGCTGAAGATCCAATTCCTAAAGCTTTCGAGGAGTAAAATCAGCAATTATTTTGAGTTCAAGTTATGATTTGAACTCAAGCTAAACTAACAAAAGATTAAAACGAGGGGAAAATAATGCGTAAGATAACCTACATTAGACAGAGTAAGGACTTTGTCCAGTTAGGACTTAAAAATATGAAATTAATGATGCTGATGATAAGCTTAGTTATTTTGACTGCATGTGGTTCTGGTACAGAGACTACGCAATATTATCAATTGCCTAATAGCAGCCAAAGCCATATACAAAAACCAACCGCAGCTACTAAAATTGTTTGGGTGGATACTGTACAATTAGCCCAACAGCTCTCAAGCGTTAATGTTGCGTTTCAAACAACAGATGTGAATTATACGCTTGCGCAAAATCATCATTGGGCAAGTCCATTAGATCAGCAATTGCAATTCGCTTTAGTCGATGAACTAAGTAGACAGCTTCCTAACACGTGGGTAACAACAGCGCCGCAGAGTCAAAATGCAGCAAGAGTATCAGTTACTATTACGCAATTTCACCCGCGTTATGATGGAAAAGTGATTCTCAGTGGTAGATTTAGCCTCTCACAAGGTAGTAATATAATTGCTCAGCCCTTTGAATTAATTGCACCGCAATCAAAGGCTGGGTATGATGAGTCTATTCGTCAGTTAGCCCTCTTATGGCAACAACAATCCGTGGCTATTGCTCAATTACTACAAGATTAAAACATACCAGAGTAAGTTAATCAAATTTGCTAGATTGTTAATGCTAAACATGATTAACTACTGAATAATATGCTGTTTTGATATGATTTACTAATATTTTACACGTGAGCTAAAGATATTATGGTTATACGACCTTTTGCCTATGAAGATTTTGATACTGTTATTGTACTTTGGGAACGTTGTAATTTAGTCAATGATGCGGATGATCCCGAAATGGATATAGAACGTAAAGTTGCACATGATCCTGATTTGTTTTTAGTAGCTGAAATTGCGGGTGAAGTGATAGGTACTTTAATGGGCGGGTATGATGGACATCGTGGTAGTGGTTTTTATTTGGCTGTGCACCCTGATTTTAGAGGCAGAGGGATAGCCAATGCATTAATCAATCGATTAGAAAAAAAACTTTTAGCAAGAGGCTGTCCTAAGATTCATTATATGCTTAGTGCTGAGAACTATATGGCCATAACAATGTATGAAAAATTAGAATATGAGGAAGAAAGTACTTTATTGCTTGCAAAACGGTTAATTATTGATAATTAGATCGTTCTCAGTGCTTAAAGAAATTCATAAATTGATTTATCGCACGTTTAATTTTAAAAAGCGATTCATAATGACACCAACTTATTTGCCCTGAACTATTTTTACCATGGCTTGTATCTGTTCATTATTTTTAAATTGGAGATAAAATGAAAAATATTAACCCTCAAAGTACCCATGCATGGCAGTCTTTAACTGCTCATTTTGAAGAAATGCGTCACTCCACATTATCTGATTTATTTACTAAGACCCCAGAGCGTTTTGAACAGTTTTCAGCAACCTTCTCAGATAGTATGTTGGTAGATTACTCTAAAAATTTGATTAATGAAAAGACCATGTCATTACTACTTGATCTTGCAAAGGAGACCTATCTTTCAGATGCGATAAAATCGATGTTTCAAGGTGAAAAAATTAATCGTACGGAAGATAGAGCCGTGTTACATGTTGCTTTGCGCAATCGCAGTAATAATCCTATCATTGTTGATGGCAAAGATGTCATGCCTGATGTTAATCAAGTTCTAGCTCAAATGAAAGCTTTCTCAGATAAAGTTATTAGTGGACAATGGAAAGGCTATACTGGAAAGGCCATTACTGATGTTGTAAATATAGGGATTGGTGGCTCTGATTTAGGGCCTCTAATGGTTACAGAAGCTTTAAGACCATTTAAGACTCAGCTTAATATGCATTTTGTATCAAATGTGGATGGTACGCATATTGTAGAGACCCTTAAAAAGGTTAATCCAGAAACAACATTATTTTTAGTTGCTTCTAAAACCTTTACCACACAAGAAACTATGACAAACGCTCACTCGGCTCGTGATTGGTTTTTGTCTTCTGCAAAAGATACAGCCCAGGTCGCTAAACATTTTGTTGCCTTATCAACTAACGCTAAAGAAGTCAGTGCGTTTGGAATAGACACTGCAAACATGTTCGAATTTTGGGATTGGGTAGGGGGGCGTTATTCATTATGGTCAGCTATCGGTTTATCAATAGCACTCTCAATAGGATATGATAATTTTGAGCAGCTGCTCTCTGGTGCTCATGAAATGGACAACCACTTTGCTAATACGCCATTAGACTCTAATCTACCTGTTATACTTGCTTTAATTGGTATTTGGTATAACAATTTTTATGGCTGTGAAACAGAAGCGATTTTACCTTATGATCAGTATATGCACCGTTTCGCTGCATATTTCCAGCAGGGCAATATGGAGTCAAATGGTAAATCAGTTGATCGTAATGGCGCTGAAGTAACCTACCAAACTGGTCCTATTATTTGGGGAGAGCCTGGTACTAATGGGCAGCATGCATTTTACCAACTTATCCATCAAGGCACTAAAATGATTCCTTGTGATTTTATTGCGCCGGTTACAACATTTAACCCAATTGCAGATCACCACCCTAAATTACTTTCAAACTTTTTTGCTCAAACACAAGCATTAGCGTTTGGTAAAACTAAAGAACAAGTTTTAGCTGAGTTTTTAAAAGCAGGTAAATCTGAACAAAGCGTTGCTGATATTGTTCCTTTTAAAGTGTTTACAGGTAATCGCCCAACCAACTCAATTTTGATTAAATCAATCACTCCGAAAACACTTGGTTCACTGATTGCACTATATGAGCATAAAATCTTTACACAAGGTGTGATTTTAAATATCTTTTCATTCGATCAGTGGGGGGTAGAGTTAGGGAAACAACTAGCTAATAATATCTTACCTGAATTATCAAACAATGAAACCATTACAAGCCATGATAGTTCAACAAATGGATTAATCAACCAATTCAAATTATGGCGTAAGCAATAGTTTCTCGTTTATTAATGATTCTAGTAGCTCGATTTGGCTACTAGAATCCAAATTACCAAATAATATTTGAGCAGCTTAAGAAATAGATATCCTAAAGTGGGTAGCTATTAATAGCCTGATTGCAGCATAATCTCTAGAAAAGGTTTAAAAGATAAAAAGAGAATAAAATTATCGCAAGAAGATAGCTAACTTAAAAGTGGTCTCCTGCTAAATTAAAATTATGCTAAACTAAATTACTTCAACCTAATCGTTATGCTAGTACATATAGGGCAACTCCTTTCCAAAGATAGAACCTAAATCTATATTTTCATTAATTTTATCTATTATTTTATTAAATTATAAAAGCAATCCCAATACAATTGTGGCTAAGTAGTGATAACAACTGCATGAGCTGCGTGGCTCAAGTTCGGTTTTATTAAATGATAAGGGGCAATGCAAGTTGTCCACTTGGTAAAGTGAATATATTGGCAATTGAGATATTTTGTGATGTTAAGATAATGTGTAGGATAAATACTATTTAACAATAAAGAATGTAAAACCCAATTGCAAGATTCTAAGGCGAGTACTACTCACATTAACGAGAGCTAAATTTTCGTTAATGTGAGTATTGAAGATTTACTGCTCGTTTTTCTTTTTCTCTTGATTTTTTTCTTGTTGCTCAATAGCTAGGCCTGTAATGATAGCTAAACAGCAAGCAAGTAGTGTTCCAAGAATCCAAGCAAAATACCACATAAAAGACTCCTTATTTATTATGTGATTGAATATATTCAATCACATAAATTAAGCTAGATTAGTAGAGACGATGCTTATTATCTTCAATAAAGCTATCATTTAAACGGCCAAACATTTTGTAATATGACCAAGCTGTGTAGCTAAGAACAATTGGTACAAAAATAATAGCCACAATAGTCATGATCTGTAATGTGAGTTGACTTGAAGTCGCATCCCACATTGTTAAGCTTAGATTAGCATCAATTGTAGATGGCATAATGAATGGGAACATCGCAATTCCGAATGTCATTATCACGCCAACTTGTGTTAATGATGAAAATACAAATGACCAAGCGCAACGTCCTGCTTTAGAAGTAATAATAACTAATAAAGGGCATAAAGCACCAAGTGCTGGGAAAACCCATAGAATTGGATAAGTTTTAAAGTTATTCATCCACGCACCTGACTGCACTGCAACTTCTTTACCGAAAATAACAGAAGGGGCAGAATGGTCTAAGACTGATGTTAACACATAACCATCAATTCCCATCGCAATCCATACTCCACCTAGAATAAACGTAGCAGAAGTAATCAGAGCTGTAATCATTGAAGCTTTACGAGAGCGAACATGAAGTTCGTCTGTAGTACGCATTTGTAAGTAGGTTGCACCTTGCATAGTTAACATCATCAAACTTACAACCCCAGCAAGAATTGCAAATGGGTTAAGAAGTTGGAAGAAATTACCATCATAAAAGATATTCACATCGGCATCAAAATTGATAGGCACACCTTGTAATAAATTACCAAATGCAACACCAAAAACTAATGCCGGAACAAAACTACCAGTGAATATACCCGCATCCCACCAATTTCTCCATTTTGGATTTTCTAATTTTGAACGATAATCAAATCCAATAGGACGGAAAAATAACGCACTCAATACCAAAATCATCGCAATATAGAAACCAGAGAAAGCAGTTGCATAAACTAGTGGCCAAGCTGCAAAAATAGCACCACCAGCAGTAATTAACCAAACTTGGTTCCCATCCCAATGTGGGGCGATACTGTTTATCATCACTCTGCGCTGAGTATCGGTCTTACCAATAATCGGAACGAGTATTCCAACGCCCATGTCAAAACCATCTGTAATAGCAAATCCAATTAGTAAAACACCAATTAGCAGCCACCATATAAATCGCAGTACTTCATAATCAATCATAATCAGGCTCCTGCAGCTGGATTAGCTAAACTTGAGGTATTATTTTGCTCAAAGTGATAACGACCTGTTTTTAATGTGCTTGGTCCAATGCGTATGAATTTTTGCATTAGGTAAACTTCGATAATTAAGAACAAGGTATATAACGCTAAAATAAGCCCCATCGAAAAGAGTAAATCGCCTGTCGTTAAGTTTGACGCAGCTATATGGGTAGGTAATATCTCTCCAACTGCCCAAGGCTGACGACCATATTCTGCAACGAACCAGCCCGCTTCAACTGCAATCCAAGGAAGAGGTAAGCTCCAAAGTGCCCATTTGTGTAACCAGCGTTTCTCGCCAATTTTATTTTTAAGCGTAACATAAGTTGCAGCCATAAATAAAAATAGCATTAAAAATCCAGCTAATACCATTATTCTAAATGAATAATATAATGGTGCGACTCTTGGAATTGAATCTTCTGTTGCTTGTAAGATTTGTTCTTCAGTTGAGTCTATAACTTTGTCATTATAACGTTTAAGTAATAAGCCATAGCCAAGGTCATCTTTTGTCGCTTCAAATTGCGCCATTACGTTAGCATCTTGATTACCATTACGAAGCTGTTGCAGGGCATCATAAGCAATCATCCCATTACGAATTCTATCTTCATGTTGCTCTTTTAGTTCACGAATTCCAAGTACTGGTGTATCTAGTGAACGAGTTGCAATAATGCCTAATGCCCAAGGCACTTTTACTGCAAAATGATTTGTCATATTATCTTGGTCAGGAAAACCAAATAAGGTAAACGCAGCTGGAGGTGGTTGAGTTTCCCATTCAGCTTCAATTGCTGCAAGTTTAACTTTTTGAACGTCACCTAACTCATAACCAGATTCATCACCTAGCACGATGACAGATAAAATACCAGCCAGACCAAAAGTCGCTGCAATCGCAAATGAACGCTTAGCAAAAGCAAAATCGCGGCCTTTTAATAAATAGTATGAACTGATTGCAAGAACAAAAATAGCGCCTGTTGTATAGCCTGCAGCAACAGTATGCACAAATTTAACTTGAGCCACTGGATTGAAAATAAGTTCAGCAAAACTACTCATTTCCATACGGTAGGTTAGGAAGTTAAACTCAGAACCAATAGGGTGTTGCATCCAACCATTAGCGACTAAAATCCAAAGAGCGGATAAATTTGATCCTAATGCGACTAGCCAAGTTACGGTAAGATGTTGTAATTTTGATAGTCTGTCCCAACCAAAAATGAATAAGCCAACTAAAGTTGATTCTAAGAAGAAAGCCATCAAACCTTCGATTGCAAGTGGCGCACCGAAAATATCTCCAACATAGTGAGAATAACGTGACCAGTTTGTACCGAATTGGAATTCCATAGTCAAACCTGTTGTAACGCCAAGTGCAAAGTTAATTGCAAATAGCTTACCCCAGAATTTGGTCATGTCTTTATAGATTTGTTTACCTGTCAGGACGTACGTCGTTTCCATAATTGCCAAAATAAAGGTTAACCCTAGTGTTAATGGCACAAATAAAAAGTGGTACATCGCTGTCAAGGCAAACTGTAATCGAGAGAGTTCTACGACGTCTAACATTTGACCTCCAGCGGTTTTAAGAAAAATTCAATACAAAAAGATAAACGTGTCTATTCAAACTCGTTTATTTATCTTTGCAAGAATCGTTTGTGTTGCGTAAAAGTTGATTTTTACGTATTGAAAACTTCAATCTACATGAGTGTATTCTCATATCGGATTTTGCCCATTCATATTATTAGAAATGGATAAAATATAAAGTATCATTAGCTTGAATCCCTTATGTTTTACTTCTTAGTAATTAAAGCACTACAACCCAATAATAACTAGTTAACATTATAGTTAAGAAGTTCCTGCAATAAATTAACAATTGCGAAACGGTTGATTTAGATCAAATCAAATGATCATTGTCTTAACATTTTTAAAGTAGAGTGTAGATTCGAAAATTTAAATGCTTGAAATTAGCTATCGGCAACGTTTTAAAGAATAATTAAGTGGAAAAGATTAGAAATGATTTAAAGAAAAGTATTTACGTATTGTAAAAAATGCTGCAAACCTGCAGTGGTATCAAAATGATACTGAACCAGAGTTAATCCAAAACTATAGTGGTTTTTCTGTTAATGCGTAATTTACTTGTTTAAGTCAAAATCATCAGGGTAGTGTATTGGATTAGATTAGCAGTAAATATTTGATTAAATAATGAGTTTAAGATTTATTATTTCGTAAAGAGTTTAAATGAGTTTCTATTTCATTATACTGTCTTTAAAAAAGAGGATGAAAAATTGATAGACCTAAGTGCAAATAAAATAGAGATTATTTGCCTGATTGTGCATTTTTACTAGTCGTTAAAGTCAAAAAGTGGTCTATTTAAATTATTTTATCATCTAGGTCACGGCAATTTGAAAACTATCTATCAGACAGAATAAAATAGGTTACATTATATCACGTTACATTAAATTGATATCTAGCTCATCACAAACTAATATGATTAACGGATAACTGCAGAATTAATTTTATTTTAAAGACTTATTCTACTTTTCTTTTTCATGATATCAATTGTTAGTGCAGCGATTAGCACAAATATTTAGATAATATGCCGGAATCATTTCATTCCATATTCGCTGCGCAGTAGTAACGTTTAATGATCTTTTCCAAAATAGCCTAAACAGTGCATTAGATAAAATGCTCTTGATATTGTTATTCTGTTATTTTAGACGCATTTATCAAATTGTTAGCTAAGTGTCTGTAAACCCTTTCCCAATCAGGCGGGGATATAAGGGCACTAGATTGGTTATACTCATGACAGCACTTACTGCGTTGCCATATTCTTATTTTGTACGAATTTCATTTAATGTATCTAACATGGTCGGGTATTTAAATATAACCCCACTTTCAATTAATTTGATGCTACTGACATTTTGACCATCAATAATTAATTCTGACATCTCACCAAGTAATTTAGAAATAGGCTTAGCTGGTATGTTTAGTAATAAAGGTCTCTTAGCCCACTGACTAACTATTAGGGCAAATTTTGCTTGGCTAAGCGTTTCTGGCGCGACTAAATTATAGGTGCCATTGACATTAGGATTTGCTATTGCATGGGCAAAAGTACCCATTACATCCTCAATATGTATCCAACTCATAATTTGGCTTCCAGAACCGATTTTACCTCCTAAACCAAAATAATAGGGTAAGAGCATAAGTGGGAATATTCCACCATAACCTAATACTACTCCTAACCTAAAAATGGTAAGCCGAGTTTTATTTGAATCAAATTGCTTAGCACTTTGCTCCCACTCGTAGCATAGTTCAGCCATAAAACCAGAACCTTTTTGACTTGATTCTGTTAATATTTCATTAGGGTCTCTCACACCATAAAAGCCAATTGCAGAGGCTTGAATGACTAATTTAGGTGGATGTTTCGCTTGCTTAAACCATGTGGTTAATTTCTCTGTTGTGCCTACTCTGCTAGCCATGATGTGAGCTTTTCTTTTTTCACTCCAAGGAAGGCCCCAAATAGGTTGACCAGCCAGGTTAATAACAATATCAAATTCTGTTTCGTAGGATAGTTCACTAAGATCTTTGATTATGCGAGCTTTAGCATTAAATAAGTAAGCTGCATTAAGTGGATTTCGGCTTAGTACCACAACTTCATGTTTTGCTTCCAATAATTGACGGACTAAGTAGCTACCTATAAAACCTGTACCACCAGTGATTAAAAAACGTGAAAAAGGAAGATTGATAAAAGGGTTTTCTGGTGGTTTCTTTTGTTTCCATTTTAAAGATGCTAACAAATCACGAATCCCCGAAATGGACACACCTACTGCAAATAGAGTTAACACCCAACCACGCCAACCTAAATTGATACTTACAATTTCGGTTGAAAAATTATGCCATTGTGCCAAGGTTACAAAATAGAGTCCAAAAATTGCACCACCATTAATCGCTAAAATCGTGTGTAGTATTCTTTCTATAGCAGGTAATTTTCGGCTATTGTCTTCAACGATAAAATCCCATAAGGTCAGACCTATCTCGATTAATATAATCGTTATCATCAAGAAAACCCAATTCCCATGCATACTAAAATGAGCAATGAGAAAAAAGAAAAGTCCGTACAGCATTGAGCGAATGCTGTGAATAAATAGTTCTAGGCGAGCACTTCGTTTTTGAGGGAGGGCTACACGTATTTCGTGATGATAAATTGTGTCAAAAGCTCCCAATAGTGCTTGTATAATTAATAATGTAATCACCAAATCATACAGGGGGTTAAATAGCACTAGATCATTCATTTAGCTTTCCTTTTATCAACAATTATAATGTTCAGATTAGGGCTGATATATCTAATATTTGTGTTTCACGCTACTGAGTATTTTTGATTTTTTTTCGGTCAATTATAATAAGCATTATTAAGGGAGGAACAATAGTAATGGTTGCAATAATATTCACAATAAGGTGAAAGTATGTTCTTGTTGTGATAGAAACATAAATGTCTTGTGGTACCCAAACTAAAAAAGCAACAAGTAAACCAAACCATATAATTGGCCTAACCAATGTATGACCAAGGTAAACGAGTAAGAGCATCAAAATAGATAAATATTGTAAAGTTGCGCCCATCAATTCCATCCACCAGATCTGTAGTTGCCTTGCATTCCCAGGAGCGCCTTCTGGCCAGAAAAATCGTTCAATTTGTAAGTGATAGAATTCGAAAAAAGGCGCATCGCTCATTTGTGTTAGGAATATCCCCGTAGCTAAATGAATAAAGCTTACTGCATAGAGCCAAAATATCAGATTACGGCGATTGTTAATGCGACTGATACGAGCAAATAGGGAAGGTGAATTTGTCATAGACACTCCTAAAATAGACGACTACAAAAGGAAAAATGATGCGTACGGGTAATGGCTTTTAATTTTGAATGTATACTCATTTATCCTAAATGAGAAACGTGCTCTTCATTAGCTAAAAAATGATAGACTGCCATTTGTCCTCTTATTTTAGTTTTAGAGTTGCGTTTCAACGTTGTTAAATCACGTGCATAACGATTACTGAGTTCCTTGTCAATGATTCTTGCTTTAACATTATCGCTCAGAAGTAAGTTAACGATGGTTAATATTCTGGCTTTAAGATCTTCGTCTAAAATAGGCACCGCCACTTCAATTCTAAAATCGATATTCCTAGTCATCCAATCAGCTGATGAAATATAGATGCGTTTATCCCCACCGTTTTCAAAAATGTATACTCTGTCATGTTCTAAAAACCTATCTACAATACTAATAGCTCGTATGTTATCACTCACTCCTTCTAAACCAGGAATAAGCGAACACATGCCACGTACAAGTAAATCTACTTGTACGCCTGCTTTTGAAGCTGCATAGAGTTTTTCGCTCAGGCCTGTATCAACAAGGTTATTCACCTTCAGAATAATTTTAGCTTCAATTCCTTGTTTAGCATGTTCGATTTCATTATCAATCAACTCATAAAGTTTATTTCGACTATTTTGAGGGGAAACCATTAAATGTGAAAAAGTAACAGGTCTATAGGGATTTTCAATGAAGTTAAAAACACTTCTTACTTCATTTGCAATCTCTTGGTTAGCCGTCAAAAGAGAGTAATCAGTATAAATTTTTGCTGTTTTTTCATTAAAATTACCCGTTCCAATATGAGCATATCTTACTATTTTATTGTCTTCTCTGCGTGATATTAAGAATAATTTGGCATGAATTTTTAAACCTGGCGCGGAAAAAATAACATGTATACCCGCTTCGGTGAGTCTTTTAGCCCAATCAATATTAGCCGCTTCGTCAAACCTGGCTTGTAGTTCTACAACCACGGTAACTTTTTTACCATTATACGCAGCATGGATAATAGAGTTTAAGATATTAGAATCTTTCGCTACTCGGTAAATATTAATTTTGATTGAAAGCACATCAGGATCAAATGCAGCTTGGTGCAATAATTGTAAGACATGATCAAATGTATAATAAGGGTAGTACAATAAAATATCGCGATGCTTAATTGCCATAAATTTATTACGAAACGCATTAAAATTATTATGGGTTAAACAGTGCAATGGTTTATTTTGTAAAAATGGTTTATCAATATGGGGGAAATTAATGAAATCCCTAAAATTATGATATCTACCGCCAGGGATCACTGAGTCATACGATGTTAATGCTAATTTTTCCATCAAAAGCTTGACCATTTCATCTGGCATCTCACGTTGGTAAGCAAACCTTACAGGTTTTGCAGTGAGCCTTTGTTTTAAGCTTGATGACATGATTTCAAGCAAACTTGATTCAACCTCTGTGATTAAATCATACTCTGCATCTCGGGTCATTTTCATTGAGTAAGCATGAATTTCTGTGAAATCGAAAAATGGCTGGAAGATATCGTCTAGGCATAATCTTAATATGTTGTCAGCTAAGATCATTGTTTTACGCCGACTTAAAGGCTCAGGTGGTAATTTTATGAATCTAGGAACTTTATCTGTTGGTATTTCTAATAAAGCATGGTTTATTTTCTCATCTTGTACAATTTCAACAGCAAGGTACGTATACTCATCTTTTAGAAAATCAATGAGTCTTGTATCGTTATTAATGAGAATTGGGATAATATGTTGTTTGATATTATGTTTAAAATAATCTCTTAACCATTTGATCTGCTTTTCAGTGAGCTGTTGTTCATTGACTAAAAATATATGTAGACGCGCAAGCTCAATCAATAAATTCGAGTATATCTGATCGAACTGCTGGTCACTCTTTACAGCTTTCGATTGAATTTTCTTTAATAAATGCCTGAGGGCTTTACCGGTACCTTGCGCTTCGCCTATTACCACACGACTTTTCAGATCAGAAAATCTAACTTTATAAAATTCATCTAAGTTATTTGCGTAGATCCCCAAAAAACGCATCCTATCGATAATAGGGTTACTTTTATCAGCCGCTTCTTGAAGTACTCTGTCATTAAAGGCAAGCCAGCTTAGTTCTTTTTCAATATACAACTTTTCTTGTTTCATTTTTGCGACCAACGTTTCTCTACAATAGTTTGTAACAAATTCTCATAAATATATGTACTTACTTTAACATGAAAAGGAGTGAAGTAAATTCCTAAAAGTAAAAAACTTTGCGTGGCAGCTCATCTTATTGACGAATACTATCATCTCCACGCCCAATCCATTTATAAGTCGTCAATGCATCAAGCCCCATTGGACCTCTGGCATGGAGTTTTTGAGTGCTGACTGCAACTTCTGCTCCTAAACCAAACTGAGCCCCATCAGTAAACCGAGTGCTTGCATTGACGTATATCGCAGCAGAATCAATCGAATCTATAAAATAATCGGCTGTTTTCATATTTTGGGTCAGTATTGCATCTGAGTGATGTGTGCCATAAGTTCGTATATGGTCGATTGCATCATCAATGGTACCAACAATTTTCACATTCAAAAGCAGCCCTAGTGATTCTTCAGCATAGTCAGAGTTCGTTACCGGTTTAACGTACTTTGGTAATATTTCACCTTCATCAATGGCGATATTTGATTTTAGTATAGTTGCAACTTTCTCACATACCCGCAATGTAACGGTTCTATCAGATAAATAGTGATAAAGTTTAGGGATAAATACCTCTGCAATATCATTATGGACTAATAATGTTTCAAGACTGTTACAAGCGCTTGGGCGTTGTATCTTGGCATTATCAATGATTGATAATGCTGAGGCTATCTTTTCTGATGATAAGGAATGTATATCATTATCGCTATTGTCTGAAAGTGCAAAGTATTGATTGTCTAAATAGATATGGCATACACCTATTCCCCCTGTAATAACAGGAATAGTTGAGTGCTCTTTACATAAACGATGTAAACTTGCCCCGCCACGAGGAATAAGCATATCGATATAACTGTCTAATTTGAGTAATGTATTCACATACTCTCTATCTGGTTCTAATATTCCTTGGATAGCATGGATGGGTAAACCAAATCCTGAAAGTGTCTCTTGAATGATCTCTATTAGTACACGATTAGTATGAATGGTTTCTTTACCACCTCTCAATATAACTGCATTACCAGTTTTAAAACACAAACATGCCACATCAATAGTGACATTAGGTCTGGCCTCGTAAATAGCCGCAACGACACCTAAAGGTACAGAACGTTTTTCTAGCCTAAGACCGCTATCTAATAGCTTTCCTTCTAAAGTAATGCCGATAGGATCAGATAAACTTGCCACATGCCGAACTTCATTAATAATTTGTGTTATGCGTAAAGGAGTCAAAAGAAGTCTATCTAACATAGCTTCACTGACATTAGTCTTTTTAGCTAAAGCTATATCTTTTTGATTAGCATCTAATATTTTAGATTCATTTAACTCAAGAACATCCGCTAAAGCCAGTAAAAACGCATTTTTTTGAGAGGTGTTAAGTTTAGCCAAATGCCAAGAGGCGATTTTTGCGCTTTGTGCAATTGTAATGAGGTTTGCTTTAATTTCATCCTCTGTTGGTAACTGTGATTGTAAGCTTTGCATAGTCATCCTCTATATAAGTAAGCAACGTAAAACTATCATATCAATAACGCCCATAATGTTAAATACTCATTTCATGAGTTCTTCAAAATAAACTGAATATAAATACAGAAAGTGAGTGGTTGTAAAAATAAAAAAATTGCACAAATGAGGCTTGGGGTTAATCAGATAACGCCAAGAATGATTTTGTTAGCAGATGAAATAGACAAAACAATAAAGAAACCCTTATGAACAATGCTTTCTTTACGTTGCTCCTCAAAACTTTACAAAAAAAGAAGTTGTGTATTTTATGTAATACCTAAAAGGGAAAATATAAAAAAAATAATAAGTTACAACCAGTCAATGTGAACAAATTGTAACCAAAGGTTACTTTAAATGAGGTGTGCCCCACATATCTATGTAAATCATTTCAATTTGTAATAAAGATATAGTAAAATAAGACGAAATGTAATTTAACTAGTGAATTTTTAATGTTGAGTAACAAATCAATTGTAACTGTTAAGAAGTAAAATGGTAGTCAATTCGCTAACTGAGAACCATACCTCAATACACTTAATAGCATTGGGTAAATAGTAAAAAAGTTAAGTAGTTGGTTAAATTTGTTTCACGGAAGCTTGCAATTTTAAAAAACTAAAAATAATCCAATAGAACTTAATTCATGGATAGAGTGAAAAAGTCAATGAGAAATAAACTTATATATTTAATAATGTTTGCTTGTCTTCTCGTAACAGGGACGGGATATGCAAATCAAGTGATTAGCAACAACTCAACTGGAAATGATCAGGCTACGTATGAGTCAACTGAATTAACAAAAAACATTAAAGAAATCAATGAAACTACTTCTGCAGCACCAGAGGTATCGACGGTAGTTTTGACTTCTGATAACACTCCGTACCAAATAGCACTACAAAATAATCTAACTTTATCAGAGTTGGATAAGTTAAATAATGGTGAATTGTCAAGTAAAGAAATCATAAAAGCTGGAGAATCTGTGATCCTACCAGCAAACTCGATTATGGCAAAGCTAGCGCAGCCAAAGCAAACTACAACTAATCAAAAAAGTGCCATTACGTTGCCTAGCCTTGGTAATGGGAAAAAATCTGATGATGAGTCATATCTCACTCAAATTCTAGATGAGGTACCTGCCTCAAATTATTTAGAAAATGATGCAGAAAAAAATGCAGCAATTTTGATTGAGGATGCGGCAACTCGTGATTGGGAAAATTTTGAAGCGCAAAATTTAATAGATGATGCAGAGATTTGGGCTGAGAATTATGTTGACGGCAAGGTTAACGCAGCTAAATCTAAAGTACTATCACAAGCTAATAGCTATCTGAATAAACCTATTAATGATCTATTAGGTAGATTTGGTACAGCGCAATTTAGTTTATCAGTAGATGAAAAAGGTGACTTTACAGCGTCTGATTTTAAACTATTTAGCCCACTGTATGATGTTGACCAAAATTTAGTCTTTGGGCAAGTAGGGGTGCACGAGCAAGGAAGTGGTAATGAAGAACGCTTAATTGGTAACTTCGGTTTAGGCTATCGTTATGATACAGATGACTATCTAGTTGGTGGTAACGTATTTATTGATCATGACTTTACTGGTAGTAACACAAGACTAGGCCTTGGTGGTGAATATTGGCGTAATTACTTAAAACTTGCAGTTAACTATTATGCGCCATTAAGTGATTGGAAGTCATCCGAAGTATTACTTGATTTTGAAGAGCGCCCTGCAGAAGGATTTGATATCAGAACCCAAGCATATTTGCCAAGTTATCCGCAATTAGGGGGCTCATTAGTTTATGAGCAGTATTTTGGTGATGAAGTGGCCTATTTTGGACTGGAAAATCGCCAATCAGATCCATACGCGGTAACAGTAGGACTTGATTATACACCGATTCCTTTAATTACAACTAATGCAGGCTACACATTAGGTAAAAGTGGCGAAGCACAAGCGCAATTTGATTTAGATTTAAATTTACAGTTAGGTGTGCCAATTGAGCAACAACTAGACCCGAGCCGTGTTGCTGATCTCAGAACACTCAAAGGTAGCCGTTACGATCCTGTTGATAGGAACTATGACATTGTATTTGAGTATCGTGCTAAAGCACTTGAAGTTGAAATTAAGGCAATTGAAGCGGTTATTCCTGTAAGAACAGAAGCTCAGATTGTTAAAGTAAGAATTTCAAATGAATCTAACATTGTTAATCATGTTTGGTATCGATTTGATGAAATTACTCAAGCATGGAATGCAGTTGCAGATGAATCTGATTCATCTATTGAAAGATTAGATGACCTACGTAATAGTGTAGGTAAATACAAATATAAATTATTTGTAAAAACAGAAACAGGTGCCACAGGTGTTTCTAATACTGTTGAAGTTGAAGTGATAGCAGGACAAGGTGCAACTTTAGACAATATGATGGAAGATGATGTTTCATATGTGTCGTCTAATACAACTTGGGATGATATTGATAATATTAATGAACTTGAAACTAATCCTATATATAACAACAAGTTTATTAAACTTTATTATCAAACAGAAGAGTATTTACCAGATTCATACGAAATAGAATTATTTGCTGCAAGCAGGGACATTGAGCGTCAGAAAATCACGTTACTTCCAGAAGATGAGATTGCTTCTTATATGAGTTCTAATCCAAATGTCATGATGGTTGGAATAAAGAAGGCAGTAGATGCAGATCCTGAGGACCCAGCTAAGCATAAAGGTTGGTATATATATGTTTTAGCTGATAATGCTTTATTAGATGTAGGTGAAATGCAAATTAATTTTGAGTTTGATGCGTTGACTCGAGACGATCTAACTGGTCAGCCAGTTGTTAGCAGTAATATTGAAAATGGGACATTTTATTCAAACTCATTTGAGCCAAATATATTTGCAAACATGTATGTAGAGTTAAGTG
The DNA here is from genome assembly GCF_900111395.1 of Thorsellia anophelis DSM 18579. Taxonomy (GTDB): domain Bacteria; phylum Pseudomonadota; class Gammaproteobacteria; order Enterobacterales; family Thorselliaceae; genus Thorsellia; species Thorsellia anophelis. The sequence goes on along the minus strand of NZ_FOHV01000006.1, from coordinate 25,202 downwards.
TCATTGATTTAGGTCAAATACCAAGTACTACTACACGAAGCGCTAGATTCATGTCAAATAATGATGAGCTTATAAATTTTGAACAAACTGTCTGTGAAAATATAACAAATTATGAAAGTAGAATACTTTCAAAGACAACTTATAAAATAGCGACATTAGATGGAAAAGTATTACCAAGTGAAGCAGGGAATAAATCGGTTGAAATGATTGATTATGCTGAATCAAAACCTGCATATGTAGATCACTATTATGGTGTTTGCATAATACATACTAAATCTGAAGTACTTGGTGGAGAAACTGTGGAAGTGATCATACCTGAAGACCCTATTGTACTTAATGAAGATGTACAAAACTCGATAGTTTGGCGTTATGGTATTGATGATGCTCCTGACCTTTATAGTAAGGGCAATGTAGATTTGAGGGATTTTGAAAGTGACGAGCAAGGTATTCAGGAGATTTTAACATACCCACAGGATGAAACTAAAGGTGCTCGTATTGCGCGCTATAACGGCCTTGAAGGTTGCCGTGCAAGAATGATTTTTAGAACTCAGACATCTAATGTTGATAATAATGAATTTGTTTGGGGTGATCTTGGTAAGGATGCTGTAGAGCAATGGACAGAGCAAGGACTACAATTATCTGTGCAATTTAATACGATTGATATGAATGATGGGCGAGTATTACCTGAAATCGATCCAATTTGCCCGAGTTACACAGATTTAGTTTCTATTACTGATGATGCCAAAGATCAATTTATTAAAAGCGGACGATTTGATGAAAACAATATTGAAAACGACACTCTTTTACCTACATCAAACGGTGATTATGTAGGAGTCTGGCACTAATGGATAAAATGACATTGTGTATAAAAAAGTTATTTAAACCAATGACTCTTATTTCGAGTATCAGTGTCATGTCAATCTTGTCAGCAAATTACGCAAATGCTGATGCACCGCAGTGGCAATTCGTTGATGAATTTAAAGACTTTATAGTCATTACTGAGCCAACTGACAAAGTAATAGGTCATAGACCAGGTGTTGAAACATTTGCATTAGTCAAAAATGGTCTAACGGGACAACCTGATCAGCTAGAAATGTGTGATACGGTCAAAATCACCTATCGTATATTAGATAAAGATGCTGACTGGGCCGATATAGCAACAATTGCAGATACTGTAAAATGGTTTGTTTTTAAAGTTCCAACGGGTCAATCTATACCAGAGCAAATTCAAGATGAAGATAAGTATTTTTTAGTCTCAAACGACTCGATAAATGATACGGATATTCCTTTTGATCTAAGATATAGAGACTTTGAAGATACTCAGTTAAGTCCTGATGAGCAAAACTTGTCGTTAAGATTACTTGACCATATTAAGCTTAGAAATGCAGCATCTGGAAAGTTAGAAGCAAAAAAATTAAAAGCGTTTATTAATAGCGCTAATAAAGATGATTATAAAATATATTTAGGCTATGAACTTTGGCCACATACTGAAATTGGTGAACCATATCAGAGTTCTAAAATTACAGTAGTGAAACAATTTAAAAGCGTTACTAGATTAAGTCCAGAATTAGAGATAGGTGAAGAGCAACTCATATCTGAAACAACTGATATTAGCTCGATTGTACAAGAATATGGATTAGGTGAGCGCTTTATGAATTACACAGCTGTGTCTAGTAATGAAATTAACGCTGATACAGCATCGTGCGTATTACCGCCACCTATCAAAAATAGTCCTTACTTAATTGGTTATTACTTAGTACAGGAAGAAATTGATGATACTGAACCTGTTGATTATTTAGTAGCAGGTGAAAAATATATCGTTCAATTTTTCTATGATAAAAATAAAAATAGATTCATTGATAATGAGGATGAAAATTTAACTCAAGAATTGCTAGCAGACGGGGCAATGGATTATATCGAAAGGCCATTTATTAATGGATTGAGATTAGATCTTGCGTTTAATAGTAATGGTGTGAATTTAAATGCATACGAAGATACAGAAAACCCAAATAATAATTCAGTATTTATTAATCCAGTTATTGTCGATGACACTGGCATAGTAAATGAAAATTTAAAAGATCCGGATACTGCCGTTGAAGGTAGAGGGATTCCTTTAGATCGCTTTAGAAATGAATTTTTAACAGGTGGCATGCATTTCTTCTGGATAGAAAATGATACTAGTACTACAAGAAACTTATATTTTGAGACTGTCGAAGGTATTCGTATTCCAGAGGAATTGCTTGATACAGCTAATGTACCAAAAGTTTTACCAGATCATTTTAAAAGTAATATTGATAATGCAATCACCTTGCAACAATTTATTATAAACGTGAAATCTTCTTACCCTAAAGGGTATGAGGATTATGAGGAGAATCCTGATGCAAATGATATACAAGGAGGAGTTGAGTGATAAAACGTAAAACACTCTCTTTGTGTATCGTACTTTCTTGTATATCAGTTAATGCAACTGCAGAGGAAGGGTTATCTTTTTTGAAAAATAGGCCGCAAAATAAAGCCGAACCTATGCCCTTAGCAGATGGTGTTTCTCAACCTTATCAATATGGACAGGTTTTTGGTACACATCCATTTTTTTCTAAATTGAGTTTAAAAGCCTTTGAAAAAAAAGAAGGCAAGTATGTAGAAGTTGAAAGAGAAATTAATGGACTAGTACCAGGAATGATACTAGATCTACCATTGTATGAATCACAAAAACGATTCAGTACAAGACAATTTACCGATGATGGACTACCAAAACCCACTGAACAAGATAATTATTTTTGGTCAGATTGGGATAAGGGTGATAGTGAAATTGATCAAAATGAAATCGACATCAAGTGGTATAGGTTGACACTGAAGCCGGAATTGAAATATCCAAATTCTGCAAATTGTGAAGTGCTAGGAAAAACAATTGAATTTAATGCTAGTGATAGCAATAGCTTACGCTGGGAGAAAATGCAAAAAAGAGCTTTAGAAGTCGGTGCGGATTTTTCAGTGATGCATGATGATGATACAACACCTTGGAACAAGTGCTTTGATGTATCCGAAATCACTGTTGAGCAGATTGATAGCACGATGACTGAAGATTTGGAATTATCAGAATTCCCAATTGTAATTCCTTTTATGGATGACTCTGAAAGAATTGGATTTTCAATTACACCTATATCTAAGTTTGGTTTCCCGAAAGAAGGGTTTACTGCTTATGTATGGGATATAAGCAAAATTTGGGCACATAAAACACCTGAAAAAAATCTAAGTAGTGAAGTAGGAATAAACGCCTCTATAGTGCTTTTTCCAGAAAACGAGGAGTTCAATCAAGATAGGGCATTACCAATAGGTGAACATCCTTTTATTCGTTCTCCTGAAATTATTGCGTTTGATACAGCTTATAGAGTAAGAATTTTCGATAAAGAATATTACGATTTAAATAAAGATAATTTAGATAATCGCTTTGATCTTTCAAAAATTGAAAAAGCGCCATTTGTAGACTTAATTTCTGACAATTTAAGTAATCAAGAAGAAATTAATAATGCAATATATCAAGGTTTCTATGTCAATCGCCAGTATGTTGCAATTATCGAAATTAGAGATTCCAGCAACAGGGTAAGGCGCTTAACTCGTGAAGAAGTTGAAGGGCAAGTACCTCAGGGAGAATTAAACTTATTCTGGGAATTAGTTTGGGAAGATAGAGATAATGGCGAGCTTTACATCAATGAAGATAAAACATTATTTGATGCAAATAAAGAATATAGGATTATTTATAGTTACGAAGATGAAAAGCAATCGGTTAAACCAAAAATAGCCATCAAATATATACTAAATGACCAAAACCAGGACACAAATCAAATTGAATATGTTCAATTTAATTCACAAATTAATAATGTTGATGTCGGCCCAGTGCTTGATAACAAGGTGAATCCAGAGATGAGTGAACAAAGTTTTAAAGCATCGATTAATTTCAGAATAGATGAAGAGCTGGAAATCACACCATCAAATTATTATGAACTTGTCGATCCTGCTGGATTTACTGAGATAGGAGCAGCAGATGATGAATTAAAAGATTAGCTTTTCACCACTGGGTAGTAATGAATATTAAAATTTATAATTAAAGGAAGATAATACTATGAAAAAATCCACACTCAAAAATCGCATATTTAAGTTTACTCTAATTGCCTCAGCTATGACTTCTATTATTTTTAGTCAAGGTGCTGCTGCCGCTCTAACGGAAGCAAAAAGTACATCAACCCCAACTATGCAAGGTTATGCGCCTTATTTACCAAGTGTAGGTGCGCGTTATGTGAATAAAGATTTAACTGAATATTCTAAACCATTAATCGGTGACATTATTGAAGTCCCAACCTATTTATTAAATGAAGATTGGTATACTTTTCGTGATGGGAATGCGACTACGGCAAATGGTGAACGAGAAGATGTTGATGCACCACCTGCATTTTTAAAAGCACAAGATTTTGATGCTGATAATGCGATTAATGGTCGTGATCGTGAAGGTCAATATTTAGGGCAAAAAGTATCTGTTAAATGGTATGTGATTAAAGAAAAACCAGAAGCAAATGGTGTTAAGTATGTCTGGGCAGATTCAATCAAATTTGCTGATAACGATACATTTTTATCGAAAGCAAAAGGCCTTGAAGGTGAAGCACTTGAGCAATTATTTTTAGATTGGGAAACTGAGGCCAATGCAGGGAACCCTGCAGTTATACAAAAAATTGTTCGTGGTTGGGAAGATATTGATATTCAACCAAGTGACGTAACAGGAAGTAGCATTGATGAGTCATATTACATTCCCATGTCGAATGGTTCAGATAGTTCACTTGCACTGCGTATACCGCCAGAAGCAGGAAATAAACGTATCGGTTTTGTCATAACTCCAGAATCAAGAACAGGTGATCCTGCACGTGGTACACCATTACGTGTAGCTGACCTTAACTTCTTCTGGGGACAAAAGCCTAATACTAAACCAGGTGATGTGTGTGAAAATCCAATTCTTCCAGATTCTGATACTGGAATCATTGATACAACCTGTACAACTGATAGCGGAACACCTGTTAAACCAAATGAAGATGGGCCTGGTGGTGTAGTTGGATTAAGACAATACATGGTTAATATTCGTTGGAGTGAAGATGGTTCTGGTATTCCTAAATTCGATGATCGTGGTCAGCCAACCGATCCGATTGTAGGTGCTCACCCTGATGCGATGTTCCCTGCAACTAACGAAGTGTACTATGCAGAAATTGCAATTTTGTCAGGCGGAAATGAAGAAGTTGATCCAAACACACCTACTCCATTTAGTGTACCTGTAAATAAAGATTTATATCGCTTATTAGAAAACAATACATCAAATAACGAAAATGAAAGAAATACTGTGACATGGGAATTAACACAACATAAATTTGCTGTTGATGCAAATGGTGTTGTTTCAATTGATAGAACTACTGCCGTGAAAGATGCTAATGCGTCATTAAAATTAAACTGGGGAGCGGATAAGACAGCAGAATCATTTATTAATCTAACGTGTACCCAAGATGGTCTTGATAAATTAGTGAATATGGAAATAACACTAGATGAATTAGCTGATGGTGGATATGCAGATACGGCAGCTGGCAATAATCATCCAGAAGGAAAATGTAATCCATTTACAGACCATGCATTTAAAACACAGGTAAATAATAAACAAGCACAAACCTTTTGGTCTAATGTGGTTAATGCACCATCACAAGGTGCGAACTTATTAAATGAAGGGATCTTTCCTGAAATGTCTGAACAGTTAATGAGTATCCAAGTCACATTCCAGTATGAGAATGATGGATTAGAAGAGGGTGTTCAAGTAGATGAAAATGGAGACCCAGTTACTCCGTAATTAAGTTATCGTCATATTCGGCATGTTGAGTGTGCCGAAATATATCAAATTTTAGGCACACAAACTTGTAAATTAAAGGAATAAAAATATGAAATTAAACTCTAAAAAAGTGTTCAAAACAGCAGCAATTAGCGTTGCACTATCAGGTCTATTAGCAAGCAGCATAGCATCAGCCGCGCTTACTGATGCTGAAAGTACATCAACACCCACAATTAAAGGTTATGCACCTTATTTGAAAAGCGTAGGTTCTCGTTTTGTGGGTAAGCCAGTTGGCTATAAAGGTGAAGTATTCATAGGTGACATCATTGAAGTGCCGACTAGCGCGTTTAATGGTGTTGATAGCGATTATTATACCTACCGCGATGGTAATGCGACCACTAAAACTGGTCCTGCTGACCCAGTAAACTTACCAGAATATTTACAGTCTCAAGATCTTGATGGTGATAATGAAACACGTAACCGCCAAGGCCAATTTTTGAAACAAAAAGTCTCGGTAAAATGGTATATCGTTGAAGCCAAAACAGATAAAAAATGGGCTGATGAAATCTTTGAAACAGAAAATCCAGCTGGTAACTTTGCAACAGATTTTAATGTGGCTGATCTAGGCACTGCTCCTTATGATAGCGCGGTAAAAAGCTGGGATGATGTTAATGCAGTGGCTTTAAATGATGAAACTTATTATGTGCCAATGGGAGATGGTAGCCGTAAGAGTTTAGCTCTACGTGTACCACCTGAAGCGGCTAATAAACGTATCGGTTTTATCATTGTACCTGAATCACAAACGGGTGACCCGTTCCGTGGTAATCCACTTAAAGTGCCAGATTTGAACTTCTTCTGGAAACAAGACCCAACAACAGAACCTGGAGACGTGTGTGAAGTTGCACCAGACCAAGAATTAGCTGATGAGTGTGATACTAATCCAGGTGAACCTGGTGGTGAAAACCCTGGTGAGGGTGGTGGTTTTGTTAAAATTAGACAATACATGATCAATATCCGTTGGAGTCAAGATGGTACAGGGGTACCTAAATTTGATGAGGCTGGCCGTCCAATCGATCCTATCGTAGGTACTGCCGAAGCGCCATTCCCTTATACGGATGAAGTTTATTACCCAGAAATTTCAATATTAACTGTACAAGGTGATGAAAAAGTCCCTGCGCCAAGAAGCTTACCAATTACAGCTCAAGATTTCCGTATTTTAACGGATGTTGAAAAAGCAACAATCAAATGGGAATTAACTGCGTTAGATTTAGACGAGGATCCTAATTCAGCGGAATTTGGGCAATATGTCGCTGGAACTGAAAAAACAGCTTCACTAGCTTGGCCTTTAGATAAAGATAAAGGACGGTTTATTGACTTAACATGTGATGCAGCAGTCCTAGCTGACATTAATAGCGGTATTGATATGGTTACAGCATTAGGAGGAATAGATGCTGGAACAGGTAAAGTCAATACACAGTGTAATCCTTATTCAGACCATGCATTTAGAACTCAGCTTAATAACCCTGAAGCTGAAAGTTTCTGGGATCAAGTTTCTACCCCATTCGATGTCCTTGAACTGCAAGAGAAATCAGAACAAAGAATGGCGATTAAAGTTAAATTCCAATATGACAACGGTAGCTTAGATGAATCTAATACCCAGCTAACGCCATAGGTTTAAACTTAAATAATTCAATTAATAACTGAGAGAAACATTATGAAAATGAAAAAACTATTTAAACCTGCTGTAGTGGCATTAGTATTATCTGCTGCACTATCAAGTGGTAGTGCATTAGCTGCAACAGGTGAGTCACGCTTAACACCAACTATGAAGGGTTGGGCGCCCTATTTACCAAGTGTTGGTACGCAAGTTGTGGGGCGTGCTGATGGTACCACTAAACCGCTGAAAATTGGTGACGTGGTTGAAGTCCCAACTTATTTACTAAATTCAAAATACTATACCTATGCAGATGGTAATACAACTCAGGATAAAGATGAGGATAATGCTGGACGTGTACGACCTGGTCAATTTACAGTTGATATCGCAGGCCAGCAAATTGCTCAAAAAGTGTCTGTTCATTGGTACGTGGTTGAGCCAAAAGATCCAGCTGTAAAGAACTGGGCACCAGATGGCACTTCGGTTACTGAATTTAATGATCCAAATGAAAATGGCTCTTGGATTACTGACTGGGCAGATGTCATAGCAGTTCCGGTTACAACTGAATCCTATACTATGCCTGGTCAGGGTTCAAAAAGCTTGGCAGTAAAAGTGCCAGTTGAGGCAAGTGGCAAGCGTATTGGTTTTATCATTGTGCCTGAATCACAAACAGGTGACCCGTTCCGTGGTCAACCACTTAAGGTGCCTGATTTAAACTTTATTTGGGAACAGCCGCAACCACAGGGTCCTGGTGATCAATGTGATTTAAGTGATGTGACTGATAGTGATGCATTAAGTAATTTAGATACCTGTTTGATTGATCCAACTAATCCGACTGTTCCTAATCCACCTGAAAAACCAATCCTGGAAAATCCAGGTAATGGTGGTGGTGATGTCGTGAAAGCTAATTACATCGTTACGATTCACTATTTACCAAAAGGTGCAACGGAAGCTAACCCTAAAACTGACCCAATTTTAGGTACCCAAGCGCATCCGCATCCACTAGTTAATAGCACTTATTATGCGGATATCAAAGTGCTAGGTAAGGAAACTGATCCTGAAGATCCACCGATTTATCGTGATCTTGATAACTCAAAACTTCCTGATAGTGGAACAGTAGGTGAAGTTGATTCAATTTCTTGGAATTTCTATCGTGGCGATCTTGATCCTGCATTAATCGATGCGGCGGAAGCTAATACTGATACGACTGCGGGCGCTGCTGAGAAAGCTACTTTATTAACCAATGCTTTCATCGCTACTGCAAAACAAATTGAAAGTGCGACGAATAATCGTACAGGTGAGTTAGTAGATGCAGACGGTCGTAAATACTTTAGCTTCAAAACCCAGGTAGATAATGTTGAAGCAAATACAACATTTGGTAATGCATTTAATACATTATGGAAATGGGATGATGTAGCTATTAATGGTGAGAACTCTGAACAACGTACTCGTTTAAGAGTGACCTTTAACTACGATGAAAACGTAACAGTTACGCCGCCAACACCATAATATTTAAACATTGCCCATGTTTTATGTGGGCAAATTGAGGAGTAAAATATGAAAATAAATAATAAAATTACCTTAATTGCTGTTGCATTAGCTACTGCATTAAGTGCACAGCAAGCGAGTGCATTACAAGGTGGTTCTGATTTAACCAATACAGTTAAAGGGTATTACCCTTACTTGAGCTCTGTAGGGACCCAGTTAATATCTGGTGGACAAATTGTCAATGAAGCTGGTGCAGATAGAGTATACCCAAAAATGGGTGCGATTATTGAAGTGCCAACTTACATAACCGATACTTCTACTTTGCCAGCTAACATAAAAAAGCTCTATCAGTATAAAGATTTTGATACAGATCCTGATACGACAAAAAACGATGATGTTGTTGTGACCTGGTATATTGTAAAACCAAAGGCTGGTAAAGATTTTGCACCAGTTGGAACAACCTATGATGCATTATTAGCAGGACCTGATACTTGGGTTAAAAGCTGGGATGATATTGAAGCATCAGATGCAGTGGTGCCAGCTGATCTTGTTCGTACTAATAACAACCTCAAAAGCTGGGCGTTAAAAGTCCCTGCACAGGCAATATTTGGTGGTACTGCTGAAAGTACTGAAGATTTGAGAATCGGTTTTACGATTGTACCAAAATCTGAGTATGGTGACCCGATTGAAGGGCATATGCTAAAAGCGTTTGATATTAGCTATTTATACCAACAGCAACCACCAACGGAGCCAGGCGATCCCGATCCTGAAAACCCAGATCCAGGTGAACCAGGCGGTGAAAATCCAGACAATGGTGGTGGTCCAATCCAGCCAGGTAATCCAATTGAGTTTGTGATTTATGACACCTTAAATACACCTGCTACAGATGATGACGTAGTATTAGGGCCAAATGATTACACTAAAGTCCGTCATACCTACCGAGTTGAAGCTCAGATACGTGAAGGTACAGCAGGAAATTATACTTACAGATCACTCTCACCTGCAGAAGAAGCTAATTTAAGCTGGCAGTTATGGGATCCAAAAACTTTGACTGGTGTTACCCCTGCTGAAATAGGGATAGCTGGTACAACTCCAGGTTTAATTCGTACTTTTGATAAGGATACCGCAGGAATTGATCAGGATAGATTTAAGCAATTAGATAACACGCTTACTAATCCTGATGGAACATTCCAAGTTGCTGCATCAAGTGTAGCAAGCTATACCTTATTTACCACGCAAGATTTTAATGCTGATGCATTAGCACAGCAAGCAGACAATCTGAGTGAGCAAGGTATGCGTATTCGTGTGATTTATGATGATGGCACACCGACACCACCATAATCATATAATGATTTAGTCAAAGAGTTGGTATAGGTATTATGTAAATTGAATAAATTCAATTCGTATAAACTGGCTTATTAATTAAATCATAATACGCTCAGCGGGTGTTAAAAGTTTAACTCATCCGCTGAGTACTAATTATGCCTTTTTATCAGAGTCAATACTAAAGTTAACTGTATAAGCGTAATGAGTATGTTTGTCTGTATGCCTTTTTTGTATTAATTAGACAATTATGATTACATGAAACTCAGTACTTATTACTATATGAAAATAAGAATTGCTTGTGATAAATAGACCTAATTTAAAATAGACTAATAAGAATAAATAGATATGATGCCAATGAATCGCTTTAGACAATTTTTAACCACAACATCTTTGATGTTGTGTGTTTTGCCGTCTGCTGTGTATGGCTTACAGTATGGCACGCCACTTACCAAAGAGATTCGGGGTTATTATCCTGTTATTGATGAGGTTGCCGCATCGGGTAACACTGAGCAGTGGCAAATTGGCATGACTTTAACCATTCCGTCTGTCATTACGCCTAAATTAGGTCCATTAAATGATGGTGAAAATGGGACTTATGTGTTTTTGGACAATGATAGGGATGATAGTGATCCTGTCCCAATCGGCCAGGACATTTCCCATTCAACTATAAATTGGTATATTGTGCCTAAAGGAACGAATCAGGCTGTATTTGATACGCTAAGGCGGGTTAATATTAGTTTAAGTTTAAGTGGTCCTATGCGTCCTGGTGAGCGTGTATTAATAGGTACAGGTTCAACTATACGCCTGCCTGCGCTTGCATTTGGTAACCAGGTGGGTTTTTCGATTATCCCCAAAACATCGATAGGTTTTCCAAATGAAAGCCCAATGATAATTGTACCAGACATTCGTTTCATGCAGGGTCAAATTGATCCTAATGAACCCAATATTATACCTCTACCTGATCCAGAGCTACCATTAGTAGTTAATCCAGGTGTACCACCTGAAGAGCTACCTGAGGATCCTACTTTAGGTGAACCTAAAATTTATATTTTTAGAAAAGATGAATGGGAAACCCTTGGGACTAGGGCAACGCCTATCGATACTGAAACCGAAGATTTTAGTGCACTTGTCGAGGTAAATACTGAATATGTTGCGAGAGTATTAAGAGATGAATATATCCCTTATACAGCGACACTTGCCGATGATACAGATGTCACAGCAAAAATTGAAAAGCCAATTAAATGGTACTTGTATAGTTTTGAAGGGGAAACTGAAATTGTCAATGCAATTGATAGCGAAAGACTCAGTTTTTATAATGGTATTGCTAATGGCATGTATAAAACTCAGCTAGATAATGATGATGCAACGACAGCTGCTAAATTGACGGATGAAAAATCTGAACAAAAATTGAGGCTTAGAGCAGGGTTCTTATGGGATCCTGAAAATGTCACTAAGTGGCCAGCAGCAACGCCTGGAAGACCCTCTAATGATGAACCGATTTTAGATGATATTAATGATAATGTAGTAGAATAATAAAATTAGTTACAGAATAATGAATTTTGTGTCAAAATATAAAGCCAGTAAGCGAAATCATGTCAAAAAATTAATAAATCGATTAAGTAGAATAAGTGAAGAGACTCGGAATTCAATACCGGTTGTCATAAAACGATAATAATTAAGTTAAAAGATGAGCGAAATATGAAATACACATTTGATTTACTGAATACTAACGGATCGCGCCAAACTGAGCTTACAATAAATGCTCACCAAAGTGGTTACCATTCGTTATTTGGCAAGTCGAAAGGTCATTTTTCTTATGTACTTAGTACTTTAGCTAAAATCATTACGATGGCAGCGCTTGTGGCTATGCCTGTATCGACGGTTTATTCAGAAGAACAAGAATCCTTGAGTCCGTTAAGTAAACCGATTGAAGGTCAAAAACCAGTCATTGAGACTGGTGAAATCTGGCCAACTTTAGATGGTATTTTAAAATTTGATAGTAATAGTACCTTTAGTGAACAAGATAAATTTGGCGATGTTGATGTTTTACTTGAAACGCCACTAGCATCTGATCTTGATAAAGATGAAGCACCAAATATTCGTCTTGAGCCTACTTTAGATAATCAAACCAATCAACCCAAACCTTTGCTTCAATGGGCACTATTAGATGCACTTGATCCTGCAACTGGTCCCAAGCAACCTTTAAGTCTTACACAAACAGATAATGCCATTCGTATCGTTGATGTAGCACCTGGCCGTAAAATTGAACTTACCATTAATGCTAATTTAATTCCATTTACATTGACGGGTTTTCCAAGAGAAGGTGATCCTGAAGATAGAACAGAATCATTTGTTTTCCAAGTGCCTAAAAGAACGCCAGGGGTAATGTCTGATAATTTTTATAGCCCAATTAATGCACCGTTTCCAACTATTGGATTTAAAAATGCTAAGTTTTTTGTAATAACACCAACCTTAGCTTCTGATTACAATTGGGAAATCGATGGTGCAAGTCTAGAGTTAGCTTCAGTTAATGGTGTTGGCAGCCTTGCAGAGGTAACATTACTTAAGCAACCTGCAATTAATCCTGATGAATATCATACCATTCGTGTTATCGCAACGCCAAAAACTGGAGAAAGTGTCCAAAATCCAGTTATCACACACAGTTTTACATTAACCAGATGGCTTATTTATGGCCCTGAAGTATTGGCTGGTAAACCCATGCCTGTCTTATATGAAGATGGGCTTGCTGCATGTAAAACGCTTGGAGATATTTATGGTATTCCAAGAGCGAATTTCTTAGTTCAGCCTTTTAATGATGGAACAGACGCGTCTCGCTCTCTGACTGGAAGCTTATGGAATGAGTGGGGAAATATCAGCAATGTATCACAAGAACCTTGGGTATTAACTGGCCAAGCTGGATTTGAAGGGTATTATCATACGTTTGATCAAACGTTAGAAGGGCAAAAGGTAGCGGGTCACTTAGGTAACGGGCTCAGTAAATTAGCATTGATTGACCAAGCTCTTAACTTAGTTTGCGCCGTGAATCTTGATGGTACGCCACTTGATACGCCTCAACTGCGTAACTTTATCTTGTCTGGTGAATTAGTTATTGGTAATACGCCGATTGCGAGTTATACGTTTGATCCTGCTACTAATGAAGAATTAGATCCTTTTAAGGAAGATAATTCACTCTATACATGGGGTTATAAGGGAGAAACGACTACAGGTCAAGGTAATAAAAAAGTTTTAGTCGAATCAGGTATTAATATTTTAGCACACGGTAAAGTCAGTGATATTGTTCCCCCTGAAATTAAAGAAATAGGAATTACGGAATTTAAATTACCTGCTTTGACAGCAAATGAAATTGGTAAAGTTTTAGAGCTATCTGTGCAACCGATAAATATCGATAATGAAGCAGGTCCAATCTTAACAATTACAACTGACATGGCGTTATCAGGTGGTAACCAAACCTATACGCGTTTTATGCGAGTAGATGGCAGTAAAACCCAGGTCATCGACACAAATGAAAACGGCGTAATTAAGCAAAATATTACTTTTCCAAGAACAGGATTTGAAGGGGCATTTTTCACTTTAGGATTAGAAACAGGGCTAAGCGCTAAAGAATTTGATTGGGCAGTTGAAAAGGGCGCAGAGTGGGCGTCTGTGGACCAAGATGGTGTGGTGAAGCTTCTTAAAATGCCTTCAGATGAAAACCAGGAAGTTATCATCAAAGGTGTCTCAAAAGAGCAAATTTATAAACCAATCTTACAGTTTGATGCAATAAGAGCATCACAAGCGCCTATTACTTATACCTATAAGTTTACTCTAAAACAGTGGTATTTTGGAAATCCTGGTGGTACGCCACTGACCCGTTATGAAGCGGATCAGCTTTGCTATGCATTGAATAAAGAATATGGTGTTGAAAATTTTGCAATACCATCATTTAAATATCAATTGTTTGACGTGAAAACAGTTGATAACAATAAGGCGACCTCATTTATTAATTTTAATGGTATGCTCTATAATGAGTGGGGGGATTTGCGTGCGTTTAGTGAATCTCAATTTAAGTCACAATATTTTTGGGTAGCAGAGATAGGCCCTTCTAATAATAGAAAACTCAATAGAAGAGCAACGTGGGACACGGTAAATCTACAAGCAACGGGGGATAAAAGCGATCAATCAGGAGACCTCAGTGCTCAAACTCAAATGATCTGTGGCCGTAATCTTGATGGTACTGATTTTTATGCAGTACCTCGCCTTAAGGATTTTAGATTAAGTGGTGCGATTGCTGAAGGTTCTAAACTTACAGTTAGCTACTATTTTCTTCAAAATAATATTGGCGCATCGCCACAAGGTAGTAGTCCTTCTCTAAATGGGGCTAAGCTTACAGATGCCAATTTAGCCAGTATAGATTTATCTACCTATGCCAGTAGTTATCAAGGTGGTCAAACTGGTCCTGCAGTATTAGTGACTAATACCCGAATCAATACGCTTACACCTATTAGTTCTGTGTATGATCCCACAACGCGGTTATATCGCGCAGAATATATTTTAGGTCCCCTACCTGCAGGTTCACAAGATAATATTATTTCAATTTCAGCAAGGCCTATCATTGCAGGAGACCTGTCTGGACTCATTCGTACAATTGATTCAACAATGAAGGAAGAAGAGGGTAACTATACATACCGAGGTTTTGCGAGTGTTGAAACAGTTAAAAATAAATATACCTTCTATGGCCGTGAGTTAGAGTCTATGGAAAATTTCCCAACAACAGGGTTTAAAGGCGCTGCATTTAGGTTAAATTCCTCAGCTAACGCAAGCATAGATACTAATCCTAAATATCGTTGGAGTATCCATTTTGATGCGCTTGATCCTGAAGAAGGAGTCGATGCAAGTGAATACTATGACATAGGACAAGAAGGTGCAGAAGCTGGAAATGTTACAATGCTAAAAAAACCGCCTTTTAACCGTAGGGCCTATGTTACTGCAATTAATAAAGATGTACCTGAAGATAAACTTGCCTATAGTTTCTTTTTGCAAAAATGGTACGATCCAAATCTAAATAATTTTAATGCGTTTCATTCAGTTAGCACACCACAAAATGCAGCTGAATTTAAAGTTAATCAACCAATTGATCCAGCAGCAGAAGATGCGGATTTTTCACAAACCTTCCCAACAACAGGGTTTCCAGGGGCTAAATTTAAGCTCAATATTGGAGTTAATGGCGCTTTAAATAGCCAGTATGATTGGTGGACATCTGAAGATGAAAAACCTTATGATGATAGAGCCATTCGAGTCAATGAATTAGGGGAAGTCTTACTTGTTAATCGTCCTGAGTTTAATTCCACTCAAACAGTCTATGCACAGCTAAAAGATAAGAGCTATCCACCAATAGCTTATACTTATAAGTTACTTAAATGGTTTAATCCAATGATGGGTAGCGATTTTTTCTCAATTCAGACACCACTTTCTGCTGCAGAATTTAAGCCTGTCACTCAGCCACCTAAAAAACGTCCTGATGATTTTACGGGAGTCTTTCCTACAACAGGGTTCCCTGGTGCGCTATTTAGGTTAAATCTTGGTGGCACTAATGGGCGTGATAATTTGTTATATAATTGGAGTTCAAGCCACCCAGAACTCGCCTCTGTCGGTAATGGTCCACTGGTTGATAGTACGCCAGAAGGTGCAGGTAATGTAGTGTTATTAAAAGATCCAGAAGTAGCCACTGAAATTACTATCTATGCGACACCAAAGCCCGATAAATTAGAGTCCACTAAGGTGCTTGAATATCGTTTTAAAGTCATTAAATGGTTTAATCAAAACTTACCGAATATTAATAAAGCATTTTATAGTGCTGAAACATTCTTATCAGATGCTGAGCACCCAATTAATCAGCCGCGTGATTGGAAGACTAATCCTAATGCAAACTTCTCTAATGTCTTCCCAACTACAGGGTTCCCTGGAGCTATGTTTAGGCTCAATATAGGGTTTAAAGGTGGGCGTGATAATGCGCTTTATACTTGGGAGTCTAGTCATCCAGAACTCGTTTCGGTCGGTAATAATGGTGTTGTTGGAACAACTAAAGACAATGCTGGTAATGTGATGCTACTTAGTGATCCAGAAGTTGCGACACCTGTCACCATCACTGCAACGCCAATTGAAGGGGCATCTGAAAATGTTGATGTATTGACCTATACATTTAAAGTCGTTAAATGGTTTAACCAAGACTTACCATTAAATGGTGCATTTTATTCCGCACAAACGTTCTTATCTGATTTTGAGCACCCAATTGTGCAGCCAAAAGATGCACAAACTGATGAGAATGCAGATTTCTCTAAAACATTCCCAACAACAGGATTTCCTGGCGCAATATTTAGGCTGAATATCGGGAACCGTGATGGCTTGTTTAATCAAAATTACACTTGGGAATCGAGTCACCCAACCTTAGCTTCAGTAGGTAATGGCCCTAATAGTAATACATCGACAGGGGCCGGTAATGTAACATTGCTAGTAGATCCTGAGGTTGCAACACCGATTACCATTACGGCAACGCCTAAAGATGGGGTGACTTCTACTAACCCGGTGATTAAATATACATTTAAAGTGGTAAAATGGTTTAATCAGGATCTGCCGCCTGCTAATGCAAATTTTTACTCTGCTGAGACATTCTTATCTGATGCTGAACATCCCATTGTTCAGCCTAAGAATGCAGAAACGGATCCAGATGCAGATTTTTCAAAAACATTCCCAACTACAGGGTTCCCTGGTGCGATATTTAGATTAAATATCGGTTCTAAAGGTGGTCAGTTTAATGCTGATTACAACTGGTCGACCAGTGAAGATAGCAAACCTGAATCTGAGCGTTTAATCAAAGTAGGTAATAGCGGTACGGTTAATAATACTGAAACTGGTTCAGGTAATGTGACCTTGATTCGTGACCCTGATGTTGCAACGCCAGTCACTGTTGTTGCTGTGCCCAAAGGGGGAGCTTCGAGCACAAACCCTGAAATTCGTTACACCTTTAAAGTGATTAAATGGTTCAATCCAGATTTATCACCACAATCGTCAAATAACGATTTTTATTCGGTAGGCACATTTAAAACGAATTTTGAGCACCCTGTTGTACAGCCTGAAGACGTGACGGCTGCGGATGCTGATTTTTCTAAAACATTCCCAACAACAGGTTTCCCTGGCGCGATATTTAGATTAAATATTGGTGATGGAACAGGTCGTGATAACGGTCTTTATAACTGGAGTATTGAGAATCCTGCCCATAGCGAGTATGTGATGTTAGGTAATAACGGTACGCCTGGCACTAATGCGGACAATGCAGGTAATGTGACGTTAATTAAAGATCCTGAAGTTGCAACAGTCATTACTATTATTGCTACGCCAAATCCGGATAAAACACAAGACACGCGTGTGCTTCGTTATAGCTTTAAAGTTATTAAATGGTTTAATCAAGATCTTAAACCGTTTGCCTCCTTTAACAGTATCACGCTACCTAAAGATGGGACTAATTTGCCGCTAGTAGAAGCATCTGCGGGTAATTATGATAAAGTATTCCCGCAAACGGGCTTTAAAAATGCGGTGTTTAGATTAAATATTGGTGATAATACTGGTGCACGTAATTCAGAATTTGACTGGCGTTCATCTGATATCTCACTTGCTACTGTTAATGCTAGTGGTGAGGTGACTTTAGTGAAACGTCCTGCAGCACCGACTGTAATTACAATCACTGCAACACCGAAAGATACCTCATCTGGTGAAGCATCACTTAATTATAGTTTTAAACTTGCGAAGTGGTTTGATGTGAATCTAGCGCCGCCAGTAGGTCGTTTTAGTGTGATTACATTGCCACTTGATGAAGATAATCCTTTAATTCCGGTGACACTCCCTAATGGCACTAATTTTGATGAGGTCTTCCCGCAAACAGGCTTTACTAATGCGATGTTTAGATTGAATATTGGCGCTGTAATGCAAACAGAGGGTAAGAATGATGAATACACCTGGACTATAAGCGACCCTGAGTTAGCAAAAGTTGGCAACACGACAGGGCTTAATAGCACAAATATCGAGGCAAGTGGTAATGTGACGCTGCTTAAACGTCCAGCTGCGCCGACAGTTATTACTGTGACGGCAACAAATAAAGTTAATCCACTTGACGTATTAACTTATCAGTTTAAGTTAGCTAAATGGTTTGAACCAAATTTAGAGGCCATCATCACTAATTTCAGTTCAATTACAACGCCACTAGATGAAGCAGTACTAGCGGTTAATAAGCCTGATGGTAATGACTTTAGTGATGTGTTCCCACAAACAGGGTTTACTAATGCTATGTTCCGTCTAGATATTAAGGCTGGTAATGATAATATCTTGTTGAATGATGCTTATGATTGGACTGTGAACCCTGAGGCTTCTGAATATGTATCGATTGGTAATGGTGCAATAGATAATACAGCTACTGGGGCGGGTAATGTGACGTTACTTAAAAGGCCATCAGTACCTACAGTTGTGACTATTACCGCAACACCAAAAGGCGGTGAAACACTATCACGTAAAATTCTGACTTATCAGTTTAGGGTTGCTAAGTGGTTTGAAACTCAAACAACGCCGATTATTTCAACGTTTTCTCGTATTACAACCGTATATGATAATGCAACGATTGATATAAATGCCCCTAATGGCGAAGATTTCACTAATGTTTTCCCAAGAACAGGGTTTACGAACGCTAGATTTAGGTTAGACATTATTGACCCTAATGACGATGAAGTACTATTAAACTCACAGTATGATTGGGCAGTAACAGCAAGTGAGGCTAACATTGTCTTAGTTGGTAATAGCGGTGTAGTTGATTCGAGTTTATTAGGTTCAGGGAATGTCACGTTACTTAAACGCCCATCTGCGCCAACAGTCGTGACAGTTACTGCAACACCGAAACCTGAATTTGCAAGCTCGTATCGTAAAGTGTTAACGTATCAATTTAGGCTGGATAAATGGTTTGAAACTCAAACCAAAGCTCAAAATGCGAAACGTTATCATTCGATTAGCTTGCCGTACGGTAACACGAGTGATGCAACTGCTGGAGCAATGACTTCAATTGCAATTATCGATCATGAAGAGGGTGATTACAGTAAAGTCTTCCCAAGAACAGGCTTTGTAAATGCCACATTTAGATTGAATATTGGCGCACCGACGGCATTATTAAATGATGATTATAATTGGTCATTACTTGAAGATGGTACAGAAGGTATCGCTTATGTTGGTAACAGCGTGACTACGGGGATTACTAAGGAAACAGCAGGTGTCGTGACTTTAACTAAACGTCCTGATGTGCCTACTGTTGTAACTGTAATTGCTACACCTAAAAATGAGATTACTGAAGAGACGCCAGTGCTGACTTATAAATTTAGAACGGACAAATGGTTTGCAGTAGATTTATTAAGACCAGTTGAGAATTTTGAAGGAATAAGTCTGATGTATGGAACTTCTTCATCAATATTGATGCGTGATCCTGTTCAAATTGGGGTAAGTACGCCTGTAGGTGATGATTTCAGTCAAGTCTTCCCACAGACGGGCTTTAAAAATGCTAAATTTAGATTAGATATAGGCCGTTCTGGTGGACAAAATCGTAATTATACTTGGGCAGTGAATCGTCCTGATTTAGTTAAAGTAGGGAATCAACCACTTGACACTTACGATGCTGATTCAGCTGGTATTGTGACCTTACTTAAACGTCCTGAAGCGCCAACTGAAATAGTCATTACAGCGACGCCGCCAAGAATTACGAGCACAACGCCAGTATTGACTTACCGGTTTAAATTAGTTAAATGGTTTGATGTGAATTTAGATAAACCATTATTGAGATTCAATTCGATTACTAACCCAACGAATGATGTATTGACACCAATACCTGTAATTGCAGCTAAAAATGGTGATTATAGTCAAACTTATCCAAGAACAGGGTTCAGTGGAGCAATGTTTAGACTTAATATTGGTAATCATGAAGCGCCATTAAATGAAGAGTATACTTGGTCAACTAGTGAAGATAGTAAGCCTGTTGAGGAGCGCTTAGTCTCGGTTGGTAATGGTGTTGTGAGCGCCACAAATGAAGGTGCGGGTAATGTGACTTTACTTAGAAGGCCTAATCAGCCAACTGAAATTACAATCTATGCGAGAGTTAAACCAGAGTTTATGGGAACAAGGCCTGAGTTACGACCTGAGCTTCGTTATACCTTTAAAACGCAAAAATGGTTTGATCCAGCGATTCAGCCGACAAGGTTAACCAAGGCATTTACTTCGCTTTCGGCATTTACTTCCTCGTATAACATTGTAAACCCGGTTGGAAGTGATTTTACTGATGTATTTCCTACATATGGAGGGAAAGAACTAACTTTCAAACTCTCAACACCAGATTTTGTTGCTACTGATTTAATTTGGACTTCCAGTGATGAGAGTTTAGTCGCGGTAGATAATCAAGGTAATGTAACGTTTATTAATGAGCCTTCAATACAAACTGAAGTCATTATTTCAGCAAGACCTAGATTTGCGACAGACATCAGTGTTTATGAATATCGATTTAAAGTAAAAAAATGGATCCAAATTTCTCCTGACGTAATGAATGGATACTATCAGGCGGCGCCGAATGCAAGATGGCCGGAAAATATTTGGGGAAGCTCGATATCTAATTGGCCTTGGCTTCAAAGTTTAGGTGAATCAAATGTAATCAATAATCCGGTTAATAATCCAGACCTATATTGCCAAAGTTTAGGAAACGGTTATCAATCAATGTCTGTAAGTGACTATACGTTAAATTATCCAGATTTTATTCCATTTAGTTCATCTGCTGGGGCTAACGTTGCCCGTATTAAAATTGGTGCTTTTGTTCAAGAGTGGGGCAGAATAAATACCATGCCGGGTGTGGGCAATCGTGCAGCTTGGCTAGCAGAGCCTATATCTGTTAATTTAAGAGCAGCTTCAGGACAAGGAACTACGATTGCCACAAACCAAGTGGTTTCAAATCAGACTGCTAAGGCATTGTGTGTTCGAA
This sequence comes from Thorsellia anophelis DSM 18579, assembly GCF_900111395.1. Classification (GTDB taxonomy): domain Bacteria; phylum Pseudomonadota; class Gammaproteobacteria; order Enterobacterales; family Thorselliaceae; genus Thorsellia; species Thorsellia anophelis. Next base: position 3,830 of record NZ_FOHV01000006.1, on the reverse strand, counting down.
CGATCCCTATAGAGTAATCTTAAGTCCCTAAGCACATTTAGTTATGTATTTAGGGCAGAAGTTAAATTAATTAATGTTTCCGGATATTAAATTAATGTAATTAATCTTGCTAAGTTGTAATAAAACATTAGAATTTGGTGAGTGATATAAATCAAACTCAGAATATGAAAGAGGTATCTGTATGTTAAAAAATAAAGTGTTAATAAGTGTGTTAGCATCCTTGATGGTAAATAGTTTAGTGCATGCTGCGCCACCAAATTCGACATTAGGTTTTTTTAGCCTACCCAATGATTTGTTTCCTTCACATCCACCGTATAGTTTTGGAAGTACTTTGCAGCAAACGACAGCTGAGAATAATCCAGATGTATGGTGTAAGGATCAAGCCAATGGTTATAGAACCCCAAAAGCATCAGATATGAGTGAAGCCCATGTAGCAATAGTACCGCCTGAAGCAAATCCAAATGGATTAACGGGTGGAAGTGAGAGAAAAGCATCATTATCTCTTTATAACGAGTGGGGTAATGTAAAACAGTATCCTGGGTCTGGGTGGGATGAAACTTTAGCTAATACGAAATTTTGGGTGGCAGAACCTGCTTCAGCAAATGAGCGTTATACCTATGAAATAACAACAGGAGAGCTTACGGCAACTGGTGCTGGCAATTCACAGCATGTTGTTTGTGTAGCGAGTATTTAATCGCTATGCCTGTAGTTAGGCGCTTTGTCGTTCATATATATAATTTTACCACACCCTATTTGCAAATAAATAGTGTAATATCAGGGGAAAAGCGAATTTTACAAAGCTTACCTTTTTTTGCTTAATTTAGATGCAAAAATAGTTCTAAACTAATATTTGAGATATTACCTGAATAAAATTATCTCTATTAAAACAAGATGATTTTTTTCGAGCCGAATATGTTAAAAATATTTTTTTCATGAGTCTAATATTTTTTAAAAGAAGTATGTTTTTAAATTTTTAATTAGATATTTAGTATTAAATATTCACATGTTCCTAAAAAGTTAATTTTTTAGGTTAAGGTTTAAAGAGTATTGATATAATTTAAAAAAAACAGGTGATTTAGGAATTTCTTAAATATACCAATGTTATTTTATACCATTTATATGAAGGATTATTATGAATAAATATTTAGCAATAGTTTTATTATTGATTTCTACAAGTAGCACTCTTGATGCAAGTCCTAAAACTGGTGGTTATTGGCAGGCTGCGCCTAATAAGTTTTGGCCTGCTGAGCTTGGCTATTCCTTTAGAGCTATTGTAGGAAATCAAATTCAACAAACCACTGCCGCAAATAATGTTGATGTATTTTGTGATAGTCAAGGAAGTGGTTATCGAACTCCGTCGATTGGTGAGTTTAATCGACAACATGTAGGGTATAATCCCTTTTTAGTAGGGCCTAGACATTTCTCTGGACATTTTAATAATGATATTACTAAAGCAGGATTACCAAATACAGGTGGAAGATTTATTTCTGGTAGCATATTTAATGAGTGGGGTAATTTAGCAACTTATAATAATGGTTGGGAGAATAATTGGTATTGGGCTGCAGAACCTGGGCCTAATCCAAAAAATACAAGTTTTGGCAGACGCCTGAATTTTAGAACCACTGATGGTGCGGTTGCAGGTTATCACAATGGTGACCCTGGGTCATACTGTGGTACAAATCCACCAACTGAAACTGCGTTATATTATTGGGGGTGCGTGACACAAGCAACACGCGCTGTTGCGTGTGTTAGAGATTTGGTGCCAACACCTTTAAACGCCTCACCTGGAAAAACTAGTTAGTGTTTAAATTAAAAATAACTGTATGCTTCGACTTATAAATTAGTGATTGAGGTTTTAAATTCATTTTTAAATGCTTTTTGCTTAATTTTTGTTATTATTGTTTGATAGCGAACTAGTTTTAATAGCCAATTATAATGATCCAATTCCGGACAATAAATTTGATTCGCTATTTAGTTTGCGATTGAGCTAATAAATCATAATTTTTCCCCCTATGCAAAGGGGGATTCAATGAAGGATTAGAACATGATTCATAAAATTAAAGTGCTCTCATCTTTAAGACAAGAAATTCGTTCGTGTGTGTCTGATTCTAAATGATCAACCACTTCTGTGTTAATACTTTCACCATGTTAACGGCTTCGTTAAAGCACGTTTTTTTTGGTTTTTTAACCCGTTTCGGAATTGATTGAAAATTAATCATATTTATGCTGTGCAAATACGAAAGTAATAGCGGGACGATATTAAAATAAGTTTCTGTTTTAAATCGCTTAAATTTTAGTGCGTTGATCATAAATCAAATTATTGATTGCTTTTATTGCTTACAATATAATAACAGTTACTTTGTTGTTAACAATAAAGGAGCGTGCCATGAGCATTATTACTGTTTCTAATCAAATTACCGGCCCTGGAAAAGATATCAATAAAAAACATGACCTTTTTGATGTTTTGTTTCTAACTTTTAGTGCTGTTCTTTCAGGAACTCTTGGCTGGAATGATATCAAACAATTTGGTGATGAAAAGCTTGAGTGGTTAAGTCAATTTAGAGACTTTAAAATTGGCATTCTTGTTGATAATACAATTGCTAGAGTTATCAGTTGTATCAAACTTTATGAATTAGGCAAATGCTGTAGACAGGAAAATAACTAATCACGGATTGCTGTAGATGGAAAAACTCTACGTCATTCTTTTACTGAAAACCCTATTGATGCATTTCATAGTAAAACAGCTTTGCATGCATAACCAAGACTGGTATTAGCGCAAATTCTAATTGCTTTAAGTATAAATGGCTCGTTGATCTAGATGTTAAATGATTTTTCGATAATATTGTTCATGAACTCATGTTAAAGGCGATATACTCAATGGAAATCAAGATGCAGGTTTTAGCACTTGAAAATTATCAGCAAGCCTTGTTCGTAGTTCTGTAATGTTCGTGGTGAGAATTTTCTTGAAAAATCCCAATACGGCTTCTCAAAATTTATCTTTCGACGGAAAATATTGATTATTATTACCCGTTTAAACACAGCCGTCTACATTTAGGTTTTTTATAACTAAATCCGTGTCGAATGAGCCATTTATGCATACCAGAAACAGTAAAGTAAACTTGATTAGTCGCAGCGTCATAGGCAACTATCTGATAGTTATGCTGATATAAATGTTGAGTTAAATGAGTAATCAGTTTTTGTTTTTGTTCTGTAATTAAATAACTTACAGAACCACCATTTTCAGGCTTTAACTTATTATCTTCAAGATAGTCCTTAATATGCCTTAGCACTGTCGTTTCATGAATTAATTGAGATTCAGCGATTGATTTTGCTGACCAACCATCATCAGCCAACAAAACACAACGAATACGATCACATATTCTTTGATCGTGAGTCATTTTATGTTGAGCTTTTAAATTTGCTCTTTGTTCTTCTGTTAATTTAATATTTATATCAAATATTCTGCTCCCGTGATCTTTCAATGTCAAGAATCTTGAAATATCACGGGTATACACACATTAAATAACGCGATGCTCGACTTTTTTGTTGCATAATTTGGAGGGAGATGGCATAACTTACAACTAATTAAGAGACGAATCAAAATTAGGAGTAAAATCATGCCATCATTAGTAGATTATATCATCTATACTTTTATTAAAATAGACGATAGCTTAAATAAAATACTGGAAGAATACGATAGACCTCTTAGAGCAAGAGTGTTCAAGCCAAAGCTGTCAGATAGCGAAGTCATTACAATGGAGCTCATTGGTGAATTATTTGGCATTGATAGTACGGTAGGGATTTGGAGATACTTTAACAAGCATTGGACT
>NZ_FOHV01000020.1 GCF_900111395.1 Thorsellia anophelis DSM 18579 | reverse complement strand
ATCCTCGCGGGCTTCAGCTAACTGGCGTTTGAGCTCATAAATTTCTCTTTTGTCTTCATTCAGGGGAACTTTACCCTCAGCTAAATTACCGGCTGTCTCATTTAAATACTGACTTTTCCAGCGCGTAACAGCTGAGTGAGATGCACCAGAAATTTCCATAACGTGTTTAATTGAATGATTATCTTCAACGATGAGTTTAGCGAATTCATTCTTTTGTTTTGGGGTAAAAGATTGGCGCACTTTTCTGTTTTTATCTGTCATGTAATGTCTCCAGTTTGATTGTCATTGTAGGCTATAATTGCCTACAAGAAAACTATACCAGTACAAAATTAGGTTTCTGCTTAGTTTTGAATAAGAGCTAGATAATCAATTATAGATAAATTGTTTTAAATACATATTGTTTCTCAATTAAATTGTATTATTTCGCCAAGTTAGTAATTGGCAATGCGATAAATTGAGCAAACTCATAAGTTCTATCTAAGACAGTTGTAATTGGTGATAGTCCCCTTGCTATTGCATTTTGTCTAGCAAGTTCATCTGGATCTTTAAGCATGCGGATTGTAAAAGTATAATAGATCGGTTTTTTAAGCTCTGTATAATTGGGTACATTAGGCGCTTCGTTAATAGGCAGTGCATGTCCACCTTTTTTTGTCAAGAATAAAAGAAAGCAGGGTTTGGTTCTGGTACCTACATAGCTGACCTTAAAGCTCTGAAATTGTTCAATTTCATTTTCAATTTTTACTTGTTCGTCTGTTGCGAGTATATTTTGAAAACACATGATCATCTCCATTTCTGCGAGCTGAGGTGGATTCATTGCGACTCCCTTGATTGAAGCATGTTCATACAAAACTGAAGCGTAGGTTTTTGGGGTATAACTAGACTCATTTGGTAGTATATTATCGCGAATATAATCAGTTTTTAAGATAAACTTAAGCTCATCTGACATTGGTGAAACCAACAGATACTTCTCAGTTATAATAAGTAAGTTTTCATCTGTAGGATCAAAAGCAAATCCGACTATTTTATCTTGCGTCGTGATTAGCTCTGTAGATTCAAATGCACCAGTTTTTTTTATGAGTGCATCATTAATGACATTCTCTTTTATATCAAAAAATCGACATCCTTGAAGTAATAAACTGGTCATTAAACATAGACTTATCATTGTCAATTTTTTCATATTCACACCTAATTAGGTTTAATAAACTAAATTGTTGTTATTAATAAAATATTATTACTTTATCTTCATCAAAGCTGCATGTATCTAAAATTTTTGCAATTTTAATGGGGACTTACATTTCAGCATCAAAACTAAAAAAACTGAATATTCAATTAATAAACCGTAACACCTACAAAACAATTTACCCTTTGAATTTAAATCACAATATGAGGAGTCGTTGACAAAACGGCGGTATGTGATTGCCCATCATTATTACTAGTATTATTAACATTAGCAATTTTAGCGGCTTCAAGTTTTAGAACAAAATCAGCTCTTTGTTCTTTATTCATAATCAAGGAGCATGCTTTAACATCATGCAGTATTAATAGTTCTATATTATTCTTATAAATTTCGTGAATGAATTTACGTTTTACCACAAAAGAACCTAAAGCAAGGTCTTGGATATTTTGTTTATTTTTGGTGAAAGCACAAATTATAAGTAAAAATGGTATGAAACCAAAAAATGTTAAAAATTTAGCTGATGTTCTTAGAAAAAATTGGCCTGGTGTAGGTTTTCTACCAAATTTATCAATAGTTTGAATACGAACAATACGATAACCAATCGTTGAAGATAATTTACTTAGTTCGCATATCAATTGATAGAAGAAGCTAATAATAATTATTATAAATGAGAATATAATTGTAAGAACAAGTATTTTTACAGCAATATGATTTTCAATAGGCTCAATTACATATCCTGTTATTAATTTAAACAAGGGATATAACGGTAAAACAACAATTGAAAAATCAATTATAAATGCTAAAAATCTTAGCCAAAATCCAGCATGCTTTTGTTTTTCAATTGTTAAAATATCCCATGTGTTAATTTTTTTTATTAGGTTTGATGATGTAGTTTGCATTATGTTTGTACTCTTCACTTTGTATATAAATCCTTAAATTCGGTTATAAGCATTTAAATATAGAGGGTTAATTAATGATAATATTGCTTTTAGTAAATACGCTCACCAAAATATTGTTCATAAAAATCAATCCAACTTTGCCGAGTTTTTTTATCGATTGCATGACTTTCACATCGGCCTTTATATTCATATCGCTTATATCCATCTGAATTACAGTATATTAATGTTGATAAAGCGAGTTTTTTTTCACTTTCACTGCTATTTACATTATTAAATATCTCTAAAAGCAGTGAATTGATAGGGGTGAATGAAAGATTATTAACGTAACGAAATGATTTTTTCTTAACCAATACCTTAGACTGCAATGAGTCAGATGTCATTAAATATCCTAATGAACAAAATAAAGCTTTTGGATTTTGACCTTGACTTAAAATGAGTTTGTCAATCATGCCTCCTAATGTTCCACAGCCTGTATAAAAGTATAGTGGATTGGGATTGGTATTATCTTCAATTTGAAGAATAAGCCACCTATTTAATAGGTGTAACCTTTCTTCTAAAGGTGTTGACCAATGGGCAGATTGACTTAATAGTGCTTGATTTGCGCGTAAAAACTCCCAGTTTCTTTGTGCAAGGTTATTATCGATTAATGCTATATATATTCGTTCAAGCTCAGCTTTATCTTGATTTACGATACCTGTCAAAAAAGCGTACGTCATCAAGGTTTGATTATCTAAAGCACGTAACAAAGTTTGCCTTATTTCTGGAATAGTTACACTTGCAGTTTTTAAGATAAAATTTAGGTCTTCTATTCTATTTTTTTTCTGAGCCAATACGCTATCGACTAATCGTACTTGGGCATAAAACGATTGAGCTGGTGTTAATTCATTTTTTAAAAGACGTTCCCATAGCAATTGACTCTCTTGAAAAAGATTAATTTTTTCATATGCATCTGCTTTTAATACCCAAAGTGAAAAGTTAATAAAATCTGATTTTTCATCAATTGATAAGTCAAGTTTATCAATTGCATCAATTACCTTGTAAGCATTCCCTTCAAGAGCCCAAAAAGCAGTGATATCAACTAAATTGGCAAGATCAGTTTTATCTTGTTGTTTTAATATATCAACAGTTTGCATAACTCTTGTTACGATTAATTCACGCTCAAAAGTACTATTCTTCACATGTTTTTTATAATCTCTGATCATCCTAAGTGTATTTGCAGCATTTAATTCAGGAAGTGTTTCTAAAATGTGATATTGATTAAATGCTAAGTAATCAGCGTTTACTCTTCCAACCCAATCTAAAGCATTTTCATAGGTTTCAACTTTTTGATATTGGACATTTAAATTTGATAAAGAGGAAAGAAAATTATTGCGTAACAATCTATTATAAGATAATTTATAGTTCAAAATGTGCATTTGAAATTGACCTTCTGGATAGGTATTTGAATAATGCTCAATTGAATCTAATAAAATAAATTGTGATCTGATCAGATTTAAAAAATGACTTTGTATGCCCAGTAATTTATCTGCTAATGGATAATAAGATAGTTTTGATCTTATGTTTTTTTGGTTAAACAAGCTCATTTCTAATGATTTATTAGCCGATCTAGCACTCATATAACTGGAATATTCATCTACAAGCTGGTTGCCGGTTTCAATAAATTTAAATTTTTCATATGCTGGTGTGTAATTAGAGCATCTAAAGTAATTGATTGCTATTAATAAATTGCTATATTCAGTCATTACTTTAGAATGACTAGTTTGCGCTAAAGTATTTTGAAAATTAGTGCATTTATTTAAATAAAATATTGGAACGAGATAGGAAATTAAGATTTTTTCACTAGGAGTAATATCAGAATCTTGAAAAATTTGGCGTACTAGCTCATCATAAAATTCAATACGTTCAGAAATTTGATGATAAGCACTTAAGTGCAAGTCATAATCATTAAATAAAGCGTGGGCTTTATTTTCAGTTAACAGCTTCGGTTTTAGAATGAAATTATTATCTAAACGTTTTGTTAAATGAATATTCTGGGTTGAATTTATAACATCAAGATTTTTATCTATGCTAATTAATAAAAGCAAATTTATTCTAGTGTCATTTTCTAAGTCTACAAAAGGTAAACTCTCCCTAAAAATATTAAAATCATAATTTGATTCGTAAACTAATTGCTCGCCCTTAGCACTCAAAGTAAAAAATATAATTATGAAAAAAGCTAATTGGCTCAAACAGTGTTTCAATTTGATATAAATAGCTTTCTCCACTTTATTATTGTATCCTTTGTATGATATAAGGCCTAATAACACACACATCCATGATAAATATTATTCATGACTAAAGGATATGGTGATGATTGAGCATAAAATTTTTACAATGAATTTTGCAAATATCTATTCATTATACATCAAAAAGATTACAAAAAAAGGTCGTACGATAGATGAACTTCATGATCTAATTTATTGGTTAACTGGGTTTGATGGTGCAAGTTTGGATGAAATACTCAAGAAACAGGTATCATTTAGAGATTTTTTCCATATAGCGCCTGCTTTAAACCCTGAGCGCCACAAAATTAAAGGGAGTATTTGTGGGATTAAAATTGAATCAATAAGCGACCCTTTAATGAAAGAAATTCGTTATTTAGACAAAATTGTAGATGATCTTGCTAAGGGTAAAACACTTGAAAGGATTAAAACAAGATTATGATCTATATTGTAACTTTTCACACTGAATAATTTAATCATCTGATATGTATACTATTTTAAAAAACTTCCAAACTAGACTAATTCGATTCGAAAACACCCATACACAACGAATACTGAATAAACCCCGAATTATACGAGCTGGATATGAGTTCTTGAGGTTTGGTATTTTACAAGCATGGATTTGCTTATTTGGTGGCATTATGTGTGCACTTTTGATAGCTACGCACTATTTTTATCCTGTAGAGAGTAGTCTTCATCGATATGACTTCTTAACTGTTTGCGCACTTATTATTCAGATAATGCTTATTTGGTCCAAATTAGAAACTTGGGATGAAGCTAAAATAATATTTATCTTTCATATCGTTGGTACTGTGATGGAAATATATAAAACTTATCATGGTTCTTGGATATACCCCCATCCAGCTTTTTTAAAAATAGGAGGCGTTCCTTTATTCACTGGTTTTATGTATGCAGCTGTCGGTAGTTACATATTTAGAGCTTGGAAGGTCATGGATTTTCAATTTTCTTATCATCCACCTAAATGGGCTTACGCACTATTATCATTAGCAATCTATGTGAATTTTTTTACAAATCACTATTTTTATGATGTCCGATACCTACTATTTGCTGCAAGCGTATTACTAATTGGGAGGTCTTGGATTTATTACAAAATATGGATCAAATATAGACGCATGCCTATGCTATTAGCTGGTTTCTTAACTGCATTTTTCATCTATATTGCTGAAAATATTGGCACATATAGTCAAGCTTGGGCTTACCCTAATCAAATTGATGGGTGGAAATGGGTTTCTCTTGGTAAATTAGGATCATGGTATTTATTAATTATTTTAAGTTATTGCTTAACCCTCATCGTTAAAGATATTAAAATTTTTGAAATTCAACGACGCTAAGTAGTTTAGAGGATTTCTTTGTGAATATATTTCACATCAAAGAATTAACTTTATAATTTAGACATAATTATACATTATTTTTTCATTGTAAGCCTATTACATGCATATCCGTATGATGATGAATTATGCTATCATTGATATGTATATATTGAATAATAGTATAAAACGTCTTGAGATACTTTACTTTAGCTAATTGCTGATTCAGTGATCTTAATATACAGTACTATTTTCATTGACTTTTATTGATAAACGTAAATGAGGTCAAATTGGAACCTTCAAAATTAAAAAAAATACTTTTTCCTTTCATCTTTCTTGGTGCAATCAGTGCGATTTGCGCAACAATATTGGTTGGATTAATTATATATGATGGCGCTGTTACCAACCCTACAACTGTTGAAAGCATAAAAGCAATACTTCCCCCTACACAAATTGAGAAACTTGAAGCATTTGAAAAGCAAAAAAAACTTGAATCTCAATAGTAGATTTATCAATCTAAAAAGGTGACTTAATGAAATACTATACACTGCCACATACTGCATTAGAAATTAGTCAATTAGGTCTTGGAACGATGACTTTTGGCGTTCAAAATAGCGAAATCGATGCCCATGAACAATTAGATTTTGCCATAGATTCCGGGATCAATTTCATTGATACAGCTGAAATGTACCCAGTTCCTCCTTCAAAAGAAAAGCATGGTGTGACAGAATCTTATATTGGTTCATGGATTGAAAAACGAAAAAATCGTGAAAAAATAATACTTGCCACGAAAGTTTTAGGGCCAACTCGATCTGCAGATCAAGCGATAAGACAAGATCAAGCGTTAGATAGAAAAAATATTCGTGTCGCATTAGATGAAAGTCTACAAAGATTAAAAACAGATTATATTGATCTTTACCAACTACACTGGCCACAGAGAGAAGCGAATTTTTTTGGCAAACTGAATTATCAGTACACGAGTGTGATCCCAACAGTTTCATTACTTGAAACACTTGAGGCGCTTTCTGAACAAGTTAAAGCTGGTAAAATTCGTTACATTGGCGTTTCTAACGAGACTGCTTGGGGTGTAATGAAATATTTAGAGCTTGCTAATAAGCACAATTTACCCAGAATTGTTAGCATTCAGAATCCTTATAGTTTACTTAATAGAACCTTCGAACATTCGCTTGCTGAGATCAGTCAGCACGAGGGGGTCAATCTTTTAGCTTATTCTTGCTTAGGGTTTGGAGTATTAACTGGTAAATATCTTAACAATGCGCAACCAAAGGATGCGAGAAATACTTTATTTACTCGTTTTGTTAGATATAGTAATGCCCAAAGTGTAAAAGCGACAGAAGCCTATGTAAATTTAGCTAACAAGCATGGAATAGATCCGGCGCAAATGGCTCTAGCTTTTGTAAACCAGCAGCCATTTGTGTCAAATACAATCATTGGAGCAACAACACTTAGTCAGTTAAAATCAAATATTGATAGCATAAATGTGACATTGTCACCTGAAGTGCTAGCTGATATCGAGGATATTCATACACTCTACCCTTACCCAGCGCCTTAAAAACATATAAATAGTTACCTAATATCGGGCTGATTTTCAAAGTAATACAGCAATTTCTACTTAATTTAAGGATGTTTAAATTAAGTAGGAAAATTATATGCTAAGTAAAATAAGTAGTTTAAGAAAATATAGAACAGAAAAATAGATGACAAAAAGACATTGGATTGTATTAAGCCTTTTTTTTATTTCAAGCACGATATTAATAGTCAAAAGTTTAGCAATTTGGTTACCTATTGTCATCAATATGAGTTTACCTGAACAATGGGTATTTTCTTTTTCAAATGAGGCTAAAACTACTAAAGACGAAAGTTCAATACAAGGTTTTTCATTTAAGAATTATCAGCTAAAATCGGATAAGTTTTATTTTCACATTAAGCGAAAAGACGGTAGCTATTGCCCTTTACTCTCTTTTAAAGGCGTTAACTTGACGTTTACTAGAGAAAATTTACCAACTAATGTTGATGAGTTCATCTTTGATATTTCATGTATTAATTTGATTGAGGAAACAGAACCTTCTTTTTTTACTTGGTCATCATTAAATAGTTACTTACCCCCATTTAATATTCATGCACATAATGTTAGGATCGTGAATGATGGTTTACCTATCGCAGTTACTGCTACGCATCAGTTAAATTTAAACTGGATATTTAAAAAAAATCAACATTTTATTAGATTAACTAATCCTAATATGCAGTTAGAAGGACACTTTGCGGAAATATCAAATTCTTTATTAGGAATCACATCTAAGCATCATTTTTTACCTCGATTAGGCCTCTACCCAGTTAATCAATCTAAGCGAATATCGGCTAAACGCTATGCTCTGACGATTGATACATTCAAGGCAAACATAACTAATGATTCAGAAAATCAAGTAAATATCACAAGTAAAGGTAATATTATTTTCAATGATATTATTGTTAGCATGCCAGAATTTGCCTTGTTTGAAGCTATTATTAATAGTGATTTATTACCTGAAAAAAATAATATAGCTAGAATCTCACTTAAACAAAATAAATTATTAGCGACATTACAGCAACCCAATGAAGGGGTGTTGCTTTCCTTACCTCTTACATTTTCTGATACAAAAATATCAATTGCCCAGGGGAAGTGGGCATGGCCTTATCTTGCACAAAAGTTACACGGTAACTTATTTTTATCAATTGACCAAGCAAATGAGTCTCTAAAGGAGACTTCTTTTAATGCAAGAATTAACATGCAAACTGAAGCAAAAAGAGGGAAAAGTAATCTAGTTTTAACTATCCCTCCAACTGAATTAAATCAAGTGTTGAACTATATGCCTTTTCAATTAACGGGTGGAATGAACATTGATAACCTTGCCTTAAACATGTCAGTTCCTGGATATTTTCATATAAATAACCAAGAGCCAGAAGTTAAATTGAAACCTAGTGCATTAGTCAGAGCATGGGGTCAATTAATCAATGATGTATATATAGAAGAAGCAAGATTTCCTCTTGCTGGTATTTCTATTACACCTAATGGAATTAATGGTAGGTTGCAAGCAATTCTAAAAACTAGAGAAGCTTTATGGGGACAAGTTGAATTGCACATGGATGGTAAAGCTATTAATTTATTACCAGATACTGGAAAATGGTTTTGGTTGAGTTGGGGAAACGGCAACATGCCGTTATTAAATGCAAAATGGGATATGGAATCGAAAGGGAAAATTCTCAATGGTACGCTTTATGTGGAAAATCTTTCAACTGGATTAAATCAAATACAGTATGGAAGAGTTAAAGTTGATGAACCTCGTATCACTTTAAATGAACCAATCATACTAATTCCTAATCATCATTCACTTGATAAAAAAGGGTATTTAAAAGGAAAGCTTGCGCTAGATGCTAATTCAATCAAATTTGATAATGGTGGTAAGATTGATAATCCAATTTTCGATGTAAGCCTATCAGGTAATAGTGTTAATGAGTTTCAATTTAAAGGAAATCTCCAGTCTGAAAGATTTAAGCATATTACTATCAATGGACGATGGGATGGTCAACGCTTACGTGGCCAGGGGTGGTGGCCTCTACAAGATGTACGTTCTTTTCGTAATCTTTTTTCTGATAAGACAGATTTAGATATTAAAACTGGAACATTTTATGCCCAAGCAAGTTTCTCTGCCGCTGAAAACCAAGGATTTGTCATGGGCGGGCATCTTGTTTTTAATGATGTTGATATGAGGTATGAAAATAGTCATATTTCAGGCCTTGATTTCATAATGCCTTATCACTTTGCTGATCATAGGTGGCAATTTGGTAAAAATGCCCCTGTTACTCTTCGCATACCTACGTTGGAAAATGTTATCCTCTATCAAAATATGCAAGTAGATCTTCAAGGTTACTATCCATTTGATACTGCTTACCCTTTGACAGTAAGCAATATCAACACTGATTTATTAGGTGGGAATTTATCTATAGATGCGATTAAATTCCCACAAACTGAACCCGCTTATTTAAAGGCTAAGCATATTAATAGTGAACAATTTTGGAAGCTTATTAATCCTACTCAATTTACAATGAAAGGCAGATTTGGTGGTGAATTTGAACTGTTATTTAATGATCCAGATTGGTTAATTAAAAATGGTTATGTATACAATGAAGAAGACATTGATGTTAATTTAGATACAAATCTAATTAATGATATTAAGAAAACTAATATTGCTGCAGGTGCGGCAGTTGATTGGTTAAGTGCGCTACAAATTGCAGAAATAAAGATGCAATTAACACTCACTAATTTAGGTGAATTAATGCTAACAAGTAGAGTAAAAGCAAAAAATAGTGCACTAAGTGAAGATAAATTAATTAATTTAAATTATTCACATAAAGAAAATGTACTTGCTTTATGGCGTAGCTTAAGCTTTAAAGATGACTTACACGATTGGATAGAATCAGTTGTGACAAAATTTCAAGACGATCTAAAACTGAAAGATTAGCCAAGAGCTAAGTTGGATTTACATTCAATGCATAAGCAATCTAACTCAAGCTGAACAGTATCGGTTATGAAACCTGCGCTTAACACACTAGTTTTTAATGCATTCACAATATCGATAGGCACATCTAATTCTTTTACTTTTCCACATTGGTTACAAATTAAAAACTGAGGTGCATTGTGTGAATGTTGGCATGCAATATGAATACATGCAATGTATTTATTTGCACTCTTAAGCCTATGGATTAAATTTTGTGATTCTAGTACATTCAGCATTCTGTAAATTGAGATGGGGGAAATACGCATATCGTGATTTGTTCGACAAAATTCTATAATTTCGTAAGCGGATAGAGGTGTACCGGCAACCAATAGAACACGTAAAATATTTTCACGTTTTAATGTCAGTTTCACACCATTTTTAGCACAATGTTGCTTGGCATGTTTTAGAATATATTCTAATTTATCCATTTAAATCAAGGATACCTTATTATGGTTGATATACTGAGCTTTCGCATTCAATATCATTAAATTTCACTTTCAGATAGAGTCTGAAAGCATAACATCATGAAAATTTCACCATAATAATCTCGTGGTAAAATTATTGCCTAAATATTCCTATGCTACACAATAATAAGGATTCTATCAATGAAATTAACTATCTCAGATGCAACATATAGATTAAATACGAGTAAGCATTTTAAAATTGATGCTTTGACTGTTTGCTCAGGCGATTATTGTGTCATTGTTGGTCAAAATGGTAGTGGGAAATCAGCTATCGCCGCTGCATTAGCGGGTGCTCTTGATATTTTAACAGGTTCAATTAATAATGATTTTCATCGTATTGAAATGATTTCTTTTGAGCAAATTCAAAAAATTATCAATAAGGAATGGGATCGTAATAACACTGATTTTGTATTAGACAATGAAATAGGAAAAACTGCGAAAAATATCATTTTAGATGAGCATAAAAATACTGATATGGAACATTTTAATCGATTAGTGTCTATATTTCAAATTGATTACCTTTTAAACCGATCATTTAGCCTTCTGTCTACAGGAGAAATGAGAAAAGTATTTTTATGTCAAAAATTACTTAATAGACCTGATTTATTAATATTAGATGAGCCATTTGATGGACTAGATATTCAATCTAGAGAATTTTTGATGCAAACACTTGAGTCATTAAATCAAACGGGTATGACGATTATACTTGTTCTAAATCGTTTTTCCGATTTACCTAAAGCTGCAGGAAAGTTAGGAATAGTTGCACAATTAGAGCTTATTTCATGGGGGGAATTAGATGAATTGGCTAATAAGATTGAAATTAACCAGCTTGCTTCTCTTGAAACTTTAATGAATAAGGAAATCCCAAAGCCCCCTGTAGAATCACCTAAATTTGTATTAAATCAGCCTAAAATAATACTAAAATCAGGTAAAGTTATTTTTGATGACACGATTATTTTTCAAGATTTAGACTGGGTAGTTCACCCAAATCAACATTGGCATATCATTGGTGAAAATGGAGCTGGAAAATCAACTTTATTGAGTATGATATCAGGTGATCATCCACAAGGTTATTCAAACGATTTGACTTTATTTGGCATTAAAATAGGAAGTGGAGAAACGATCTGGGATATCAAAAAACATATTGGCTATGTTAGCAGTAGTTTACATCAAGCTTATCGTGTTCGAATTAGTGCTAGGAATGTTATTCTGTCTGGTTTTTATGATTCTATTGGTCTCTACACGCAGCCAAGTGAAGAGGTTCTGTCACTCTGCTCACAATGGATTCAATTGTTAAATTGGTCAACAGATAAAATTAACTCCCCTTTTCATAGTCTTTCGTGGGGAGAGCAAAGACTTATTTTAATTGTAAGAGCATTTGTTAAGCACCCTTCTTTACTTATTTTAGATGAACCATTTCAAGGCTTAGATGCTTTGAATCGTGAATGGGTGAAAGTATGGATAAGCAAATTAATTTCATCAAGCCACTCCCAGTTAATTTTTGTATCTCATCACGCAATAGATGCCCCCACAGTAATTACAAACCGTATGATTATGAAAAAAGGAAAAAACGTCACTTTTGAATAAAAGTACTTGTTGCATGAATTTGTATAACAAGTTTAAAATATAAAAGTAGCATTTTTGTAAGTTTATATAATAATAGTAAATATTAACTAGTAGTTAATATTTAAATAAATGATAATGGTAATGTTTTCTTGAAATTAAGAAAGGTGCATATTTTTTTATTGCGTTTATTGGTGTTAATGATAATATGCGCCGCCTTATTAACCTAAATTTGCAGCATTTAATAGCCATTATGTCTTCAATATAATTTTTATAATTCAATTAATCAGGAATTAGGACCTATAAAGTATGAATCGTATTTTAAGTGTTTTTTTACTTTTTATTATCAGTGCATTAGGCTTTGCAACTAGTGCACATGCAACAGAATATCCTTTGCCACCCGCAGGAAGTCGTTTAATTGGTGAAAATATTA
This sequence comes from Thorsellia anophelis DSM 18579, assembly GCF_900111395.1. GTDB lineage: Bacteria > Pseudomonadota > Gammaproteobacteria > Enterobacterales > Thorselliaceae > Thorsellia > Thorsellia anophelis. Next base: position 36,105 of record NZ_FOHV01000020.1, on the reverse strand, counting down.
TCTATACAGTACCAGCAGACAGTAAAATGGATTTAGAAACCATTGCCGATAAATTTAAAGTTGGTTTTTATGCTATGCTACAGGCAAATCCAGACATTGATGCCTACCTTCCTCGTCCTGGATCACAAATCATCATTCCACATCAAATCATTTTGCCAGATACAAAGCGTGAAGGAATCGTTGTTAATTTAGCAGAAATGAGACTTTACCATTATCCAAAAGGTAAAAATACAGTTATTGTGTACCCAATTGGTGTTGGTCAACAAGGCATTAATACACCCTTAATGACTACAACTATTAGCCAGAAAATACCTAATCCGACTTGGACTCCTACACCTAATATCAGGAAAAGATACGCTGCACAAGGGATTACTCTTCCTGCTGTATGGCCTGCTGGACCCGATAACCCAATGGGAGAATTTGCTCTACGATTAGCTTATGGCTCAGGTACATACCTAATCCATGGCACTAATGCTGATTTTGGAATTGGTTTGAGGGTAAGCTCAGGTTGTATACGTCTTCGTCCTAATGATATTAAAACACTTTTCCAAAGTGTAGATAAAGGGACAAGGGTTCAAATTTTAGATGATGCTATAAAAGTGACGGTTGAACCGGATGGTCGTCGCTATGTTGAAGTGCATGAACCATTAACTCAACATGAAGGTCAAGATTCTAAAACTATGCCAATACCGTTTTCTCCAGCAGTAAGAAGTTTTGCAACTCACCCAAATACGGATGCAGCTATGTTTGATCAACAAGTTGTTAGACGCTCTGGATTGCCTACTTTTGTTGGTAGACAGTAACATAGTTTACCCCACTATTTGATTAACTTCATCTAGTGGGTATTTTTCCCTTTCTTAAATTATACCCGTTTAAAAAAATCTTACCATTCTGTACTCAATACTTTTTCTAATGTCTTTATTTTAAGTATACATAAAGATCAAAGCCCTTGCGTCGTCATTAATATTATGCAAAAATTCAAACAACATTTTTTCAAGAGGAATCAAAAATGATTAAACAACGTAAATTACTTGGTACCCTTTTAGCATCATCAATAATTATATCTTCCTTTACTGCTAATGCAGAAGAAAACGTGTCTACATACCAGTTTGTAGATAATACAAATAAAATGATATCGATTGAAGATGGTAAAACTGATCTTAAACTCTCTTTTTTTGAAAATACCCCTGAGAACGTTGTGACTGAAATAAAAGCAGTTACGAATAAAAATGATCCTCTTTTGTCTACTTCAATTAACACATTTTTAATTCAAGCGTCTGATAAAGTGATATTAATTGATGCTGGTGCAGGTAGTTGCATGGCGGATAATGCAGGAAAAACAGTGAAAACTTTATCTGACTTAGGAATCACCCCAGAAAGTGTTACTGATGTATTACTTACTCATGCACATCCTGATCATATATGTGGTCTAATGAAGGTTGATGCAGAGAATAATTTTACAATACCAACCTATCCTAATGCTGTGATTCATATTAGTGAAGAAGAGTATCAATACTGGACTCAGAAAGATAACGGTGAAAGTGCAAAATCTATTTTAGATGCATATAACAAAACAAATCCAAACTTAATTGCTCGTTTTAAAGCTGGAGATACCATCCTGGAACAGTTTAAAACAATCGCTGCATATGGTCATACTGTAGGTCATATTGCTTATTTATGGACGCCAAGCGCAGGGAATGAATGGCTATTTTGGGGTGATGTCATGCATAATAATGCTATGCAATTTGCTTACCCAAATATTACACTAAAATTTGACTCTAATGCTGATTTAGCAAAACAGACACGTTTAAAAATTATGGAGGACGCGGCTTTGAATAAATGGAGTGTTGCAGGTTCGCATCTTCCTTATCCAGGCGTTGGTAAAATTACTAAAGAAGCTGATAATAGCTTTAAATGGAATGTATTAAATTAATAATTATTCCCCCGCTTTAATATGCGGGGGATATATGACTAGCTATAAAATTTTATCAAGTAATGTATGGTACCATAATCCAATTAATAAGGTAGGTGTTCTTAGAAACTCAGGGCCGATAAAGCGATTATGCTTAATTTTTCCGTATAAGTCAAAACCTTTAGCTTCTCCATCAATTGCGTGAGCAACTAGCTTTCCAGCGATACCTGTTAAGGCTACCCCATGCCCCGAAAAACCTTGTAAGTAAAAGATATTATTTTGAATTTTACCAAAATCAGGTAATTGATTCATGGTTACATCAACGTGTCCTCCCCAAGTATAATCAATTTTAATATCTTTAACTGATGGAAACACTCTTGTCATACGACTTTTTACTCGTTCAATATAGTTCTCTGGTACATTGGAACCAAGGGCTACATCCCCACCGAATAGTAGTCTATTATCAGGGGTGAATCTGAAATAATCTAATTGTATGTCTGTATCACAAACTGCTGCTTTACTAGGTATCAACGAATCGGCAAAAGCTTTATCTAATGGCTCAGTGACTGTTATATAGGTACCAACAGGCATGATCTGTTTTTCAATTTTTTTAGGAAGTAATTTTCCATATTCATTGGTATAAACATTCCCAGCAATTAAACAATATTTACTTTGGCAGTTAGCTAAAGGAGTCTTGATAATAAGAGTGCTATCCCCTTGAATTGAAACAGCTGGCGTGTTTTCATAAATTCTAACACCTAATGATTTAGCAATATCAGCAAGGCCAAGTGCGTATTTGAGAGGGTTTAGATGCCCAGAAAAATCGTCATAAACAGCATTATGATAGATATCACTATTAATATAATTTGATATCGCTTGTTTTGGGATTATTTTTTGGTGTGGGTAATTAAATTTTGATAGTTTAAGTTCGGCTGACTCAAACAGTTCTTTTGCTTTTTTCTTATTAGTTGAGACAGCTAAAAATCCAGGTTCAAAATCGCATTCAATATTATATTTTTGTATTCTTTGTTTGAGTAATGCCACTCCTTCGACACTTATATCCCAGAATTGTTTAGCTTGTTCAATACCAAATTTTTTAATGAGCTGATCATCTGCAGCATAACCAACAATAACTTGACCTCCATTTCTTCCTGAAGCGCCAAACCCACATTGTATGCTTTCAAGAACAACAACATCATACCCCATTTGCTTAAGTTCAATTGCAGCGCTTAAACCTGCAAAACCAGCTCCAATGATACATATATCAGATTGAATATTTTCAGTTAAAGGTGTGTGTATGGCATTACGTACTAAATTAGCTTCATAGTAGGAATATTTATTTAGTTGTTTATCTTTTTTGACTAAGTTTGCCATTTAAACTCCATGTATTTTTCTCTTTAGATTGCTATATTTTATCATTATTATAAGTTACTAGGGAATCAAAAGAAAATGATATCTTAAAGGAAAAACATGAAGAGCAACCCTTTCTTATTGAGCAATAAACTCAACAAGAAAGGTAATTTAAAAATTAAATAGGCGTATGAACTGCGTCTTGATTAATTTTAAAAAGTGATACCGCATCAGACAAATGGGCTGCCTGATATTCTAGTTCTTTTGCAGAACTTGCTAATTCATGAACTAGAGATCCATTTTCTTGGGTTACTTGATCCATTTGGTTAACAGCTTGAGAAACTAATTGTATTCCCCTGCTTTGTTCATCCGATGCTGAAGATATTTCACCCATAATATCATTAACTTTTGCAACTGATTGTACGATTTCTTGAATTGTATTTCCTGCGTTTTCGACTAGCTCTGAGCCTAAATTAACACGAGTAATCGATTCATCAATTAATTGTTTTATTTCTCTTGCTGCTTGAGCACTACGCTGTGCAAGGTTTCTTACCTCTCCTGCTACAACAGCAAATCCGCGTCCTTGCTCTCCAGCCCTTGCCGCTTCAACGGCTGCATTTAATGCAAGAATATTTGTTTGAAAAGCGATACCGTCGATAACTGATGTAATTGCACCAATTTTTTGTGAGCTTTCAGTTATATCCTTCATGGTAATTACAACTGTTTCTGTAATTTCACCACCTTTTATGGCTGTTTTAGTGGAAGCTTGAGCAAGTTCAGATGCAGAACGTGCATTATCTGCATTGAGTTTTACAGTTGCGGTTAACTCCTCCATACTTGCAGCGGTTTCTTGCAGTGATGATGCTTGCTCTTCAGTTCTAGCAGAAAGCTCGTCGTTTCTCATGGCCATGTTTTCAACACCTTTAACCATAACATGAGACGAGTCTCTGACTACAATAACAGTATTGATCAGATATTGTTGCATTTTAGTAAAATATTCATAAAGTTTGCTAATTTCGTTATTACCTGAAAAGTAAGGGCGTTGGGTTAAATCGCCATTTGCAATATGATTGAATTGTTCTAACAGATCTTCCATTGGTTTTTTTACAATGGTTCTAGTCCACCATAATGAGAATATCAATAATGCAGCAAGTAATATTAATTCTATAACAAATTGTGTCACTGCGCGGTTATGATCTACTACAGATGTTTCATCAAAATCATTTAATTGTCCTGCAATTATTGTTAGAAACTCATCTGACGCTGCTGCAAATTTTTCTTGCGATAATGAGGCATCTATAGCTCTATAGGCTTTAAAACCATCTTTGTTTAATGCTTCTTGTTGGTTTCTAAGATCAGCATATAAAACATCAAATGTGGACTTAACTTTATCTATTGCTACTTGATTTGCAGGTATTGGATTTTTGATTTCAACGAAGCGGCTTATATCTTGTTCAGCTATATTGAGTAATTTGACTGCTTTTTCTAAATCCTGATTAAAACGTTCAGTATTTTCTTCTATTGCGGATGAAGCAGCGCGATATGCCTCAACACGTGACTGAATGACATTACGCCTAGCCAAAGCAAGTTCATCAATTTGATTATTTAATACCACTGTAGTGCTAAAATTGTCATCGCTTTTTTCAGAACGAATAACGGCGACAAATGAAGATATAAGATGTACAACAACAAAAATGACAATCAGTAATGACATACTCGTCGTGATGTTGATTTTTTTAAACATGGGTTGCTCCATTCCTTTATGATTGAGGATTCATATAAAATCCTGTTTAGTTTTACCAATTTCCCTGGTACAGCAATAAATATTAAAAATTTTTCTTATGCTACTTTTCATATGTAGGGTTCATACAGTAGCTATATGAACATGATTTATTATGTTATTTTGTAAAAAATAATAGTATTCTATCTTTAATATAGCAAAAAATATCTAGTTAGTTAATTCATTCTAGTAATTAAATGCAAAAAAAAATTAGCATGTATTGAGATATTAATGCTTTAGTGTGATTTAAAGCATTGATAATAATTAATTAATTTATCATTTTAGTTTGGTATGCATCTTATTGGGTTAGATGTATACTGTAACATATTTTAATAAAATATTGCATTTGTAAGTATTGCTTCTGAAAATGTTTTATTTTTATCTGCAAAAACGAATTTAACACATGAAAAATGTGTATAATAGGTAACCAAAGTTTACTAAAGTGTTTGTTGTCAAGTTTTATGCTTTTCTTGATTTAGTTTAAAACACACTTCTGAGAATACTTTTAATACATATGTTTAAATAATTTAGATAAATTGAAATCTAATGAGAGAATTATTTTAAAATGGCGACTATTGATAAGTATATCAACTCCAATGCACGTACTAACTACCCGTATGAGCTACCTATTTTCAATGCTATTTCACGTGTTAATTTTCATGAAATTGATAGAAGATTCAATTTTACGACCTTTGGAATGGGCTGTTTTTGGGGGGTAGAACGATTATTTTGGAAACTACCTGGTGTCTATGTAACCATGGTTGGCTATAGCGCTGGGACATTTGATTATCCTACTTATGAAGAAGTATGTACTGGTCAAACTGGTCATGCTGAAGTTGTCAGGATTTATTTTGATGACTCAAAAATTACATTTGCGTCATTGCTCAAAAACTTTTGGGAAAATCATGATCCTACACAAGGCATGCAACAAGGTAATGATATCGGCTCTCAGTATCGTTCTTTGATTATTTGCAAAGATGAAGAGCAAATGCAGCAAGCTGAAACTTCATACAAAGCATACAGTGAGGCCTTAGCGATGGCAAATTATGGTAAAACAATTACGACTGAAATACTACCTCAACAGCCCTTCTATTTTGCAGAACCTTATCATCAGCAATATCTTTTTAAAAATCCAAATGGGTACTGCGGACTAGGTGGAACAGGAATCTGTTTGCTGTAAATTTTATCATCTTTAATGATAAATAGTTACCAGTCTATTATAAACTAATAAAATACAAAATATTACCAAAAGGTTAGATGGAAATTTTATGTTAGAATCAATTTTTATTATTTTTTTACTTATTCTGATTAGTGCATTTTTTTCAGTTTCCGAAATATCACTTGCAGCATCAAGAAAGACAAAGCTTAAAATGCTTATTGATAGTGGGGATAAACGAGCAGAACTTGTTATTCAGTTCCAAGAACGCCCTGGTAAATTTTTCACTGTTGTTCAAATAGGATTAAATGCCGTTGCTATTTTAGGTGGTATTGTAGGTGAATCAGCTTTCTCTATTTACTTCGCCGATTTGTTTAAATTTTTCTTATCTGAATCAATTTCAGAAACATTAGGTTTTTTAACTTCTTTTATTCTTGTTACGAGCTTTTTTGTTCTTTTTGCTGATTTAACGCCTAAAAGGCTGGGTATGACAGCCCCTGAGCTTATATCGATTAGAATTATTAAACCAATGCGTTTTTGTATTATGATTTTTTCTCCAATCGTTTGGTTTTTTGACTCACTTGCTACTCTTATATTCCATATCTTTAAAGTCCCTACAGAGAGGAATGATGATGTGACTTCTGAAGACATTTACGCTCTTGTTGAGGCTGGTGTTATGGCCGGAGTGTTAAAAAAAGAAGAGCATCAATTCATAGAGAATGTTTTTGACCTAGACCAAAGGACAGTACCGTCAGCAATGACACCACGTGAAAATGTTGTTTATTTTGAAAAATCTGAATCGGATGATATGGTTAAGAGTAAAATAGCAGCTCACCCGCATTCAAAATTTTTAGTCTGTGATAATGATATTGATCATATTATTGGATATGTGGATTCTAAAGATCTACTTAATCGTGTTTTGAGCAATCAAAGTATCTCGCTTGACAGTGGTATGACCATTACAAATGTATTAATGTTTCCAGATACTATCACTTTATCAGAAGCTTTAGAGAGCTTTAAAGCTTCAAAGGAAGACTTTGCTGTTGTTTTGAATGAATATGCTATTGTCATGGGAATTATCACTTTAAATGATGTATTGACAACATTAATGGGTGGATTAGTTTCTCAAGGAGATGAAGAGCAAATTATTGAACGTGGCGATAATTCTTGGTTGATTGATGGAGTGACTCCTATAGAGGAAGTGCAGAGAGTATTGGGTATAGATGAATTTCCTGATACTGATAATTATGAAACAATTGGCGGATTTATGATGTATAAATTGCGCAAGATTCCTAAAAGAACAGATACTGTGATATTTGATGAGTTTAAATTTGAAGTAGTCGATATTGATAATCATAAAATTGACCAGTTGCTCGTAACTAAAAAATTAATAGAAACTGACAATCCCTCTTCCGAAGTGTCAACAAACCTTTAAAATTGGTTATGGAATGAGCGTATAGACTTAAAAGCGTGATAATTCTCAATTAAGATATTTTTTTTGCTTGACGTACGTCACACTTTTGGTAATTTATTGCAAGTTTTTTTTAATTTGATGTTTATATTTTAACTTTACATTAACAATAGAGGTGTTTTATGACAATTAAGATTGGTATAAATGGTTTTGGTCGTATTGGACGTATCGTATTTCGTGCTGCACAAGAAAGAAAAGATATTGAAATTGTAGCAATAAATGACCTTTTAGATGCTGATTATATGGCTTACATGTTAAAATATGATTCTACTCATGGTCGTTTTGATGGTACTGTTGAAGTTGTTGATGGTCAATTGATCGTTAATGGTAAAAAAATTCGCGTCACAGCTGAAAGAGATCCTGCAAATTTAAAATGGAATGAAGTAGGTGTAGATGTCGTTGCTGAAGCAACAGGTCTTTTCTTAACTGATGATACTGCTCGTAAACATATTGCTGCTGGTGCTAAAAAAGTTGTGATGACAGGTCCTTCTAAAGATGATACACCTATGTTTGTTATGGGTGTGAATCATAAGCAATATGCTGGACAAGATATTGTTTCAAATGCATCATGTACAACAAACTGCCTTGCGCCATTAGCTAAAGTGATTAATGATAACTTTGGCATTGTTGAAGGTTTAATGACAACCGTCCATGCTACAACTGCTACACAAAAAACAGTTGATGGTCCATCTTCGAAAGATTGGCGCGGTGGTCGTGGTGCGGCTCAAAACATCATTCCTTCTTCTACAGGTGCTGCTAAAGCGGTAGGTAAAGTTATTCCTGAGTTAAATGGCAAACTTACAGGAATGGCATTCCGAGTCCCTACTCCTAATGTTTCTGTAGTTGATTTAACAGTTCGCATCGAAAAAGCAGCTACTTACAAACAAATTTGTGATGTAATGAAAAAAGCTGCTGAAGGTGAAATGAAAGGTGTTTTAGGTTACACAGAAGATGAAGTTGTATCAACTGACTTTAATGGCGAAATCTTAACTTCTGTATTCGATGCTAAAGCTGGTATTTCACTTAACGACAATTTCGTTAAGCTAGTTTCTTGGTATGATAATGAAGTTGGTTACTCTAATAAAGTTCTTGATTTAATTTCTCATATCTCTAAATAATAATCTTAAGCTGATAAGATTTAACAAGGCGACTTCGGTCGCCTTTATTTTATATAAAATATCTTTTATGAAAACTAACCTAATTTCTGTACGATACCAAGGCGTATTATTTATAATTTTAGCAGGCTGTGTTTTTGCAGCTGTAAATGCAATTACACCATATATTTCTATGACTTTTAGCTTGAATTCAGGCTGGATTGCATTCTACCAATACTTTTTTGCGCTAATTGCTATGCTTCCTTGGGTTGTAAAATCCAATATATTAAAACACTTCCATACACATTTTTTTTGGCGTCATTTTTGGAGAGTGATGCTTGCCGTAGTTGGTGTTCATTTTTGGGTAAGAGCACTTACTGTTCCGATTCCAATTGGCCAAGGCCTATCATTGTTGATGTTATCACCTTTTTTTGTGATTTTAGGTGCGGTTATTTTTCTTAAAGAACGAATTTCTTCTAAAAGGTTTCTCGCACTATTAACTGGTTTTTTGGGTGCTCTTATTATTCTAAATCCATGGGCTGAAGAGTTTAGCTATGTTATGCTTTTCCCATTATTAGCAGCATTTTTTTTCGCATGCCATACAATTATGCTAAAAGACATCACGGATACAGATGGTGCTTTTACGATTGTCCTTTATCTGTATGTATTAATCTTGCCTTTTAATCTAATGCTTGCAATAACGGATAACCTGACTACATTTAACGATTTACATTTTATGATACCGAATCTGAATGCTTTATTTTGGCTCGGTGTTTTGGGGCTGTTGACTGCTGTTGGTCAATGGAGTCTTGCTAAAGCCTATAGCTTCGCTGATGCGTCCTATATTCAACCTTTTGATTATGTTAAACTACCCATCAATTTATTACTTGGTTTTTTAATTTTCGGATGGGGAATCAGTTGGTTATTTTTCATAGGTGCATCACTTATATTACTCGCCTCTATCTATATCACATTTAGTGATAAACCGCTATCAAAGAACTAATGTTAGTTATCATAGCATGTATTCACTTACCTCCTCCTTCTCTAAATGAAGGGAGGCCATACTGCTGTTAGTCGCTTCGGTGTGTTCTTATTGCTGGCTCTTGTTTAGAAGAATGAGCTTGTATTAAACGATTTTCTTTTGATACTTAGAATAGCTAGGATATGTTCAACTGCTATTTTTAGGTGATTCAGCGATTAAATACACCCAAGTTAAGCCAATCAATTAACTTATTGTTATTGAATGTAAAAACATAGCGTGTTGTTTTTTTGCAACAATCCAATCACTCAGTGTCTCTAAAAAGAGACATTTATGAGTATGTTTTTAAAGGAAATTGCTCATGCTATCTATAGGCGTCTTTAATTTGCGACAATATCGTACTTAAAACTGCACTTAAAGTTTATTTAGCTGTAAAAACACGATTAGTTTAAACAATTTTTCATAAACTAAAAATCAATTTCAAATGCATTACCATTTTACTCTATTAATTTTAACTCCAAGGTTATGTTATTTAATGATTTTATTTTTAATTGAATTTAACCCACTAAATAAACCAAAACACCCATAAAAAGTTGGCACGCAAATTGCTTATCTATTAGTAGCTCATTCACACTCGTATCATTCTGATTATCAGAATTTACACTTAGAATGAAGCCCACAATATGGTGCCTATCGTCAAACATCGGATATCAACCTTAATAGGCTTATCCACTTAAAGACGTAACGTTGAGTGAGGCACCTCCAAATGTTCTACTGAAAAGTTTTAACTTTTATTTTGAACATGTTTTAAATGCACTTGTCATATTAAGATGAATTTTAACTCATCACCTTTTGACAACTTAGTGTGCATTGTTTTATAAAATGGATAATTAATCCATTTTATCTAATTTTTACTTAAGGAATATGGATATTTCTTTTGCTTTTGTGAAAATTGACAAGCTGTTTTATTTTCACTTTTAGGTAGTACGCTCATTTGTTTTTTCTCCTTTTAGGTAACGACGTAAAACTCGTTACCTTTTTTTATCCCCTTAATAGTCCCAATACAATTCAGTTAAATAATCAGTCATTCTTCCTAAAAATCGGTTATAATGTTAATAAATATATAGCATCTGCTAATGCTACCCTCCTCGCATTTTATTGAGTAATACAACATGAATCAGCCTACAAAAACAGTTGTTTTTTATTCGTTACGCCAAATTGTTATGTTTGCTTTTATGCTTGTACTTTTGCCTTTGTTATGGTTATCTTACCAAGCTTATGACGGTTTTAATGAACTGAGCCAAAAATCAGCTGAAATAAACCGTAATACAGCCATCTACGCTAGACGTAGTGAAGTTATGGCAAATGTGGCACTTGAGTTAGAACGTAGTGCAAGGCAGTACTGTATTCTTAATGATAGTACTTTTGCCAACTTACATTTAGAACAAAAAAAACAATTTTCGCAAATGCTTGAAGCCCATAAGCCAGTTGTCAATGATCTGCGTTTTTATACTATACTTAGCCAAATATTGAAGCGTTTAAATAACTTGACGTGTGCTAATGGGTTGCCGACCGAAGATTACCGCCATTTGCTTGAAGATTTATCAAATACTAATATAGAACTGTCACAAGCGACTAGAGAAGCTATTTTTGCAAGAGGGCAAGATCTTCAAATAGCAATCGCACAAAGAGGTAGCAGTGTTGGTAGACAAGCATTGATATTATGTTTTGTTAGTTTTATTTTAGTATTATTATTTACCCAAATGATAATAAGACCAGTTGCTAAGATTAGAATGATGATTAATGTCATTGCAGAAGGTCGAAAATTACCTGCTAAGCAATTTAATGGGCCAAAAGAAATGCAGGTATTGGCCCATAGGATTGTTTGGTTAAGTGAACGACTTAACTGGTTAGAATCTCAACGCCATGAGTTTCTAAGACATGTGTCACATGAACTTAAAACACCTTTAGCAAGCATACGAGAAGGCACTGAGTTGTTAGCTGATCAAGTGGCTGGTAATTTAACAACAGAACAAAAAGAAGTCGTGGCAATTTTAGATGAGAGTGGCCGAGAACTACAACTGCTAATTGAACAACTACTTGAGTATAATCGTCAAGCGTTGATTGATGAAATTAACTTACAGGAAGTTGCGTTTGCTCCTTTAATTGATAAAGCTGTTTCATCGCATGGATTATTACTTAACCAGAAAAATGTGACTATCTCGACATCACTAGAAATTTCAAACTGTCATGCTGATCCTATCTTATTAGGCCGTGTTTTAGATAATCTATTCTCAAATGCGGTACATTATGGAAGGGATAATGGTGTGATTTATTTTAAAAGCTATTTGAAAGAACAAAATGTTATACTAGAAGTTGCAAATTTAGGTACCCCTATTCCTGAACGTGAACGTGAAATGATTTTTGAACCCTTTTATCAAGGTACTAAGCAACGAAGTGGACCAATTAAGGGAAGCGGATTAGGTTTGAGCATTGCCCAAAATGCACTTAGACGAATGCAAGGAGAGCTGTCATTAGTCGACGTTGAATACGCAGATGTATGTTTTGTTATTTCTTTACCTTCTCATGCATAGCAAAACATAGTAAATATTTGGTTAAGTTAACTCCTCTATAACTCATAATCTAATGAATTGAAATTTAGGTATAAAAATTACATGTTGAATCTAACGAACAAACTGTTGTTAAAAATTATAGTCAATGTAAGCACTTTTTTTTGCATGGGTATATCTGTTGCGATTGCTGAGCCTACACCTGACTCGAGTATCTACAACTTTAAAATAAAAGACTACCAATCAGATACATGTGATGCTATTTTTCAAGAGCAAGATAGACTGCGTATAACAAATGCAAGTTATTGGATAAAAATGCTAGGATGTGCTTCAGAATATTCAAGCACTGCAAATAGGGGGCGAGCTAACTCCTATGATTTAGGGGTGTGGCCTGATGCTTTTTCCTGGATTATATCTATATCAAATGCTAATCCCTCGATTAATGAACGAAAAAAAATGATTAGTTTACTTCAAACTCATGATGTAAATATCCCTAATAATATTCGTCCACTAACTGATATCATACACCAGCTACAAACAAAAGAATTATCACTGCTTGAGCTTGCTGAAAGTCAAGATGCTGATTTTATTGCTTTAACTGATAAAGTTACTAAATTGGAACTTGACAACGCTTTACTAGCAAAACAACTAGCTGCTACAAATCTAAAACTTGAACACTTGGCGGATGTTGAAATGCAACTTTCACTCAGAAGACAGCTTCAAAATCAAATAGAGCCTCCTACAGAGAATTTAGGAGAAGACGAACTTAACGGATTACAAGCACAGATTGATAGTGCTACAAATGAGATGCTTTACTTAGATACAAATAATAAGTCTTTGAAGATTGATTTCATAACTCCAATGAAATTAACGCAAACTGAATCATTGCCATTAGGCCCTTATAATCCGCTAAAATTATCTCCTAGTAATGACCAATTAAATTGGTATTTGCCTTTAGCCAAAAATTCTGCTTATGTTCAAAATCAAAGTGATTTTTTTGAATTGGTTAAGTTTCTACAAAGTAAATCCTAATCTTGTGCGTGGATGTAATTTTATCTGTATTAATTATTTATGAGTATAATATATGAGTCGAACACCTTTTAAAGCCCATCTACTGCTTGTTGATGATGATCCAAGTTTATTGAAACTATTAGGAATACGTCTTACCAGTGAAGGGTTTTTAGTCACAACAGCTAAAAGTGGTCCTGAAGCACTAAAATTACTGCAAAAAGAAGCCATTGATCTTGTTATTAGTGATTTAAAAATGGATGAAATGGATGGCTTAGCACTCTTTAATGAAATTCAAAAACAACATACTGGTCTTCCAGTTATCATTTTAACTGCTCATGGTTCTATTCCAGAAGCAGTAAGTGCGACTCAACAAGGTGTTTTTGGATTTTTAACCAAGCCTGTAGATAAAGATGCACTTTACAAAGCAATACAAGATGCGCTTTCGCTGAGCAGTGCAACTTCCTTTGATGCCAATTGGGCTTCTGATATTGTGACAAGAAGCCCTGTTATGCTGCGATTATTGGAACAAGCTAAAATGGTTGCCTCCTCAGATGTTACTGTGCTGATTAATGGTGCAAGTGGCACAGGTAAAGAAGTCTTAGCTAAAGCTTTGCATAAAGCAAGTTTGAGATCTGAAAAACCTTTTGTCGCTATTAATTGTGGTGCATTACCAGAACAATTACTTGAGTCAGAATTATTTGGACATGCTAAGGGAGCCTTTACAGGCGCAGTTTCTCAGCGCGATGGATTATTTCAAACAGCTAATGGTGGGACGCTTTTTTTAGATGAAATCGGTGACATGCCCTTTGCTTTGCAAGTGAAATTATTAAGGGTTTTACAAGAACGCAAAGTAAGGCCGCTAGGCAGTAATAATGATATTCCAATTGATGTCAGAATCATTTCAGCAACTCATCGTGATCTACAAAAAGCAATGTCAAAAAATGAGTTTAGAGAGGATCTTTATTACAGGCTGAATGTTGTTAATCTAAAGATCCCAAGTTTGAATGAACGTTCTGAAGATATTCCTTTGCTTGCTAATCATCTTTTGCAGATTAGTGCACAAAAACATAAGCCATTTGTCAAATCTCTTTCAAATGATGCACTTAGAAGGCTTGCAGGTGCAAGTTGGCCTGGTAATGTCAGGCAACTCGTGAATGTAATTGAACAATGTGTAGCACTCACATCTGCTCCCGTCATTAGTGAAACATTGGTTGAACAAGCCTTACAAGAAGATAGTAGTGTTTTAACAACTTTTACTGAGGCACGAAATCAATTTGAATTAAATTATTTAAGGAAGGTTCTGCATATAACTAAAGGGAATGTTACTCATGCCGCTAGACTTGCAGGACGTAATAGAACAGAGTTTTATAAGTTATTAGCACGCCACGATCTTGAAGCTAATGATTTTAAAGAGTAAGCTCGAACTCATTTGATAAAAATGATAATCTAAATCTACTCTACCTTATATCATATAAACTAGATCTTTTGGACGCTGAACTAATATTAAAAGGACGATTAAATGAATTCAAATCAAGCACCCGTATCTGAATTGTCACATGTAACTTCTCACAAAGATAATGTTCAACTTAAGCCATCTCACCACTCAGACACTAAGATCAATTTAGGGCTTGCACAGTTAAATCTTCATGTTGGTCATATTGAAAAAAATTTAGACTTGATATTAAAAACAATTAGGATACATAAGAATCTGGGAAGCGATTTAGTTGTATTTTCTGAACTTACAATTACAGGATACTCTCCTGAAGATGTTTTATTTAGACGAGATTTACATGATCAAATTCAATATGCTTTAAAAGAGATTCAAAATATTTCTCTTGAATTGAATATAGCCATTCTTATTGGTTATCCTATGCTAATTGAAGATACTAATCATGAATTAGCTATTCATAGCAAGATGCAACCTCTAATGCGCAACTGTGCATCTTTGATTGATCAGGGCAAAATAATCGCTACCTACTTTAAGCGTGCATTACCTAATTATGCTGTATTCGATGAGAAACGCTATTTTAATGCCGGTCATGAGACTTGCGTAATTGATTTTAGAGGGATTAAACTTGGAATATTAATCTGTGAAGACTTATGGCTAACGGAATTAATAGATGAAACTGTAGCTCATGGAGCCGAAATTATTTTATCCTTACATGGCTCACCATTTGCTTTAAATAAACCTGCTAAAAGACAGCAGCTTATGCAGCAACACGTAAAACGACTAAATACTCCTCTAATCTATGTTAATCAGATTGGTGGCCAAGATGATTTGATATTTGATGGGCAATCCTTTGCATTAAATTCTAAGGGTGAGTTAGTGACAATTTTAGCTGCTTTTGCTGAAGATAACCTTGTTATTCCGATATCTGATTTATTAAATGAGACAAATAACAAGTTCATACCTGAAGAGCAATGGCCTAACTATGTCACAGGAACTCATTTATCTATGACTGAACTGGATGATTTATATCAAGCTTTAGTCCTTGCAACAAGAGATTATGTCCTTAAAAATGGGTTTAAGGGGATTACCCTTGGGTTGTCAGGTGGAATTGACTCAGCTTTAACGCTCGCTATTGCGGTCGATGCGTTAGGAGCTCAAAATTGTCAAGCCGTAATGCTTCCTTTTAGATATACTTCTGAAATAAGTATTTTAGATGCAAAGGAGGAAGCAGAATTGTTAGGGGTTCAATTTGATGTGATCTCAATTGAACCCATGTTTGAAGCATTCATGAATGGATTATCTCCTCTTTTTGATCATTTACCAAAAGACACGACAGAGGAAAATCTTCAAGCTCGTTGCAGAGGGGTCATTCTGATGGCAATTTCAAATAAACAAAAGAGGCTCGTTTTAACAACAAGCAATAAAAGTGAAGTATCTGTTGGGTATTCGACTCTTTACGGTGATATGGCTGGTGGATTTAATGTGTTAAAGGATGTGCCTAAAACTTGGGTTTATGCACTAAGTGCCTACCGCAACCAGATTGAATATGTTATCCCTGAAAGAGTCATTACAAGAGCGCCGTCGGCAGAGTTAGCGCCAGATCAAACCGATCAGGATAATCTACCTCCTTATGATATTTTAGATCCACTTCTAAAAGCATATGTAGAAGAAGACGCGACAATTACAGAATTACTAGCAATGGGATTTAGCCTCGATGATATTAATCGCGTTGTTAGATTGGTTAATTTTAATCAGTATAAAAGATCTCAATCACCAATTGGCCCTAAAGTTACAGATAGAAGTTTTTCAAGAGAAAGACGTTACCCTGTCACTAATGGTTTCAATCCATTCTTCAAATCTAACATATAATTCAAGGAGTCAGTTATGAAAAAAATTGAAGCTATTATTAAGCCTTTTAAATTAGATGATGTGCGTGAAGCGCTTACTGAAATCGGTATAAATGGGATGACTGTTACTGAGGTTAAAGGCTTTGGCCGTCAGAAAGGCCATACGGAATTGTATCGCGGTGCAGAATACATGATAGATTTTTTGCCTAAAGTTAAAATTGAAGTCATTTTAACAGAAGATATTGTCGATAGAGCTATTGAGGCAATCATGAACACTGCGCAAACTGGTAAAATTGGGGATGGGAAAATATTTATCTATGAGGTAGAGAGAGTTATTCGCATAAGAACAGGTGAAGAAGATGCTGATGCTATCTAATACTAGATGCGATTATTTATAATATAATGCTTTAATGAAAGTAACTAAAGGCTATTTTATGCTATCATGAACAAGCATATTTATTTATGCAACAAAAGCTACTTATAAAACGCTCAAATCTATGCTAGATTAACTATGAGAGCGTTTTTTAACTCATTATTTTAGAGAGTAAACAATAAATTATCATGACAACTTTATCAACATTTGAAAATTCAAATCAATCAAACCCTTCTTCTCTTTTGTTAAATGCTCAAAATTTAGTCGATACAGATACCTTAACTACCTGGATAGTCGACCAAGTTGAAGAAGTAAAAGGACAAGATATCACAATATTAGACGTTAAAGGTAAATCAAGCATAACTAATGCTATGATTATTGTTACTGGGACATCTTCAAGGCATATTGCCTCAATGGCTGATCAAGTATTACAAAAAGCAAAAGAGAATAGAATTGAAACTTTTAGTTGTTCAGGTAAAGATGCGTCTGATTGGATGATTATTGAT
The DNA here is from genome assembly GCF_900111395.1 of Thorsellia anophelis DSM 18579. GTDB lineage: Bacteria > Pseudomonadota > Gammaproteobacteria > Enterobacterales > Thorselliaceae > Thorsellia > Thorsellia anophelis. Next base: position 18,606 of record NZ_FOHV01000020.1, on the reverse strand, counting down.
TTTGGCGATGCTATTTTACACTTAATGCAAAAAGAGAGCCGTGATACATACGCGCTCGAAAAACTCTGGTCTTAATTTGTATTTCAGGAACGCATAAGTGAAAATTCAGTTAATTGCAGTCGGTACAAAAATGCCAGAATGGGTTGAAAATGGATTTGAAACCTATCAGAAACGTTTTTTAAATGAGGTATCTTTAGAATTAATTGAAATACCGGCAGGTAAGCGTACCAAAAATGCCGATATTCCAAAAATTTTAGAAATTGAAGGAGACAAAATGCTTTCGGCAGTTGCAAAAGGCAATCGAATTGTTTCACTTGATATACCCGGGGCAAAATGGGATACAAACGCCCTAGCCCTACAACTATCAAATTGGCAGAATGATGGACGTAATGTCAGTTTATTAATTGGTGGTCCTGAAGGGCTATCACAAAAATGTAAAAAATCAGCAGAACAATCTTGGTCTTTATCCCCATTAACGCTTCCCCATCCACTTGTAAGAGTTATTGTTGCTGAAAGCCTTTATAGAGCTTGGAGCTTAAATAATAACCACCCTTATCATAGAGAATAAGGAGCAAGCAGATGAATAAGTCAAATACTGAATTTCGTAACCATACTGCGGAGTATTCCTTATTTCTAAGGCGTACAGTAGTTGCTATTTTATTTGTTTTTATTTTGATTGGGGTGTTACTTGGCAACCTATACTATTTGCAGATTTATAGATTTGAACATTATCAAACTGAATCAGATTCAAATCGAATCAAGTTACTGCCAATTGCCCCAGTTAGAGGCTTAATTTATGATCGTAATGGTATTCCGCTTGCTATTCATCGTTCAATTTGGCAATTAGAAATTCAGCCTCATAACATCAAAAACTTAGATGAGACGCTTGATATGCTGCGTACGCTTGTAGATTTAACTGATGAAGAAATTGAAAAATTTCGTAATGAACTTAAATCTGCTAGGCAATATGCGTTTATCCCACTTAAAACAACCTTAACAGAAGAACAAATTGCTAAATTTTCAAACGAACGCTATAAATTTTACTCAACTGAATCTCGAAGCCCTACTGTAATTGTTAAAAATTATCAACGCAGGTTCTATCCTTACGGAGATACGTTTGCTCATACTATTGGTTATGTTGCGAAATTGTCACCTAAAGATGTCGATACCTTAAAAGAGAACGGTAAATTAGCTAATTATGCGGCTACTGCACAAATCGGCAAATCTGGCATAGAAAAAGTGTATGAAGATATTCTACATGGCACAACTGGCTATGAAGAAGTTGAGACGAATAATCGAGGTAAGGTCATTCGTCAGTTAAGTGAAACTCCAGCTCAAGCAGGTGAAGATATATACTTAACTATTGATTTAAAATTACAACAGCATATTCAGAAATTGCTCGAACATACCCATGGCGCTATTATTGTAAGTGATCCAAGAACAGGTGAAATTCTTGCATTATTTTCAAGCCCTACTTTTGATCCAAACTTATTTGTTGATGGAATATCCCATAAAAATTATGACAAGATAAAAGCTAAAAATGGTCCGCTTAATAACCGTGCAACAACAGGGTTATACCCACCTGCTTCTACAGTTAAACCTTTTATTGCTGTTAGTGCGCTTGCTGAAGGAGTCATTTCACCTACTACAACTATATCGGATCCTGGCTGGTGGCAATTACCTAATTCAGAAAAAAAATTCCGTGACTGGAAGCGCTGGGGACATGGCAATTTAAACATTGATAAAGCAATTGTTCAATCATCAGATACGTTTTTCTATCAAATTAGTTACGATATGGGAATTGATAAATTACACAGCTGGATGTCTAAATTCGGTTATGGTAGAAAAACGGGAATTGATATAGACGAATACAGTGGAATTTTGCCAAGCAGAGAATGGAAAAAAACTAATCGTAAGGCTGATTGGATACCTGGTGATACAATACCTGTTGGGATTGGCCAAGGTTACTGGAACGCAACCCCAATTCAAATGGCAAAAGTGTTAAATACGTTTATCAATGAAGGTTATGTAAAAACGCCCCATTTGTTGATGCGTAGCCAACAAAATGGTGTTAAACATGATTATGTTCAAACCGAACAACCTGAACTACTTGATGTGAGTGCTGACTATTGGAAACTTGCAAAACGTTCCATGTATGGGGTTGCGCATTCAAAAAATGGAACTGCTAATAAATTTTTCCAAGATGCTGAGTATGAAGTAGGACTAAAAACGGGTACAGCACAAGTCCACTCTTACGAAGTTGATCTTGGTAATAATAAAAGTAAAAAGTTAAGAGACCATCGCTTAATGATTGGATTTGCACCATTTGAAAATCCAACTATCTCTGTTGTCATCGTCTTAGAAAATGCGGGCAAAGGGACGCTTAATGGCGATATTATGAGAAGTATTATGGATTTTCATATGCTAGGAATAGCTGAAATCCCGAAATCTATAGCTGATTTAGAATCAACAACAGGAACGACAGAATAATAATGGGTTATAAAAAAGACAAACGAAGTATTTGGCAAAAAATACATATCGACATTCCTCTTTTGTTCATGATTTTATTAATATTAGGCTATGGACTCATTACTCTTTGGAGTGCAAGTGGCCAAAATATTGAAATGATGGAAAGGCGTCTTATTCAGTGCGCAATAGCATTGGGAGTGATGATATTTTTTGCTCAGATCCCACCTAGAATATATGAAAATTGGGCCATATATCTCTACGTTATTTCAGTTATTTTATTAATTATTGTTGATCTTTATGGCGAGTCTAGTAAAGGAGCGCAAAGATGGTTAAATCTAGGATTCGTTAGATTTCAACCTTCAGAGATTGCTAAAATTGCGATTCCTTTGATGGTAGCAAGTTTTATCAATCGAAATACCTTCCCTCCGAATTTACTCTATACAATTGGTGCAATGCTGATAATATTTATCCCTACTTTGTTAATTGCATTAGAACCAGATTTAGGCACAGCGATATTAGTAGCAATATCTGGTTTATTTGTGATCTTTTTAGGTGGCTTAAGTTGGATATTTATCCTTATTGCAATTATTCTTGTGGCTGTATCCGTTCCGGTTATGTGGGAGTTTTTTATGCACGATTATCAAAAAACTCGCGTTCTAACCTTATTTAATCCAGAGCAAGATCCAAGAGGCGCGGGATATCACATTATGCAATCGAAGATTGCAATTGGCTCAGGTGGGATTAATGGTAAAGGGCTTGGAGCTGGCACACAATCCCAACTTGAATTTGTACCTGAAAGGCATACGGATTTTATTTTTGCTGTTATATCAGAGGAGTTTGGATATATAGGTGTATGCATTCTTTTATTCATGTATTTATTGCTAATTTTTAGAGGGTTGATGATAGCAGCGCAGGCCCAAACAATGTTTGGAAGAGTACTTTCTGGTGGATTGACATTGATATTTTTTATCTATTTATTTGTCAACATTGGAATGGTAAGTGGCATTTTACCCGTTGTTGGCGTACCACTTCCGCTCATTAGTTACGGAGGCTCATCATTAGTTGTTTTAATGGCTGCATTTGGTATTGTTATGTCAATACATACCCATAGGAAAACTTTATCCAGAAATGTCTAAGATTTTACACTCTAAAAAAGTTGGTAAATACAATCATAACGTGCGTACTAAATCTTGCCTGAAGACATCAATTAGTGCGGCTGAAACTAAAATTGTGCTATTTAATAAACCTTATGATGTATTGACTCAATTTACAGATGGGGAAAATAGGCAAACTTTAGCTGACTTTATCCAAATTAAGGATGTTTATCCTGCTGGCAGGTTAGATAGAGATAGTGAAGGCTTATTGATTTTAACAAATAATGGACGCTTACAACACTCAATTACTTCTCCAATTCATAAAACTTATAAATTTTATTATGTCCAGGTTGAGGGAATTCCAACTGCTGCTCAGTTAAAACAATTCGAAACAGGATTAGAGTTAAAAGATGGTATGACGCTGCCTGCTTTGATCGAGGTAGTTACAGAACCTCAATGGTTATGGCCTCGTACCCCCCCTATACGCGAGAGAAAACTAATTCCTACAAGCTGGTTAAAAATTGGAATTTGTGAAGGTAGAAATCGTCAAGTTAGGCGTATGACTGCACACATAGGGCTTCCTACATTAAGATTAATTCGCTACCAAATAGGCGAATACACCCTTTTAGGTTTAAATTCTGGTGAATATAGATTATTATAACCCAATAAAATTATTCTGTTAGATAACTAAAATCTGAATAATTTATTTTTAATTGAACAATATCATTTTGCTCTTTTCTTCTTCCCCTTACTATATAAACCAGTTTAAAAGGTGATTTATGGCTAGTAATCAAATACAATTATCCACATTTATTAATGATTTAACTTTAGTTGTGCCTTCTAAATGTATTTTAACACGACCTTCATCTATAAAACGTTACTCGACTGGTTTTCGTTCCGGTGGTGGAACAGCCATTGCAGTACTTATCCCTGAATCATTAGTTGAACTTTGGCGTATGCTAAAAGTGTGTGTTAAGCATGATAAAATAATAATTATGCAAGCTGCAAAGACAGGCTTAACTGAGGGGTCAACTCCAAATGGTGATGACTATGACAGAGATGTTGTTATCATTAGTACGTTAAAAATTAATCAATTGCACTTACTTGATCATGGGAAGCAAGTCATTAGCCTACCTGGAACAACGCTATATCAACTTGAAAATGTTTTAAAACCGTTAAAACGTGAACCTCATTCAGTAATAGGATCTTCTTGCATAGGTGCATCAGTCATCGGGGGAATTTGTAATAATTCTGGTGGTGCTTTAGTTAAACGTGGACCTGCTTACACTGAGCTTGCGCTCTTTGCGCAATTAGATGAACATGGAGATCTTAAACTTATCAATCATCTTGGTATAGAACTAGGGAGTGATCCTGAAGAAATATTAACTCGCCTAGAAACAGGGCAATTTGATAAAGATAATTTACCTCATACTGATAAATTAGCATCAGATCACGAGTATGATAAGAGAGTAAGAGATATTGATGCTGATACACCGTCTAGGTTTAATGCCGATAAAAGAAGACTTTATGAAGCATCAGGCTCTGCAGGAAAGCTAGCTGTTTTTGCAGTACGATTAGACACATTTGAACAAGCGCCAGAGCAACAAGTCTTTTATATTGGTACGAATAATGAACTCGTGCTAACAGAACTACGTAGACATATGCTGAGTAAGTTTGATGAGCTGCCTGTTGCTGGGGAGTACATGCATAGAGATATGTATGATATATCAGAGCGCTACGGCAAAGATACTTTCATGATGATTAACAAATTTGGTACAGATAAAATGCCACTTTTCTTTGCATTCAAAGGCCAAATTGATACATGGTTGAATATGCCGGTCATTAGTAAAATTGTGCCAAAGTTTTTAACTGATAAAGTCATTCAACTCACAAGTCGATTATTTAAAAATCAGCTCCCTGAAAAAATGCAAGCCTATCGTGATAAATATGAACATCACTTAATGCTACGCATGTCAGGCAAAGGTGTAATAGAAGCAAGAACATATCTTGGGGAATTTTTTGCAGATAAGTCAAATGGTGATTTTTTCGAATGTACTGCAGATGTAGGAAAAAAAGCTTTCTTGCATAGATTTGCAGCAGCAGGCGCTGCTATTCGATATCATGCAATACACCACAAAATTTCCGAAGGTGTATTAGCATTAGACATTGCATTAGCAAGAAATGAAAAGACATGGTTTGAACAACTACCTCCTGAAATTGATAATAAATTAATTTCAAAGCTCTATTATGGTCATTTTATGTGTTATGTTTTTCATCAAGATTATATTGTTAAAAAAGGTGAAGATATGACATCTCTTAAAGAAGCAATGTTAAAACTATTAGATGGGCGCAAAGCACAGTACCCTGCTGAACATAATGTTGGCCATCTCTATTACGCAAATCAAGATTTAGTTAATTTTTATAAAAAATCCGATCCAACTAACAGTTTTAACCCTGGTATAGGAAAAACAACAAAATTAAAAAATTGGTGTGATTGTGAGAAAACTCACTAAATTAAGCTGTTTTATAGGCATTATGTATCATCTTTAGACTAAGTATCATTATAAATGCCTATATTTGCATTAATATTCATTTGTATTAAATTAATTTGTACAAATAGCGATATGAATCTATATTTGACTCTGTATTTAATGCAAATAAACAGTTAAACTATGTCATGCTTATCATTGTTTTTTTGATTTGTCTTTTTGCAAATGTTTTGAATTTAGCATAAACAATGCAATTTTTATGCTAAATTTTGAACTTTTTTTTATCTCCCTAATTCTGAGGTTTATGTGTCTGATATGAAGATTTTTGCGGGTAATGCTGTCCCTGACCTAGCTCAGCGAGTTGCAAAACGATTATATTCTGGTCTTGGCAACGCATCTGTTGGGCGTTTTAGTGATGGCGAGGTCAGTGTTCAGATTAATGAAAATGTTCGTGGTGGTGATATCTTTATCATCCAATCTACCTGTGCCCCTACAAATGATAATCTAATGGAATTAGTTGTCATGATTGATGCGCTTCGACGCGCCTCAGCAGGTAGAATTACCGCTGTAATGCCTTATTTTGGTTATGCTAGACAAGACAGACGTGTTCGCTCAGCTCGTGTTCCAATCACTGCTAAAGTAGTGGCTGATTTTTTATCAAGTGTTGGTGTTGACAGGGTATTAACAGTTGACCTACATGCAGAACAAATTCAAGGTTTTTTTGACGTGCCTGTAGATAATGTGTTTGGTAGTCCTATATTATTAGAGGATATGAAAAAGCAAGCCTTAATCAATCCTGTTGTAGTATCACCTGATATTGGTGGTGTAGTGAGAGCTCGTGCAATTGCTAAACTATTAAATGATACTGATATGGCTATTATTGATAAACGCCGTCCTCAAGCTAATGTCTCTGAAGTAATGAATTTAATTGGTGATGTAAAAGATAGAGATTGTATACTAGTTGATGATATGATTGATACTGCAGGCACTCTATGTAAAGCTGCTGAAGCTTTAAAAGAAAGAGGCGCTAAACGCGTATTTGCTTATGCGACACATCCTGTTTTTTCTGGTAATGCCTACAAAAACCTTCAAAACTCAGTTATTGATGAAGTTATTGTTTGTGATACCATCCCCCTTTCTCATGAAATTAAGTCTCTTGGTAAGGTCAGAACATTAAGTATATCAGCAATGCTTGCTGAAGCAATACGTCGTATCAGTAACGAAGAATCAATTTCTGCAATGTTTGAGTACTAAGTCCCCCTATTTTCAGCTAGCGTATAACTGTTTACGTTAGCTGAAGTTAAAATTATCGGCTCCAACTTGTCGTTATAATAGCAAACAGGAATAACCTATATAAAGCTTTGCTGGTTCATTTAACCTAAGTTAAAATATGACGAATATTTCAAACTTGGTTGCATCGACAATCACAATAACAATGGCTTAGCTAAGCCCCTACTAGCTTTACGCATTATTCTAGCTCAAGCACTTTAAAACAATTACCAATCCCAAAATATACTCAAAAACATAAACTTTATTAAAAGGATTTTTTGCTCTTGTTTTATTCGTGAGCAAACAATTTATTTGTGTGCATGACATTTTGTAATCCCCTAAATTATTCTCTTGGCTGTATTGACTCTAATTAATGTATCGCATAACATCAATTATTCAATGTAAGCTAAATTCTTGTAAACTTGTATGCCGTTAATTTATGTTAATGCATTAAAGGATACATTACCCCATATAAAATAACTCTAGCCAGTGCATTAATCTTCTTGGCCCCAGTTAACCATATTAATATTTAGGATAAAATATGTTATCTCAAAAATCAGCCAATATTAAATCTTCTCCCGTAAGAGAACTACTTAAATATACTAAAAAACCTGAATTTATCTCTCTTGCTGGCGGCATCCCCGCAACAGATATGTTAGATGTTGATGGTATAGATACGATTATCCAAGATATTTTAGCAATAGATCATCGCCAAATGTTCCAATATAGCGTGACAGAAGGAGAAGCTGAACTACGTACAGAAATCACAAAGTTTAACTTGCATTTTGATTTGCATACCCCTGAAAATAATATACTTATCACAAATGGCTCACAACAAGCAATAGACCTACTTAGTCGTGTATTTTTAGAAAAAGGGGATAAAGTCCTCGTTGAACGCCCAACCTATTTAGCTGCTCTGCAATTATTTAGTTATACCGATGCGGAGATTGAGGAAGTTTCATATCAAAATAATGCTATTGATTTAGAGGCATTACGCTCCGTTCTTGCTGATGGGCAGGTAAAAATGCTCTATCTTATCCCTAACTTCGCCAACCCAACGGGACATACCCTAGACTATCAAACGCGTGAACAGATCGTAAAACTTGTCCACGAATATCATGTTATCGTCGTCGAAGATGACCCATATGGATATTTACGTTTTGAAGGCGAAATGGTGCCATCGTTATACGCTATAGCACAATCTATGTATGGGAATAACCATAACATTTGTTATATGTCTAGTTTCTCAAAAATTTTTGCCCCTGGCTTGCGTTTAGGTTGGTTAGCTGCGCCTGATAAATTTTTAAGTGCAATTGTAGTCGCTAAACAAGCATTAGATCTGCATACATCAACGTTTAACCAGCATATTGCAGCAAAATATTTAGCATCAGGTCGATTGATGGAACGATTATCACTTTTACAAACGACCTATAAGCATCGTCGTGACCTGCTCATCAATGCCCTTAAAAAACACCTCGGCGATAAACTTAGCTATAATACTCCCTCTGGTGGAATGTTTTTATGGTGTCATATTAACCTTGATATCAATGCAACTGACTTATTAGCGGCTTGTATAGAAGAAAAGGTCATTTTCGTGCCAGGTGAAGTATTTTTTGCTAAACATCCTGATAAGAAATCCCTACGTTTATCTTATTCTATGTTAACGAATGAAAATGCTGATGAAGCAGCAATAAGAATTGCTAAAGCAATAGAAAAGCTACAATAACATCTGATTCTAGTTCTATGTATTACATTGCCTGATATTCAATTATAGTATAGGGTGCGGCTTCTTTATATAAGATACCTATAAGTTACTGATTTAATAACAAAAGGTGTAAAGAGCGCAATTGCAGCTAAAACGGTGACTTATGACTTCCAACGTCTTATGGATGGCGCTAAGTGATTAAGCTGTAATGAATTTGGCGATGCTATGATAGCGAATATGTAATTAATAAATTTATGAATTAATTTTTTGATGGCATAATTTAGGCGCCAATTGGCGCCTATTTTACAGCCTAAATTTTCTTTTCCAAAATCTCGCCACAACTGATTAATTTACAGTCTTCTTAGATCCCTATAGATGATAAATTTTTGCTTAGATTCGCGATTTGATTATCACTTCTATCAATAAACTCTGAACTATTCTAGTTATTTAATGTTACTTGACATCAAGTTCATCTTCATCGTCATAAAATGGCTAATGAAACCTTGTATTGCCGACAGGTTCAGATTATTCGCTATATTCATTGTATTCAATAGTAATACCTAATCGCACTAGGGCATTAGGGTACTATCGTTATTAAAAGTAAAATTAGCCGGCTCTAACTTAACCGTTGTTAATACTTTATCAAGGTTACGCCAATATGATTTATGATCAAATCCTTCAAAATGATGGTTCTTAATACGATCGGTTTGTAGGTTATTTAAAATAATAGGATAACGACCGATGGTTTTTTCAAGATCAGGTTTAAACAAAAGAGCTAAATCTTGTTTTGAATGACAGTTATGAATTTCACCCTCTATATTCGTTAATACCTTTTCCCAATTAACCTTTTCTCTACAAATTGCCCCGCCCATCAATACAATATTATCTACATTATGAGTTTTAAAAAAAGCCTGACAGACTTCATTCTCTAACGCATTAATCAGTAATCTTGCGCCAAAAGAGTGGGCAATAAAATTAATCTTCTGATTAAGGAGGTTATTTTGAGTTAAAAACTGTTCTAATTTTTCAATCAATTCGACATCAAGCAGATGTGTTTTTCTCTGAACTTTTTTAATTTGCGTAACAGCTTCTACACCAATCAATAACAAGGGAATTGAAATATTCACCAGGGTAGACTTTGCACTTGTAAATTTTTTAAATTGATTTAAGTTAACCCCTTTCATAACACCATTAATAACTGCACTACTAAAATGTTCAGATGGCCATCTGACAAAAAGATTATTCTTACCTTCAATCGTAGATAAACGATCTTTAAATTTTTGCTCATCTACTTTGAAGTAAAATGCCGCATAACCATGTATGTAAACGTTAACTGGTGCATTTTTAATTTCGTTGCAACTCGAAATCTCGATTTGTGTAGTTGGATTTGCCTTAAATTTATCTTTTAAGTTTTTCATTGATTAACTCATAAACTCTAAATAATCAGTTAAGAGTTTGATGATATCTTCAAGCCCAGCTTCTGAAAAAGATTCTTCATCATAAAGAGATAGGTTTTCTTCTGTTAACCTAACTGCTTCATCTTCAGATAACGAGCTAAAAATCAAATTTGAATAGATCTGAACCTCTTTATTCTGTAAAACAAGGGTATATTCGTGCCCTATCCACTTTTTATTATTGTTATGGTTTTTACATAATTGATTTAATTCATCTATTAAAGCTGCAATTTTTTGTTTATCATTACCTAACTCACACGAAAGCCATTTACTTAATGCCATGAACTCCATTGGAAGCTCTACGATATAATTTTGATTATCAGCAGTAGTAAAAACATATTCCATCATCATTCCTTAAAATTTCAATTTTAGCGAAGACGCCCTTTGCGTAAATCTAAAAAGCCATTATTGATTCGCTCAATGTTACGCCATAGATGTGAGTGCGTTATCGCTATAGCTAAAGCATCAGCAGCATCTGCTTGAGGTGTGCTACCTAATTGTAATAGACGAGTCACCATTTGTTGTACTTGGTGTTTATCGGCAGCACCTGTCCCTACAACTGTTTGTTTAACTTGTCTTGCTGCATATTCAAAAATAGGCAAATTTAAGTTTACAGCGGCAACAATAGCAACACCTCTTGCCTGCCCAAGCTTAAAAGCTGAATCTGCATTTTTTGCCATGAAAATTTTTTCAATTGCAAAAAAATCTGGATTGAATTGTTCAATTATTTGAGTAACGCCAGCATAAATGATTTTGAGACGACCAGGAATATCATCAACTTCAGTTTTAATGCATCCACTTGCGATATAGTGCAATGATCGACCTACTTCTTGAATAACACCATAACCTGTTATTCGCGAGCCAGGATCAATACCGAGAATGATAGACATGGATACCTTTAATAATTTAAGAATGATAATTCAATATGGATACTTTTAAAGATGGCCATAGGTATGATTCTATAGCCGAGATATATTAAAGTAATTTATAGTAATGCAGCAATTTCGTCAGAAATATCACCATTATGATATACTTCTTGTACGTCATCACAGTCTTCCAACATATCAATCAATTTGAGTAGTTTAGGTGCTGTTTCAGCATCTAATTCTGATTTAGTTGAAGGAATTAATGCTACTTCAGCAGTTGCGCAAACAAACCCTTTTGTGTCTAGTGCATCTTTGACTTCACCAAAGTTCTCAGGTGTTGTATAGACATCAATTGCACCATCATCAAATACTTCAACATCATCCGCTCCAGCTTCTATAGCAGCTTCCATAATTTCATCTTCATTTACACCAGGTTCATATGAAATGACTCCTTTTTTTGTAAATAGATAAGAGACTGATCCATCTGTTCCGAGATTGCCCCCAGTTTTAGTGAACGCATGGCGCACTTCTGATACTGTGCGATTACGATTATCACTTAAGCACTCAACCATCACAGCAGTACCACCAGGACCATAGCCTTCATAAATGATGGTTTCCATATCTGAATCATCATCTCCACCGACACCTCTTGCAATTGCACGATTCAAAGTATCTCGAGTCATATTGTTTGAAAGCGCTTTATCAACAGCAGCTCTGAGGCGAGGATTTGAAGCAACATCCCCTCCACCTAATTTTGCTGCTGTAACAAGCTCCCTTATTATTTTAGTGAAAATTTTTCCGCGTTTTGCATCTTGCGCCGCTTTGCGATGTTTAGTATTTGCCCATTTGCTATGTCCAGCCATGTGAAATATCTCCTTTTTTTCTGAGTCATTCATTACACTTAGATGAATGTTTGTGCAATGAAACCTGTTCTTATGTGACATTGTCACAAAAGCAACTAGGCGTATAAATAATTTTGAATGTAATAAATAACAATATACTTGTGTATTTTAATCTGCTTATCGTACAAACTCAATAATAGCTTGTGCGTTATTATCCGACTTGGTAAGTTTGATTGCATCTTCTATACTTACCCAACGTAATGCAAGATGTTCTGTTAATTTAATCTCAGGCTTAGTTATCAGCGGTAGGATAAACCAATGTTCCAAATTATGTGTAATACCTGGTGCATAACGTTTACGCATATTAGGAAAAAGTTCGAACATGACCGATTTTTTACAATCAATCAAAGTTAATTTTTCCTTAATAATATCAAGACCAATTTCTTCAGCCACTTCTCGAATTGCAGTTTGATAGGGAATCTCATTGCCTTCTAAACTTCCTGTAACAGACTGCCAAAAACTTGGATCATCTTTACGCTGAAGCATGAGCACCTCTTTAGATTTAGCAATAAAAATCACTACTAGCACTGATTCAGGCTTTTTGTATTTGTCTGTCATAAATGGATCCGCAATCAATGTTATTACTTCTGAATATTATAAATTGTTTGGATCTAGAAAAGGTTATTAGACTTATCCAATTAATTGATGAAAGCTAAATAAATATCTTAAATCAGAGAGATATATTTTTTTTGTCATTGCACGCAACGACTAACATTTGCTGCGATTGATATTTTTGATAAGATTGTTACCAACTACTAAGTATATTCCGAGATCGTTTATACAAAAGACTTACCTTAAATTTCCCTACAGATTTATTTTAAAAAATGATTCAATACCTTAAAAACACTTCATTAAAAAGATAGTAAGTTTATATGATATGTTCCATTTTTATCTTCAGTTTTTTGCACAGTGTAAGTTACAGGGAATTTAAAAAATGCACCTAGCATGGAATATTTAATATCAGCGGCACAAGTATAAATATCAATTTTTTCATCATGTGATTGGGTGCTTATATTAATCACTTCAAGTGGGCCTGAGTGCTTTGATTTGTACCATATACCCTCATCACTTTTCTTTTGCACTAATTCAGCGACGCTTTGTTTAACTCCATCATCATCACATTTCGGCGTTATTTCACCACAACCAGATAATAAGATTGTAATAGACAATATTGCAATCTTAGGGCGTGCTTTATTTAACATATAAGTCCTAATTAAATAACGTATTATAGCTTAAAGGTTTAATTTATGCTCAAATAAAATCAAGATACTGATTTTAGCATTATTTCATGCTTACATAATTCAAATTTTAATGATACATACTTTTATAACTTGATGTAATTTGAGCATAAACAACACAAAAAACCTTATTTATTTGGTTTAATTGAAATAGCCAATTCGTCTAAAGCACTATCATTTGCATAGCTTGGTGCATCTGTTAATGGGCAAGCTGCTGTAGTCGTTTTAGGGAACGCAATTACATCACGTATATTATCAGTACCAGTTAAAAGCATTGTTAATCTATCTAGACCAAATGCAAGACCTGCATGTGGTGGTGTTCCATATTTAAGTGCATCTAGTAGAAAACCAAATTTTTCTGCTTGTTCCTGTTCATCAATTCCTAAAATTGAAAAAACAGTTTGTTGCATCTCATTTTGATAAATACGGACAGAACCTCCGCCAACTTCATAGCCATTAATGACCATATCGTAAGCATTTGCAACAGCATCCGTTGGAGAAGCTTTTAGTTGCTCAGGTGTTAAGGATTTTGGTGACGTGAATGGATGATGCATTGCACTTAAACCACCTTCTGAATTAAATTCAAACATTGGGAAATCAATTACCCATAAAGGAGCCCATTGCTTTGTTAAAAAGCCTGGTGTAGCACTTTCTAAATCACGACCGACTTTAAGTCTAAGCGCACCCATTGCATCTGTTGCCACTGAATAATTATCTGCACCAAAGAAAATAATATCGCCTGTTTGCGCTTCAGTTCTTTTAATGATTTCAAAAATAATGTCTTCTGTTAAAAATTTGGCCACTGGACTTTGAACACCCTCAAGACCTGAATTTAGGTCATTTATTTTCATCCAAGCTAAGCCTTTCGCACCATAAATATTGACAAATGCGCCATATTCGTCAATTTGTTTCCTGGTGAAACTTGCGCCTGTAGGCACTTTAAGCGCAATGACACGTCCTTTAGGATCATTTGCAGGTTCAGAGAAAACCTTAAATTCAACAGAAGTAAGTAAATCTGCCACATCGACAAACTGTAGTGGGTTCCTTAAGTCAGGTTTATCAGAACCATATAATCTCATTGCTTCAGCAAAAGTCATTACTGGAAAATCACCTAAATCAACGTCAATAATTTCAATGAATAAAGATCGAATCATTTTTTCTACGATATTACGAACTGATTGCGCATCTAAAAAAGAAGTTTCGATATCGATTTGTGTAAATTCAGGTTGTCTATCGGCACGTAAATCTTCATCTCGAAAACACTTAACGATTTGATAGTATTTGTCATACCCAGACATCATTAATAATTGTTTGAACAGCTGCGGTGATTGAGGTAACGCATAAAATTTGCCTTTATTAACTCTACTTGGTACCAGATAATCTCTAGCACCTTCTGGTGTTGCTTTTGTCAACATAGGCGTTTCAATATCTAAAAAACCATTATTATCTAGAAATTGTCTGACAAAACGAGTAATTTTGCTTCTAGTAATTAATTTATTAGCCATTTCAGGGCGACGAAGGTCAATATACCGATATTTAAGTCTTTGTTCTTCAGTATTAGTTTGATTACTATCTAAAGGTAATGGTTCAGAGCGATTTATAATGGTTAGTTTTGTCGCTTGAATCTCGATTTCACCTGTTTTAAACTCTGTATTAATTTGATTTTTAGGGCGTTCCCTTACAATACCTTCAACAGTGATACAAAATTCGTTTCTTAATTCAGAGGCAACTTCATGTGCGGATTTTTCTTCTGGGTCAAAAAAAACTTGAACGAGCCCTTCTCTATCTCTCATGTAAATAAAGACTAAGCCACCGAGATCTTTACGACGATGGACCCAACCTGCAAGAGTAACAGTTTGACCAACATTTGATAAGTTAAGTTGACCACAATAGTGTGTACGCATGAAATACCTCTGATTGCTGAATAAATTGATATATGAGTTTAACAAATGAAGCTAAAAAGAGAATTGATTATTATCCTCAAAATTACTATAAAATATGGATTAGCTTTATAGCTATCTTAACGTTTTATTATAATATATTTCGAGAGAAAACTCACTTATAGTGAATGGTAAATTTTAAATCAATCCAACTATCGCGGTAAATTACGTTTTCAGCCATCAAAATAGTAACTGCGATTATTGAATCTTAAATTTAATAGAAAACTTCATCATTAAACTCTTTGCATTCACTCCCTAATAAATCTATTTTATAATATTCAATACCTTAAATGAAAAAGCAGGCTTAATAAATAAATTAATTAGGGATTTTAGTGTACATTATAGGGTTAATCATTCATTGTAATAACTAATTGACTAATGTCACTGAGAGCTTGGCTTAAATTAACATTAACTTGTGAATCGCCGCTAGCTGTCATGATGATTTTCATCGACTTAAGCAATAAAATAGATTTTGAAACATCTTTACCCATTTTAACTTGATGAATAATGAAGTCGATTGCAGGGTTACTGCTATTAATAAAAACCCTGATTTCTGGTCGAGTTTCTATTTTTTTTGTAAACTGCCTCACTAAATCTAGAGCTGCAGATGAGATGCGTTTGTCCGCCTCATCACTTTCTAACCTATTTTTCAAAATAGCTTCTCTATCTGGAACAACTACTAATGGAAGCTCTTGTGGAAGAAATTTTGCAACGATAAGTTGTTCGTTATCACATAGGCCATCAGAAAGCACTTTAGTAGTCACTTCATCAAGTTCTTCTTTCGTAAAAAAATGCTGATTTCCTTTTTCAGTACCTAGCTCTATTAATACTAAATTATTTAGCTGTGCCCACTTTCTTAAAAATGGAATCACTGCGTAACGGTGACCATAGGCAACAGGTATTTTTAGAGTCCTAAATATCATGTCTTCGAAACCAGCTTCCTCACTCAGCATAACGTGTATTTTTCGTTCTTTGTTTATTAAACGACTAACTAGAATATCTCCTTCTGAGGAAGGAATTTTAACCTTGTCTTGTAGTAGATTAAACAGTCTATCATCGCATAAAGCAGCAGCTAATAGTGCTTCATTATGTCGAGTAAGAATTCTTCGCCAAGCTTCAGGTTGTTTCTTTGCTATTTCAGCTAACCCTTCGATTAGAGATTCAGAAATAGCATGCTTAACTTCATAATAATAATTGTCTTTTTGAAGTGTCTCACGGCTGGCTGTTGGAGTTAACTTTTGAGATTCAATTACCCCACCCATAAAGCCGGCCCATGTAGGGAGTAAATCTTTTGCATCATCATCAAGCAGCATTCCTCTAACAAAAACAGCTAAGTTTCTATTATCTGAAGTACCATAAAATGCGCCATCTTGGATCCATAATAATCCTTTAAGATCTTTTTCTACTACGGATATTTCATTTGAATTAGTTTTAGCTCTTTCAAAAAGAGGAATCGTTGTTATTGGCTCGAAATGAGATTCAAATTGTTTTGCAAATGATAGACGTCGTTTATGCAATTGTATTGGATGTATTTCTTCCGTAATCCGCCAAGGTGGAACTTCATGGTTTATTGCTAGTTCATTGTGACCTATAAATATAGGTTCATGTAGCAATGCACAGTAATGAGATAATAAATGATTGAGTCTTTGTTCATTAGCGAGTTCTTTATAATTTTCATTTAAAGTCAATATAACATCAGTGCCTACTTCACCTCTATGTTCACATAATAGAGCGGTATAGTTTTGGGCATTTCTAGATTGATATAAGTGAGTTAAGTTTGGTGTTTGATATGAGCATGTTCGAACTTGTACCTTTGAAGCAAGAACAAATGCTGATAAAAAACCTAATCCAAACATTCCTATTAATCCATCACTATCTTCATTTTGAGCTCTTAGGGTACGAGTATAACCTACCCCAACAGTCGCTAAGTATTGATGTATTTCTTCTAATGTTAAACCGGCTCCTGAATCTGAAATAGTCAAGGTTTTCATTTTGCTGTCAACAGTAATTTTAATTGAAGATTCAAAAGCATTTGAATCTTCAATTCTGCGCCTAACAATTGAATCATGACCATTTTGAACAAGCTCTCTTAAAGCAACCACTGGAGTAGAATATAAGTGCTTGCTAAGTACGGTCATTAAACCACCTAAATCAACACCCGCTTCATTAATTTCAATACCGGATTCTTCATTATCAATTATTTGCATTTCAGATAAACCTTCATTATTTTGATGTTTTTAATCTATACTAGAAAAATTGTTGTCCTAAAATAGTTTTGTACTATGATTTAAAAGCTGCATTCATATAAGTATACTCAATAATACTAAATGGGGTCACATCTAAAACGTAGAGTATCTTTTATGAACACGACGTTAAGAGCTTTGTCTATTTAAACTAGCAAGCGGGATCAGGTTAAAAAAAGTCACTTTCAAGATTAAATTATTTTCGTTTCTAGCTCAAAGCTTTTAGTTTACAGACTATGTTTATTTGACGTTAAATTTACTTAGACAGCTAATATTAGCTTAATTTACCACAAAGTTTAAATCTTCGTAATATATGGCTATGTATATTTTCATTTAACACTATCTTTTAAAAGAAACAAAAAAATATAGTTACATATTTACTAGGGTAGATCAAATTAGCATTCAAATATTTGATTGTTCAACATAAAAAAGCATCACGCAAATTAGGATTAAAATTTTCTGTTATCATTGAATACTACAATCAATGTTCAGCCCAATACGCAAATGATTACACACTAGTAACGATTAAAGACTTAAATTCATTTTTAGTATAGTTGGAATAGGTATGATGATTACTATATTTTTAAGCCGAATTCACATAATGAGAGCTTTGCAAATCTGGTTAATAATCATTCAAATTTCGTTTATTTTTTGAGCTGCATGTGATATAATATTTTAAATCATATTCTTAGGAGCGTTATATGTGGAAAAATATTCAACCTAGACTGCAGTTCAAACAAACTAACGTTAAGCAACACAAAGCATTTGAAGAGTTTGATGAAATAAATGCTTTGATTGACTGGGATCAAATAATAATCATACTTAATAAGCTCTTAGAGCAAAAGCCTAACCGATTAGGTGCCGCTTCTTATGCGCCGATAATGATGTTTAAAGTTATTTTATTACAGTCTTGGCATAATCTTAGTGATGTTAAGAT
>NZ_FOHV01000002.1 GCF_900111395.1 Thorsellia anophelis DSM 18579 | reverse complement strand
AAAAAGGTTGTTCACATAAACTAGTTAAAAAATAACTTAAACCATTGAAAAAAATTTATTTAATGTTAAATATATTAAATAATGTTAAGTTAACTCCAATGCTGTCAACTTTCTGGGAGGGTACTCTAGGGTTATTAGACACCAAGCGTAAAGATAGAATCTTAACACTTTTAGCGAAAGCACCTGACCAACTCAGGTAGCTTCAACATCCATAATCAAAAAGGCGAATATTGGAAGGTTTGTTGCTTCTACCAAACCTTGAATCGCATTTCAGCAAGATCTAGCTGAATTACAATCCATTTTCCGTTCTTGCCATCAACAGCTAATGATACTTCAAGCCAAGTCTAAATCCAAACTATTGCTCGATTTGAGATAGAGTTACCTATAATTCCTTGCAATTTACGTTCCATAGGCGTAATTTTCGTATTCCTGACTCTCGCACCAAATAGGAAACACAGGAATATCAACATTCTCGCATGAATTTAATTCATGCACTAGGGGCTATTACGCCAATTATAAAGCGCTATGGTAGCTGATTCCTTAGTGATAGCTACATGCTTCTGGAGAAACTCGATATTATCATTTACCGAAAACTCCAAATTACAAACGTTTTCAATGACTGCTTTTAAATTTCTAAATGGTATTTCATTAATAGAATACAAACTGTTCTTTCTGAACCACCCTTGATCCCTAGCATAAAGTCGTGCAATCGATGCATAAAAGTACTTTGAGAAACACTTTAAAAATCGGTTATTTAGCTCTTTTTTTATAATAGATGACTCTACAGGGATTTGGTATTTATTCAATATTATACCGATTTCAACTACGTAGTCATCTACAACAATATCTTTGTATGCGCAGCTAGGTGTAGTGTAGAGCATCCTGTCTACCTGAACAACCTTACCGTCCTCAATCAAAGCATCTAGATAAAATGCAGCATGATTACTACTTTTGCTCTTCAGTAAGTTAGCAATAGCTGTTTTTGTTAAAGGCCTCTCACTTCTATTCATTGCCTCAATAATTACATCTTTTTGTGTAATATTTTTGAAGCCTTTTTTCAACCCCACGGAATCGGATTGTGAACGACCATAAAAGTAAAATCCATAATCTTCGCCGAAATGCTTTACCAAGTGCCTAATTATAAAATAATCGTATGCCTGTAGCCCAGCGGAAGCTTGATAGCATTCCATCAAATGAAAAACGTCTCTGCAATCTGATTGAGCATATTCCATCACCGATATAAATATATCGTCCAGCGATATTGATTCAACATCAATAAATCTTGTATGTCTATATACACCCTTACCGGCCAAATATATGTAATCCGGCAACTTAAAAGCCTCATTATCTAGGCGATCCTCGTAAATATCAGTCCTAGAATAACATCTAGCATTCACCAGTCTAGCTACATCCAACCAAGGCAGACCACCCTCAAGATGAAATAAAATACATGCACTAGCCTCAGCTTTTCCAAGCTGCCTCGGCCAAATATTCTCGCCATCAATAAGCAAGACGCCACGCTTCTCCAAAAAATAAATAGCGTTATCGATATTTTTAATTTCACTTAAATTTAGTTGCGAAATGTACTCTCTAATATCATCAAGATGGAGTGGCGCACCATTTTCCGCAAAAAGAATATTTAATATAGTTTTGTCTAGCTCAGGGTAAACATACTCAAAAAGATTAGTCTGCCCACAAATCAAGCTTAAAAAATCGTAAAAGTCCTTTTCCTCTGTGAAACATGAGAAAACCTTATTGAATTTAGTGCGAAAACTGCTGGATAGCTCAGGCTCTATAAGCTGCCACATAGCCTTCGGATGAATACGCAAATGCCGAATAAAACTGCTGTTTATCTTTGATTCTTTTTGACGTATCCTCTCTCTTGTAACATCAAAGTTAGAGGCTATCTGCTCTAATGTCTGCTTGTCCTCTACAAATCCCCAGCGTTTTTGGGCAATGTCGGCCTCATCATCTTCAATTCGATCAATGAAATTATCGACATCCTCCAGCAAGATTTTTTCTGCTTTTTCAATTGGGACCATACTAAATACCTTTGGGGAGATTAACGAAGATTCAAATTCCTGATAGTTAATATTGCCTGCTAAAATAGACTCAATTTCTTTTCTAACAACATCTCTGAACTCAATCAGACAATGTACTATTTTTTCTCCAAAGCCCGGTAAAGCAAGCAACTTACTCCGATTAAAACTAAGAATGTCATCCAAATTTTCTGCAACATCCTCAGCACCAATGTATCTAGCGTACTTCTCCAACGCTTTAGCAAATTTTTGGTCTACCCCTCCCAAACATAGCCTCATATTACTGGTATCTACTTTTCCAAGATTAATTTTATTATCAGAAGGTGCGTAATTATCAACCTCAATATCAATCTCATCCGCAGTATTGGCTAATATTTTAAGCTCTTTAAAGGCTTCCACATAAGATAATCCAACCCCAGGAAGACAAGCAATATCAGAAGTGCTCAAACTAACAAGATCACCCAAAGTTTCACCAAGATGGAATGATTCATGAAATGAACTGATATTTCTTAATCTTTTAACCAGTTTCGAAAATCTATTTGGCAATATCAAATCATCAAGCCTTGTCACGAGCGAGGGTATTTTTATTATCCCCAAATCAAGGCTGATATCACTTCCAATCTTTGATTTAATCATATCGTTATCACTATTATCAACATGACCAACGCTCTCAGTGTTATCTTTAAATTCACTACAGGTATCCCCGCTAGGCGAAAATTCCACACCAAATAACCTAAGAAAGTCAGCAAAGTAAACGTTCCTTTTTAACAGCATGAAATCATCCATGCTCATATCTTCGATAATCTCCCACAAGTCCCTTTTTTTGGGCAAAGTGTCAGCATTATCACATAGAATCGACTTAATTAACTTTTTTACAGCACTATCCAAATTTATTTGGCGGATATCAATAGTAACAAAATCCATTTTCTTAATAACTCTTTAATTTCTTCAAAAACACAGAAATAGAACTGTATTTCTTTATAATCTCATCTCTTTCAGCGTCAGAAAGCTTTTTCACATCTAAACGAGATAATAAATTATTTCTGTACTTTTCGATTATTGGGCAAGGAGATGGAGCGCCAGAAATTGAACTGTTTTCTCCTAAATTAGTAGGGACATTCGGCGTAACTTCGCGGATAAATTCACTTGCTTCAGGAATCAGTGTTTTAATATCCTTCTCAGTAAACTCATTTAGATGATTCACAGTAAAATGAACTGCAATTGCTTTCAAACTAGGTTCCAGTTTATAATCTTCATAAAACCCACTTATATATTTTTTCATCCTTAAGATCATTTCCTGTTTGTCGAAATCACCATCAAATGCGGCTGTTAAATAGCCATAATAAGATCCAAAATGAGTAGCTATCTGATCTAAGCCCACGTCCTCTAGGCAATTCTCTATATTTGAAATATCTGGAATTGACTCATTTATCTCTTTGTACCGTCGCAGCTTTTCCAATAACAATTCACGACTATTGAGTTCTAGCTTCATATTCTCGATCAATTTGAGGACTTTCGCCGCTTCTTCACTATATTTGACATCCAGTGCCATATCGTGAAAGACACTATTTACTTCCGGCTCCTCCGCATCATCAATTAGATTTTCTCTATCAACAGGCATTCTATCGATAGACCTAGAAAGCTCTTTCACCTCGTTAAGCCTCTCAAGAGACCCTACAAAATCCAATACATGGACATAGTCTTTATTGGGTGTTTTTCTTAATCCTCGCCCTAACTGTTGAAGCCAAATGGTTCTGGAGCCCGTATACCGCATAAAAATAAGTAGATTTGTTTCTGGAATGTCAATGCCCTCATTAAATAGGTCACACACCAATATATACTTAACATTTCCCTCCCTAAAACTTCTAATATTTTCTCTTCTTTCCAGATCCTGCATTTTTGAATGTACAAGAGTAGCAGATCCGAGCTGAAAAAAACCTATAAGGTGGTACATGTGGCGGATGTTTCTACAGAATACGATTCCCTTTACTCTCTGTATCCCCTGTTCTTCAACAGTTTTCTCAACAATACGAACAACTTCCTGATCTTTTTTATGCAAGAATAATTTTTTATCCAAATCAGAAATGGATAGCCCACTTTCTAATTGATTAATTTTATCCTGATCAAGATCATCAAGAAGGACGAGATATCTAGGAAATGCCAATTTCTTATGCTTTAAAGCCCAAACCAAATCGAATTTACCAATATGCCCATCTGCCCCACCAAAAAAAGATATTACATCTTTGTTATCTGCTCGATATGGCGTGGCGGTTAAACCAACCAGCAGTTTCGGCTTAAATAGGGTGACAACTTCGGAATATGTTCTTGCCGCCGTATGGTGCGCCTCATCGACAACGATAAAATCATATGAATTATTGCATAGACTCCCCAGTTGGCCATACAACGTATCGAATGATGCAAATACAAAATCTGTGTCCTCTGGCTTCGTTCCAGAAAAGCAGGCAGAGAAACTGTAATTCCCAATACCTAAGACATTTTTAAATGCAGTAACTGACTGAAGCAAAATTTCCACTTGATGAGCAAGAAAGAGAATCCGTGGTCGCTCAGATGACTCATGGATTAGCCTCTTTATTAGATGAGCTACTGTATAGGTTTTCCCCAAACCTGTAGCCATTTCAATCAAAATCTTATTTTTTCCTGCATTATATTTGTGCAAAGCTTCATCAATGACATATTGTTGGTACTTCCTTGGTTTAATATCCCGACCAATTTCTGAGTGTTTTACTACCCAAAGATTCTGTAACTCATCTCGATCAATAAGCTCTACACCTAAGCGTAATGCTCGCGCTTTAACTTCTGAGGTGAAGTATGAATTGGTAACCAATATCTTGTTAGACACATTTGCTAACTTAGCACCTGTAACAATTTGGTTTAGGGCTTTTACGTCAACTGTAGTGCTCAAATTCCGTTGCTTAACTTCGATAGCAAATCTTCTCTTTCCTTTGTAAGCAAAGATATCCACACCACCATCACCGTATTTAAATTCTCTTCCAACTCTTGTAATTTCAGCATCCGACCAACCGGAGGCAAGAAATAGGTCCCTAACAAAAATCTCGAAATCTGCAGGTGCTAACTGGTCAATATCTTTAAAGTCTTTTACCATTTCAATAGCCTCTTAGTCAGCTTAAATCGTTTAATCAGATTATTCAATTTCAATGTCAACGTTTAAAACGTCGTGATAGATGCTTAGGGTTTAGTCCTACGGCTTTCAAACACCGAGTCAGATTGCACATTTTGTTAAATTCCGCACCGAAGCTGCTTCGCAACCACCCTTCACAAAACTCTTTTGCTGTAATGTTCCTCAGATCATTATCGTATTTGATCATTTGCAGATAAAGTTCAGCTGTATATTGATTACGAGGAGCATCCGCTAGTACCTGCTTGATTCGCTCGCAAATCTTGTTTTTATTCATTTTTCAGCCTGTGCGATTCTAGGCACTTGACAATTTAACTGATTTATATAGAAAATACATCAACCTTAATTAAACTATATATCAATCACTTACACTCTGCCTGATGGCGGTATTTCTTTATCAAACGGCCGGAGAATCTGAGCGGATTCAGTGTTAGAGGGTAGAACTGCCCCTTCTGGCGGCGCCCTATCAACACTGGCCATCTGTAAGCCTTTCTGCCGCACATGAAAGGCGATTTGCTGCCAGCGACGCAGCCACTGCTCTTCCTTTCGCTTGAAAGCTTCTAGCTCCTCTTTGAGACGTTCTACCTCGACCTGAAGCTCTTCAGCCTCTTTAGTTACCAGTTCTTTAGTTTTTACCAGCCCGCCTGAAAGAGCACGTTTAGCGTTATTATAAGCAGCCTTAATCTCAGATTTAGCTTGAAGCGATTGGCGACTAAAGCCAAAACGTTCTTCTAGCACAGCCCAAGTTAGTTTTGATCCAAGCTCGCCCAGTGCCCAGCGATCCAAATCAGCAACAATTGTTTTGATGTCACTATCAGACATGCGTCTAAAGCGCTTAACCATGCTCTATCTCCTTTAGATATTGTTCGGGATCAAAGTGCTCAACCCCGTTTGCGGCCAGTTGGGTAGCCAATGTTTTGAGTTTTTTATCGTTATGGGCTAGCCAATCAGCGCTTTTTTTCGGCTTGTTGCTACTCATTTGCTTTTCAGCATTTTTTCGTGCAAGCGCAGTAAGGGCATACTGGCGCTTTTGCTCATCCAGACGTCCCTTATCGTCTTTAACCCAAACGTAGTCTTTGCAGATTGCCGAACATTGCAAATGACGTTCACAGGGTGTTTGAGAGAAATTGTGGATACAGATTCCAGTGCCAACATCATGTACAGCCTGAATTCGCGCTTTCAGAATAGCATCCTGAACTTCTACCGGAACAACTTTGATTTGCTCAGCTAACTGCCCACTTACCAAGCCTTTTTTGATGTCTTCGCGGAGCATCAGCGCTCGTTTTTCGCGAGAAGTATGCTGGTATGCTTTGGTATCTTTTGGGTTAGTACGACCAAACCATTCGGTTTGTAGCAGGTCGCTTAACCCGCCCTCATCCAGCAGGGTATTAAGCGTGTGACGGAAATGATGACTGGTAAAATCCACCTCGATACTTTCTGAAGCGTATTCGGCGGCAAGTTGTGCAAAATAGCGAAGGAAGGTAGTAAACATGGACTGGCTACAACTCGTGGCCAGCCAATGAGCGTAGCTTCCACTGGAAAGTCCAAGAGGACGAATGAATAAAAGATCTTTTAGGTAATATTCTTTACCAAATTGGTCTGTATGGAAAGCAGATAAATATGCTTCAAAGAAATCACGCAAACAGTATTCAATCAATCCACTTTTGTAAGTGTAAAAAATGGGATTTGCAGGCTTAGCTACCTGCCTGGTTAATGTGTTATGATCTGGCCACGCGAGTTTTTGTTTCCTGAGCCAACCTGTTGCGCCCAAAACAGTGTGACTGATTCCTAATTCAGTCAAATCAGCTGCATAGAGCTTTTTATCTTCAGGTATACTATCCAAAAACCTTAGGTCTGGACCACCTACTTTATACATTTCTTCTGCTGTTAAACGCGCTTTAAATGTAATTTCCGCCAACTCAACGAGTACATCACCAACGATGGGGGCCACCTCTGACGGCAAGTAAAGCCTTCGTTTTGGTGTAAATACGTCACCACGACTTGCCTTTCGCGGAAAGTATTCGATATAGCGGTTACCTTCGTCATCAGAAGACAGCTGCTGAGCGGGTAATAGTGAAATTTCACTAAACCGCCTTCCTGTGGAAGCAAGTAGTGTCAAGATCAGAATATAGAAACGATACTTATGATCTTTGGGAACGTTTAAGTACAGTTCACCAATGACTCGAAATACAGCGGGATCGACCAGTTTGTCTGACTTCGTCTCCATAACCTCAGGATCATCTAACCTTTTATGATTTATTCCTCCAGTGCCAGCTGGACGCTTCATTTTTGCATATTTGTACTGTAATAAAACTCTGCACAAACCATTGGCATCACAGTGTGCCGCAAACTCTGCAACATGCTTGTGAAGATTGTAGGCGGTGGTATCACTGTAGTGTTTTGAGATTAAAACAGACGCATTATCCAGTGCTTCAGGCGTAAGCCTAAATAAATCCTGCCCTAGCTGTTTAGCTGCAAATGACACATATCCAATAGCGGTAATGAAATTACGCTGATTCGGTGCTGATTGATGCTTTCTGTGGAACCTGAGCACAAATAACGCTTTGGCAACCAGTTCCCAGCAACCGTCTAGTGACTCTGAATCCAGCTTCGGAGATAGCGAAAAACTAAAAGAGGCTGATTTCGTATTTTTACCAGTCAACCTGACTAGGCGGCCTGAAACGACTTGCCACTCGGGGGCATCCCAAACGACAGACTCAAACCCTTCTAACTTCATTAGCTTTGCTTTGCTGGCTAAAGATTTGAGGTTTTCATTCCTGTCACGCTCAAGACGATCAACGAAAGGAATAACCTTGGCCTTGCGGTTGGAGCGACCATCAGACATTACGCCCCCCTTCCTCACATAGTTTGGCTACTTGTGCTACCGCTGCGATTACCTCATCAAGCTGTATGCCTAATCGCGCATTATCGTACTTCTTCAAACGCTCTTCGCGTCCAGCCAGCAAACATTCCAAAACATGCTCGTGATTAGCGTGCCGATAAGGCTGAAATTTTGGACACAAATAACATGAGTAGGGCGGATCAAGGTGACAAACACTGGATTCGCCACACACACCAATATCAGCTTGATCTGTAGGGTTTTGCTCATCGATAAATATTAGATGCTTATCACCTCTTTCACCATTGACAGCATCTTCATCACTATCGATTAGCCTACCGTTGAAAAAATTGAGGTACTTCGAGAAGCCTTTCGCGGTTGCTTTGTCTAGATGTTCAACAATTCTACCAGCCATTTCAAAATAGACATGCACGTGCTGGGTATCTGTGTGATCAAGGATCCTCGCCAGCTCACGCTTACTGATCCCTTCAGCAGCCAAGCCTGTCGCCAATGTGTAGCGCAACCGTCTCGGAGTTACGCACATTAACTCACCAGTGAGCGGTGAGATAATATTGTGGCGTTTTACGAACGCACTGAGTAAACGTGATATATCGCTACTCGTCAGGTTAAATACGTTATCAATATCTTTGGATAAAATGGCCGCTTTATTTCCATTTCTGTTAATTAGCAATGGTCGCTTTTCTGGAATAACAAAGGCTCTATTTGCAAAACTCAGCGGCACCAATTTACTGATTTCTATCAACTGCTCAATCATGGCACCAAAATGTGGATCAAGATATTCAACCAAAAGATCGTCTCTTGGATTTACAAATCGTTTTTTAATTCTCGGCATGCGAATGATGTAGCATGGGTCATCACCTAAGGGAGCCAGCCGTTCAAAATCAGACTCTCGGAGAAATGTTAAGTTAGCAGGGTTTCGCCCAAATGCTATGGAAAGGGCAACTACAACCCTCTGCTGCAAATGCTCTAATGTTCGCCCATCATCTGATTTAAGTGCATTGATTAAGAGAGGTAGCTCAAGAGACTTGTGCAGAGGGCCACTTTCGGGATCTTCCATCCGAACAGCTTCACCTTTCGGATTCCCAGGCAATTCTAATGCCTCAAGTTCTTGCGCATAAGTTTCCGAAAAACCATATTCTGCCTTGTTGTCAGCGCTCCAGATGTACCACTGTATGGGCCTGTACATTGCCCATAGCCTTTTTCGTGAGCGAGCGCGATTAATAGCGGTTTCAAATAGATCTATTAGATGCGACTCTGAATCAACTTTAGATGCAGGGCTCCCCCAATATCTCAGAACCTCTCTCCAGACATCCTGATATGCAACATAGCCTGCATGTGTTGATATTCGTTTAAGTTGTTCGGCAACATGGTCTTTGAGCGCTTCTCTGATTTCGGGATTGATTATCTTTGTGAAATTCAGGGTTGAATTATCCCTCACAGAATACGGCAATCTCCAAGTATCACCGGATATATCAACTGCTTTTCCTTCACGGGTAATTAATTTTTCTATCTCAGGACAATACCGCTCGATAGCCTGTGGTTTCGATAATCTTATATTCACTCTAGCTTCTTCCCTGACATTATTTCAGCCTGATACCGTTTCAGTGACTTGATTGCTTGCTCTTCCACTTCTTGGGCTATGTATATATCTTGTGAGTCCAAACTACTATCGCCACGCAGCAAGGCTAAAGCTTCTCTCCTGCGCTGCTCATCCATTCCTGAAGCACGCAATACCCGCTCAAGCCGTGATGAGAATGAATGCCTGAGAGACTTGGCCGTTAAGTTTTCAGGAAGGTGGTCAGCGTATTGCAATCGCAACAACTGAAAAAACTGTGTAATTGAGGATTGCGACAAAGGCGCCCCCTCATCACTCAAGATTAAATAGTCTGATTCGTATTGGCTTTTACTTTCAAGCACTTCACGCCAAGTAACAATATACTCATTCAAAGCCAATTCAAGAAGCCTATTTTCAACCGGAATGACTCGGCCATTGCGTTTTATTTGAGGCCTCGGTCGCCTTAGATCAAGCGGGTCCGCTGGCCTACGTTCAACCTGTATCGACGAAATCGGACCAACCTGGACATCCTCCACCCTGAGACTAAGCAGCTCACCTGGCCTTAAACCACAAAATAACATCAGCCCAACAGATACATAATTTCTGAACTTTACAGCAGAATCTCTTCCGAACCCTTGCTTAGCATCGGGGTGCAATACCGCAAGCAAGAAATCAACTTCAGCATCATTTAGCCCCTTTTGAAGACTCTTTTTGACTGGTGTTGCAGACATAAAGCTACCATCAAGAGTTTTTAGCAAAAATGACTTTCTCTCCCTTAAACGCTCATAATCCAAGGAAGATAGAGGTAGCTGACTAGTCAGTACGTCCATGCACCAACTGAAAAATAGTCGGATAGTTGTTAGCCTTTGATTAAAGGTATTAGGCGCTACTGCTCTTATATGCCCATTGGCCTGGTCGATTCTTAACGCCTCGACCAAACTACCTTTTAATTCCGCTTCGTTGAACGAGTTTTGAGCCAGTAATCTAGCAGATAGGTCACAATTTGATTTGTCCAGCCAACGATAGAGCACTGACAGTTCTCTCAAATTCCGAACCAGTGTATTGGTACTAAGGGATCGCCTAGAAAGGATAAACTCATTGGGTAATACAACAGGCATACCAGAAGTATCTAGCATCATTGGTATTTGTTCACCCGTTTTGTGTGTGACTAGCTCTATTTTCATTACATCACCTTTATTGACAAAACAAGCATAACCCAAAAACTCTAAATTTACAATATAATAAATTATACGATTTCTTAAAATACCAAAATCATTAAAACAAAAAAAGCCCTTCAAATGCTTACGCACTAAAAGGGCTATATTTACAATTAAATTACTTTAAAAACAATGCAATGCAAATATTTAACTATGAATAACTTAACAATAATTATTTTATATCATTTAAAAAGGAATATCATCGTCAAAATCCATTGGCGGTTCACTTGAAGGAGCAGCCGTAGGATTTGCACCTGTAAATTGCGGCGCAGCTGGCGAATTATCCCAAGAAGAAGCAGCTCCAGCAGCTACAGCGCCCATGCCCATTGCCCCAGTTTCAGGTTTAAATCCACCAGCATTCCCCATAGGAGGAGCATCATAGTTATTTTGTCCACTGCCAGTACGCCCACCTACCATTTGCATCGTACCATTAAATCCACTTAAGACGACTTCTGTTGTATAACGTTCAATCCCTTGCTGATCTTGCCACTTACGAGTTTGCAATGCCCCTTCTAAATAAACTTGAGAACCTTTTTTTAGGTATTGTTGAGCAATTTCAGCTAATTTGCCAAAAATAACCACTCTGTGCCATTCGGTTTTATCTCTAGTTTCCCCTGTTTGCTTATCACGCCATGATTCACTCGTTGCAACAGTTAATGTTGCAACAGGATCACCATTTTGCATAAACCTAACTTCAGGGTCCTGCCCTAAATTACCAAGTAAAATTACCTTATTAACGCCTCTTGATGCCATAACCGCCTCCTAACTATAATTATTTATTTGATATCGCGCCTAAGCACAAAAAATGATTGATGTGTTCATCTGATATAAATTATGCCAGTAAGTTTACCACACGAATGGATAAACTTGACCATAAAAGATTAAGCTTGTCTTGATATATCAGATTCTAATCTTTTGTGCGATAATCCTAATTTACTGATTATCACTCCACTAATCGGATAAACTCATGAAAATGAATTACTAAAATACATGCACCTCAATTATTTTTTTTATATTCACAAAAAAACGAATTGTGCGGCATTTTAACATTAAAAATACCCATTACTCATAAAAATCACAAAAATGCGCTAAAATTGAATAAGACATTGAAAAATTGCACTTCCACTAAACACCCTAAAGGAATAACAGCATGAAATTTATTAACATACGCGGAGCTCGCACCCATAACCTTAAGAATATCAATTTGACGATCCCTAGAGACAAATTAATCGTTATAACTGGATTATCTGGTTCGGGCAAGTCGTCACTAGCCTTTGATACTTTATACGCAGAAGGGCAACGCCGTTATGTTGAATCACTTTCAGCTTATGCAAGACAATTTTTATCTTTAATGGAAAAACCAGATGTTGATCATATAGAAGGATTGTCACCAGCTATTTCTATTGAACAAAAATCCACTTCACATAATCCACGATCAACAGTTGGTACCATCACAGAAATTCATGACTACTTACGTCTGTTATTTGCAAGAGTCGGTGAGCCAAGATGCCCTACTCATCAGCTCCCCTTAGCAGCTCAAACTGTCAGTCAAATGGTCGACCAAGTTTTAGCTTTACCTGAAGGGACAAAATTAATGCTTCTTGCCCCAATTATCAAAGAACGTAAAGGTGAACACCAAAAAACGCTTGATAATCTAGCTGCTCAAGGCTACATCAGAGCACGGATTAATGGAGAAATATGTGATTTATCCGATCCACCTAAATTAGAATTACAAAAAAAACATACTATTGAAGTCGTTGTTGACCGAATCAAAGTTAGAGCTGATATTGCACAACGCTTAGCAGAATCGTTTGAAACCACATTAGAACTGACTGGTGGTATTGCTGTTATTGCCGATATGGATAATCCAGCGGCCGAAGAACTATTATTTTCAGCAAACTTTGCCTGTCCAAGCTGCGGTTACAGCATGCAAGAATTAGAACCACGTCAATTTTCTTTCAATAACCCTGCAGGCGCATGCCCTAGCTGTGATGGTTTAGGAGTACAACAATATTTTGACCCAAGCCGAGTGATTCAAAATGAAGAAGTATCTCTTGCTGGTGGAGCGATTCGTGGCTGGGATCGACGTAATTTCTATTACTTTCAAATGTTAATGTCACTTGCCTCTCATTATGGATTTGATATAGAAAGCCCTTTTAATGAATTAAGCGATAAAATTCAAAATTTAATATTATATGGCTCTGGAAAAGAAACCATTGCTTTTAATTATACAAATGATAGAGGGGACATTGTTACTCGTAATCATACATTTGAAGGTGTCTTGAATAATTTAGAGAGGCGTTACAAAGAAACAGAGTCGATGGCAGTTCGAGAAGAACTCGCTAAATATATCAATAATCGGTGTTGCCCTAGCTGTAATGGGACCAGACTTAAAGAAGAATCAAGGCATGTCTATGTTGATAATACAACACTACCTTATATTTCAGATTTAAGTATCGGTGAAGCGACGCACTTCTTTGAATCACTAACCTTAACAGGTCAGCGCGCTCAAATCGCTGAAAAAGTGCTTAAAGAAATTCGTGATAGATTACAATTTCTAGTCAATGTTGGATTAAATTACCTTTCTTTATCAAGAAGTGCAGAAACCCTTTCAGGGGGAGAAGCTCAGCGGATTAGGCTCGCTAGCCAAATTGGTGCTGGATTAGTTGGGGTAATGTACATACTTGATGAGCCTTCGATAGGTCTACACCAAAGAGACAATGAAAGATTACTTGGCACACTCATCCATCTACGAGATTTAGGTAATACAGTGATAGTTGTAGAACATGATGAAGACGCAATTAGAGCTGCCGATCACATCATTGATATTGGGCCTGGTGCGGGGGTTCACGGAGGACAAGTTGTTGCAGAAGGTCCACTTAAAAAGATATTAGCAAATAAAGACTCATTAACAGGGCAATATCTCAGTGGTAAAAAAACGATTGCTATTCCAGAAAAACGCCATAAATTAGACAAGAAAAAATTACTCCAGCTTAAAGGTGCAACTGGCAATAATTTAAAAAATGTAGATCTAACTATTCCAATTGGCTTATTCACCTGTATTACT
This sequence comes from Thorsellia anophelis DSM 18579, assembly GCF_900111395.1. Lineage (GTDB taxonomy): Bacteria > Pseudomonadota > Gammaproteobacteria > Enterobacterales > Thorselliaceae > Thorsellia > Thorsellia anophelis. The sequence continues at coordinate 224,823 of NZ_FOHV01000002.1, read as the reverse complement.
GGCGTATCGGGTTCAGGTAAGTCTACTTTGATTAATGATACACTATTTGCAATTGCACAAAGAGAACTTAATCGTGCCACCTTAGCTGAACCTGCGCCTTATAAAACGATAACGGGTCTTGAACACTTAGATAAAGTCATCGATATCGACCAAAGCCCTATTGGTAGAACGCCTCGTTCTAATCCTGCTACATATACTGGTATATTTACCCCAATTCGTGAATTATTCGCAGGTGTTCCAGAGTCAAGGGCAAGAGGGTATAACCCTGGTAGATTCAGTTTTAACGTTAAAGGTGGTCGCTGTGAAGCATGCCAAGGTGATGGCGTTATTAAAGTCGAAATGCATTTTTTACCTGATGTATATGTGCCGTGTGATCAGTGTAAAGGTAAACGCTATAACAGAGAAACGCTTGATATACGCTATAAGAGTAAAAATATCAATGATGTACTGAATATGACGATAGAGGAAGCATGTGAATTTTTTAAAGCCATTCCTGCTTTAGCTCGAAAACTACAAACCTTAATTGATGTAGGCCTCTCTTATATCAGACTTGGTCAATCAGCAACCACCCTTTCAGGTGGTGAGGCCCAGCGTGTTAAACTGGCAAAAGAGCTGTCAAAAAGAAGCACGGGACAAACCCTTTACATTTTAGATGAGCCAACAACTGGATTACACTTTGCTGATATCGACTTACTATTAGGCGTATTGCACCAATTAAGAGATCAGGGCAATACAATCGTTGTGATTGAACATAACCTTGATGTCATCAAGACTGCTGATTGGATAGTTGATTTAGGACCTGAAGGTGGTAGTGGTGGTGGGGAGATATTAGTCGCAGGCACACCAGAAACTGTTGCTAAATGCAATGCTTCTCATACAGCACGTTTTTTAATACCACTATTGAAATAGCCCTAAATACTCAGTAACCCTTAAATTGCTACGCAGCCAATTTTATTTACTAACTTGGCTGCGTTAATACAGTTCCGCAATATTACGTTTAACTAATTAAACCAATTAATTAGTTGATCTTTAATTTGATAAATAAATATCATCATTATGATAACAGGAACAATAATTCCTAAGAATATTCTAAAAGGCAACATAAAAGAACGCAGGCGCGGAGAATTTGCAATAATTTCTTGCTCAATCTTAGGCCAAACTACCCAAGCGGCAAAAATTGCTAATCCAATTTCTCCTATTGGCATTAAAATATTTTGGGTCAATTTATCAAGTAAATCAAATACCCCTAATCCGAAAAGCTGGTAATCTTGCCAAATACCTAATGACAAAGAACATACTGCTCCTAATAAGAAAAATCCAGTGAGTGTAATAAAAACTGACTTAGGCCTTGATAGCTTAAATTCATCAATTAAAAAACTTACAATAACTTCCATTAATGAAATCGCAGAAGTCAAAGCAGCAACAAATAATGCGGCAAAGAATAATGCACCAAAAAATTGTCCATATGGCATGGTAGCAAATACCGATGGCATTGTAATAAAGGTTAGTCCTGGACCTGCACTACTAGATAAACCAAGTGCTGAAACGGCGGGTAAAACCATCAAACCTGATAATATACAAGTCATGAGTGTTAACGCTATAATCCACACAACTGAAGGGACAATACTAGCTTGGCTATCAACATATGAACCATAGGTCACCATAATACCCATAGCTAATGAAAGAGAAAAGAAACTCAAACCAAGTGCCTCTAAAAAGGTATTACTTGTGACTTCGCTAAAATCAATTGATAAAAACTCCAATAATCCAGCGCTTGCACCTTCTAATGTAAGTGATCTAAAAATTAAAATAATCAACAGTATAAAAAGGACAGGCATTAGATATTTAGCAATTTTTTCAATACCTTTTTGAACACCAAATAAAATAGTACCCGCTGTTACTACTGCAAAAAACAAATGGTAATATATAGGCTCAGCTGCATTAGTGATAAATCCTGAAAAATTCTCAGCACTTTGTGATCCAATCGCAGTGTGTGTCGAACCACTGATAGTGCTTACAAAGTAAGCTGAAGTCCAGCCTCCAATAACGCTATAGAAAGAAATAATCATGAAACATATCAGTATTCCTAATAAACCTATGATTGGCCAAGCTTTACCTCCTAATTTCTTAAATGCACCATATGGGCTTGATTGAGTAGAACGTCCTATTGCTATTTCAGTACTCATCAGGACAAGCCCTAGTGTCATACAAATTGCTAAATAGATGATTAAAAAAGCCCCGCCTCCCTGTGTTGCTGTAACATAAGGAAATTTCCATACTGCGCCTAAACCAATTGTTGAGCCTGCCGAGGCTAAAATAAATCCTAATTTCGATCCCCATTGCGATCGCATAAGCTACTCCATTAAATAAAAGTTAAAATTAAACAAAAAATATAACGAACAAACTTTAAGATATCAATCATTATTATCTTAATTTCCTTTATATTTATATTTTGTTACAAATAAATCTAACGCGTTTTGCTATCTGAATATATGCATAGAATACATAAGATACTGCTACAAACTAGCAGTATTGCAATTCAATGTTGTACTATTACACTCATCATACAACTACAATCTAAAGTGTGCATCGCAGGCAAATAGCTTAAAAAAATGAGGGGGGAAACTAATTTTAAACACTCATCTACACCTGTGCCTTATAAAAATTTTTTCTTACCTTCTGAATTTTCCTCTAGTTTATAGAAAAATCAATTTATTCAGTATCACTCGGAACGAAAGCGCAAATCGTATAAATATGAAGCTAACACATACTTTGGGGATAACTTTGGCGAGAGTAAAAACGGTTTTGAAAATGAGTTAACTCGGATACTTAACGTACTAGACAAAATAACTTTTTTATCATCTATGCATATGAGCTTAGACAATAAAAAAATTACAATCAATAAACTAGTTACGAATAATCATGCTGACTATAGGTGATTACTCGCAGCCTGAATAAGTTGGTAGGGACAATAAATGCGTTTAACATTTTTAAGGATAAATTCAATCAAACACTGTCACTAAAGAATTCATCTAAAGACTTAATTTATTAAGTAAATAATAAAACCCTATGTAAAGCAGGCAATGAATATTACTTATTCTTTTATAGTTTTATTTTTTTCAACTTCAGCTCTAACAGCATCCATATCGAGATTCTTTACTTGTGTAAGTAAATCATTTAATGCAGCAGCAGGAAGTGCACCTGATTCGGAATAAAGCATAATATTATCTCTGAAAACCATCAATAACGGAATACCACGTACGTTAAAAGCAGCTGCGATTTCTCGTTCTTGCTCAGTATTAATTTTCCCAAATATAACATCAGGATGTTCCTCTGATGCCGCCTCAAAAATAGGTGCAAAATTCATACAAGGACCGCACCAAGCAGCCCAAAAATCAATAATAACAATATTATTATTCTCTATTGTTTCTTTGAAATTATTTTGATTTAATTCTAATACGGCCATAAAGTGTACCTTTAGTTTAACTTTCGTGAATGATAACTTTATACTTTAAAAAATGACTAGTAAAAAATCAAGTTAAAGTTTCAATCTATTATAAGCTTTGCGATTCATTCTCTTAAAATTCAATATATAACAATAGTTCAATCATACACAAATCTAAAAATCAATCATGTCCTAGTGGTAAGTAAATAGTATGTCGGTTATATTGCTAAAATGGGCAAAAAATTCAAAAAGACTCTTTTTCAGGATATTTACCAACCGTTAACTGTAATTCAATAGCATATTCATCTCGAATTAAAACAACAGGAATAATCGTTCCAGGTGCAATTTCAGCAACTTTATCAAGCGCATCCAACGTAGATAATACAGATAAGTTATTAACTTTAATTAAAACATCACCTACTCTAATCCCAGCCTTTGCAGCAGGACCTGTTTCGTCTAAAGCACTGACATAAATTCCTGTAATTTCTTCTACTCCATCGGTAGAAGTCATTTTAACATCACCACCTTTAATGCCAAAATAACCTCGAATAACTCGGCCATCTTTAATGATTTTGTTCATGACCTTAATAGCTAGTTCGGTCGGGATAGCAAAATTTAATCCCCCAGTTGTAGGGGTCCCATCTTCATTTTTATCAAATGACAATGTATTAATTCCAACTAATTCCCCTAAAGAATTAACTAAAGCACCACCAGAATTACCATGATTTATCGCGGCATCCGTCTGCAAAAAATTTTGTCTCCCTGATAAACTTAAGCTGATTCGCCCAGTAGCACTAATAATACCCTGAGTAATACTCACACCTAAATTATAAGGATTACCTATCGCAAGAACAACATCACCAACCCGAGTTTTACGTTCTAAATTAACAGGAATAGCAAGCAAGTCGATGGCATCTATTTTTAATACAGCCAAATCTGTCAAATCATCTGCACCAACAAGTTCTGCCTCAAAAGTACTTCCATTTTGCAGACTAACCACAATCTGCTCGGCTCCTGAAATAACATGCATATTAGTTAAAATATACCCGTCGCTTCTCATTACCACACCAGATCCTAATGTACGTATTCCTAATTGTTCTTTATCATTTTCATCACCCACACCTCGATTATAGACATACACCACCGTGGGTGCGGCAATGTTCACTGCTTCATGAAAAGAGATAGGAGCTACTTGAACGACATTATCTGTAGTTGGTAATACATCAATCTCTGGATGCTTGGTCCTAATCTGGGGAAATAACCATATCATCAAAATGCCAACTATAGCACCTAGAACGATCGCTTTTAAAAGTTTAATCAACATGACCCAAACATACCCTTTACATAATAATTAATATCATCAAGATGCAATAAAATTCTAATGTTAGTATAGCATGATTGATTTGTTCTCGCAGTCAGTTAGATTAGTTTAAATCTTAGCACATTAACACTTGCGATTTTAGAAACTAAAAAACATGGCAAAAAAATAAATACTCTACTGATATTATGTTTGTTTTATGTTCTATTCGTAGAATAGTTTTATGCGCATAACCGAAACAATTCTTTAACACTATAAAAAATGCTATTTTCATGCGTTCTAATATTTTTTATAGTAAAAAAACAGCTATTAAAATGGATAAAACATTTGGTTAAGTTATTTCAAAATGATACTATTTGTTATATATATTTTTATTAATTATTCAATAAACATTTGCGTCATTCAAATAACAGCCACGAGCTTCAAAAAATAATAGAGGAAACCATGGCAGTCAAAATCGAAAATGCTTCGCCCAAACTCACACTTAGGACTAAAATTGTTGGAATTGTGATTTCTACACTTTTAATTGTTTTTGGCATAGTGTTCTACATTGCTTGGCAAAATGCCTTAAGTATTACCATGGATAATGCTAAAAAAATTACTGCTCAACAAGCGCAAACCCAATCAGTAGTTATTAATAATGTTTTTGATGAAGCATTTTCTGTTGCTCGAACTCTCTCTTTTGTCCTAACTGGCCCATCTGCTAATGCCTCTCTTAATAGAGATGAAGCAAATACCCTTTTTAAAACAACGCTAGAAGGCTTACCGCAATTAACAGCTGTTTGGACTGCTTTTGAGCCTAACGCATTTGATGGAAAAGACGAGCAATATAAAAACACAGCAGGGCATGACGAGACTGGTAGATTTATTCCTGGCTGGCATCGCTCTACTGGCGACATCCAAATGGCACCATTAGTCGGCTATAACGATGAAGCATTTGGTTCTTACTATCTAGTGCCTAAAAAAACTGGAAATGAGGTTGTTACCGATCCTATTTTTTACCCAATAGAAAATTCAGAGCCTGCGTTTGTCACAAATATTGGTGTCCCGCTTAAGAGAAATAATCAGTTTGTTGGAGTAGTTGGTATTACTGTTGATATGGTGCAATTTCAGCGTTTATTTACCAAAAATAATTCATTTGAAAATGGATTTGCAAGCTTATATGCAAGTAATGGGGTTGTGATTGCACACCAAAATCCAGATCTACGAGGTAAAGTGACAGAAGATCCTGAAATATTAACTATACTCAAATCTGGTAAAAATGATTCTCGTATTGAATACGATGCATTACTAGAACAAGATGTACTTCGTAGTTTTATTCAAATTCCAATTGGCAAAACTGGAAATAGTTGGTTGTTTGCCCTATCTATACCAACAGAAACGATTATGAAAGAGGCTGTTTTTATGCGTAACTTAGCCTTTATTTTAGGTAGCCTCGCAATTTTACTAGTTTCCTTAATTTTATCTATCGGTATACATAGATTTGTTATTAGACCATTAGGTGGAGAACCTAGTTTAGCCATTGATTTTGCTCATGAAATAGCCAAAGGCAATTTAAACACTCAACTTGCACTTAATTCCAATGACTCACAAAGTATGCTATATGCTTTAAAAGAGATGCAGCAAGACTTAGTCACTATGGTCACATCTGTCCAATCTAGTGCAATGGCAATTGACAACGTAGCCAATCAAATGTCTCAAGGAAACGAAAATTTATCAATTAGAACGCATAGTCAATCAGAGGCTCTCACAGCTACGCTCAATCAAGTCAGAGAGCTGAGCCAAACAGTTGAAAATAATACTAGCCAAGCAATAGAAGCAAATAACCTTGCACAAGTTGCAAAACAAACTGCAATTGACAGTAACAAGATGGTTGCAAGTGTTGTTACAACCATGCAACAAGTTTCAAATGAAACCTCTAAAATGGGTGAAATTATCAGTGTAATTGAAAATATTGCTTTCCAAACTAATATTCTTGCATTAAACGCAGCCGTTGAAGCAGCTAGAGCAGGTGAGCAAGGTAAAGGATTTGCGGTGGTAGCATCAGAAGTCAGAAATTTAGCCCTTCGCTCTTCTACTGCAGCAAACGAAATTAAATCACTTATTGAAGATTCTGTTTCACAAATCAATGTAGGGGTAAGGCAAGTTTCACAAGTTGACCAGATAATGTTACAGCTTTTAAATGCTATAGAACAGGCTTCTGAAATTATGAATGGAATGTCAAACGCTTTTGTTGAACAAACCCATGGAATGGATAATATTAATACTGCTATCAATCAAGTTGATAAGAGCACAGAAGAAAATGTTGAATTAGTCGAGGACTCATCTACTTTAATACAGAAATTACAAAGCGGCTCTCAAGATTTGATTAAAGCAGCATCAGCATTTCAAGTTAAATAATTAAGGTGCGTGATTTTTCAATAAGATATGGTATAGTATGTAGATGCGAGTCTGATATGACTAGAGACCATTTAATTGCAATGTTAGGTACGTAAATTATGCTTTGGATTCTTGTGTTTGGTTTGTTAGTATGTGTTGTAGTAGGGATGTCAATAGGCGTAATGTTTGGTAGAAAACCGATTGCAGGCTCTTGTGGCGGTATTTCTGCCCTAGGTTTGCGCAAAGGTAGTAAGTGTGACTTTTGTGGCAATGACCCTACTCAATGCAAAAATAAAAACAAAGCAAAATAAACTAAAATACCTCAATAAAATGACTTTTTATGTTTATGCATCCCTTTTAACTCATATGATGCCATTTAAGAGTTTTTTATATAAAATAACGATTTGAGGTATTAATCATTATTAAGCTCTTTTCATCCAGTATAATTGCTTGTAAGATCGAATGTTAATTGTTTAACTTTTTACTCTACTGGGCACACTATGGTATTTGATCCGACTATTTATCCTCTATTAGCGCAATGTGCTTTACCTTCTGATTTGAGGACACTATCAAAATCTCAATTAAAACCATTGAGTAATGAGTTACGTGAGTACCTTCTTCATAGCGTTAGTCGCTCAAGTGGCCACTTCGCTTCAGGCTTAGGTGTGGTTGAATTAACAGTAGCACTTCATTACGTTTTTCAAACGCCTTTTGATAAATTAATCTGGGATGTGGGTCATCAAGCCTATCCACATAAGATTTTAACTGGAAGACGTGATCGTATAAAAACCATTCGCCAAAAGGAAGGACTACATCCGTTTCCATGGCGTGAAGAGAGCGAATATGATGTGCTATCAGTCGGCCATTCTTCCACCTCAATTAGTGCTGCAATTGGGCTTGCTGTTGGGGCAATGAAAGAAGGTCAAAATCGCAAAACTGTCTGTGTTATTGGAGATGGTGCAATAACTGCAGGGATGGCCTTTGAAGCAATGAATCATGCAGGTGATATTCAACCTAATATGCTTGTGATTTTAAATGATAACGAAATGTCGATATCTGAAAATGTTGGCGCTCTTAATAATCACCTAGCGAAACTCCTTGCAGGAGAACTTTATAGCACCTTACGTGAAGGTGGCAAAAAAGTACTCGATCATCTTCCTGACCTTTCAGATATGCCTGTTCCGCTTCCTCCTCTAAAAACGCTCATCAAAAAAACAGGTGAACATGTTAAAGGAATATTAGTTCCAAGCACTTTATTTGAAGAATTAGGTTTTCATTATACAGGACCTATTGATGGGCATAATGTAGAATTGTTAGTCCAGACATTAGAAATGCTTAAAGATAAAACAGGGCCACAGTTACTTCATATCATGACGAAAAAAGGCAGAGGATACGGACCTGCTGAGGAAGATCCAATTCGCTGGCATGCTGTCCCAAAATTTAATCCATCTGAAGGTTTACCTCCTAAAGCGCCCTCTCCTTTCCTAACTTATTCCGAAGTGTTTGGCGAATGGCTATGTGAAATTGCCAAAACAGATAAACGAGTGATGGCCATAACACCAGCGATGCGTGAAGGTTCTGGATTAGTGAAATTTTCTAAGAAATTTCCAAAGCAATATTTTGATGTAGCCATCGCAGAACAACATGCAGTCACATTCGCTGCAGGTCTAGCTCTAGCAAACCTAAAACCGGTTGTTGCAATTTATTCAACATTTTTGCAACGCGCTTATGATCAAGTTATTCATGATGTCGCCATTCAAAATTTGCCTGTTTTGCTTGCGATTGATAGAGGTGGAATTGTAGGAAGTGATGGGCAAACACACCAAGGTGCATTCGACTTATCATTCTTAAGGTGTATTCCAAACTTAATTATTATGACGCCTAGTGATGAAAATGAGTGTCGCTTACTACTCCAAACAGGTTATATGCATTCTGGGCCGGCGGCAGTACGCTATCCTAGAGGTTATGGAACAGGTGCAGAATTAGCACCACTCAAACCTGTTCCAATTGGTAAAGCAAAGTTAATTAGAAATGGTTTTGACAGAGTGTTTTTAAATTTTGGAACCCTTTTACCAGACGTGCTAACTGCAGCAGACACCCTAAATGCAACTGTTATAGATATGCGATTTGTTAAGCCTTTAGATGAAGAGTGTCTACTGAGTCTAGTCCAAAATCATACTACTTTTATCACGGTTGAAGAGAATGCTATTGCAGGCGGTGCTGGGAGTGGTGTTGCAGAATTTTTACTAAAACAAAACTTATCAATTAAACTTCTCATGATAGGATTACCCGATTATTTTATTGCTCCAGGTGAACAACATGAAATGAGATCATCTATTGGCCTAGATGCAAAAGGAATTTTATCTCAAGTTACTGAGTGGGAGGTTCGTTCCAATGATAATTAAATCTTTTCTTATCAACCCACTGAAAATTTCACTTATTGCTACACTAAGTATATTTTGTTCTTCTGTATTTGCTGAATGTCGTTTCAATCCAGAAGCAAATCAACAAACTTTAATTAACATTTCTAAAAAACAACCAAATGGGCAAATTTATTCAGAGAGTAATAGTATTGTTTGGGAAAATGGTAATTTGGCAGATGAAATTTATTACGGTGGCTGTGATGTTTTAAAATTTAGAATAGTTAATTTTGTTGATGAATCAATTGAACTTAAAGAAGAAGAAGTATTTGAAATTGCCAACAAAATGGCAGAGCAATTTTGGCAAAAAGAAGATACATATGAGCTTGCTGTTAAACTAAGCGCTAAGAGCTTTAATCGCGAAGATTTATATAATGATAAACGTCTCTATCAGTACATTATGAATAACCCAAAATATGCTGAAATGACTATGCTATTTGATAGAATTGATAACTCAATTACCATTGAATGGATTAAACAATAATTTGACTTATAATACTTGAGAACTTGATATGAAAGAGTCTAGCATTAATTTAAATAGTCAGTCTAATTTAACTACTGAGTTCAGTAAATTAAATCGTCACTTACCAAATGTTTTAACTATACAATCACATGTTGCGTATGGACATGTAGGTAACGCAGCTGCCACATTGCCGATGCAGTTACTCAAAATCCAGCCTATCGTGATTAATACTGTTCAATTTTCAAATCATACGGGTTATGGTGAATTTAAAGGTCAAGTTTTTACAGCTTCTCATATTGAAGATGTACTTAGTGGTCTTGAGGCTAGAGGTGTATTAGAAAATTGTCATGCTGTGTTATCTGGTTACCTTGGTGATGCAGATATTGGCGAGGTGATATTAAAAAGTGTTCAAAAAATTAGAAAACAAAACCCTAGCATGATTTATTTATGCGATCCTGTTATGGGTGATATCGGTCGAGGCATCTTTGTTCGTCCAGGTATACCAGAGTTTTTAAAACATTCTGCACTACGTGAAGCCTCAATCATCACCCCTAACCATTTTGAATACGAGCTTTTAGCAGAGCAAACATTTACAGATTTAAATGAAATTATTACTCATGCCAAATTACTGATTAAGCATAATCAACACTTACATGCTGTTGTCATCACGAGTCTTAGGTTGCCTGATTTACCCCCCGAAAAATTAGAAACATTACTCGTAACGGAACAGGGGGCTTGTTTAGTTGAAACACCCTATCATGATCTCGAACCTCTTCCAAATGGCATGGGCGACACCTTATCTGCTATTTTGTTATCTCATATTCTAAATGGCAAGCCTATTGAAGAAGCAACAGCCTTAGCAGTCAGTAGCCTATATTCACTTGTTTCTCATACAATAGCTGGCGAGCGTGATTTGCCGTTAATTGCAAATCAATCAGATATTCATTCCCCATCACCCATATTTGAAATTAAAAGGCTTTAGCGTATTTAATACTAGAATTAGTGTTAACTCTTAAAAGTTTCAATAAATAGATTTTATTGATAAGATAATTATTCATGAATCAAAAACGAATGATAAGAAGGCAGTTTCCTGCCCTCTTATCTTCTAAAAATACCTATGAATAAATTTATTTTATCTTAATAGAGATAAAACAGTTTGAGGTACTTGGTTTGCTTGTGATAATACTGACGTACCTGCTTGTTGCAGAATCTGAGCTCTAGACATATTTGAAACCTCAACCGCGTAATCTGCATCTTCAATACGACTTCTTGATGCTGATAGATTGTTAACTGCTGTTCCTAAATTGTTCACAGTAGAATCTAATCGATTTTGTACAGCACCTAAATCACCACGAATTCCATCTATTTTAGAAATAGCTGCATCGATTGCTGCTAGAGGAGCTTCTGACAAAGAGGCTAGTACATTACTAAAATTAAGAGAACCTGCTCCAAATGTCACAGCAACAGAGCCATCTCCCGCACCAGCTGCTGTTTCATTTGTCACAGCCGCGGTCCCGTTTGCGATGCCTACGTAGTAGGTATCAGTTGTATTAAATCCTGCTTCTTCAATTTTTGCTAAATCAGCCCCTGTTGCACCTGAAAAATTCACTTCTGCATAAAGAGTGCCATCTTTACCTTGGAAAATTTTAGTATTATCAACTGTCGCACTGCCTGCTGCTAAACCAAATGCCGTACCATCTGTTGCAGTTAAAGTTAACGATCCTGTTGCAGCACCAACAGAACCAAACATTTTATCTATTTCAGCACCCGTTAAAATTGTGGTTACATCTACAGGAGTCTCTGATAGTCCATTAATATTAAAGCCATTTAATCCTAATGTTTCAACATCAGTTTTGACTAAATTCACATCAATCGTTTCATTATCATATGCACCAACTTGCAATCTTAAAACATTATCTTCGGCAAGTACTTTTTTACCATTAAATTGCGTTTGTGCAGAAATACGGCTAATTTCAGATAAGCGTTGTTGTACCTCAGCTTGGATTGAATCTAGATCAGATTGAGAGTTCGAACCATTTGCAGCCTGTACAGATAGTTCACGAATTCTCTGTAAATTATTATTTACTTCATCTAATGCACCACCTGCTGTTTGAGCAATAGAAATACCATCTAAGGCATTACGTCTAGCTTGTGATAATCCTTTTATATTAGAAGTAAAACGGTTTGCAATTGCTTGTCCTGCTGCATCATCTTTAGCACTATTAATTCTCATACCTGATGAAAGACGCTCAATTGCTGTACCGAGGGCGTTTTGTGATCTTGATAGGTTAAGTTGTGTGTTCAATGACATCACATTTGTGTTGATAACAGACATATAAAACTCCTTTTAAATTTAAATTGCATCCATGCAATTCTCATTATGCAGTTAAGGTACAAATTTATATTTAATCCTTTAAGTATAAATTTGCTTAAAAAGACCTATTCCATGGGCATGCTCTTGCTTTGTAATATGGATAAAAAAACTCAGCATGAGGGAATGAAATAACATCCTTTTTTTCATTCACAAAATAGGCCTTAAGTTTAATTGATTTATTTACCAAGTAAATTTATATTTTAAATCAATTACATACAACGAAATTCTCGTTGCAGATATACTTACGGCAAAGGCGATAGAAACTTTAAATAATCCTCACACAGATGTGTAATTAAGTGTAAATACGAAAATAATGTAAAATAATTAGCTTTTTGACTTACTGAAGGATATTGACATTTTCAGTCTATTTTTTATATAGGTGTGGGAGTATAGTGAAGTTACTCCAAATTGCAGGAGAAGATATTATTCCGATTGCCATTTGATGGGTATTAAGTAATGCTAAAACCTGCATCTTGATTTCCATTGAGTATATATCCCTAGCTGAATGTTTTTCCTTTTCTTTTTTCAGGCTTATTAACCAGCCAGCTAGGTATTTGATCTTTACTCCATTTGAACACTAGTTTGTTTTTAATGGAATTAAGCAGGTTTAGTTTGCATCTACTATTTCGTTTCTAGGCGCCTCATACCGCTTTAGGCAATTCCCTGAGCAGTTTTAGACACATAGCCAGAAAATATGCTATTGCACTTGAATTCGATTTCTATTGAACAATTGCGATAAAAAAATAATTCCCCTGTACATTCTGAGTGTTTCCTAAGTTATTATTTCAAATTTTGCAGTGTCTGAATAAGTTTGTGGACATGCGTACTAGGATTATCGGTTTGAATTTTAATATTTTGTTGCAAAATTGTTTCAGCATAGGCTTTTGCACTATCTAATTGATTGATGAGATCTGAGAAAATTGTTCGGCTACTTTTCTCATAATCAGGGATGTAGTTCTTTAACTCCGTTATAACCTGATTGCCAGAACTATTACCAGAAAGTGCTGTATAAGGCTTATTCGTATATTTAAAATGTAATAGTAACCAATACTCAAAACAAGGAACTGAACAGATAGCGAAATAGACGTTTTTCGGTGTAGCGGCAGCTAAGGTGCTTAAAGCTTCTAAATAGCTGCTGTGTCCATCTTTATCAAAAACGCAATAGACTTCTTCAAATGGATCGCCCGCATCTTTTTCTTCTCTAAATCGCTGTTGTGCAAATTTAACGATACTCATTGGGTCAGAACCACAATCACCCCGAACTTCAACATTAACCGTATTAAGCCTGTAATATTCACGTGCATTTTCAAAGTAGTTAGGCTCTGTTTTTGTGCTTTCACAGACTATAAGAATTTTCTTGTATGCTTCTCGACGTGCTGTTCGCCTTTTGAGAGCTTTCATACTTTTAGCTTTTCTCTTATGATGTAAATTATCCGTACCCACAAAATATTCCGCTTAAAAGGCTGAGTGCATAGTTTTAACAAAGGGTAAGGCCCCATAACGCCCAGAAAGATAAGCTAGTTCCAGATTTTCTCGACCTTTTCTAGGGCTAAAATCTGTTAAAGGGTAGAGTTTTGTAGCTTGCTCTGTATCTTTCTCGCAAAACCAAATTTGATCCCGACGAAATATCTCTTGATTTAAAATTGACGTTTCATGGGTAGTAAAAATTAATTGTGCATTTTTGGGATTAGTTTTTGGATTATGGAATAATTCGATTAGAAAACGAACTAATTTTGGATGCAAATTATCGTGCAATTCATCAATAAATAAAACATGTCCGTTTTCTAAGCTATCAATCCAAGGCCCTGCATAAGAAAATAGCTTTTTAGTGCCGTCGGATTCATCCTCAAAGTCAAAAACAACTGGTTTTCCCTGACTGTCTTTATGAATTGTTTTAATATCTCTAATTTTTTTTCCTTTCATGTTCTCAACAATTATTTGTTTTACTGTTTCTGGCATTTCGGCCGACAGATCGTTAGGGTCAAAGAGACTTGTCTCAATTTGAATGTCGTCAATATTAATATCTGCGGCATTAAGAAAATTCATCACCTTAGATTTTTCCTCATTCTCACACAGTTTTGCACTAAATGAATATCCCCATCCGCTGACATTTGCCAAGTGCAGATTACGTTTAAACCAATCAAAAACAGGTTGTAACTGTTTACTGTTTAATTGGACGGCAGTTGAAAGAAATAAAGCATTGTCACGTGTAGATGTTTGCCAGAGATATTTCTGTTGCTTTTCTCCAGCCAAGTTTTCACCCAGTTTCCATTCAAATTGTTTTGTATCGGGCATCCAGGAACGAGTAAACCAGTTTTGAGCTCGATTTTTTGGATAAACGAATAACCATTCTTCATGAATTTGTTCAGACGTTGCGGAAAATCCATATTGGTAACGTATCCCATCTACAAGAAACATGACTTCAAACTCACTTGGTAATTGACGAGTATTAGGAGAAAGACGAAATGAAGTGATGGGTAAAAGGTCTCCTCGCTGCTCTGCAGCAGACCCAAGCACGATATGCTGCATCGTTTGCAATGCACGCAAAAAATTAGACTTCCCGCTAGCATTCGGACCATAAATGACTGCTGAGCGAAGAAGTTCAAGTTTATTGACAGAAGAAACCTTAAAGGAATTTGATACGGCTAATTCATCACCCTTGCATTTCACTAAACTAAACGTCTGTGTGTCATTTAACGAGCGAAAATTTGTAACCTTTAGTTCAATAAACATTAACACCCTACAATTTGATAAATTTGACAATTTTTGCCAAATTTTAGCATGAAAAAGCTATTCAAGTTATAAAAAATAGCTTTTTATGGTGATTTTCGCCAGAAAACCCATTAAAAATATTTCAAGTATAGTCTATATCTTGTAACGATCCAGAGAAGTCAACTTACGTCTAGAAGTAGGATAAATTCTACATGATGTAGGGCGTATTCCTCTATTGCAATCAATATAACAAAACTGCGTAAAAACCTGCTAAAACAATTTATTAATTCAATCAAGAGCGCTTCAATTCTTAAACCCAGGCGAGAGTGACATTTATCGGCTTTGGGCATCGTTTAATTGCGCCTGATATTTCAAAGTAATCCTATAACGGATAACCATCAATACAAGTGACTACTATTTAATACTAAAATACAGTCGTTTTTGACACTTTTCTCTCCTTAAAAGAAGATGAGCCCTACTGCGGTTTAATTTATTACTAACTCGTTTTGGTGAGTTCTTGCTACTGACTTCTGCCCTTAATACAATGAACGCTCTAACAATATCCGCATTTTCTTCAAATTATCATTCAACGCATTTAAAATGAGCGTATTGTAAACGATTTTCTTTCGATATATGAGAGCAGCAAGGACATGTTCGACGGGTATGTTTAGATTAACACCCTCCTTGCTAGGCTAAATTATAAGAAAATCATCTTTGAAACTCAAACCATGATTGAAGATATGCCCCCCATATTCACTAAAGCCTGTGCAGATTTTGAAGCTGAATTAATCGAATTTGATGGAGAACATGACCACGTTCATCTGTTAATTATCCGCTAAAATATCAATATCAATATGAGTATCAAGCTTAGTAAATAGCTTAAAAGGTGTATCTAGTCGAATGATTAAAAAAACATGATGCCGAACTAAAGCAGAAACTTTGGGGAGGTCCTTTGTGGTCTACTTCTTATTTTATAGGACGTTGTAGTAGCGCGCCAATATCCATTATCAAGTAACGTATAGAACAGCAAAGAACACCACAAGAATAACGACTGCATCGTTACGCCTTGTATTCCCACTTCTCAAAAAATAATCGATTTGATTCTTTGATAGAACCTATATTGGCGCAGTTAATAATTTTTTGTAAACAATCCTACTGACTATCTAACCAAATATCTTAGCATGAGAATTTGTTTATTAAATAACTAATTTATTTACGATTAATTTTATCACCAAATATTAACTGTCCTCGAAAAAGCATAAATTAAGCATTTTTATAGCGTAGGCTTTCTGGTAACCATCGCCTAATTAAGGCTTCGGCTTTAATAGGATCTGAGAGTAGGAGGGTTTCTCCTATTTTTTGTGCATATGGAATAAGGTCTTTATCTCGAATTAAATCTGCTATATGAAAATTTAAAGAACCTGTTTGTTTTGTGCCTAGTACTTCACCTGGCCCTCGTAATGCGAGATCTTCCTCAGCAATATAAAAACCATCATTACTTTGTCTCATCACTTGCAATCTTTTTTGAGCTGTTTTACTTAATGGCGTTTTATATAATAGCACGCAGTGAGAAGCAACTTGACCTCTCCCTACTCTGCCTCTTAATTGATGTAATTGTGCTAAGCCAAGTCGTTCTGGGTTTTCTATGATCATTAAACTTGCATTTGGTACATCGACTCCGACTTCAATGACAGTTGTCGCAACAAGTAAATCGTACTGGCCTTGCTTAAATGCCTCCATCAAACTTTGTTTTTCAGTTGATTTCAACCTTCCATGAATTAAAGCTATCTTTAATTCAGGTAAAACTTGTTGTAATACAGTATACGTTTCTTCAGCTGCTTGTGCCTCTAACACCTCAGATTCATCAATTAAAGTACATACCCAATACACTTGTCTTTTTTCAGTCAAACATGCGCTTTTGACTCTATCTATCACTTCATCGCGGCGTGAATCAGCAATAGCAACAGTGGTAATAGGTGTTCTTCCAGGGGGGAGTTCATCAATAATTGATGTATCAAGATCAGCGTAAGCCGTCATGGCGAGTGTTCTTGGAATTGGCGTCGCGGTCATGATCAATTGGTGAGGATATACGCCTGATTGATGTCCTTTTTCCCAAAGAGACAATCGTTGTTGTACACCAAACCGATGCTGTTCATCAATAATGACTAAGGCTAGTTTTGCAAACTCTATTTGACTTTGGAAAATAGCATGGGTACCAATCACCATTTGCGCTTCACCATTTGCAATTGCTTGCTCTTGAGCAAGCCTAATTTTCCCTTTTTGCTTACCTGCGACCCAGCCAATTTTAATTCCAAGTGGCGTAAACCATTTTTCAAAATTATGTGCATGTTGTTCTGCTAATAACTCCGTTGGTGCCATCAAAGCCACCTGATACCCAGCAGCTAACACATCTATCGCACTCAATGCCGCTACTAGAGTCTTACCTGATCCTACATCTCCTTGAACTAATCTCATCATTGGGCTATTTTTAAATAAATCTGACTCTATATCATTTACAACCCGTTTTTGAGCATTTGTTGGAGAAAAAGGCAACTGTGACAAAAAATCAGTTTTAAGCGATGAATGAGGTTTTATAGCATGTGCATACAGACGCTTAGCTTCACTTCTTGCCATCAACAAACTAAGATTATGAGCTGTAAACTCTTCTAAAATCAACCTAGTTTGCGCAGGATGCTTACCCGCTTCAAGATCTGATAAACGAATATCAATAGGTGGCTGGTGAAGTAGCTGGATGGCATCAGATAAAGAAGGGAGTTGTTTAGCTATTTCTTCAGGTAGCAACTCAGCAATAGGGCAGTTTGCCAATAATTTTAATGCCTGATCGGTTAGTTTTCTCAGTTGCCCTTGGTTTAAACCATCGGTTAATGGATAAATAGGGGATAAATTTTTCGGTAAATTATTGATATCAATTGTGGATTGTGTGGTTACCTTATACTCTGGATGAGTCATTTCAAGGCCATATTTGCCAGGTCTAATTTCTCCAAATGCGATGATATATTTACCTATTGTCATGGCATTTTTCTGTCCTGCGGTGAAATGAAAAAAACGCAAATTAATTGCACCTGTGCCGTCATTTACAACGCAACTTAAAATATTACGTTTTCCATAAGTAACTTCACATTGAACTATTTCACCAAAAATAGTCACATTATCACCTGCTGCGACTTGTCCTACCGAAGTAATTTTAGTCCTGTCTTCATACCGCAAAGGTAAATGTAGTAAAATATCTTGGATAGTAAAAATATTCAGTTTAGCTAATTTTTTTAACATAGCCGCACCGACACCGCTTAATGTGCTCAATCCATTCGCATTTAATATCTGTGGGTTGAAATTCATATGTATGAATCACCATTAAGTAAGAATAATGTCATTGGTTTATTGTACAATCAGACTATCAATTTTAGCATGTAATGCTGACTGTGTCAGTTCACCAGTATGAATTCCCTGCCAATTTCCTTGATTATCGATATAGAGTGTACTCGGTAATGCATGTAAGAAATTATTATTCATCATGCTCCCTTGGGTATCTAAATACACATGACTAAATACTAGATTATTTTCTTTAAAAAAATGAATTATCGTTTCTTCAGATTCTTGTTGATTGATCAAAATAATAACAGCATCATCTCTTGTTGATTGAACCATTTGCAATGCAGGCATTTCACGTCTACAGGGTGGACACCAACTAGCCCACAAATTAATAATAACGGCTTTATTTTTCTCTTTTGCATCTTCTAATAAAGCCGTTAAGAGAACTGTTTTAGAATGATCAGTTTTTAGTTCTGTATCTGTACGAGTCATTCTAAAACTTTTAAGGTCGATTTGTTCGAATAACCTTTCAAACTGCGTTGTACTTTGTCCCCATTTTACAATACCAATTACACTCGATAGTACAAAAATAAATAGAATACCAATTTTTCTGACATTGCCTCGTTTTTTGAACGCAATCCAAATAAAGATAGGGACTAATGCTGCTGTAATTGAAAAACCTTGATCACGAATATTGATAATATCAATTGGAGAGTTAGCGTAATAGGACCAATTTTGTAATATAAATCCAAACCTTGCAAACAAAAAACCAAACAACAACAACCAAGTATCATGTCCTAATGCGTTAAGTTCTTGTTTATATCCCAACGCTCTAGCCAGCCTTTCAAAAATAATACAGCTCGCAACAAGGACCAGTAAAAGTGTCGGGAATCCTACCCCCAAAATAGTGACAGTATACCAATTCATATTGACTCTCTTGAGGGGGAATAACTGACATAATTAATTTCGATTACGATGAACACGAATAACATCAGGTAAAATACGAATTTTACGCATTATATTTGCTAAATGTACCCTATCTTTTACCGTAATTTGCATTAAAACCACATAAATCCGGCCATCTTTTTCATCTGTATTTAAATGAGTAATGTTAGAGTCGGCACTACTAATAACAGATATTAAATTAGCTAGCGCACCTTGATGATTTAAGAGTTCGATCTTAATCTCAGTTGCATAATCTTGAATCTGATCTTTATCCCAACTGACACTCATGAATTTTTCAGTATTTCTATCCGCATTTCTAAAATTTCGACATGCATCATGATGAATCACAAGCCCCTTGCCCGCACTAACATGCGCAATAATCGGGTCACCGGGAATAGGCTTACAACATTTTGCAAAGGTCAATAAAATACCATCAGCCCCTTTTATTGGTAAAACACCATGCCCTAAGTTATCATGGGCTGTTTGTTCAATATCCCCTAATAAGTGCCTTGCAATAACAACATTCATCTGGTTGCCAAAACCAATTTCAGCTAATAAATCTTCAACTGAAGTCAATTTTAACCTAGCTAATTCTTTATCAATCACAGCTGGTGCAATATCTTCCAACTTAGTTCCTTCACCTAAAGCATGATTAAGCATTCTTTTTCCTAATGTAATCGCTTCATCACGATTGACTGTTTTAATCATTTGACGAATTTTGGCTCGTGCTTTTGAGCTGACTACAAAATTTAACCAAGTTGCGTTAGGTCTGGTACCAGGTGCGGTAATGATTTCTACTGTTTGTCCATTTTTTAATGATTGGGATAACGGATACGGATTACGATCAACTCTCGCTCCTACACATGAATTACCGACATCGGTATGAACAGCATACGCAAAATCAACAGGAGTTGAACCTGCTGGTAATTCAACAATTCTACCTTTTGGTGTAAAAACATAAATTTCATCAGGCACAAGATCAGATTTAACACTTTCAATAAATTCAGAGCTATTACCTGAACTTTGCTGAAGTTCAATAATACTTTGAAGCCATTTTTGTGCGCGTACCTGTGCAGTAGTGCCATTTCGGCTATTTATATCCGTTCCGTCTTTATAAGCCCAATGTGCAGCTACCCCCATTTCTGCCATTTGATCCATATCTTCTGTACGAATTTGAACTTCAACAGGCACACCATGAGGACCAATGAGGGAAGTGTGTAAAGACTGGTAACCATTTGCTTTAGGAATCGCAATATAATCTTTTACTCGACCAGGCTTAGGTTTATAGAGGCTATGAACATGACCAAGTACACGATAACAACTATCGATGTCAAGAACGATGACTCTAAACGCATAGATATCCATAATGGAATGAAAACGTTGTTCTTTTAACTGCATTTTATTATAAATAGAGAAAATATTTTTTTCTCTTCCAAATACACGACATGCAATATTTGCATCAAGAAGTCGTCCAGAAATTTCATCCAGTATCCTCTGAATCATTTCTTTACGATTACCTCTTGCTGATTTGATTACTTCTTTAATTACACGATATCTATTTGGATAAAGAGCCTCAAATCCTAAGTCTTCCAGTTCAACCTTAATATGTTGAATCCCTAAACGATGAGCTAAAGGACTATAGATTTCTAACGTTTCTTTAGCAATTCTTCTGCGTTTATCTGGTCTTAATGAGCCAAGAGTCCGCATATTATGGGTTCTATCTGCAAGTTTAATTAAGATCACTCTGATATCTTGTACCATTGCCATGATCATTTTTCTAAAATTTTCTGTTTGCGCTTCTTTTTTGTCTCTAAATTTTAGTTTATCAAGCTTAGAAACACCTTCAACTAACTCAGCAACGCTTTTGCCAAATAACTGCTGCATATCATCAAATGTTGCATCAGTATCCTCAATTACATCATGCAGTAAAGCTGCCATTAATGTTTCAACATCTAAGTTCATTTCAGCTAAAATAGAAGCTACTGCAACAGGGTGGGTAATATAAGGTTCGCCACTAGAACGCGTTTGTCCATCATGAGCATCAAAAGCCACTAAATAAGCTTTATAAAGACGCTTTATTTGATCTTGGGATAAATAATTGGATGTAATGGATTGAAGCGGGTAGAAGTAGTCCAAAATTGAGTTCCCTATAAGTGTATATATATCATTACTGTTTTTAACAGAGTTTATGGTATGTTAAGCATATCAAATGCTCATTTTAGCGGATACCCATTGAGAAAAAACAGTTACTCTCATTAAAAAGCGTTATAATGTGTGATAATAGAAGATGTGATGATAATCATCAACCTCATCTAGACAAAATGCTCACTTTTTTTATTTTTTTATTGCTTACTTAGGTTAGTCTAAATGGATAATGTTGTAATAAAGCTTGAAATTATTCACGCTATTATACTCGGTATAGTAGAAGGTTTAACAGAATTTTTACCCGTTTCCTCAACTGGGCACATGATATTAGTAGGTCATTGGCTCGGATTTGAAGGAAAAGCAGCTGAAACGTTCCAAGTTGTCATCCAACTCGGTTCTATATTAGCAGTTGTAAGTGTCTTTTGGAGAAGGCTTTTTGGCTTAATAGGCATTCACTTTGGCAAAAAGCCCGAGAAACAGAGTTCAGTTGGTCAACTCACTCTATTGCATATTATTTTAGCTGGATTACCGGCTATTGTGATAGGCCTAGCTTTGCATGATCAAATTAAGTCTCTTTTTTCCTCTAACATGGCTGTTATATATGCACTAGTTGCGGGAGGATTTTTACTGCTCGCTGCTGAATTTTTCAAACCGAAAACAGAAAAAACTAGCTCACTTGATGGCATGACATATAAACAAGCCTTCATAATTGGCTGCTTTCAATGTTTAGCGCTTTGGCCTGGATTCTCTCGGTCTGGTGCAACAATTTCTGGGGGTATGCTACTTGGTATGAATCGTTATGTAGCAGCAGAGTTTTCGTTTATTCTAGCCGTTCCTATGATGATGGGAGCAACAGTATTAGATGTTTATAAAAACATCGAGTATTTGACGGTTGATCTTTTGCCTGTTTTTGTTGCAGGTTTTGTAACGGCTTTTATTGTAGCCTTAATTGCAATTAAAACATTTTTAAATCTTATCAAAAGAATCAATTTTATTCCATTTGCAATTTATCGTTTTATTGTCGCAGGCTTTGCTTACTGGGTATTTTACAGCTAAAGCATTACTTGTACCTTGGCTGTCTAATAACTGGGCTTGGTAAATAAATTAAAACCAAGTTCAGTAACAATAAACAGGTTACCACCTAAACAATATAGGCTGAATTACAAGCTTAGCTTATTCTGGATGATAAACAGGGAACCAAATAGTCATTTTAAGTCCACCTAATTCACTTCTTTCTGCTCTCACCCAACCATGATGCTGCTTAACTACCGCCTCTACAATCGCTAAACCCAATCCTTTGCCCCCAGACTCGCGCGCTCTTGCTTCGTCTGTTCTATAAAATGGTCTAAAAAGATGTTCAAGCTCATCTTCTTTTACCCCAGGACCATCATCATCAATAATGATGGTGATGCCTTTAGCATCTCCCAAAAAGGATACTTCAATTAATCCGTGTGAATAACGAAGTGCATTTCTAACGACATTTTCAACAGCACTTTCAAGTGCATTAAGTGTTCCAAAAACTTTCCAATAACCGATCTCTGTTTTTAGAACGAGTGACTTATTTTTTTGCTCTGCTTCAAATTTTGCATCTTCAATAACATTAAACCACAATTCATCAGCAGTGATGACCTCTCTATGTAATTGGTCAGTATATTGCTTACGAGAAAGTTCTAAAAGTTCATTTATCATAACATCAAGACGCTGCGTTTCCATCTCTATACGGTTTAATTCTTCTGTTTCACCACTTTTTCGTCTCATCAAAGCAGAAGCAAGTTGCAAACGCGTCAAAGGAGTTCTCAGTTCATGAGAAATATCTGATAAAAGCCTATGCTGCACTTGCATCATTTTTTCAACAGACTGGACCATATGATTAAAGCTACGTCCTGCTGCTCTAAACTCAATAGGGCCTTGTTCAAGTTCGGGGCGCACAGATAGATCACCTTGTGCAACTTTATCTGCCGCTAACTTTAACTTCCGAGCAGGCTTAGCAAGGCTCCAAGAAAGCCATAACAAGAGTGGCGTACTAACTATCATGATAACTAGAAGGAGTAAAATTGGGTCATCAAAAAGTTGACTAATAAAAGGAGATTGGGATTCATCAATTTTACGAATCAGGTAAAGTAAATAAGCATCCTTATCATCATTTACGATAAAAGGACCAAGTAACTCTCTATCTTCATACCGTTTTTTTTGCGGATGTTCATAATCGTTAGAAACACCAATAAAATGCCTAATAAGCTCGATATCTCTACGTTTAGCACCAATTAACCGCCCTTCACTATTAACTAAAAAAACTGATAATTCAGCCGTTTTAGCATTATTAACAATTCGTGAAAGGCGTTCAAGCCAAAAAGCTTGATGGTGTTGCTGCTGTGAAATAATGCCTTCAATTTTATTCGCTATTTCAAAAGCTGCTGTTTTATCTTCATGCGTAACAACTTTAATGTTACGCATATCTAACTTTGGAACAAATAGGACAAGAAAAATAACCAGTACCATTGTAAACCAAAATATCGCAAAAATCCGCGAAGTTAGATTTTTGAACATATTTAGCCTACTGCAACCATTAAATAACCACGACTTCTTAAAGTTTTAAACCAAGGCAAACCATCTTTACGCTCAGGTAATTTACGCCTTAAATTCGAAACATGCATATCAACAGCTCTATCAAATGGGCTTAAAGGTTTACCTAATACTTTCATACTCAAGTCATCTCTAGAAACAACTAAACCAACATTTTGAGCAAGCAAGTATAACAAGGTAAACTCAGTTCCTGTCAAATCCAAAACTTTGTCATCAAACCTTGCCTCTTGGCGTCCTGGATAAAGAACAAGGCCATCAATGGAAATAACAGGGGAAACATCATCTGAACTCACAGGCTCAGTGAAAGGACCATCCATCCAAGCTGATCGTCTTAAAAGCGCTCTGATGCGTGCCAATAATTCCCTATCATTAAATGGTTTTGCAAGATAGTCGTCCGCACCTAGCTCTAGACCTAAAACTCTATCAAGCTCGCCACCTCTTGCTGTTAGCATAATAATAGGCAACGTGTAATTTTGTCTAATTTCTCTTAAAGCATCTAGGCCATTTTTATTTGGCATCATGATATCTAACAAAATAAGATCAATGGTATCATCAAGCTTAGCTAATGCTTCAACGCCATCATTAGCTAATTCCACATGAAATCCGTCAAGCTCTAGTAATTGCTTTAAAAGAGCGGTTAACTCACGATCATCATCAACTAGCAGTATCTTATTCATTCATTACCCTTACTTTAAGTTATCATTTAGCTTGTTGTTAAATAACACTAACAACCCAAAATCGTTTCGATTATTTGGTGCTTAACTATTTAATTTTTTCATATCTACTGACAATAATCTTAGCAGATGTGACTAATATATCGGCAGAACACTAAAATACTGTAACACAAAAACGAGAAAATACACATATTTTCTAGATAAAGAGTTTGATTTCAAAATGAATTCAACTCATTTATTTCTCCTGCCTTTACTCTAAAATGTTTTGTACTCTCCTCATGATAGGATTGAAAATCAGTCAAATGCTGCGAACCTAAAGCTGTGATAAAGACCTGAGCCTTTTGGTTTTTTAGTGCAGATGCGAGTTTATTTTTTCTTTCATCATCTAACTCAGCGCTAAAATCATCAATCAAAAAAACACATTGCCTTTCTAGTTCACTGGTAAAAAAATGACCTTGAGCTAATCTAAGCGCGCACATTAAGAGTTTGAGTTGCCCCCTTGACAAAATACTTTCAACTGGCAAATGTCCTATATGCATGCGCATATCTGCTTTATGAGCACCTAATGTCGTATACCCCATCATTTTATCTCTTTCATATTGTTTTTCAAGTAATTCCTTATAACTTGAATTCACATTCCAACCAGGATAAAACTGAATATTTATTTGGTGATCAGGCAAAAAACTTTTTATATAACTATGAATGATATTAATAAGTCTTTCACAATATGTTTTCCTAATTACAGTCACTTCTTCGGTTAGGCGAACTAATTCTTCATCCCAGACGCTTAGTTGAGCATAATTATATGTTTGTTTTAGTGCTGCATTTCTCTGTTTTACAATTCTTTTTATTGCATGCCATTTAGGATAAAATTGGGGGAAATGGTGAAAACACCCCCAATCAACAAATCCTCTGCGAAACTTAGGGCCACCATCCACTAAGGCAAACCCTTCAGGAGTAATGAGTTGCATTGGTAAATTTTGTGCTAACGCAGCGATTTTATGACCATCTTGTTCATTAATCTTAACTCGTACATCACCATTTCTGTGCTTAAGCAATCCAACTTTTATGGATTCTTGTTCCACACCATTTAATCTTGCATGCAAAATGAAACTTTCTGCTTCATGATTTATTACCCTAGCGGTAAGCGAAGTTCTAAACGCTCGGCCATGACCTAATGTATAAATAGCCTCAAGTAAACTTGTTTTCCCACTGCCATTTTCTCCTACAAAACAATTTAAATGAGAAGAAAAGGATAAATCTGCTTCTTGAATGTTGCGAAATTTATGTATGGTTAAACGTTCAATTAACAAATAATCACCTATGTTAAAGATTTTCTAAGATTAATACAAAAATTGAATATAGCTTATCACAATTTTAGGTATTTTCATGCATATCCTTATACAACTTACCTTAAATAATATTAACCACTATTTATATGATAAACTTTTCTTGCTTTTGTTGTATAATGCAACTCACAAAATTTGATTTAATTGATGAAACCTTCATCCCCTCAAATTCGCATGATATTTCACATCTTAAATAATAGTTAAAAAATCAACATGACAAAAGATTCTCTTTATACCGCAAATTCAATTGAAGTCCTAAATGGCCTTGAACCCGTTAAAAGACGTCCAGGCATGTATACTGATACAACAAGGCCTAATCATCTCGCACAAGAAGTGATAGATAATAGCGTAGATGAAGCATTAGGCGGGCATGCTACCCTTATCGAAATTATTCTCTACCCTGATCACACACTTGAAGTTAGAGATAATGGTAGGGGGATGCCTGTAGATATTCATCCTGAAGAAGGAGTCAGTGCTGTTGAATTAATTTTATGCAGGCTACATGCAGGTGGTAAGTTTAGCAACCAAAATTATAAATTTTCTGGAGGTCTACACGGAGTAGGTATTTCCGTAGTGAATGCGCTTTCACTACGTGTAGATGTAGAGGTTAGACGAGATGGAAAAATATACCACATTGCTTTTGAAAATGGCGATAAAGTAACTGAATTGTCCGTTATTGGTGAATGTAAAAAATCTGAAAAAGGAACTTGGGTTAAATTTAAGCCAGATCCTAAGTATTTTGATACTCCACGATTTTCCACATCAAAATTAGCACATAATTTAAAAGCTAAGGCGGTTTTATGTCCTGGAGTTGAAATCCGCTTTAAGGATTTAGCAGCAGAAACTGAACAAGTATGGCGCTATGAAGATGGATTAAATGATTACCTATGCGCAGCAGTTGACGGTCTACCTACACTTCCAGAAAAACCATTTGTAGGTAGCCATCAAGGTGAATTAGAAGCTGTTGACTGGGCACTTGTCTGGCTACCTGAAGGTGGTGAGCTTATAACGGAGAGTTATGTTAACTTAATCCCAACTCCAGTTGGTGGTACACATGTTAATGGTCTTAGGCAAGGTCTATTAGATGCTATGCGTGAATTTTGTGAATTTAGAAATCTCCTACCACGTGGCGTTAAACTTTCGCCTGAAGATGTATGGGATAGATGTGCCTACGTTCTTTCATTAAAAATGCAAGAACCTCAATTTGCAGGTCAAACTAAAGAGCGTCTATCCTCAAGACAAGCTGCGGGAATTGTCTCAGCGGTTATAAAGGATAGTTTCAGCATCTGGCTTAATCAAAATACAACCATAGCAGAACAACTTGCAGAACTTGTCATTGCTAATGCACAAAAAAGATTAAGAGCCGCTAAAAAAGTCATTCGTAAAAAATTAACCAATGGACCGGCTCTACCTGGAAAACTTGCTGATTGTACTTCGCAAGACCTTTCAGTCACTGAATTATTTTTAGTTGAAGGGGATTCTGCTGGTGGTTCAGCTAAGCAAGCTCGTGATAGGGAATACCAAGCCATCATGCCGCTTAAAGGAAAAATTTTAAATACTTGGGAAGTTTCTTCTGATGAAGTATTAGGCTCACAGGAAGTTCACGATATTTCAGTTGCTATTGGTATTGACCCAGATAGTGATGACTTATCTGGCTTACGTTATGGAAAAATTTGTATCCTTGCGGATGCTGACTCCGATGGTTTGCATATTGCCACCCTATTATGCGCCCTATTTATGCGTCACTTTAAACCACTAGTTGCTAATGGTCATGTTTATGTTGCCATGCCACCTTTATACCGTATTGATTTAGGCAAGGAAGTCCATTATGCATTAGATGAAGAAGAGAAAGAACATATCCTTGATAAACTAAAACGTAAACGTGGCACCCCAAATGTTCAGCGTTTTAAGGGATTAGGTGAAATGAATCCAATGCAATTACGAGAAACAACCTTAGATCCTAATACTCGCAGACTAGTTCAGTTAACTATTTCAGAAAATAATAGCGAGGCAACCTTTGCGATTATGGATATGTTACTAGCCAAGAAGCGTGCAGAAGACAGAAGAAACTGGCTTCAAGAAAAAGGGGATAAAGCTGATATTGAGCTATAAACCCTAACAAACTGGTAATAAGACATTAATCAAACTTTTACGATTAATGTCTTCATTAAATCACTAGCTAATTCCCTCTAAAGAGACAGATCTTTAACTGTATCAGATACATTTTCAGCATCTATAATAATCTTTTCTATCGCAGATGATATTTGAGAAGTTTGACTTTCTCCCGCAGAGGTCATTTTAAAGACATCACTGATTTTATCATCTATTTTTTGTGTCACAGATGAGTTTTGGGCGATTACCTCTGCAATTTGAGAGGTAGATTGCGATGTTCTTGCCGCGAGCTGTCTAACTTCACCAGCAACAACAGCAAAACCACGACCTTGCTCCCCAGCTCTAGCTGCTTCAATTGCAGCATTTAAAGCAAGTAAATTGGTTTGATCTGCTATTGAACTGATAGTTGAGACAATAGACTCAACATTTTTTGATAATCGATTTAATTCAGCAATCAACCCATTCACATCTTCAACAGCTAAGTTAATCTCTTTAGAGTTTTCAAGTAAATGGCTAATTGACTCACGTCCACTCAAAGCACTTACTACAGTTTCTTGTGCAATGCCACTTGCTGTTTGAGCAGCCGTTCTGACTCGCATGCTTTTTTCAACTCTCTCAGTAATATTACTAGCTAATTTAATAATTTTTGTAATATTACCATCTCTATCATAAATAGGATTATAAGTAGCTTCCAACCAAATTTCTCTTTGCTGCTTATCTATTCGAAGGAATAATCCTGTTTTAATATTACCTGATGCAAGATCTTTCCAGAAAGTTGGGTTTTCTTGATAAAACTGATCTGTACAAAACATTTTATGATGGCGTCCACGAAGTTCATCATTGGTATATCCCATCACATGCTGAAAATTAAGATTAGCTTCAATGATAGTGCCATCTGGTTCGAATTCAATCACGGCTAGCGATTTATCTAGCGCAGCAATAAGTGCTTGCTTATGCTCTAATTCAACTTGTTCAGCAGTAACATTAGATGCGACTTTAGCTACATAGTCTACTTTACCTCGTTTCATCACTGGAAAATAGCTTGCTGCAAGCCAAATTTTATCACCACGCTTAGTTTTTCTCATGAAACGTTTGTTTGAAGGTACCCCGCGGGCAAGTGATTCCCAAAACTCTTTATATTCAGTTGATTCACTATCTTCAGGAAAACAAAGAATACTATGATGTTGTCCTTTAATTTCATCAAGTGTGTACCCTAAAGTATCAAGTAGTTGCCTATTAGCATATTTGATAATACCTTGGGGAGTAAATTCTATGTAAGGGACAGCTGCACTAATTGATTGAAAAAAACGTTGACTATCTGATTTGCTCTTATGGGTCTGATAAGGCCCTTTACTACTAAATAAACTTCCAAACATATACTACTCCTCTACACTTGATAAAATTGAAATAATTATTTTATAAACGAATCAGCATATCATTAATAGTCAAGTCACTTATCTATTAAGTGCCCGCTATTTGGTTTAAGCATCGTTCATATATTTCAATTACATTCAATCTCGACACTTAAATAGCTTGATTTAATGCCTGTTGTTTAAATCAAACACATCACTATCATGTTGCTGAGATATCATACTATCTAATTCAAACTGACCAATTGCTCTTTCTAGTAAAGCAGATTGCTCTTCAAGATGCAAAGTAGCATGAGCAGCCTGCTCAACTAATGTTGCATTTTGCTGTGTTGTCGTGTCAATACGAGCAATCGCAATATTTACCTGAGAAATACCTTCAGTTTGTTCATTTGAAGCAATCGCGATTTGATTAATCAATATTGACACATCATTAATCGAAACTTTAATTTTATCCATTACTTCATCTACTTCAGCTGCACGTTGTATACTTTCTTTACTCATGCTCACCGAACTATCA
Source organism: Thorsellia anophelis DSM 18579 (assembly GCF_900111395.1). Lineage (GTDB taxonomy): Bacteria > Pseudomonadota > Gammaproteobacteria > Enterobacterales > Thorselliaceae > Thorsellia > Thorsellia anophelis. The sequence continues at coordinate 194,687 of NZ_FOHV01000002.1, read as the reverse complement.
ATTAATGATTGAATTTCTTGCGCTGCACTTGATGAACGCTGGGCTAATGTACGGACTTCATTCGCAACAACAGCAAAGCCTTTACCTTGCTCGCCTGCTCTAGCAGCTTCAACTGCTGCATTCAATGCTAGAATATTCGTCTGAAACGCAATACCCTCAATTAATGAGGTGATATCATTAATTTTAGCCGCGCTTTCCCCCATACTATTAACTGTTTGAATCATATTAACCATTGCCTTACTACCTTGATCAACCATAGTAACTGCGCCTTGAGTTAAATCATCTGCATTAGCGGCTGTTTCTGCATTCGCTTTTACCGTTTGAGTTAACTCAGTCATGCTAACAGAGGTTTGTTCAAGAGAACTCACTTCATCTTCTGTACGCCTTGATAAATCTTGATTTCCAGCATTGATTTGAGAAACTGCAGAATATATTGCATCACTACTTTGACGAATCTGCAATACGATATGCTGCAAATTATCACGCATCATCCTCATACGTGCGAGTAGACTATTAGGATGATTGCTATTTATTTTGATATTAACATTTAATTTACCTGCTGCGATTTGCTCTACAATAGAAGAAACATAAGCTGGATCACCACCAAATTGAGCCATGAGTTTTCTTGTAATAAGTAAGATTGTTAAAGCAATAACAATTAAGAAGAAAATAAATACGCAAACTAAAACAATAAGTGACCGCTGAATTTCAATTGATGCTACTTTTGCATCATTTTCAAACAATTTATCTATCACAATGATCAATTCATCAACACTTTTCTTATGTTCAAAAAACGCTTTATCTAATTTTTGGTACGCTTTATCACGCTCAGGGCTTACCCTTAAATTATTTTCAATATCTTTTTGAACCGTTGGAATAAGTTCTGAAAAGGTAGTTTCAAAAAAAGCTAGAGCATTTGAATGTATACCGCCTTCAATAAGTGTCATCAAAACTGTTCTATCCGATTCTTTCTGCTGCCATTTTTTATGGTCACGCATATAATCAGACTGATTTTGTTCAAAGATTTGTTTTTGTGCATTTAGCTCATCTAATGTCTGCGCTTGGTATATTTTATTAGCGGCAACATAAGCGCCTATTGCATAAATAGTAGGTGGCATACTATCTGCTTTAAGATCTTGTAATTGTTTAAGCTCATCAAATATAGGACCATCCATCCTAGAGTCATTAATTACTTTGAATGACCAAGCGCCATACGCTAAGAAACCCAAAATAATTATGATAAAGAGCATAAGAAACTTCTGAGATAATTTCATATTTCACCTAATTCAAAACCTAGAGAGTGCATGAGTGAGCCATTTCAATCTAAAAATGCCTTATTTATGCGCATAAACCTTATTCCTGAGTACATAATAGTAAAAAAAATAAAATAAATCAGCTTACTTTGTAAGTAAATATAAATTTAATTTTACTCGTTCTCGTATAATAATAACAAAATAATGATTTAATTAAAAATAGTTTACACATCCATGCTTACACTTTATTACGAATAATTTTCAATTATCAATTTAAATGGCATATTCATTCGTAATAACCATAAAAAGAATCTAAATAGAGTAGAGTGTTAAGCAAAATCGCCAAATCTCACTTGGAGCGCAGTGATTGCACTTAGTGCTGCCGTTTCTGTTCTTAATACTCTAGGCCCTAATAGAATTTCAGTAAAATTAAATTTAAGCGTCATTTCAATCTCAGACTCAGACAACCCTCCCTCTGACCCAATTAAAAGATCAATTGGATCATTTAAATTTACAAGTGAAAGCTGATTTACTGTTTTGTCGGCTCTTGGGTGAAGATTTAATTTAAGTTTAGCATCATCTCTTTTGCACCAATTCTCAAGCGTCTGGATCGGATTTAATACTGGCAAATAATTCCGCCCAGATTGCTCGCAAGCTGAAATAATGATTTTTTGCCATTGAATATGTTTTTTTAGTGCACGATCTTCATCTAATTTAACGCCGCATCGTTCTGAATATAATGGTGTAATTTCAGTCACTCCAAGCTCAACCGCTTTTTGTATCGTAAACTCCATTTTATCGCCACGAGAAATAACTTGGCCTAAATGCAGTCTAAGAGGAGACTCCCTATTTTGTTCATATTCAGACTGTACTATCACTTCCACATCACGCTTTGTAATTTTTGAAATAATAGCCTCATAGCAATAATTATTCCCATTAAATAAAGAAATTGGTTGCCCCTCTTGCATTCTCAATACTCGAGCCACATGATTTGCAGCCTCGACTGACAATAAATATTGCTTTTTCTCAGTCAGTGCTTCTGGGTGGTATATTCTTATTTCTCTCATAATAATTCCTAGTTTATTAATTAATTAATTGAGGTATTTTGTAGGTATTGACAGACTGAAAGTACGCCACTAACTAATCGTGGCGTTTCTCTTGAAAATATATCAGCATTGAGTTGAATTAATTTTACATTAGGAAGATATTGTTGATAAAACCTCGTTAACTGGCTTTGCATTTTTTGACCTGTATGCTCAGTTGCGTTATCAAAATAAGTGATATCTTCAAAAATAATTGTATTGGCAGACAACAACTGTGTAGGTGTAGAAATTAAAATGACACTTGGGTTTTGAGCTACGATACTCTCTTTGGAAACTATTGGCCAAGGTGCTAATTCATCAGCAAATAACGTATTAATTTGACATCTCGCTAACAGTTCGTGAATTAATGAATTCTGATTTGTTGTTAAAATTGGATTATCTGAAAGTTCAAGAAAAGCTGTAACGCCTTTTGTAGAATTTTTACCAATCTCATCAATTTTATTGATTGTAGTTGTTAATTGAAATAAAGTTTGTTCCGCTATCTTAGGATTTGGACTTATCTTTGAAAGAGATTCTAACGTTGAATATAGCTCTTCGACTGTTTTAATATTAATTATCACAACAGTTAAGCCTATCATTTCGAGCTTATTAATTGTTTCTTGTGAAATTAAGCCCTGCTGGGCTAAAATTAACGTCGGTTTGAGGCTGAAAAGAAACTCTAAATTAACGCCATTTGAATCAGAAATAATCGGTAAATCTTTAGCCTTAATTGGGTAGTTTGAAAAATCACTTACCCCTACAAGATTATCACCTAGTCCTGCAGAGAAAACTAATTCAGTTAAGTTTGGGCTTAAAGTAATAATTCTTGATTGAGCGCTATCTACATCAGCAATTAAATTCCATGAAAGGCAAAATAAGACTCCACCTAAAACATAGCTCAACACACTCAATGCCGTTGACTTTATCATAAAGCTTATTTCCACAACAAGAAATCAGCTTTATGCCTGATTGATAGTTTGAATGATTTTAGTTACAAGTAAACTTGATTGTTTCGCTGCTATTTGTAAGAATTCATCAAATGAAAGATGAGATTTTTGATCTGCCACATCAGAAATCGCTCTAACAACAACAAAAGGAATGTTAAATTGATGGCATGTATGAGCAATCGATGCTGCCTCCATTTCAACCGCAATCACAGTAGGAAAAGATGTCAAAATTCTATTTAATGGCTCAGATCCATTAATAAACGCATCTCCACTACAAATTAACCCAGTCACAGCATTGAGCTTAAGTTCATTTGCACAATTGACGGCAATTTCACTTAACTTGATATCCGCCTCAAATGCCGCTGGCGCACCTGCCATTTGTCCTATTTCGTAACCAAACGCAGTTACATCTGCATCATGATAACGAACTTGTGTTGAGATCACGATATCGCCAACATTTAAACTACTTGCTAATCCACCTGCTGAACCAGTATTAATCACTAAATCAGGCTGATAATGTTCAATTAATAAAGTCGTTCCGATTGCAGTTGATGTTTTACCAATACCTGATTTAAGTAACCCAATATGACAATCATTTATTTTACCTATATAAATTTCACAACCACCTCTAGAGACCGTTTTTTCTATGGTCATTGCACTTCTTAATATAGCAACTTCTTCTTCCATTGCACCAATAATACCAATTCTTTTCATAGCTCCCCCATTGAGTTGTTAATCATATTTGAATTTAATTTTAGCTGCTTTTTTAATTATATTGAACATGCATCAACAAAAGAGCATTATTATGAAATTCATTTATGAATTATACCTTATATATTCAAGAATAACGACCACGTCGTTACCCCCCGCCTTAAAGGACGAGGTTTTACGGCAAAATGGATAAAATAATGATGACTATTTCTCCTATTTAAAAAACGATGATACCTAGGGAATATGATTCATAAAATATTTAGTCAACAAGTCTATTTATAATTATTGTATATATGCATGTTTTAAAACTTTCTCTAGCCAGCTTAAAGGGGCTTGATATAAGAGAGCTAAATCTTCTCTATCTATCGCATCTAATGTGTTTTTTACTTCTAATGCAAATTCAGTATCTCCTTCAATTCTAAGTCTTCTTTGAAAAAATAAAGTATCAGCATCTACTACCTGAGCCGCTATCAATAATAACGCTTGGCTATCACCACTAAGCACAGCTTGATTAACGATAGGATTAGCTATTATCAGTTTATGATTTTTATACGTAATAGACCAACTAAAATCCAAATCTGATATCTCTATTTTTAACCATTTATCCCTTAAAAAATCAAATTCCCCTTCTCTAATCGAAACCTGCAAGGCATGATTAAAAGCATCTGATAATACTTGATTAATGAGTAACTTAGGGATTAACTTAAGTTGATACTTTGTCAGTGTTTTAATCACTATTGGGAGGCAGTACTTTAATAAAACAGGAGGAGCAATCAGTGAGTCCATAGTATTAATTCTCTTATTCAATTATACAGTTTCAGTTAAATAGTTTTTTTGGAAAATTGAATTTTCATTCTCACTTATATCAAAATTCTATGAATGTAGATTGTTCCACATCAAAAACATTTTTGTTAATCCGATTAAACTTATTGCTACTTAAAATTAAATTGTTAGGAATTGATATGGAATTATTATGTCCTGCTGGTAACTTACCTGCTGTAAAAACAGCTATCGAAAATGGTGCTGATGCAGTTTATGTTGGTTTAAAAAATGATACAAACGCTAGGCATTTCGCTGGATTAAATTTCACTGAGGAAAAACTTGCCAAAGCGGTTGAATATGCTCATTTGCACCACAAACATATTCACGTTGCAATTAACACGTTTGCTCATCCTGATGGCATTGAGAGATGGAAAAATGCGGTTGATATCGCAGCAAATACTGGTGTTGATGCCCTAATCATTGCAGATTTGGCGATATTAGAATACGCTGCAAAACAGTATCCGGCTATTCAAAGACATGTATCAGTGCAAGCATCAGCCACAAATGAAAAGGCAATTTCGTTTTATGCAAACAACTTTGGAGTGAGCCGTATCGTTCTACCTAGAGTATTATCTATACACCAAGTAAAACAGCTCGCTAGGACAAGCCCGGTACCACTTGAAGTATTTGCATTTGGGAGTTTATGCATCATGGCTGAAGGTCGTTGTTATCTTTCATCTTATTTAACTGGTGAATCTCCAAATACAAAAGGAGCGTGTTCACCTGCAAAGTTTGTACGCTGGGAGGAAACATCAACGGGTAGAAGTGCAAGGCTAAATGATGTCTTAATTGATCACTACTTAGAAAATGAGCTAGCAGGCTACCCTACCTTATGTAAAGGTAGATATATCGTTGATGATAGAAAATTTCATGTATTAGAAGAGCCTGCGAGCTTAAATACTTTGGAATTGTTACCTGAACTTATCAAAGCAAATATTATTTCAGTGAAAATTGAAGGTAGACAAAGAAGTCCCGCTTATGTTGGTCAAATTGCTAAAATATGGAGAAATGCGATAGATACTTGCAAATCTGCCCCTGAAACCTATGCGGTTGATCCTAAGTGGCTCAATGCACTGAGTTCACTGTCTGAAGGTAGCCAAACAACATTAGGTGCTTATCATAAAACCTGGCAGTAACTTGCTTTTATTTCTATTATTTTTTACTTTATTGGAAGCGTAATTATTATGCAATATTCACTTGGCCCCATACTCTATTACTGGAAAAAAGAACAAATCGAGCAATTTTACGAGCAAGCAAAAGGATCTGATGCTGATATTATTTATTTAGGTGAAACGGTTTGTACTAAAAGGAGAGAATTAAAATTTAATGATTGGTTTGATCTTGCAAAATCACTTACTCATAGCGGTAAACAGATCACTCTCAGTACCTTAGCCTTATTAGAAGCTCAGTCAGAAATTAAAGAGCTTAAACGCTACATTGAAAATGGTGATTTTTTAATTGAAGCAAACGATCTCTCAGCCATTGAGTTAGCAAAAGAAGCAAAAATTTCTTTCACTGTTGGACACTCTGTCAATTGTTATAATGCACAAACATTAAATATTTTTCTAAAACAAGGAATGAAGCGCTGGTGTATGCCTGTTGAACTTTCAAGAGATTGGCTACAAAAAATTGTCATTGAAGCTGAAAATCTGAATATCCGATCTCAATTTGAAATTGAAGTGTTTTCATATGGGTACCTGCCACTAGCCTACTCTGCAAGGTGTTTTACAGCTCGTTCAGAAAATAAAAATAAAGAACAATGTGAAACATGTTGTATTCATTACCCACAAGGTAAACCAGTTTACACTCAGGATAATGACACAATTTTCACGCTAAATGGTATACAAACACAAAGTGGGTATTGTTATCATTTAGGCAACAGGCAAGCAGAAATGGAAGGGCTTGTCGATATTATCCGTTTAAGCCCGCATGATGACACTATTTTTGATATGTTAAAACAATTTAAAGCCTATCGCGAAAAATCGATTGCCTTTCAACCTAATAATAACCTATGCAATGGATATTGGCTCAACATTGAAGGTATGAAGAGTGTTTCACTGTAAAAAATTATTAATGAGATTTCAATAAAAAACTATATTGAAATCCCCATAGTTATAAAATTAGAAAACATGTAAAATCAATCAATTCTAGGAACCTGCAACTTGAATATTTTCAATCAGAATAGATCCTGTCTGGATTGAAGAGCGAGTTTCAATATCACCACCAATTGCAATAATTTGCTGCCACATTTGCATTAAATTACCAGCAATTGTTATTTCACTAACTGGATATTGAATTTGCCCATTTTCTACCCAAAATCCACTTGCTCCTCTAGAATAGTCACCTGTGACGCCATTTACACCTTGTCCCATTAATTCTGTTACCACTAAACCGGTGTGCATAGTGTTAATTAAGTCAGATAAATTTGTATTATTTTGAGGGTGCCTATTATCTTGGATAAACCAGTTATGAATTCCACCTGCGTGCCCTGTTGTGACTAACCCAAGTTTACGAGCAGAATAAGTCCCAAGTAACCAAGTTGCAAGATGACCTGAATCAATAATATTACGAGATTGGGTTTTCACGCCATCATTATCAAAGTAACTTGAACCAAGCCCTTCTAAAACATGAGGATTTTCAAATATGGTCAACCATTCTGGCATAATCTTCGTCCCTAGGGCATCTAGCAAAAAAGTTGATTGCCTATAAACGCTATTACCACTAATTGCACCGACTAAATGACCTATCAATCCTGTTGCAACTTCCGCAGTAAAAATAACAGGGGTTTGCTGGGTTTTAATTATTCTAGGAGATAACCTGGAAAGGGTTCTTTTAGCACATTCTAAGCCAACTTCTCTAGCCGAACATAATTTTTCAAATCTCCTAGCAATTGAATAAGCATAGTCTCTCTCCATATTCTCATTTTCCATAGCAAGTACGCTACATGAAATTGAATGCCTGCTTGAGCTATAACTTTGCAGCATACCGTGAGAATTGCCATACACATTAATACCATAATGGCTGTTAAAACTACCGCCTTCGCTATTAATAATTTTAGTGTCAGCATGCCTAGCTGTTTCTTCAGCTTCAGCAGCAATTGCTACAGCTTGTTCAGCATCTAAAACCCAAGGATGAAAAAGATCAAGATCTTGAGTCTCAAATGCTAGAACTGATTTATCAGCAATTCCTGCATAAGGATCTTCTGAACTATATTTAGCAATATTAATCGCGGCTTGTACAGTAGAACGTATTGCTTCTGGACGTAAATCAGTCGATGACGCACTCCCTTTTTTATGCCCACAATACACTGTAATTCCGAGCGCACCATCACTATTAAACTCAAGTGTTTCAACTTCACCTAATCGAGTAGATACACTTATGCCTGTACTTTTTGTGATAGCAACTTCCGCACTAGTCGAATCAATTGCAGCAAGTTCAAGTGCTAAAGCAACTGCATTTTCTAACTGTTTTTTTTCAATCTCTACATCTTGTTTAATATTATCTATACTGTTGATGTATTGCTCTGCCATGAGATTTCCTTAATAAGTGTGGTGATTGAATATCATATCTTGGTTTACTCTGCGTTATCTAGGTTTTGGGTTAATTTAACCAACAAGGGCACATTTAAATAATTTAATATAAAATCAAAACCTTAACCCATCCCTTATTCATTCAAGCTAAATTAATGCAGTTTATATGAGCATAAAAAGTTAACAAAATAGACTTACAACCACTAAAAATTGCTAACAATGAGATAGTTTCATATATTTTTTACATCTGTATTTTAACTTACGCTATCTTTAATGCAATTAATAAGCAAACTTAATAGATGTGCTGATGTGCTATTGTTTAGCAATAATTCAGGCTGATACACGTTAAACATAAAGTATCAAAAACATCACTAAATTATATCATTGATACTTCTGTTAACATAGATGAAAACTGAAACACACAACACTAAAAATGCAAAGCTATTAAAAATACCCCAAATTAATTAGATTTTAAAATACAGTATTTAACTAAACTATATTTTTAGTCAATACCCAAAACTTTATCGGAATGATGATAATCATTACTCACTACAAATACACCATCTGCTCATTAGAAATATGTTTAAAAAAAGATAAAAAAACTTCCTCATTTCTGCTAGTCTATACAAGTAGAGTCTTACAAAACTTAGATATGGCTGTTATTTATCTTAAATATGCAAGACATTAAAATAAAAACGCGAAAGCAGCGCTGTATATGAGCATGGCATTAAAAATGCTAAAATATCCAGCCTATATTAGGCAACTATATAAAGTACACAATATGAAACAATACATTCCAGATACAAACGATACACAACAGAATGAGGAAAATGAAAATTCTAACCGCAATGTTCCGTCTTTAGCTGATTATGGTATCGATGATGCAATACTCGCACCTCCTCCCGAGCCTGATGAAATTATTTGGGTCAGTAAAAGTGAAATTAAACGTGACGCTGAAGATCTAAAAAAATTAGGCCTTGAGTTAGTTAATTTAAGTCCAACAGAATTAGCTTATATCCCTCTTGAGGAACAACTTAAAAATGCAATCATCCTTGCAACTAAAATAAAAAAAGAAGGTCGACGCAGACAGTTACAACTTATCGGAAAGATGCTTCGCCATATTGAGGTAGAACCGATTATCCAAGCGTTAGATAAATTAAAAAATCGTCACAACCAAAGCGTCGTATTACTTCATAAACTTGAGGCGATGAGAGATGCCTTATTAACTGGTAAGGAAGATGCGCTTGAACTAGTAATGAACCAGTATCCTGATGCTGATAGACAACATCTACGAGCGTTAGTCCGAAATGCACAAAAAGAACAAGCTGCCAATAAACCACCTAAATCATCTAGATTAATTTATCAATACTTAAAAGAATTAGTAAATTAAAGGCAGATAAATATAGCTAACTAATTCTAGTTAGCTTGGCAAAACAGGTTAATTTATATTTTAACCCAAACACGTTTAGATAACATTAGTCGTTTTTGCTACAATATACAGAATAAATCCTAGGTATGTTAATCCTAGGTATGTTAATAACTGAAATAAACGCGCTATAGAATCACTCACCTAAATCACACAAAGGTAAAAAAATGAAGATTACGCTTTCATCTCAAGTATCACAAAAAAAATTAATGATATCACCTTTAGGTGTGCTTATAACTCTATCACTTATGGGCATAAGTTCATCTCTAATCGCCAACCAAACACCTCCCACTCGAGGAAGTGTCATTTCTGAAATGATGCGTGATTATGAACGCCCTTTTCTGCTCTATCCATATGATACAAATTATTTATTATTTACACATACGTCTAATCTTAATTCATATTCTATTTCTGAGTATGAATGGGCTGATAATGCAGATAAGCAAGAAGCTAAATTTCAAGTAAGTTTAGGGTTTCCTATCTGGCGTGGTATAGTAAGCGAAAACTCATTATTAGGATTTTCTTATACACAAACCTCTTGGTGGCAATCTTTTAACATGTCTGAATCAGCTCCATTTAGAGAATCTAATTACGAGCCGCAGGTTTTTCTAGGTTGGGAAACAGATTATCAATTTGGTGATTGGGTACTAAGAGAGCTTGAATTAGGTTTTAATCATCAATCGAATGGTAAAGCTGAACCAACCTCACGAAGCTGGAATCGTCTTTATGCAAGAATGATGGCTCAAAATGGTAATTTTCAAGTAGACTTAAAACCTTGGTGGCGTGTACCAGAAAGTGATAGTAATGATGATAATCCGAATATTACTGACTACCTTGGCCACTATAGACTCAAAATAGCCTATAAGCTAGGTGAAAGCACTTTTAGTGCAAAAGGCGGTTATAACTGGAATAGTGGCTATGGTGGTGCTGAACTTGGCTGGAGCTATCCAATCACTAACCATGTTAGGTTTTATACCCAAGTCTATTCTGGTTATGGGGAATCATTAATTGATTATGATCACAAACAAACTCGTGTTGGTTTAGGATTCATGCTAAATGATGTTTTTTAAACAGATCAATAAATATAAATAATTGATATTGAAATATTTATAACATCATATTCATGAGTATATTATCAAAAAATTTGTTTTTTTATTTATTGACTAAAGCTAAGTAAAGGCTGCCACTATGAATTTATCAGATGTCATGAATTTAACCGAAAAAGATATGAAGGCGGTTAATGAAGAAATTTTGTCTCAACTCAACTCAAAAGTTTCATTAATCAATCAAGTAGGTTATTACCTAATTAGTAGTGGTGGAAAAAGATTAAGACCATTAATCACCCTGCTCAGCGCACATGCTCTTGGATACAAAGGACAAGATCATATTAAAATTGCTGCACTGATTGAATTCATCCACACAGCAACTCTTTTACATGATGATGTGGTTGATGAATCTCCAACTAGACGAGGTAAATCAACTGCAAATGCTGAGTTTGGAAATGCTGCTAGCGTCTTAGTTGGAGATTTTATTTACACTCGTTCATTTCAAATGATGACAGACATCGGATCAATGCCGCTTCTAAAACTTATGTCAGATGCTGTTAATGTAATTGCCGAAGGAGAGGTATTACAGCTGATTAATTGCAATAACCCTGATGTGTCTATGACGGATTATATGCAAGTTATTTACAGCAAAACTGCACGTTTATTTGAAGCAGCTACTCATTCAGCAGCTGTAATTACAAACCAGGACGATACACTAACTGAATGCTTAAAAGACTATGGAAAATATCTTGGCACAGCATTTCAGCTGATCGATGACCATCTTGATTATACTGCCGATAGTGAACAATTAGGTAAAGCATTAGGTGATGATTTAGCTGAAGGAAAAGTTACTCTGCCTTTACTCCATGCTATGGCTCACGCAGATGGTGAAGATAGGCATCTATTAAGGCAAATTGTAGAAACAGGCGACGGCAGGCAGCACATTGATAATGTACTTAAGATTATGAATAAATATGGTTCGTTAGATTACACGAAACAAAAAGCTGAAGAAGAATCGGATAAAGCAATTGCGTCGTTATCTCAACTTGATGACTCAATTTATAAAGATGCCTTAATTTTTTTAGCTAATCTTGCTGTTAACCGCACTTATTAACACAATCTACTTTAATTCATGACATACCAATTCATACTGATTTAGTTGAAATATTAGTATTAATTGGTATTTTTATCCTTAAAAAATTTAAATCTTTATTCTAAAATATCAATATTTCTATATGCTATTAATAGTAGTATTAATGTTCTAAAATATTCAAAAACTCAGCTACTTCATCATATACTTAAATTAATTTATGTCTCTATATCTAGAGTCATTTAACTTAATATTAACAAATTATTTATTCACTTAATTGCAATTTTTATTCAAGCCATTCAATTTAATTAATTTACATTCAAGAAATTTATTAACTCAATATATTTTTATTACCCTACTTTATTATTTTTAACTGCCATTTAAAAATATATTTAAATAATTCCATATCATGAATAAATACCTTAAGTTTTTTATCAATTTTCTTCAGTTTTTATATATAAACCTGTTAAAAGTACAGCTCACCCTTGTGGATAACCCAAATAGATACATTAATATCAAAATTTTAGAGATAAGGTTTAACTGTTAAATTTTTCAATAGACATTTGCCAAAAAATTCATAAAATGCATTTAGAGTTCTGCGTATTTCTCAATATATGGATTTGATTTGGAATAACCAATCCATTTTAATTAGCGCAGTCTTCTGTTTTTATTCAGCTTTACTGTAATTATCCCTTATTTTTAAAAATTTTCTTATCAAAAAATTTTAAATAACCAATTGGACTTACAAGTATTGCACCACCCCATAATTTAATGGATTAAATTTTTTACTTAAGGAGATGATGTTATGCATCAACAGCCATCGGATTGGCATCCAGCAGATATAATTGCCGCACTCAAAAAATCAGGAACAACGCTCGCTGCTCTATCACGAGATGCAGGACTAAGTTCCTCAACACTTTCAAATACACTCATAAGACCTTGGCCTAAAGGAGAATGGATAATAGCAGACAGATTAGGTATGCATCCATCACTGATTTGGCCAACGCGCTATTATGATACTTACGGCAACTTAATTGATAGAAAAAGTAAAATTAGAGGTTTGCAAGAAAGCGCATAATAACTTTAATTAGCGAGTCAGCCAAATTAAAGTGGCCATTCGTCCTGTTTTATTATCACGGCGATAAGAGTAAAAATATTCTGACTCACTCGCCGTACAACGATCTGCGCCATAAAAGTCGCTTAGCCCACATCTCATTAATCGATGTTTGGCTAAGCTATATAAATTAGCTAAATATTTAGGCTTATCTAGTGATTGATCATCATGATTTATACAGGGTTGAAATGCAAACGCACATTCACTATCTATATTTAAAAAAGCATCAAATACATCTTGCCCAACTTCAAAATATTTTGGCCCAATTGCAGGACCAAACCAAACAAGAATATCTTGAGGATTGGCATTAAAACAATTGATAGTATTTTCAAGTATGCCATTTACAAGTCCTCTCCAGCCAGCATGCGCAGCAGCAATTTCATTTCCTGCTTTATTAACAAATAAAACAGGTAAACAATCAGCGGTTAGAATAGCACAAACAGTATTAATCTCATTTGTGTAGACAGCATCAGCATCAACTGTACTGAGTTGACCGGATTTAATTGTAGCGACAGAGACACTATGAGTTTGATTTAACCAATTGGGCATATGAGGTAAATCTGCGATATGCATTAATTTCAGCCTATTAGCCTCCACACATCCCGCCTCATCTCCAACATGCGCGCCAAGGTTAAAGCTATCAAAAGGAGCATCACTAAGGCCTCCTAATCGTGTTGTCGTCAATCCACATACATTGCTAGGGGCATGCCAGTTTGGTGTTATATAGCTATTGTTCAATTACCCTTTCCTCATTTTGATTATAAAAACTAGTACATCCTATCGATATTTTCCTCTAAATCTACCTGCAAGGCTTTTAGTAAATTTTGAAAGTCGTCTGGTAACGGAGCACTCCATGCAAGCGGTTCCTGAGTAATTGGATGATTAAGTGCTAAATGAGCTGCATGCAATGCTTGTCTATTAAATGCCTGTAAGGTTGCAATCAAATTGTCACTAGAGTGCGCTGGTAAACGGCTCCTTCCACCATAAAGAGGATCACCAACTAATGGATGATTTAAATGCGCCATGTGTACCCTGATCTGATGTGTTCTGCCTGACTCCAGCCTTAATCTCAAATGGGTATGCGCTCTATACTGCTTAATTAAACGATATTGAGTTGCAGCGGGTTTGCCCATAGGATGAACTGCCATATGAGTTCTTTTTGTCGGGTGTCTCGCAATAGGCTGATCAATTCGTCCACCTGCAGTCATGTAGCCAATTGCAACAGCTTCATACTCACGTGTAATACGCCTTGCTTGAAGCGCCTCAACTAAATGAGTTTGAGCTGGAACCGTCTTAGCTACAACCATTAGCCCGGTTGTATCTTTATCTAAACGGTGCACTATACCTGCTCTAGCAACTTCGGCTATCGCTGGATAATACCCTAATAATCCATTAAGTAGCGTACCCTCACGTATTCCCGCCCCAGGATGGACAACTAAACCTGCAGGTTTATTAATCACTAATATATCTTCATCTTCATAATAAATATCAAGAGCCATAGACTCAGCATGCCAATTGACTTGCTCAATTAATTCGACAGTGAGCGTAACAGATTCATACCCAAATACTTTTTCCTTAGGAGTAGTAACAACCACGCCATTTAGAGTTGCCTTTCCTTCCACAATCCAATCCTTAATCCTTGAGCGTGAATAATCAGGAAAGATTTCAGCTAAAGCTTGATCCAATCTTTGACCAAGTTGATGGGTTTGAAGTGTTGCACTAAGTTTAGAAAATGTCATAAATCAACCGAAAAATAAAAAAGAAACGCAAACTTGCGTATGATAAAATGCAGCTAATCTAAATTGAAAATCTGCATCGAGCTATTAATAGATTATAACTTGATTTACACTGATTACCTCAAATTAAATGCTGCGTATAAGAAAGAAAGTGTAAAGTACTTGCTCATTGCGCGCATTTTTATTACATTCTCTTCGTAGAGTAAAATTGATAATGGAAATAAATGGAATATGGCTGGTTTAGAGTACTTTCAAGGATATTCACCTGAAATAAGATTGCAAGTACAAAACTTAATTGAAACCAAAAGGATTGGGATGGTTCTTAAAAATCGTTATAAAGGCGAGCCAATACATCAATTTAATAGCGATAAACTTCTTTTTGGATATGCAAATTCACTCAAGCAAAAATATTTTAAAAATGCCCCTGTTTTGAATAAAGTGCAGTATGATAATAAAATTCATGTAATGCATAACGCATTAGGCTTACACACTGCAGTAACCCGAGTGCAAGGTGGCAAAGCTAATGCTAAAATAGAAATTCGTATTGGTAATATATTCAAACGCGCACCTGAACCATTTTTAAAAATGATCGTTGTACACGAACTTGCACATATTAAAGAAAAAACTCATAACAAGGCCTTTTACCAGTTATGCACTTATATGGAACCAAACTATTTTCAATTAGAATTTGATGTAAGATTATTCTTAGTACAAATTGAGATAGAAGGCACTCCTTTTTTTGACAGTTAATCAGAGGATTAATTATGTTACGTTTAGCAATTATAGGTACTAATTGGATTACGCACAAATTTGTCGAAGCAGCTTTATCAACTGGGTTATACCAATTAAAAGCAATTTATTCTAGGAATAAAGATAGTGCTGAAACATTTGCGAGTAAATATCCTTCTGAAAACTCTCAACTCTTTTCAGATTTAGATAGCTTAGCATCATCCAATAGTTTTGATGCAGTTTACATTGCGAGTCCAAATTCATTACATGCCAAACAGGCGATGCTTTTTATGAATCACGGTAAGCATGTTATCGTCGAAAAACCTATGGCTTCAAATTATATTGAAGCAATCCAAATGTTTGAATGTGCTAAACGCAACCAAGTCATTTTATTCGAAGCCTTTAAAACTGCTTACACCCCTAATTTTTCAATCCTGAAAAGTGAATTACATTCTCTTGGCAAAATTCGCTTAGCCAATCTCAATTTCTGCCAGTATTCTTCACGCTATCCCCGATACCTAGCAGGTGAGCTTCCTAATACTTTTAATCCTGTTTTTTCAAATGGTTCTTTAATGGATATAGGCTTTTATTGCGTCGCTTTTGCAATTACCTTGTGGGGTAAGCCAAATCATGTTGTAGGCCAGGCAATAAAATTAGATACTGGAGTTGATGGATTAGGAACAGCGACACTTGCCTTTGATGATTTTTTAGTCAATATACAACACTCTAAAATAAGTAATTCTTACGTACCAAGTGAAATCCAAGGTGAATTAGGAAGTTTAGTCATTGAGCACTTATCAGAGTGTGAATCTATTACTAAAATTATGCGTAATACAAACAAAACTCAGCTTATTTCAAACCGTCACCCAGATAACACTATGATATTTGAAGCATCTTATTTTTCAGAACTAGTCGCAAATAAACACATAAATCATGATGATATCTTACGCTCACTAACAACAATCGAAGTTATCACTGCATTAAGAGAGCAAATAGGTGTAACTTATCAGGCAGATCAAAATTAGGTTATTAGCAGTGGTTCTATCTAATACTGAATTGTTAACCTCTTTTAAACCATATAGATTGATAAAAAAATAAACAATTAGCACATATTTAAGGTTTTAAATCAATTGTAAGTAAACTAAAACAAGTCTATTGTTTCGTTTTGTGAGATACTATTTTTATAATAAACATTATATCATCATGGATATCTATATTATTTATTTCTTTTAAATTGTATTTTTGCTGTTAGGAAAGTGAATGGAATTATTACAAAACTTATTTTTTGCACTTTGGACACATGATTTTGCTACCCTTCAGGATCCAAATGTTCTGTGGGCCTTATACTTAATCCTTTTTTTAATACTATTTCTAGAAAATGGTCTTCTACCTGCAGCTTTTTTACCTGGTGATAGTTTACTGATTTTAGTTGGTGTGTTAATTTCTAAAGATACGATGAATCTACCTTTCACTTTAATACTCCTAGTTGCAGGCGCGAGCCTAGGGAGTTGGGTTGGGTACCTGCAAGGATTATGGTTAGGTAATACAACAATTGTTAAATCTTGGTTGGGGCATTTACCTCAAAAATATCATCAAAGAACACATGATTTATTTTATAAACATGGGCTAATGGCACTATTAATTGGTCGTTTTATCGCATTTGTTCGTACCTTGATGCCTACACTTGCAGGAATTTCAGGGTTAGAGCCTAAAAGATTTCAAATTTTCAATTGGTTAAGTAGCATATTTTGGGTACTTTCATTAACCTTAGTAGGGTATGTGTTTGGTAACACAAAAATTTTTGAAAAATATGAAACCCAATTTATGCATATTTTGATGATACTACCAATCGTTTTATTGGTATTTGGATTAATCAGCTCAATTTATATGATCTGGTCAAAAAAACGCAATAATCCACCTAAAAAATAACGAATTTAAGGCTTAGATAATTTCTAAGCCTGCCTTCTAAATATTCACATCCTTACCTTTATTTGAGACATATCATGCCCCAAAATAATCCTAATTCGAATACTAATCAACTTGAAACAGAATTGAAATTTTCATTATTACCTGAATCAAAAAAATCTTTTTTAACCTTGATGGCAAGCTTAATACCAAGCCTACCTAAATCCTGTCAACTTAGTAATACTTATTATGAAACTGAGGATAATTTTCTGAGACGACATGATATGGGATTACGTGTTAGGGGATTTAATGACGAATATGAAATGACTTTGAAAACAGCTTCAGTTGGGATGCCTGGGATCGCTAAACGTCAAGAATACAATGTACATTTAGTCGATGGCAAATTAAACATTCACTTGCTACCCGATAATATCTGGCCAAATGGAACGGATTGTATTGAGTTACAAGCACTACTTAAACCTCAATTTACAACAAACTTTTTAAGAACCACTTGGTTAGTTGAACTATCTAGCACTACTTGTGTAGAAGTAGTGCTAGATGAAGGTGCTATCACATCTAATCAACTAAACGAACCTATTTGTGAAGTTGAAATTGAACTTAAATCTGGCAGCTTAAATGAGGTCTTAATATTTGCTCTTAATATTTTGAAAATAAATGGCTTACGAATAAGTGACTTATCAAAAGCTGCAAGAGGACATATGTTGCAACTACGATCACAAAGCAGTTTAGACGCCCAACAAATACTTAATGCACCTAAAGTAATAACATCAACTAATCAAAAGGATAAACTAGCAAATCTTCTTCAACAACTCTTATATCTAGAAGAATGTTTTTTACGCAATACGCTCGAAATCGAAAAATGCATTAGCGATTTGCTTCATTTAATAGATATGATTTCTGAAATATTACTTGTTTCCCCACCTGCGGCTGAATCTCACATTAAAGAATATTTATTTAAAAACTATCTTTATAGCTACCCATACAACTCATTAAAAATCAGAGCATTAAAATATATATCAACCCAATAACCTCTTTATCATCACATTTTTAATACAAAAAGTTTACACATGTGTTGCAATTCACAAGCACAGCCCCTAAAATGCTCGATATCAAACATTATGTTTATTTAAACACTCATTTTTAGGGAGCGACATGACTCAACATTTTGACCTAATTGTTATCGGTGGAGGTATTAATGGCGCAGGTATTGCCGCTGATGCAGCTGGTAGGGGCTTGAATGTTTTATTATTAGAAGCAAAAGATCTAGCATGTGCGACTTCTTCAGCTAGTTCAAAACTTATTCATGGCGGTCTTCGCTATTTAGAGCATTATGAATTCAAACTAGTCAGCCACGCTTTATCTGAAAGAGAAGTTTTACTTAAACTCGCTCCGCACCTAGCTTTTCCAATGCGTTTTCGATTACCACATGAACCCCATTTGAGGCCTGCTCTTATGATAAGAGCAGGATTATTTTTGTATGACAATTTAGGTAAGCGCGGTACCCTACCTAAAAGTAATAGCATCAAATTTGGTGAAAATAGCTATTTAAAATCGCACATCACAAAAGGTTTTGAATATTCTGACTGCTGGGTAGATGATGCGAGGTTAGTGGTGATCAACGCACAAGAGGTTATTAGAAAAGGTGGGCAAGTTAAAACACGAACAATGGTAACCGGGGCAAAGCGTGATAGTGATAAATGGGTTGTCAGTGCATATAATACACTAACAAATGAAACACTTACTTATACAGCAAGTGGTATTGTCAATGCAGCAGGTCCTTGGGTTAAAGAGTTCTTTGATAATGGATTAGAACTTAAATCACCTTATGGTATTCGGTTAATTCGTGGCAGCCATATTGTGGTTCCTAGAGTTCATGATGAGCCACAAGCCTATATTTTGCAAAATAAAGACAAACGTATTGTTTTTGTAATCCCATGGTTAGATGAATACTCAATGATAGGCACAACTGATGTAGAACATATAGGTGATCCTCTTAGTGCAAAAGCAAGTGATGCAGAAATAGAATATATGCTAAATGCCTATAATGATTATTTTAAAAAACAGCTATCAAAAGAAGATATTATATGGCATTTTTCTGGTGTACGTCCTCTATGTGATGATGAGTCGGATTCACCACAAGCAATCACACGTGACTATACTCTTTCATTGCAAGATGAAGGAGGAAAATTACCTCTACTCTCAGTATTTGGTGGTAAGTTAACGACTTACCGCAAACTTGCAGAGCAAGCAATAAATGATCTTACTCCTTTTTATACTGGTATTAAAAGTGCTTGGACGTCTAAGAATATTTTACCTGGCGGTAATTTTACAGGTTCAAGATATTCCTATGCGGCTGCCTTATGGCAAACATATCCTTGGTTAGGGAAAGATACTGCAAAACGCTACGCCTATACTTATGGTTCTAATAGTGAGATTATTTTGAAAGATAAATCTCAACTCAGTGATTTAGGTGAGCATTTTGGTGCCGATTTGTATGAGGCGGAATTAGAATATCTAATTAAACATGAATGGGTAACTGAATTAGATGATGCTATTTGGAGAAGAACTAAACTCGGGCTTAAGCTATCTTCTGAGGAGCAATCTAAACTAAACACTTGGATTATAGAAAATAGGTAAATTTTAATTAATACACCAGCAAGAGTGATTTGACTGGTGTATTAATGTATTACTGAGCTTTAAAAGTATGTAATCTATGCATTGCGTCATTTAGCCCTTTTGAAAGCAATATATCTGTTGCTCTAGCGGCTTCATCAAGACTTTGTTCAATCAACGTCAATTCACTTGATGGCGGTTTAGTTAAAACAAAACCACTTACTTTGTTTTTATCTCCTGGATGGCCAATACCTATTCTTAATCTTAAAAAATTAGGGTTGTTATTCATTTTACTGATAATGTCTTTAAGTCCATTATGACCACCATGGCCACCGCCTCGCTTAAATTTCGCAATACCTGGCAACACATCTAGCTCATCATGAGCCACCAATATTTCTTCAACATCGATTCGATAAAAATTAGCTATAGCAGATACTGCTTTTCCGCTTAGATTCATAAAAGTGGTCGGAATGAGAAATCTTATATCTTGGCCTGAAATAATCGCCCTTGATGTCATACCAAAAAACTTATTTTCATTTTGCCAACTTAATTGATACTGCCTTGTAAGCAAATCAAGATACCAAGCACCTGCATTATGCCGAGTATTTGCATACTCAGCACCAGGATTAGCTAGTCCTACAATTAGTTTTATTTTATCTGTCATATTTTACTCAATCTTTAACGCGTTCATAATTTTAAGGTCATTAATCTTTTTGAATGTTCTGAAATTGATAGAAGTGCCATACAAAATCATGTTTGGCAGATTGGGCAGTAGAATGTTGTTCTCTGAGCTTGCTTTAAAGATTCAATTAACTGACCGCAGGATTTACAAGGTTCATTATGCCGCCCATAAACAAAAAGCTGCTGTGCGAAATACCCAGGAGAACCATCTGATTGAGTGAAGTCTCTTAAAGTAGTGCCGCCTTGAGTAATCGACCGCGTTAATACTAATTTAACTATCCTAACTAAACAGCGTATTTCATCGGAAGTTAAAGAAACAACTAACCTTAAAGGGCTTATCTTTGCTTCAAATAAGGACTCACAAGCATAAATATTACCTACCCCAACAACAACTCTATTATCCATCAACCAAGGTTTGATAATAAGCATACTTGGTTTGCGCTTATTTTTTAAGTCTTCAATAACACTCATTAAATACGTTTCATTAAAGTCATCACTTAAAGGCTCTGGTCCTAAATGAGCTAATAATGGATGATCTGTTAAAGTAGGAGCAAATAACCAAGCACCAAATCGCCTAGGATCGGTATACCTCAAGATTTGCCCACTATCTAAAATCAAATCTAGATGATCATGTTTATTAATAGGTGAATCTTGAGGTAAGATTCTGACGCTACCTGACATGCCTAAATGCACGATCAACCAACCATAATCAAGTTTAATTAGAATATATTTCGCTCGTCTTGTGACATCTATGACTTTCACCTGATTAATTTCAATGATTTCTTTAGATACCATCCAACGTAATTTAGGTTGGCTTACTCTTGCCCCTAAGATAGTTGCACCTTTCAAATAAGGCGTAATTCCTCGGCAACTTGTTTCAACCTCTGGTAATTCAGGCATATTTTTATATTTGATTTATATAGTAAAAATTAACATTAATTAGATAACAGTGTGCAGATATACCCAATAATAATATAGCCCCACACGCAACAAACTAATGCACCTGCTAATAAGACTGCAGCCGACCCCATATCCTTAGCACGTCCCGATAATTCATGATGTTCAGGACCAATTCTGTCAACAACAGCTTCAATTGCGCTATTGAGTAACTCAACTATCATCATCAATAAAACAACGGCGACTAAAGCAAACTTTTCTATCACAGTAATATTCAAAACCACACCCAAAATAATTGCTATAACAAGTAACCAAACTTCTTCTTTAAAGGCACGCTCATTTTGATAAGCTGACTTAAGTCCTTGTTTAGAATAACCGAATGCTTTATAAATTCTTATTAAAGACTGTTTTATCATCTTAAATCCTATTAATGATGAGGAGAGCAAATTGCGCTAAGATCATTAAGTTATATCATGTTTTATTTAAAGCCTAATACATCACGCATATCGAATAAACGGAGGTCTTCTCTATTTTGAGCATATAACCAAATACTTGCACGAAGTGCTCCTTTTGCAAATGTCATACGACTAGATGCTTTATGTGTAATTTCAACTCGCTCACCTATATCAGCAAACATAGCAGTGTGTTCACCGATAATGTCCCCAGCTCGGATAGTAGAAAAACCGATTGATTTTGGTGAACGTTCACCAGTATAGCCTTCTCTTGCATATACACCGCACTCTTTTAAATCACGACCAAGTGCGTGAGCAATAGTTTCACCCATAGCTAAAGCTGTGCCTGAAGGTGCGTCAACTTTATGTCTATGATGAGCTTCAATCACCTCAATATCAGTATAATCACCCATAACTTTTGCAGCAGTTTCAAGTAAATTCAAGAGTAAATTCACACCTACACTATAGTTCGCTGCTAATATAATCGGTATTGTCTTAGCAGCTTCGGTCAAACGTATTTTTTCTACGTCTGAGAATCCTGTAGTACCAATAACCATGGCTTTTTTATTGACAATACATGTTTCTAAATAAGCAAGGGTCCCTTCTGGACGAGTGAAGTCGATTAATACATCAAACTCATCAATAACAGATTCAAGATTATCTGTTATCATTACACCAAGCTGTTCTGTTCCAATTAAAGTCGCGGCATCTAGCCCGATTAACCTATTATTTTCATTCGCTCTGACAACTGCTGCACCTAATATAGTATCATTTGCTTGTGCTACAGCCTCTATTAATTGTCTGCCCATACGTCCATCAGCACCAACAATTGCAATTCTTACTTTTTTTTCTTGGCTCATAAACTAGCCCCTAACCTTTTGTTATTCTTTTTGTATAATCTCAAATGACCGATTAATTTATTAAGCGGTTTTAGCTTTAATATAGTCAATCGCCTTAGTTATTCTAGCTAATGTGCGTGTTTTACCTATTGCAGCAACTGTTGCATCAATTGCTGGAGACTGACCTGAACTCGTAACAGCAACACGAAGTGGCATACCAACTTTACCCATTCCCAAGCCTAATTCCTCGGCTGTTGCTTTGATAGCAGAATGAATAGGCTCATTTAACCAGTCAGCTAAAGATTCTAACTTATCACGCAATAGAGTGAGTGGTTCAATAGCTTGGGTAGTGAGATGCTTACTTGCCACGCTTTCATCAAATGCGTCGAATTCTTGATAAAAGTAATGGGCACTTTGTGCTAATTCTTTTAACGTTTTGCATCTATCACCTAATAATTTTACCAATTCGACTAAGTTTGGTCCCGCTTGCAGCGGATACCCCATTTGTTGCATATGCCAATCAAGTTGAACAGCAACACGCTCTGGTGGTAAATGATTAATATAATGATGATTTAGCCAGAGCAATTTTTCTGTATTAAATGCACTAGCAGATTTATTAACGGCTTCAAGCGTGAATAAAGATTTCATTTCTTCAACAGAAAACACTTCTTGATCCCCATGTGCCCAACCTAATCTAACAAGATAGTTTAATAGAGCCTCAGGTAAAAAACCATCATATCTATATTGCATAACGCTAACAGCACCATGACGCTTAGATAATTTTTTACCATCATCCCCTAAAATCATCGAAACATGCCCGTATAGAGGTACATCAGCACCAATAGCTTTAAGTATATTGATTTGTCTAGGCGTATTATTGATATGATCTTCACCTCTAATCACGTGTGTAATCCCCATATCGAAATCATCAACTACTACACAAAAATTATAAGTTGGTGAGCCATCAGTTCGTCTAATAATTAAATCATCCATTTCTTGATTGCTAATTTCAATCTCACCACGGATGATATCATCAAAAATAACACTACCGTCTTGAGGATTTTTAAACCGTACAACATGAGGTTCATCAGAGGTGTGATTGTGCTCATGAAAACGACACCTACCATCATAGCGTGCTTTTTGATTCGCAGCCATTTGGGCTTCACGCATCTCATTTAATCTCTCAGTAGAGCAATAACAACGATAAGCAGTACCAGCTTCAAGCATTTCATCGATTACTTGATTATATCTATCAAATCGTTTGGTTTGAAAATAAGGACCTTCATCCCAAGCTAGATTAAGCCATTGCATACCATCCATAATCGCTTCAATCGCTTCTGGAGTTGAACGTTCGAGGTCAGTATCTTCAATTCTAAGCACAAATTCCCCACCATAATGGCGAGCAAATAGCCATGAATAAAGAGCTGTTCTTGCACCGCCCACATGTAAATAACCTGTAGGACTTGGGGCAAAACGTGTTTTAATAGGTTTATTTGTTAAAGATGCGCTTGTTGACATAATCTAATATTCACCTTGATAGTCGTAAAATAACAAACTAAATTCACTTTTAAACGCTGCAAACTAAACACAGACAAAATGAATCAGCAATTTATTTGATTATACGCTTGCAGCTGCAAAAAAGAAAACGTCAAACTCGTTTATCTATATATTTAATTCACTGAAAATTACATAGATAATTTATCATGCATTTTTGAAGAGCTGACTCCGTGATACTAAAAAAGCCATTAGTTGGTCAATTATAAGAATGGTATAATCGAAACTAACAAAGATTGAATACGCAGTATCAACAAACAAAAGTACATTTTATATACATTATGCTAAATAACTCATATAGCATCAGAAACAATATCAGATTGCATCTATAAATCAGCTTAAATTAAAAACAAATAAAACAAAATTTAACCTAATTGAGCATTTTTAAACCTAATGATAAAATAATTTAAAAAATAATTTGACTTACTTCCTAGAGTCTCTATAATGCGCCTCCGTTGAGACAGAGAAATACTTCTCATCGCTGTTTTAAAATTAGTGGGCGATTAGCTCAGTTGGTAGAGCATCTCCCTTACAAGGAGGGGGTCATCAGTTCGAATCTGGTATCGCCCACCACTAATTTTATAACGGGCCGTTAGCTCAGTCGGTAGAGCAGCTGACTTTTAATCAGTTGGTCGCAGGTTCGAATCCCGCACGGCCCACCACAAAAAAACCTCATCAAGTTATCTCATTTCATAAAAAAACACCCTATTGATTTCAGCACCCAAATACACTTTCAACTTTAAACAAAAAATCATTTGCATTGATAAGATTAAAGTAGTAAAATTTCGCGCCTTTTAGTAAGTAGGTAATTTATAAAAAATTAAATATTTACTAAGATATGAAGTATACTTATATAAATCATTTAACGGGAAGCAACTGATATGTTGCGCTATGACCCATTTAGAGGAATTTTAAAATGGCTAAAAAAGTACAAGCCTATGTCAAGTTGCAAGTTGCAGCTGGTATGGCAAATCCAAGTCCACCAGTTGGTCCTGCTCTAGGTCAACAAGGTGTTAACATCATGGAATTCTGTAAAGCATTTAATGCAAAAACAGAAAGCATGGAAAAAGGTCTTCCAATTCCTGTTGTTATCACAGTTTATGCTGACCGTTCATTTACTTTCGTAACAAAAACTCCTCCTGCAGCAGTATTATTGAAAAAAGCAGCTGGTATCAAATCAGGTTCAGGCAAACCAAATAAAGAAAAAGTAGCAAATCTTACTGCCGAACAAGTTCGTCAAATTGCTGAATCAAAAGCAGCAGATATGACGGGTGCAGATATTGATGCAATGGCGCGTTCAATTGCTGGTACAGCTCGCTCTATGGGCATTACGGTGGAGGGTCAATAAATGGCTAAATTAAGCAAACGTATGCGTGCAATTCGTGAGAAAGTAGACGCAACTAAACAATATGAAATCAATGAAGCAGTAGCTTTATTAAAAGAATTAGCAACAGCTAAATTCACTGAAAGCGTTGATGTTGCTATTAACTTAGGAATTGACGCTCGTAAATCAGATCAAAACGTACGTGGTGCAACTGTTTTACCTAATG
This sequence comes from Thorsellia anophelis DSM 18579, assembly GCF_900111395.1. Taxonomy (GTDB): domain Bacteria; phylum Pseudomonadota; class Gammaproteobacteria; order Enterobacterales; family Thorselliaceae; genus Thorsellia; species Thorsellia anophelis. Next base: position 168,689 of record NZ_FOHV01000002.1, on the reverse strand, counting down.
GTACAGGCCGTTCAGTACGTGTAGCTGTGTTTACACAAGGACCAAATGCAGAAGCAGCTAAAGCAGCTGGTGCTGAGTTTGTTGGTATGGAAGATTTAGCAGATCAAATCAAAGCTGGTGAAATGGGCTTTGATGTTGTGATTGCTTCTCCAGATGCTATGCGTATCGTAGGTCAACTTGGGCAAGTATTAGGTCCACGTGGTTTAATGCCAAACCCTAAAGTTGGTACAGTAACACCAAACGTTGCTGAAGCAGTTACTAATGCTAAAGCAGGTCAAGTACGTTACCGTAATGATAAAAATGGTATTATCCACACTACAATTGGTCGTGTTGACTTTACACAAGAACAATTAAAAGAAAACTTAGAGGCTTTATTGGTTGCTCTTAAACGTGCTAAACCAGCAAACTCTAAAGGTATCTTTGTTAAGAAAGTTAGCCTTTCTACAACAATGGGTGCCGGTGTTGCAATTGATCAAACAACATTAAGCGCTTCAATATAATTGACGCTTCAAAAATTTAGTTGGTGCTTGGCCTTCCAAGCCCCGTCTAAGACCGCTAGTGTTGATAAATAATTTATTTTCAACTTAATTTCTAGCGTAGACGGTGACAGAACCCTATAAAAGAAAAAATAATTTATTTTTTCTAAAACTGGCAACTGCTCACCGTATTAAGCGTTTTAGATTAATTTTCAATCTAAAGCAAAGTGAGTCCCGAGTTTACTCGGTTAATCCAGGAGCAAGGCATATGCCATTAAATCTTCAAGACAAACAAGCGATTGTAGCTGAAGTCAGTGAAGTGGCCAAAAGTGCACTTTCAGCAGTTATCGCAGATTCTCGCGGTGTAACTGTTGGTAAGATGACTGCATTGCGTAAAGAATGTCGTGAAGCAGGTGTTTATATACGTGTTGTACGTAATACACTTCTACGTCGTATCGTTGAAGGTACGCCGTTTGAATGCTTGACAGACAAATTTACAGGTCCAACTTTAATTGCTTTTTCTCATGAGCATCCAGGTGCAGCTGCACGTTTGTTCAAAGCATTCGCAAAAGAAAACCAAGCATTTGAAATAAAAGCTGCTGCCTTCGAAGGTGAATTAATTAGTGGTGCTAACATCGATCGTTTAGCAACATTACCAACTTACGAAGAAGCATTAGCAAGCCTCATGGGTACCATGAAGGAAGCTGCAGCAGGCAAATTGGTACGTACAATCGCAGCTGTCCGCGATCAAAAAGAAGCTGCTTAATTGCAGTTTCAGTATTCAATTTTGCATTTGAATTATTCACTTATACTATAAATTTTAGGAACAATTACTATGTCAATTTCTAAAGACCAAATCCTTGATGCAATTGCTGCTATGTCAGTAATGGATGTTGTTGAATTAATTTCTGCAATGGAAGAAAAATTCGGTGTTTCTGCTGCAGCAGCTGTTGCTGCTGCACCTGCTGCTGCTGAAGCTGCTGAAGAAAAAACTGAATTCAACGTTATTCTTGCAGCTGCAGGCGCTAACAAAGTTGCTGTTATCAAAGCAGTACGTACTGCAACTGGCTTAGGCTTAAAAGAAGCTAAAGATCTAGTTGAATCTGCTCCAGCACCAATCAAAGAAGGTGTGAGCAAAGATGAATCTGAAGCACTTAAGAAAGAATTAGAAGCTGCTGGTGCTACAGTAGAAGTTAAGTAATTAAATAATTGATCTTGATTGAAAAATCAAGGTCTTTATCAATAGAGGCTAGTATGTTTTTGCATACTAGCCTTTAGCATTAAGGCAAGGTTACATATTATCAACTAAGTTAATTCGTTTAAAATTATGAGGATTTGTTTCGATGACTCAAAATATAAATCGTGAATCTAATGTTGCAATAAACACTAACCTTAAAGAAATTGAAAACATTCTGTTTTTTACTCATATCGTCAATACACCTAAAATTGATTCTTCTCAAGATTCAATTAGTTTAAGTTCGATAGCAAAGACTGATTTTTTTAATGCGCCTGATGATAGTTATACTGCTAATAACGCACCTTTATTATTAACCAAAATTGATAATAATAAACCATTTGTCTTATCGTGTAAGGTCTTACCCACTTTTAAACAAAAATATGATGCTGGGGCCTTATTCTTTTATGATAATAACCAGAAATGGCTGAAACTTGCTTTTGAATTAGATGATTCTTATAACAAACGAATTGTTAGCGTCAAAACTGACCAATACTCAGATGACTGCAATCACGAAAAGAATAGCAATCAATCAATTTATTTAAAAATTGCATCAGATACAAAACAAATAGGCTGTTATTACTCCCAAGATAGCAAAGAATGGGTGATGATTAGACTATTTAAGAATAATTTTTCGCCAATACCCTTTATTGGGTTGTCAACCCAATCTCCTACTGGAGATGGAAATAAAACGATATTTAGCGAAATATTACTAACCTACGAAAACTTAAATGACTTTCGACTAGGTATATAAATTTTCAGGTGTGTGTAGAAATACTGGCTACACAACCTAATGTACCTTTGTCAACGACTTAATATACTGCAGACTATAAAATAGATATGCAATGAAATGATTTAAGCGAGCAAAGACTATATTAAAGGCCAACGCCCAATCAAACAGTAAAAATTGCTCAGGCTGCTAAATTAGCCTAGCCTAAAAGTTCTTAATTTTAATCTCTCTTTACCAGTTGAGGAATCACATGTCCTATTCCTACACCGAAAAAAAACGAATTCGTAAAAATTTTGGTAAACGTGCTCGTATTCTTGACGTACCATACTTACTTTCAATACAGCTTGATTCGTTTCAAAAATTTATTGAATTAGATACCTCTGGTCAACATGGCTTAGAAGCAGCATTTCGCTCTGTTTTTCCAATCAAAAGTTATAGTGGAAATTCAGAATTGCAATATGTCAGTTACCGTCTAGGTCAGCCAGAGTTTGAAGAAAGTGAATGTTTAATCCGTGGTGAATACTACGCAGCTCCGTTACGTGTCAAATTACGCTTAGTCGTTTATGATAGAGAAGCAGCTGAAGGCACGATTAAAGACATCAAAGAAGAAGAAGTCTATATGGGGGAAATCCCATTAATGACAAATAATGGGACATTTATCATTAATGGTACAGAACGTGTCATTGTTTCTCAATTACACCGTAGCCCAGGCGTATTTTTTGATAGTGATAAAGGTAAAACGCACTCGTCTGGTAAAATTCTATTTAATGCCCGTATCATTCCTTACCGTGGTTCATGGTTAGACTTTGAATTCGATCCAAAAGATAATGTATTTGTCCGTATAGATCGTCGCAGAAAATTACCTGCCACAATATTATTAAGAGCTCTTGATTATACAACTGAGGGTATTCTTGATTTATTTTTTGATAAAGTTACTTTTTCTTTACAAAAAAATAAAGTGATGATGGATCTGATCCCAGAACGCCTCCGTGGAGAAACGGCTGCATTTGATATTGTCGCAAAAGATGTTGTTTATGCTGAACAAGGCAGACGTATTACTGCGCGCCATATCCGTCAATTAGAAAAAGATAATGTAAAAGCAATTGAAGTACCTCTAGAGTATTTAGTTGGTAAAACTGTATCTAAAGATTACATCGATAATGATACTGGCGAAATGATTTGCCCAGCGAATACCGACCTAACACTTGAGCTAATTGCAAAAATTTCTCAAGGTGGACATAAGAAAATAGAAACCTTATTTACCAATGATCTTGATCATGGGCCATTTATTTCTGAGACACTTCGCATTGATCCTACTACAGATCGTTTATCAGCATTAGTTGAAATCTATCGTATGATGCGCCCTGGTGAACCACCTACACGTGATGCGGCAGAAAATCTATTCGAAAATTTATTCTTCTCTGATGATAGATATGATCTCTCTGCAGTAGGTAGAATGAAATTCAACCGTTCATTAAATCGTGAAGAAGTTGAAGGCTCTCACATTCTAAGTCATGACGATATCATTGATGTTATGCGTAAATTAATCGCCATTCGTAATGGTAACGGTGAAGTAGATGATATTGATCACTTAGGTAACCGTCGTATCCGTTCAATCGGTGAAATGGCAGAAAATCAATTCCGTATAGGTTTAGTACGTGTAGAACGTGCTGTAAAAGAACGTTTATCATTAGGTGACCTTGATGCATTAATGCCAAGAGATTTAATCAATGCTAAACCAATCTCTGCTGCAGTAAAAGAGTTCTTTGGTTCAAGCCAATTATCTCAATTCATGGATCAAAATAATCCGTTATCAGAAATTACACATAAACGTCGTATTTCAGCCTTAGGCCCAGGAGGTCTTACACGTGAACGTGCAGGCTTTGAAGTTCGAGACGTTCACCCAACACATTATGGCCGTGTCTGTCCTATCGAAACACCTGAAGGCCCAAATATCGGTCTAATTAACTCATTGTCTGTTTATGCAAAAACAAATGAGTATGGTTTTCTAGAAACGCCTTACCGCCGTGTTGAAAACGGAATAGTAACAGATGAAATAGATTACCTCTCAGCAATAGAAGAAGGTTTATTTGTCATTGCCCAGGCTAACTCAAACTTAGACGAAAATAATGCCTTCATTGAAGACTTAGTCACTTGTCGTAGCAAAGGTGAATCAAGTTTATTTAGCAAAGATCAAGTCCAATACATGGACGTTTCAACACAACAAGTCGTGTCAATTGGTGCGTCATTAATTCCATTCCTTGAACACGATGATGCTAACCGTGCCCTAATGGGTGCGAACATGCAACGTCAAGCAGTTCCAACACTACGTGCTGACAAGCCATTAGTCGGAACAGGTATGGAACGAACTGTTGCGGTCGACTCAGGCGTTACAGTTGTAGCAAAACGTGGTGGGATTATACAATTTGTTGATGCTTCTAGGATTGTTGTTCATGTAAATGATGAAGAACTTAATCCAGGTGAAGCAGGTATCGATATCTATAATCTGAAAAAATATACGCGTTCTAATCAAAATACCTGCATAAACCAACGTCCTTGTGTTGTTCAAGGTGAACGGGTTGAAGCAAACGACGTATTAGCTGATGGCTCATCTACTGATCTAGGTGAATTAGCACTAGGCCAAAATATGCGTGTTGCATTCATGCCTTGGAATGGTTATAACTTCGAAGACTCAATTTTAGTTTCTGAACGCGTAGTACAAGAAGATAGATTCACGACCATTCATATTCAAGAATTAGAATGTATTTCTCGTGATACTAAACTTGGGCCTGAAGAAGTCACTGCAGATATCCCTAATGTAGGTGAAGCTGCGTTATCAAAATTAGATGAATCAGGAATTGTCTTCGTAGGAGCAGAAGTTAAAGGTGGCGATATTTTAGTGGGTAAAGTAACCCCTAAAGGTGAAACACAACTGACACCAGAGGAAAGATTACTTCGTGCAATCTTTGGTGAAAAAGCTTCGGATGTAAAAGATTCCTCTTTACGTGTACCTAATGGTGTTTCAGGTACTATCATAGACGTGCAAATTTTAACTCGCGACGGTGTTGTTAAAAACAAACGTGCGAATGAAATCGAAGAAATGCAATTAAGACAAGTCAAAAAAGATTTATCTGATGAGCATAAAATCTTAGCTGCATCTTTATTTATTCGTGTTCGTTCTTTACTCGTTAATTCTGGAATAAGCGAATCTGACCTTGATAAATTACCACGTGAAAAATGGTTAGAACTTGGTCTTAAAGATGAGCAAAAACAAACGCAACTTGAGCAATTAGCAGAACAATTTGATGAGCTAAAACAAGAGTTTGAGAAACGCCTAGACGAAAAACGTCGTAAGATCACCCAAGGTGCAGATCTTAAACCAGGTGAGCTTATCAAAGTAAAAGTATATTTAGCTGTTAAACGTCAAATCCAACCTGGTGATAAAATGGCTGGTCGTCATGGTAATAAAGGGGTTATCTCAAAAATTAATCCTGTTGAAGATATGCCATACGATGAAAAAGGCCAACCTGTTGATATCGTGTTAAATCCACTAGGTGTTCCATCACGTATGAACATCGGTCAGATATTAGAAACACATCTAGGTATGGCTGCTAAAGGGATTGGTGATAAAATCAACGCTATGCTTAAGCAACAAGAAGAAATTGCTAAAATTCGTGAATTCATTCAACGTGCTTATGACTTAAGTGAAGATACTGATCAGAAAGTTGATCTGACTACCTTTACAGACCAAGAAGTGATGGCGCTTGCGCATAACTTAAGAAATGGTATGCCTATTGCAACTCCAGTATTTGATGGTGCAAGAGAAACTGAAATCAAAGAGTTATTAAAACTCGGTGATATACCAACATCAGGCCAGATTACATTATACGATGGTCGTAGCGGAGATAAGTTTGAACGACCTGTTACAGTCGGGTATATGTACATGTTAAAACTAAATCACCTTGTTGATGACAAAATGCATGCGCGTTCAACTGGGTCGTATAGTCTTGTCACGCAACAACCGTTAGGTGGTAAAGCACAATTCGGTGGTCAACGTTTTGGTGAGATGGAAGTATGGGCACTTGAGGCATATGGAGCTTCTTATACGTTGCAAGAAATGTTAACTGTTAAATCAGATGATGTTAACGGCCGTACTAAGATGTATAAAAATATCGTTGATGGCGATCATCGCATGGAACCTGCGATTCCAGAATCGTTTAATGTATTATTAAAAGAGATTCGCTCGCTTGGTATCAACATTGAGCTAGAAGATGATTAATAATTTTGGCTTGAGTAAATGTAATACCCCCCTATCATTTTAGGGGAATAAGCACAAATTGATTAACATTTAATTTTATTTACGTCCTTTTGACCATAAAAAGTATATGATTTGAGGCCAAAAGGATGATTGTCTCAATACGCAGGAGCTAACTGTGAAAGACCTATTAAAATTTCTAAAAGCACAAACTAAAAGTGAAGAGTTTAATGCCATTAAAATCTCTTTAGCCTCTCCAGACACGATTCGTTCATGGTCATTTGGTGAAGTTAAAAAACCAGAAACTATTAACTATAGAACGTTTAAGCCTGAACGCGATGGCCTGTTTTGTGCTCGTATTTTTGGACCAGTCAAAGACTATGAATGCCTTTGTGGTAAATACAAACGTTTAAAACACCGTGGTGTAATTTGTGAGCGCTGTGGCGTTGAAGTTACACAAACTAAAGTACGTCGTGAACGCATGGGACATATTGAACTTGCTTCTCCTGCTGCTCATATTTGGTATTTAAAATCATTGCCATCACGCATCGGCTTATTACTTGATATGCCACTTCGTGATATTGAACGTGTACTTTATTTTGAATCATATGTTGTGGTTGAACCTGGTTTAACGGCTCTTGAACGTCGTCAGATCCTAACAGAAGAACAATACTTAGATGCACTTGAAGAATTTGGCGATGAATTCGATGCAAAAATGGGCGCAGAAGGAATCCAATCTCTTCTCAAAGGTTTAGACCTTGAAAAAGAGCGCGAAATGATGCACGAAGAGTTAGAACAAACTAATTCTGAAACTAAGCGTAAAAAATTAACTAAGCGCATTAAACTTGTGGATGCATTTATTTCTTCAGGCAACCGCCCTGAATGGATGGTATTAACTGTACTTCCAGTTTTACCACCAGATTTACGTCCATTGGTACCGCTTGATGGTGGTCGTTTTGCGACTTCTGATCTTAATGATCTTTATCGCAGAGTAATTAACCGTAATAATCGTTTAAAACGTCTTCTAGATTTATCTGCGCCAGATATCATTGTGCGTAATGAAAAACGTATGCTACAAGAATCGGTTGATGCCCTATTAGATAACGGACGCCGTGGCCGTGCAATTACAGGTTCGAACAAACGCCCACTCAAATCACTTGCTGATATGATTAAGGGTAAACAAGGTCGTTTCCGTCAAAATCTACTAGGTAAACGTGTTGACTATTCTGGTCGTTCTGTTATTACAGTAGGTCCTTACTTACGTCTACACCAATGTGGTCTACCGAAAAAAATGGCTCTTGAGCTATTCAAACCATTTATTTATGGCAAATTAGAATTACGTGGTTTAGCAACGACGATTAAAGCTGCTAAAAAAATGGTTGAGCGTGAAGAGGCCGTTGTATGGGATATCCTAGATGAAGTAATCCGTGAACATCCAGTCCTACTGAATCGTGCCCCTACCCTTCACCGTTTAGGGATTCAAGCATTTGAGCCTATCTTAATCGAAGGTAAAGCAATTCAGTTACATCCATTAGTTTGTGCGGCATATAATGCTGACTTCGATGGTGACCAAATGGCTGTGCATGTTCCGTTAACGTTAGAAGCGCAACTTGAAGCTCGTGCTTTGATGATGTCAACTAATAATATCTTATCACCTGCTAATGGTGAGCCTATCATCGTTCCATCACAGGACGTTGTATTAGGTATTTATTATATGACTCGTGATAAAGTCAATGCAAAAGGCGAAGGAATGGTATTAGGCAGCGTCAAAGAAGCTGAAAAACTTTATCGCCAAGGTATTGCTGAGTTGCATGCACGTGTCAAGATTAGAGTGACTGAGTACACTAAAACTGAAGATGGTCAAGATATTCCAAGCAATAGCATTGTAGAAACAACCATTGGTCGTGCTATTTTATGGCAAATCGTACCTAATGGCTTACCTTACTCTTTAGTAAACCAAACTTTAGGGAAAAAAGCGATTTCAAAAATGTTGAATGCTTGCTACCGTATTCTTGGTTTAAAAGAAACAGTTATTTTTGCTGACCAAATCATGTATACCGGCTTTAGCTATGCTACTGTATCTGGTGTTTCAGTTGGTATTGATGACATGGTTATCCCAGAGAAGAAAGTCGGTATCATTAATGAAGCTGAAAATGAAGTTGCTGAGATTCAAGAGCAATTCCAATCTGGTCTTGTAACAGCTGGTGAGCGTTATAATAAAGTTATCGATATTTGGGCTGCTGCGAATGAACGCGTTGCTAAGGCGATGATGGAAAACCTCTCTACTGAAACTGTGCTAAATCGTGAAGGTAATGAAGAAGAGCAAGTCTCTTTTAATAATATCTACATGATGGCCGACTCAGGTGCAAGGGGTTCTGCAGCGCAGATTCGTCAGTTAGCAGGAATGCGTGGTCTAATGGCTAAACCAGATGGTTCAATCATTGAAACACCTATCACAGCGAATTTCCGTGAAGGACTAAACGTTCTTCAGTACTTTATCTCGACACATGGTGCTCGTAAAGGTCTTGCGGATACTGCGTTAAAAACTGCTAACTCAGGTTACCTAACCCGTCGTCTTGTTGACGTAGCACAAGATCTAGTTGTTACTGAAGATGACTGCGGCACATTAGGCGGCATTGAAATGGAACCGGTAATCGACGGTGGTGATGTTAAAGAACCACTTCGTGATCGCGTATTAGGTCGTGTCACAGCTGATATAGTTCTAAAACCAGGTACATCTGAAATTTTAGTCCCGCGTAATACTTTACTTGATGAAGCATGGTGTGATGTATTAGAAGAAAATTCTGTTGACTTAGTTAAAGTTCGTTCAGTCGTAATGTGTGAAACTGACTTTGGTGTGTGTGCACACTGCTATGGCCGTGATCTGGCTCGTGGACACTTAATCAATAATGGTGAGGCCGTTGGGGTTATCGCTGCGCAATCTATCGGTGAACCAGGTACACAGCTGACGATGCGTACATTCCATATCGGTGGTGCGGCTTCTCGTGCGGCAGCAGAATCGACTATCCAGGTTAAAAACCGTGGTAACTTACGTTTAATTGAAGCAAAATCAGTACAAAGAGCAGATGGTCGTTTTGTAATCACCTCTCGTAATGCCCAACTTCGTCTGATTGATGAATTCGGTAGAACAAAAGAGAACTATAAATTACCATATGGTTCATTAATGGAAAAAGGGGATGGTGCAGAAGTTGCTGCTGGTGAAGTCGTAGCTAACTGGGATCCACATACAAACCCAATCATTGCTGAAGTAGATGGATTTATTCGCTTTACTGATATGAATGATGGCCAGACTGTTACACGTCAAACAGACGAAGTAACAGGATTATCTTCACTGGTTATTTTAGATAGTGCAGAGCGTCAAAGTTCAGCAAAAGATCTCCGTCCAAGCATCAAAATTGTTGATGCGGATGGTAATGACATCATGTTATCTGATACTAACATGCCTGCAATTTATATTTTGCCTGGTAAAGCAATTGTTCAGCTTGAAGATAATATCAAAGTCGGTATTGGTGAAATCATTGCCCGTGTTCCACTAGAATCTGTCGGTACTCGTGATATCACAGGGGGTCTCCCTCGTGTTGCGGATCTCTTTGAAGCTCGTCGTCCAAAAGAGCCTGCAATCCTGGCTGAAATTAATGGTGTGGTCTCCTTTGGTAAAGAAACAAAAGGTAAACGCCGTTTAGTTATCACACCACTTGATGGTAGTGAAGCCTATGAAGAAATGATTCACAAATGGCGTCAGCTAGATGTATTTGAAGGTGAGGTTGTAGAGCGTGGTGATATCGTTGCTGATGGCCCTGCAGCGCCACATGACATCTTACGTTTACGTGGTGTGAGTGAAGTGACTCGTTATATCACAAATGAAGTGCAAGAAGTTTATCGCTTACAAGGCGTTAAAATCAATGATAAACATATTGAAGTTATCGTTCGTCAAATGCTGAGAAAAGCGACTATCAAAGATGCTGGTAGCAGTGATTTCTTAGAAGGTGAACAAGTTGAATATTCACGTATCAAAGTCACGAATAGAAAACTGGAATCTGAAGGTAAAATTCCAGCAACATTCGAACGTGATCTATTAGGGATTACAAAAGCATCACTTGCAACTGAATCCTTTATTTCAGCAGCTTCATTCCAAGAAACAACACGCGTGTTAACTGAAGCATCTGTTTCAGGCAAACGTGATGAACTTCGTGGTCTTAAAGAAAACGTTATTGTTGGCCGCTTAATTCCTGCTGGTACAGGTTATTCATACCACCAAGATAGAGCTAAACGTCGCAGTGAGCAATTCTTTGCAACTGAGGAACCTACGCATCAAATCACACAAGAAGAAGCGTCAGCAAATCTTGCTGAACTTTTAACTGGCATGTCGTTTGATAGTGATGAGTAATATTTAATCTTTTTAGGTAAGAGGACGTCCCCTCTTGCCTCTTTTAACAATTGATTAAACTTTAGGAGTAGATAGAGATGGCGGAAAGTTTTATTTCACCTCGTCGTTTCACTGATAATAAAAACTATCCTCGTGGTTTAGCAAGACACGGAGATTATACAATCAAGGAAGCGCAGTTATTAGAAAAGCATGGTAATGCCTTATTAGAATTAGAATCGGGTAGCCGTGCACCTATAACTGAAGAAGAAAAACAATTTGTAGCTGTAAGCCAAGGTAATGCAGATCCTAAAACGGATATTGAAAAAGTTTGGATGAAGTATGTTCAAAAAACACGTCAACCAAAACGGTTTCACACATTATCAGGCGGCAAACCACAAGTTGAAGGTGCTGATGAATTCATTGATGAATAATTAATCCATTCTGTATGATAAAGCCGAGCTTAGCTCGGTTTTTTTCTTCAAGCAACTACTTAATACTGTCAAATCCCCGCTGTTTTTTACAAGATAAGAATTAAGGCGAATTAATGCTTGTAAATCATTTTGAAATGCATAAACTTAACATCCATTAGTTGAATGATCATTCAACCTCTTTAAATAATTAAGCTAGGAGTTTTAATGCGCCCAAATAATCGTGCGAATGATGAGATTCGTCCTGTTAAAATTACCCGTCATTATACTAAGCATGCCGAAGGTTCAGTTTTAATTGAATTTGGGGAAACTAAAGTGCTTTGCACAGCGACAATCGAAGAAGGTGTACCACGTTTCTTAAAAGGTCAAGGTAAAGGCTGGATTACAGCAGAATATGGCATGCTGCCTAGATCTACTCATACTAGAAACCAAAGAGAAGCCGCTAAAGGAAAGCAAAGTGGTAGGACATTAGAAATCCAACGCCTCATTGCCCGTTCATTACGTGCTATGGTAAATTTAGAGGCCTTAGGGGAAAACACCATTACTGTGGATTGTGACGTGTTACAAGCAGATGGTGGTACTCGAACTGCATCAATTACTGGCGCAGCTGTTGCACTTACTGATGCACTCAGCAAGTTAGTTGAAAAGAAAAAATTAAAATCTTTGCCGATTAAATCAAGAGTTGCTGCTATCTCTGTTGGTATCTTAAATGGCACTGCGATTTGTGATCTTGAATATACCGAAGATTCAAATGCAGATACAGATATGAACATCGTCATGACACAAGAAGGTCATTTGATTGAAATTCAAGGCACAGCAGAAGGCACCCCCTTCACGTTTGAAGAACTTAATACCTTGTTGGCTTTAGGGAAAATTGGATTGGATGCCTTATTCAAAGCACAGGATAGTGCTTTAAGCCAGTAGTATTCTAACGCTGAACAGATGTTCAGCGTTTTTTTTAAATTTTCACCCTCAAAAATTAATCCAAACCAGTGACAGAGACAATATCATGATGCAAATTTTACAAGGTGCTCAGGCACTTTCAAACGCTAAAGTTGAACAATTACGCCACGCTTGTCAAGCTATCAACTTACCAGTGGCTGGTATTCACACTCATTTTGTTCACTTAGCTTTTACTGAAGCGAATCAATCACTCACAGATGATGAATGGCGTGTTTTAGAAGCACTGTTAACCTATGGCCCTAAATCGGAAGATTTATGTCAACTTAACACGACTTTGTCTTTATTTGTTATCCCCCGTATTGGTACGATTTCACCTTGGGCATCAAAGGCAACGGATATTGCACATAATGCTGGATTAAAGCAAATAAAGCGATTAGAACGCGCGATTCGCTATGACATTGAATTAACTCAATCTCTCACTGAAACAACTCAAACGCAATTAATGCACTTGCTACACGATAGAATGACTGAGTCCGTGATTCACGATATCGAGCAGGCAGCGCAACTTGTTAAAGATTCAGAACCCAAACCGCTTGTTGTGATTGACTTGCTTTCAAAAGGTCGCCTTGCGCTAGAAGAGGCTAATAAAAGTTTAGGACTTGCGCTGACTGAAGATGAAATTGATTATCTAGAAGAGACATTTCGTCTTACGCTAAAACGTAATCCAACTGATATTGAATTATATATGTTTGCACAAGCAAACTCAGAGCATTGCCGGCATAAAATATTCAATGCTGACTGGATCATTGATGAGAAAGCCCAAGAAAAATCACTTTTTGGCATGATTAAAAATACATTCAAAACAGTACCAGATTTTGTTCTGTCTGCTTATAAAGATAATGCAGCCGTAATGGAAGGCTCTACAATTAAACGTTTTTATCCTGATCCTCACTCTAAAGTTTATCAATACCAGCTGCAACAAACTGACATTTTAATGAAGGTAGAGACACACAATCACCCAACAGCTATCTCCCCTTGGCCTGGTGCTGCTACAGGAGCAGGCGGAGAAATTCGTGATGAAGGTGCAACTGGTAGAGGCGCTAAACCTAAAGCAGGGTTAGTCGGCTTTTCTGTTTCCAATTTAAGAATTCCTGGTTTTGAGCAACCTTGGGAAACGGATCTAGGTAAACCCGATAGAATTTGTTCAGCTTTAGATATTATGCAATCAGGTCCGCTCGGTGCAGCGGCCTTTAATAACGAATTTGGTCGCCCTGCTCTTAATGGTTATTTTAGAACTTATGAAGATAAGATCAAAACTTCTGCAGGTGAAGAATTAAGAGGGTATCACAAACCTATTATGCTAGCAGGCGGGATTGGCAATATCCTAAGAGAACATGTACAAAAAGGTGAGATCACAGTTGGTGCTAATCTAATTGTTCTAGGTGGCCCTGCGATGAATATTGGTCTTGGCGGCGGCGCCGCATCATCTGTTGCCTCTGGTCAATCAGCAGCTGAGTTGGATTTTGCTTCCGTTCAACGTGATAACGCTGAAATGGAAAGACGCTGCCAAGAAGTAATAGACGCTTGCTGGCAGCTTACCGATAACAATCCCATTCAATTTATCCATGATGTTGGCGCAGGTGGTTTATCAAATGCAATGCCTGAACTTGTGAGTGATGCAGAGCGTGGCGGTCAATTTGAGCTTCGTAAAATTTTAGTTGATGAAACAGGTATGAGCCCACTTGAGATTTGGTGCAATGAATCTCAAGAACGTTACGTGCTTGCTGTATCTGATGAGAATCTCCCATTATTTGAAGCCATTTGTCTTCGTGAAAGGGCGCCGTTCGCCGTAATTGGTAAGGCAACTGAAGCGTTGCATTTACAATTAACAGATGAACAATTCCCAGAAACAGAGAGTCAGCCTAATCCAATTGATATGCCGCTATCCGCATTACTTGGTAAAACACCTAAAATGCTTCGACAAGGCACCACTCAAGTCAGAGTGAGCCCTGCAATCGATACAAGCAAAATTCAATTAAACGAAGCTATCAAACGCATTTTGCATTTGCCCGCAGTTGCTGAAAAAACATTTTTAATTACGATAGGCGATCGCACAGTCACAGGTATGGTTGCCCGCGATCAAATGGTTGGCCCTTGGCAAATTCCGGTTGCTAACTGCGCAGTCACAACGACTGGTTTTGAGACTTTCCATGGTGAGGCAATGTCTATGGGAGAGCGTGCGCCAATCGCACTATTAGATGCAGCAGCCTCAGCTAAAATGGCAGTAGGTGAAGCCATCACGAATATCGCGGCGACTCACATTGGAGACATTAAGCGCATTAAATTATCAGCGAACTGGATGGCCTCAACTGGACAAGCCTCAGAAGATGCGGCGCTTTATGCTGCAGTGCACGCAGTGGGTGAAGAGCTCTGCCCAGCACTAGGGCTGACGATACCAGTTGGAAAGGACTCTATGTCTATGCAAACACGCTGGACAACGCAAGCAGGAGAAACGAAAACGGTTACCTCTCCTTTATCATTAGTGATAAGCGCTTTTGCTAGGGTTGAAGATGTACGAAAAACTATCACACCTCAACTACAAACTCATACAGATAGCACGCTGCTACTGATTGATCTGGGTGAAGGTAAAAATAGATTAGGTGCAAGCGCACTAAGCCAAGTATATAACGAACTTGGAGATAAGCCCGCTGACGTAAATAGTGCCGAAAAACTCAAAGCCTTTTATGACTTCATTCAGCAATTAGTCGCAGATGAGACATTACTTGCTTATCATGATAGAAGTGATGGTGGGTTATTCGTAACGCTTGTAGAGATGGCTTTTGCAGGACATACTGGTCTTAATATTAATCTAGATACGTTAGATACCGACCCAATCCGCGCACTCTTTTCAGAAGAATTAGGTGCAGTTATTCAAATAAGCAACTCTAATATAGCTCAAGTCAAGGCGCTTGCCAAAAATCTTAGCTTAGATGATTGCCTACATGAAATTGGTTCGATTACACCAAAAGATGAAATCATCCTAAATCATAATAAGTCAGTAATTTATCAATCAACACGCACACAATTACGTCTCTGGTGGGCTGAGACCACTTGGCAAATGCAGAAACTTCGTGACAATCCTGAGTGTGCTGATAGCGAGCATGATGCAAAAGGAAAAGCAAACGATCCGGGTTTAAATGTCAAATTGAGCTTTGATTTAAATGAAAACCCAGCCCAAACGATGATCAATTTAGGAGTAAAGCCTAAAGTTGCGATACTAAGAGAACAAGGTGTTAACTCGCATGTAGAGATGGCTGCGGCCTTTACTCGCGCTGGATTTGAAGCAACTGATGTTCATATGAGCGATCTGCTAGCAAAACGCCAAACTCTATCTGATTTTAATGCCTTAGTCGCTTGTGGTGGATTCTCTTATGGTGACGTATTAGGTGCAGGCGAAGGCTGGGCAAAAACGATTCTATTTAACGCAGGATTAAGAGAAAGTTTTAGTCAATTTTTTGCCAATCCCAATACTCTATCACTAGGGGTATGTAATGGCTGCCAAATGATGTCCAATCTATTTGAAATTATTCCAGGTGCGCATAACTGGCCTAGATTTATTCGTAACCGCTCAGAGCGATTTGAAGCTCGATTCAGCTTAGTTAAAATTGCAGAAACAAGCTCTGTACTCTTTAAGGATATGAATAGCTCAATGATGCCAATTGCGGTATCTCATGGAGAAGGGCAAATAGAATGGCGTAATCCAAATTCGCTAAGTACATTGCAAGCCAATAAACAAATTGTGATGCAATTTGTTGACAACTTTGGTGAGATAACTGAACGTTATCCAGCTAATCCGAATGGTTCTGAAATAGGCATTACTGCGGTAACAAGTGAAGATGGGCGTGCAACAGTTATGATGCCGCATCCTGAGAGAGTCTTTAGAGCAGTCACCAATAGTTGGCATCCGAATGATTGGTCAGAAGATAGCCCATGGATGCGTATTTTTTATAATGCAAGAAAATATTTTGTATGATTTTGTAAATAATTTTACAAGCAAAACTTACGCAACTAATTGAACTTAATTAAAATTAATTAAAAACCAAAGGCTTTATTAAACTTGCATTGAAAAGTAATTAAAAACTGCTTTAATCTTTGTATAGAGCAAACTATAATATATTCGTTTAAGGCAGATTAAGGGTTTTAAAATAATATATAAATTTAAACAGAGGAAGTAAAAATGAAATTATCTCATTTAACAGTAGGTATTCTTTTAGCAGGCGTTTCTGCAGCTTCATTCGCAGCGCCAGATGTAAATACACCATATGTAGGTGCTAAAGCAGGTTGGTCACATTATTTTGATAGTGATTTAGAAAATTTACAGCAAGGTGATCGTTATGACTTTAGCCGTAACCGTTTTGCTGCAGGTGGTTTTGCAGGATATCAATTTACCCCAAATATTGGTCTAGAAGTTGGTTATGACTGGCTAGGCAGATCAAAAGTATCGGTAAATGGTGCTAGTGGAAATACATTAGTAGATGGTAAATATACTGCTCAAGGTCTTTATGCAACAGGTAAATTCTCTTATGAAGTTGTCAATGACTTAGACCTTTATACTCGTTTAGGTGTATACGGCTGGAGAGCCTCTGCAAAAGTTTATGAAGCAAATGGATTTTATAAAGATTCACTAGGTAGAAATACATCAAATGGTGTTTCACCAGTATTCGCAGGCGGTGTTGAGTATGCAATTACGCCATCAATCGCAACACGCTTAGATTACCAATATGTTCCAAACATGGGTAAACGCAGCGATACGTATCTTAAACCAGACAATGGTTTATTAAGTGTTGGTCTATCTTACCGTTTTGGTCAAGGTCAAGTGGCACCTGCTCCAGTAGCTGCTCCTGCTGCGCCTAAATTAGAAACTAAAACATTTAACTTACGTTCAGATGTTTTATTTGCATTCGGTAAAGCTGAGCTCAAAGCTGAAGGTCGCACTGCATTAGATCAACTATTCAATGAATTAAAACGTATTGATCCAGACGAAGGTAAAGCAGTTGTTATCGGCTTCACAGATCGTATTGGTTCAGCTCAAGCTAACCAAGCATTATCTGAGCGTCGTGCGCAAACAGTTGTTAATTACTTAACACAAATCGGTGTACCTGCTAACTTAATCGAAGCTCGTGGCATGGGTGCTAACAACCCTGTTACTGGCACACAATGTGATAACGTATCACCGCGTGCTGCTTTAATTGAGTGTTTAGCTCCTGACCGCCGTGTAGAAATCCAAGTATCTGGTCTTGCTACAGTTACTGCTGAGTAATGAAGATCGTTTAGTTAATTACTATGATTAACTATTTAGAAGCCACCGAAAGGTGGCTTTTTTATTCATCTTATCTAAAAACCTCATTCTTTAGGCATAACGACATAGCCGTTATTCTTGTGGTATTCTTTTTTTATTCTATATATTGCTTAATAATAGATATTTGAGCGCCACCACAACTTCCTGCAAAATAAGTTGAATACACATACCTTTATAAACTCATAATTTTACTTTGTTTCATATCGATAAAATCAGCCAAAACGTATAACCAAGATATAAACAAAGCAAAATCGATCCTAGCAACTTAGAAAGCACACCATCCTTTTTCATAGCAAAATAACTAAATATAACAAGCAAAACGGTGAGTATTGTCATCACAAAGATATCTCGACTGAAGATTTCTTTTGCAAAACTAAATGGATGGATAAGCCCTGCAATTCCGACAACTAATAAGGTATTCATGAGATTTGAGCCAATGATATTACCAAGTACCAACTCATTCTCCCCTTTTCTAGCGGCTGTAATAGATGTAGCTAACTCAGGAAGTGATGTCCCAATTGCAACAATAGTTAATCCAATTATGACATCATTTATCTCAAAATATGTTGCAATTCCAACTGCACCCCACACTAATAGCTTAGAACTTAATATTAAAAGCACTAAGCCTGCAATTAAATAAAAAAATGCTAGCTTTAAAGAGAATTGGCTATTAGTTTCAGTTGTTAAACAAGAATCTTTAAGAAGATTAACTTGAGTTCTTTCCTGTAGGCTTAAATAAATCATTACCCCAAAAATTAAAATGAAAACGAATAACATGATAAGAGCATCAGTACGGCGCAGTTTCAAATCATAAAGTAATATTAAGGTAACGGTGGTAGCAGTTAAAAGTAAAGGTAGCTCGGTTCGTACAATCGACTGAGTAACTTTAATTGGTCTAATTAAAAGTGTTAAGGCAAGAATAAGACCTAAATTTAATATATTCGAGCCATAAGCATTACCAAGTGCAATACCTGAACTTTGATCGATAGCTGCAAACGTAGAGACAACCATTTCTGGCATAGAAGTGCCGAAACCAACAATGACCATCCCAATGATTAAAGGAGATACCCCCAAAATTTTAGCAACAGCAGAACTACCTTCCACAAATTTATCTGCACTCAATATAAGCAAAATCAAACCAACAAGAACTGACATGATGTCCAATAACATAAATGAGTTTTCCTTTACATAACCAAGTGATTAACAATATAAACCAAATTGTTATCAAAGTCACTTATCAGATTTTAAACGCAATACAAAGATAATATTTCTGTAACTAAAAGATGGGAAAGACTGTAAAATAGACTACAGTTTTTTTGAAACTATTTTTTCAATTGCTTAATATACCTATTACTAAAACAATTTAGATTCATAGCAATGTCGCCTCTAAATCGCACGAATTATCTAATCATAGCTCATCGAAATAAGAATATATATATGAGTAAATTTACTAAAAAGTTTAAAGAAGCAGTTTGAACGAAATCATTAGATTAGGAGTATACTAGCATCACCTAATTCACAAAACGCTCTAGTATAATATCCCCCAAAATTACAAGTTAATAAGCATTATATAATAATTTACTGCTGTATTACTCGATATATTGCAGATTTAAGAATATATAATGATAGCTAATGTATTAAAGCAGACATAAAAAAACCCTCAAAGCTTTATGCTAAAAGGGTTTTTTATATTTAACTTTTAATGTATTGGTGGAGCAGGGGGGATTTGAACCCCCGTCCAGAACTCCTACACCGTCGGTACTACATGCTTAGTCTAATCTTTAAATTCGCCTGCTAACTGCGGATAGACACGCCATTAACAGACTAGCTTGATTAAGTTTAACGTTTCAGCTCCAAGCAAAGCATCCACGCGATCTCTTTTAGGATGACTCCTCTTTATCCCCGTCCTAAGAGCGGAGGCTAGGGAGAGAAGGCTTTACGCAGGTTATTAAGCTGCTAAAGCGTAGTTTTCGTCGTTTGCGACTATTTTTTTGCGGCTTTTTACGAGGCCAACCGCCCCTCGGCATGCACCTTGGGTTTCGCGAATCCTGTCGAATCCAAAATCTGCCCCAAAGTATTGACATATACTACACCATTATTAGATTAATGCAAATAACGATTACTTAATTATACATTTTCATGCCTAATTTAAGGGAAAACCTCTTGAAACGAATTTCCGATAAAATAACGGATAGGCGCATTAGGACGTATTTGATGATGATGCATCCTCTGCTGAAATACTCCTGCCTGATTGTCTGCTTGAGCATTAAGCTTTAATTTAGCACTCAACAACGCTAGCGCACATTGCTTATTTTGATGCTGACTTCTATAACTCTGCACTCTGACTCTGATTCCTGTAGGCAAATGCGTTATCTGAACCGCTGAATCAGTTTTATTTACATGTTGCCCTCCTGCTCCAGATGCACGGCAAGTTGTGATTGACAAAAACTTTGGTTCAATTGATGCAATTTCATTAGCTTCAGCTATTTGACTAAAAACTCTACCACCAAATAACCAATTTTTACGTCTATGATGTGGTCTTATACTACTTTGTGATTGCCATTGATGAGTTCCATCCCATTTCTTGGCGAATTCTAACGAATTCTGCCCTTCTAGCCCAAGTAAAATAGATTTAATACCAATAGTTCCTGGATTATTCTCTAGGATATCTACATTCACTGAATGACTATTAGCCTCTTTTATGAAAAATGATAGACATTTTTCTACAGCGAGCTGGCACTCTAACGGCCCATTTGCACTCGACAATTGTATAATCAACATATTAGCAGCACTCCCCGTTGGTTTTAAATGTAATAAGAGGTTTGAGTTTTGCTATTACCTCTATCAATCCTGCTTCGACTAATGAGTCAATAATAGGGATAACCGCTTTATAAGCCTCCGGTGCCTCTTCATACATTAAATTCCTATCATGACAAATAACATGGCTACCTAGTTTTGTTTTAAACAACTCGTCAAATTGATATAAGTTTCTCAAATTTGCCCTACAATGGCTGCGTCGCCATTTTCGCCCCGCACCATGTGCAATGGAGTTTAATAAATGATTGTTTTCATTAGTTCTAACGATATAACTAAAATCGCCTCTTGAACCTGGGATGACTGCGATGTCTTTATCACTTGGTGATGCTCCTTTCCTATGAATATACCCTTGATTTGATTGATTGTATTCAACAAAATTATGGCATAAATCCAAAATTGGTGAAATGTGAGCCCTAAGACGTGATGCAAATCTATTTGCTATCAACCGACGATTAAGAGTTGCAAATATTAAGGCATTATCATGCTGTTTTAAATAAGATAATGCATCCTCACTCTCACATGGCATACCGTTATATCCATATTTCGCTAAATGAGTATTTAAAATTGCATCACCTACCCCCCGAGAACCGCTATGGACTAATAACTGGATGTTCTGTTTTGAAAGTCCATAATGATTCATTAAATCTTCACGATAAACTGTCTCAATCTTTTGGATTTCAACAAAATGATTACCACGACCAATTGTACCTAGTCCATAATAAGTAATATTTTGGCTTTTAAGCAATTGAAATAACTGATTAGAGATATCATCTGTTGTACAGTACTCTAATATATCTGTTTCAGAGAGTGCCGATTCCAAATTAGATAAGTGATTTAATGCTTTAGAGAGTTTAAATTTGTGGGTGAGTATGTCTGTCTGCCAAATACCCATTCCACACCCAATATCATTACCTATCAAAGCTGGATAAACATAATCATGCGTTAAAAATGCAGCTCCTATTGGATACGTTCTACCTGGATGCAAATCAGGCATGCCTATTACTTTTTGCATATTCGGTAAACTTGCACACTGAACTAATTGATCAACTGAAGTCTCATCTATCCAGGTGGATTGATTCGCAATAATTGCAACATTTGATTGAATGGCACGTACAGCACCACTTAAATATGTATTCAAAATTTCATTCCTTTCAATCGTTAACTTAAAAACTTCTTATTTTTAAAGCAACGCTTAAATTAAAACTAATTTAGTCTTAAGCAACCTACTTAGGACTTATTTAAGGTGAAAGTTAATAGAATTTTAAAAATGGTTTTCTTCTACGATACTTATTAATTGTCTATTCCAATAGCGTTCAAATTCATTTTGTTCTAAACCAATGTATTTAGCTAAACATTTAAATATGATTAGATAATAGATCGCTTTACCAAAATATTGGCAATACAAATAAGCGTATTGAAGAAAGTTTAAAAAAGTGAGGGAACAAATTAGGATGAAAAGCTGCTGTAAAGAAAATACACGTTATAACTTAGCTATCTTGCCCTACTCTATTAACTTTATGACTAATACATGTTGTTTGACTCATAACATCCTCCGTTTAATATTTAGTTTAAAATGATTTATTTTTAATAGAAAAACACACATCAATGCTTTGCAAGGCTAATATTTAAATTAATATTAGCCATTACGCCCTGCATTTTTCATGATACGTTCTTTATCAATTTTCCATTCGCGATCTTTAACATCTTCACGCTTGTCATGGGATTTTTTCCCTTTGGCAATACCTATTTTGACTTTAGCCCAAGCATTTTTCCAATATAACGAGATTGCGACAGCCGTATAACCATCTCGACTAATTTTACCAAAAATTTTCTCAATTTCCTTTTGGTTTAATAGTAGTTTCCTTGTTCTTAAGGGATCGCATACTGTATGCGTTGAGGCAGCTAAAAGCGGTTGTATTGTTGCACCAAATAAAAAGGCTTCACCTTTATTAAAGACAACATAACTATCACTGATATTTGCTTTGCCCGCTCTTAAGGATTTCACTTCCCAACCTAAAAGAGACAAGCCAGCCTCAAACTCTTCTTCAATAAAAAAGTCATGACGCACACTTCTGTTAAGTGCGATGGTATTTGAACCTGGTTTTTGTATTTTTTTCTTTGCCATAATGCTTAAATTATACGTGAATTTTAAAAAATTACTACTTAACTATCCTTCAAATATTGTCTTTCTAGCGACTAATTAAATAAAAAATGATGATAATTTTCAGTTACAGCATCAACATCGGCAAAATCATGAAAACTTAAAGGATTTATTTCTCTTTTATCGTAAATTTGAAGATATTTTTAAGTGCCTTGATCTATACTATGCATTAATCTAATTTATCAAATTTTGTTTGAGGGTATTTGAGTGCGTTTTATAAAAATATTCATGTTCTTATTTGTTCTAGCCTTTGCCTTAGGAATTGTTGCTTTTGCTGGTTTATATAACTATATCAGACCTCAGTTGCCTTCGGTAGAAGCACTTAGGGATGTCAAATTGCAACAACCGATGCGTGTTTATAGCGCTGATGGAGAGCTAATGGCTGAGTTCGGTGAAAAACGCCGTATCCCAGTTCAATTAAATGAAGTACCAAAGCAATTAATTGATGCATTTTTAGCAATTGAAGATACCCGCTATTTTGAACATAGTGGAATCGACCCCAAAGGTATTCTTCGGGCTGTTTTTGTAGCAGCAAGCTCTGGAAATACATCACAAGGTGCGAGTACTATCACGCAGCAATTAGCCAGAAATATCACGGATATAGGTAATGAACGTTCATTAGAACGTAAAGTAAAAGAAGTGTTTTTAGCTTTTGATATCGAAAAATTTCTGAGCAAAGAAGAAATTTTAGCACTTTATTTAAATACTATTTTTATGGGGCAACGTTCTTATGGCATTGGCGCTGCTGCCTATACCTATTTTGGTAAATCACTCGACCAGTTAACATTAAGTGAAATGGCAATGCTTGCTGGTCTACCTAAAGCACCATCAGATTATAACCCTATTAATTCAATTGAGCGTGCTACAGATAGACGCAATATTGTTTTACGTAGAATGCTTGAAGAAGGGTTTATTACTGAAACTGAATTTCAACAAGCAAGGGCAGAGCCAATCGTCGCAAAATATCATCAAGCAGATATTGCATTTTCTTCGCCTTATATAACAGAAGCTGCTCGCCAAGAGATGTATCGTCGTTATGGCGAAGAAGCTTATACAGGTGGATTTAAAGTTTATACAACAATCACAAAACGCTTGCAACTTGCAGCTGAACAATCACTTAGAGATAATGTCTTGTCTTATGATATGCGCCATGGTTATCGTGGGCCGGTTGCAACCCTGTGGGATGCAAACTCTACTAGTTTTGATCAAAATGAGGTAATAAAAGCACTCAAAACGACTGTCAGATTAGCTGATTTTATTCCTGCAGCAGTCTTAGAAGTCAGCAACAAAGAAAATCAAGCGACATTATTGTTAAGTGACGGCACAACACAAACACTCAAGTTTAAAGGCGTAAAATGGGCTCGAAAATTCATTAATGATAACTCACAAAGCCCTGCTCCTCGTAAAATTGGAGATGTCATTCATGTTGGCGAACAAATATGGGTGAGATATTACAATCACGAGCTTTGGTTAACTCAAGAGCCTGCAGTTAACTCAGCACTTGTATCTTTAGATAGTAATACAGGAGAAATACAGGCGCTAGTAGGTGGTTTTGATTTTAATCAGAGTAAATTCAACAGGGCAACCCAAGCTCTAAGGCAAATTGGTTCTAATATTAAACCTTTTTTCTATGCTGCAGTCATGGATAAAGGATTGACCCTTTCAACCGTTTTTAATGATGCGCCTATTACAAGCTGGAATAGCGGCTCTGCAAAAAGCTGGTCACCAAAGAACTCGCCTGCGACTTATGATGGTCCTATCCGCTTAAGACAGGCATTAGGTCAATCTAAAAATGTAGTCATGGTCAGAGCGGTTCGCGCAATCGGAGTCGATGCAGCGGCAGATTTCCTAGAGAGATTTGGCTTCCCTGCAGCTAATATCGATAGGACTGAAGCCATGTCACTTGGTAGCCCATCATTTACTCCAATGCAAGTTGCTCGAGGCTACGCCGTGTTTGCTAATGGTGGTTTTTTAATAGAGCCATATTTTATTACCCGCGTACTTGATTATGACGGGGATATTGTATTTGAAGCGAAGCCTAAAGTTGCTTGTATGAACTGTAACATTCCTGTTATTTACGGTCAATCTGAGCAACTTGCTGCATTGTCTTTAGACAATGTCGAAAATGCCTCTGAATCAACTAGAACAGATAGCCAAGGCAGACCTTTAACGGAAGAAGAAATTGAATTTATCAGTAGTGAAAATCAATCTGGTGGTTACGCACCAAGGGTCATCAGTGGTCAACTTGCATTTTTAATGCGAGATGTACTTAATAGTAATGTCTTTGGGGAACCAGGTTGGAATGGTACGGGTTGGCGAGCAGGTAAAGTGCTTGCGCCAAGAAAAGATATCGGTGGTAAAACTGGAACAACTAATAGCTCCAAAGATGCTTGGTTCTCAGGGTATGGTGCAAATGTCGTCACCTCTGTTTGGGTTGGATTTGATGATAATAGAAGAGCACTTGGTCGCGGTACTGCCTGGCCTGGCGATCCAAGTCAAATATCTGGCGGGGAAGCTGGCGCGAAAACTGCTCAACCTGCTTGGAATAACTATATGAAAGTTGCATTAGAGGGGATTGAAGAACAAAAAATCTCACCACCTCCTGGCATTATCAGTGTAAAAATTGATAAATACACTGGCCAGTTAAGTAACGGTGGCTCATCTAGAAGTGAATATTTCATAAAAGGAACCGAACCTAAAACCTACTATGTTGAAGAAGTGGGCACTGAAATCATTAATGAAGAAAGTGGTCAGACTGAAGAATTATTTTGATTTACCAGGCATATATAGATGAATGGAGCACTGAAATATATTCAAACCTCATCATCTATTAGCCTTATAGGTTGTCATAGTATTAGCTTTTTATATTTTACATAAGCATAAGGATATATTATGTCGGTACGCTTAGATAAATGGTTATGGGCTGCGCGTTTTTATAAGACTAGGGCAATCGCTAGAGAAATGATTGAAGGTGGTAAAGTCCATTATAATGGTTACAGAGCCAAACCCAGTAGATTAGTAGAACTAGATGCTAATATTAAACTAAGACAGGGTCTTGATGAAAAAGAGATTATTGTCAAACTAATAAGTGAAAATAGAGGGCCCGCAGCTGTTGCAATTACTTTTTATGAAGAGACTGAACAGAGTATTTTGCGCAGGCAAAAAATGTCAGAGCAGAGAAAACTCAACCCGCCTATCCACTCACATGAAAAACCGACTAAAAAAGATAGAAGAGCAATAGTAAGATTCAAAAACATTAATGAATCAATACTATGATGATTGTTCAATTAAGAAGTCTCTAAGCAACTATCTAGACAGCAATACTCAATAATTAAGATGCAATACACATAGCCATATGATGCACTAAGCTTAAAACTCATTCAAAAAATAGTTCAAGCTTAGTGATAATGATTCGAATAGATTAGAAAAATTATTTTTTGCCTTTTTTCGGAGCCGGTTTTTCTTCTACTTCTTCTGTAGCAATAGGTTCAGATGGTGCATTGTCTTGGCTAAAATAATAAACATCCACAAAAGATTCTTTACCTAGAATCTTACCATTCCCTAACCAATTCACCCCGTGAACTGAATAGTCGACTTGCCCTTGTTTAAAGGTTAATTTTCTGCCTTCACCATCAATCACTAGATAATCGTCCCCGTTAATTTCAACTAATGTCATAGCCCCAGCTTTAGCACTATATAAAGTTTTAATTCTATCCAAAAATAAAGGAGCTAGATCAGTGAACATCTTTGAAATTTGCGCTTGGTATTCCTCAATTGTCAGGTTTTTATCTAAATTATTAGCAATCAGACTAAAAATTTCTGCATTAGCATCCGCGATAGAAAATCTAACTCTCATCACTTCAGCGAACTTCTCTTTATTAATATCGGTTGATTTAGGGTCATCAGGTTTGACTAAAAACTCTTTATTATCTTGAGGAAGATATAATGAAGTCGCAATATAGGCTGCGCATGCTGCTTTTTGGCCTGCTTTATCATTATTAATCCAAAGTGAAACGTTATGTCCTGTTTCTGGTATTAATTCAATATCAAACCCTTTATCAGTCAAAATCTTGTTGGCTGATTCTTTCGTAATTTCATCTCGTGCAATCTGACACAATAACTGCATCATACTATCATCACGTTTTTTACCAACATTAGGTACTAATGAAAAAATAGAATCAGTTATTAATGTGTATGTTGGATAAGATATAGTTGATGTTGGTGTTAATGCTGCATTAACTGAGAATACATTTGTTGCCAAATAAATACCCATTAAGATTGTAAAAATAAAACTCAGTTTCTTTTTCATTTTTTGCCCTTTTATTTATTATAAAAATATATTCGTTAAACGAAACTTAAATGATAAACTCACTTAAGGTATTTACCAATGATAACCGACACCAAATGAACCACCGAATTCACCTTCTGTATTAGTACTACCTTGTATTTTAGTACTCCAATGTCCATCAGTTGTAATCGTTGATATTCCAAAAGCGACTGCGCCTTTATCATCATAACCAGCAACACCCATACCAAATGAGCCAGTTCCAGGAGCAAATGCTTGAGGAATTCCAGACATTGCCATTGAACTTGCAATTCCAGCAGCTAATTTATCTGTTTTATTTTCAAGATCATTTCTTAAATCATTCAATTTTGAATCGGTGTCAAATTTTAAATTATTAATGCCTTCATTAAATTGCTCTAAATTAACGGCATCATATTTATCTACACCACGAGCAACATTCGCAATGATTCTTTCATTACCTTTTGATCCAACAGAAAAAGTATTAGCACGATCAGCAACAGAATTTTGTCCAATAGCAACCGAATTTGTTGCATTATTAGCAACTTTTGAACCTTCACCTATTGCAATCGAACCCTCTGCTAATGCTTCAGAATTTCCACCTAACGAAACCGATCCACTTCCAATAGCTTTTGCATCTTGTGAACCTGATTTTGGAGTTACCTTAACATATGGGTTATCTTGGGTAATAGTCACATTACAATCACCACTTGTTTTACAGTCTTGTAAGCTTGTAATAAATTCGTTCTTTATATTACCGATAGAAGTGTCAAGCTGCCCTTTATTGACGGCATCTGTTGCATTAGTACCTGCGGCAACATTAGTAATTTGTCGTTCATTACCTACTGAACCAATAGAAACAGAATTATCTCGATTCGCTACACTACCTTCACCTAAAGCAACTGCATTATTACCACTAGCAGAAGCACCCCCACCGGCTGCAACACTATTTGCCCCGGTTGCAGTTGCATTTGAACTATTTGTATTCGCTATAAAAAATGGGCTACTCCCTGCTCCACCACCTGTACCACCGCCGGATCCGCCACTGCCACCTTCCAAACTAGTCACTCTTTGATCTAAAGTGAATAAATTAACATTCTTATTTTGCATTAAAATTGCATTATCTTTACTACCATAAAGCTGTAAGACATTAACGGCATCAAAATTTTCAATGCCATTATCAACCCACATAATTCTGCGTTTTAAATTTGCATTTCCAAATGAAACTGTATTATTTTCTGTACTTATTGAACCTGAACCTAGTGCAACACCATTTACAACCCCATTTTCTACTGTTGCTGCATTACCAATTGCAACTGCAGAAGTTGAACCTTGATTAGCTCGTGCATTCAAACCTATTGCGATTGAGTTTTGTGAAGTGCTATCAATAGTAGCATTCGCACCTAGTGTAACAGCATACTCACCAAGAGCTTTCGATTGATAACCCACTGCAATACTATTTTCGCCTGAAGACTGTGCTTGATTACCGAATGCAACGGAATTATTTCCTTCCGCCTTACTATTTAAACCTACTCCTAAACTTGCCACACCAAATGCGCTTGAACTATTACCTATAGCTAAAGCGTCTTGTCCATATGCAGTACTACTAATACCAATTGCTGTAGCATTATCACCAGTGGCACCAGTATTACAATAATTATCTGTATCAGGTCCTGAGAGAAATCCACATTGAATTAATGCAGGATCTTTTTCTGGTACAGGATTAACACTAAAATAATGTGTCTGATATTCAAGCAATTGCTGTACATTGACTGCATCTGTCAACTGAGTTCCTGCTGACACATTCGCTAAAATTCTAGTTGCAGGTAAACCTAATGCTAGTGACGCAGCGTTTGTTCCTGCACCAAATGAAATCACATTTTGACGATCAGCAACTGAACCTGCACCAATTGCAACAGAATTTACAGCTTCTAATGTCGTTAGTGTATTATTTCCTAAAACTAATGAATTATTACCATTAGCTTTCGCCATTAAACCTAAGGCAATAGTTGCCTCTCCCAATGCCTTGCTTTCCTCACCTATTGCAATCGAAAACATAGTGGATGCTTCTGAACGTGTCCCTATTGCAGTTGAAAAATCACCTTGGGCATTAGCACCTTCACCCAACGCTAACGTATTCACAGCAGCAGCTATAGCCCCAGTTCCAATTGCAGTAGCACCTGTGCCAAGTGCCTGTGCATTACCACCAATCGCTAATGAACTCTCTCCTGTAGCGGTCGCGATAGGTCCTGTTATACCATCACCAATGCCAATAGCAATTGAACTATTAATTGGGTCTATCACAATACTTGTGTTTATAACATCTAAGGCGGGTGTTATACCTAATAAATCTTGTGATACAGAACCTACTTCCGTTACTAAATTATCGACCCTAAGATTTGTGTCTACGATATTTGCATTTGCTTGAACTAATCCTGCACTTAAATTAACATTAGCAGTATCTAATACAGCAACATTAGCACTGATAGCACTTACATTATCGGATAATAATGATACGCCTGAATTAGTCGCTGCAATATCATTACTTAGTTGTGTTGTCGTTAAATTAATTCCAGCTATAGCCGAAACTAAACTACTGTAATCTCCCGTCACATTATTTAAATCATTCATTGTCGCTAAAATCGAGGCGAGTGATTCATCAGTAGTCGAAATACTCTCTTCTAATGCATTAGTTCTTAACGTTAAACCAGATAAATTACCATTAATTCCTGTGATGCTTGAATCAATTGTGTTAAAAGAAGTATTTAGTCCATTCACGGTACCTGTTAAGCCACTTAAATCAGTCTTGACTGTCACTAATTCGTTATTTGTTGTTGCTAAAGTGGCATCTGTCAGTTGAAGATTTGTATTTAATGTTGTTGTCAAATTTGACAGATCATTGACTGTATCTGTCAAACCTGTAACATTTGTATTTATTATTGCTAAATTATCTTGAATGCTCGTTAGATCAGTAATTAAACTTGTATTTACACCAGACAAACTCGTCATAGCTTCTGCTAAATTACTTAAATTTGTATTTGTTGTCGCTACATTGGCATTAGTGTTCGCAAGATCTGTGGTTAACGTTGCAGTTGTTGTTGATAAGCCATCTACAGTCGTATTTAAGCCCGTAACAGTATTATTTAGTCCAGTCACTGTACCCGTTAAATTAGTTAAATTTGTATTGGTTGTCGCTAAATTAGCGTTTGTTGTTGCAAGATCTGTTGCTAGTGTAGCAGTGGTTGTTGATAGTCCACCCACACTAGTATCTAAACCCGTTACAATATTATTCAGTCCAGTTACTGTACCCGTCAAATTAGTTAAATTAGTATTGGTTGAAGCTAAATTAGCGTTTGTTGATGCAAGATCTGTTGTTAGTGTAGCTGTTGTGGTTGATAATCCACCTACTGTAGTATTTAAACCAGTAACTGTATTGTTCAGTCCTGTCACTGTACCTGTTAAATTACCTAGATTTGTATTAGTAGTAGTAATATTTGCATTAGTATTAGCTAAATCTGTCGTTAATTTCGCAGTTGTAGTAGACAACCCGCCTACTGTAGTACTTAGCGTCGTTAAGCTATTATTTGTAGTAACTAAATTAGTATTAGTTTGTGTGATTTGAGTACTTAAATTTACAATTTGTGCATTTATTGCATTAATTTGAGCGATAACATCAGCTAAACTCGCGGTTAGTCCCAAATCAATAGCATTTGCAGAAGTCGATATAATAATTGATTGAAATAATAACGTGATTCTTAACTTTTTAGTTAAAAATGAGGTTGATTTTTTTTTATTTGTAGACTTCTTATTAGTTACAGTGCTATGAACTAGTTCACTAGTTACTTGAAATAAATTTAACGAATGATTCCAAACAACACTGTATAACCTATTCATAGACACCTCTTACTTTTTATTCTATAAAATTAAACTATCCGTGTAATTTAATTATTATACACATTTATTAATGAAATGTTTACTTTAAAAAATCACATTATTAATTTGATCGGCAGTTTTAAAAATAAGTTGAATTTCTTTAGCTACTTTTTTGTTGATTTTTTTTCATTGAATAGAGGGTTTATTTTAATAAAATAAAGTAAGAAAAGTTTGATTTATTTTAGAGCAAGAACGAGCCTAAAACTATATCTTAAGATATAAACTATTGAAAAATAAAATTATTAAATTTAGAGACTGCAACTAAATAATAGTTGCAGTCTCTTAAACTATTAATTACTTTCAATAATTAGTCTTTAGATGAGCGGCTCGCACGTTTACGATCATTTTCAGTTAAATGACGTTTGCGAATACGGATTGATTGAGGAGTAATTTCTACTAACTCATCATCGTCGATAAATTCTAAAGCTTGTTCTAATGACATTTTGATTGGTGGAACAAGTACAATCGCTTCATCAGTACCAGAGGCACGCATATTAGTTAATTTCTTACCCGTTAAACAGTTAACTGTCAGATCATTTGAACGTGTATGAATACCAATAACTTGACCCTCATAAACTTCTGCACCATGTCCAATGAACAAACGACCTCTTTCCTGTAAACCAAATAATGCAAATGCTAGTGCTTTACCTTGTCCATTAGAAATCAACACGCCGTTTTGACGTTGACCAATTTCTCCACCTTTAAAGTCGTCATAATGACTGAACGTCGAATAAATTAACCCAGTACCTGAGGTCATTGTCAAAAATTCAGTTCTAAATCCTATCAACCCGCGGCTTGGAATCACGTAATCTAAACGTACGCGACCTTTACCATCTGGAATCATATTCTTAAGCTCACCTTTACGGTATCCCATCGCTTCCATGATAGAACCTTGGTGCTGTTCTTCAACATCAATTGTTACTTGTTCAAATGGTTCTTCTTTTTTGCCATTTTCTTCACGGATAATAACTTTAGGACGCGATACTGCTAATTCAAAGCCTTCACGACGCATATTTTCTATTAAGACGGATAAATGTAGCTCACCACGACCTGACACTAAGAACGTATCTGGATCTTCTGTGTCTTCAACTCGTAGAGCAACATTGTGCACTAATTCTTTTTGTAGACGATCACGAATTTGACGTGAAGTGACAAATTTACCTTCTTTACCACAGAAAGGTGAAGTATTCACACCAAATGACATGCTAATGGTTGGTTCATCAACCGTTAACGGTGGTAATGCTTCAACTTCACCTGCAGCGCAAATAGTATCGGAAATATTTAATTCACCTAATCCTGTGATAGCAATAATATCACCTGCATGAGCTATTTCAGCTTCAACACGCTGCAAACCAATGTGAGTTAACACTTGGCCTACTTTACCATTACGTGTTTTACCTTCACTATCAATAATAGTCACTTGTTGGTTCGGCTTAACTGATCCACGTTTAATACGGCCAATACCAATAACACCAACATAATTATTATAATCTAATTGAGAAATTTGCATCTGGAAGGCACCATCTGAATCAACTTGTGGATGCTCAACGTGCTCGATGATTGCTTCAAATAACGGATCTAAGTTATCTGACATATCAGTATGATCTTTACCTGCAATTCCTAATAACGCAGATGCATAAATAATTGGGAAATCTAATTGCTCATCAGTGGCGCCTAGATTATCGAAAAGATCAAAGACTTGATCTACAACCCAGTCAGGACGCGCACCTGGTCTATCAACTTTATTTACAACCACAATTGGCTTTAAACCATGGGCAAATGCTTTTTGTGTCACAAAACGTGTTTGTGGCATTGGACCATCCATTGCATCAACAATCAATAAAACAGAGTCCACCATTGACATTACGCGTTCAACTTCTCCACCAAAATCAGCATGTCCTGGAGTATCAACGATATTGATATGATAGCCATTCCAATTAATTGCTGTATTCTTAGCTAAGATTGTAATACCGCGCTCTTTTTCTAAGTCATTAGAGTCCATGACCCGCTCGGTTGAATCATTTTGTCTATCGGCAGCTAATGTACCTGATTTTTTTAATAATTTATCAACGATAGTGGTTTTTCCATGATCAACGTGGGCGATGATGGCGATATTACGTAGTTTTTCAATCACAATTAAGTCTCTCAGTTAACTCTCATTTCCTATAACAATTTTTTTTGATTAAGAATTGAGCAGGGTTTATATAAAAATAACAACATATTTTACATGGAATTCACAGATCAATAAACAAAAGAAATTAACGAATATGTCAAAACCTGTAAACCCTTTATAATTCAAACAATTAAAAAATGATTTTTTTCAGGCAAAGTCCTTTTTTTACACTTAAATATCATTATATGGCATTTTTAAACTCAAATATCCAATTTCCAAATAGTATTTCCATTGTTTTTTTAGAGATAAATTACTCTCTTTTGATACTTTTTTCTGCAAATTAATTACTAAAAAATGTAAACTAAAAATTCGATGCTTTCCATCAACGCATTCTTTGTTTATTATTACATAGCTGATTCTATCTCATATCAGATTATTAACGATTTCACTCACCTATTTCACTCAATAAAAGAGGTATTTTTTTATGACTGGCGACAACATCATCACTATGTTGCAGGAACAAGATGTTAAATTTGTTGATCTACGTTTTACAGACACCAAAGGGCAAGATCAGCACATGACCGTCCCTGCGCATCAAATTGATGAAGATTTTTTTGAAGAAGGAAAAATGTTCGATGCCTCTTCCATAGCCGGTTGGAAATCTATCCAAGAATCAGACATGGTACTCATGCCTGATACTTCAAGTGCCGTTTTAGACCCATTCTCAGCAGTTTCTATGCTCATTATCCGCTGTGATGTTGTAGAACCAGGTACCTTGCAAGGCTATAATCGCTGTCCACGCTCACTCGCTAAAAGAGCGGAAGCTTATCTTCGTTCAACTGGCATTGCAGATACAGTCCTTGTAGGTCCTGAACCAGAGTTTTTCCTATTCGATGATGTTAGATTCGGTAGTGGTCCACAAGGTAGCCATGTATTTCTTGATGATAACGAAGGATATTGGAATAATGGTAAACAAATAGAAGGTGGGAATAAAGCGCACCGCCCAGCTCCTCACGGCGGGTATGCCCCATTAACCCCTATTGATCCTTCTCACGATATTAGGGCTGAAATGAGTTTAGTAATGGAACAAATGGGGTTAGTCGTCGAAGCGCATCACCATGAAGTCGCCACTGGCCAAAATGAACTTGCAACACGTTTTAACACCCTCACACTTAAAGCAGATGAAACCCAAATTTATAAATATGTAGTGCAGAATGTTGCTTATCAGTTCAATAAAACTGCTACGTTTATGCCTAAGCCGATTTGTGGTGATAACGGCTCTGGGATGCATTGCCATATGTCACTTGCAAAAAATGGTGTCAACCTTTTTAGTGGTGATAAATATGGAGGGTTATCTGAAACTGCAATTTATTTCATTGGGGGGATTATCAAGCATGCTAAAGCTTTAAATGCCATAACTAATCCAAGTACAAATTCTTATAAAAGACTAGTACCTGGTTATGAAGCTCCTGTTTTATTAGCCTACTCAGCAAGAAATCGTTCAGCATCAATACGTATTCCTGTGGTTTCTAATCCCAAAGCGAGACGAATTGAAGTCCGATTCCCAGACCCTGCTGCAAATCCTTATTTAGCCTTTTCTGCTCTTCTTATGGCTGGTTTAGATGGCATTACAAACAAAATTCACCCTGGTGATGCTATGGACAAAAATCTCTATGATTTACCTCCAGAAGAATTAAAAGGGATTCCGAGTGTTGCATTTTCTCTTGAAGAAGCGCTCAATGCGCTTGCAACTGATAATGAGTTTTTAACTCGTGGTGGAGTGTTTAGCAAGGATATGCTTGATGCCTATATTGCCCTTAAAAATAAAGAAGTTGAACGGTTAAGAATGGTTCCACATCCCGTTGAGTTTGAGATGTACTATAGCATTTAATATACACCATTCACTAAAGCAATAAAAAGGCCTGCTATGCAGGCCTTTTTATTGCTATGTTAAAAGAGAATAATTAACGGATATTTAAAACTCTTCCCAATCTTCATGATCACTCACAATATTCTCTTGTTTCTTGTTAGGTGCACCAGTTGGCGATTTGACTTCTTGCCCACCTAAATTATAGACTTTAGGTCTTTTTAATTCATCTTTCTTCGTATCTGCTTCATGCCTAGTTGCAGTTCCAACTTTATCTAGTTTACTACCTTTCTCACTATGGCTAGGTGTAGCTGTCTTAGCTGGCTCTTTACGCGCGATAGGGGTATTATCAATCGAATTATTAGTAGTCACTTTAGGTAATGACTTGGTATTTGAATGACTCTTTTTACTTTCTATGCGAGCATTTGGACTATAGGTGATATCAGTAGTAGAAATCTGTACATGAGCATTATGGCTACGTTTGTAAGCTTCACTATCAAACATTTTAAAAGCTGCAACTAACTTACTTAATTCAACAATTTGCTGTTTCATCGTATGAGTTGCATCATTTGCCTCTCTTACCATGGATAAATTAAGATGCGTGATATCATCCATTTGCTGGATAAGTGCCCCAACTTGATGTATACCTGAGCTTTGTTCTTCACTAGACGCAGTAATTTGAGAAATAATCTGTGTCACTTCATGAACACTATCAACAATATCACTTATTGAAGTACCTGCTTGAGCAGCAAGCTGATTACCACTATTAACACGTTGTACAGAATCAGCAATTAAGCCTTCAATTTCTTTTGCAGCAGTTGCTGAACGCTGAGCAAGATTACGTACTTCAGTT
The DNA here is from genome assembly GCF_900111395.1 of Thorsellia anophelis DSM 18579. Lineage (GTDB taxonomy): Bacteria > Pseudomonadota > Gammaproteobacteria > Enterobacterales > Thorselliaceae > Thorsellia > Thorsellia anophelis. The sequence continues at coordinate 132,870 of NZ_FOHV01000002.1, read as the reverse complement.
GCAACTACAGCAAACCCTCGTCCATGCTCACCTGCCCTCGCAGCTTCCACTGCAGCATTTAATGCAAGAATATTAGTTTGGAACGCAATACCATCAATGACACTTGTAATATCGGCCACTTTACGAGACGACTCATTAATTGAAGCCATTGTAGTTACCATCTCACTGATAACCGCGCCCCCTTTAACTGCTACTGATGAAGCAGATTCTGCTTTTTCCGTAGCTTGGCGAGCACTTTGAGTATTGAGTTGTACAATATTTGTCAAGTGCGTCATTGAATCTGCAATCTGAGATAAAGAAGATGCTTGCTGATCTGTCCTAACAGATAAAGATACATTTGATTTATCAATTAAGTCAGCTGCTTGCTCAATATGTTCAGAGCTATCTCTAACATTAGAAATCATATTACTCAGCCCATCACGCATATTTGCAATCGCAACAATAACTGAATCAGGATCCGCTGAATTCGAATCGATACTGATAGCAAGATTACCAGATGCAATATCATTGGCAATACTACTAACATGACCAGGCTCGTCACCAAGTGAACGAGTGATTACTCTGGCAACTATAAACGCAGAACTCAATCCTATGACAGTTGCAATAGCAAGTAACAATAACATTGCTGCTTGGAAACTTTCTGCTGTTGCAAGTGCTTTTTGTGTTTCAGCAACGCTAGATTTTTCTTGTAAATCAATAAATTCATTTATCACTTTTAGCCATTCAACAAATAAAGGCCTAGCCTTTTCCATCATTACTATTTCGGCTCTAGCATAGTTTTTATCAAGTCGGTGTTTAATTACTTCATCAATTAAAGGAAGTGTCTGCTTTTCGATATCATCAATTCTTTTTAAAATTTCAAGTTCTATAGGCTGGACTTCATCGGCTCTTTCCTTAAGCAAATTATTTAATGCAACATGCGCATCTGCATAATCTTTTGCGAGCTTATTGATAGTATCAACTACCTGTGGTACTTCGCTTGAAGTTTCAACTAATATGATATCCCTTGCTGCAATAGCTCTATCATGGACACTTCCACGGAAATTAATTGCATGGCGCTGTTTTACGCTATTAAAACTATCAACATATAACAATGAATCAGCTATTGAATTTACTCTTAAAATGCTGGTAATTGCCACTACAAATATCATTGCGATAATAAGTGAAAAACCAACTAATATCTTAGATTTGACCGAACTAAATGGACCTTGTCTCATTTTAAATAGCACTCCTGTTAATACAATATATAATGCAAAAAATTCCCGAAAAATCGCTATTAACTCAATTAACTGTAAATAAATATTGCCACTTTATGATTTAAATCACTTACTTTAACCGCTGATAGGTAATAGGCGGTATAGATTACTCTTTTACGCAAAGAATTACAAAGATTGATTAAACGTAAATTAATGTTTATTTATCTATTATCACTTATCAGTAATGTGAAATCAATATTTTCAGTACATCTAAAATAAATTAAATGAATTATCATTCAAATAATTAAATATTTTTTGGCCGGTTACTGATAAAAAAAATGCCACAAATTGTGGCATCGTAAAAAGCAACTAAAAATGTTACAAAAAGTTAATTTTTAAATATTTAAGCAGTTGCTGAGCTATTTTTCTCTTCTAAGTATAAGCTTTTATCATAAGCTTTAAAGAATGGAAGGTACATAACGAACGAAATAACAATATTAATCAAAACTAACACCACTGCACGCCAATCTCCCCCAGTAGATAAATATGCGCCTATCGGTGCTGGCAATGTCCAAGGCACTTGCGCATAGGTTGGTCTAACGAAACCAAGCACAGTTGCATAATAAGATAAACCAGCCAAGATAAGCGGCACAATGATAAAAGGTGGGATGAGATAACGATTTAAAACGATAGGAGTACCAAAAATAACAGGTTCATTAATATTAAAAATAGAAGGTATAAAACAAGTCCGCCCCATTGTTTTCAGATAGGTAGAACGAGCTAAAAATAACATTGCAAAAACTAATCCAACTGTAGCACCAGATCCCCCAATCCAAACAAACCATTGAAAGAATGTTTCTGGCGCAACATGTGGAGCGGGAAGACCTTGTTCTATTGCTGAAGCATTATTACCTAAGTACACTTCCCAAACAGGTCGAGCTAGTGATCCGACTACTGAAACCCCATGAATACCAAATGACCAGAAAAAGGTAATTAAAAATACTGGTATTAGAACCCCAAACAAACTGTCCCCTGCTTTAACAATAGGTGCAACGGCGTGTTCAACAAGTTTATGAAGATCAAGACCGAAAACTAGTGTTAGCATAACCATAATAATGACAACAAATAGAATCGGAATCAATGCTTCAAATGAACGAGAAACGCTCGGTGGAACTTGAGGAGGCATCTTAATTGTAATGTTGTACTTTTTACAAAGGCGCATAATCTCAACCGAGGCAATCGCAACAATCATTCCCATGAAAAGACCATGCCCACCTAAATTAGAAATTGGCAAGTAAAATTCAGATACCTTACGGAACTCTTCCATACTTTCAGCACCAACCGGCATCATTAATCCCATAAATGTTCCATCATCAATGCCAATTAATGGAGCCATGATTGAATTGCCTAATTTTAATATATTCGGTGCAATAGATAGCAATAACGCTACTATAGCAATTTGTCCTCCAGCTAAAGGATCGAGCTGATACCCTTTGGCTAAGTTATACCCAATTCCAAATGTAATATAGAGTGTCATAATGAACATTGTTACTCGAAATGGAATCAAAATTTGTGCAGCATGAGCTTTTGCCCACATGGTAATCGCCCATTCTGCAGGTAGTGGAGGCACCGCTATTATCAAAAATAAACTTCCTATGATGATAAAAGGTAAGGATGAAATAACACCATCTCGAACAGCAATTAAATGCCTTTGTTGAGAAAGAGCAGCCATCCTCATAGATAATTGCTTATCTAAAAAATCAGTAAACTTTGACATATCAACTCCTTTTAGACGAGCCAGGTTTAATTAAAGTCTCAAGCTAAACCATATGGCTAAAAAATGAACTCGCAATATATACAATTCTAATATTACAACTTATAATGAATAATTTATTCCAAAATAACCGTAAAAGAAAGGATTATCTATTTTTTATTGGAAATATTCTTATTAATGTGAATTTGATCACGATTTATAGCTAATAAACTCACTTTTGTCAGTTTAAGGTGTCACATATATGGAAATACAAACAAATGCAGATTATAGACTTATCTTGCTTAGACAATAAAGTAGTGTTTGTGAAAACAAATTGAAAAGAGGATTAGATAATACTTATGTGACTATGAATAACTATTCATATCAGACAGATTCTTGATGGGTAAAAAAATAACCCCAACCGTTAGATTGGGGTGCGCTAATATTGCGCCAACACCAGGGAAACATCAATGAATTTACATGGACGCAGTATAACTTAATATTGAGTATGAGTCTCAATCTAGGTGCACATAAATTGATATGGATCAATTTCACTGGTTATATTTAATAGGTGAAGCATAGCCAGGTTAATTTTGACTAATTATTCAAGTAAGTTATCGGATTGACAGCTTCGCCTTCTTTTCTAATTTCAAAATACAGCCCACTATCTGATTCACCTTCTCTTTGACCAACTTTACTAATAACCTTTCCTATTGAGATATCATCGCCTTGCTTAACAAGCATTTCACTATTATAACCATACAAACTCATATACCCAGCACCATGATCAATCACAATGACATTACCATACCCTTGTAAGTAATCAGCTATCAGTACTTTTCCAGATTGTACAGCTTTAACCGATTGACCATATGCAGCAGAGATCACCCACCCTTTGCTCATGATCTCTCCTCCTAGTTGCTCACCATAATTGATAATAATTGCACCATCAACAGGTTTTGGTAAAGTTTTTCCTGAACTATTCGAACTTTGACTTAACATTTTACCAGTAGAAGGATTACTAGTTTGGGATTTAGACAATGATTCAGCTGCTAATGCCGCTGCTTGCCTTTCGGCCTCTCTCGTAGCCTGTTGAATTTTATATTGAAGGTTAATCTGATCGTCTCTTAAAGATACTAATTCATCCTCTGTTTTACTCATTTGCGATTTAATTTGTGATATTGTTTTTGAATGTGCTAATTTTACAGCCTCTAGCGCTTCTAATTTTACATTCTGTTCTTTGATTAAAGTCTCTTGTTGAGATTTTTTAGCTTTAATATCATCTTGTTTCTCACGCAACTCAATTTCTTGTGTTTGGATTATTTCAATAGTTTTTTCGCGTGCACGATTCAAATATCCAATATAACCGACAACTCTATCATTACGTTGCGTGTTTTCACTTGAAAAAAGCATCTCCATTGTACTACTTTGCCCTTGCATAAATGCCATTTCAATTTGTTTGAGAAGTAGAGCTTTTTGTTCAATAATAGATTGATTAATCTTACTAATTTGAGTTTCAATTGATTTGATTTCGTCATCAATTACATCTAAGTCAGTTTTAAACGCTTTTAATTCTAGTTCTAATGCATTTATCTCTTGATTCTGTTTTTGCAATAGCGAATTTAACTTATCTTTTTCTATTTTTTGATTTTTCAATTTATTTTCTTGCTTATCTATTTCAGTTTCTAGAGCATTCAATTGGGCTTTATTATCATCTGAAAAAGACACATCACTCAAAATTAAAAGAGATAAAAATGCAATCACCTGTGCTAGACACCTGTTTTTTTTAGTCATAATATTCTGTTCAGTAAGATAAATTAAAGTAAGTTATATACCGCCTACTATACCATAAGCTGGCCCCAAAAACCGTTATAATATCTACTTGAGCACCTGTACTAAATGAGTAAAGCGTGCATAATCTCTACAGATTTAATTAAAGAATCTTGATGCTATCATCACGCTAAATCAAAATTACCGTTTTAACAATATCAAATACTGATTCTTTGACATCCTCCCCCTGCTAAAGCAAGGGGATTGGAACCAGTCAAAAAAATTATCCTAGCATTCGCCAAAAACTGTAGGGAGGCGAGCTCTGGTCGCCAAGTTACTTTGCGGGCAGTTGTGGCGGTGCACCTATTGCTGTGGTACGTCAGTACATTGAACAGCAGCGTACACCTCACTAATTACCGATAGGACTGCGAGGCAGTCCGTGCTTACATTTCTGCCCCAAAGGGCAAAGTTTTACGCACTTTTGATAAAAACTAAAATATTGACACCTTAGTTTATCTAATTTGAATCTCTTTAGTAATCTAATGATATACTCTAACTTAATTACTATAGTATATACTTTAAGGAGTGAATGTGTTTAATTGGTTTGAACAAAAAATAAATCCCTTTCCTGATAACTTACCAAAAAGATATCCAACTAAACTTATCCCATTTATTTGGGCTTGTAGCAGTGGGATACGTCGATATATTTTCATTATGTCTCTTTTTACAGCTGCCGTCGGTATCTTTGAAGCAGTACTATTTAGTTTCTTAGGTAATGTTATTGACTGGTTAAGTGAAACTAAACCAGAAGATCTATGGGCTAAGGAAGGCCATAGGATTTTATTTTTATTAATCATTTTATTAATTAGCCCCCTGCTCGTTGGTGTTCAAAGCTTAATTAAGCATCAAACCTTGATGGGTAATTATCCTATGCGTTTGCGTTGGTTATTTCATCGGCAAATGCTTAATCAAAGCATGGGATTTTACCAAAATGAATTCGCTGGCAGAATATCAACAAAAGTACTACAAACTGCTTTAGCTGCTCGTGATGTCACTATGATATTCATGGATATTTTAGTTTTCGTTGGGATCTATTTCGTGACTATTTTATTAGTAGTGGGTAATTTTAGTTTATTAATGCTAATTCCATTTTTAGTTTGGCTCTTTTTTTACGCAGCTGCCAATATCTATTTTGTCCCTAGACTTGGAAAAGTGGCTAAACGCCAAGCTGATGCACGTTCTTTAATGTCTGGGAGAATTACTGACGCCTATACGAATATTTCTACTGTAAAACTTTTTTCACATGCTAATCGTGAAGCTGATTTTGCAAAAAATTCAATGAAAGAGTTTATGCAATCTGTTTATGCACAAATGCGTCTTGTGACAGGATTTTATACGCTTGATTATGCATTATGCGCCTTTTTAACAATTGCTACAGCAAGCATGGGACTCATTCTATGGTCACAAGGTATTATGGGTGTTGGGGCAGTTGCAGCTTCTATCGCATTAGCACTAAGACTAAATGGAATGTCTCAATGGATAATGTGGGAAATGTCTAACTTATTTGAGAATATTGGCACGGTCCAAGATGGGTTACAAATCTTATCTAGGCAAGTTGAAATTAAAGATAAACCTAACGCGAACTCTCTTATTGTTTCAAAAGGTGAAGTCATTTTTAAAGAGGTTGAGTTTAGTTATGGTGGTGAAAAAGAAGTTATAAAATCGTTAAACCTACAGATTAAACCTGGTGAAAAAATCGGTTTAGTTGGTCGATCTGGTGCAGGAAAATCAACCTTATTAAATCTTTTACTCAGATTTTATGATGTCGATAGTGGTTCAATATTAATTGATGGTCAATCAATAGCAGATGTTTCGCAGTCAAGCCTCCGGCAAAACATTGGAATGGTTACACAAGATACATCTTTACTGCATCGTTCGGTAAAAGATAATTTAACTTATGGACGCCCTGATGCTACCGAAGATCAAATCATGGAAGCTGCAAAAAATGCACACGCTCATGAATTTATCACTGAGCTTTCAGATCATTTAGGACGTAAGGGTTATGAAGCTCATGTTGGTGAACGTGGCGTCAAACTCTCAGGTGGACAAAGGCAACGAATTGCCATTGCGAGAGTCATGCTAAAAGATGCCCCTATTTTACTGCTTGATGAAGCTACAAGTGCCCTTGACTCTGAGGTTGAAATCGCTATTCAAGAAAGCTTGTATCGTCTAATGGAAGGGAAAACAGTCATAGCAATTGCACATAGACTGTCCACTATCGCCGCGATGGATAGACTTATTGTGATGGATAAAGGTGAGATTATCGAATCAGGAAGTCATAACGAACTTATAGAACAAAATGGCATGTATGCACAATTATGGCGCCATCAAAGTGGCGGTTTTCTCGCTTCCGATGATAATTTGGATAATGAGTAATGAATAAGCCTCTTAATATTAATGATATTGCTAATCTTGCCGGTGTCGCTAAGAGTACCGTATCTCGATTTTTAAATGGAGGATCTGTCAGCGAAAAAACAAAGCTTAAGATTGAACAAATTATCAAAAAAACAGGTTTTTTACCAAACCAATCAGCCCAAAACTTAAAGTCAAAGCACAGTAAACTAGTGGGTGTTGTCATACCAAGAATTGATTCTTATGCAGTTTCACGTACGTTAATGGGATTGGACAGCATTCTTTCTGAATTCGATATGCAAATGCTTGTACTCAATTCCAGTCAATCAATACAAAGAGAGATAAATGCACTTGATAATTTAAGTAAGCAAAAATTAGCAGGAGTGGTTTGGTTAGCATCAAAGTTTACCTCTGAACATAATAAAGTCATAAAACAGTTACAACTTGCTAATATCCCTATTTTAATAGTAGGTCAAACGCATCCTACCCTCCCTTTTATTGCTTACCCCGATTACGAAGCAGCTTCAACCTTAGCTAAATACTGTATTTCACTTGGCCATGATAATGCTGCCTATATAGGAGTTGCAGAATCTGACTTAGCAGTAGGAAAAAATCGCTGGCAGGGATATTTGGATGTTTTTAAGTCTAATCATGCTAATCTGACCCGATATTTATGCTCTTTTAGCATGGATGATGCTTATCAAATAACAAAATCAATCTTAGCTGACAAAAAAACTTACTCATTAATTTTATGCGCAACAGATAATATTGCACTTGGTGCATTTAAAGCGCTCGCTGAGGCTGGGATAAGCATCCCAGATGAGATAAGCCTGGCAGGCTTTGGTGGATACCAATTTAGTGAGATGCTTCATCCTGCCATCACAACAATTTCATTGCCTTTTTATGAAGCTGGCCAAATAGCGGCGTATAAATTAAAACTCATGAACCAAATTATGCTCAATGAAGATGCAAGTGTAAAACAGCTTTGTATTGAACAGTTTAATTCCTCATCCTCAGCCAATTGTTTGAAAAGAATCGATGCGACTCACTATCAGAACCGATTAACACTTGATTCCGATCACATTTTTACAGATTTCCACTTAAAAAAGCATCAGAGTGTTGACTTAAAATCATAGAAGCTCTAGATTATTGGAATCGGTTCCATTAACATTAAGTATTGCCAATTTATGATAATACTTAATGTACTTTTATACTCTAATATACTCTAATCTATTCACTCTTTACTTAATAAGGCCATCCTGATGAATATACAAATGTCTACTCAAGTGTTAATAACCGCCCTAGGTGGTTCTAACAATATTGAAGCCGCATCACATTGTGCGACACGTTTAAGACTTGTCCTCAAAGACGAATCTATATTAGATCAAGCTAAAATTGATGGCTTGGACATCGTTAAAGCAACTTTTTCCACAGGTGGGCAATATCAAGTTATCATCGGAACAGGTACTGTTAATCTTGTTTACGCAGAACTAAGCAAGCAACTTGGAATAACTGAGATGTCAACGCAGGATGTTAAAGCAGCTAGCGCTGAAAAGCTTAATCTGATTCAACGTTTTGTAAAAATGCTCTCCGATATTTTTGTACCAATCATTCCTGCAATTGTAGCAGGTGGCTTATTGATGGGAATCAATAACCTATTAACAGCCAAAGATCTTTTCTATGTTGGAGAATCGTTAATCGATAAGACACCAGCACTTAATGATCTTGCTAGCATGATTAATACTTTCTCGAACGCTGCTTTTGTGTTTCTACCTGTGTTAATTGGTTTTTCTGCTACTAAGCGATTTGGAGGCAACCCATTTTTAGGTGCCACACTAGGAATGATCATGGTGCACCCAGATTTAATGAATGCCTATGATGCTAATAGCGCCACAAGCATACCTTATTGGGATATCTTTGGTATGCATATCGAAAAATTAGGGTATCAAGGACAAGTATTGCCTGTTTTAGTAGCTTCCTATGTACTAGCTTTTTTTGAAAAAAGCTTCAGGCGATTTATTCCAGCTGCATTAGATATGCTGCTAACGCCCTTATTTGCCATTCTAGTTACCTCAATTTTAACTTTTATTGCTTTAGGTCCAATAACCCGTGAATTAGGTGAATGGATTATGTTTGGTATTTTGTGGTTATTCAATTCTTTAGGTGTTTTAGGAGGATTTTTATTTGGATTCTTCTATGCCCCAATTGTCATTACTGGTATGCACCATAGCTTTATTGCTCTTGAAACGCAATTATTAGCTAACATGGGGGAAACTGGTGGCTCCTTTATTTTCCCTATTGCAGCTATGTCTAACGTTGCACAAGGAGCAGCAGCTCTAGCAGCATTCTTTATTATCAAAGATGCAAAAATGAAAGGTGTTGCTTCAGCTTCAGGTTTCTCTGCATTATTAGGCATAACTGAACCCGCTATGTTTGGGGTAAATCTTAAACTACGTTATCCATTTTATGCGGCAATTTTAGGATCAGGTTTTGCTTCTGCTTTTATTGCTTATCAAGATGTACTTGCAATCGCCTTAGGAGCAGCGGGTTTACCTGGGATCATCTCTATTGCACCCAAATCACTCTTTTCTTATATTATTGGCATGGCGATTGCTTTTACTATTGCCTTTAGCATGACATTTATTTTAGCCAAAAGACAAGCTCAAAAAGAGGCTATGTAATGGACAAAGAAACTATGCTAGCATCTTTACTTTCTATTGAAACATCCGAATGGGATAGGGAAAAACGTTATACCTCTTTGCATGAAGTCAGCGCGTATTCATTAGAGACATTAAAATCAAAAGTCGCTCATGCACCTTTTAGATTAACATACCATATCCAGCCACCGTGTGGCTTATTGAATGACCCAAATGGTTTTTGTTATTTTAATGGTGAGTATCACTTGTTCTATCAATGGTTTCCTTTAGGGCCTGTACATGGTTTAAAGCATTGGTACCACGTAAAATCAAAGGATTTAGTTAGCTGGGAAGATTGTGGTGTTGCTTTAATTCCTGATGGTCATATTAATTCTCATGGTGCCTATTCAGGTAGTGGTTTTATTCTCAACGATTCGCTACACGTTTTTTATACTGCTAATAGGCGTGATAAAAACTGGAAGCGCAGTTGTTCGCAGGTAATTGCAAAACTGATGCCAAACGGTCTGATTGAAACCGTTAATGATGCGATTGAATCGATTCCTCCAGAATATACTGAACATTTTCGTGATCCAAAAGTTTGGCAAGAAGGGGAACTCTTTTATGCCATTATTGGCGCCCAAAGAAAATGCGATCTAAAAGGGACCGGTGTTATCTATCGCTCCCTAAATGGTAAAGATTGGCAATTTATAGGGGAAATAAACACACAGTTAACGCAATTTGGTTATATGTGGGAATGTCCTGATTATTTTTGTTTAACTGAAGAAAATGAATCATTCGGTGTCTTTATTTTTTCACCTCAAGGATTAAACCCTACTGATGATAAATTCCAAAATATTTATCAATCCGGCTATATTGTGGGTCCAGAGCTTAATTTACCTAATCTCACATTTTCTCATGGAGAATTTCATGAGCTTGATTTTGGCTTTGATTTCTATGCCCCTCAAACAACCATGACTCCTGATGGTAGACGTATCATGATAGCATGGATGGGATTACCAGAGATTGAGTATCCAAGCGATAAAGATGGATGGGCGCATTGTCTAACCTTACCTAGAGAACTGACTTTAATTGATGGAAAGATTTTTCAGCATCCAGTCAAAGAATTACAAAACCTGAGAAAAGAAGTCATTTTTAAAGGGTATGCAGATGATAAAAGTATTATTGGACGCAGTGCCCATTTTGAATTAATCTTATCAGATGACTCAACCTTTGATAATTTTGAGTTAGCATTATTTGCAAGTGACCCATTACTTTTAAACAATAAAGATTCCGCTATCGAAAAATTAACCGTCCGATATGATTCGATGGCGCGACAGGTCACCATTGATAGGGAATTTGCAGGAATTGCATTTGCAACTAAGTACGGTACAACACGTTGTTACAAACTAAGTAAACCATTGACTCACATTCAGTTATTTGGGGATACTTCGTCTCTTGAGGTATTTTTTAATCATGGAGAGGCAGCCGCTAGCTTAAGGCATTTTTCTGCTGTTAACAATAATGCCATTATTTGGCAAGGCCATAAAACATCTGTAACACTATGGCAATATTAAACACAGTAAGTTAACCAAATAAAATCATTTAAAAGGCACTTATGCTAGCTCAGATTTAAATCCATTATAGTAAACTTATTAATAAGAGGAATTGATATGCGTATCGGAATTGATTTAGGCGGTACAAAAGCTGAAGTTATTGCTTTAGCGGACGATGGAAAAGAAATTTTTCGCCATAGAATTGACTCTCCGCAAGGTGAATATCAAAAAACATTAGAAGCGTTAGTCTATTTAGTAAATTTAACAGAGCAAGAAACTAAGCAAACAGGGACAGTTGGTCTTGGCATGCCTGGCACGATATCGCCTTTTACGGGGAAGGTTAAAAATGCGAATTCAACCTGGTTAAATGGTCAAAAAATCGATACTGACTTATCAAAACTCCTTAATCGCGAAGTGAGAGTCGCAAATGATGCAAACTGCCTTGCCGTATCAGAAGCAACAGATGGAGCTGGAAAAGGCAAAAGAACCGTATTTGCAATCATCATTGGGACTGGGTGTGGTGCTGGTATTGCGATTGATGGGCGAGTCCATGCAGGCGCAAATGGTAATGCAGGTGAGTGGGGACATAATCCTCTGCCTTGGATGACGCCTGAAGATAAATCTTATAGTGAAGATGTGTTATGTTATTGCCAAAAACGCGGTTGCTTAGAAACATTTGTATCAGGCACTGGTTTCATGAATGATTATCAAAGGCTTTCTAAAGGCCCAAGAGTTAACGGTCGAATCATAATGGAAAAAGCAACAAATGGCGATCCTATTGCAATTAAAGCTTTTGATAATTATCAGGTTCGTTTAGCTAAAGCAATTGCTCAGGTCACAAACCAACTTGACCCAGACGTATTTGTCCTTGGGGGAGGGATGAGTAATGTAGATAAACTCTATGATTCACTTCCTTCATTAATTCTACCTTGGGTATTTGGTGGTGAGTGCTCAACCCCAATTCTAAAAGCTGTTCATGGTGATTCGAGTGGTGTTCGTGGTGCAGCATGGCTTTGGCCGCAAATATAAGTTAAAATAGATTCATCTCTGATACGGCGACTTGTTAACAGTCGCCGTACTGCTTTATACTGACTAATCACACATAAAATTACTTTAAAAAAATCATAACATTAATTATGCAACCCTCTTTAAATAACAATAATGAGCTTCCCTTATTAAATTATGCAATGGGAATTGAATATGATGGCTCTCGTTATGCCGGCTGGCAAAGACAACATCATGCAGTAACTGTGCAAGGTGAACTGGAAAAAGCACTCAGTCACATTGCCAATGAAGTAATCGAGGTCCAATGTGCAGGTCGAACTGATGCAGGTGTTCATGCAACTTGCCAAATTGTTCATTTCAAAACTCATGTTCAAAGGGCACAAGGCGCTTGGACCTTAGGTGTCAATAGTCAACTACCGCCAGATATCGCAGTAAAATTTGCCATGCCTATAGCACAAGATTTCCATGCGCGATTTTCAGCTCAATCACGTCGATACCGCTATGTGATTTATAACCACAGGCTAAGACCTGCAATATTACAAAGTGGGTTAACTCAGTGTTTTGAGCCACTAGATGAAATGGCTATGCACAGGGCTGCACAAAGTTTAGTTGGAGAACATGATTTTACCAGTTTTAGAGCTTTAGCTTGCCAATCTCACAGCCCATGGAGAAATTTAGAGTATATTTCGGTTAAACGGATTGGGGCTTATGTTGTTATTGAAGTTCAGGCAAATGCTTTTTTACACCATATGGTAAGAAATATTGCAGGTAGCTTAATACAAGTAGGTATTAAAGCAAAACCGGAAAAGTGGATAGCTGAGCTACTCACTCTAAAAAATCGTCAAATTGCTGCTGCTACCGCTAAGCCGAATGGCTTATATTTAGTCCATGTAAACTATCCAGACCATTTTAATCTACCAAAATTCGATGACGGTCCTTTATTTTTGAGTAATCTTCCGACAGCATAACCTCTTGTAGTGATTTGTTTTCACTCTTCTACCTCTTTTAATCTATGCCTTTTTAACATGATTATGATTCGTAAAAAGGCATAAATAAAGAGAAAAAAAAACACTTTCATCATAAAAAAAGCATCATTTTTTATCCCCTTGAAGATCAGTATTTAATACTCTCTTAACCAACACTATATTTATTTTTTCATTTACAATAAGCTACTTACACCAAAAAAAATCAAACTTAAACATTTCAAAAAAAACTAGCTAACTATTTTTGTTAGTTAATTAAGTGATTTTTTTTTAAGTCTGTGTTTGTTAAGGTTAACCTAATACCGTTTATGCTAGTTTAATTGTATATTCGGTCATTTAACTGTCATCTCAATATGAGAATATCTGAGATAGGTTAATAAACTGTATTAAGGAGAATTGCTTATGTTTAATATTAACGATGTACTTCCGAGCAACTTTAATGATAGTCCTTTTGCATCACTCAAACGCAAAGCACTGCAAAAATTTGTGTATGAAAAAGAGTTTCAAGACTTTGCTGAAGCTTACCCTCACTTAAGAGGACTAGAGTGTGTCGAACAAATTATAGAATATTTCAAAATTAATTGTTTGTATGATATTGATGAACTGGAAAACATTCCCTCAAATGGTCCATTAGTTCTTGTTGCTAATCATCCAATTGGTTCTTTAGATGGTTTGTTATTGATCAAATTAATCGCTAAAGTGAGACCGGATATTAAAGTAGTTGCTAACCAACTTCTCTCTAATCTCAAACCGATTAGCAATTTATTCATTCCTGTTGATAATGTAGGGAAAAACACACATAGACAACAAATTAAATCTATGCATCAACACCTAACAAACCAAGGTGCCTTATTATTTTTTCCAGCAGGAGAGGTTTCACGATTAAATGTTAGCGGTGTGCGTGATGGGAAGTGGTACACTGGCTTTATTAAGCTTGCAGCAAAATCTAGAGCTCCTATCGTTCCAATCCATGTCAAAGCTAGAAATAGTCCGCTTTTTTATACAACCTCAATTTGTTACAAACCGCTTTCATCTTTATTATTGATTAGAGAAATGTTTGAACAAAAAAATAAAACTGTAAAAATCAAAGTTGGCCAAAGTATTCCTTTCCATAACTGGCACGACAACAAAATTGATATCAATGAGTTAGCAAAAAAATTTAGAAAACATGTTTATCGTCTTGGACATTCCAAACCTGGATTGTTTCATTGTGAAGCCCCTATTGCCTTAGCTGAAGATAGAATCTTACTGAAAAAACAAATTGAACAATCCGAATGCCTTGGACAAACTCCTGATGGCAAATCTATCTATCTTTATCAGCGTAAAGATAGCGACAATAGCCCTGTACTTAGGGAACTTGGTCGCCTTAGAGAAATTGCTTTTCGTGCAGTTGGAGAGGGTACTGGAAAAAGACGCGATTTAGATATCTATGATGATTACTACTACCAGCTTATTTTATGGGACCATCAAGAATTAGAAATTGTCGGCGCGTATCGCTTTTTGCCTACGGGTGAATCGATTATCGAAAAAGGGATTGAATCTATTTATAGCCATACGCTTTTTAATTATGAAGAGCGTATGATGCCTTATTTACAGCATGGCATAGAGCTTGGGAGAAGCTTCATTCAACCAAAATATTGGGGGAGACGTGGATTAGACTACCTTTGGCTAGGCATTGGTGCATTTATCGCACACTATCCACATTATCGTTACCTTTTTGGACCAGTGTCAATGTCAGGTACCCTGCCCTTGGCTGCGAGAGATTTAATGATTGCATTTTATCGGCTATATTTTCCTGACCTTGACCTATTAGCAACTTCACGCAATCCCTATCCTGCATCATTACCTGATGTCCTCGCCCAATTTAAAGGCGATGATTATCAAGCAGATTTCACATGCTTAAAAAGTATGTTAACTAATTTGGGTTGTGCTATTCCAACGCTATATAAGCAATATACTGAATTATGTGAACCAGGCGGGGTTAAATTTATTGATTTTGGCACTGACCCTGATTTTAATAATAGTATAGATGGATTAGTTTTAGTAGATCTGAGTAAATTAAAGCCTGCACGATATGAACGCTATATTGGTGTGCATTTAAACGCAATCTCATCAAGATCTGCTTAACATAAAAAACCTTAATATACAAATAGTAAGCTCTAAATTTATGTTGCGAAAATTATCTCATATAGCTTTCATTTTTTTGTTTTTATTAAAAACAAGAAAATGGAAGCTAATAATAAACTCATTCATGAATATACTTCTTTTGACTACTCTGATAATCTTCTGTAATTGTCTATATCGGGCAAAATATTAGCTGATATGGTTAAATCAAATTTAGATACATTCAGCCATAATCAATCGAAATATTAGGCTTTTTTATAAACACAATATCTATTCATGGAAATTAACGAAAATGATTAAATTTCATCAAATTATGCTTTATGTTGAAAACCAAGAAAAAATCGCTCAATTCTGGGTTGAACATTTAAATTTTGTTATAAAACAGAACAATAATGATTCAGGGGTACCAATCATTGTTATCAGTGATGGTCGAGAAAATGGAACTGAAATTGTTCTACACGATAAAAATTTAATTGCTCGCTATCAACCTGAGCTGAATCTGGGTACGCCGTCGATACTCTTATCTACAACTCAAGATATCGATACATTATATAAACAGTTTAAATCCAAAAAAATTACTGTTGGTGAATTAATGACTCTCCCGACAGGTCAACAAGTATTCAACTTTGCTGATCCTGAAAATAATTATTTTGCCATTATTCAAGCACGCTAAATTAATCAAGCCAGCAACTATTCAACAGCATACCGATTAGTTGCTACCAAATCATACCCTATTGATTAAACCATGTAAAAATATCAAAAAAATAATTAATCACTCAAACATCCGCTATTAACTTGCTTTTTTATGTTAAATCCTACTAAACTTCGATAAAAGCATGATAGTTAACACACATAAACTTAGTCGTTTATTTAATTTAAGGATTTTTAATGGATTATATCTTAGCTCTAGTAGATTTTATTCTTCATATAGATGTTCACTTACAAACTCTTATTGCTGAATATGGCATTTGGGTTTACGCCATTTTATTTTTGATTGTGTTTTGTGAAACAGGCTTAGTTGTGACACCATTTTTACCTGGTGATTCACTCCTTTTTGTTGCTGGCGCATTTGCATCTTTGCCTGAAACACCAATTAATGTCCATATAATCGTGGCACTACTTCTGGTTGCTGCAATTCTAGGGGATGCGGTGAATTATACGATTGGCAAATATTTTGGACGAAAATTATTCAGCAATCCTAACGCAAAGTTTTTTAAACCTAGTCATTTAGATAAAACTCATGCTTTTTATGAAAAATATGGTGGTAAAACCATTATCATAGCAAGATTTGTACCTATAGTTCGCACGTTTGCCCCATTTGTTGCAGGTATGGGAAGCATGAACTATCGTCAATTTGCAATGTATAATGTATCTGGCGCGATTCTATGGGTCTGCAGCTTTAGCTACGCTGGTTATTTCTTTGGTCAAACAGAATTTGTTCAAAACAACCTAAAGCTTTTGATAGTTGCTATAATTTTCATTTCAATTCTACCAGGGATAATTGAATTCATAAAAGAAAGAAGAAAATACAAAAAATCGAACAGTAATTAATAAAAATGAGTTATCTCCTAGAATTAGGCAGATAACTCATTTTTTTTATCAAAAAATATACAACCACGAAAATCTATGCTTTAATCTAATTGATTAATCGGTACAATATAGTTATCAATACCTATGTTTGAACTAATTTTATCGTCGATTCATTTTGATTACCGACAATCAACTAAGGTTCGTGTATAATACGGTAAAATATACTTATGAGCGAAAAGTCGCTTGCATTAGATATTATTAAATATAATGAAAAGATCATTCATAAAAAGAATGGTTTCAATAAAACTACTAACCCTTTAATTTATAGGCTATAACGATGAGCTGGCTCGAGAGAATATTTAACAAACCAACAATTTCAGCAACAGGAAAAGCAAACATTCCTGAAGGCACTTGGACTAAATGCTCACAGTGCGACCAAACCCTGTTTCGTCCTGAACTCATTCGAAATTTAGAAGTATGCCCCAAATGTGACAATCACATGAGAATTCATGCAAGGGCTAGACTACTTAAGTTCTTGGATAAAAACACTGCCATAGAGATTGGTGCAGAACTTGAACCTAAGGATGCTCTAAAATTTAGAGATACAAAAAAATATAAAGACCGCATAGTTGCAGCGCAAAAAGCCACTGGTGAAAAAGATGCATTAATTGTTATGAAAGGCGAATTAGCACAAATGCCTATTGTTGCAGCGGCATTTGAATTTTCATTTATGGGGGGCTCAATGGCATCTGTTGTAGGGGCTAGGTTTGTTAAAGGCGTAGAGCAAGCTCTAGCAGATAACTGCCCTTTTGTCTGCTTTTCAGCAAGTGGGGGCGCTAGAATGCAAGAAGCGCTTTTATCCTTAATGCAAATGGCTAAAACAAGTGCAGCATTAGCGAAATTACGTGAACGTGGCTTGCCATATATTTCAATAATGACTGATCCCACTATGGGTGGTGTATCTGCTAGCCTTGCGATGTTAGGTGATTTAAATATTGCTGAGCCTAATGCATTAATTGGATTTGCAGGTCCTCGCGTTATAGAACAAACTGTTAGAGAAACATTACCATCAGGATTTCAACGTAGCGAATTCTTAATCGAAAAAGGTGCAATTGATATGATAATTCGCAGAACAGAAATGCGTGAGCGTATTGCAAATATTCTTGCAAAATTAATGAATAAACCAGAGCCTGAGCCAGAGGCCTTTATTGAACACTCTGCGCATGAAGTTGAAGAAGATTCCTCAACACCTAAAAAGGCTTAAGTAGCGCAAAATGCAATTTTCATAAAGGCACCGTATTATTTAATAAGGTGCCTTTATTTGTTTAAGTGATTATATAACAAGTCTGATTCATTTCCCTTAGAATAATGTGAGCCTATGTCAGAACAATCTTCCCCTACTGTACACGATGATAAATGTTATCGTCCACACGAAAAAGATAATATTACAACCTGGTTATCCTACTTAGAAAACTTACATTCAAAATCTATTGATATGGGGTTAGTTAGAGTAAAAAAGGTTGGTGATAAATTATCTCTATTGAAACCTGCCCCAATTGTGATAACTGTAGGGGGAACAAATGGTAAAGGTACTACTTGCAGAACCTTAGAATTAATTTTACTTGAAGCTGGATTTAAAGTAGGAGTCTATAGCTCTCCTCATCTAATTAAATATAATGAGCGAGTTAGAATTCAAGGTAAAGAACTTCCAGATCATGAACATACAGCATCATTTTCTTGGATTGAAAACGCTAGAGGGGAAACTTCTTTAACTTATTTTGAATTTGGCACCCTAAGTGCTTTACATCTTTTTAAACAGGCTAGTTTAGATGTCGTTATCCTAGAAGTTGGTTTAGGAGGAAGACTAGATTCATGTAATATTGTTGATGCAGATATCTCTGTCATTACCTCTATTGATATTGATCATGTTGATTGGTTAGGGGATAACCGAGAAGTCATAGCTAAAGAAAAAGCAGGCATATTTCGCACAAACAGACCTGCTGTGATAGGTGAACCTAATATTCCTCAATCCATGATAAATTTTGCAAACGAAATCAATGCACCGCTTTATGAATTGGGGCAAGTTTGGCATTTTAAGCAATCTTTAGATTCTTGGAATTGGCATGGTACAGATTTACAACTTTTGAATCTACCCTATCCGCAGATTCCGGTACAAAATGCAGCTACGGCATTGGCAACTTTATATGCTGGCGGCTTTTTAAATCGCGCTGATGATAGACGAATCTCTGAAAAACAAATTAAAGATGCACTCACTAAGGTTTCGCTCAGTGGTAGATTCCAAATTATACAGACCCAAGAAATACGCATTGACGATAAAGAAAAAACAATTGCAAAGATCATTTTAGATGTCGCACACAACCCACATGCAGCAAAGTACCTGAGTGAGCAAGTAAACAAACTAAAATTAACCCTACCTAACTCAATTAAATTTCACTTTATTATTGGTATGTTATCAGATAAAGATATTGCAAGCACACTTAATGCATTAATACCTTCAGCAGATAGTTTTCATTTTATCTCTTTGAACGTTTCTAGAGGGGCTAGTGCTGAGCTGTTATCTGATACGCTGAATAACCTTCAAGCTTCGTATAAACAGTCAGGGCATTTTGTAGCACCAGTAACATCTCATAACTCGATTAAAGAAGCATATGATTACTTAGAAAATAAAGTTGAAAAAAATGATATCATTATCGTCTGCGGTTCATTCTATACAGTTGCAGAATTTTTAACATCTTCTTTTTAAATACTACCTGTTACTTTAAAAAGAAGCTCATAGTAAGCGACAAGGAGTTATCAGTGGCGAGTAAGTTTCAAAAACAATTAGTCGGTTCTATTATTCTAGTTGGAATAAGTGTTGCTGTTTTACCGAGTTTGTTTGATGGTAAAAAATGGTACAATGGACAAAATCAACCTGCTATTGCCTTATACCCCCAAAATCAAAACCACACTGATCAAACGTATATTGAAGCACCACAAATTAACGGACAAAATATTCAACTCAGTAATGAATTACCAGAACATTATTCAGTTCCAAATAATAATTTAAATGAACAAAATGAAATAGCAAATACCACAGATGAGACAGCCATAATCGATACAACAGCTCAAGTACAAGGTCTGATTCCTCTTACAACGGCATCAAATGCAAATATCCCAAATACACAGCCCAAGGAATTAAATACAACAACACCAAAACAAGTTGCCACAAATATTGAGAAGCCTGTGGAAAAACCAGCTGAACAAACTAAAGCTAAGCCCGTTGATACTAAATCTAGTCAAGCCTCAGGTAAATATGCAGTTCAGCTTGCGGCATTATCAAATAGCACAAGAGCAAATGAATTAGTATCAAAATTACAAGCAGCTGGCTACCCAGCTTTCACTGTATCTGGTGCTAAACTTACCCGTGTTTATGTCGGTCCGAATGATTCTAAACAAGCGTTGAATCAACAGCTTGGTAAATTGAAAAGTTTAACGGGTTTAGATGGACAAGTAGTCACTTTAAAGTAGATAATTAGCAGTAAATGTAATTGGTTGGTTGAATCAACTTGCCAGAGGTTATTTTTCATATATAAAGAGTTATTATGTTAATTTGGATTGATTATATTATTCTAGGCATCATCGGTATCTCAACACTTATCAGTTTAATCAGAGGGTTCGTCCGTGAGGCACTTTCTGTAATTGGCTGGATAGCTGCTTTTTTTATCGCAAGCAAATTTTATGCTTATCTAGCGGTTTATCTTACAGGAATTGAAGATACTATTTTACGAAATGCGACTGCTATTGGAATCTTATTTGCTGCAACTTTGATTGTTGCGGGTATTATTAACCACCTAATCGGAACAATAGTTGACAAAACAGGACTAAGTGGTACAGATAGACTACTAGGAATGTGCTTTGGTGCATTAAGAGGGACTTTGCTAGTCGCTGCTCTGCTACTATTTATTGATGCCTTCACTGGTATTGGTAGTTCTGAAGACTGGGGAAGATCTGAACTCGTCAGTAAATTCAAACCTATTCAACATTGGTTCTTTGATTATCTAAAAACTTCATCAAGTACTTTTGCTGAGTATATGAATAAAAAATAATTAATGATATTGCACGCGATCAGAAGGTCGCGTTTTTTTTGAATATTTCAACAACATCTTTAGGAGCATGGTATGTGCGGAATCGTTGGGGTCGTCGGAGTATCTCCTGTAAACCAATCAATTTATGATGCTTTAACTGTTTTACAACACAGAGGGCAAGACGCAGCAGGTATAGTAACATTAGACCACCTTGGTGCTTTTCGCCTGAGAAAAGCAAATGGATTGGTTAAAGATGTATTTGGGCTTAAACATATGCAGAGATTACAAGGCAACATGGGAATAGGCCATGTCCGTTACCCAACTGCTGGCAGCTCTAGCGCTTCAGAGGCTCAACCATTTTATGTTAACTCTCCTTATGGACTAACGCTTGCCCATAATGGTAATTTGACCAATACTGAATCACTTAGAAAATCATTATATCAAACCAATAAAAGACATATTAATACTACTTCGGACTCAGAAGTGTTATTAAATGTTCTTGCTAGCGAGTTAGATAAATGTACTGATTTAACCCTTACTCCAGAAGTGATTTTTAGTGCTATTGAACGCACGCATGCTCGCCTTCTAGGCGCATACGCCTGTGTTGCGATGATAAGTGGATATGGCTTAATTGCATTTAGAGATCCATTTGGCATTCGACCATTAGTCTTAGGAGAAAAAATTGTCTCAATCACACGAAATGGTGTTACATCGGAACATAAAGAATACATGGTAGCCTCAGAGAGTGTCGCACTAGATACATTGGGATTTAAGCTGATTCGTGATATTTTACCTGGTGAAGCAGTCTATATTTCAGCTGAAGCGGAACTCCATAGTAAAATTTGTGTGAAGAATCCTAAATTACGCCCATGTATATTTGAATATGTCTATTTTGCAAGACCCGACTCTTTTATCAATAATGTTTCGGTTTATAACGCTAGGCTTAATATGGGCAAAAAACTAGGTGAGAAAATTGCACGGGAATGGCAAGATGTCGACATCGATGTCGTTATCCCTATTCCTGAAACCTCATGCGATTCTGCTTTAGAAATCGCTAGAATTCTAAATAAACCTTATCGTCAAGGATTTGTTAAAAATCGCTATGTTGGTCGTACCTTTATTATGCCAGGTCAAGAGGCAAGAAGCGCTTCTGTCAGACGTAAATTAAATGCTAATGCGGCAGAATTTAAAGGTAAAAATGTACTTTTAGTGGATGATTCAATCGTTAGAGGTACGACCTCTGAGCAAATTATGAATTTAGCTCGTGAAGCAGGTGCTAAAAAAGTGTACCTCGCCTCAGCCGCGCCAGAAGTTCGTTTTGCCAATGTGTATGGTATTGATATGCCAAGTGTAACCGAATTGATTGCTCATGAAAGAGAGCTTGAAGATATCAGACAGTTAATCGGTGCAGATAAGCTTATATTCCAAGACTTAGAAGACTTAAAATCAGCCATCACAGAAGAAAATCCTACTTTAACTGATTTTGATTGCTCAGTATTTGATGGTGTTTATGCGAGTGATGAAGTAAATGATGCCTACTTTGAACGTTTAGATGCCATCAGAAATGCGGATAATCAAGCGATTAAGGCCACTCATGAGATAGAAAATCTAGATATGTATAATGAAGGCTAAAAAATAAGATTAGGTTCAAGATAGTGTCTAAAAATTATCTTGGATCTTATTACGAGGCATTCAGTTCATAAAAAAATAGTCAATGCTAATTTAACTGCATATTGACACATTGAATTGACATTTTTTTGTAAAATTATACTGTAGTTACTTCAAGTTGCAGGGGCAGATATTATTCCGATTCCCATTCAGTGGGCGTTAAGTAATGCTAAAACCGTCTCTGTTGCTACCACAGGAAGCATTCTTTTGAGCAAAGAAACCTGTTTGTAATATGGGCTATCTTTATCCATTCTGTTATTCATCTTTTTTTGACGTTTAATATCTCTGGCACTGTGATTTGATATCGCTCATCAAAACGCCCTTTTTCGACAACCTGCCGCTTTCCTGCTCCCAATTTAATTCTTGTCTCATCTACGCGATTGACCCACTGGTGATCGTAGTATCGACCCAGAAATAGAAATACTCGGTTTGCCTGAACAGAGCTACTTCGTTCAAGAATATCTTGTACTTTTCTAGGGCTAAGATTGACTAAACCCTGAAATAATTCTGCGACATGCTCAAATGAAATCAGCTTGCCAATCGCGTCTACCACTTCATAGTCAGCAAGTTCTGCACAGCTGACAGTGAGTTCTTTCTCTTTAATCATGATTCTTTTCAAATCTTTCTCGGAATTCACTTCAAGTTTATGGTTTCCACAGTAAAACCAATTCTGATAAGGGAATTCACGAAACCATAACTGGGAAGCCTTGCACTGAATCCTTTTTTTGAGGGCATTGAAAATAACGCCACCGCCATCTCTTTAATCGATAGATTAATCGAGAAGTACTACATCATCAAACTCGAGGCTAAGTCCTACCGCGACAAGCAGGCCATGGAAAGTAGTGACTCTTAGCCCTCAATCCTGCCTAATCTCTAGTGCACGATTAAGCAACAGAATAAGCAAAAAAATCGGTCAAAAAAACTGAGCGAAAAACATCATAAAAACGAGTTAAAAAGCCAAATTTATGCACTTTTTAACAGCGATTGGCAAACCGTCTACAAAAGCCTTTAAAAATACGAAATATGATAAATAAATCATAACGTTTGATCTTAAAACCTAAAAAACAACATTCACAAGCAATTTTGCAACGACCTCAGCTGAAGCAATAAAGATATATAGCTAATGTTACGCCGAAAATACTAACCTTACCGCCTAATTTGTTGCAAAATGGTCGGATCTTGAATTTCATCATCGCACGCTAACAACAATACTTTTGCCATGATTTCGGCTGTCCTTGGATCTTCATCCATAAAGGGGAGAAATATCCGTCCGCGATGCTGAGAGGGTACCGCTATGATGGATAGATAACTACCACCTAATTGATGCACTACCGCGCTGCCTAAATGTATACTGTATTGGGCTAAACTGCCAGTGATGAGGGCATGACTGCCAGCAATCTCAATGTTCTTAAGTTTAAATAAATCTACAGTTTCACGTAACAGTGCAGCACGTAGCTCAATTGATGATTGACTTGCTTCTGGATCAACCTCACCAACATGAGCAACAGAAACCACTAAATCCAAATCACGCATTACTTCTGAGAAAATAATAGGTGCAATCGAACTGAACTCAACGTTGTCCCCCGTTTTAAGTGAGTTAAATTCAACCGTTTCTAAAGTAGGGCTTTCAACGTCAGCAGGTGAAAACCAATCAGCTACAGCATATATTCTGGCGATAAAACCATGTTTATGGAAAACTTTTTGTAAGCCACTTTCATAATCGACTTTCCATCCACGTGTTTTTAGCAGTGCTAAAGTCTGTTTAGGCGCGACTTGGTGCCCTGCATAACGGTGGGAGACGGTTTTGGCGGCAAGTTCATCCGCAGTAGGCAGATACAGTTCACGGAACACTTGTTTAAACGGTTGCTGTAATTGCTGATTAAAACAAACCTTCTGATAGGCCACCCATTCTTGAGTAAGATGTAAATCAACGCAGTGTGCAATCCGTAGGCGAAGTGTTTGAGCCTCGTCATGCAAAGGGTGAACTTCACCCGTTGCTGAAATTAGCTGTCCGTCACGTAAAAATCCTGTTTGCTTATCCTGGGTAATAAAGACTAGTTTTTGTAAGTGATGAGTTATCACTGGGTGTTCAAGTAGGTTCAACATCTCTTGTAGAGTAAATTCATCCCCTCGCACCATTGCCTCTTCTAATCCACGTAGTGCCCGCTTATATTGCTCGCGTAAGGTTTTACGCTTCTCCATGAGAGATAATACCTCAGGATTTTTTTTATGCGCCTTAGGTAGGGATTTTAAAGGCTTACCTGCTTTGCTATAAACCAAGTCCGCGATACCGGTGGCATCAACGACTAACTTAATCTGCAAATCATCCAAGATAACATCGGTTTCGGTGGATAAAATACGCTGCACTTGCTGCATTTCCATTGACCAAGTTAAACGCACCGGATCAGCATATCCAGCATTACGGGCAAGGTTTTCCATCGCAATTTGAATCGCTAATGCTTCGCTTGCTTGTTTCTGAGCACCAAATTCGCGACTCTCTTTTTTAAACTGTTGCAAATATTCATAACGCGTAAGTACATCTTTTTCTGGGTTAGTTTTGCTCAATGGCACCAAACCATAAACACGCAAATAATCTTGATCACGCATCTCTTTCACTTTAGCTATCACTTCACGGATCTTTAAGTTGTCGGTCATCACATCTGCATACAATCGTGCTCGCTTATGACCATTACCTTCAGAAATATATTTAGCAGCAGTATATAATATATTCCAACGAGTTTTGCCTAAGGCTTTATAAGCAGCCGTAAACCACTCTTTATCCACCGCACCATTTTTAAATTCATTCAGATCGATAGCTGAATATCTGGCAATTTCACTCTCATTTTCAGCATTCACATCTTGATAGCTAGCGATTTTAGTATGCGCATGCATCCACCAAATAGCTGAGTCTAATCCCTTCCACCCTAAAAAGTCACTCACCCATTTTTGCCATTGTGGTGCGTAGATTGCAGCTTCAATTAACCGTGATTCTTTAATGTTAAACTGGGTAACCATTTGGTTAAATTCCGCTTGAGTATCCGTCGGCAGTGGATAACAACGCTTTAATAAATAACTGAACATTTGCTGTTTATTAAGCTGGTTTTGATTATAGCCTGCGTAAATATACCCTCGATATAGATTGGTTTTATCTAAACCGACTAAAATTTGCACTAAACGTTGACTGCCAAAAATAACTTGTAACTCTTGACTAAAATGAGTTACTAAAGTGCTTGAATCGCCACGTATCAATTCAATATCTAAACACATATTGATAATGCGCGTTAGCATCGCAGTTAAAAATGGATAATGTTGGCAATAATTAAACTGGTGTTGTTGTTTAATTTGTAAACATGCTGTCAATTTACGTAATGCACTAGGTTCACATAAAGCAAAATAGAGTTCATCTTCACCGATCAGCTGATGATGGAATGCCTGTAAATATAGCTCAATTGGGGGGCGAGCATGGTCGCGATTATGCGCTAAACCAGACTCCATTCGCCATTTATATAACTTAAATAACCGTGCCGTAGTGACAAGATCTAACTTAAGGGTGGGCCCAGAGTGTGAATAAGCCGAGTGTAGGAAAGTACTAAAGATAGGTTCTTGTTGCCAACCATCACCATGGTAGCCGTAACTATCCTTCGTATCAATTTGGTATTGTAATATTTCGTCAGGTAATGATAAAAATAGCTGTTCACAGGCATCTAATAAAAAGTCAACCACCACGTTTTGGTTCTCTTTATTCCCTAATTCTAATTTTAATAAACCTTCAAGAATGGTTTTAGCTGGATTATCCCATTGATAAGCCGATTGTTTTGGATTAATCAGCACATTTTTATGAAAAAACATCATCGGACTTAATGTATCCCGCCACACTTTTCGATTACAGCCATCAATCAAGGTCAATAACAGTAGATCAATCGGATCTAAACCAGAGGCTTGATACCAGTTTTCCCACTCTTGCCAAAGGGGTAAAAGTTCAAAAATCTCCCTAGCGGAATACCCCTTCTCAAATGTATTTCGGCTATATTGTAAACTATTGCTAAGTAAAACTTTAGTAAACTCTCCGCCATAATATTCTACTTCATATTCGTAATATTGGTGCGCTAAATACAATTGATTCAGTGCGGCTAAATGTACTTTGATTGTATCTAGTGGTTGAGAAAACCCATATTGCTCTTTTGCAATACGCTTTTGATACAGACTATCTGTCTTCACACTGAGTGGTTGTTTAGCCTCAATCCGACTGGGATCAAATAATCCATAACCGTTTTCGGCAGACACAAACGCTTGCTCATCACCGTTTTGGGTCAACTGCTGTAATAAAGTTAACTCACGTGCGGACACTTTATTTTCTTTCTGATAACGCTCTGCCCATTTATCGATCTGAGTCAATAAACGTTGTTGTGTTTTTAATTGCAAAATGAGATCTAATAGCCCGATTTTTTGTTCCAGATCCCCAAGCGTAAGGTGGCTTGCAATAAAGGTTTCTAGGGTAGTATCTGACTGCTTAGCCATCAATGTGATGGTATTTTTACGTACTCTAGCCGCTTTACGTTTCAGTAATGGGTAGATTTGCTCTAATTCAACAGGGGTAAGTTGCACCGATGACAAACCACGTAATGCGCTAGCCGCGATCCCTTCTGCACGATCACTCAAAACTTGAAAACAAAATTCACGTTGTCTTGCAGTTAATGTGGAAGGCTTTTCTATTGTATTAAATTCATAAGCATAATAATAATGGCGACCTAATATTTTTAGGGTGATGGCTTCACGCACATTAATCGCTAACGTATCAAATATTGCTAATAATTGGTTATTATCTGTTTGATTATCGCCCGCTAATTCGGTGAGTACTAAATAAATATCACTTTTTCTAAAATTTATAGTTAACCAAGAAAATACCTTCCCAGTAAAACTTTGTTCTTGGGTCTGGATGCTTGCTGCTAGAGCATAAATTTTCGCAAATAATTGTGAATCAGCATAGCCTGCATTGTGCTGCTGAAATAACTCAACTAAACGACTGAACAACGCACCTAAAATCATCAATTTTTGATTACTTTCTCCCACTTTAGCCTTTGAATCATCTAGTTCATTATTTAGGCTATTTAAAATCGATAAATAAAAGGGAATTTCTAAGGTGGGAATATTTATCTCACTGGCAAATTTGATGGCTAATAATTTTTTCTCAACATTGCCTCGTTGCACTAAATAGTTTAAATGGGGCTGCGTTTTTTCAATATCGAATACTCCTTGCGCCCACAGTGCCATATAAACTTCATTATTATTTTTACTTTTTATTGCCTGTGAAATCAACGCCGGTTGCTGTAAATAGGTGTGGGCTAAGGATAAGATATCTTTTACTACGCGCTCTTTTTCAGCTTCCCAACCGAGACCTGTCCAAGTATCGACCGCACGTACTAATGATGAAAAACGCGTCAATTTATGTTCCAAAATCACTTGGATCATATAAGTTAAAGCACCAATACTGGTTTCATCTAAGGATTCTAAAATCATTTGACGCAAGCCTTCTTGGCGTTGAGCGGCTAATAGTAATTTTTCGACTAATTGCCAACTGGCGACCTTTTCACTATTCAATAATGCCTGAATCAGTGTAACACTGACTTTTCCAATATTATCTTTATTAAAAATAATATCTTCAAAGGTTTGGTAAATTTCAGGGTATTCTAGATCTAATGCCGCCGACCAAAGTAGCATTTGGGAAGTTTGATATAATTGATGATCATACCTAATTTGTTCAACTAGACTCAATTGATAATAATGCCATTTATTGTTATTGTTATCGTACCATCTAGATGGCTGGCAAATATTAGATAAAAAATTCAATTGATTAACTCGTATCCGTTGGCTATCTTGTGGTGCACGAAAAGAGCGACGGTAATAACCATATTGATAGATTTTCTCGGGGATTTTATGCCACGTATGCTTCACTAAAGGCAACCTTTCAGCTCCATATAAATAGGTGAATAAGGTTAAATAATCCTCATTTTGCCATAGATCTTCAGGTATCAATGGCAAAATAGCGGCAAACGAAGCACTTTCTAAAGTGAAATATAATTTCATACCTGAAGCGTTATGCCCAGAAGTATTACTGGGGAATAATTGGCTAGCAAATTCAATTACGGGCTTGGGTAAAGCGCGAATTGTTTCAGGCAAAAAAGCTGCTTTTTCTTCATCACCTGCTAATAAAGCAGTGAAGGCTTTGCGCCATACATTTCGAAAATCTTGAACTTCTTTTGCTGTAAAACTCTGCTCTGTAAACACAGGGGGAAGTGTCATCAAATACTCCTATCAATCGAGATGTAAATAAGTGGTATTATGTTTAAAAACGCACACACATATGTTATTTTCTTTCATCAAATCGGCAACTTCTAGATAACTAGCGACTTGTATTCATCCTACCCGAAAATAAAAAAGTGTACTTTACTTTAGAAAGGGCAATATCGCAGTGAAATAATGCTAAGGGGTGGGTGTTTAATTGGCCCTCAATTTCCTTAAAGTAACTCACTAAAAAAACAATCGCCAATAAACCATTAATCAATTAAAAATCAAAAACTTAAAAATCAACCAACCTAAATTCTGTTTTAAAAAACAAAATATAACCTGCATAAATAGCCCTAGCTTGAGCTAACCTGGTAATATTCTGATTTGTCATTAGAATCATAAGTCCTTTAAATGACGGATTTATTCCATCCCAAAGACTAATCTTAACAACAAAATAGGGTTTATCTTCAAATACTAGCAACTCAGATTGCAATCAACAAGAGATACTTCGATAGCTTTTAGCTTTGATTGTTAATTTAGTAAATTAATACTCGTCTTTATCAATAGGCTGCTTCTATGCCTTTTTCTTCGATGCCTTCCACTTAGCCGTGTAATGAGCTATGAGCTCATTTAATAAACAAGGCTATTTTAAGCGAATGATAAAATCATCATTCGCTTCTATGATGCGATTTATGGTTATTTTTTCTGTAAAAATAATTCACCAAGCTTCGTCGATTGACCTAGTGTCACAGTTGCATCAAAGGTAAGTGAATCTTTAACAAAAAGATTAATGACTGTTGAACCGAGTTTAAAGCGTCCCATCTCTTGACCTTTTTTCAACTTAATCACTAAAGATTCATCTACCTCACCCTCTTTTGGATAAGTCCATCTCTGGATAATCCCCTCTCTTGGTGGGGTTACGCATCCAGCCCACACCGTTTCAATACTACCAACAATTGTTGCTCCTACTAAAATTTGTGCCATAAGACCAAACTCGGTATCGAAAATACAAATAAGTCTCTCATTACGTGCAAATAAGTTCGGAATATGTGCTGCAGTATGCAAATTCACAGAAAATAAATCTCCAGGAACATAAATCATTTCTCTTAACACCCCGTCACAAGGCATATGAAGTCGGTGGTAATCGCGGGGTGAAAGATAAATTGTCGCAAACAGACCTCCAGCAAATGCATCAATCAATGGGGTATTACCCGCGAGTAAAGCAGTTAAAGTGTAAGTATGTCCTTTTGCCTGAACGAGAGCTTCCCCTTCAACATCTCCAAACTGACTTAATTTACCGTCTGCAGGAAACACAAGACTCGATAAATTTTCATCAATCGGTCTTACGCCCTCTTTTAAGGGTCTTGTAAAAAACTCATTGAACGTTTTATAAGCCTTTGGTTCTGATTCTTTCGCTTCTTGCATATCTACATGATAGGCTTTGATAAAAATTTTGATAAGTCCTTGCGTAAACCAACCTAACTGTTTCTCTGCAACAAATCCTAGTAAAACAGTCAGCAACTGCTTAGGCAATAAGTGCTGGAATAATACTCTAATTGAATCTAACATTTTAACTTCCTTCATCATTTATACATTAAATGCTATTTATGCAATAACCTAAAGCTTGATTAAACGTTAGCTCTAACACTTAATCAAGCATATCCACATCTCTCAATTTTCGTTTTGTAAGTTCGATACCCAAGTATCCAACCAAGCCTCAGCTACCTCTTCAGGTAAGCTATCTGTAGTCGCATCTATCTCCAATCGAGAGCCAACTTTTGTTGCCCCTAGTTGAGTCAAAACTGTTTCAATTGTTTTAATCGCCCCACAAAACAAATCGTATTCACTGCTTCCAAGACCTATGGCGCCGAATTTGACTTGACTCAAATCAGGTTCTCTAGCTTCCAATTCATTTAGCCAGGGTTGTAAATTATCAGGTAAATCCCCCGCACCATGTGTCGAGCAGATAACAAGCCAAAGACCAAACAAAGGTGTTTCATCTAACTTTGGGCCATGTTTAATCTCTGGATTTAGTCCTAAGACGCCAAGTAAAGGCTCAAGATGTTCTGCAACATACTCCGCATTACCAAGTGAGCTTCCTGTAATGAGAGTGATTTTCTCTGACATACATATTTTCCTAGTTAAATAAAGTCCCTACTACTTAAAAACCAATCATTGGCATGATACGTGAGAATCAAATTTATCAAAATAAACCTCGATTTATTTTGGGTTATTCTTCTTTATAACCTGTATCATCTGCTGTTGGTGCATTTGCCGCCTGCCGAGCTAGTTCATCACATCGTTCATTTTCCACATGGCCAGAATGTCCTCTTACCCATTGCCAGTCAATTTGATGGGGGGCTACTGCCTGATCTAACCTTTGCCATAAATCTATATTTTTGATTGATTTACGAAGAGCAACTGCCCAATTATCTTTTTTCCAATTATGTATCCACTTAGTAATACCATTTTTCATATACTGGCTATCACTCATCACAGTTATTTTACAAGGTTCCTTAAGACTATTTAAGGCCTCAATAACCGCAAGCAGCTCCATACGATTATTCGTTGTATGATAAAATCCACCGCTGATCTCTTTTTCATGCTGATTATAACGCAATATAGCACCATACCCACCAGGTCCTGGATTACCTAGGCACGACCCATCAGTAAAAATTTTTATTTCTTTCAATACTATTTCCTTTTCTTTATTATCAATTTGCTCATCCTTGACACTTTTGAATCAAACACTCTATTAAACGATTGAGTCTACAGGATCAATAATGGAATTACACAAAACTCATTGCCAAAATCGATAGCTTTGAACAAATATACATTCAATTGCGATCGATTAATTGAGCTCACACTAAATTAATGCGACAATTCACTTTTGAGGTTGTTCGTCTTGAATGTGTTCCACGTAATATTCAAAAGTTCAAGCTCACTTAGTTGATAAAATAAACGTTATCTCAGCGTCATACTCTATGTAAAGCATTATAGCAAAGCAAATAAGAAAATAAGTAAAAAATTGCCTTTTACTGTTTAGATGAAAAAACAGACGACTAACCAAATTTATTACTAAAAAATAAAGGCCTAAGAAACTATGCAATCTCGTCAAATCATTCTCGATACTGAAACAACTGGTATGAATAAGTTCGGGGTCACCTATGAAGGACACAGAATTATTGAAATAGGGGCAGTCGAGGTTATTAATCGGCGTCTCACAGGAAGACATTTTCATGTCTATATCAAACCTGACAGATTAGTTGATTTTCCCGCTTTTAAAGTCCATGGGATCTCTGATGAATTTTTATATGACAAACCAGAATTTAAGGATATTTTTGAAGAATTTATTGATTTTATAAAAGGAAGTGAATTAGTGATCCATAATGCACCATTTGACGTTGGCTTTATGGATCATGAATTTAAATTATTAGGCCAATCAATCAAAACACATGACATTTGTAAAGTCACCGATTCATTAACACTGGCTCGCCAGCTATTCCCTGGCAAACGAAATAGTCTTGATGCCATCTGCTCAAGATTAGGCATAGATAATAGCAAGCGTACTTTACACGGCGCGCTACTTGATGCCCAAATCCTAGCAGATGTGTATTTAACCATGACAGGTGGGCAAACCTCTTTATCACTCGCTTCACTAGAAAATGAAGAAACCACACATTCAAAAATACAAGAGGTTAGAGTTGCAATAAAACGAGCGCATCCTTTAAAAGTTGTCTATGCTAGTACAGATGAGATAGCGATGCATGAAGCACGATTAGATACTGTGATGAAAAAAGGTAAATCTTGCTTGTGGCGTGAAAGAAATGGCACAATAGAGCATTAAATTAATGTCATCACCTGACTCATCAGTTCGTATATCAATCATGCATTGCCAGCGTTCAAACACACGCATAACTAATCAATAAAAATGCTTTTTTCACTTTAAACTAAATAGGAACATTATGTTAATTAACTTAGGTCGATTGTTGATGCTTATCATTTGGGTATTTTTACTCTTGAATATCATCATGCCAGTACAAAAACCACTTAATTACTTCTTATATTTTGCACTCATCTTCATGACAATTATGCATTTATTAAAAGTATTCATGATTTCTTTTATGCTTGCAAAAAGTGAACCATTGACTTTTGCACAGAAGATTAGACTCTTTCTATTTGGTGTGTTTGAGATGATCCCCATGTATCGACGCCAAAAGGCAGCCTTATCAGAAACAAATACATCTCAGGTTAAATCCTCTTATACTGAAACTTAAGTCACATTGAAATACTCAAAATATTCAATAGGAAAAGTCAAATTAGAATATAATAAGAAAACATATTAGCAATTTCAACGTAAATGCTCACCCAATTTGGGCGGTAAGAAGTCAAGCTAGGGTAACGGCAATAACAAACGATATTATGACCACAAATCCATTTTCAGCCTTATTGCTACAAGCACAATATTATCTTTCAAAGCGAGATCATGGGCGAGTTGAACTCATGCGTAAGCTCACTCAATTTATACTAAAAAAAGAATCATCTCATACCAATAGATGGCAGAATAAAAAATGCAATGGCGAAGATATCGATTCAGAGTTCAGAGATGATCTCACGGATGATTTTTCATTTTCAAGCCAGCAACATCACCTATCAGAATCACAATATACCCTGATTGAGTCTGTCTTAGAATATTGTGCAGAGCATAATTGGTTAAACGACAGCCGATTTACCGAGAGGTATATTGAAAACCGGCATAAAAAAGGCATCGGAAAGAGTAAACTCAAAAGTGAGCTCTATCAAAAAGGGATAGATAAAACCTTAATCAATACGTTAATAGAATCAGCTGAGATTGATTGGTTTGCACTAGCACAGCTTACCGCACACAAAAAATATCCGCATTTACTTGAGGATAGACAGATTGAATCTAAACTCAAAATTCAGCGTTTCTTACAATCTAGAGGATTTAGTTTTGAAGAAATCAACGCGATTTTTGATGAATAATATTTCATTTTTTACTTCATAGGAGCGCCATACACGTGAATAATCAATCTATACAACAAAAATTAACCAACCGATTTTTTAGATATTTAGCCATAACAAGCCAAAGTGACGCTTCTAAGAGCATTGTGCCTAGCACCTCGGGCCAATGGGATATGGCTAAACTCCTTGCTAAAGAGTTAACTGAACTTGGCTGTCAGAATGTCCATATCGATGAATATGCTAATGTGACCGCTAAGTTAGCGGGTAATTTGAAAGATACTCATACGATAGGCTTTATTGCCCATATGGATACTGTTGATGTTGGACTCAGTCCTGACATTAAACCTCAAATTTTGACATTCAAAGGTGAGGATCTTTGCCTTAATCAAGAGCACGATATATGGTTACGTGTAAATGAGCGTCCTGAAATTAAAAAATATCTTAATGAAGACATTATTTTCAGTGATGGTACGAGCGTCTTAGGCGCTGATAACAAGTCTGCGGTGACAGTCGTCATGCAAATGGTAGAGTACTTTTTTGAACATCCTAATACTCCACGTGGTGATATTTATATTAGTTTTGTCCCAGATGAAGAAATTGGACTGAAAGGGGCTAAACTACTTGATCTAACCCGCTTTCCTGTTGATTTTGCCTATACAATAGATTGTTGTGAAACAGGTGAACTCATCTATGAAACATTTAATGCTGGCACTGCCCATTTACATATTAAAGGCGTCACTGCGCATCCTATGTCTGCGAAGAATGTACTAGTCAATCCCCTGCGTATCGTTCAAGATCTCATGGGGTATTTTGATCCATTAGATACCCCTGAACATACTGAAAAACGTGAAGGATATTTTTGGTTCAATCACCTGATTGCTAATCAAAATGAGGCTAGCGTTCAAGTTTCAATTAGGGACTTTGATTTAAAAAACTACGAAAAACGTAAAGAGATTATGTTTGAACGAGTAGAACGCGTCAAACAAGCTTATCCTACAGCTGAAATTAAATGTGAAATAATTGATATGTATAGCAATATTGCGAACTCTTTAGCAGATGGCGGGCAATCAACCTCAATTGATCTTTTAAAAGCTGTATTTAATGAGCTAAACATTGAGCCTAAGATTATCCCAATGCGTGGAGGCACAGATGGAAGCGCTTTATCTGCACGCGGTATTATGACGCCTAATTATTTCACAGGCGCACATAACTTTCATTCAGCATTTGAATTTTTACCACTCAGCGCATTTGAAAAATCGTATCAAGTGACATTAGGATTATGCTTAGCTGCAGCAAAAAAGAGCTAAACTAATCTATTTTTAGCCCTTCGATTAGAGAAGGGCATTTCTACCACATCCAATATCTCTTGGATCTCAAATAGACATGGTTTGCCAGAGTGATTTTGAATAACCTACCCCAAATCCCCCAATAGACTGATGACTTCAAAGCAATTGAAAAAATGCGATGATTATTTGCTTAATGTATAGCATAAGCAGTAATAAAGCCTAAAACAACAATCAATCCAGTCCAATCATGCGTTGACTCAAATGCTTCAATAATCATACTATCGACAACCATGCACAAAATAGCGCCTGCTGAAAATGCCGTAATGAAGCCTAGTATCATCGGGTCAACATCAGCAAATAATGCTGGAGCTAAACCCGCTGCGATTGCACAGGCAATCGTTATCATACCCCATAATAAGAATATACTTTTTGCTGATTTACCTGCCTGTTTCATACCAGAGGCACTACTTAATCCTTCTGGTAAATTTGATAAGAAAATGGCAATTAATAATACTGTACTGAGTTCCCCCCCTTCTAAAAATCCTAAACCTAAACTCAAAGATTCAGGAATACCATCTAGTAACGCACCAAACGCTAATAAAAGAGCAATATTCGAATGGCGCTCACTTCCTGTCCCTTTTTTATTCTTTTGAATATACTCAAGTCCTTTACCCGCCAAAATAAACGTGATAGCACCACAAAGAATGCCCATCAAAACAATTGGGGTACTTGATAATTCTCTTGATTCTGGGATCTGAGAAAAACAAACAGCTGCAATTAACACACCACTCCCGTAGGCTAATGCGCTTGCGACTGCTTTTTTAGAAAAGTTGAAATAAAATCCTAATGCAGCACCGATTAACAAACTACTGGCACTT
The DNA here is from genome assembly GCF_900111395.1 of Thorsellia anophelis DSM 18579. Taxonomy (GTDB): domain Bacteria; phylum Pseudomonadota; class Gammaproteobacteria; order Enterobacterales; family Thorselliaceae; genus Thorsellia; species Thorsellia anophelis. Next base: position 96,723 of record NZ_FOHV01000002.1, on the reverse strand, counting down.
AATAAACCAAATCCTAAAGCATTTAATATGGTCAACCAAGGCATAGACTATCTTCCTTTTTTGCATAACATGGCTAATTAATTATCTTGTCATCATATCAAAAAATATCTCTTCATACGACCATATAAAGTCTCTTTGTATTTTTACTTTTTATTCAAGATATTAAACCCTGACTAATTTCATGAGTGGTTCAAATGCGTACATAGCGGCTCTTCTACCAGCCCCCTCTTCCACCACCACTAAAATCTCGCGATCTAGTAAGATTCGAACAAATTTAGAAGCAGTTGCTTTAGGTATACCACTTTTTTCGATGAAAGAAGAATTTCGAAAAATCGGATACGTAAAAATAAAATCTAATGCATGCACATACCATTTTGAAGCTAGATGTTTACTAAACTCTTCCTTCATATCTTCATATAATTCCCTGATGCTTTGTACTGTTTCTAAATTTTGTTTTGCTTGAGCCTTAACGGCTTTTAAAAAAAAGACACACCATGAGTGCCAATCATTATTTTTGGAAACATTACGCATCACATCAATATAATCATCTTTATGCTCTTGTAAATATCCACTTATGTAGAAATGTGGCTCTGAAATCAAACCAGATTGCCAAAGCATTAAAGGTATGAGGATTCGTCCAATTCTACCATTCCCATCTTTAAAAGGATGCAGCGCTTCAAATTCAACATGGGTGAGCGCAGCCTTAATCAAGGCTGGCGCATCAGATTCAGCAATAAAAAGAAATAACTTATCTAGCCCTTCTTGTAATCTTTCAGCACTAATCGGAATAAATAATATTGTTTTATTGCGCTTATCCGCGAGATAATTTTGTTCTGTCTTAAACATTCCTGGAGACTTATCTGTGCCTCGGCCAAAAGAAAGTAATTGTTGATGGGCAGATTTAATTAGGGATTGGGAAATATGATATCCATCCTCCATAGCCATTTGAGCTGATTTTAATGTACGCTGATAAAGGAATGTTTCAATTATATCCAAGCGGACCTGCCCTTTATGATTTTCATGGCGCGAATGAGCTTCGAGCTTCAAAACTTCATCCATTGTACTAATAATACCTTCTATTCTAGAAGATATGACAGCTTCCTGATGGCTTAAAAGAGCATAAAGGATATCCTTATCAGGTCTGTTTTTAGGATTGCATCAAATCTGGCAAGTGCATCAGTCGCGTCAATAAGATGATTGATTAAGATTTCATAATTCAACACTGCAGGTGGGAATAGATCATAGTGATAATCCGTGATCTCTTTATATTTATAGTCCATGATAAAATAACTCCTTGTTCAGAATCACTCAATAAAGATTAGATCATAACAATCATGATCTAACATTATAATTCCCTCGGTATACCACCACCATTATATTGCTCAATTTTCGCCAACCAATTTTTATTCGTGTTTGAAATATCATAAGGGACTTAGATATGAATAGATTGGTTGTTTTGGTGTTTATAAATGAACGGCAAAATATCTTGTATCTCATTTTTGCTATTTTTTGAATGACAAACTAATTTGATACTTATAAATGAGCAACAAAACACTTTGTATCTTATTTTTCCTGTTTTTTGAGTGACAAACTAATTTGATGCTCATAAATGAGCAACAAAACACTTTGTATCTTATTTTTCCTTTTTTTTGAGTGACAAACTAATTTGATACTCATAAATGAGCAACAAAATACCTTGTATCTCATTTTTGTTAATTTTTGATACGCAAACTATTTTAATAAGAGAATTCAAGATACTGATAAATCAGGTACCAAATGTAAAGCAGAACAGACATGAAACTTGTGTGGAGCTTAAGGCAGTGTATGCTGAAGGTAGCGTAACACCCCCGACCTATCAAGAATGGTGGCAATCAACCTGATTTTAATTAAAATCTAAACTTCACTATACGGCGGCTCTCAATATAGAGGTGAGTACAAACCCTATAATTGCCTTGCTTCTCAAAAAGACAATACGTAAGTTTGCCTCATGCTAAAAACTCAGTAGGAGTGAATTAATTCCCATGAAAGACCAAATTTAGCTAAATATTTCCGCAGTCTATCAGCATCATTAGGTGATTTTTTTTCAGTTCTAGAAACAGAAAATAATTTCCTTCCTGCTTCTGAAAGATTTTTGCTAGATTTACATACCTCTAACACAGTCAACAATTGTTGTTTATCAAATAAATCTAATCCATTTAAATCTATCAAATCTGAAAACTCGAGTTCTTTTTCTATTGGTACGGTTTCCAACCTATCTGAATCCTTTAACTTAAGCCCCCATGCGTACTCTAAACGCTTGATTTCTTCATCAACAAGTGAGGCATCAATTCGCCCACCAGAAGATAATGTCGCAAGGCGGGTAATGCTCGCACTCAATTCTCGAAAATTGCCAGACCACTTCGCATGTTTCGAGGTCGCAAACGATAAATATTTTTGTTTTGCTTCCGTACTAAAAGCAACTTGCTGCTGATTTAAAAATGCGAATTGATTCAATTCATAAGTAATGTTTGGTGCAATATCTTCTGGCCTGTTAGCAAGTGAAGGCAATTCATATGCCCAAAGATTAATTCTAGCATATAAATCCTCTCTAAATTTTCCTGCCCTGACCCATTGCCTTAAATCTCGATGAGTCCCTGCAATAAGTTGAAAATCTGAGGATATTTCTTTATCGCTTCCAAGCGGATAAAATACCTTTTCTTCTATCGCTTTTAGCAACATCGCTTGTTCATCAAGCCCTAGCTCCCCGATTTCATCTAAAAATAATAAGCCACCATTTGCCCTTTTTAACAAACCAGGTCTATCTGAGAGTGCGCCTGTGTAAGCACCCTTAGTATGACCAAAAAGTGCAGACATTGCCGCATCTCCTCGTAGAGTCGCGCAGTTAACTTCTACAAAATCACCCACTAATTGGTGTTTACTTCGTTTTAAATCATAAATACGCTTTGCCAAAAAAGATTTACCCGATCCTGTAGGACCATTCAGCAAAATGGGAGACTTAGAGAGCGTTGCGACTTTCTCTATCTCTGTAATCATATGGTTATAATTAGAATTAAGCGTAGCAATACCAGATTTAAGTTGCTCATAATGATTATCTTTCTCGGAGGCATGACGCTTAGCAATTTCATCATAACGACTTAAATCTAAATCAATAATTGAGTAAGTCCCTGCAACTGGCTTGATATCAATAGAATGTTCATTTTCCTTATATTTTATGTCTATATGAGCCTCATCTTGCTCAATATTTTTCTCAACTGATGTTTGTTTTTGAGATTCTCGCTCTTTTTTTGGCGGTGACGTTTGTAGTAACTTTGCAGGAAAATAATGGGCCTCTGTCAGTAAAAACCAGCATATTTGCATCACATGTGTGCCTGTTGTGATATGCACATAATAATTTTCTTTTTCCCTATCAAATTGATATAACTTTGAAAATTCATATAACTGCGTATAGGTTTCTTGAAAATCCCAAGGATCGCTAATCGGAACACAATGCAGGTAGACCTCTGTTTGCGGCGCCGCGATGGTTATATCTTGCTGTAGTTGCAAAGCAATGTGTTTGTGATTTTCTTGATACAGTAACTCAAATCGATGAATTGGTAAGTTTGTTTGCAAGCAGGCACCTAATGAGGGCCGCCAACTGCGCCATCGATTATGCTTATTGCCACGTTTATCTAAAATCGTGCCTACTGTGCCAATCACGACATTTTTTAATCCTGTTTCGATGCTATTTATCATGTTACTCCACCTACTAGATCAATCGAACAAAAAATTTACTCACCCTTAAATAGATAATAATATAAATTATTATAATTTTATATAAAAATAAAAAAAATATAACAAAGTTCTATAGATACTTACCATGATGACTTCCCCTTCAAATAAAGATTAAAAATAAAAATTAAAACATTAAAAAACTTAAAAACAATAACTTAAATAAAATTAGTCATGTCATTTAAAAAGTTGGCACATTGATTGCTTTATTTTTCATGTCATCGTCACCTAACAGAATAATTACACTTTCTTTAGGTCTAGGTTGGATTGAGGTTACCGATTTAGTCATAATTTTATCACTATCGTTAATACTCCACCGTCTCCCTCTAATACTAGCGGGTTAGATAAGACTAAGACACAGATGCAATCAAGAGAACTAACTGATTCTCTCTTGCAATTATGGTAAGGCTAACGCTGGGAAGGTTCGACTCCTTCAACTTTAAAACAACATTGCAGTAGAAGGTTTACTGCTGACAATCACTGCCTGGCTAGTAACTGGGCATTAACTCGAAGGTTAAGGCGAGACAGACTGTACGAGGTATCGCCAATACCCCCTCTTATCTTATCTAATCTAGATCTTAAGTTAGATAAGAGGAAAAACGACTTAATGTGAGTAAATAAAATCAGCTTTTAATGACAAAAGACCGTAAAAAATTGACTGATTTTATTCTACACCTCGCTACACGCTACGCAGTGATTTCAATAAGAAATATAATAAGAGATAAAATAATGATTAAAACAGAACAACAACACGATAAACAAACTCAATTTACGCAGCAATGGTTTGGCAGAAAAAAACTAACAGTTCAACCTAATCAATTAGCTCTGCTATACCGCAATCAGCTTTTAGAGAATGTGTACGCTCAAGGTGAATTTCAATTTAAAGATTCAGATAATGAGCTTAACGTAGTTTTTGTTGATCTTGCTGCTCCTTTGATTGATGAGAAATTAGCAAATCATTTGTATGCTTATTTACCAGAGGTCATTGCTAAGTATTGTACTGAAATCAATACAAATGAAAATGAAATCGGTTTACGCTATGAAAATGGGATCTTAATTGAAATCTTACCACCAGCGACGAAACGTTTATATTGGTTAGGTCCAACAACCCAAACACTTAAAACGTATTGCGTTGAAGAGGCGATTGAAGTAGATGAATCGATCAAACGTCAACTTTTACGCCCTAATGCAAGGGCAAAAAAAATCGTTGGGACATCTCATGTTTTAATGGCTAATATCCCTGCATATCATGTTGGTATATTGAAAGTAGATGGCAAAATAATGCCTCTTTTAGCAGCGGGCAATCATGCATATTGGGCAGTTAACCGCACGATTGATTTGGAAATCATTGATACACGTATCACAGGATTAGAAGTCAATGGCCAAGAAATATTAACCAAAGATAAAGTCACCTTAAGAATAAATTTAATTGCTAACTGGCAATATATCGATGTATTAAAAGCGCATGAACAACTGAGTGAGATTAAACCTTATCTTTACAGAGAGTTGCAATTTTCGCTTAGAGAAGCAATTGGTACAAGAACACTTGATGAATTATTGGAAGATAAAGAGATTATCAATAAAATTGTGATAGATAGGCTCTCTGAAGTACTAAAAAATAGTGGGATTGTAGTCACCTCATTAGGCGTTAAAGACATTATATTGCCTGGCGAAATTAAAGCGATTTTGGCCAAGGTCGTTGAGGCTGAAAAAGCAGCTCAAGCCAATGTAATTCGTCGCCGAGAAGAAACATCAGCAACACGCTCACTACTGAATACAGCTAAAGTGATGGAAAATAATCCGATTGCACTTAGGTTAAAAGAACTAGAAACTCTAGAAAAAGTTGTTGAACATATTGATACATTGAGTGTTTATGGCGGTTTAGACGGTGTATTAAACGGACTTGTCACCCTCAACCAAAATAAATAGGCCAGTAAATAAACCAAAATAGATAGCAAACAACAAATTTAAAATAAATGAGAGATAAGAAAATGAATATAATCATGAATGAATCATACCAAACAATTAGCTCAGATAAACACCACCCAATTAAAATGTGGACCCATGGCGTACCCGTTGAAGAAGAGGCTAAAAAACAACTATTTAATACTGCTACACTACCCTTTATTTTTAAACATTTGGCCGTTATGCCTGATGTACATGTAGGTAAAGGTTCGACAATTGGAAGCGTTATCCCAACCTATAAAGCGATTATTCCGGCTGCCGTTGGAGTCGATATTGGATGTGGTATGATGGCTGTCTGTACGTCACTTGTAGCCAGTGATCTGCCAGATAATCTATTTGGTATTCGTTCTGCAATTGAGAAAACGGTACCACATGGTAGAGTGATGCAAAGAGGAAGAAGAGATACAGGTTCTTGGCATAATGTTCCGCATAACGTAGATCTTCAATGGGCAAAACTGGCACCTGGATTTGCTGCATTATGTGACAAATACCCTAGACTTAAAAATTCTAATAATCAAAAACACTTAGGGACACTCGGTACAGGAAATCACTTTATAGAACTTTGTTTAGATGAAAGAGACAGGGTTTGGGTAATGCTACATAGCGGTTCACGTGGCGTCGGTAATTTAATTGGTAGCCTATTTATTGAAATGGCTCAAAAAGATATGGAAGCTCATATTGGCAACCTACCAGACAAAAATCTTGCATATTTTGAAGAAGGAAGCCAGCATTTTGATGATTATGTTGAGGCCGTTAAATGGGCACAAGAATTTGCGCTTGCTAATCGTGAAGTTATGATGGAAAACACATTAAAAGCCTTGGCTAGTCAAATTGAGAAACCATTTTATACCGATCTTATGGCGGTAAACTGCCATCATAATTACGTACAAAAAGAAACTCATTTCGGTGAGTCTGTCTTTATTACCAGAAAAGGGGCAGTGTCAGCTCAAAAGGGACAACTTGGAATCATACCTGGATCTATGGGGGCAAAAAGTTTTATTGTACGTGGATTAGGGAATGAAGAGAGTTTTTGCTCTTGTAGTCATGGTGCAGGAAGAACGTTGAGTCGTACCGCTGCTAAAAAACGTTTCACAGTTGAAGATCAAATCCGCTCTACAGCACATGTTGAATGTAGAAAAGACGAGGCAGTGATTGATGAAATACCAATGGCTTATAAAGATATTGATGCAGTGATGGCTGCACAAAAATCACTTGTCGAAGTAGTGCATACTCTAAGACAAGTTGTTTGTGTAAAAGGTTAATATATTTGCCAATTAGCTTTTCAATTATTATCTATTATGGACGGCTACGTTTTAACGCAGCCATCCACAATAACTGATAGTAAATAGCTTTGGCATCCTCTCCCAATAAAGCAAGGGATTCCTACTGCGCAACTTCAATTACATAAGCAGACTCTCTCATCCGTGTATTAACCATTCTATATGGTTCTTTATTTTCCATAGAATTGAGACATTATTGATAAACAGATTGATCACTGATGAACTCTTCGGTTACGGCTACTTCTCATTTTATGGTCTTGCTGTAGATGGTTGTCTAAAAGCGTAGTATTTTGGCTTTTTAATCCGACTTAAAAAAATAATTAAAAATCAGCCTGATTTATGTAACGTAAATACCGAAACAACTTATTTTTCATCCATCTACACTAACAGAAATGAACATAATGAATTACGAAATATTTTATTAAAAATAACCACTTGAGATAAGAAAAGAATTCGGCGTTTAATCTAAAAACGCCTAACTCATTTATGAGGGACACTTCATATCGATCATCGTCTCTAGGAAATGTGTATTATGGCAATAGGCTGTTACTAGGCTTAGGTTTTATGGGTATTCCTGATAAAAACGATTGATTAGCTGTTCTATTTTTTATTTAAATCAATCTTAAACACTAAAAGAAGAGCCACACCCACACGTACTTGTCGCATTAGGATTACTCACAACAAAACGAGATCCTTCCAGACCATCTAAAAAATCGACTGTACCGCCCACAAGATATTGTAAACTCATTGGGTCTACCACTAAAGCAACACCTTGTTTTTCTATCAAAAAGTCATCTTCATTGGTTTTTTCATCGAACATAAATCCGTACTGAAATCCGCTACATCCACCGCCTGTTATATAAACTCGCAATCTTAGGTTTGGGTTTTCTTCCTCGCTGACTAATTCTTTAACTCTATTAGCTGCTTTATCTGTAAATTGTAGGGGCAACCCCTCATCACTTGTTGTCATATCGACCACCACTTTTAAAATTAACCTGAAAATATATTGCACGCACTAAGACTAACATCGATCTTTTGTTTAATGCCTATTATTACCTAGTCCAATAACTATCTCAATCTTTTCTATCAAATTTATATTATTACCTAAAGCAAAAAGCTCGGCAATGCCGAGCTTTTTTAGGTCATAATCTGCTAAAAAATAGATTAGCCACGTGCATTAACACGATTTAAACGCTCTTTAATACGTGCAGAACGACCAGTACGCTCACGTAAGTAGTAAAGCTTAGCTTGACGCACTAGACCACGACGCTTAACCGTGATGCTGTCAACAACAGGTGAATGTGTTTGGAACACACGCTCAACACCTTCACCATTTGAAATTTTACGCACAGTAAATGCTGAATGAAGTCCACGATTACGAATAGCGATAACAACGCCTTCGAATGCCTGTAAACGCTTTTTAGAACCTTCAACGACCCAAACTTTCACTTCGACTGTATCACCAGGACGAAATGCAGGGACATTCGTTTTCATTTGCTCTTGTTCGATTTGTTTAATGATATTGCTCATTTTATATTCCTATTGCTAGATTAACTGAATTGTCTATGAATTAATGTTCATTTGAATCTTGCTGAAATTCCTTCAACAAAGATTTTTGCTCATCAGTCAGAGCTAGATGTTGTAGAAGATCGGGTCTTCTTTGCCAAGTACGCCCAAGCGATTGTTTAAGCCGCCAGCGACGAATTTCTGCATGATTACCTGAAAGTAACACTTTCGGAACTTGCATGCCATTTAAAACTTCTGGTCGGGTGTAATGTGGATGATCAAGTAATCCATTCACAAATGAGTCTTCAACTGCTGATTCAGAATGTCCTAGTACACCAGGTAACAACCTTGTTATGGCATCAACCATCACCATAGCAGGTAACTCCCCACCGCTAAGAACGTAATCACCAACTGACCACTCTTCATCAATTAACGTTTGTATCACACGTTCATCAATCCCTTCATATCGACCACACACTAAAATCAAAGATTCAGCTGTGCTAAGCTTACTCACACCTGTTTGCGTTAGAGGTTTTCCTTGAGGTGATAAATAAATCACTTTAGATTGCTCACCTATTACTGTTTTAGCTTGTAATATAGCATCACTCAATGGTTGTACCATCATCAACATACCAGGCCCGCCGCCATAAGGTCTATCATCAACGGTTTGATGTCTATCTTGTGTGAACTCACGCGGATTCCAAAAATCAACACGCAAACGCCCATCTTTTACTGCTCGACCTATCACGCCATAATCAGTAATAGCATGAAACATCTCTGGAAAAAGGGTAATAATACCAATATGCATTAAAAATTGGGATCCCAATCAGCAATAATCTGTTTAGCTTTAAGATCAACATTTTTAATTACCTGACCATCAAGGTAAGGAATTAATCGTTCTTTTGCACCAAAGGCATCATTGAGATTTGCTCTAACAATTAACACATCATTAGAACCTGTTTCCATCAAATCAGTCACAATTCCCATATCATAGCCAGTTTCACTCAAAACACGGCAATTGATAAGATCCTTCCAATAATAATCCCCTTGTGTTAACGCGGGTAAATTATTTTCTTCGATTACCACTTCAGCATTCGTTAAACGCTGAGCTTCATCTCTATCATTAATCCCTTTAAGTTTGATGACAATATCTTGTGCATGCCATTTCCACTCTTCAACTTCAACAAACTTTAACTGTCCAGCGGCACGAAGGTACCAAGGCGCATAGTCAAAGATATTCTCTTTGTTTTCTGTTGCAGGAAACAACTTTAACCAGCCACGTACACCATAAGGTGCACCAACTTTACCTACAACAATCGGTTTTAAGAGCACTGAATGTGTTTGAGATTGCATGTTAAAATACTTACTCTATCAAATTTAAAAAGCAATTATTTATATGGTATTACCCTATAAATTAATAACAATTAATTAAGCTGCTTTTTTTGCATCTTTAATTAATTGATTTACGCGATCAGAAACAGTTGCACCTACACCGATCCAGTGATTGATACGATCTAAATCTAAACGTAATTTTTCAGCTTGGCCTGAAGCGATCGGGTTGAAAAAACCAAGACGTTCGATGAAACGACCATCACGTGAATTACGGCTATCAGTCACTACGACTTGATAGAATGGGCGTTTTTTTGAACCGCCACGAGCTAAACGAATTGTTACCATAACATCCTCATTTGTATATAAAATAACAACGACCGCCAACATTCCGAAGGCAGTCGCTGTAAAATGCATTATCGATTTACAACCTTAATGCATAGAAAAGGGGAGTGAAAGAATATAGGATACACCAGATTCTTTACGATTTGACATAAACTAAGCACCAAATTTACAACACTTAGCCAAGATCAATCGAGCATTTTACTTATTTTGAGGTAAATTGCAAGCCATAAGAATCTAATTAGTAAACAATCTACCTTACAACCTTAGCGACCTAACATGCCTGGTGGCATCATGCCCTTCATACCACGCATCATTTTAGCCAAGCCACCTTTTTTCATTTTTTTCATCATACGCTGCATTTCATCAAATTGTTTGAGCATTCGATTTACATCTTGCACCTGAGTACCAGACCCTGCAGCGATTCTTTTTTTACGTGAACCTTTGATAATATCTGGGTTAGTTCTTTCTTTTAATGTCATAGAATTGATAATCGCTTCCATTCTTGTCATCGATTTGTCACCAACCATATCCATTGCACCAGAAGGTAAATTACCCATACCAGGTAACTTAGTCATTAAATTTGCCATGCCGCCCATTTTACGCATCTGCTGCAATTGCTCTAAAAAATCATTAAGATCAAATCCCTCTCCTTTCTTAAGCTTATTAGCCATTTTTTCAGCTTTTTCTTTATCAACTTTACTTTCAAGCTCTTCAATCAGAGATAGCATATCCCCCATACCCAGAATTCTTGAAGCTAAACGCTCAGGATAAAATGGTTCTAAAGCATCAGTTTTTTCACCTACACCTAAAAATTTAATGGGCTTGCCAGTTATATGCCTAATTGATAATGCAGCTCCGCCTCTGGCATCACCGTCAACCTTAGTTAAAATAACACCTGTTAAGGGCAAAGCATCATTAAATGCTTTTGCAGTATTGGCAGCATCTTGTCCTGTCATTGCATCAACTACAAATAATGTTTCTACAGGATTTAAATAACTATGTATGGCCTGTATTTCATCCATCATATCACTGTCAACATGTAAGCGGCCTGCAGTATCAACAATTAACACATCGAAAAAATTCAATTTCGCGTGTTTTAATGCGTCATCAACAATATCAATCGGCTTTTGATTATTCTCTGATGGAAAAAATGCAACATCTAAAGATTCAGCTAATGTTTGCAGTTGCTTAATTGCGGCAGGTCTGTATACGTCTGCAGAGACCACTAATACTTTTTTCTTATGTTTTTCTTTTAAAAATTTAGCGAGTTTACCTACGCTAGTTGTTTTACCGGCCCCTTGCAAACCCGCCATTAAGATAACAGCAGGTGGCTGAGCTGCTAAATTAAGCGCTTCATTTACATCACCCATGGCAATTTCTAATTGGCGCTGAACAATTTTAATAAACTCTTGACCTGGGGTTAAACTTTTATTGACATCTTGTCCTACTGCATTGTCCTTAACCTGCTTAATAAATTCCCTCACAACAGGCAAGGCAACATCCGCTTCTAAAAGCGCCATGCGCACTTCACGAAGTGTTTCTTGAATGTTGTCTTCTGTTAAGCGACCTCGGCCACTGATATTTCGTAAAGTTTTGGATAATCGTTCTGATAAATTTGCAAACATATTCATTTTCTCAACTAATTTATGGATAGAATTAATAATGTGATTGTAGCAAATATTTTAATTAGATGCTTTGTAATAATTGGTCTCATTTTTTGATCCTTAGCCTGTTCATAACAATGATATACTTACATACTACAAAATAATACATACATTAATTGAGCTCATATACTTTATATATGAAACATTAAAAATTGATTTTAGAGATATCTAAATAAAATACCTCTAGACCAAACGGATAAAAATAGTTTAGTATCAAAGATTACTTAGCCTAATGAGTTTAAAGTGTCATACCAAGCAGCATAAGAATAAAATTAATTATTTTTCATTCTCTTAACTATGATTCATAACCTTTGGGCTCAACCTAAATCTATGTTTAAATCTACATACGTTTCAATTTTGGCATCCTAGCCTATTTTTAAAATGCATTTATCATTTTGTGACTTTACGGAGAGTAATATGACGACAGCAGAGCAAGTACCGCCACCTACAGTAAAAAAAAAGGGATTTCTAGACACAATTGAACGCTTTGGTAATGCTATACCCAATATTACTGTACTCATTTTTTTTGCTTTCTTGATTTGCTTGATTTTATCATTCATCCTATCTAAATTTGATTTTGATTACATCCATCCACTAACACATGAAAAAATTGTGATTGTGAACCAAATGACAGAGCAAGGTCTATTAAATCTAATTACCGGTTTAGTCGGTAATTTTATGGGATTTCCGCCCCTAGGAATTACAATTGTTGCAACACTAGGAATTGGAATAGCAGAGGCAAGTGGATTTTTACAGGCTATTTTAAAAAAGCTTTTGCGTATTACACCTCGTAAAGCACTTACCCCTTTAGTTGCATTTGTTGCGGTTGTCAGCCATGTTGCTTCTGATTCTGCTTATGTATTTTTAATGCCTATTGCTGCTTTAATGTACTATAACTATGGCAGGCATCCATTAGCTGGCATTGCTGCAGCTTTTGCCGGCTTAGCTGGTGGTTTTTCCGCAAGTTTTCTCCCCTCAAATATCGACCCAATTATGCAAGGCTTTACGCAAGATGCCGCTCATATTGTCGATCCGACTTACTCTGTTAATGTATTAAGCAATTATTTTGTTAGCCTAGGTGGAACGATTGGAGTAATCGGAATGTGCTGGCTTATTACGGATAAATGGGTAGAGCCTCGCTTAAATCGCAATATACCGATTGCTTTTGGCGAACAAAAAGGTTCTGTAAAAGAAATGACCTATATGACGCCGCTTGAAATTAAAGCGTTTAGATTTGCTATGCTAAGTCTTTTACTACTAGCTGGTGGATTAACTTTATGGGCATACCCAGAATCATCTATTTTAAGATTTGAAGGGTCATTAACCAGTAATAAATCACCTCTTATGAACATGATTGTTCCAATCCTATTAGTATTCTTCTCTGTACCGGGTATCATTTATGGGTATATTACAGGGAAATTTAAATCTAGTAATGATATTGTTAAATCGATGGAAGGGATTTTAACTACTTTAATCTCGTTCTTTGTCTTTGCGTTTGTCTGTGCTCAGTTTTTATATATTTTCAAAGTGTCTAATATTGGTACATTACTCGCATTTTCAGGTGCAGATCTATTAAAAAGCCTTGCGCTACCAAGTGGTATTACTATTATAGGGGTGATCATATTAACAGGTTTATTAAATATTCTGATTACCTCCGCTTCAGCAAAATGGTCAGTTATGGCTCCAGTTCTTGTCCCTATGCTAATGGCGGTAGGGATTTCACCCGAATTGACTCAAGCAAGTTTTAGAATAAGTGATTCTGCAGTCAATGTTGCCACCCCTATGTTCCCATTTTATCCTTTAATTATTTCATATTGCCAAAAATACTTTAAAGGGACAGGAGTGGGCACTTTAAGTTCAATGATGATTCCGTATACATTAGGTTTATTACTTGTATTAACTGCAACTTTATTTATTTTCTGGGGATTTGAGATACCTCTTGGTATAGGTAGTCAGTTCCATTGGAGCCCGCCTGATACACAAGTATTAAATGCCATGCCATAAGAAGCATCATCATTCTGCCCTACTAAATAATAGGTTTAGTACTAAACCTATTATTTATCCTCGAAAAATTTCGCCAGTTATCGCATCTCTAATAGTAGTTGGTTTTCCAAGTCCACCTACATTGCCTTCACAAATCACCACTGATTGACCAAATTGCTCAAATACTTCTTCAGCATTTCTCGCCGGTTCATAACCAGATATATTGGCGCTTGTTGAAACAATTGGCTTACCAAAATGTTGACATAACTTGTTTACTATTGGGTGAGCACTGACTCTCACTGCAATAGTGTCAAACTCACCTCGTAAGTAATGAGGCGTAGTATTTTTTGAGGGCATAACCCATGTATATGGACCTGGCCAAGTTTGAGTAACGGCTTCTAACTGGATTTGACTCATAGCATCAAGCTCAATGTAGGGCTGCAATTGCTCAAAACTGGATGCAATCAGAATTAATCCTTTTTTGAGAGATCGTTGCTTGAGATGGTAAAGCGATAGAACGGCTTGCTCGTTATCAGGATCGCATCCTAATCCAAATACCGCTTCTGTTGGGTAGGCTAATAGATGGCCTAATGCTAATGCTTGCGCTGCTTCTAAAACTGTTGAGACAGAAAATACAGGGTTAAGGTTAGTGGTCATAAAGGCCTTTGAGGTTAATTAAAACTATGGTTAAGTAACTATTTTACTGATCAAGGCTCTGTTTGAATATCAGAGTGAAAATCACATTTCTTGCTTGCACACTGGTAAATAACCCCTTTAGTATTTCTTTTTTCTAATAATATAGGCAGTTGACACTTAGGGCAGCTTTTAGCAATTGGTTGCAAATTAACAATGAATTTGCAAGTTGGATAAGTAGAACATCCCCAAAAACGCTTACCAAACCGAGATTGTCTAGAAATTAAATGCCCTTCTTGGCAGCTAGGACATTCAATTGACTCATTTTGTTCAAGCGAATGCGTTTTTTGTGAATCATTCGTATTGTGCGTTGAGATAGCATAATGGCATGATGGATAATTTACACAACTGATAAACATCCCATACCGCCCCTGTCTTAACACTAATGGGCTTTGACAAAGCTCACAGTGTTTTTCAGGCAACTCTTTAATTACGGTGGTTTCCGACTGCGGTTTAAAAGATTGAATATGATGACATTCAGGATAATTAGAGCAGCCTAAAAAAGGACCTTTACTGCTCGATTTTATCACAAGTTTTGCTCCGCATAGGGGACACTCCGAGTGTTCCTCTAACTTAAACAGCCCTTTAATAGGTTTTGATTCATCTGAACTCATAAAGCCTCCGAGCGCTACTATGACAGTCAACTTGGAAAACGTTCACTTCAAAGCAATTACAACTTGCCAAAGTAATAATAATAAACGTATTTCAAGAGTTTCAATTGACGTTTAATTCGACTTGGCTGACTAAGTAGTCTATAAAGCCATTCTAAGCCCATATTTTGCCAGACGAGTGGCGCTCTTTTTACTCGACCAGTAAATACATCATAGGTCCCTCCAACTCCCATATAAAGAGCATTAGGATAAGCTGCTTTACAGGCACGAATGAATAACTCTTGCTTAGGAGAACCCATTGCCACTGTGACAATTTTTGCTCCGCTTGCTTTAATGCGTGCGATTAAATCCGTTTCTTCATCAGATTTAAAATAACCATCTTGACTATCTACAATATTAACTTGCCAAAGTTGATTCAGCTTTTGCTGTGTTTCCGACAACGTTTCAGGTTTCCCGCCTATCAAAAAAACAGGTGTATTATGCTTTCCCGCTTTTTCCATCAGAGCTTCCCAAAGATCAGCTCCCGCAATTCTAGTGATTTGAGTGCCTGGGTACTTACGTTTTATTCCCTTAACAATACTGATGCCATCAGGATATTTATATTCTGCTTCATGAATTAAAGTAGCAAGCTCGCTATTTGTTTCAGCGGTGAGTATCTTCTCTGCATTAATTGCGACTAAAGCACCCGTTTTAACATCACCATTTTCAAATAGATAGGATAGAAAATGATTTTCATCTGCAAATCCTGCTATTGAAAACCCTCTAATTTGGTACGTGGTAATCTGTTCCAATTTAAACTCCGTGAATATATAAATAATAACATTTTTTCAAGCGTATTTGCTTTGAGATATGTAGCGCTTTAAACTTATACCATTCGCCTTATCTTAAAATAGACATACTTACCTGCAACCAACATCCAATAGACAATCTTGGCCAGTAAAACACAGAGAGCAAAAATTATGACAAAGAAAATCAGTCTTGAGAAAAAAGCATCAATGCCCTCCCTCACTAGCACAATTATATTGAAAATCGCACCGAAGCAAAATGCTTTCAAGATAGCAGCTCGGTAAATATTTGTCTCTTCACTTCCGGATTTGTATAAAACATCAAAAGCACGAATAACCCACGCCACAAAAATTGCGCCAAATGGAATTAACGCCACTCCCCCCATAATCAAAATGGAACCAAGCATCGTCGGTGAATAAGCTAATCCTGAAAAAATATTTAAGAGTTCCCAAGTAAAATAATTCGCCGTATTAACAATTGTATCAGGTCTTTCAGGCCAAAGAGATTTTGGAATAAAAACATAAAAATCTCTCAAAATAGGCATTAAACCTTGAGTTTCGATTTTGTCATAATTATCAAAAATTTTAGCAACACTCTGCCAAGGAGAAAAGGTATCTCTTGTCAGATATAAAAAATGATAAAAAGCTTCAGGTCCTGAAACATCTAATCCATAACGCATAATCGCAAGCGCAAACATCCCTACGACACCAAGCAAACCAGCTAAGATAAGCATCCAAAGTGTTATCCACCCTCTTGTAATGCCGATAAACAAGAATAACGCAAACGCAATTAGGATATTTGCGCGCGTGCCACCTACCACAATGTAAGTGAATAGCCCAAACGCTGTACAAATACCTAAAAAAAGTAACCAACGTATTTGTGTAGGTTTTAAAAAATAAACAACTAACATAGCTGGAATAAAAAAATAAAAAAACCGTTTTAAAGCAACCCCTGATACACCACTTGAAAAAATCTCACTATAACCATCGAGCTTAAATAATAAAAATCCATTTTGAATAAAAAAGACGCCTAATGTACCAATAGAGATAAAAGCTAAAAATAGAACCGTTAGATAAACTTCCAATCGAGTGAAATTTAACAGTGGCTTTGCTTTATTTCTGTTATAAGTTGATTTAGCGGGGATTAATTTTGTGTGATATGCAAGCGAATAAATGCCATAAAATAAGGTTGCACTCAATAATGTGTAAGCCAACGAAGTTGTTGTTTCAACTTGCACCTGGTATCCAAAAATTAACATCACTGTAAATGGAAACCCGAAATAAAATGTCAATAAAAATAGCAAAGAAAAAAGTATATGAAAGTTAAATTTATCTCGCTGGTAGGCCTTTATTGTCATTAAGCCGACAAATCCAATTGAAAAGAGATAAATGACTAATAATAAACTTAACTCAGGTAATGACATGCTCTTCTCCTGTGAGATTACTCAATGCCTGCGCCCAATCTGACATATAGTTAGGTGATAAAAAACCTATTTTCTCGATTTCAACTTGATTAAGATTAGTTTGTAATTCAACAAGTGAATCAATATCCATTTGACTTGTTGTTAAAAAATAAGGAATGTTTTCGTAACTTAAGTCCACATGAAAAGCATTTTCAGAATGTAGCACAAATGGTACACATTGCTGAATACATAATGAAATAGTCCCAATGCCCTGCTGCCTTTCAAATAAGAAATAAGCTAAATCACATTTTGATAAGCATTTCAAATAGTCTTCAAATGGCAATCTTACTTTCAAAATATCAACTGAACCTATATTAAATAAATGATTCGCTTTTTGTTCTACTTCTGCAATATAAGTTTGATTATTTTCAGGATAACCCATAGGAATAATGATTCTCACATTTTGTCCAAATGTTTTATAAATCAAATCTAAACCCAACAAATGATGATTTGTTTTATCACCCGAATTACCAAGTAGTATGGTTAGCTCTCTTTCTTGCGATTGTAACCGCTCTAATCTATGCCTTTTAACATCAAGACTAGGCGTTAAGTCATAGTTCATTTTTGTTGGAAAATATAATCGCTTTATTTTAGAATGTGTTATACGCTTGGCAAGAACTTCTGCATCACCCTTTGTTGCAAAAAACCACTCAATACGCTGTTGTGCAAAACGCCTTATAAAATAAAAAAATTTATATTTGAGACTAGTTTCTTCTTCATAAAGATCGGCTCCCCAAATATGCCAAGCAAATCGACTTCCATCAAGTTGATTGAGAATAAGGCTAAACCATATTTTCGGATTAAATTGTCCGTGCAAAAAATAACGACACGTTTTATGTGTCTTAGCATGCTCAATCAATGCTAAAGCTAATTGTTTTTTACCTTCATAGCACTCAATTGAAAGATCAGGGTAATCTAGACGGTATCTTTCAGATTGTTTCGGATCAAGGGTATCAACCGCTACCATGAATTTTATAGGTAACGTTTTATGAGTGAGTTTAGTGATGTGCTCTTGGAAAAATGAAAATACAGTCGTATTATGATGGGTAATAGGGGAACCTAAAATATGTATGAGATCAGCCATAGTGATAATTTCAATGATAGTTAATAAAATAGATAACGCAGGATCTTATCAATTGGTAATTTATAGAAAGATACTCTATGTCGTATGTGTTTGAACTAATGATAACACAGCTTGCGCTGCTTTCTCATCGGCATTACAACGAATCTGTAAATGAAGATCTCTAAAAATAGATTTTAGCGCATTATTATGCTCTACATCACTGAGTAGTGGTGTTAATCCATTAACAATATTCGAAACTATGCAATCATCTTGCAGAAGTTCTAGCACTACCTGTTTATTTGCTAGTAAGTTTGGTAATGAGATAAATGGGGTTTTAACTAGCCTTTTGCCAATAAAATAATTAAGCCCACGCATTTTATAACCAACAACCATAGGTGATTTTGCAAGCATGCACTCTAGTGTTGCGGTGCCAGATGCTAATAAAGTTGCATCAGCAGACGTTAGAACATCTGTAGATTTGCCTTCAAATACAGTTAGTGGTAAGTTAGGAGCAACTTTAGCTTTTATGTCTAAAAAAGCCTTCTTCTTAGTTTCATTTACCATAGGTACAATAAATTTAAGATTAGGTATTTTGCTCAAGAGTTCTTCTGCCGCTTGTAAAAAAACAGGAGTGAGTAAAGTAATCTCAGCGTGCCTTGAACCTGGTAAGATAGCTAAATACAAACCCTCTGGTTCAAGTTTCAATCGATTTCTTGCGCCATTTTTATCTGGTTCAAGTGGTAATTTATCCGCTAAGGTATGTCCAACAAATAAGCAAGGCACTTCAAATTTATCATAAAAAGCTTTTTCAAATGGCAATAACGCTAGCACTAAATGTGTTGCCTTTGCAATTTTAAAAATCCTTTTTTGTCGCCAAGCCCAAACAGAAGGGCTAACATATTGAACTGTTTTGATACCAGATTGCTTTAGTTTTGATTCTAAGGTTAAATTAAAATCTGGTGCATCAATACCTACAAATACATCTGGTTTTAATTCTGTAAACCGTTTAACTAAATCACGGCGAATGGATAATAGCCTTGGCAAGCGAGCTAATACCTCAACTACTCCCATAACGGCTAGCTCTTCCATCTCATACCAAGCTTCACATCCCATCGCTTTCATTCTAGGACCAGCTATTCCAACAAATCTAACATTGTTGTATTGTTGCTTGATAGCAGCAATTAATCCGGCACCAAGAATATCACCGGAGACTTCTCCAGCGACTAGACCTATTATAATTGGTTTATCTTCTTGAGATTGCATCAGATTAATTTTGCCCACGAATAATGCCACGTTTGGATAGGGCAAAAAACTCAGTGAATTTATTGAGCACAGTATGGGTATTTGATAACTCTGCGATTGATTGCTTCGCCTCATCTAAACTGTTGCTATTGCGATACAAAATTTTATACGCATCTCGAATCGCGAGAATGTCTGATTTACTAAATCCTCTACGCTTTAACCCTTCAAGATTAACACCATATGGTATTGCATGATTACCCTGTGCAATTATATAAGGAGGGATATCTTGAACAACACCAGAGCAACCACCTAACATCGCATGAGAGCCCACTACGCAAAATTGATGCACGGCGCTTAGTCCACCGATAATCACAAAATCCCCTACCGTGACATGCCCTGCCATGGTTGCATTATTAGCAAAAACACAATTATTTCCAATGATACAATCATGGCCGATATGGGTGTTAATCATCATAAGGTTATCATTTCCAACAACGGTAACACTATTACCCTGGATTGTACCTCTTTGAATCGTCACGCCTTCACGAATTGAATTTCTGTCGCCAATAACAACGCTTGTAGGTTCACCTGCATATTTGAGGTCTTGATTTATTCCCCCTAATACAGCAAATGGAAAAATTGTGTTATGTTCACCTATTTCAATAATACCGTCTATGACAACATGAGATTTAAGAACTGAATGAGCGCCAATCTTAGCCTGTCCACTTACCGTACAAAATGGGCCTACAACAACATTTTCGCTAATAATCGCACCCGGTTCAATAATAGAACTTGGGTGAATAACAGCAGTAGGGTGAATAAATGGAGATGCTTGGCTTGATTGTGTCATAATTTAGTCTCCTACGCGTCGACGAGCACACATCATTGATGCTTCACATGCTATCTCACCGTCAACTTTTGCTACACCTTTGAACCTAGCAACCCCTCTTCTTTCTTTGATAAATTCAACTTCAAGAACAAGTTGGTCACCAGGCATAACAGGCCGTTTGAATCTTGCTTCATCAATTGCAGCAAAATAATAGAGCTCTCCATCAGCGAGCTTGCCGACACTTTTAAAAGCAAGTATACCTGTCGCTTGAGCCATAGCTTCAAGAATGAGAACGCCAGGAAAAATTGGTTTACCTGGAAAATGGCCTTGAAAAAAAGGTTCATTAAACGTGACATTTTTAATAGCGACAAGCGATTTACCTAGATTGACGCTTACCACACGATCAACTAACAAAAATGGGTAGCGATGTGGAAGAAGCGTTAAGATTTCTTCAATATCAATAGTAATTGGATCTTGCTCTGCTAGTTCTACTTGTTCTGATTGATTAGCCAAAATTATTTACCTGTTTAAAATTTTATAATTAACAAATCCATTTGCATACACTTTTAAAATAAGATTCACGAGCTGTGAATAATAATTATGATTCATTCACATCCATATTATCAGTACTATTTGAAGATTTAAGTTCTTTTTCTAATACCTTAATCCGTTTATTCATCTTATCTATGTTCATAACAAGAGCTGCGGTTTTTCGCCATTCTTTGTTTGTCTGTAGTGGAATACCAGATGAATAAATACCGGGTTTATCAATTGGTCTCATCACCATGCCCATTCCTGTCACTACAACACCATCAGCAATGCTCATGTGACCGTTTAGAACGCTCGCTCCACCTATCTGGCAGTTAGATCCAATTTTTAAGCTACCTGCTAGTGTCACACAGCCGGCAATTGCTGTATTCTTACCGATATGTACATTGTGAGCTACTTGGCATAGATTATCTATGATAACACCGTCTTCTATGACAGTATCACCTAATGCCCCTCTATCTATTGTCGTGCAAGCGCCGATTTCAACTCTATTGCCTATAATAACTCTGCCAAGTTGTGGTATTTTAATCCAATTTCCTTGGTGATTTGCATATCCAAAACCATCAGATCCAACCACTGCAGAAGATTGAAACAAACAATCTTCCCCTATTTCAACTTCATGATAAACGCTAACATTAGCCCAAAGCTTTGTTCTTGCACCAATTTTAGTATATTTACCAATAAAGCAACCAGCCCCAATAACAACATCGTCTCCAAGCACGACGCCATCTTCAATGACTGCATTAGCACCAATCGACACATTCTTGCCTAAGACAGCACTCTTAGCAATAACTGCATATTTAGAGATATCTGTTGCAGGTTTAGGGGTCGTATCTAATAATCTTGCAATCTTTGCATAAGCAAAATAGGGGTTCTTTACCACTAACTTAACAAGATTATCTGGGCAAAAAGGTAAATCTTCTTCTGTTAAAATAACTGCAGCTGCTTTACAATTTACTAAATCATCTCGATAACGAGGATTAGATAAAAAAGTAATTTCTGTATTCTTAGCCGATAAAAGTGAAGCTAACCGACTAATTGCAATTGTTTCATCTCCTAGCACAATCGCGTCAATTTCAGCTGCGATATCTTTAACTATTAATGCTTGCATGTTTAACCTTACTTAGCTTTAGTAAATTTTGCTAAAACTTTTTCAGTGATATCAGTTGAATCTTGGCGGTATGTCACTGCTGTTGAGTCAATTACAACTGTAAAACCTTCTGCTTCCGAAATGGTTTTAACTTGTTCTTGAATTTGAGTTAATAATTCAGCACGCTTAGTATTCTCTCTTTCTTGGTTATCTTGCTGAAATGATTGCGCCTCAGCAGCAAATTTATCACGCATTGTTTTAATTTCATTTGCTAATTTTTCACGATCAGCGTCTTTCATTTTATCGCCTTCAGTATTAATTTTTTTCAATTTATCTTGAAGGTCTTTTTCCATTTTTTGCAAAGACTCTGCTCTTGGTTGAAACTCAGCTTCTAGCTGTTTGGCAATTTCAGCACGCTCAGGCATATTCTGAAAAACATATGCAATATTCACAACGCCTAGTTTATCCTCTGCAAAAGCCGTAGTACTCATCAATGCAGCAGCGATCAATCCTAAATTTAATAATTTTTTCACATCTGACTCCTAAAATAATGGTTATGAACAATAATCAATAATATTTTTATAAAATAGTTAAGCACTAGATAAATTAAACTTCACTCACTCTAATTTACCAAGTTCGTCCAATATTGAATTGGAATTCTTCTGATTCATCTCCTGCATAATCTTTGACAGGAACTGCATAAGAGAAAATTAATGGTCCTAATGGTGATACCCACTGCAGCGCTGCACCCGCTGATGCACGATATTCAGTTGGGGAACCATAATCAGGAATACCTGCTGCTTTTGTTGCTGCAGTGTTTTTCCATTTCGTATCCCAAACTGTCGCTGAATCAATAAATAGCGATGTACGTAGTGAATTAGAATATTCTTCACTCACAAATGGAGTCGGCGTGATTAACTCTGCAGTCGCAACAACTAGCGCATTCCCCCCAATCGCATCGCCAGGATTTCCTATGCACTTGGAATCATTTAGATTCGTACAGGAAACTGGGACTGCCCGAGGACCTATGCTATTGCCCGCAAACCCGCGTAATGAACTTGAACCCCCACCATAGAAATTTTCATAAAATGGCATATATTTCCCACCAAAACCATCACCATAACCTAAGCGACCACGTCCAAGTAAGACCCATTTTTGTTTTTCATCTAATGGCAAATAATTTGAGATATCGGCATTGATTTTATAGTATTGGTTATCAGAGCCAGGCACAGTGATTTTCGAACTCACGTTTGCTCTCATTCCGTCTGTTGGGAAAAAACCTTTATTTAAACTATTATAATTCCAGCCTAACGTTAAGTTAAAATCGTTAGCGTTAAATGAATATCTATTTCCACCTGAGGAATCGACATCTTTACCTAACGCATCAAAGTAACGGACTGTATCAATTCTTGCTTGAATATCTTTGATATCATTATGTACATACCCTAACCCTGCGCGCAGTGTAGTTGTTTCACTAACAGGCACACCCATCAAAATATCAGCACCATAGCTGCTATTTGTATAACTATCTAGATCTGCATCTGATGCATCAAAAGCATTGTAGAAAATTCTACCCCCTAAACTCACGCCATCTGCAGTAAAATAAGGATTAGTTAATGAAAGATCAACAGATGTGTCTGACTTATTAGTTGTAGCATTAATTCCAACCGTATTACCTGTTCCGAGCCAGTTGTCTTGTTCTACACCAACTTGGAAACTTAAGCCACTCTCTGTACCAAATCCAACACCGACATTGAAAGTACCAGTATTACGTTCTTTGACACGATAGACAACATCAACTTGATCTTCTGTTCCTGGCACTCTGACAGTTTCAACTTCAACACTATCAAAATACCCTAGTCTATTTAATCTTTCACGGCCTTGTTCAATTTTATCGCTTGCAAGCCATGCCCCTTCAAATTGGCGCATTTCACGGCGTAAAATTTCATCTCGGCTAATATCATTTCCTTCAAAAGAAATTTGTCTAACATAAAAACGGCTACCTGGACTGACATTCACATACAGAACTACTTGCCCTGCATCATCAATAAATTCAGGTTCAACTAATACTTGAGGATAGGCAAACCCATTTGCCCCTAATAATTCTTTTACAGAGTTTTCTATTTCAGTTACACGTTGTCCACTAAATAAGGTGCCTGGCTCAACATGAGAAAGCTCTTCAATTTTACTATTCAAACCAACTAGCTCACCACGAACAACCACATCAGACACTTGGTATTTTTCACCTTCAGTGATATTGATAGTCACAAAAATACCTGTTTTATCTGGCGTCAAGCTAACTTGAGTTGAATCAATTGTAAACCTAGCAAAACCTTGATCTAAGTAAAAATTCCTTAGCTTCTCTAAATCACCTGCCAAAGTTTGTTTTTGATACTGTTTATTACCCATGATATTCCACCATGGTAATGTATCACGTAAATCAAATTTACTGATAAGCTCTTTGGATGTGAATTGTTGATTGCCAACAATATTAATTTGCTGTATTTCAGCAGAAGCGCCTTCACTAAAGACAATGTTAAGATCGACACGATTTCTAGGTAGAGGAGTAACAACGGCTTTAACCGCTGCATTATATTTGCCAGCACTGTAATAAAAATCAGCTAAACCCTTTTCAATATCTGCTAAGGCATTTCTATCTAGACCTTCACCAACTTTTACGCCTGATGCTTCTAGATTTTGAGTAAGTTGATCTTCTTTAACTGCTTTATTACCCGAAAATGTAATACTTGCAATAGTTGGACGTTCAGTGACTTGAATCACTAGTGAATCACCGTCTCTTAAAACTTTAACATCTTCAAAATTTCCTGAAGCAAATAAAGAACGAATAACATCTCCAACAGATTCATCATCTATTGTATCACCCGTTCTTACAGGCATATTAAGTAATGCAGCTCCTTCATCTACTCTTTGTAATCCTTCAAAACGAATATTTTGGAGCACAAAACTGTCCGCTAATAGTGTCGTACTAGCCAAAAAAAGTGAGGCAGCAACCACATGCTTTATTGGATGGCGTTTAAATCGTGCTAACATGCTTTTAACATGTTTAGTGTTTTTAGTATTCATAGATTTTTTCATTGGTTTATTCTTCATGAAAATTGTTTAAATTATCTAAAGCTAATACGCACATTGTTAACATTAGAGTGCAGTTTTTAACTATGCAATTTTATATCAAAACCGCATAAAATCGCTAATGAAAGTTAATCCCATTAATAGTATGAGCAAAATCGCTCCCACAAAATAAAAATTCTGCTGTATTTTTAATGAAACCGGACTTCCTTTAATCTTTTCTACAGCAAGGAAAAGCAAGTGTCCACCGTCTAATACAGGGATCGGCAGCAGATTCATTATCCCTAAATTGATACTCAAAAATGCTAAAAAAGCTAAATAGGCACTCATACCAAAAGAAAACTGTGAACCGGCTGCTTGCGCAATTCCAACTGGCCCAGCGATATCATCAATACTAGCATTTCCTTTAACTGCATCAACCAAAAATCCTAGTATCAATCCTACTTTTTGAGTCAGCATTTTACTGGCAATCCAGAGACTTGTTAATGGATTATAGCGATTATTGAGCATATATTCATCCTTTAACGGATCATTTGCAAATGAAATCCCTATTCTACCTTTTGATATCTCTTTATCACCTTGTTTATCAACAATTTTCTCTGGGGTAATCATAACATCAATTTCTGTAGAATTACGCATAAGAGTTAAATAAACTGTTTCATTTGCATGATAATTAATAAAATGGATAAATTCTTGGCGGCTATTTACTGGCTCTGCATTCATATGTGTAATTATATCGCCAGGCTGTAGTCCTGCTTTCTGCGCGGGACTATCTGATAAAACTTCTTGAATATTCAGTGGGTATTCTGGAAAAACAATACCTAAACTTGTTAAGGCAACTTGATTTTGAGGATCAAACTGCCAATCACTTAATGATAACACTCGCTCAAACTCATACGTTTCATCATCCATATCTTGTAATATGAGTGTTGCTGAGCTAGTCTTATTTTCAGCGAGTTTATGTAAGATAGCCTCGGCCGTAATAAGTGATCGCGCATCTTGTCCATTAATTTCCATTATCACTGTATTAGCTGGTATATTAGCTTGAGATGCAATTGACATTGGTTCAACAGATAAAATAACAGATTTTCTAGATTCAAATCCTATCATTGCTAATAGCCAAAAAATAAAAAAGGCCAATATAAAATTCGCAAGTGGGCCTGCTGCAATAATCATAGCGCGCTGAGCGATTGTTTTATTGTTAAATGCTTTGTCTTTTAAAGTGTGATTTACCTCTGCAACTCTTTCATCTAGCATCCTGACATAACCACCTAGAGGTATCATAGACAAACTAAACTCTGTTCCATTCTTATCATACCAACTATAAAGCTTAGGGCCAAATCCAATAGAAAACTTCTCAACTCTAACGCCACATTTTCTTGCCACAATAAAATGTCCATATTCATGGATAACAACTAATATACCGATTGTGACTAAAAATAAAAGTAAATTAAACATACCACCTCAAGCTTCTATTAACTAGATTTCATCATTAGTTAATCTATGCATTAAATCCATTAATTGCAAATTGTAAAAGCATAAAAAAAATAGGAACAGCAGCTGTTAAGCTATCTATTCTGTCAAAAACACCACCATGCCCAGGAATTAACTGACTGCTATCTTTTACTCCAGCTTCCCTCTTAAACATACTTTCAGCTAAATCACCAAAGACTGAGACAATTACAGTTATAACTGAAATAATAAAAAACTGTAAGGTCGTTACAGGAATAAATTCTGGTTTGAACAACAACACTCCTACAGGTAATAAACATGAGAAAAATAGAGCTCCTCCAAAACCTTGCCAAGTTTTCCCTGGAGAAACTTTTGGTGCTAATTTATGTTTACCCCATTTTTTTCCAACAAGATACGCACCTGTGTCGCTTATCCAGACTAAACATAAAACATACATGACCCACCAAGGACTCATTGCTTTAAGCTCAACCATGCCAACAATAAAAGGAAGTAGGATAAAAAGAATGAATAAGGATTTTAAGAAATGGGTTTGTTTCCAAATCATGCTAGATTTAGGATAAGTTAAGACTAAACCGATAACAGCGACCCACCATCCAATTGAAATACTTAAAATAAGATGATTCACCATTGCAGTCTGAATCGGGGTAAATATTGCAGCACAAGCAATCACTACACAGGTAAAAATAGCACCTAACAACATGCGCATAGCAGATGATTTGATGTGCATCATATTAGTCCATTCCCATGCTGTTAAGCCTCCAACAACTGCTAAAACAGCCGTAAACCAAAATGAGTCTAAATAAAAGAGCCCACCTATAGCTAAAGGGATAAGTATTAAAGATGTAATAACCCGTTGTTTAAACACATTGGCTCCTTAGAAATAAGCACAGATAAAAAATATTTTTCGATCTGTAGTACAAAATGTATTACGCAGTTTAGTATAACAATCACTATTATCACTTAAAGACCACCAAATCGCCGAATACGATTAGAAAAAGCAGCAATAGCTGTATTGAACTCATCTTCATTAAAATCAGGCCAAAAACAGTCTGTAAAATAAAGCTCAGCATAGGCTATTTGCCATAGTAAAAAGTTACTTATTCTACATTCTCCACCTGTACGTATTAAAAGATCAACATCAGAAACAGTGCGATCTGCGATCAATTCAGTAAGCATTGTTTCATTAATCGCCTCAATAGATTGCTGCCCTGTTTGAATTTGCTGAAATAGTGTCTTTACTGAATCCGTTATGTCCCAACGTCCGCCATAATTAGCAGCTATATTTAATTTCAGCCCACTATTATTTTTCGTAAGCTCGTGTGCTTTAGCTATTTCATTTTGTAAACGTTGATTAAATCCGCTTATATCGCCAATAACCTGTAGTTTAATATTATTTTCATGTAATTTAGGGACTTCGGTTTTTAATGAACGCAAAAAGAGTTCCATTAATCCAGTCACCTCAGCACTCGGCCTTCGCCAATTTTCACTACTAAAAGCATAAAGCGTTAATACTTTAATGTTTGCAGATATAGCAGCTTTAACGGTTGTTCTGACTGCATTTGCTCCGGCCCTATGTCCTGAAATACGAAGTTTACCTCGTAATTTCGCCCATCTTCCATTGCCATCCATGATTATAGCAACATGCTTAGGTTTCGTATTTTCTTCCATTATGCGGCTTCTACACTCGTTTAGCGATAAGTTCATTAGTCTTAACTCTAACTTCTTTATCTATTTCTAGCACCTCAGCAACTGACTCTGGCTCTGAATAAACATATTGAGATAACATCATATCATTAAGTCTAAATATATCAGAAAATTGGATTCTTTTATCCAAAAAAGCAGCAACAATCACTTCATTTGCTGCATTCAAAATAGTTGTTGCAACCTGTCCGGCTTGAGATGCTTGTTTTGCTAAAAATAAACAAGGAAATCTATCTTTTGTAGGCTCCTTAAAAACAAGAGGCTCTAAATTAAAAAAATCTAATTGTTGCGCAGGCGAGTGTTCTCGCATAGGGTAAGTTAATGCATGATTAATTGGAATAGCCATATCCGCATTACCCATCTGAGCAATGACACTACCATCATTATATCTCACCATTGAATGGATAATAGACTGAGGGTGAAGAATCACTTCCATTTCTTCTAAACTCGCATTAAATAACCATCTTGCTTCAATGAATTCTAAGCCCTTATTCATCATCGTAGCAGAATCAACTGATATTTTTGCTCCCATATTCCATTTGGGGTGAGTAATAGCTTGCTGAACCGTAATCAATTTAAAATCACTTAATGGTGTATTTAGAAAAGGGCCGCCTGACCCAGTGAGAATAATTGACTTGATACCATTATCAGCTAAAGAAACTTGCCCTAGATTAGATTGCAGCGCTTCAGGCAAGGACTGAAAAATAGCATTATGCTCACTATCGATAGGTAATAACGTGGCGTTATGCTCTTTTACTGCCTGCATGAACAACTTGCCACACATGACAAGCGATTCTTTATTTGCAAGTAATATTCGTTTACCTGCCTTAACTGCAGCTAAAGTCGGAACAAGCCCAGCACCGCCAACAATCGCAGCTATCACCTGATCGATATCCGGATGAGCAACAACATCACACATCGATTGCTCACCAAATAATAATTCACATTCAAATTTTTGACTGCCATGCATTTGAAAGTAATTATTAAGTTGTTTTGCGAGTGAATCTCTTGCTTCGATATTAGCCATGACAATAAACTTTGGCCGATATCGTATGGCTTGTTCAAACATAACTTTATCGTTTCCACCCGCAATCAGAGCAAACACGTTAAACTTATCACTATGTTCCGTTATCACGCGAAGTGAGGTATGGCCTATTGATCCTGTTGAACCTAAAATAGCAATTTGTTGCATAGACTTTTCCGATTACGCAAAACTAAAAAATTAAGCAGTGAAAAAAAACGCGTGAGCTAGTTAATCACTTAATACTCACGCGTCTATTCATCTCATTAGCCATTAAGACTAAAAAGTCATTAATTCAGTTTCTTTTTCACCTAAAGCTGCATCAACTTTTTTAATCACAGCATCTGTGATTTTTTGAATTTCATCCTGTGCTTTGCGTTCTTCATCTTCACCGATCTCTTTATCTTTCAATAATGCTTTTAATTTATCATTCGCATCACGGCGCACATTACGTACAGAGACTCTACCTTGCTCTGCTTCTGCTTTCACAATTTTAATTAAATCTTTACGACGTTCTTCAGTTAAAGGCGGTAACGGTACCCTAATCGTCGTTCCAGCTGAAGAAGGATTTAATCCTAAATCAGAGTTAATGATTGCTTTTTCCACAGCAGGTCCAATTGAACGATCAAATACAGTAACAGCAAGTGTTCTTGAATCTTCAGCGGTGACGTTTGCTAATTGACGTAGTGGTGTTAACGAACCGTAATAATCAACTTGTATACCATCTAAAATGCTTGGAGAGGCACGCCCTGTGCGAATTTTAGAAATATTATTTCTAAACACTTCCAAGCATTTTTCCATTCTTGCTTCAGCGTCTTTTCTAATGTCACTAATTGTTTGCATAATATTATCCTAATTTAATTATATTTGACTGACTTAAGAAATCAAAGTGCCTTCTGTTTCTGTCAGAATCACATTTCTGAGTGCACCTGTCTTATTCATATTAAACACACGTATTGGCATTTTATGGTCTCTTGCTAAGGTGAATGCGGCAAGATCCATTACTTTAAGCTCTTTTTCTAATACTTCCTGATAGGTTAATCTTTCATACATAACTGCTGTTGGGTCTTTTTCAGGATCTGCGGTATAAACACCATTAACTTTTGTTGCTTTCAATACCACATCCGCTTCAATCTCAATACCACGCAAGCAAGCTGCAGAATCAGTTGTAAAAAATGGATTACCTGTACCAGCAGAAAAAATAACGACTTTATTTTCTTTTAACAAACCGATAGCATCTGCCCAGTTATAATCTTCACACACGCCATTAAGTGGAATTGCTGACATGAGTTTTGCATTAACATAAGCTCTATGGAGTGCATCGCGCATCGCAAGCCCGTTCATAACAGTTGCAAGCATTCCCATATGGTCGCCAACAACACGGTTCATACCAGCCTTTGCTAATCCGGCACCGCGAAATAGATTTCCGCCTCCAATGACAACACCAACTTGGACGCCTAATTCAAGCAATTCTTTGATTTCTTGGGCCATTCTATCCAACACAGCCGGATCAATCCCAAATCCTTCAGCACCTTGCAGAGCCTCACCACTGAGTTTAAGAAGAATTCGACGATAAAGTGGTTGTGAATTTTTGGCCATAGGTTATCCTCTATATAACTTTGAAATTATTAAATTTAAATAGTATAAATAGATTTAATAATTAATTGATTAACATTGATTATTGATATTTCGAGAGTGAAATTTTCAAAATAGTCTAATAAAAATAGAGAAATCAATAATGAATGCTAACATATTTTTTATTGATGAGTTCTAAAAAAATAGATTATTATAAGATTTGATCCTTATAGTATTAGCATATATTAATACCATAAGGATCTTTATCAAATTAAACGCCTTTACTCATAGCTGCAACTTCAGCTGCAAAGTCCGTTTCAACTTTTTCAATGCCTTCACCTACTTCAAAGCGTACAAAAGTACTTACTTTAGCACCTTTTTCTTGTAGCATTGCACCAACAGTTTTATCTGGAGACATAACAAATGGTTGGCCTGTTAATGAGACTTCACCCGTAAATTTACGCATGCGCCCTTCAACCATTTTTTCTGCGATATCACGTGGTTTACCTGACTGCATCGCGATATCCAATTGAATTTGATGCTCACGATTAACAACATCAGCAGGTACATCTTCAGGATTAACATATTCAGGTTTGCTTGCTGCAACATGCATTGCAACATGCTTAATAGTTTCATCATCAGCACCAGACGCAGCAACGATAACACCGATACGTGCACCATGCAAATAAGCGCCTAATTTCTCGCCTTCTACTAAAGAAACACGACGAATTGTGATGTTTTCACCGATTTTAGCAACTAGAGCCGCACGTTGCTCTTCAAACTTTGCTTGTACTGCTTCAATATCGGTCATTTTAGCCGCAAGAACTGCTTCAATAACTTCTTCACCAAACGCCATGAAACCTGCATCTTTAGCAACAAAGTCTGTTTCGCAATTTAATTCAACTAGCATACCAAACGTACCACAACTTGCAATTTTAGCAAGAATGATGCCTTCAGCTGCAACGCGACCTGCTTTTTTAGCTGCTTTTGCTTGGCCTGATTTACGCATATTATCAATGGCTAGCTCAATATCACCGTTACTTTCAACAAGTGCTTTTTTACATTCCATCATGCCTGCGCCGGTACGCTCACGAAGTTCTTTTACGAGTGCTGCAGTAATATCTGCCATATTTAAATCCTCTTAAATGGAGTGCTATCTTTTGATTGAACACATATTTATAACAAAAAAGGCCTTATTCAGGCCCTTTAAAGAATATATCTGCATATTGAATTCAAGAATAAGGCCTTATGCTATATAACCAAAAGCAATTTAAACTCAACATGCTTTAATGATTATTCAGCAGCGCTTTCTTCTGCAGCAGCTGGGATTATTTCCACTTCTTGCGAACGACCTTTACGTACTGCATCAGCAGCAGCAGTTAAATAAAGTGTAATCGCACGAATAGCATCATCATTACCAGGAATAATATAATCGATACCATCTGGGTTAGAGTTTGTATCAACTACACAGAATACTGGAATACCTAAATTATTTGCTTCTTTAATTGCAATGTGCTCATGTTCAGCATCAATGATAAATAGTGCATCAGGTAAACCATTCATATCCTTGATTCCACCAAGGCTGTTTTCTAACTTTTCAAGATCACGTGCACGAAGTAACGCTTCTTTTTTAGTTAACTTGTCAAATGTACCGTCTTGTGATTGTTTTTCTAAATCTTTTAGCAAACCAATTGATTGACGAACTGTTTTCCAGTTAGTTAACATGCCACCTAACCAACGGTGATTCACATAATATTGATCACAGCTTTTAGCCGCTTCCTTGATTGCTTCACCTGCAGCACGCTTCGTACCAACAAATAGAATTTTACCTTTACGAGCAGAAATTCTGCTTAACTCAGCAAGTGCAGCATTAAACATAGGAACAGTTTGCTCTAAGTTAATGATGTGAACACGGTTACGTGAGCCAAAAATGAATGGTTTCATTTTTGGATTCCAATAACGAGTTTGGTGACCGAAATGAACGCCTGCTTGTAGCATATCGCGCATTGAAACTGTTGTCATAATAGACCTCTAATCATATAAATGGGGTTTTGCCTCCATACATCCCAATAGACCGACCTAGTTTTTATCTTATTTAAGATAAACTTGATAAAATCATGGCACCCCGGCTATTGTGTCGATGCATGTGTGTATTTACACATGTAAACCCAGAGCTTAATAAAACTCTAGACATACCAGCGGTTATAGTCGCAACGTAATGCAATTAATTTTTGATTAATTAACCAGGTTAAATAACCAATAAATAAGAGCGCTTTTGCGGCGCGCTTTATATCATATTTTGAATATTAAGACTAGCTTTTTCAACTTATTTTACCCTATTTAGGTAAATTAGCAGCACAAGTCATATTTTTATCTTTTGGGAAAAATAGTTCAAACCGTGTTCCTACTGCCCTATTTTTAACAGTTATCCGCCCTTTATGTAATTGCACAATCGCTTGTACAATCGATAAACCAAGACCATTACCTTCACTGTTACGGCTTCGCTCTACTCGATAAAATCGTTTAAAGATATGATTAATTTCAGATTCATCAATTCCTATGCCTGAATCAGTAATCGATAAAAATGTACACCCATCTTGCTCAGATAACATAATTTCTATTAATCCTCCAGATGGCGTGAACTTAATTGCATTATCAATAAGATTAATACAGATTTGAAACAGTAAATTACGATCGCCATAAACTTTAGCCGTTTTTATCACACTGTTAATACTGATATTTTTCTCATCACACAATGGGGCATATAGTGCTTCAGCATCCCTAACAATATCATCAAAATCAACCAATTGAAACTCTGCACGTTTTTTACCGCTTTCAACCTCTGCAATCCTAAGTAAACCATTAAACATACTTAATAAGCGATCAGCTTCACTAAGTAACTCTTCTTTAAGTTCAGCCGGCTCAACTTGCTCTAAGTCATTTCTTAAGCGGGTAAGTGGCGTTCTGAGATCGTGGGCAATATCATCCGTTACTTTTTTCATGCCTAGCATTAATGATTCAATTTCATCAAGCATCGTATTTAAGACAATTTCAAGCTTACTTAAATCATCCCAGTATCTATCTCTGGCAATTCGTTTACTGATATTTCCTGTAGTGATAATTTCATTGGCAATCCGTGAGATAGAATTAACTTTATTAACGACGAATTGCCCAATAATATAAAAACATAAAATTAGCATGAGCGTAATAACAAAAATAACCCAGCCAAAAGTCATAGCAAACCATCTGGCTGTTCTGAATTCATCAATATTACGAGCGACAATCAAATAATTACCTTCTTCTACCTGAACTGATTTAGAAAGATAATTACTTTCCAAAGTTAAATTCTCAAGTTGTTGAAAAAAGGATAGGTCATCAGCACCACCACCTTGGGCGATTTGATATTGAGTCAATGTAGGAGTATTTTGTTGTAGCTCATTTAAAAATGGTGACCAAAATGCCTTATTCCCAATTAATACTTCATTCTGTTTAGAGAATAAACCGTAAATAAACGTATTTTGAGGTGTATCATTATGCATGCTTAGCGCTTTTTTTAACGCGTTGCTATCGATTTGATCTAACATTAATAAGCGAGACATTTCTGCATCTATTGCGGCGCGTGATTCTGCTAAAAAACCATCACTATTGACAACAGAAATAAAATAAAAAACAAAGCATGCAACACTAAGTAGAAGTATGGAACACAATGTCGCCATAAAAAAACTAGAACTTTGCCTGAAATTTTTAATCGTTGATGTCATGAAAACCTTGCTCATCTGAGATGCTATGTATACTATCGTCTATAATATATCCAGATCCTCTAATTGTTTTAATAATCTTATTTTCAAATCCTTTATCAATTTTATTTCGTAAGCGACTGATATGAACATCAATGACGTTAGTTTGAGGATCAAAATGGTAATCCCAAACATGTTCAAGCAACATAGTGCGAGTGACCATTTGTCCTTTATTACGGAGTAAATATTCCAATAATCTAAATTCCCTTGATTGAAGCTCTATCTCAACTCCATTTCTCGTTACTTTCCTAGCCAACAGATCCATAACTAAATCATGCGCAACTAATTCTGTTTGCCTGACATCGCCTTTACCACTGCAGCGCTCAATTAACACTTCAACTCTAGCCAATAGCTCTTCAAAGGCGAAAGGCTTGACTAAATAATCATCCGCCCCAGATCTTAATCCCTTGACTCTATCATCTACCTTTCCCATTGCGCTTAATACTATGATAGGAATTTTATTTGACGCCGCACGTAAAGTTTGTACTATTGTCAGTCCTTCTATACCAGGTAACATTCTATCAACAATTAACGCATCATACTGTTCAGTCATAGCTAAAAATAAGCCAGTTTTGCCCTCTTCAGCTATATCAACATTATGACCAAGCTCTTTAAATCCCCTCTCGATGAATTGAGATACTTTTTTATCATCTTCTATTACTAATAATTTCACATCTGCTCCAGTCTACTCTGTCAGTGATGCCAAAACAATAAACTATCATATCGGTTTTTAAGTGATTGCTAACTCTAGCATTACCCTTAATCTAACACACCTATTTAATTTGAACTATCAGGATAACTTATTGATTAAAAATTAAACACTTATCGTCTGACTAAACGATGGTACAACCAATAAGGCAATGACGTGAAACATTTCATTAATAACGTAAATCGTTTAGGGAAATGAATTTCAAACTGGTTATGCTTCAATAATCCAGAGACAATTGCTGTTGCTGCTTGTTCTGGTGCAATAATAAAGGGCATAGAGAACTGGTTTTTATCTGTTAACCGAGTTTGAACGAATCCAGGATTGATAAGTTTAATGTCTAACTTGCGACCATATTCTGCATGAATGGATTGCACAAAGTTAATTAAACCAGCTTTACTCGCGCCGTAAGGTTGTGCATTTGGCAATCCTCTGTATCCTGCAACACTTGCGCAAAATACAAGCTGAGAATTAGGTATGTTTAGTAGATCATTTATCATCAATTGCGTAATGTACATAGGACCGAGCAAATTTGTTTCTACAATAGATTTCACCCAACTTAATTCTAATTGAGCAGTATCCATAGGATGATATATACCAGACATATAAACCACACAATCAAGCTTATCTAATCTATTATATATGATAGACTTAGCTTCTTGCAGACTATCAAATGCACTTGCATCACAAGGAATAACAAGATGTGTTTGCCCATTTGATTTGTCTAGTTGTTCATGCAGCGAAATGAGCAAATTCTCATCTCGCGAACTAATCACTAAAGTTGCACCTTTTTTAGCAAGTTCAATAGACAATGCTCGGCCAATACCACTACTTGCCCCAATAATCCAGTAAGTACGATCAATCATACTGTTTTTCATAATGCCACCTAAAGCTTGTTAGAAAAATAAACCAATCGCCACTTAAACGACCGGACTATTGTACTTCAATTGCCTCTACAGGGACTTTTTGCATAAAAACGGTCAGCTCGGCAACGGTAATACCAAATTTTTTCATATACGAACGATTAATCACAACCCCATCATTCATTGCCCACATCCAATCATCAAATTTTAAACGATAAGTTGTATCATCAACAGGAACATCCATTTCATAAACCCAATTTATCGCATTACCAAATGCAGACCCCTTAGCTGTACCTAGAATGTCCCCTGCTTTACCTTCGTAGGTTAACTCATCAATTTTGGTAATTTCCCATGTGCGATTTTGGACTTTTCCACTATCATAATAAGTAAACACTTCTTCTAATTTGCCTTTATTACCTTCCCATGAGCCATGCATAACAACATCAAATCGAGTAATAACATTACCACTTCTATCTTGGATAAATCCCCAAGCTTTGATAGGCCCATTGAAATAGTCTTCTAATTTTAAGGGTGGACTTTGATTAACATATTGCTGGCCATCAATACCACCACATCCAGCTAATAAGGCAGAAAAACCTGCAAAAAGCATTTTAATGTTCATGATTTAATCCTCTAAATGTGATAGTAAACGCTCTGATTTAATTGTGATGTAACTCAATTTGCATAACATTAATTCTTTCAGCATTAAATGCTCCCGCGCAATAAGCAAGATAAAAACGCCATAATCTTATAAAAGGCATATCAAACCCACACGCTAAAACAGATTTTTGAACACCGTCAAAATTATCTAGCCATGTCAGTAGGGTCTTCGCATAATCTTTACCAAAAAAATAGTGATCTTCTGTTTTTAATCCAGAATTCAAGGCAACTTGATCAAAGCGTTCAGGACTCGGTAACATACCACCAGGAAAGATAAAACTCCTTATAGCATCACCACTTTTGCGGTATGCCTCAAAGTGAGGATCAGCAATTGTAATAGTTTGGATAACCGCCTTACCCTCTTTTGATAAAAGTGATTTCACTTTATCAAAATATGTTTTCCAATATTTTTCCCCCACCGCTTCAAACATTTCAATTGAAACAATTCCATCAAATTTACCTTGCACATCCCTGTAATCTTCAAGCGCAATATTAATTTTCTCTTCATGACCAGAAAGCCTATTTTTAGCAAATTGGAATTGCGCATCTGAAATAGTGAGCGCCTTTAAATGATGATCTAATACAAAATTGCTATGAGGATTCGCAACTCTATCAGCAAAACCACCCCAACCGCATCCGATTTCTAGAAGTGAGCTAGGCTGATTAAATTTATTTAAAATACGATCATATTTATTGCGCTGAGCTGAAGCGAGTGTTTCATTACCTTGCTGATAAATAGCAGAAGAATAGGTCATAGTTTCATCTAACCATAAAGAATAAAATTCATTGCCTAAATCATAATGCGCATGAATATTTTTCTTACTCCCTCGCTTAGAGTTACGTTTAAATAAATAAAATACTTGGCTTAAAAATCTTTGCACCCAGCTACCTGCAATATACCTAGATAAGGCATCGTAATTCAAAATAGCACATTCAACTAATGCGGCAATATCTGGACTATCCCAATGTCCATCTCGATAATCCTCGGCAAAAGCAATATCCCCCCTTAGCGCAAGATTAGAGATAACACTAAACTCATGCAAAATAAGGTGTGCATGAGGGCCTGGTTTATTTCCTTCAAATTGATAGGTTTTACCATTTGGTAATTCTAATACCAACGAGCCTGCATCTAGACAGGACAGCGCTCTTAAAAACACATCTGTTGTTTTTGTATTAATTGTTTGACTTATCATACCTTGCTCCAAATTTAAGACGCCTATCTTTTATTGTTTAACATTAAGATACGATAGGATTTTATAGCCATAAGATTTTTGAGTCACATTTTACGAATTATTAGATTATCGTTTAAAGTATCATACTTTCAGTTTACTTCAGGTTTCTAATTTATTAATTATCTGTAATTTGAATCGAACTATCATGACCGGTATACTGAGGTTACTACAGCTAATAAGCAACACTATTTAATCATATAACCAAAGAAGTAAACATTTAATCGATTTGATCAACTTTTTAAGTGCTTTGTTATTGAATGAGAATTCATTAAGAGTATAAACTTAATATAAGCTCTATGGATACCTATTTTAATACAATAGTGTCATTTTATAATAAACCTACTTCATTTACTCAAATACCTAAAAAATTGGAATTGTCATGACAAGAAAAAAAATCGCAATTATTGGCAGTGGTATTTCCGGACTAGGAGCAGCCTATTTACTTAATCCTCATCACGATATCACGTTATTCGAAAAAAATAATACATTAGGAGGCCATAGTCGTACCATTGAACTTGACACTTCTAAAGGTAAAGTCCCTGTCGATACTGGATTTATTGTCTTTAACTATCGCAATTACCCTCACCTCACAGCACTATTTGAACACTTAAGTGTCCCAATAGCAAAAAGTGATATGTCTTTTGGGGTCAGTATTGATGATGGTAGAATTGAGTATGGCACAAGAAAGCTTCCTTATATTTTTGCTCAAAAACGTAATTTATTACGCCCTGCGTTTTATAAAATGTTAAGGGATATCTTAAAATTTAATAAAATGGCGCTCGAGTTTGTCGCTCTCAACCCAAATGCAAGCATGCAACAATGCTTAGAAGAACTCAAGTTAGGTGACTGGTTTAAAAATTATTATTTATTAGCTATGGGAGGCGCTATTTGGAGTACACCGCTTGATGAAATGCTCCGTTTTCCAGCCAAAACAATGATTCAATTTTTCGATAACCATGGACTTCTCACCGTGAATAATCAACCTCAATGGTATACAGTAAAAGGTGGAAGTCGTGAATATGTCAATAGAATATCAGATTCATTTAAATCCTCCATACGCTCATCAACACCGATAAAATCAGTTATTCGAACCGACCAAGGTGTTGAAGTAAAAACGGCGTCAGATACTGTAGAATTATTCGATGAAGTTATCTTTGCTTGCCATAGTGATCAGTCCCTAGCGCTACTTTGCAATCCAAGTGAAAGCGAGAAACAAATACTAGGAAATGTTCACTATCAGCCTAATACGGTTTACGTTCATAATGACCTAAGCTTCATGCCAAAGCGTAAACAAGCTTGGTCAAGTTGGGTATATTTATCTGGTGGTAGACAATCAGGAACAGATGAATTGTGTTTAACTTATTGGATGAATAACTTACAACCAATTACAAGCGATTCCCCTATCCTTGTCACATTAAATCCTAAGAACCCACCTGATAGAAGCAAAATATTTGATAAACATGATTTTGAACACCCTAAATTTGACCAAAGTGCAATTAATGCACAAAATCGAATTGAGGAGATCCAAGGTATTGATAAAATTTGGTATGCTGGTGCTTGGTTAAGGTACGGGTTTCATGAAGATGGGTTATTAAGTGCCGTTAAAGTTGCCGAAAAAATGGGAATATCTCCCCCTTGGCTGCAAAAATAGTCAATCATAATAAAAGAGGTCATTATGCATACACAGTTGCCTAAACATTCAATCAAGCAAGCCTTGATATTGAAAGCTAATGTGATGCATAAACGTCTAATACCTAAAGTAAACGCCTTTAATTATGAGGTTTACTACCTATCATTACCTCTAGAATTATTAGAGTCACAAAATAAAACACAATTAGGAAACCTTGCACTAAATCGATTTAGTCTGCATAGTTTTTACTTTAAAGACCATGGATACCGTGATGACAGATCATTAAGGCAATGGGCAAATGATATTTTAACCAAATATTCGCAACCTATTTGGCATGATATAACACTCATTTGTATGCCAAGAGTACTTGGGTATGTTTTTAATCCTGTCAGTTTCTGGGTGTGCCGTGATAACGATCAAGCAATTAAGGCTGTGATTTGCGAGGTGAATAACACTTTTGGTGAAACTCATACTTACCTATGTCTCCCTCCAAGTAGTACCCACAGCTTATCACCAGAGGAGCCTCTCAATTCTGATGCGAAGATAAGCCCTCAAAATTGGTTAATTGCCGATAAATGTTTCCATGTTTCTCCTTTTTTACCTAGACAAGGAGAGTACCACTTCCGCTTTGATATACAAGAAATTTCTACTTATATTAATATTGATTACTACCAAGATAAAAACACTAAAACACTCATAACCTCACTTAAAGGTACGTTCTTACCGCTTACTCGCAAACAACGACTCATCGCTTTTATAACTTGTCCATTAGTCACTTTAAAAGCAATTGGACTTATCCATTATCAAGCCATAAAAATCTTAATTAAAAAAATTCCTTTTATCAAACTCCCTAAACAATTATCCACACATGATTCAAAGACTCGAAATAAATGATGGTAATAGATTACAAATAATTAATGCCTAAGTAGCCTTTTGGTAAAAGAGACTCAGATACAATTAAATTCATTCAAAAATGGCTAATAAATAGAAATCAATTTATTGGTTAAATAAAGTGATTGAATCTAGCGTTATTTTCAAACTATTTTTGCATTACGATTTCTGAAACCTAAGTAAGTTATCGTTTTTTTAGTAAAGCTGAACCATATTTATATATTTTAGGAGTCTAAAATGAATCGTTCAAACTCAATTTCTAATAGATTTATCGCACTATTAGGTGTATGCATTTTAAGCCCAGCCTTATATTTTGCATCTATGCACTCTAATGCAGATAATAAAGAAGTAAACAAAACTGATGCAAATTATGAAACATCAGTGTTAGCAGGAGGATGCTTTTGGTGTACTGAAGCTGATATGGAAAAAGTACCAGGCGTCATCGATGTTGTTTCAGGATATTCTGGTGGCACTATACCAAATCCGACTTATGATGCTGTTTCTTCTGGTACAACTGGACATATTGAAGTCATTGAAGTGACTTATGACCCTAGTGTCTTGTCTTATGAAGCAATGTTAGATGCGTTTCTTCGAGGCATAGACCCAACCGATGATCAAGGCTCATTTGTCGATAGAGGACCACAATACAGACCTGCTATTTTTTATAAAAATGAACAAGAAAAACAACAAGCTGCTAGCTTTTTAGCTGAAATTGATAAAGCAGGAATTTTTAAGAAACCCCTTAAAACGGAGTTAATCCCATTTGATACCTTTTATGTTGCAGAAGAGTACCACCAAGATTATTATATCAACAACCCTTTGCGATACAGATATTATCGACATGGCTCAGGTAGAGACCAATACTTAGATGAAATCTTTGGACCAGACCGCAAGACCGCACCAAAAACACTACGTCAAATGATCGACGAGAAAAATAAGCTGTCTTCTAATGTACCAGAACAAGTTGAATTTCGAACAGTGAACCAAGCATCAGACATGGATGAACCTAAATATTTTCGCCCAAGCGATGAAGAAATAAAACAAAAACTCAATGATATTCAATATAAAGTAACGCAAAAAGATGGTACTGAAAGACCTTTTGATAATCCTTACTGGGATAATGAAGAAGCAGGAATTTACGTTGATATCGTCAGTGGTGAACCTTTATTTTCATCAACAGATAAATACGATTCTGGTACTGGTTGGCCTAGTTTTACCAAACCCATAGACGAAAACTTTATTACAACTAAAGAAGACAATAGTTGGTTTGCGACGCGCATTGAAGTTAGAAGTAAATTTGCTGACTCACATTTAGGACATGTTTTTGATGATGGCCCGGCCCCAACTGGATTAAGATATTGCATGAACTCAGCAAGCATGCTTTTTATTCCTAAAGACGAGTTAGCAGAAAAAGGCTATGGCAAATATTCAGTTTTATTTGAAAACCAAGATAAAGCTTTATAATAAGAATCAGTTATCTAAACGGATTGTCATATCACTTTAACTGACTCGATTGAATGCTATTGAGAAAAGATAACTCAATAGCATTTTTCCTTTTATTTTTGACTGATAAAAAAGGATTTTCATATGAACAAAAAGGGTCTAATTGTCCTAATATGGGGGCTACTTTTATTCAGTTTCTTCTATTTTGATATCGGTCAATACCTTACATTAGAACGTTTACAATCTAATTATAAGCATTGGCATCATTATATTCACTCAGAAGTAAGTCATTTTTTACTGGCCTTTGCCCTTTTTTTCCTAACCTATGTCCTCATCACAGCGGCATCTATGCCTGGAGCAGCCATTTTAACCTTAGCTGCAGGTGCCTTTTTTGGTTTCAGTTATGGTTTGTTGCTGGTTTCTTTTGCCTCTAGCATAGGGGCAACAGGTGCATTTTTATTTGCACGATATCTTTTTAGAGCATCACTTACCAGTAGATTTCCAGATAAATTAGCCTCTATCAACCAAGGAATTGATACTGAAGGCGCGTTTTATCTTCTTACTTTAAGACTTGTACCTATTTTTCCCTTTTTTCTGATTAATACCTTAATGGGATTAACTCGCTTTAGGGTAGTTCAATTTTATCTCATCAGCCAAATTGGTATGCTACCTGGCACAATTATTTTCGTTTTTGCTGGCACTGAACTTGCAGCAATCAACTCACTTGATGATATCGTCTCCCCATCAATAATATTAGCCTTAACCCTTTTGGGGATTTTTCCTTTATTAATTAAAACGGGATTGCGCTATATTCAATACCAAAAACAGCATCGTTCTTTTTCAAAACCAAAATCATTCGACTATAACCTTATTGTCATCGGTGCGGGTGCTGCTGGTCTTGTCAGTAGCTATATTGCTTCAAGTGTTAAAGCAAAAGTGTTATTGGTTGAAAAAAATTTGATGGGAGGAGATTGCTTAAATTATGGCTGCGTACCAAGCAAATCCCTGATAAAAAGTGCAAGTGTTGCTCATTTAATTAACCATCAACACTCACATGGATTAATTCCAACCTCTCAGTTCTCCCTTACTGACGACGGATTTAAATCAATCATGCACTCTATCCGTTCAAGAATAGAACGTATTGCCCCCCATGATAGTGTTGAGCGATATGAATCTCTTGGTGTAGAGGTAAACTTAGGAGAAGCGACTTTGGTTGATCCTTGGCGAGTTAAAATCATCGATGCAATGGGCAAAACTAAGATTGTCAGCGCAAAGCGCATTATTCTTGCAACTGGTTCAAAACCAAATTGGTTAGACAGACCCGGTATTTCAGAGGTCAATGCACAAACAACCGAAACACTATGGCAAACACTCTATGAACGCCAATCGGCCCCAAAACATATTGTAATAGAAGGTGCGGGGCCTATTGGT
The DNA here is from genome assembly GCF_900111395.1 of Thorsellia anophelis DSM 18579. GTDB lineage: Bacteria > Pseudomonadota > Gammaproteobacteria > Enterobacterales > Thorselliaceae > Thorsellia > Thorsellia anophelis. The sequence goes on along the minus strand of NZ_FOHV01000002.1, from coordinate 53,048 downwards.
GTAGAATTAGCTCAAAGCTTCAGCCGCTTGGGTATTAAAGTAACCTTGATTACAAAGCATAATGAGATTTTGATGTCAGAAGATAGCGATGTCCGACAAATCGCATTAAATATTTTACAAAAAAGTGGGGTCGAAATCCTTCTTAATAGTCAATCAGAACGTTATTTTACTTGTGAAAAAGAAGAATTAGTCCACCATGAGTCTTTACCATATGGTGTTAATATATTAAATCAGCATACTGCCTCAAGAATTGTTCATTTTGATCTGCTGATCCTTGCTATTGGCCGACAAGTCAAGTTAGATGGATTGGGATTAGAAAATTTGGGATTAGAGCCAAACTCATTAAATACCTTTAAACCCAATCAATTTTTACAAAGCCCTTTTGAGTCCATCTATTTAGCTGGGGATGCTGTGGGGAAACATCAATTTACTCATGTAGCCGCCCATCATGCTTGGTTTGCGACTGTGAACGCATTATTTGGATCATTTAAACGATTTGCAGTTGATGAACGTATCATTCCTATCTGCATCTATTTAGATCCGGTTATTGCGCGAGTCGGTTTAACACAAGAGAATGCAAAATTAAATAACATCCCGTATGATCTAACCACTTTCGACATAGCAGAGCTTGATCGAGCTATCACAGATAATGAGAATCAAGGCTTTATTAAAGTATTGACCAAGCCTAATAGTGATAAAATCTTAGGGGTAAGCATTGTGGCTCACCGAGCCGATGATTTACTAGCAGAATTTACCTTAGCTATGAAATATAATTTAGGCTTATCTAAAATATTAAGAACAATCCACCCCTATCCAACTTGGGGGGAAGCGAATAAACATGTGGCCGGTATCTGGCGAAGCAACCGAGTGGGTGCTTTAACCCATAAACTCTTATTGAGTTACCACAAATGGCAAAGAAAAGAATAATATGATTAAAATCAAAGAGACCTTATATTCTGTTCATAATTTGAATTTTAATGAGATAATCAAAACTTATCTCTATCGACATAATGAGGTCACGCAATGTTAGATGCTTATATCGCACCTAAATTAAAACCCATACTACTCCCTATCGTTAAAGTATTAGACAGATATAAAATACATGCCAATCACTTAACCTTAGTTGGTTTTGTCTTTGGGATAATAGGGGCAATTTTAATTAGCATGAATTGTTATTTATTAGGCTTGATGTTCATCCTCATAAACCGCCTTTTTGATGGATTAGATGGGGCATTAGCAAGACTAACACAATCACAAAGTGCCTCGGGTGGTTTCTTGGATATTTGTTTAGATTTTCTGTTTTATGCAAGTATTCCGCTCGCTTTTGCGATTGCGAATCCCCAACTTAATGGATTAAGTGCAGCCATATTACTCGCAACATTTATTGGAACAGGCAGCAGCTTTCTAGCATTTGCAATCTCTGCTGAACGGTTTGCAATCAAAAATCCTGTATTTTCTTACAAAAGCTTTTATTATTTAAATGGGTTAACCGAAGGAACGGAAACGATTTTATTTTTTTGTGCTTTTTGTTTATGGCCAATGTATTTTCCAATTTTAGCACTGATTTTTTCAGTGCTTGCAGGCATAACAATCATCACTCGAATTTATTTTGGTTTTCAAACAATCAAACAAAAAGAGCAAGGCGCAGAATAAAATAAATCAGCGTCTCATAAAACTGATCTTATCAATCGTATAAGGAGCGACAATGGACAATCAACAACTCGCTAATTTAAGGCGTGAATACCAACTTGGACGTTTAACTCGAGCGGATTTAACGGCTAATCCATTCATCTTGCTTGAAACTTGGTTAGATGACGCTAAAAATGCCAATATTCCCGATCCAAGTGCATTTGTTTTAGGGACCGTTAATGCACAAGGTCAAGCTTCACAAAGAATTGTATTAATGAAAGGTTTGGATGCCGGTCAAGGTACATTGAATTTTTTTACTAATTATGAAAGCCAAAAAGCACAAGAAATTGCACATAATCCACAAGTCAGCATTCTCTTTCCTTGGTATATGATAGAGCGTCAAGTGATTGCAACTGGCGTGGTAAGTAAACTAAGCTCAACCGATTCAGAACGATACTTTTATAGCCGGCCTAAAGAGAGCCAAATTGCCGCAATTGCTTCCTCACAATCGTCAACATTAAACTCTAAAACAACTCTATTAGATAAATATAATAAGTTACTGTTACAATATCAAAATGAAACCGTTCCTTTTCCTAAGAACTGGGGAGGATTTCAAATTAAAATTAACCAAATTGAATTTTGGCAAGGTGGAGAGCATCGATTGCATGATCGGTTCAGATATACAGTACAAAACACTAACAATAGCTGGTCTATTGACAGAATTTCCCCATAACATAGCCAAAAACTAAATCATAATGACTGAATCTTCAATTAGGCTCTGTTTTTTTATTGGCAGTATTATCATATTTGGCCTGTGTGAGGCATTTTGGCCAAGGCGCACCATTAAGACGCCTAGGTATCATCGCTGGACCAAAAATTATACATTTGTCATTTTAAGCAGTGTCATTATAAGATTTGTCTTACCGATAAGCGCAACAACTGCAGCGCTTATCGCCACTGAACAAGACTTTGGCTTATTTAATTGGTTAACGATTCCGTACCCTATACAAATCATATTAGGCATTATTCTATTAGATTTGCTGATTTATACACAGCATTTAATCTTCCATGCCATACCAATTCTATGGCGTATTCATCAAGTTCATCATATTGATGAATCTATAGATAGTTCAACTGCATTAAGATTCCATCCACTTGAATTTATACTTTCCGCGCTGATTAAGCTCTCTTTTGTCCTTCTTATTGGGATTCCATGGATAGCGGTTATCTGTTTCGAAATCATTTTAAATAGCATGGCAATATTTAATCATGCGAATTTAAAGCTGCCCCTAAAATTAGATGCTTTACTCAGAATATTATTCGTGACACCTGACATGCACCGTATACATCATTCCACCCACCAAGCTGAGTATCACAGCAACTTTGGCTTTAACCTATCAATTTGGGATAAATTATTTAAAACTTACACAGCAAATCCTAAAGAATCACATGAATCAATGCCTATAGGACAACCTGATTTCTCTAATCTTGAGCGAAATACCCTTTGGCGATTAATGCTCTTACCATTTAAACGAAAATAACGCTTAATCAGTGAACTTACTTTGCACCATTGACATTACCCCCTATCTAAAAGATAGGGGAGGCCTACTAGGGTTAGTTGATCACTAATTCGCTTCGGTGTTTTTTTGTTGCTGACTCCCGCCATTAATACAATGTTCACTCCAACAATATCCATATTTTCTTCAAACTCGCATCCAATGCATTTGAAATGAGCTTGTGTTAAACGGTTTTTATGGAACTTGGTTAATAGTTTGAAAGGTATTTCTAGTCGAATGCTTAAAAAAATATTATGCCGAACTAAAAAAAATTGGGGAGCTCGTTTGTAGTCGCCTTCTTACTTTTGCAGGAAGTTGTGATCGCACTCAAATATCTATTATCAAGCAATATATAGAAAAAAACCACAAGAATAACGACTACGTCGTTACACCTTACATCCCCGACATAGAAGACGGAGATATAAGGTAAATGCATAAATATTGAACGAGTTGAAATAATAGCTTTATTATTGATTAGATAATGCATTGAATTACAAAACATTAGAAAGAAAAAATAGATGTTTTTTGTATTATAAGAACGAAGTATAGCAATTTAGATAAGCTAATTTTGGGTTATACCCTAAACATATTCACTAGAATTTAAAGGCTTGAAGTTATTTCATTTCATACATTATACTATAGCGTAAATAAAGGAATGATAATCACGCACACACCAATCTTCCTGTATTTAATTGAAATTGAATATAAAAAAACTTCACCATTACATATAGAGCTCTTGTATTGGGAAAAACGCCTTACATAAGTAAGCTAGAAAACCGCACTTATTCGTTCTTAAAGTAATAGAAGAAGAATTTAAAATGCATCAGATAATCATGACTATCTCTATAGACTGATTTTATTACAAAAGGAACGTATAATGACATACTGTTTCTTTTATCATTAATTGGACACAACATATGACTAACTCTATTAAAACTGTTGCGGATATTCGTCAAGCATTTATCCAATATTTTGAAGCTAAAGGGCATAAAGCGGTTGATAGTAGCTCGCTAGTGCCACAGAACGATCCTACCTTACTATTTACTAATGCTGGTATGAACCAGTTTAAAGATTTGTTTTTAGGTGCCCAAACACGTGATTACACCCGAGCGGTTACCGCTCAAAGATGTGTCCGTGCTGGTGGTAAACATAATGACCTAGAAAATGTCGGATATACAGCCCGCCATCATACCTTTTTTGAAATGCTCGGTAACTTTAGCTTTGGAGATTACTTCAAGCGAGATGCCATCCATTATGCCTGGGAATTACTGACTAGTGAAACCTGGTTTAATCTTCCAAAAGATAAACTTCTGGTTACAATTTACCATAATGATGATGAAGCATTTGAGATTTGGCATAATGAAATTGGGGTCCCTTCTGAAAAAATTATCCGCATAGGAGACAACAAAGGTGCGCTTTATGCCTCTGATAATTTTTGGCAAATGGGTGATACTGGCCCTTGTGGACCTTGTTCAGAAATATTTTATGACCATGGTGATCACATCTGGGGAGGCCCTCCTGGCAGTCCTGAAGAAGATGGGGATAGATTTATTGAAATCTGGAATTTAGTTTTCATGCAATTTAACCGCCTACCTGATGGGACAATGGAAAACTTACCAAAACCCTCCATAGATACAGGTATGGGGCTTGAGCGTTTAAGCGCAGTTATTCAACATGTTAACTCCAACTATGATATTGATTTATTCCAAACTCTTATCAAAACGATTGGACAGTTACTGAATGTGAGCGATCTTAATAATAAATCATTACGGGTCATTGCAGATCATATCCGTTCTACTGCTTTTTTAATCGCTGATGGTGTGTTACCTTCGAATGAAGGTCGTGGATATGTATTACGTAGAATTATTCGAAGAGCTGTAAGGCACGGCAATTTACTTGGGGCAAAAGAAGCTTTTTTCTATAAACTAGTCAATCCACTTATTGATGTTATGCACAGCGCAGGTACTGAAATTGCCCGGCAACAGACTTTAATTGAGACAACACTCAAAGCAGAAGAAGAACAATTTGCACGCACTTTAGAGCGAGGTTTGATGCTATTAGATGAAGCCTTAAGCCAATTAAAAGGCGACGTACTAAGTGGTGAAATCGTATTTAAGTTGTATGACACGTTTGGTTTCCCTATCGATTTAACCGCTGACGTGTGTCGTGAAAAAAATATTACGATTGATGAGGCAGGTTTTGAACGTGAAATGGAAAACCAGCGCAAGCGAGCTCGTGAAGCAAGTGGGTTTAATACTCAATACGCTGCCCAAATTAGCCCTGACCAAAAGTCTGAGTTTGATGGATATTTCAATCTTTCAACAACAGCAAAAATTGAAGCAATTTATGTCGATGGAAAACCTGTTGAAACGCTTAATGCAAATCAAGAAGCTATTCTAATTCTAGATAAAACCACTTTTTATGCAGAATCTGGAGGGCAAGTTGGAGATGTTGGGCAAATCAAAAGTGCAAATAACCTATTTAGTGTTAGAGATACACAAAAATATACTGATGCGATTGGCCATGTCGGAAATCTCACTCAAGGTTCACTTAAGATAGGTGATTTAGTAGAAACACATATTGATGAAGAAAGAAGAGCAGCCATTCGCATTAATCACTCAGCTACTCACCTACTGCATTCGGCACTTCGCCACACATTAGGTGAACATGTTGCTCAAAAAGGATCACTAGTCAATGAACATTACTTACGCTTTGATTTCTCCCATACTGAAAGTATCACCCAAGACCAACTGATTGAAATTGAAAATAGCGTGAATGATGAAATTCGTAAAAATCATCTCATTGATACTACTTTGATGGATATTGATTCAGCAAAAGCCAAAGGTGCAATGGCACTATTTGGTGAAAAATATAGCGATGAGGTACGTGTACTATCAATGGGAGACTATTCAATTGAGCTATGTGGTGGAACTCATGCAAGCCGCACTGGTGATATAGGATTATTTAAAATCTTAAGCGAATCGGGTATTGCTGCTGGTATTAGGCGTATTGAAGCGACAACTGGTAAAAATGCACTCTTGCGTTCCCAAGCTGATGAGTTGCAATTAATTCAATTAGCTTCAATGCTAAAAAGCGATAAATTAAGCCTAGTTGATAAAATTACTCAGCAACTTGAAAAAACAAAGCTACTTGAAAAAGAAATTGCACAACTTAAGGCGGCTCAATTAAGTCAAAATAAACAAGCTTTAATTGAACAGGCAAAAGAAGTTAAAGGTGTAAAATTATTAACTCACAAGATTGAAAGCAATGATATCAAACTGATTCGAAATTTGATTGATGATATAAAAAATCAAATGGGTAGTGGAATTGTGTTAATCGCTAGTCTCGATAAAGAAGCGGGCAAAGCAACGTTACTTGCGGGTGTCACAAAAGATTTGGTCAGCACTTACAGTGCAGGAGCACTAGTCGCCTATCTAGCACCAATAATCGATGGAAAAGGTGGAGGCAAACCTGATTTTGCTCAAGCAGGTGGCACTAATCTTGAGAAAATTGAACAGGCCCTTAACTCTGCTGAATCATGGATAAATTCATTATAGCCAGATAATTATTGCGAATAAATGAATGTTAATTCATTTATTCGCCTATTATAAAAGCTAATTTGATTTATTATTTTATTCCGCCCTGCAAATATTCATTCATTATCAAAAACATAGGATAAGCACCTAATATTTCTTAGCTTATCAATCAATTGTCCAAACCAATTACAAAATAAGAATTATGTAAGTTAATGTTTAGAATGAATTTTAAATGTAACAAACAGAAAGAAACATCAAATTGCAAAAAATAATTAGACATTTATGTTTCATTTTTTGTATTATAATGACTCAGGTAAATTTCTCATCGAATTAGGCTGATTTTTTGCCTGAATATTTATTCGATTTAACTAACATTTTAAAAGCATAAATAGGGATTATATAATGCTCATTTTAACACGGCGTATCGGTGAGACACTGATTATAGGAGATGACGTAAAAATTACAGTACTTGATGTTAAGGGAAATCAGATACGAATTGGTATCGATGCACCAAAATCATTAAGCGTGCATCGCGAAGAGATTTATCAAAGAATTCAACATGATAAAGCAAAAGAACTATAACCAACTTATGTAAGTTATTCATCTTAGTCTGATTATAAGTGTCTTGTTTCGTTTTACGTCATAAAATCTGTTTTATTTTATACATGCCAGGTATAAATTTTAAATAAATACAGTAAACGTAAGGCACGCAATGTGCCTTAAATGGTTGCATAGAAATTAAATCGTTAGCCAGCATAATAAATTCAATGCTATAACACTGTCTATTTCCCTATTATTATTAAAAACAACCCTAAATTCCCCTTTTTTAACCATATCCTATTACGAGTCAATCAAATTTAATACATTTAATTCTACTTTGACACAAATTAATTAAAGGTGAATTCAAGTCAAAAAAATAATATTTTCAATCTAAAAAAGTGCATTTAAGCAACTAGCATGCTTATTTGTGATGCTTTTTCAGCAAAACTGGATATGTTTTGTTCAAATAACACTAAATAATGAAAAAATGAATTGACTTAAAATTTTCAAAACGTATCATACTCGCCACTTCAAGACGCTTTGCGTTCTGAAAGGTGAGGTGGCCGAGAGGCTGAAGGCGCTCCCCTGCTAAGGGAGTATGCGGTTAATAGCTGCATCGAGGGTTCGAATCCCTCCCTCACCGCCATTTTTTTATGCATCCGTAGCTCAGCTGGATAGAGTACTCGGCTACGAACCGAGCGGTCGGAGGTTCGAATCCTCCCGGATGCACCATTCATTTAGCATGAATACCCGCATTAAAAACTCCTGTGCATCCGTAGCTCAGCTGGATAGAGTACTCGGCTACGAACCGAGCGGTCGGAGGTTCGAATCCTCCCGGATGCACCATATCATAAAGTATTTTACCTTAAGCTATACTGATGACAATCTAATCTGCATGAAAGATGGTTTTTGGTTCTGCATAGATAAATCTAAACATGGATATAATTGATCTTTTTACGCAACCATTGTCTCCGATTGCTTGGCTAGCTTTATTCATCAATAGCTTTTTAAGTGCTACTATTTTACCATTGAGCTCAGAAGTCTTATACTTAACACTTCTTCACATTGGTAACTATCCCGTTTGGTTTCTTTGGCTAATTGCGACTATTGGAAATAGTTTAGGTGGTATAACAAATTTGATCATTGGACGCTTATTTCCTGAAAAAATCACATCACAGCCTAAAACAAAAATGCTCATCATCGCTACAAAATGGATTAAGTGCTATGGCTACTATAGCTTACTGTTAAGCTGGGTTCCTTTAATCGGGGATGTATTATGCATCATTGCCGGCTGGCAAAGACTTAACCTAAAAAAATGCGTATTTTATTTAACTTTAGGCAAAGCTACTCGCTATTTAGTGCTAAGCCTGCCCTTCTATTTTTAAATAAAATATAGACTAGCATTAATTGCTAAAGATCTAACTATTCAAACTAATTAACTATCATGCCTTATACTTAATAATTATACTAAAAATAGACTAATTATCCCCTATTATCTATTGAAAATGTTAAACTGACATAAATTTAAAACCTACTAGAAAATTAAATTTATCATCATTATTAGCCACTATTTCTGAGTTAAGAAGTAATTTTATGGCTAGATATGGTACTTTATGACTTAATAAGATACATTATCAATTAACTGAAAGTAGGCGGGTTAGGTAAAGATAATGAAGTGATTTACTGATTGAGCATAAATTCAATCAGAGCCTGATTGTTATATTATAAAAAAAGAGAACTTATTGTGATTCCAAATATTTCATCTGAACTGAACTGGTTAGAAAAGCATCCTGATAGTATTATTGGTATTATTAGAGGTATTGAGCGCGAAACATTAAGAATTGATCTTAATGGAAAATTATCACAAACCGACCATCCAGCTCAATTAGGCTCAACGCTTACTCATCCTTGGATAACCACTGATTTCGCAGAATCTTTACTAGAATTTATAACGCCAGCAGACACTAACTTAACCGAAACACTGAGTTTTTTAAAAGATTTACATATCAATACCATAAAATCTCTTCCAAATGAGCAATTTTGGCCATTCAGTATGCCTTGCTTTATTGGTGATGATGAAGAAGTTCGCTTAGCACAATATGGTAATTCTAATATTGGCAAGCTTAAGACTTTATATCGTGAAGGATTAAAGCAGCGTTATGGCGCTGTTATGCAAACTATCTCTGGTGTGCACTATAATTTTTCATTCCCTCTTTCCTTCTGGCAAGCCTATCTTGGTGTTGAAGATGAAGTGACTGGTAAAGACAAAATTTCATCTGGGTATTTAAATTTAATTAGAAATTATTACCGTTTTGGCTGGGTTATCCCATTCTTATTTGGTGCATCACCAGCGATTTGTCGCTCTTTTTTGAACAATAAGCAAACTCATTTACCTTTTGAATTTAATGATTCTATGGCTTACTTACCTTATGGTACATCTTTAAGGCTAAGTGATCTAGGCTATACTAGTAATGCTCAAACAAACTTAGGTCTAACATTTAATAATATTGATACTTATATCGGTCAATTACGCCATGCAATGACTTTAAGCTCAGAAGAATTTAAGGCAATTGGACTAGAAAAAGATGGTAAGCGCATTCAGATCAACACTAATATTTTACAAATTGAAAATGAACTCTACGCCCCAATACGTCCTAAACGAGTCACAAAAGCGAATGAAAGACCTTCTGATGCCATTTTACGCGGTGGCATTCAATATATTGAGGTTCGTTCACTAGACATTAATCCATTTGACGCTATTGGCATAAGTGATGAACAAGCACGGTTCTTAGATCTCTTTTTAATCTGGTGTGTTCTAGCAAAGGCTCCTGAAATGAGCAGTTCTGAATTACAATGCACAAAACGTAATTGGCAAACAGTAATCGTTGAAGGAAGGAAACCCGATCAAACGATTGCTGTTGGTTGTGGGAATGAAAATCATCCTCTACGCCTTGTTGGGAAAAGCTTATTTGTTGATTTAATTAGAATTGCTAGAATATTAGATAAAAATGAACAAAATAATCGCTATGAAATGGTATGTGAAAAATGGATAAGGGCTTTCGATGAACCTGAACTCACCTATTCAGGCATCTTATTGCAGGCCTTTAAAGAACAGGGAATGACTAATTATGGTCTGAGTCTTGCTAAAAAATATAAAGAAGAACTCAGTCAATCAGATTACCAATTCTTAACTCAAATGCAGTTTGATATAGAAAAAGAGCAATCTATCACGAAGCAATGGGAAATTGAATCACAAGACACCCTGTCGTTTAGTGAATTTTTACGCCTAAATGGCGGTCAATAATAAATACGTTTACCTGGAGAAAATATTATGCCTTTATTAGATAGTTTTACAGTTGATCATACACGTATGAATGCCCCTGCGGTAAGAGTTGCTAAAACAATGAATACTCCTAGTGGTGATACCATAACAGTTTTTGATTTACGTTTTTGTGTGCCAAATGATGAAATTTTATCAGAAAAAGGTATCCATACCTTAGAACATCTTTTTGCAGGATTTATGCGCGATCACATTAATAGTTCAGAAGTTGAAGTGATTGATATCTCGCCTATGGGCTGCCGTACTGGATTTTATATGAGCCTAATTGGTGCACCAAATGAATCACAAGTTGCTGAAGCTTGGGTAAAGGCAATGAAAGATGTCTTAAACGTACAAAACCAATCAGAAATTCCTGAACTAAATGAATACCAATGTGGTACTTACGTCATGCATTCTCTCGAAGAAGCACAAGGGATAGCCAAAAATATTATTGAACGTGGTGTGACAGTAAATCGAAATGATGAGTTAGCGCTCAGTGAAGAGCAATTAGCGGCCATCAATAAGCACTAATGATGAGATTGTAATAAGCGAGGCATTGCATTGTGATTAGTCAAATCTTAAATGGGCATGAACAAGGCTTTTGGGTTATAACAGATGGCTCTCAAATATGGCTCAATCAAGGTGAGTTACCACATGGTAAGGCACATGAGTTTAATTTGACTAATTGCGAAGCTTTTGTTGTAGGTGAGTATGGTACATCGCCTGTTTGGTTAGTTACTCAAACCCGATCATCAGGCATGTACTCGCCAAGGCAGTTGCTTGATACAGACATTGAACTATTTCAATTAATTGGGAAAGCAGTTCAATTATCTGAATTTCACACTTCTCATCGATTTTGTGGCTATTGCAGCACAATCATGCATCCTAGCCGCACAGAATGGGCGATGCTGTGTCATAACAAAGCCTGCAGGCAACGCTATTACCCTCAGATTGCCCCCTCAATTATTGTCGCAATTAGGCGAGAAGATAAAATTCTTTTAGCAAAACATACAAAACATCGCAATGATATTTATACCGTCCTTGCTGGCTTTGTGGAAGTTGGAGAACGGGTCGAGCAAGCAGTTAGTCGAGAAGTCAAAGAAGAATGTGGTATCGAGATAAAGAATATACGCTACGTAAGTTCACAACCTTGGCCTTTTCCTCACTCATTAATGCTTGCATTCATGGCGGATTACGCTCAAGGTGAAATACTATGTGATACCAAAGAGATCCTCCATGCAGACTGGTATGATACTCATTCATTACCAAATTTACCTCCGTATGGCACAATTGCAAGAAGATTAATCGAAGATACGCTCGTACTTTGCCGCAACGATAATTAAATGGGTTACCTGAACCCTTTGGATACACCTACTTAAAGGAATATATTCATGTCGAGTACATTAAAAAATGACCGTTATTTAAAAGCATTGCTAAAAGAACCTGTTGATTGCACGCCTGTTTGGATGATGAGACAAGCTGGCCGTTATCTACCTGAATACCGGGAATTAAGGGCACAAGCAGGTGATTTCATGTCGCTTTGCAAAAATCCTGAACTTGCATGCGAAGTAACGTTACAACCTTTAAGGCGCTTTGACTTAGATGCGGCTATCTTATTTTCAGATATTTTAACAATACCCGATGCATTAGGGTTAGGCTTATACTTTAGCACAGGTGAAGGTCCTTGTTTTGAAAGACCCATCCAAAATACAGCCGACATTAATAAATTAGCAGTATTTGATCCTGAAATTGAACTTGGCTATGTAATGGATGCAGTCAGAACTATCAGAACTGCATTAGCAGGCCAAGTCCCTTTGATTGGCTTTTCTGGCAGTCCTTGGACACTTGCAACGTATATGATTGAAGGTGGCAGCAGTAAGGCATTTACCAAAATAAAAAAAATGTGTTATAGCGATCCTGATGCGCTTCATAAGTTATTAGACTTGCTTGCTGATTGTGTTATCGTCTACCTCAATGCTCAAATTAAAGCAGGAGCTCAATCAGTTATGATTTTTGATACCTGGGGTGGCGTGTTAAGTCAAAGCTGTTATCTCGAATTTTCTTTGCGTTACATGCAAAAAATCGTCGATGGTTTGATTCAGTCTCATGAAAATAGAATTGTTCCCGTCACACTTTTCACTAAAAATGGAGGACAGTGGCTTTCCCATATCGCTGCAACAGGTTGTCATGCTGTCGGTATTGATTGGACTACTGAATTAGATACTGCAAGAGCTCAAATTGGGTCACAAGTTAGCTTACAAGGAAATATGGATCCATCAGTACTTTATGCCCCAAAAGAACGCATAGAGAGTGAAGTACAGCGTTTATTAGCACAATATGGCAAAGGTACAGGACATATTTTTAATTTAGGTCATGGAATTCATTTAGATGTTAACCCAGAACACGCGAAGATATTTATTGACGCTGTTCATACTTATTCAAAACCATATCACTTACCTTAACTCATATTTGAAACAAAGAGATTCAATATTATGCTTAAAAATCCATTACAGCTTAGACTTAAAAAACTATCTGAGCCTCAGTTACAACTTTTTATGCTTTCTCTTTGTGAGCGCATGGCAATTAATTTTGAGTTTTTCGCACTGCACACTGAAAATAAAATAGCTAAAGATCAATACAGAAACATATTAAATATCTTATGGGAAAGCTTAATCGTCAAAAACGCACAAATTAATTATGATAAACAATTGGAGAAATTAGAAGAAATCATTCCAAAACAAAGTGATTATGATTTTTACGCTGTCCATCCTGCGATTGACGCCTGTCAAGCATTAAGCGAAGCACTACATGCAAAATTAACTGAAACCTGGCTCGATTATGCACTTTCAATTAGCGAAATTTCAGTCCAAACTGTCGCGAATGTATACTTAACAGAGCATAACTTAGAAATAGATTCGATTGAAGTTAATAATATTGAATCAGTTAAAGATGAATGGGATGCCCAATGGGAGATTTTTAGAGTGATACTAGAAGAACCTTACTCTATCAATCTCGTTAAATCTCTTAAAAAAGAACTCTTTGAAATAGGAGAAAGCAACATAGGTCTATTCTTAAATAAAAATTAATAGTAATGCCTTAACAAAAATCAAGAGGGGAGTTCATATCAAGATTTATTACACCCAATGGTGGTTGCAATGATAAAATATTTAGCCAATCAGCAACTGCCCAAGTACTATTATCTTAGACAGTTATTTAGTGTAGGCTATGGGTCTAACTTTTTAAGTGCTGTTTTAGATACATAAGGTTCAAGTAATTTATTAGCTTCCTCTTGTGCATCTTTTGCCGCTTGTTCTGGAGAGTAATCTGGCTCATTAACCAGACGTTGTATGCGGTTTTCTATTGCTCGTCTTACTGTGACTGTATCATACATTGAATACCAACCTTTGGCATATTGTAGCTGATCTAAAGCAATTTTTGCCTCAGGATTGTCTTGCATAAATTTTTTCATTTCAGGTAAATCATAGGCGCTCTTGCGAGGTGCAAAATAACCCGTTGCTTGGCTCCATCTTGCTGCATTTTCTGGAGATACTAGAAAATTAATGAAAACCCCTGCTGCCTTTTTCTGCTCATCGGTTATTCCTCTGTAGCTAACTAAAGAAGCACCGCCAATTGGTACACCTCTTGTTACTTGCGCAGGCATAAAAGCCACCCCCATTTCAAAATCCTTAGAATTATCTTTCATGAACTTTAGTGCGCCTGTAGACAAAAATGCCATTCCTAATCGGCCTTCAAAAAATGCACTTGATATAGCATTATTATCAAGAACACCGCTTGGCATCACTTCATATTTATAGACAAGATCTCTCCAGAAAGTTAAAGCGCCTATTGTAGAGGGTGCATCATAATAAACTTCACCTGCATAATCAGGGTTATAAAATTGCCCACCATTTGCATAAGTAAGAGAAGCTAATATCCAAGCTGCATAATCGGTATTTATTGTTGGCAACATTATTCCCCATTGATTTTTTTCTTTATTAGTTAATACTTTAGCTACTTGAATAACTTCTTCCCAATTTTGTGGGACAGAAAGACCTGCTTCATTGAGAAGTGTTTTGTTATAATAGAGTAGAGGTGTTGAATTATGAAAAGGAATTGCATAAGCCTTACCACTCACCATTGCATTTGAATGAAGCGCGGCCCAAAATTCATTGGTTAAAAATTCTTCCGCACTCCCTCCTGTTGTATCTATAATTTCTTCCATAGGGTAAATAGAATCACTTATAACAAGGTCGTGAATGTTGTTCGCTGCAGTGATCACAACAGATGGCGAATTCCCAGCTTTTTGTGCAGCAGCGGCTTTCATTTTGGTACTATCATAATCACCTGTGAATATTGGGGTGACATTAATATCATCTTGTGATTCATTAAATTGTTTAGTTAACAAGTTCATCTCTTGAGCAAGTTTACCTTGCACAGGGACAGGAAACATAAAATCAATATCTGTTTTAGCATGAACGGCAGAAACACTAGATAATAAGAGTGTTGAAAAAATAAGTTTTTTAAGCATTTTAACCTCGATTAAATGAGTTAAAGGGATAAATTAAATTAAGAGAATTAGAGCAAAACAATCTAATATCCTCCAATGAATAATAAAAAGTCATACTTTGATTCACTTCTGGTACGTTTTTTTGATTCGGTATTCTAATAATGAGGGATTCATTATCCTGTAGTTGAACATGAAGCAAATACTCTGAGCCAAGCATTTCCCTTCTTTTCACAACACAATCAATTGAATTTAAATTTTTATCGCCATTCATCTGCAAATGAAAATGCTCGGGTCTAAGACCAATAATAATTTTATTTTGTTTAATAATGGGGCTATTGATAGGTATAGAAAATTTGAATCCACTAGTCGAGATAATTTCTTGTTCTTTTATTTCTGCTTGAATGAAATTCATGCCTGGATTACCTATAAAACCGGCTACAAAGGTATTTGAAGGGTAGTGATAGAGCTCTTCAGGACTACCAACTTGGTGAATTTTTCCTTTTTCTAACACCACGATCCTATGGGCCATAGTCATAGCTTCAATTTGGTCATGAGTGACATAAATAGTTGTGGTGCCTAATAACTTTTGCTGCTCAATGATTGATGCTCTCACTTCATTTCTTAGTTTTGCATCAAGATTAGAAAGTGGCTCATCCATTAAAAATGCTTTAGGATTTCTGACGATTGCTCTTGCCATAGCAACACGTTGACGTTGCCCTCCTGAAAGCTGGCGTGGTTTTCTGTCTAATAAATCTGTAAGCTGCAGCATAGGCGCAACTCTCTCTATAGCTTCTGTTTGCTGTTTTTGTGGTAATTTCCTTATTTTCATTCCTAAAAGAATATTTTCTCTTACGGTCATGTGTGGATAAAGCGCATAATTTTGAAATACCATGGCTAAATCTCTGTCTTTAGGGGGTAAATGAGTAACATCTTGACCATCAATTATAATTTTCCCAGAAGTTACATCTTCTAGGCCTGCAAGTATCCTTAACAGAGTGCTTTTACCGCTACCCGATGGCCCGACAAAAGCAATAAACTCACCTTCATTAATTTCTAAATTAATAGAGTGAAGGATTTGCTTATCATCATAATACTTATTAATGTTTTCATAGATAATCGAGTGAGATGCTGATTTTTTCATTAAACTTCACCTGTTTTCGGACAACTAATTACTTTTTGTATTGAAATAGGTAATGTTTGAGGAATGGTTTCACAAAATGATGTTAAACCTTCATTTTGTTTAAAACGATGTAATAAATAGCTGCTGTCAGTTTCAAAAAACCTACCTTCAGAACTAAAAAAATCAGTTAAAAATGTTGTTGCAATTGAAGGAGCTGTCATCAATGACAGTCCATTATGATTTTTAAAGATAGCTCTATGGACATGACCACAACTAATTGCTTTTAAATGAGAAAACTGAGAAACGGCATTGAGCAATTCTTCACCATTAAGACAATAAATAGGATCCATATGAGTATCCCCTGTCAAAAATGGAGGGTGATGCATAAATATCATAGCGGGTTTATCACTGTGTCTTAATGAATCACAAATAAATTCAACTTGATCTTTGTCTAAATAGCCATGAGGTACACCCTTAACGCTTGAGTCAATAAAAATAAGTTTTATGTCAAAATCATCAACAATATAATCTAATTTATCACGTTTTGAACGATGATATTTCCCGCTCGCTACAGTTCTTAAAAAATCACGATCATCATGGTTACCAGGGATAGTAAAAATAGGGCATCTAGATTCATCTAAAAGCCTTTCCAGCATATGATAAGAAGCTTGAGTTCCACAATTAACAGTATCTCCACTGATAACAATACAGCTTAAATCAATAGGCAAACTTTTTAAATAGGCAAAAGCTTTTGCTGTTTGGCTGTTGACATCTAAAAAGTCATACATTCTATGAGTGTCAGAAACGACATGAAGATCAGAAATTTGAGCAATAAACATAAGAGTTCCCTTTTGATTTAACATTATGATTTATTTAAGTTCACTAAAGCCAAAACTTTGAATGAATGTTTTTTGGAATAATAGAAAAATAATAATAAGAGGGGCAGCAATCATCAAGGCTCCAGCCGCAACTAACCCCCAATCAGCCCCAGCTTCTGCGCTTTTTGAAAAACTTGCAAAGCCAACAGTAAGAACTTGATTACTTGGTGAATTTATAACCATGAGCGGCCAAAGATATTCATTCCAATGTGCACTGATACTGACAATTGAAAAAGCGGTTAAAGAGGGTTTTACCATTGGCACAAGAATAATTCTTAAAATTTGCATTAAACTCGCACCATCCATTAAAGCAGCTTCAATATATTCTTTTGGTATAGAGCGAAAGGCTTGTCTCATCAGAAAAGTACCAAAGGCTGAAGCGAAATAGGGAAGCATGATGCCGAATAAAGTATCTAGAAGTCCGACTGATTGTAGTGTAGACATATTAGGTACGATCAACACGGTAGGTATAATTAATAGTTGAACCAAAAAAGCATAAAAAATAAGATTTTTTCCTGGAAACTTAAAGTATGCAAAAACAAAACCGGCCAAAGTAATTGTGACTAATTGACCTGCTAAGGTACCTAAGGTAAAAATAATCGTATTAAGGTATAAGTTACCCCAAGATGCATAAGATAATGCATCAACAAATTTATCCAAATTAGGAAATTGGTTTGGAATTAAGACAGCTAAATAGGGATGTGATAGTTGTAAAGAAGCACTTAGCATCCATAAAAATGGGATTACCCATATCAGAGCAACAATAGAGACTAATACCATGGTTATTAATTTTTTAATGTTCATAGTGAGCCCCTTTTTCCATCGCACCCATATTTATAATCGTTAATACTAGCAAGCATAGAAGTGTTATAATGGTAGCAGCAGATGCTTTACCAAAATCAAAGCTATCTTGAGCCGTTGAGTAGATATAAAATAAAATCACATTCGTTGAATTATTAGGCCCACCGTTTGTCATCATTAAAATATGATCAACTTGAGTAACTGAGTAAATAAGCGCAATGGTTGCTACAAAAGTAATCGTTGGTCTGAGCATTGGTATAGTGACATACCTGAGACATTGAAACTCTGACGCCCCTTCCATCTTAATAGCCTCAAAAGCGTCTTTAGGAACACTTTGCAGTCCAGCTAAGAAAAAAATCATGTAATAACCAGAAAATTTCCAGATCGATAAAATGGATAGTGCAAATAATGCTGAATCTTGGTTCCCTAAAAAATTATTTGCAGAAAGTTTTAAATGATGAGTCAAGTAATAATCGATTAATCCACTGCCAGGCAAAAAAATAAAAATCCATAACCCTGCTGCTGCAACAAGAGGTATAACCGTTGGCATGAAAAAAATTGCCCTAAAACTTCTATTTATTAAAGTAGATTGATTTAATTTTAATGCGAGCAGAAAAGCGATTAAAATACTGATAGGTACAGTAATGATGATGAATTTTAATGTATTCCATAGTGATTGATAGAATACAGGATCGTTAAAAAGCCTTATATAATTAGAAAATCCAGTGTAATACTCCTCACCAACTTTAGTATTTCTGAACTCAAATAGGGAATCATGCAATGCCACCCCAAATGGGAGGTAAGTAAATGAAAATAAAAAAAACAGACTGGGAAATAAAATTAAGTAAGACAAATATCTTTTTTTGTTAAACACGGCATTACTCCTTATATCATTAAAAATAATCATAATTAGAGTATGTTGCATTTATTTTTCAATTAAGTTAATTTTTTATTAAAGCAGGTATAAGATATAGATAAACATCAGAATTTCATAAAATCCTTAAAAAAGGATTACAAATTAGGTTCGGCACTTAATTTTTCTCTAGATGTGTATAAAAAAATAAAAATTTGGCTGAAAATAGGTAATATTACCTACCATCTTTAGGATGCTGAGGTTCTTTAGGAAATGACTAGTTCACGTTAAAGAAGATTAAATTATTAGATTCATTTAATAGAAGTATGACAATCCTTAATTTCGTAAAATATTCATCAAAAGATAGAATAACTAGAGATACCTTTGTAAATAACTAACCATTATTTTCAACATTAATTCTTATTTTTAGAGGAATCTTTGCTGGTATTCTAGATACACCCCTCTCTTTTTAGAAAAATTTTATAAAATTATATATAAACACTTCACTTTTTACCCTTATATAGTCTAAATTATAGCAACTCAAAATACGCTGTCGATTTGTTTTGAGCCATAGCTATACCATTAAACGTTATAATAAGTTGCGTTAGCATACAATAATATAAAAGGATTGATTATGAATAAAACAGAATTAGTTGACTCAGTTGCAGAACAAGCTGGAATAACAAAAGCAGAAGCAAAAAATGCAATTGATTTAACCTTAGCTGCAATAAGTGAAACACTTCAAAAAGGAGATACTGTACAGTTGATTGGTTTTGGTTCATTCAAAGTGAATAATCGACAAGCTCGTACCGGCCGCAACCCCAAAACTGGTGCTGAAATACAAATCCCAGCATCTAAAGTACCAGCGTTTGTCGCAGGAAAGGCATTAAAAGAAGCTGTAAAGTAATCTAAGACTAAGTGAGAGTAAATCATACCTGTTATTTTTTGCTCTTACTTTTTACGATTAACAGTTAATTAAAATCTTGTTTATCTTTGCAGAATTACACCTTATTTGTATTATTTACAAACAATATTGTAACTTTCTTTATGATTGTGAGTACTCTAACTAGCAATTATTACTTCCTAGCACTATAATGCCGCGCAATTTTAACGTTGCAAAGCTAGGAAAACATATGAGCGAAAGTGTAGAAAAATATATTGTCACGTGGGATAACCTACAAATCCATGCAAGAACATTAGCAAAACGCCTACTGCCTGTTTCACAATGGAAAGGTATTATTGCAGTTAGCCGTGGCGGATTAGTGCCTAGTGCACTATTAGCTCGCGAACTTGGTATTCGTCATGTCGATACCATTTGCATCTCTAGCTATGATCACAATCACCAAAGGGACTTGCAAATCATTAAAAAAGCTGAAGGGGATGGTGAGGGTTTCATCGTTGTAGATGACTTAGTCGATAGCGGTAATACTGCAAGAGTCATCAGAGAAATCTATCCTAAAGCTAAATTTGTCACTATTTTTGCAAAACCAGCAGGTGAGCATTTAGTAGATGACTTCGTTCAACCTATTCCTCAAAATACATGGATTGAGCAACCTTGGGATATGGGTGTAAGTTTCATCAAACCAATTTGTGAAGAATAATATGCGTTTGATTTAATCACTAAATGATTAGATGTGCTATTATCCCTGCCAGAATTGATAATCAACTTTAGGGAGGCTGCAACATGGAAATACCTTTACCTTTTGACACTTCAGATTTATGCGACCAATATTATGAAGAGATAAATGTCGTTGACCCGATGTTTGTCAACTTTGGTGGTAGGTCGCATTTCTTTGGTAGAATAACAACTGTAAAATGCTTTGAAGATAATGGTTTACTGTATGAACTCCTCAAAGAAGAAGGTGCAGGCAGAGTATTAATTGTTGATGGCGGTGGTTCTGTTAGAAGAGCATTAATAGATAATAACCTCGCTTTATTAGCCGCTCAAAATAACTGGGAAGGCTTAATTGTGTACGGTGCAATTAGGCATGTAGATGATCTAGCTGAAATTGACATTGGCATACAAGCACTTGCATCTGTTCCTGTTGGCGTTCATGCTGAAGGGATAGGTGAGAGCGATGTTCGTGTCAACTTTGGCGGGGTTACCTTCTTCTCTGATGATTATATTTATGCTGATAATACAGGGATAGTTCATTCTGAAGAGCCATTAGACCTAGAAGATGATGGTTTTTTTACTGAATAATTACCTAGATTAACAGTCTAAGAGCCATTATGAATGTTTATGGCTCTTGACATTTATACCGCTGAAATTGCTGGGTAAGCACGTTTGATAGCTCTAGTAATAAATAATGCAATAACGATTTTAATCATATCTCCTGGTATAAAAATAAGCATGCCAAGCAGTGCTGTTTTAAAACTAGTATCCGTTATCCACATAAGCCATAACAGGCCAAATGTATATACAATACCAATTCCACCTATTAGTAAAATTATAAATTCAATTACTAAATTAAGTCTACTGCGTAGTATTTGATAACTCAGCCCAATGAAGAACGCTGATACTATCCATCCATAAATAAACCCTGCTGTCGGGCCTAAAAAAACTGCGATTCCATACCGACCACCAGAAAGCAAAGGGAGCCCAATCGCAACTAAAAGACAAAATAACAATATTGACAGAGCGCCTCTTTTAGCCCCTAATATCGATCCTGCTAGCATTGGACCTAATGACTGCGCAGTAATAGGAATGGCAATAAAAGATAACGTAACCGGTGGAAAAACCCCCAAAGCAGCCATAAAAGCTGTGAATAATGCTATATAAACAATGTCTTTTGTATGCATCACATCCTCTGTTTCAGTTAAGTCTGCTATTAAAATAATAATTTATTTGATTTTAATGATTTCTACTTGGTTTTATCTTCCAAGCTTAGTGGTTCACAGTCATACCCTCTGGCATCAAGTGCTTGTGTCAATTCCTCAGCTGTTTTAAACATGAGTACAAGTGATGGAATAATAATAGCAAATATATTCCTACCAGCACCTCTAACAGATTGAGCCTCTCTGACTCTTGAGGTAATTTCAAATAATAATGGGATAAAGCGAATTGCAAGCGATATACTTAAACTGATTTTTTTCGGATTCACCCCAAATCTTTTTATAAAAGAAAGAGCTTTTTCGACAGTATCAATCATGTCACTGATACGAGTAGTCAATGTGAAAATCGTTGCAAAAATCAATACTGCAGAGAGTCGGATACAAATTGTCAGGGCAACGATTAAAGTATTATTGAAAAAATGGAGAATAAATAACACGATCAAAAAAAACACACTTCTTTTTACTAATTGAGTAAAATGGATTGCAGGCAATTGACAACCAATATATAAACCTATTGATAGCGCTAAACTTATTATACTAATCATTAGAGAAGGAAAAATGAATATTCCACTCGTTATTGCTATAAGCATAAACAATTTAATACCAGGCTTAAGCTGATGTAAAAACGAATTTCCTGGGGAATAGACAGAGATAATCATGTCATCAACGCCTCATAAAACGCTAACGCTTCTTTAGGTTTACCATCGTACTTAACTTGACCTTCATCAAGTACAATAATGCGGTCAAAATGAGCTAGAAATTGAAGATCATGTGACACAACAATAGCTGATTGTTCAAGTGTTTGAATCGTTTTTTCAATAAGGCGTTTATTCCTTAAATCTAGTAATGTAGTCGGCTCATCAAAAATGATATATTTTGGTTGCATGGCTATTACACCTGCTATGGCTAATAATTGCTTTTGTCCTCCACTTAATAAATAAGCAGGATGATCTCTAAACTCCCATAAACCATACCGTTTTAGTATTAACTCTGTTGTAGCGAATCGGGTAGACTTATCCATGCCTTGGTTTTTCAAGCCAAAAGCAAAGTCTTCTGCTACTGTTGGCATAACAATCTGATTATCGGGGTTTTGGAAAACAAATCCGACTTGTTGCCGTACTTGTTTTTTATTTTTCTTAGTTAGGAGATCATCTACCCATACTTCACCACTAGTCGGCAATAGAAGTGCATTGATTAATCTAATCATAGAACTTTTTCCGCCACCATTACACCCTATAATACCAATACGTGATTCACTAAGGGTTAAATTAATCTCTTTCAGAATAGGGTTATTATCAAAAGATAAGCTGACCTCTTTAAATTCAATCATCATTTTTCCAAATTACTGTTAAAAAGCTTGGTCAAGCACATTGCACACTCTATAGCGCTTAGCTGAGTGAGTATAATTAAAATAGACAAAGATATATACCAGAAATCGCTTTACTAATGGTTAAATAATGAACATGTTAGATTGGGATATTTAGCAGGGTGGATGCTCTGCTGAGCGAGCAATCATTCAGCAAAGCATTTTTCAAATAAAACTTGAGCAGATAATTTAATACTGTTTAATTATCACTCCCTTCATAGCCAAGATTAGGCGCTAACCATTTTTCTGCCTCAGCTAATGAAATTGATTTACGTGCTGCATAGTCTTCGACTTGATCTCGCTGTATTTGAGCAACTGCAAAATACTTACTTTCAGGATGGCTAAAATACCAACCTGATACTGAGGCACCGGGCCACATTGCGTAGGATTCCGTTAATTGCATACCGATTTTTTCCTCGACTTGTAATAAAGACCAAATCGCTGCTTTTTCAGTATGTTCAGGACAAGCAGAATAACCAGGTGCAGGTCTTATGCCTTGATAATTTTCGCGAATCAATGATTCATTATCCAAGTTTTCTAAAGGCGCATACCCCCAATGTACTTTTCTCACCTGTTCATGCAGATATTCCGCAAATGCTTCTGCTAATCTATCTGCTAATGCTTTTAGCATGATCTTATTGTAATCATCATGTACAGCCTCGTAAGCATCTGCTAATGCATCCTCTTCTAAACCGCCAGTGACTGCAAACGCACCCAGATAATCATCAACCTTCGATGATTTTGGTGCCACAAAATCAGAAAGGCAATAGTTTGGAAAATCTGATTTTAAGGTCTGTTGCCGTAAATGATAACTCGTTGCAATTTTAATCGTTCGCTCTTCATCTTGATAAATTTCAATGTCATCACCGACACGATTTGCCGGAAATAAACCAAAAATGCCTTTAGGGGTTAATGATTTAGATGCCGATAATTCATCGAGGATCTGATTGGCATCAGCAAGTAATTTTTGAGCTTCATGGCCCACAACCTCATCTTCTAGAATTTTAGGGTATTTGCCTGCTAAGGACCAGGTCATAAAAAAAGGCGTCCAGTCAATATAATGCCTTAATGTTTCTATATCAGCATCAACAACTTGCACACCTAAAAATTTTGGTTTCGGCGGAATATAAGCCTGCCAATCAATTTTAAAATCATTCTCTCTTGCCACATTTAAGCTAACAGGGGGAGTACGTGGTTTTTTACGGGCATGCTGAACTCTTACAACTTCATATTCTTCTTTAATACGTTGAACAAATTCTGGTCTCTGTTCATCTGAAATTAATGCTGCTACCACCCCAACAGTTCGTGATGCATTTTGGACATATACTGTCGGCCCATTTTGATAATTAGGTTCAATTTTAACGGCTGTGTGAGCCTTAGAGGTCGTTGCTCCACCAATTAGCAAAGGTAAGTTAAAACCTTGTCGTTGCATTTCTTTTGCGATATTAACCATTTCATCTAAAGAGGGCGTAATTAAACCAGATAGTCCAATCATATCAACATTTTCTGCGATAGCGGTATCAAGTATCTTTTGAGTAGGCACCATCACGCCCAAATCGATAATTTCATAATTGTTGCACTGCAAAACAACACCAACAATATTTTTACCAATATCATGTACATCGCCTTTAACAGTAGCGAGTAAAATTTTGCCATTCGTCGTGCCAGCCTGTTTGCTAGCTTGAATAAAAGGTTCTAAATAAGCAACAGCTTGCTTCATCACACGCGCAGATTTAACGACTTGTGGTAAAAACATTTTACCTGCACCAAACAAATCCCCAACAATGTTCATGCCTGCCATCAATGGACCTTCAATTACATCAATAGGCCTTTTAGCTTGTTGCCTGGCTTCTTCTGTATCAAGCTCGATAAACTCAGTAATTCCCTTAACAAGGGCGTGTTCCAAGCGTTTATTAACTTCCCACTCACGCCAAGCGGCTTTCTCTGTGACTGTTTCAGATTGCTGTCCTTTATATTTTTCAGCCAACTCAAGTAAGCGCTCAGTGGATTCATCATGCCTATTTAAAACAACATCTTCTACTGCAAGCTTTAACTCAGGGTCAAGCTCATCATAAATAGCAAGCTGACCGGCATTGACAATCCCCATGCTAAGACCGCTTTTGATTGCATGATATAAAAAGACGGCGTGGATGGCTTCCCTTACTGGTTCATTTCCCCTAAAAGAGAAAGAGACATTCGACACGCCACCTGAAATGAGGGCATAAGGCAGTGTTCGTTTGATGTCTTCACATGCTCCGATAAAATCATTCGCATAGTTATTATGAGTTTCAATTCCCGTTGCAATCGCAAAAATATTTGGATCAAAGATAATATCTTCGGGCGCAAATCCAACCGTTTCAGTTAATATTTGATAAGCCCGCTGACAAATTTCAATTTTGCGCGCCCGTGTATCGGCTTGACCAACTTCATCAAATGCCATAACAACCACTGCTGCGCCATAACGCCTAACCAATTTTGCCTGATGGATAAACGGTTCTTCACCTTCTTTTAATGAGATAGAGTTAACAATCCCCTTCCCTTGTATGCATTGTAATCCAGCCTCAATAATATCCCATTTAGAAGAGTCAATCATAATAGGCACTTTGGCAATATCCGGTTCACCGGCAATCAAATTCAAAAAGCGAATCATCGCTGCTTTTGAATCCAACATTCCCTCGTCCATGTTGATATCGATTATCTGAGCACCATTTTCTACTTGTTGTAATGCAATCGCTAACGCTTCTTGATAATTTTCTTCTTTAATCAACCTCTTAAATTTAGCAGAACCTGTGACATTGGTACGTTCACCAACATTCACAAATAACGAATCTTGTTTAATGATAAGTGGTTCTAATCCTGACAGGCGGCAAGCTTTTTCAAGCTCAGGAATCACCCTAGGAGCAATGCCCTCTATTGCCTTAGCCATTTGACGGATATGTTCTGGTGTCGTACCACAACATCCGCCAATGATGTTTAAAAATCCAGATTCAGCCCATTCTTTGACTTCTGAAGCCATTTCTAATGCATCTAAATCATATCCGCCAAATGCATTGGGTAGACCAGCATTTGGGTGTGCTGATACAAACGATTCACTAATTCTAGATAATTCAGCGAGGTAAGGTCTAAGTTCTTTAGGCCCTAATGCACAATTCAATCCAATACTGATGGGCTGAGTATGGCGTAATGAATGATAAAACGCCTCTGTAGTTTGGCCTGATAAGGTTCGGCCTGATGCATCAGTGATGGTGCCTGAAATCATGATAGGTAAACGAATGCCGAGTGCTTCAAACTCAGTTTCTACAGCAAATGCAGCCGCTTTTGCATTAAGTGTGTCGAAAATGGTTTCAATCATAATGATATCCACTCCCCCTTTCACCAATGCATTTGTTGCCTGTCTGTAAGCTATGACTAATTGCTCGAAATTAATATTACGATAGGCAGGATCATTCACATTTGGAGAAAGAGAGGCTGTACGGTTTGTTGGCCCTAAAACCCCAGCAACAAATCTAGGGCGTTCTGGATTGATTGCTTCCCATTTATCGGCCGCTGTTCTTGCAAGTTTTGCTGCTTCAAAATTTATCTCTTCTACCAAAGATTCCATTTGATAATCAGCCATGGAGATCGTCGTAGAGTTAAATGTATTTGTCTCAATGATATCAGCACCCGCTTCTAAATACTGTTCATGAATAGCTTGAATGATCTCTGGCTGAGTTAATGTTAAAAGATCATTATTACCTTTTAAATCACACGGCCAATCTTTAAATCGCTCGGATCTATATTTTGCTTCATCTAATTGATAAGACTGGATCATAGTGCCCATAGCACCATCAAGTAATAGAATTCGTTTTTGTAACTCAGTCTCTAACGCCAAAATACGTTCATTGCGCTTCAAATCATTCATAGCATTTCCCAATCTCAGTTATTCTTCTCATGACCTAACGATCTGTGTTTCTGTTAAGTATTGCATTCATCAATAGTGCTAAATTCAGTACAAAAACAATTAAATCATTGATAATTAAATGTTAAAATAGTTTACTTATGACATAAATACGGCCTAATACTAATTAATTACTCAAGTGTCGGATTCATCACACTGAGATCATAAGGAGTAATTTGGTACACATAATAATTTAACCAATTAGCAAAGAGCAAATAAGCATGACTTCGCCAAATGGCTTGCGGTAAATTATCAGGATTATCCCCTGGAAAATAATTTTCAGGAATTAAAGGGTTAAGATTCAGACCAACATCTCTATGATATTCATCAGATAATACATTAACGTCATATTCTGGGTGGCCTGTCACAAAAACTTGTCGTTTATCTCGGCTAGCAAAAAGATAAGCACCAGTCTTTTCAGATTCTGCATAGAGTTCAACGCCAGGCAATTTTTCAATAATATCTGTTGGAAAAGCCGCATATCTAGAATGAGGTGCCCAAAATGAGTCATCAAACCCTCTTGTTAATAATCCATGTTTTTGGGAAATTTGATGTTTATAAACACCCGAAAGTTTTTCATTTAAAGTTAACTTAGGAACACCATATAAAATATTAAGTGCAGCTTGAACAGCCCAGCAAACAAATAATGTTGAAGTAACATGTTCTTTAGACCATTCAATAATCGTTTTAATTTCATCCCAGTAGGCAACTTCATTAAACTGAACTTGTCCTAAGGGTGCACCTGTGACAATTAACCCATCAAAATTATCCTCTTTAATATTATTAAAATCACAATAAAAATTATCTAGATGCTCTGTGGGTGTATTTTTAGACTCATGGGTCGCAAGACGAACAAGCTTAATATTTAGTTGCAAAGGCGCATTAGATAACAATCTCAAAAATTGATTTTCTGTTTCTATTTTCTTAGGCATTAAATTCAAAATGAGAATATTAAGCGGTCTTATTTCCTGAGTTAATGCTCTTTCATCTGACATGACAAAAACATTTTCATTACGTAAAAAACTAAAGGCGGGGAGTTCATCAGGAATTCGAATAGGCATAATACCTCCACTAGACAATTAAAATTTAAAGCAATTAAAGTTAATTTGATTAAAGATTTCTACTTAAATACCAACCTATCATTTTTAGCCGTATAAACGTATAGAAATCTAGACGTCTAAACATACTCTTTTTTTATACTAATGTCGAGAGGCTTACATGACTATTTTTAAAAGAAACACTTAATACTTTTTATAAGAAGTCAATCTGTGTTTTTTGATGGGTAATTATGCAAAATAACTAAAATAGTTTAGAGTAGGCATTGAACTTGCAGACACTAAATTAATTTATTATAAGATGGAATCACTACATATTAGATAAACATGAGAAGTGGTGTAATAGCGTCATCTACAGGTAAGTATTATCTGTAGATGAGCTGCATACATCGATTAAGCTTTTAATCCTGATGTATTTGAATTTTGAAGTAAGAACTCAATTAAAGCAGTAACAGGTCGGCCTGTTGCACCTTTTGCTTTACCTGATTGATAAGCGCTCCCAGCAATATCAAGATGTGCCCAGCGGTACTTCTTCGTAAATCTACCCAAGAAACATGCAGCTGTGCTTGTTCCACCTGCACGCCCACCAATATTTGCCATATCCGCAAAATTAGATTGTAACTGCTTATCGTACCCATCATCCATTGGTAAACGCCAAAATCTATCACTAGCAAGCGCTGAAGCATTAAGCAATTCCTGAGCTAACTTGTCATCAGGACTCAATAAACCACTAAAATGCGATCCTAAAGCAATAACGCAAGCACCGGTCAACGTTGCGATATCAATAACCAACTCTGGATTATATCGTTCAACATAAGTTAAAACATCACACAGTACTAAACGACCCTCTGCGTCAGTATTTAAAACTTCAACGGTTTGGCCTGATAGCGTTGTTAGAATGTCACCAGGTCTATAAGCATCACCACCAGGCATATTTTCACAGCCTGCTAATATACCAACCACATTCAAAGGCAATTTTAGCTCAGCTATAGCACGCATAACACCGTATACAGATGCAGCGCCACACATATCATACTTCATCTCATCCATTTCAGCTGCTGGCTTGAGTGAAATACCACCTGTATCAAAGGTCAAGCCCTTACCCACCAGAACGATTGGTTTCGCATTAGAATTAGGATTACCTTTGTATTCTAAAATAGACATTAGGGATTCATTTCTAGAACCACGCCCAACAGCCAAATAAGAGTGCATCCCAATTGTAGCCATTTCTTCTTCACCCACAATTTTGACATTTATGAGATCACTATATTCATCAGCAAGCTGTCTTGCCTGGGAAGATAAATATGCTGGATTACAAATATTTGGTGGCATATTTGCTAAGTCTTTTGCGGATTTCACACCACTTGCAATTGACTTACCATGTAATAATCCTTTAGAAGCAGCATCGAGAGATTTTTTATCAGCAACATTAAACTGCCATTTTGAAAGTTTAGCTGCTTTTGGCTTTTCACTCTTAAAATGTGCAAAAGTATATTTTAGCTCTTGCATAATCTCAACTGAACGGCGCACCTTCCAGTATATATCTCTATCAATTACCTCGATATCAGTTAAAAAGCTCACTACATCTTTAACACCTGTTGTATTAATTGCATTATAAGAAGATTGTATAAGTTCAACATATTGCTTATCTGTTAACCTATCTTTTTTACCACAACCAACTAACAATACTCTTTCTGCGGGACTATTTTTAATTGATTGAAGCATTAATGTTTGACCGATACTACCGTCAATATCACCTTTACGAATGATTTGGCTTAATTCTCCTTCACTTACCGTATCAAGCGCAAGCGCGGCATCACTTAAGCCTTTTGCTGAATAAATCCCAACAACAATACATCCAGCTTTTTGTTTTTGTGCTATGAAATTCTTGACTGCATAATCCATATTATATTTCCTTGTAGTGAATATTCCAGATGAGTTAATTATCTTTATTTGCTAGATAATAAGCCATTTAACGTCTCAATGAAATAGCAATAATACATATCCTAACGAACAATTAGGTTATAATTGTTTCGCATGGGCTAATTAAACTAAATTTTGCTAATATCCGAATAAAATAGATACGCGCTTATAACAAAAATACGGTTATAATACCGCATTATGACATGACAACCCTAGACTGGGCCGTACACTAATTATACAATGACTTTTTTAAGGTAAATTAATTTGTGATCATCATTCGTTATCTCACAAAAGAGATATTTAAAACACAAATCTCAATATTATTCATTTTGCTTTTGATTTTTTTTAGTCAAAGCATGATTCGTATTTTGGGTTCAGCAGTAGAAGGACAAGTGTCAGCCGATATCATTTTACCATTACTTGGACTTGGTGTCCCTGATATGGCTCAGCTTATCTTGCCGCTCAGCTTATTTCTGGCATTATTGATGACTTTGGGCAGGATGCATACTGAAAGCGAAATCACAGTTATGTATGCTTGTGGTATCTCACCTAGACGAATTTTAGCCAGTGCGTCTATTTTAGCTATCCTAACTGGAGGACTAGCACTGCTTAATGTATCTTATTTTTTACCTTGGTCAGCTCAATACAAGACTGAGATTGTTGAAAATGCTAGGGCCAATCCAAGCCTAGCTGCAATTATTGAGGGGCAATTTCAATCTACCCCTGACAGATCTGCCGTGATTTATGTTGGTTCAATTAAAGGCCAATCTTTTGAGAATGTATTCCTAGCACAACTAAATCAAGTCAATAACCGCAAGCCATCTATTGTAGTTGCTAATAGCGGTAAGTTAGTTAAGCATCCAGATGGATCTCAAGAAGTAATACTAACTGAAGGAACTAGGTATGAAGGTACGGCTAGAACACCAGAATTTAGAATTACTCATTTCAATCAATATCAAGCCATAATCGGTCAAAATGACGTTGACAACCAAAAAGCACAAGATTCCTTACAAATCGATGAACTTTCATTTTGGGATCTTCTTGATAAAGAAGACCCTAACGCCAAGGCTGAATTACACTGGCGCTTAACCCTTATTGCTGCAGTTTTTTTAATGGCTTTGATTGTAATACCTTTAAGTGAAGTCAACCCAAGACAGGGTAGAGTAGTCAGCATGCTACCAGCTGTTTTGCTTTATTTAATTTATTTCTTAGCACAAAGTTCTATTAAAACAAATTCAGCAAAAGGACTTATCGATCCTCTTATTTGGGTTTGGGGGCTAAATTTATTCTATTTGATCATTGGAATAATCTTAAATAGCCGTAATAGCCGCTTCTTTCGACAAATTGGCATTGCAATAGGAGTCATTAAATAATGTTTGGTGTTTTAGATAGATATATAGGCAGAACAATTCTATCCAGTATATTAATGACCTTATTTACTCTAATAGCCCTTGATGGTGTTATAAAATTTGTTGAACAGCTTCGCCGAGTTGGACAAGCTGATTATGATGCTATGTCTGCAATGTTTGTTACCTTAGCATTACTTCCAAGGGATTTAGAGATATTCTTTCCCATGGCTGCTTTACTAGGAGCGTTATTAGGTCTAGGATCGCTTGCCACAAGAAGTGAACTAGTGGTTATGCAGGCCGCTGGGTTCTCTAAGCTACAAGTTGCATCAGCAGTGATGAAAACCGCTATCATATTGATGATTATGAATATGGCTATTGGAGAATGGATTGCTCCAAGATCTGAACAATTTGCGCGTAATTATCGGGCCGAAAAATTATATGGCGGTGACTTATTGTCTACACAAGGTAGTATCTGGGCTAGGGATAATAACGCTTTTATTTATATAGAAAGAGTTGAAAGTCCGCAAAAACTTAAAGGCGTACATATATTCAATTTCAATAATGAAAATCAACTACATGAACTCCAATTTGCTCAAACGGCTCAATACTCACTAGAAAAAAATGGCTGGATATTAAATGAGATTGATGGCTCTAATTTAAGCAATCCATTACAAATTGACCATAGCAGTACTAAAAATAAATTATGGCAAACAACCCTTACACCAGATAAATTGGGTGTTGTAGCCCTATCAAGTGAAGCTTTATCTTTAACTGAATTATTCAATTATATAAGATATCTCAAAGATGCAGGACAGGAATCTAGAATTTATGAATTAACTTTTTGGCAAAAAGTATTCTCTCCACTTTCTGTTATGGTCATGATGCTCATGGCTCTCTCTTTTGTTTTTGGTCCACTTCGTTCCGTTCCTATGGGAGTGAGGATTATTACTGGTATCGCGTTTGGATTTTTATTTTACGTAACAAACGAACTTTTTGGTAGAATAAGTATTGTCTTTGCTCTACCAGCCATTTTAAGTGCGCTTCTACCGAGTATACTTTTTTTATTATTTAGCATTTATATGTTATTAAAAAAGAAATAACTTATTTTATGTTATCAATTTTAAGCCTAACTAGACCTTTTCAGCTTAGGCAAAATTGATAACAATGTCATATCTGTAATGTCAGTTTCTCTATTTTAAAAAATGCATTTGGTTGCATAGCATGGATCTTATATCTGCACACTCTTATTGGACAAGAGTGTACACCGATATTGCTGATATCCTAGCTGAAATCATTCACTAGACCCATTTTAATTTTTGAGTCTAATAAGTCACGCCATACCCTCTGAATTGCACGCTCAATTCTTGGGGACTTTAATTCCAGGGTATATAAGGTTTCTAAAACCGATTGAGGTGGATAAATATTGTTATCTGAAACTAATTCTTTGTTCATATATTTTTTAGCTGGGACATTCGCATTGGCATAAAATACATAGTCACTTATTTCAGCAATGACTTGGGGATCTAATAAATAATTCAAAAATGTATAGGCTTCTTCAACATTTTCAGCTGTACTCGTCATTGCAAATACATCAAAAGAAGCAAATGCACCTTTTGTTGGGATTTTATACTCAATATTGATTCCATCATCATTCTTTTGTGCTTTATCTATTGCTTGGTAAATATCACCACTCCAGCCAATTACAACACACACCTTACCCGTTGAAAGATCTTCTATTAACTTTGCAGAATCGATGTATTTCACATACGGACTAATTGTTCGAAGTAAATTTGCTGCCTCAACATAATCCTCAGGTACAGCACTATTTGGATCTAATCCAAGATAATTTAGTGCAAGGGATACCATTTCAGATGGAGATTCTGACCAAGCAATCCCGCACTGGGCTAATTTTCTTGCGCTATTCACATCAAAGACTAAATCCCAAGGGTTTTTAGGTAAATTGCGCTTTAAAATATCCTCTATTTTATCTGAGTTATAGCCTATTCCTGTTGAAATCCACATATAGGGTAACGCAAACTGATTATCAGGATCGTCATTTGCAATTAGCTCTAAAATATTTGGATCAAGATTATTGTAAAAATCAGGTAATTTAGTTTTATCAAGCGGTTGGTATAAATGTGCATCAATTCCTTTTGCTAAAACAGTCGAAGAGGGTACAACAAGATCATATTTAGGAGGCATTGTCATAATATATGATTCTAGTTCTTCGCTAGAATCATAGGTATCATAGACAACTGAAATACCTGTTTTTTTCTCAAAATTCTCAAGTACTTTTGGCGAAATATAATCAGACCAATTATAAATAAAAAGGCGTTTTTCATTAGCATTAACAGAGTTAAGGCTACTCAGACCCATAATAAATATAACAAAATATATTTTGTACCATTTTTTAAAAATACACCGATCAATTTGCATTCCTTGCATAATTATATCCCCATAAATTAGTCATTCAATTAAATGTCATCTATTAAAATATTCCATTTTTACAAAAACACAATTAGCTTTACCTTTATGTTACAAAATAAAACAATTAACTTGATTAAAACTGAATCTATAGCAGATAACAACTTACTAAAGATTAGCCAAACTTAAGCATAAAAAAAGCCCATACGGTTAAGTATAGGCTTTTAGAAATCAAAATGTTAAATCTTAGCCGCCAAAATCATCTAGCATAATATTCTCAGATTCAACACCTAAGTTAGTTAGCATGTTAATTACCGAGGCATTCATCATAGGTGGTCCACACATATAAAATTCACAATCTTCGGGTGCTGCATGAGATTCTAAGTAATTTTTATACAATATGTCATGGATAAAACCGGTATAACCTGTCCAGTTATCTTCAGGCAAAGGTTCCGATAATGCTAAATGCCAAGTGAAATTCGGATTTTCAGCTTGTAATTTATCAAACTCATCAACATAAAATGCTTCTCGAAGTGAGCGTGCACCATACCAAAAACTGACTTTCCGGGTTGTGCTTAAGCGCTTTAATTGATCAAATATCATAGAGCGCATAGGCGCCATACCAGCTCCCCCACCAACAAATACCATTTCATTTTCGGTATCTTTGACAAAGAACTCACCAAACGGACCATAGACAGTCACTTTATCACCAGGTTTCAGACTAAATACCCATGAAGACATTTGTCCTGGGGGTAAATGATCTTGTCTAGGCGGAGGCGTTGCAACTCGGATATTAAACTTAACTAGGCCTTTTTCGTCTGGATAGTTCGCCATTGAATAAGCACGAATAACCGTTTCATCAACTTTTGACACAAAGCGCCAAAGATTAAATTTATCCCAATCTCCTCTGTACTCTTCTTCTATCTCAAAATCCTTGTAGTTAACAGTATGAGGTGGGCACTCTAATTGAACATACCCCCCTGCCCTAAAGTTAACATCCTCACCTTCAGGTAAAGCTAACGTCAATTCTTTAATAAATGTCGCCACATTAGGATTAGAAACAACTGTACATTCCCATTTTTTCACACCAAAAACTTCTTCTGGAACTCGTATTTCCATATTCTGTTTAACCGGTGTTTGGCAAGATAAACGGTATCCTTCCCTAATTTCATATTTTGTGAAATAACTCTCTTCAGTAGGTAATATCTCACCACCACCAGAATTAACGACACATCGGCATTGGGCACAAGTTCCGCCTCCCCCGCATGCTGATGATAAGAATATATTGCTACTAGACAATGTCTGTAATAATTTTCCACCAGCAGGCACAGTAATCGTTTTTTCGCCATTAATGGTGATGCTCACATCACCACTTTGAACTAATTTTGACCGGGCAATTAACGTAATTGCAACAAGAGACAAAATCAAAACTAAAAATACAATTACAGCAATTAATATTTCACTTAGCATAAGATTCCCCTTAGATTTGAACGCCAGAAAGGACCATAAAACCTAACGACATCAGACCAATGGTGATAAATGTTAAGCCTAACCCTCTAATACCAGCAGGTGGATCACTATATTTTAATTTTTCTCTAATTGCCGCAAGTAGAACAATTGCAAGCGCCCAAGATATTCCTGACCCAACGCCAAATACCACACTTTCAGTGAAGTTATAACGGCGTTCAACCATGAAGAGAGCTCCCCCCATAATTGCACAGTTTACGGTTAATAAAGGTAAGAAAATTCCTAATGCATTATATAAACTTGGGAAAAACTTATCTAATAACATCTCTAGCATCTGGACAAGTGTGGCAATTACGCCGATATAAACAAGCAATCCTAAAAAACTAAGATCAACATCACCAAATCCAGCCCAATCTAACGCACCTTGCTTAAGAACATGGTTATAAATAAGATTATTAATAGGTATAGTAATCGATTGCACGACTACAACTGCCACCCCTAATCCTAATGCCGTTTCTACTTTCTTAGAAACGGCGATAAATGTACACATCCCTAAGAAAAAGGCTAAAGCCAAGTTTTCAACAAATATTGCCCGAACAAATAAACTGATCAAATGTTCCATGATTATTGCCCCTCCTGACCAGATGTCTGTGAAGCAAGCTTATGGATGTTTTCCTCAACTTGATCTTTTTTAAATGTTCTAATACCCCAAATAATCAACCCAATAATAAAAAATGCAGAAGGTGGCAATAGCATCATGCCATTAGTCACATACCATCCCCCCTCATTAACAGGCGATAATAACGTAATATTAAACAAACTTCCCCGTCCAAATAACTCTCTGATAGCGCCAATAACAAATAACATAGCACTATAACCAAGCCCATTTCCTAATCCATCTAAAAAAGATATGACAGGCGGATTAGACATGGCAAATGCCTCAGCTCTTCCCATCACAATACAGTTCGTAATGATTAATCCAACAAAGACAGAGAGCTGCCTAGATGCTTCAAACGCATAGGCCTGCAATATTTGGTCAACAACAATCACAAGCGTACCGATAATCACCATCTGAATAATCATTCGAATAGAGTTTGGAATAAAATTTCGGATAAGTGAGATAAAAAAACTTGAGAATGCTACAACCGATGTTAAAGCCATCGACATAACCATAGCAGTTTGCAAATTTGACGTAACAGCTAATGCTGAACATATCCCTAAAATTTGTAACCCAATCGGATTATTATTGACGATAGGCGAAGTGATTACATTTGAAATTGTCGGTTTTTGTGAATTTGCAGCCATCAGTTCACTCCTTTCACAATATCGTCTGAACTCATTGCTCTAAGATTTGCAATAAAAGGACCAAATGCAGCATCCCCGAGCCAGAATTGAACAAAATTACGTACACCATGGCTAGTTAACGTTGCCCCAGCTAGCCCTTGTATTTGTTGATTAGCAACTGCTGAATTCGGATCGCGTTGTTGAACTACATCGATCACAACCTCTCCTGATTCATTAAATAATACCACACCATTCCATTGATCACGCCACCGTGGGTTTTCGATCTCTCCTCCTAAACCAGGCGTCTCAGCATGTTTATAAAAGATAATATTTGATGCTTTTTTAAGATCGCCATCAATGGCTAAAAACCCGTAAATTTGCCCCCACAGACCAGGCCCTCGAACAGGTAAGATTAGCTTATCTAGATTATGCTCTTTATCTAATACCAAATACACTAAACTAAAATTTTCAATGCGGCTCAAATTAGCGATATCTTTTTCTGCTGGCACTCTAAAAGAACGATTAGGATCATTTGCTAAAATTAACGCATCAAACCCTTCTACTGATAATTCATCAGTAAATTGACCAGTGCGTAAATCTACTAATCTTGGCTGTACAAATTGATTATAAATTTGATTAATTTGTTCAGGCGTCGCTCTACCTTCGATTAATCTTGCCACTTCTAAAATACTACGTTGTCTATCGATACGTCTATTTTCAGCTTGCTTTTCATTTAAAAAAATTGCAGCTGCAGAAACAATTACCGAGCAAATCAAACAGATAATAAATGCAGCTCGCATAATTGAAAATGGCGTTTCTTGAGATTTAATATCTGTTTCATTAGCCATTACGAATACTCCTACGTTTGATATTGGCTTTAACCACAAAATAGTCAATCAGCGGGGCACATAAGTTACCTAATAATATGGCTAACATGACACTTTCTGGGAAACTTGGATTGAGCACTCTCAAAAAGACAACTGATGCCCCAATAAAGAAACCATAAACCCATTTTCCAGTATCTGTCATTGAGGCAGAAACCGGATCGGTTGCCATAAAGAAAATCCCTAGTGCGAATCCACCTAATACCATATGCCAATACCAAGGCATCGCAAACATAGGATTAGTTGATGAACCAATCAAATTAAAAAAGTAACTCATAGCAATTAGGCCAATAAATCCACTCAGTACAATTCTCCAAGATGCAATTCGCATCGCAATGATACCCAGTCCTCCTATCATCAGAGCTAGCGTACTTGTTTCGCCTAATGATCCTGGCATGAAACCTAAAAATGCTTGTAACCAGGTAAAGTTACCTGCTTCTATAGCCGCAACACCGCCTACTTGTGCTAATGCGAGTGGTGTCGCACCAGAGAATCCTTGCACTGTTTCATTAACCTGCGCTGCAATCCATATGCTATCACCAGTCATACTAGTTGGATAAGCAAAAAATAAAAACGCCCTAGCGACTAATGCTGGGTTTAGGAAGTTCATTCCAGTTCCACCAAAAACTTCTTTACCCACAATTACCCCAAAAGCGATTGCAACAGCCACCATCCAAAGGGGAATCGTCGGAGGAACACTTAGAGTGAATAACGTCGCACTCACCATGAAGCCTTCATGCAAAAGATGATTTCTCATTTTCACAAAAGTAACTTCAATGATTCCACCGACTGCTAAACACGTGATAAATATCGGAAAGAAATAAAGCGCACCGTGGACAACATTTGCAAAAAAATTGTTTGGATCAAATCCCACTAAGAAGTTAAGAAGAGGAATGCGCCAATTATCTTGCGCACTAATTAACTGAGGATTGGCATCAAAAACTAAATTAGCCTGATAACCGACATTCCACCAAGCAAAGAAAACAGCTGGGATAGTCCATAAACATACCCAAGTCATCGCTCTTTTTAAACTAACACCATCTCTAACATGAGAAGTTGTTTTAGTTCTAAGATACTTTTCAGTTGCATTAGAATAAATTAAATCTTTTAAGAAGCTCACAATTATCCCTCCACTTCAATACGGGCAAGTTGTGCGCGTAAAATTGGACCATACTCATACTTGCCCGCGCATACATAACTACACAGCGCAAGATCTTCTTCATCCAACTCAAGACACCCTAGTTTTTGTGCCATATCGGTATCACCTATAATCAGTGCCCTTAAAAGCTGGGTTGGTAAAATATCTAATGGCATAATCAGTTCATAATTCCCAAAAGGAACCATATGACGCGGTTCGCCTTCAGTATTCGTTGTTAAATTAAGTTTACGCTTAAATAATTTGGAGAAAAACAAATTCATTGCCGAGAAACGTTCACCAGTTGGTCTGACATAATCCAATATTTCAGGACGTTCAGCTTCAGCAATGCAGCTCACTTGCAAATGATAGCGGCCCAAAAAGGCAAAAGCATTAGTTGCATGCCGCCCCCCTAGTATCGAACCTGAAATCACTCTAGATTTTTCAAGGGGATGATTAAGTTCATTTTGAATGATTTGATCAAGAAAGGCACCAACAGGCACCGTCATTAATCTAGGGCGCTTAACAATTGGGCCAGCTAAACTAATGACTCTCTCCGTCCATAAACGGCCGGTTGTCATTAATTTTCCTATCGCAATCACATCTTGATAGTTTACAGTCCAGACTGTCTTATTAGCACTGACAGGATCGATGAAATGAATATGAGTACCACTTAAACCGGCAGGGTGAGGACCTGAAAATTCATGAGTGCTGACCCCATTGATTGTTTGTTGCGTGACTGACACTTTCGAAGCGACGCATAAATTAACGGGAGCTAATTTAGCAATCACAGCAAGGCCTTTATCAAAATCAGCTTGGTAATGTTTTATCACCACCTGAGGATCGGCTGCTAAAGGATGAGTGTCCATTGCATTAACAAAAATTGAATTCGCTTTAGCATCAATTGCAGGAATTTTACTATACGGTCGAGTCCTGAACGCCGACCATAATCCAGATTGTTGTAATTGCTCACGAATTTTAGTTTCACTAAGTACCGTGATATCATCAAATGATTCAAATACAATGGTATTATTCTCAGTTAATGATTCAGACTCTATCACTATGGACTGGAAAATACGTTTTTCACCACGATTGATAGCAATTACCTTTCCAGCGCAAGGAGCAGTTATAACAACCCCTTGATTTTTTTTATCTAATAATAACGATTGACCTAGCTTAACTTGCTGCCCAACTTCAACTAAAATTGAAGGTTTCAATCCAGGGTAATCAAATCCGATAATCGCTTGTTGCGTTGTCGATTTAGCATCAATGCTATTTTGCTCTGGTATACCAGCTATGGGTATATCTAAACCTCTTTGAATACGGATCATACAAAGCCTTTGTAAATAACCAGTAAATGAAAAATGTGTTATTAGTTCACACGCATATGACATCAAAAATTTTGCGTCGCATGCAAACTATAACACAGACGAAATAACTGACCTTAAATAATTAGGTAAGTATGCCAACCTATAAATAGTAAAACAATTTACGCAAATGTTACACTATCAACGCCACATTTTTAATAATTTATCATGCTCATAATGGAATCTTTACATTAAAATAGCAATTTATAGGCATTATTGTAACTAAATATTTCTAAATCAAACGCGAGTACTGAATAAATTATCCTCTTAACTCCTTGCGATGATAAATTTATGCATTAGCCATAAAGCAGCTAAAGAGACGATCAAAGCTATGATCACCCCACCAATTAAATCAATTGGGCGATGCATTCCAAGTAACAAACGACTTAACATCACTACCATCGCCCAAAAAATCAGTAAACCAACTAACCAATTTGATTTATTTTTTAATAATCCAGCGGTCAGTAAAGCGAAAAAACTCGCAAAAAAAGTATGACCTGATGGGAAGCTATACTCTCTATCTCTAATCCAATGATCTGCCAACCATGATGGAATATGCCAAGGTTCAAAAAAAGGCTGTTCAATGATACTTTTTAATAAGGCTTGTTGAGCAGCTTTATCAGTCAATGCATAGTATTGAGCTAAATCTAATTTTACCGAAGTAGATAAATTTGCAAGCCATAGCATATAGGGCCTAGGTTCACTTGTAATATGTTTAATAAGTGACTTTATGCCTAATCCAAAAATAATTGCTGATGCAGTGACTACTAAAAGTAAACAAGTTTGAAATAACGTGAGTTTAAGCAATCTTGCTATAATAATCGTTAAGAAGAACGCAGTGATAATCCCATAAGGAAAAGAGACTGACTCTGTAAATAAAAATAATACAAATACAGAAAAATGTTCAAATCGACCATCTAAATGAGTGTACCATCCATTATTTTGTGTTAATTCCAATAATTCCCAATTAAAGTACCAGCCTAATAAAGGAATTGTAAACATAAAAAGTATTGTATAGAGATATAATTTATATTGGTGCATTTATTCCATCCTTGCTGAGTTAATTTTTCCTATAATACGCAAAAATTTATTAGCTCTTGCTATTTTATATTTTTTTTACATTAACCATAATAGTAAAAGGCGCCTAAGCGCCTTTTACTATTATTCATCTATTTTAAAACATAAAGCTACTTTAATTCTTTCTCGAGCGCTATACTCTGTCCAGGCTCATTCTGTTTCGTATTTTTTGTACCAAATACAAGCCTCACTATAACGAAAAAGACAGGTACAAAGAAAATAACCAGTAACGTTGAGCTTATCATTCCGCCAAGCACGGCCGTCCCTACTGCATTTTGAGCGCCTGAACCAGCACCAGTGCTGATAGCTAAAGGAATAACCCCTAGCATAAAGGCAAGAGAGGTCATAATAATAGGACGATAACGCACCTTAACTGCATGAACCGTTGCCTCATATAACGACATTTTATCTTTTTCCATTCCCTCTTTAGCAAAGTCAACAATTAAAATTGCATTTTTTGCCGCTAAAGCTATAGTTGTCAGCAATCCAACGATAAAGTATACATCGTTCGTTAAGCCTCTAAAGTAAGTCGCTAGTACCACTCCAAGCACCCCTAACGCAACAGAGAGAATAACAGCAAATGGAATTGACCAACTTTCATAAAGCGCAGCTAACGATAAAAATACCATGATAGTTGCTAGACCAAATAATGCCGGCAATTGATTACCAGCTGACTGCTCTTGGAATGACATTCCGCTCCATGCAACTTCAACTCCTGGATGTTGATTTGCTATCTCAGTCATAATATCCATAGCTTGTCCTGTACTTACCCCTTGAACTGCTTGTCCTGTAATTTGAATAGAAGGATTACCATTGAATCTTTCTAATCTTTGAGGACCAAATTGCCAGCTTGAAGTAGAAAATTCAGAAAAAGAGATCATTTCACCTTGATTGTTTCTCACATACCAATTATTGATATCTTCTGGTAACATTCTTTGAGGTGCTTCACCTTGAACCATTACCCTTTTAACGTCTCCTCTATCAATAAAATCATTAACATAAGTACTT
Source organism: Thorsellia anophelis DSM 18579 (assembly GCF_900111395.1). Lineage (GTDB taxonomy): Bacteria > Pseudomonadota > Gammaproteobacteria > Enterobacterales > Thorselliaceae > Thorsellia > Thorsellia anophelis. The sequence continues at coordinate 11,198 of NZ_FOHV01000002.1, read as the reverse complement.
GCTAAAATGGTTGTTAAGGTCGTATTAATATCTGCAAGAGATAAACCTAAATTGAGCGCTTTATCTTGGTCGATATTCAGCTTAAATTGCGGTGCTGGTGGAAGAGACTGAGCACGCACTTCAGTTACCCTACCCGTTGCATTTGCTGCTGCTGATATCTGACTTTGAATGGCTAATAACGCCTCTGTCCCCATATTACTCGCATCCATAAGTTGCATAGTAAAGCCCGTTGCCGTTCCTAACTCAATAATAGCAGGGGGAGGAGTTGTAAAAATAAACAATGGATCACGAATTCTAGATAATGCTGCATTGGCTCTATTTGCAATAGCTTGCGCCGTATTTTGCGCACCTTGTCTTTCATTCCAATCTTTTAACCTTAAGAAAATAATCCCTGTGCTTTGACCTCTTCCTGCGAAACCAAATCCATTTACAGTAAATACCGCTTCAACATTATTAGCTTCTTCGGTAATAAAATACTCATTAATTTCCTCTAAAACAGCCTGTGTTCTTTCCTGAGTTGAACCAGTTGGCATAAGCACGCTTGCCAATAAAATCCCTTGATCCTCTGGAGGCAGAAAGTCTTTAGGAATGCTGGTAAAGAGTAAAAAGCCACCTACAACTAAAACTAAATAAATTACCGCAAAACGTTTTACCTTACGAATCATCATAGCTACACTGCCGGTATAATGATTCGTATTTTTTTCAAAAACACGATTAAACCATCCAAAAAAGCCTTTTTGATCTTTGAAATCGACATGTTGTGGCTTTTTAAGTAACAAAGCACACATTGCAGGAGACAAAATCAGTGCAACAAAAGTTGATATGGTATAGGACGCAATAATCGTCAGAGCAAACTGCCTATAAATCTCCCCAGTTGCACCTCCAAAGAACATCATTGGCATAAATACGGCGATAATAACCAATGCTGTACCAATGATTGGCCCTTGGATCTGCTCCATTGATTTTTTAGTTGCCTCTTTTGGAGATAAGCCCTCTTCTAGCATAAGCCTTTCAACATTCTCAACAACAACGATCGCATCATCCACCAAAAGGCCTATGGCTAGGACCATAGCAAACATAGTTAGGGTATTCACGCTATAGCCAAATGCATGGAGGACTGCAAATGTACCTAATAACGTTACTGGCACAGCAATTGTTGGAACTAATGTTGCTCGCACATTCTGTAAAAATAAATACATAACTAACACAACAAGAATAATCGCTTCAATTAGTGTTCTCGTTACTTCCTTAATGGAGAGTTTAACGAAAGGAGTGGTATCATATGGATAAACAATTTTTAATCCCGGTGGGAAATTTCTCTCTAATCGGCCTAGCTCTTCACGTACTAATGCGGCTGTATCAAGTGCGTTAGCTCCTGTTGCAAGTGAAACCCCTACCCCAGAAGCAGGACTTCCATTAAAACGAGCGATGATACTATAATTTTCTCCACCTAACTCAATTCTAGCAACATCAGAAAGTTTTACTGTAGAACCATCTGAGTCAGCTTTTAATCTTATCTCTCCAAATTCTTCAGGAGTGGATAGTAATGATTGTACTAATATTGGCGCATTGAGTTGCTGGCCTGGAACTGAAGGTGTCCCGCCTAATTGACCTGCAGCAATTTGATTATTCTGAATTCTTATTGCATTAAGAACATCTTGAGTTGTAAGATTAAAAGCAACTAATTTATCAGCATCTAACCAAATTCTCATTGCGTATCTTGAACCGAATTGAGTAATGCTCCCAACACCTGAAACACGACTTAATGGATCTGATATATTAGAACTAATGTAATCTGCAATATCATCTTGATTCATGCTGCCATCAACTGAAATAAAACCAACAACCATCATCATAGCATCGCCAGATTTAGATACATTTATTCCTTGTTGCTGCACAACTTGAGGCAATAAAGAAGTGACGCGTTGCAATTGATTTTGTACTTGTACCTGTGCAATATCAGGATCAGTTCCATTTTCAAATGTAAGCGTAATAGCTGAATTACCTGCTGAATCACTCGTTGAACTCATATAAAGAAAATTGTCTAACCCATTCATATTTTGTTCAATCAACTGAGTTACCGTATTCTCTACTGTAACAGCGTCAGCCCCTGGATACGTTGCAGCAATGCTAACCGTTGGAGGCGCGATTGGTGGATACTGCGCAACAGGTAATTGTACAACCGCTAATGCACCAAAAAGCATGGTGATAATGGAAAGTACCCATGCAAATATCGGGCGGTCAATAAAAAAACTAGACATACTTGCTAAATCCTATGATGTGTGATGGTTATCAACTTATGACCAGAATGATCGATTTTTCACCATTTTTTAGTAATAATCTTACTGTACAGCTTCATTCAAATTCAAGATTATTCACTTTTATTTTCTGAGCTTTGCTCATTGTCATCTTTTTTAGAGTCTGATTGCTCTACATCAGCTTTTTTTGCATCAGGTGCAGAAGTCGGTTTTGGTGCGTTTGGATCCTCTTCCACTGGAGATACAAATGGATTATCAGGTGACAAAAACTGTAATCTAGCTAGACCTGAAACTAACACCCTCTCTCCAGCTTTTACGCCGTCAGTTGACAACCACATGTTACCATCTGCCCTATCTACGGTCACGATACGATTTTCAATTGTATTTTCAGGTGTTACAACAATCACTGCAGCTTGCCCTGTTGGTGTTCTTTGAACTGCCTGCTGTGGAATAAGTATTGCGTCTTTAATCACCCCTTCCTCAATAACTGTATTAACAAACATGCCAGGAAGTAATGTCAAATTAGGATTTGGAAACTCAGCTCTTAACGTAATTGATCCCGTCGAAGGATTAACTGCAATATCAGAAAAACTAATAATACCTGATTCATTATACATCTCACCATTTTCTAATTTTAATTGTACAACTGTTTTATCCTCAGCTGATAAGTTACCCGTAATAATTTTATTTCTTAAATATTGATACTCTCTACTCGATTGTGGGATATCAATATAAACAGGATTCAATTGATTGATCGTCGCAAGTGGCGTTGTTTGCGTCGTACTCACTAGCGCACCTTCAGTAAAATTAGAACGACCAATTCTCCCCCCAATTGGAGCATTCACTTTGGTATATTCAAGGTTTATTTTAGCATTTTCAAGAGATGCTTCAGCTTGCTTAACTGCCGCATCAGCTTGGCGTTTTGTTGCTAATGCATTATCGAAATCTTGTCGGCTAAGTGCATTAGTTCCGAGAAGAGATTGAAATCGATTTACAGTAATGTTCGCAATATCTGCGCTGGCTTTTGCTGCAATTAAATTACCCTCAGCACTTCTTACAGCAGACTCAAAAGGTGCAGGATCGATTTGATATAATGATACTCCTGGTTCAACATCCGTCCCTTCTACAAAATGCCTCGTCAATAATACACCACTAACTTGAGGTCTAATTTCTGCAGTTCGATAAGCAAGCACTCGTCCTGGTAATTCACTTTTTAATGTAAAAGGCTGTGCTTTAAGTGTAAAAACACCTACCTCAGGACCTGCATTTGCTTTTATAACAGCTGCAGTACATTGTTCTTGATTGACGATGCCAACAGCAGCTTTAATTTGACACCAAGTTTTCGAATCACAACCTGATAATACAAAGCTCATTCCTAAGACACTTGTCATGAGAAAGATTGATTTTAATGTGTGAGATTTACTCTTACTACGCATGTATTTGCCTCAACAGAAGATAAAAAAGAGAGCCCACGTCCATTCATAATGCTAGAATTTCAGTATAAAAGTACAATATATAGTTGATTATAACCAATTGAGACTTTGATACAAATGTTTCATTACGGTAATATTCACAAAAAACAAACTAACAAATTGAAAATAAAAATATTTATATTTTTTTCACTATAAAATATAATTAAGAATCAATTGATTTAAAGTAGTTTTTTCTGATTTTAGACAGATTGTTGCCATAAGTCGATTGCATTTACTTTCATATCCCTATAAATTAAACCGCTTTCGTGGTTTAGTTTACCTATTGCAATTTGCTATCACTTTTTAACACCAGTAATCAAAAATTAACATGTAGTATAAGCAAAAATCTGATGTTAATACTTCTTATACCGTAAGCCAAATAATTGCTTACCGTTAGAGATTTTCTAAAATCTATAAGGATTATCTATTTATTTTTGAGTATAATTAAATTTTATATTTATTCTAATACTATTTAATAGCAACAAGGAGATGCTTAATATGTATGCCGAATCCATTGATCTGATTAAATCAACGATCAAAACCATTCCTGATTATCCTAAAACAGGCATATTATTTCGTGATATTACCAGTTTATTAGAAGTCCCAAGTGCTTATCAAGCAACAATTAATTTATTTAAAGAACATTATCAAAATAAAGGGGTGACAAAAATACTTGGCGCAGAAGCTAGAGGATTTTTATTTGGAGCTCCTCTTGCACTTGCATTAAATGTACCCTTTATTCCTGTACGCAAACCTGGCAAACTTCCTCGCGAAACCTTTAGTGAAGAGTATGAACTAGAATATGGTACAGATAAATTAGAAATTCACGTTGATGCGCTGACTTCAACTGATAAAGTACTTATCGTTGATGATTTATTAGCAACAGGTGGAACTGTCAGTGCAACTGTCAATTTAGTCAGGCGAACTGGCGCTGAAATCATAGGCGCTGCGTTTGTTATTAATTTGCCCGATATAGGTGGAAAAACACGCTTAGAAGCATTAGGTGTGCCTTGTTTTTGCCTAACAGAATTTGATGGGCATTAATCAAAATAATCCATCATAATTATAGGAGTTTTGCGTGAGTTACCAAGTTTTAGCTCGAAAATGGCGACCTCAAACTTTTAGCCAAGTGATTGGTCAAGAACATGTACTTGCTGCTTTAGCGAATGGATTAAAACTAGGGCGTATACACCACGCATACCTTTTTTCTGGAACAAGGGGAGTTGGTAAAACAAGTATCGCTCGCTTGCTGGCTAAAGGTCTTAATTGTGAAACAGGGATTACTGATGCTCCATGTGGCAAGTGTGGAAATTGCCTTGAAATTGAACAAGGACGTTTTGTTGATCTGTTAGAAATCGATGCTGCATCTCGTACAAAAGTAGAAGATACTCGAGACTTATTAGATAATGTACAATATGCACCTGTCCGAGGTAGATTTAAAGTTTACCTAATAGATGAAGTACATATGCTCTCGCGACACAGTTTTAATGCGCTCCTCAAAACTCTTGAAGAGCCTCCTGCACATGTCAAATTTTTGCTAGCCACAACCGATCCCCAAAAATTACCCATCACAATTTTATCAAGATGTTTGCAATTTAATCTGCGGGCAATGGATATTAGTCAAATTACCCAGCAGCTTGAATATATACTCACAAAAGAAGCCGTTCCATTTGACTCTAAAGCTCTTCAATTGCTTGCTAGGTCAGCTGATGGGAGTATGCGTGATGCACTTAGTCTAACTGATCAGGCGATTGCCAGTGGTAATAATCAGGTCACCACTGAAACTGTCATACAAATGCTAGGTATGCTAGACGATGAGCAGCCTATGACAATTGCTGAAAGTATTATAAGAGGCCAACCGGAAGTCGTCTTTGAACAAATCAAACTCATCAGCCAAAAAGGTGGTGCTTGGCAAGATGTATTAATTGAAGTAGCGGCACTCTTTCATCAAATTGCATTACTACAATTACTACCAGGTGCATTAGAACCTCAGCATCAGCACAATGAAGCAAAATTAAGAGATTTGGCTAGGATTGTTTCGCCAACAGATTTACAGGTATTTTATCAAATTATCTTAGTAGGCCGAAAAGAATTACCCTATGCCCCTGACCCAAAAATGGGCGTTGAAATGACCCTACTAAGAGCTTTAGCTTTCCATCCACAAAAAGCGGTTACACCAGCCCAAATAACTACAATGGTTAGTAGTGAATCTCAATCTAATTCTAAAATAAACCAATCTAGTACAGCGCCTCAAGTTATACAACTAACAACCGCTCCAGCAACTAAAGAATCGGCACAAAGTTCAACAACACTATCAGATAACCAGCTACCAGTTAGAGAACCGACTAATACACAAGAAATCAGTCCTTCTAAAGCAAATGTAATCGCTCCTAATTCTCCCACCTCGGCACTCTTACAAGCTCGTGAAAAAATTAGGCAACAACAAGAGCAAATTGATGGAAAAAAGTTTAAAGCGGCTGAAGATGCCGCTAAATATCAAACTAGAAAGAATCACATAGAAAGCGCTAATCCTGTTGCTTCCAAAAAATTGCCAGACGCTTCAATTGACACTACCCTGTCTAGTGCTAATGATCTAAGTTTGGAAATGAAACTAAAGCACCATGAAAAAATAATTAGCCAAACTAAAGGAGAACAAGAAAACACTAGTGATGAAAATGACGCTAATAACTACCAATGGCGGGCTCAAGTAATTTCTGACAACATTGAATCAAAAACAACCGTTAAACAAATTAAAGATGCATTAGAATTAGAAAAAACACCTGAGCTACAAAATAAACTAGTTGAAGCATCGATACTAAGAGATGAATGGGCTAAAATTATCCCTGAACTAAAAGTTACTAAACTAGTTGAACAACTTGCTCTGAACACGTTATATGCTAAAACAGAAAATAAAATTAAACTTGGGTACCGCTCTACCCACAAACATTTAGCACATAATGGAAATAAGCAAAAATTAGAAGAGGCGCTTAGCATCTATTTTGATGAAAGCATTGAGCTATCTCTATATGAAGAAGATAATAAAGCACTCTTAACACCTTATGAGCATAGACATGCCGTCTATGCAGAATTATTGGCACAAGCAAAAACATCGATTCTAGCCGATCAACATCTACAAAAGCTTTGCCTGGCTTTTAACGCAAAAATTGATGAAGAAAGTATTAAACCAATTTGATATAGTATACTAGTACCCGTGATTATCCTTCATAAATTTAGTTAATCACATTTAATTCAATCATGCAATTAGGAGAGATACAATGTTTGGTAAAGCAGGCATGGGCGGCTTATTAAAACAAGCACAACAAATGCAAGAAAAAATGCAACAAATGCAAGCGGAAATTGCTCAGTTAGAAGTCACTGGAGAATCTGGTGCTGGAATGGTGAAAGTGACCTTAAATGGTGCACATAACTGTAAACGTGTTGAAATTGATCAAAGTTTAATGGAAGATGAAAAAGAATTACTAGAAGATTTAATTGCTGCAGCGATTAATGATGCAGCAAGACGTATTGACGAGACACAAAAAGAAAAAATGGCAAGCATCTCAGGTGGCATGCAGCTTCCACCAGGAATGAAATTTCCATTCTAATTTATTTTAACGAAATCACCGTGCCTTTAAATCTTTTACTCATAGATAAAGGCACTTTATCTATATCAAAAATATTAAACACTTATGCAAACAAGCCCCCTTCTTGAACATTTAATGCAATCATTACGCAGTTTACCTGGTGTTGGTCCTAAGTCTTCACAAAGAATGGCTTTTCATCTATTACAAAGAGATAGAGCTGGTGGGTTACGGCTAGCAAATGCACTTTTACAAGCAATGAATGAAATTGGGCACTGTGAAGACTGCCACACTTTCACAGAACAAAGCCATTGTAATATCTGCAAAAATCCAAAAAGGCAAGAAAATGGGCAAATTTGTATCGTAGAAACACCTGCAGATATCCATGCAATTGAACAAACGGGGCAATTCTCTGGCAGATATTTTGTATTAATGGGACATTTATCCCCATTAGATGGAATAGGTCCTGCTGACTTAGGGTTGGATAGGCTTGCCGAACGTTTGACTGAAGAAACCATTTCAGAGATTATTTTGGCGACTAATCCAACAATTGAAGGAGAAGTTACTGCAAGTTATATTGCACAAATGTGTGAGTCAAAAGGTATCAGTGCGACTCGTATTGCTCATGGTATCCCTATTGGCGGAGAACTTGAAATGGTAGATAGCATGACCTTATCACACTCTTTTGCCGGTAGAATTAAAATGAACCGATAATAATCCCTCTAAAAAATGTGCTTAAATGTTATCAGCATCGATATATTCTGCTTGATACTGACAAAATTCGTCAGTTTTAAATGCAGCAACTATCTCTAATTAAATTTAAGACTTAAATAAAAAATTATAGGGTTAATACCGCACTCCTATTAGCTAGCGGTATATTTTCAAATCATCATGATTTAAATGCTAATCAAACACTCTTAATGTGACACATCTAGCTTAATTACTTTTACCCACTTGACTCTATTATCTTCTACCTGTTCAATAATAAAATCATAAGAACCCACTGTAACAATTTGACCTACTGTAGGAATAGCTTCTAACGTTTCTAAAATTAATCCATTAATTGTTTTTGCATCTGTAATAGGAAGCGCTAGCTGATAGACTTTATTAATTTCTCGTACATGAGCTCCACCATCAAGTAAAATAGAACCATCTTCTTGAAGTTTAACTTCTTCATTAATAGAAGGAGACATTGAGGTTGTATACTCTCCTATAATTTCTTCAAGAATATCTTCAACAGCAATTAATCCTGTAATATCACCATATTCATTAACAACTAATCCAAGTTTCTTATTATGTTGTTGGAATGCAATTAATTGCTGACTTAATGTTGTGCTCTCTGGTATATAATAACTTTCATCAACTGCTCTTAATAAATAGGGTTTATCAAAATCATTCTCAGCCATTAAGCGATAAGCTTCTCTTACCCTTAATATGCCAATAATATCTTCTAAAGAATCTCGGTATAGAATGATACGCCCATGAGGCGAATGTGTTAACTGCTTAAGGATCGTTTTCCAATCCTCATTAATGTTAATTCCAACGATTTCATAGCGAGGTTTCATCACATCGCCAACTGTTAAATGTTCAAGATCTAATACCGATAATAGCATCGATTGATCTTTCGAAGGTAATTCTTCGGAGGATTCATTAACAATGGATTTTAACTCCTCACTTGTTAAAGCATTATTGCCTATCCCTACGTCATGAATACCAAACATTTTTAATAAAAAACGACTGATAATATTGAGTGCGTAAATTAAAGGCAATAAAATTAAACGAAGAGGGATAAGAAGAAAACTAGCTGGAAATGCAATTCTCTCAGGATACGCTGCAGCAAAAGTTTTAGGAATAATTTCAGCAAATAACAGGATAATAAAAGTCAGACATCCAGTTGCAATGGCCACACCAAGGTCGCCTGATATTCGATGCCCTAAATCAGCTGTAATAACAGAAGCTGAGATATTAACTATATTATTACCAATAAGTAATAAACTAATTAACTCATCAGGTTTTTTAAGCAATTGCTCAACACGTAATGCACCTTTATGTCCCTCGTTAACCAGATACTTAAGTCGATAACGATTAATCGCTAAAATACTGGTTTCTGAAGATGAAAAAAATGCTGAGGCGATTAAAAGTAATATGATTAATATAAGTGATGCAGGGGTAGATAAAAAAGCCAAAATTACTCCTTTAATATCCTATTATAAGACGATTACCAATATAGGCAAATGAAAGCAATATAATACCAAGATAACTGAGTCTGACAATACGGACACCTCTCCAGCCAAATAAATAATGCCCAGAAATTAAGCTGCCATAAACAAACCAAGCGCCGCACGATAATAGTGTTTTATGCAGGCTCAGTATCCCAAAAGGTTCAGGTAAATAAATAAATCCAACTAGCAAAGTAACACTTAAAAAACTAAAACCAATTTGCGTTGTACTGACAAAATGTCTTTCAATTTGCATTAATGGTGGAATTCTGTGGCCTAGTGGTAAATTTCTGTGCTTTAAACGATAATTTATCCAAGCAAGAAATGTTGCATTCAAACTCGCGATAAAAAGAGTACTATACGCTAGAAGAGCCATACCAATATGAATAAGTAATATAGGATTTGACTCTAGTTGTTTTGCTATATTTTCTGGAAAAAAAGCAGTTAAAATAAGATTGATAAGTGCAAAACTATACGCAATTGGTAAAAGCTGCCACCCTTTATTTTGCCAAGCAGTGCTAATAATCGCAGCACAAATAAACACGCTAACAACTGAACCAAGATTAAGTAAACTAAGTTCAACACCATTTAGGCTCAGCGGAAAAACTCTCTCATATAAATGGCTAGCATGGGCAATCAGTGCAATGGCCGTTGTTATCCATACTGATAATCGATAATAACTTTTAGGGTTTAAAATTGAAGGCAATATCAATGCTATACTAGCAATATAAGCGAGCAAAGCAATTATTGTTGGTATCAAACTATTCATTTTATGAATGCAGACTCCTTATTTTATTCCCAATTAATTTAAGCCAGTAAATTTTAAACACTAACGATATTATGCTTCATCTTATCACATAGTCACAAAAGGCTGCCCATAAGATATAAATTTTTACTTAAGCTATGTAAATAAAAAATTAGGTTAATCATTTAAACGTTATGACTTAATATCTCTGTTGATGCATATTAATTATAACTTATTTTATCTAATCAAGTAGGACTTCTAATCAAACATTTCAAATCTCTTGCCATAAAATTTCATAGACAATCAAACCAGAACTAATGATAGGAATCAAGCAACAACATTTAGTTGCATATAATAATTTTCAATTAAAATCCAAAATATTAAACATTTTAAAATGGTATATATTAGGATAAATTGCTAATTGAGCTATTGTTGGCTATTTAGAGTAAACAAATAAAATTGAGAATACGCTGAATTTTGATTCAACACGCACCAAAGCTTTTAGCCAACTTATTTACTGAGATGTTACTGAGATGATATTTTTGTGGGATATAACATTAAAAAGCCCTGCATAAACAGGGCTTTTTAATGTTACTATATTGGTGCCTGGCAGTGTCCTACTCTCGCATGGGGAGACCCCACACTACCATCGGCGCTATTGCGTTTCACTTCTGAGTTCGGTATGGAGTCAGGTGGGTCCACAATGCTATTGCCGCCAAGCAATTCTGTGTGCAATAAGCAAAATTATTCATGCTCAAAGCAAAAAACCTACATGATTGTAGGTCTATTTTTATTTTAATATGCGTTTTTTATTTTTATCTTTACGCAACTTGCTTTATTTCTAAAGTCTTATACTTAACACGCTATTTGGTGCCTGGCAGTGTCCTACTCTCGCATGGGGAGACCCCACACTACCATCGGCG
>NZ_FOHV01000013.1 GCF_900111395.1 Thorsellia anophelis DSM 18579 | reverse complement strand
TTTAAGGTGCGAACGCAATGCTTTTGAGGTGTATTGTGTTCCTTGGTCTGAATGGAATATGAGCCCAGTTAGTTGCGGTTTATGCGCTAATATAGCTGATGTTAATGCGTTGATAACGAGTTGAGTATCAGCACATTCAGACGTGGCATAGCCGACGATTTCTTTATTTGCCAGGTCGAGTATGGTTGCTAAGTAACTCCAACCTTTCGCTGTACGGATGTACGTAATGTCACTACACCAATGCGTATTTAATTTAGGCTGATTAAACTGTCTATTCAATAGATTAGGTATATCAGGACGAACTTCATCGACATCATAATGGTGACGCTTTTTAGGCGTTTTAGCATAAATATTAGCACTTTTCATTAGTGAGCGAGTTTTATACACACCTATTTTAATACCTTGCTTATTTAATTCGTTTTGCATTCTACGCTTACCATAGCACTTAAAGTTTTTATTATGTATTTCAATGATTTTATTAGTAATAAGTTCATTGGTTTGATTGATAATTGGTTTGTAATAAAAACAAGAAACCGGCACTTCTAATAAAGCACACACTCGCTCTATAGATAAATTGGGTTCAGCCTTACTCACTCTCTTAATTAACGCAATGCGGGATTGTCGTGTATGAATAAGGCTGTTGCCTTTTTTAGAATGCGGATATCCTCGCGGGCTTCAGCTAACTGGCGTTTGAGCTCATAAATTTCTCTTTTGTCTTCATTCAGGGGAACTTTACCCTCAGCTAAATTACCGGCTGTCTCATTTAAATACTGACTTTTCCAGCGCGTAACAGCTGAGTGAGATGCACCAGAAATTTCCATAACGTGTTTAATTGAATGATTATCTTCAACGATGAGTTTAGCGAATTCATTCTTTTGTTTTGGGGTAAAAGATTGGCGCACTTTTCTGTTTTTATCTGTCATGTAATGTCTCCAGTTTGATTGTCATTGTAGGCTATAATTGCCTACAAGAAAACTATACCAGTACAAATACCACTTCTAGCACCATGACAACGATAAAATACGTCCCCATACTAGGTGTTCGTCCATTATCATTATTTGAACCTAAAGACGCTACAGCTTGCGCTATGAATCTAGAGATAAATATCACAAACGTATTAACGACTCCTTGTAATAAAGTCATCGTTATCATATCACCATTAGCAATATGAGAGACTTCATGCGCAAGCACAGCTTCAACCTCATTTTTTTGCATTTGGGTTAATAAGCCAGTACTGACTGCAACTAACGCATCATTCCTATTAGCACCTGTTGCAAAAGCATTCATATCAGCAGCCTGATATATTGCTACACTTGGCATGCCTATCCCTGCTAAAGATGCTTGTTTTTGAACTGTTTCTAATAACCAAGCCTCTGTTTGATCTTTCGGTTGTTGAATGACTTTACCACCAACTGATTTTAATGCGATTGTTTTAGACATCAATAAGGATATGATTGAGCCTGTAAATCCAAACAATCCAGCCATAATAACTAAACCCATCATGCTCTGTCTATCAATACCTGTAATAGAAAGAATGATCCCAAAAACTAACATCACTGCCATATTGGTTAATAAAAATAAACCTATACGTAACATTTATCACCTCATATAATTTATGATATATTTCTTCTAATAAATCCTAATTTTTTGATTAAATTATAAAATTCCGCAATAAATCTAATCTTGCCTATTCTAATCTTAGTTTATACGGCTTTAGTTGTTCAGTTACATATCATCTTTAAACATGCAGCATTGACTCCAGAGAACTATATTACCGATTATGTTTGTTTTGCTATAATATTTAACGTAAATTTTTGCAATAAACTGTCAAGTATACTTCCTAGGAGTTTCTTTGTATGCATTTGTGTGAACATTGAAATTATTAGTGATACTAGAGACTAATAAACTCTCGAAAAAAATTGTAATCGCAACTTATGGATACATATATGAAGCCAATTTAATTTTTACTGTTAGGTTATATTGACTCTATAAAAAAGTATGAATAAATAGCAAAACTGCTTTATCACAAATAAAATATCTATATAAAATACGCAGGAATACTCAATGACTTATTTAACATTCAATGATGGAAAATCAGACAAATTTTGGCAAATTGAGCTATTAGATACAAATCTAAATATCTCATGGGGTAAAACCGGAACGAGTGGTAAGCACCAAGTAAAAACCTTCGAATGTGAAAAAGCCGCTAACATAGCAATGGATAAACTCATTAAAGAAAAACTTAAAAAAGGGTATAAAAACTCATTAGATACAGGCAGCGAAGAAATGCATGTATCAGTTGATGAGGCTATCACTCCAATGATTGATCCTACCTCTCATTCTGCTAGAAATAAGACATTACTACAATCAAGTAAAAATAAAGCTTTGGAGGCATTTCCTGCTGACATTCATGCTTACGAAGTTGTGTTACCAGCACAACTGACAAAAAAGGCATTTTCCAACAGATCTAGACTTTGGCAAAATGCTACGCTTAACCTTAATCAAAGCTGGCAAAAAATTTATCAATTCGTTAACACTAACTATGTGAATTTTCAATCACTGTTACCATCAATTGAAAATTCATCTGAAACATTTATCAATGCAATTATTGAAACCGAGAATCGCATTAAGTCCAATAACCAAGAAGGTTCGTTACTTTCAGACGCCATATTACTCCACACTTATCAACAGTGTTGTAATAGACGTGATTTAACCGATACATCTTACTGCATGACTGAATTTATTATTGCAAAACATGGTCTCATTAATGCAATTGAAATTTTATTATTGAGTTTCCAAATTGATCTCAGTGATGAAAACAATCATGGCTTAAAGTATCAACAAACACTTTCTGGCCCCAATTCAACCAGTTCTGAATATAACACTTTTTTATACTACTTTAGAGAGTATTTATCTTGCACAGATGATGAGACTTGGTTAACTTGTGCATCGAAACTAATTCAATCATTAGACTATCTACACATAAGTCGTCATGCATTCATTGCGTTTTTAATCCCAGAAAAACCTGATATTATTAGAAATATCGCAATAAACTTAATCGATGCTAAAAATAATAAAGAGTTTGATTGGCATACTTATGAATGGGCGATGAATCTACTGATATTCACAATACCAATTGAGGCATTTTTCAATCAAGAAGTTCAAGCAGAATTAAATGATATCATTATCAGACCTAAGCATTTTCCTGATTTAATCTTTGATAAATTTGTCGTCGAGTTGGTTATTGATAGAGGGGTAATTTTAGAAGAATCAATTATTAAAACATTTGGATGGGCCTCTACTACGAGTAAAACAGCCCTTTCACTTATGCCAACATCTAGTGCAATTAAATCACTTAGTCATCATATTGAAACAAAAGTTGGTTTATCTTTTTTCCAAAAAAGCATTCATAATTGGCCTTTGTTAGCAATTCCAGTACTAGCTGAGTTACTTATAAATGAACCAGAACATTACATATTTAAATACCTACTACAGAAATTAATAATAGAGCAACATAATAAGTTGGATTCATTATTACCAACTATAGACTCTCAATATCAAGCAATAATTATAGAGTTAAAAAATAGACTGGTAAGTGACCTGTCTGATGATGAATATGCAACTGAACTACCTAAACCTTTAATTTCGCCATCTTGGTTAAATAATCAATCAGATATTAAAGCAGTTGTACCTATAAACGCACTACCGATTTTGCACAGCACCCCTGAAAATCACTTTACTCCAGCAGAAATCAAAAAGGCGAATAACTTTAGCTTAGGTCTATTTAAAAATGACCAAATTACAGATGATACAATTCACTATCTTATTCAGTGGCTTGGCTTTAGCATCTCTCGTGAAAATGAACTTTACCCAGATATCGTTAAAGCACTTAAATCGTTTGATAAAGCGAGCCTACTAAACGCTTATGATGCATTTTCACAAACACAAAAATTAAGTATTAATTTCACATTAACTAGGCTTTTACCCGATGAAATAGCAGTGGAAATATGGAATCGATATAGTATATTTGGTTATGAAGGGACTGACTATATGCTAACTCGCCATGGGTTTCAAGCGATACCAGGTTTGATTCGTCTGCTTGATTCATCCCCTGCCAAAAATATCG
Organism: Thorsellia anophelis DSM 18579; assembly: GCF_900111395.1. Lineage (GTDB taxonomy): Bacteria > Pseudomonadota > Gammaproteobacteria > Enterobacterales > Thorselliaceae > Thorsellia > Thorsellia anophelis. Next base: position 67,685 of record NZ_FOHV01000013.1, on the reverse strand, counting down.
TTTTTGCCTCTAAACTTGTCTCTGCTGAAAATGCCATACCGATTGCAAAAGCGTTTAATACCAAAAAACCTATTCGCCAAAAGGCGGCCAAATGGTTACTTGATTTTAAAACCCACGCGATTATAGGTTTAATACCACAAGCACTTTGTGCTAAGGGTAAGTTACAAGACAATGCAATCACAGCACTCACATACATAGCCTCAGAAGGCTCACGTGATTTAATACTTCAAATAGCTGATAAGTATAATAATAGTAATGTTAGTCAATCAATCGCGTTATTAATTAATCAACCCCAAACGCGTATTGTTAATAACAATACGCCTAATTTACCAACTTTTTGGCATCCAAATCTATATTCGAGGCCTAAACTAAAAACAAATCTGAAATCCCTTCCCAATTTTGCTATGAACCATCTCACCATGATGTTAAGTCAAAGTAGCCTTGAAATGACCTTTGATGACCTCAGTACTGTTATAGATGAAATGACGCCAGACTCATTTTCTAAGTTCATTTGGGAATTATTTTTAGCTTGGAATTATCTTTCTGGCGATCTGACTGAAAGTTGGATGGTAAGCGCGCTTACTTTGGCTCCCACAGATAAGAATATTGATGGGTTAACTGATTATATATTAACTTGGCCAGGTCAATCTCTTACTCAGCGTTCATTACTAGGCCTAGAAATACTTGCCAAGATTGGCTCTGATAAAGCAATAATCAGCCTAAATTCGATTTCAAATCAAGCTAAGCAAAAATCACTGAAACTTGCAGCAAAGCATAAAATTGAAGAAATAGCTAAAAATCGTAATTTAACCTTAGAATCATTAGAAGACAAACTTGTCCAGACATTTGGGTTTGATGCTAATGGCGAAAAAATACTAGATTTCGATGGGCTTCAATACAAGTTAAAGTTAGGCCAGACGCTTAACCTCAATATATATGATATGGATGGTAATCAATTAAATCAACTTCCAAAAATAAAATCCAATTTTGATTCACAACCAATTAAAATGGCAAACGATTTTATCAAAGCGCTACCTAAAGAGATTAAAAAGATAATTGCGACTCAAACTAAACGACTAGAACAGGCTATGTGTAAACCCCGTAGATGGTCAGTAGAGGAATTCAATGCTTTATTTATTGAAAATCCAATACTAAATAATTTAGGTCAAAAATTAATTTTTGGTGTCTATGATGGAAGCACTCAATCCTCACTCTCAGCCGAAATATTGCAGCTTTTTAGAATTAATGAAGATAAAAGTTTGTCAGATGAATCTGATGCCCATATATCATTAAAACAGTTTAAAAATATGTGTATTGGTATCATTCATCCTATTGGTCTCATTCATCCTATTGGTCTCTCTTCTGACCAACTAATTAAATTAAGCACGTTACTTGATGATTATAATATTATTCAACCATTCAACCAAATTCATAGGCCCTATTTTACGTTTAATGGCTCAAACCAATTCTTAACTTCTTTAGAACGCTATCATTCACTGAACATTCCGACAAAACAACTTATCTCATTACTAAATGAAGGATTTATTAAGAATAATGAAGGGAGTGAGTTTAAAATGCTCGGGAAAGAAATTCATGATTCTTTGTCAGTGAGGATCGTTTTTGAACCTGGTTTTGTGATTGTAATGCCAGATGATGAGCCTATTCAAACTATTGTTATGGTAGAAATGGTTGATCCAATTACTCTTAAATCTAAGTCTTGTGTGCAAATTTTCGATAAAATTGACCCTATTGCAACGAGTGAGCTTTTGCTGACATTAAACACGCTCTCATCTTGCTGATCATAAGAAGTAAAGCAATTTGAGATACCTACAAAATGGTTCATCAACGCTTGAGATGAATTAGGGTGTGGGTTCTTTTTGAATCCCCTCCTTATCGTGAGGCTCTCTATTAGCAAAAATATTTGCATGTCTATGTTTAAACTTCATTTGTCTTTATACGCTAATATTATGTGCCACAATAAGTTCTATATGATTGATCATTACCTTCAGGTGGCATTTGATATGGTACGATTTTATCACTTTGCTGATAGGGTTCACGCAAACTCTCTAGAAGACGTTCAAATGGTGTCATATTACCTAAATAAGCTGCCTCAAGTGCGATCTCTACTTGATGATTTCTCGGAATAATAACTGGATTAGACTGTTTCATCCATTCTATGGTTTGTTCAATTGTAATCGAGTTCAACGCGACTCTTTTCTTCCATTCAACAAACCACGTCATAAATTCATTATCTTGACTCAGCTGAGTAAAACCGTTTATTCCTAAAGAATCTGGATTAAGTGATTCCATCAACTCTAAAAAAGTATTGGTATAATCTGCTTTATTTGTGCTCATCCAAGTAAGGAGATGCTCTATCAATTTATCATCATCTTGATGATCGCCATACAGACCAAGTTTTTGCTTCATCATAGTGTGCCATTGATTATGATAATAAGATGAAAATTTATTGAGGCTATCAGTCGCAAGTTCAATTGATTTATCTCTATCTGATTCAATCAAAGGTAGAAGAGACTCAGCTAATCTAACTAAATTCCACTGAGCAATAGCAGGTTGGTTACCAAAAGCATACCGTCCTGAATCATCAATCGAACTAAATACTTTTTTAGGATGGTAGTCATCAATAAAAGCACAAGGACCATAATCAATCGTTTCACCAGAAATAGTCATATTATCCGTATTCATAACCCCATGAATGAATCCTACTCGCATCCAATTAACAATCAAATCGATTTGCCTAATCATCACTGCCTCAAAAAAAGCTAATGCAGGATTAGCGACATCGATTAAATCAGGATAATGCCGATTAATGCTATACTCTAATAGAGACTGAATCAGTGACCTATCTTGCCTAAATGCCGCAAATTCAAATGTCCCTACTCTTAGATGTGAAGACGCAATTCGAGTTAAAATTGCCCCTGGCAGTAATGTTGTACGATATACATTTTCACCTGTAGTCACAACAGCTAGCGAACGCGTAGTAGGTATGTTCAAAGCATTCATTGCTTCTGAAATCAGATATTCTCTTAACATTGGACCTAATGCTGCTCTCCCATCTCCACGTCTTGAATAAGGAGATAATCCGGAACCTTTTAATTGAATATCAAGACGAGTGCCATCTGCTTTGACATGCTCACCTAATAAATGGGCTCTGCCATCACCTAGAATAGCAAAATTACCAAATTGGTGCCCTGCATAAGCTTGGGACAGTGGCTGTGCACCTAATGGAAGAACATTACCAGAAAACATCTTAGCAATTACATCTGCAGACTCATTGAGTCTAAGGCCTAGTTCAGAAGCCAATTGATGATTAAACATAACAAGCTTAGGACTTATCACTTTTAATGGGGCAATTTCTGTGTACAATAACTCTGGCAAATTTACATATGTATTATCAAAATTAAATCCAAACGAGTTTTTCATTATGTGGTTACCCTGATTATCCTTATCCGTTTGAACCCTCAAGCGGATGATTATTAGTTTAAGATTTAAATGTTAATTATGCTATCCATTAGAGAAAAAATTCTTAAATTTAAGAACAAATCAAATGCTACTGTGTTAAGCATGCTCATGTTGTCAATCTTGATTCTATAAGGTCTATCACTATAAACATTGACGCTTAGTTCATATATTCAGAGCAATTTGATAGTATATTCAAAAGTGAGTGGTTTTACCGTAAAAATAAATGGTTACAAGAAGATTATATCCCTACACTTAGCGAGATTTAAATGATTTACTCTTATAGAATTACAAAATATTATCTAGCATCAGAAAACGGGCATTTATCTTCAGATGACTCGGATTGGACAAGTTTTCATGATGTAGGAATCAAAACTAGTCTACAAGATTACATGCAAATTGAAAATGCGTACGTTGAAATTATTAGCAATTTATGCCGGTATTTAGAAATTTCATTTTTAATCATAGATCAATTAGAAGTTTATGACAAAAATGAGATCTTCGACTATGCTAACCAAGATAAATTAGACATACACAAAATTGATCACATCATAAGGATGGTATTACGTGAAAAACTTTGGTGTAAATTAAAATCAAAGCAATGCGAATTTCACTTTGGCTATGACTATTATATGTATTGTGTTTCAAACACCGATTTGACACATTTTATCGAAACGACTAGCACAATACTGAATATACAAAAGTTTATTTCACCGTATTTAGATTAGTTATTGATTAAATGACGCCATTTGCCATTTTTAATATAGACTGTATCTGCTACCACCACGTATCAACGTTATGCATACCCAAAAGCTCCTCTGTAGCGATATTAGCATGCTAGCAGTTAACAAGAACAGGAACAGGATTTAATGGAAAAGTTTGATAACTTGCACATTTCAAGAAAAATGACACCATATGAACAGGAAGTTCTAAAAAAAATCAACCAATTACTTTTCCATTATGACATTCAGAATAACACTAATCAGCAAGTACAAATTAACAATAACGTTTACACAATTGATTTTTCGGATAGCACATTAAGTTCGATTAATAACGGAGCTCGATATATAAATATCGATAATTCAAACACAAGCATATTACTTCTACCTGCAGGCTTTGACTATATTCGAAGAGTGAATAGTGCTGAAATCGTAAAATTATACGATGGCAATTTTGTTACCTTAATGCTCAATGATAAACCGTTATTTTCAAATGAAACGGTTGATAGTATAGATAAAGCATTCCAAAAGTTTCAAAAAAGGGTTCGCCGGTTTCTAGATGGAGAAGATAATTTACCTCAAAATTATCATATTGATGTGTACACCAGAAATTCAAATGAGGCTGAATGGAATGCAGAAAATAGAAATCTCGGTTTCATCTACCCCATCTATTTTGCTGCCCTATTCGCTTTTCTAGTAGATAGTCTAACTAGTTGGAATTGGTTTTGGATAATTCCACTTGTTTTAGTTGGGTTTATCCTTTGGCTCAATAAAAAAATCACGTATGAATTTACTAGTTATCCAATTTTTGCTTTTCAAGGCAATATGTATATCACCAGTAAATCAATGAAGTCAAAAAATGAAGGAAATACAAGTTCAAGCGATAGTGTACCTAATTCACCTATGACCATTAAACTTGAAAATACAATAATAGGTCCTGTTGAGGTACCCAATCACTGGCGAGAAGAAATTCATCTCACACTTGCGAAAAGTGGATGTATGCAACAGGCAGAATACAGCATCTCACAAAAGAGAATGGTTAGATTCAATAACTCACTCAGCCTAGAGAAAGAAGGCTCTCAAAAGTTGCTAAAATTGTGGAGAAGTCATTTAGTTATGCTTATTTTTATGATTCTTCTAGGTTGTTATCTAATCGTAGAACAGACCGTAGTAAACTATGTTCTTTTGCAATACCAGAAATATTTCACTCATCAAACCCCAATTGAAGTAGCAGCTGTACTAAATGAGTTAGAAATGATGGATAACGCCCCTACATCTGAATTAAATCAATACATAAGCCAAATTAAGAATCAATTTTATGCTTTCAATGGTTCAGTCACTTGTATGATAAAAACAAATCAATACGGTGCTCCTATAACAGAAAATTGTTCTCATATGCAATTAGTCGATACACATTTTGATAAAACACGCTATGATAAATTGAATCAATTATTAGCGAACTCTACCTTTAATTATATAACAATTATGCGTGCAGTAAATTCAGATTTGACTCTAAGATTAGATGTTACCCCTCCAATATTACAAATTGCTGATAAGGCGATAGCACTTCATTCACCAGATATTATTGAAGCGATTAAATTATTAACAACACACGACAATCTAATGAATGATGATGCATTACATCACTCTAACCTCAATTATTTATTGGATAAAGAAAATCTACTCAGATACATAGAAATATTTTATACTAATGCAGACGAAAAAAATTGTGCTAAAATGAAAGAAATACTGTTTAATAACTTGCTGTTTAATTCCTCGCAAGCATTGTCTGACTGGGAATCATTGATAAAAGCATCTGACAATGAATCCATATACGATCTTTCAAATCAATTCATCTTAGTGAAAAACTCAGATACATACTTTATCCATGAAGCAAAAAAAGTTCATGATAACGCTGTAAATAACTTGGTTAATCCCAACAAAAATCATCCTATTAAAACATTTTGGATGACATCGAAAGTATCTGATGAATTTTATAAAACCGTTCAATCATCAAACTTGAGCCTTGAAAGATTAACTGATCAAGTCAATTTTTATCCATTAGATGTAATTGTCAAAATTCGAGCGATTCAAATTAAAGATGATAAGGTATTGCTTGAAATTGAAAAGTTTGATAGTAATTTAACCATTAGACAAATGATAATTTTGGCCTTTATTTGCATTTTGTTTATTTATCTATTTTTAAATCATCTGGTTAAATTCATCTTATCTTTACGCTACCCGAAAACGATGACAGGTGCTAGTTCAGATAAAAATCAATTAGGCATGAACTCAACATCAGTAAGTAATCGATTTAACATTACAAAAGATAAACCTAAGTTAGATTTACAAGGCAAACACTCTAAATAATTTAGAAGATTCCAAACACTGAGGCAAATAAATTAGTGTTTGGAATGAAAATCTAATCATCTTGCAATAATGAAAGCAATAACTCTGGACTGAGTTTTTCTGATGAATCTTGATCAGAGAGCACTTTTTCTGCAAGATCTCTCTTTTTATCATGCAATTGTATTATTTTTTCCTCAATTGTATTTTCAGTTACTAAACGGTATACCGTCACAACCTGGGTTTGACCTATTCTATGAGCCCTATCACTTGCTTGATCCTCCACTGCAGGATTCCACCAAGGATCAAGATGTATCACAATATCGGCTTCAGTTAGATTTAGCCCTGTACCGCCAGCTTTTAAACTAATTAAAAAGACATTTGTTTGATTTGTCTTAAATTGTTCAATCGCATCAGCTCTTTCTTTTAGTCGGCTTTGACCTGTTAAAACGCTATAGGGTACTGATTCTTTTTTTAGAAAACTACCTAGTCTCGTAAGTAACCCCACGAATTGACTGAATATTAGAATTTTATGACCATTTGCTAATCCTTCGGTAATAAGTGTCATTGCTTCTTGCAGTTTGCTACTGATAGCGGTCTTTTCATTAAACACTAAATAAGGATCACAGCAAATTTGCCTGAGTCTAGTCAAAGCAGAGAGTAATTCAATCGGATTATGCCTTGCATTGTTTAACGCATTTTGCCTAACAACTTCATATAGGGTTCGCTCAGATTCATCAAGTGATATCCGATGATTAATTTCAATTTTATCTGGCAAATCTTTAAGCACTTCTTTTTTTAATCTTCTCATTATGAAAGGACTTGCAATTGCTCTGAGTCTTGCTAAATCGTTTTCATCTTTATGTGCTAACCCATATTTTTTCTTAAAATTTTGTATTGTGCCTAACAGTCCAGGATTAATAAATGCAAATTGACTCCAAAGCTCCACTAAATGATTCTCAATAGGCGTCCCTGAAAGGGTTAATTTACCTTTAGCATTCAGGCTAAAAATGGCTTTAGATCTTTGAGTATTATGATTCTTAATATTTTGAGCTTCATCTAAAACAGCTGTTTGCCAATCAATTTTGCTAAGCTCAATTTTCCAAATAGTTACCTGGCTGTAACCAATAATTAATAAGTCATTGACCGTTAGAGAATTGAATAACTGAATTTTATCTTCGACTTCATCAAATATGATTGGGTTTAAGGTTGGGGAAAATTTCTTAACTTCATCTTTCCAGTTATATAAAACAGATTTAGGCGCGATAACAAGGCTTGCGCCTAAATTTGCAAAATGTTCTATTACTTTAAGCGCTTGAATGGTCTTACCTAATCCCATATCATCAGCTAAGCAAGCACCAAAACCATTACTGAGTAATTGTATAGCCCATTTTACAGACTCTTTTTGATAGTCTCTAAGTGGCATAAGTAAAGATGGATTAATGTTAACGGGTTGTTGCCATTGATTTGACAAAGATCGCCAAGCGTCATCACTCTCAACATTCATTAAAGTCAGTAATTGTTGCAATGGATAGGCAAGTTTACCATCAACTTTGAAGTCTTCATCAAGCACACTTTCTAATAAATTGACTCGCTCTTTTAAAGCTTTTGTTAAAACGACTTGAATTGTTTCATTTTCTAAGGTAATAAATCCAGTCCGTTTTGCTTCAAAGAGTTTTTGTAGTTGCAAGAACTCTATTCCATCAATACTGATATCACCACTTACTTGAAACCATCCATTTTTTCCATCTATTCGTATTTTAAAATCTTCATCCGTTAAAATTTTAATTTTGGATTTTAAATGATACCAATGCAGCGTTACGTCTTTTACCTCTGCTAATTTGTCAATTACAGATGGCATTTCACTCAATTCAAATCGATAATAAGGCTTAAGTTCATTAGTAATAGGAATATCAATTTGTCCTAAAATATTGTGCACGGCGTGCAGTTCGCTTTCTAGATTACGTTTGCACCAAACATCCTTTTTAATCTCTACCCAATTTTCAGTATTAAAACTTGGTATGGTTATGTCGTTTATCTCATCTTGTAATGTAATTTCAAATGAAAATTCATCAGCATTCATTTTTAACCAGATATGGAATGATGGTTTCCAATCAATAACGGTAACAGTTCCTTTTTCAAGCGCTTCATCATAATAGTTACAGACAGGAGAAATTAATTCAATAACTTGATCTTTTTCATTTTCACTCATTAAAGGTGCATTAGTGATATGCTCTAATACCAACTTTGCTTTTGATTCGATATTCTCAAATGCAAAAATATTATTCGCGACTTCAAATAATTTAATGGTTCTATCAGTAAAAGTCCGCAGAGATTTAATTTCTGATGGGTAGACTTCAAATTTAAATGTGCTATTTTGTACTCTTGCAACCACTAATTTTTTCATTTCAATAATTGTAATTTGATTACCCTCATTATCAATCACATTTTTTGATTCTGTCATTAGCGTGAGAATCGCAAGATCTAATTTTAGATAGCTAGAATATCTATCTAAATGCTTAACTTTAACAGCATCAATAATTTTTTGATCTGCCTGTGCAAGTGATAGGTCATAATGTCTACTATCTATCTCAAGATCATCAATACTTTTTATTTGTCCTGCTGACCAACCTTTTTTAGTCATTTTTTGTACTTTGGGGATAAACCTGAGTTCTTCCTCAATTACCCAAACTAATCTTGTCTGAACCATTGATAAATTATTTGGAATCTCTGGCTTCAAAATTTTACTCAATTCGCCGATAAATTTATCGGCAAGTGTATAAGGCTTAAAAAAAGGAAAGTGATTGGTATTTTCGCGAAAAATATCATGAGCAAGACGATTAAGTGTATCTGTCATTGCATTAAAAGGCTTTAAATTTAGTATTTCTTCAATATAAGGCTCAGAAAGTAATTTTAATTTCAGCAATCTAAATTCATCTGAATCAATTACAGGATAGATTGCAATTAAAAATAGCAATAAATTATGATATTCAACTTCATTGTTTAGGTCACCATCAACCACACAATTACGAACAAAATAAATATTCTCACACATGCTTATTAATTCAGACTGATCAGCAAAAACAAGTGTTTGAGCAAACGATAGAAAATCATTATTGTAAGCATAATCTATTTGATTGACCATATTAGTGAACTCAAGCTTTAAATCATTCAAATTATTAAAATCGATTACTTTTCTAATCAATATATCTATAACTGATGTAATGGAGAAATACTGAGTAGAATGACTGAAAACACCTTTTCGAGTTTTTAAATATTGGCTATCTATGGGTTTAGCAAATAATATTAAATCATCAATCCCTGTAGCGGCAATCCAGCTATCAGCAAAAAAATCATAATGCACTGGACGAGTAATCATCGAAAGGGTTTGCTGAACATGTTTAGAAAGAATAGTATATATAAAATTGTAATGGTTAATATTTAAACCATAGATAATCATATCTGGTAGCATTCTAGCGAATTGATCCAGCACTTCTGCTTGGAATGATTGTTTCCAAAAACCATGACTACCAACCAATAAAGAATAGCCGAAGAAAAATTCACTAGGTAATGTTAAATCACCCTTAAACTCAGATAATAAAAAATCAGCGCACATCAAACTTTCATACAGTGTGGCATCTTTCTGTTTTAAAATAGCGGAAACTTCAGAACTTAATGAATGATTAGCAATTGATTTTATAGCAATAAAAAATGTTTCACTAGAAAAATAAATCTCATTATTATCAAATATGATAATATCCTTTTGTGCTAGTTTCGCCAACCGATCATTCAATTCTTTAAGCGTTAACTGGCTATATGTAACAGTAGTAACGATATCTGTATAGATAATATTTAAATGAACATTAGAATGCTTAATGAGTAAAATCAGTATTAATCTATCCAAATCGTCTAACTCATCTGGGGAAAACCACTCACTTACTTTTTTAAACCAATGATTAATAAAAATATGATTTACCACATAATTCTGGTTACTATTATCCACTGTTGAATTGTCCTAGTTATTTTTTGATACTAATTTACCAAATACAAATAAAGATAAAGATACTTTAATCTGTTAGAGTTACTACCAAATGCAGGAAACTCCCACAATTTTTATCTTACTATGCTGATAGTATGCCTTGCATGATTAAAAAAATTCAATTATTAATCCTATTCTAAGAATGAATAAAACACATTAATCCAGGTTATTTTGTAAAATTGTAAAGCAAACAGACGTGGATTTGTATAATCTCTTTTAGCAGAATGACATAAAATCAGAGTTGAAAAGCACGAGACCAGAGATATAACGCTATGTACCTAAGCTATGCTTTGAATAATAATTTGAAATAAGTAAACCTAATTATCATAGCATAAAACTCTCTTTAAGAGGCCGAAAAAATTCACATTGAATAAAATAGAGGGGCCTTGATTAGTCATTACTTTAAAAAACGACTGAAGCTGGCACTCTAGACCTATTTTGTTATAAAAAAAGTTCAACTACTCAAGGTGCAAAAATTGTTCTTAAGATAAACTTACTATATCCAGAATTTATGATGGTACTCGATGAGAATACTTATACGATTAAAAAGAGCTACGATAAATACGTCACTAACTAATTGTCATACAATTGAGCTAGAAAAAAACAATCACGTTTGAATTGAGGAAATTACCCGCTAAAAATAATCTCATTCATAAAATATTTTATATAATTAGCAGGTAACCTTATTTAATATGGATAGCTAAATTAAATTTTATCTAGTGAAACACTCTTGGGATCATTAAGCACCTTATGTAGCTGCTTTTTATCAAGCTCACCTGTAAAACTACCCACAACTACTGTGGCAACTGCATTACCGACTAAATTAGTTAATGCTCTAGCTTCTGACATGAAACGATCAATTCCATAAATAATGCCTAAACCAGCTGCAGGTATAGCACCTACTGTATCTATAGTTGCAGCTAAAACAATAAAGCCACTTCCAGTCACACCAGCTGCGCCTTTAGATGTCACAAATAAAACAGCAAGTAGAAGTATTTGCTCATAAATACTTATCGGCGCATTTGTTGCTTGTGCAACAAATATTGCAGCCATTGTTAAATATATCGAAGTACCATCTAGATTAAATGAATATCCTGTTGGGAGAACTAAGCCAACACAAGATTTTTTAACACCTAATTTTTCCATCTTTATCATCATGCGTGGTAAGACAGATTCAGATGAAGATGTTCCTAGTACAATTAAAAGTTCATCTTTTATGTACCTAACTAGTTTAAATACACTAAAACCTCTAATACGACACACTATCCCTAAGATAACAAAGATAAAAATGAGACATGTTAAATAAAATACCCCCATCAATTGAGCTAAATTGAGTAATGAGGATACTCCATGTTTACCTATTGTAAATGCCATAGCACCGAAAGCACCTATTGGTGCAACTTTCATGATCACACCGACAATACCAAACATAATCTCAGAAAATTTCTCAATCTGGATGAAAATTAGATTTTCTTTCCCACCATGTCGTTGTAGTACAAAACCAAAAATGACTGCTACAAAAAGAACTTGGAGTATTTGCCCACCAGCAAAAGCTCCAACAAAAGTATCTGGGATAATATTCAAGAAAAATTCGGGAACAGTTTCAAGTTTTTTTCCTTGAATAGAGGCAATTTCATCTAATGAATTAGGATCAATATTCATGCCTTGGCCAGGTTTTAAGACATTCACGATGATAAGTCCTAATATTAGCGCAACTGTACTCATTACTTCAAAATATAATAATGCTATCCCACCCGTTTTTCCAACATTGCGCATGTTATCCATGCCAGCAATACCCATGACAACAGTACAAAAAATAATTGGTGCAATTGTCATTTTAATTAATTTTATGAAGCCTTTACCAAAAGGCTCCATTTGTTGAGCTAATTGAGGATAAAATATTCCAAGTGCTATACCAATAATGACAGCTACTAATACCTGCATATACAGAACCTTATACCAAGGTTTTTTATTATTTTTTTTATTACTCATTCTGCCTCCCTATTTTTAGCGGGAGTAGTATACAGATTGATCAGATGTAAAACATGCGTTAACTCACGTTATTTAAATGTATTAGGTTAGTTACTCATTTGTTATACAAAAATGTTTCAATTCTTAATCAGCTCTATTTCGCTGTAATCTTCAAATAGTCAAAATTTGAATAAAATAGAGCAATCTTAGAACATCGCAAAGTCAGATAACACTACGAAAAATGTTAATGGGTGTATGTTAATGGACAATTATAATGTTCCAATTAAAGACGAAAATATAAAACCATATTTATCCGCTCTATATAAAGAAGTAATCAAAGACATACATAATCATTTTAGATTTGAATTCAAAGGCGTTTAATGGTGAGTAAGATCATATTCTTAAGATCTTTCCAAAAGTTCAGCTATTAAAGCTAATCAATACGTTGAATGATAAGAAAGCATCAGGCGTCATTGTTTAATTGACTTCTGATGCTTTAGATAAACCAATACCTTAATTCAAATTTCTAATCACTAGGGGATAAACGACTATTCTATTACCCTAAATGGAATATCAACAGAAAATGTACGATATGTGTAGGTAATTGTCCCTGTGGCAGCGTTATTCCTCGCAGTAACATATCCAGAGTAACTGATTGTAATTCCAGGATCATTAACAGTCCATACACCATCAAATGCTGTATTACCAATTGGACTAATAAATTTTCTTCCCCCTTCAAATATAGCATAGGCTCTTAACTGTCCGTTACCCTGTATTCTAATTTCTAGTGGCGAAGGCTCGACCTCAATACCTCTAACTGCTTCTAATTTAGCTTCTATCGGTTGCATCTGCCCTGTACGATTCAAGTTATCTCTTGGTGTCACCTCTAAAACAACTACTTTTCCAGAATGAAAAATAGGTGATGAAGACGTTGGAAACGGGATAATACCTGAATTTCTCACCGTACCATTACCTATGATAGAACTCTCATTCTTGATTCGCCATACATAGGTCGAACTATCGAATGAATTCAATTTTCCTCCATTGTAAAAATCATAAGTCGCACCTTGATTCTCAAAAACAGCGAGTTCATTATTCTCCAATATGCTAATCAATTTTAAATTACTAATACTTGGTGGTAGTGCGTCAACAACAACATCAATCGTAACTGTACGTCCTAAGTAACTAAACGTCACACTTCCAACAGCCTCAGTGCTTAAATTTGAATTAAGTATGATATTGCCTTGATTATCGACCAATGCGATCGATTCATCATTAGAGCTCCAGCTTCCTAAAAAAGTGATATCTTTACTGCCTGAAGCATATTGTGCTGTTACACTGACTGCAGAAGAATGTGTATCATTTAATGTAAACCTAACACTCTTAGGATCGGCAATGAATTGTGCAGTTTCAATGCTCCCTGAAATAGAGATAGGTTGACCACTTCGATTGAATTGATCTTTTGGAAGCATTTCTAACATAAGTGTAAAACCAGATTGTTCCAGTGCCAATTTTGGTGAGTCTGGTACCTTTCCTGATTCTACTATTTTATCACTTACTAAAAGATGTGAGATACCTGCTGCATCAATATAACTCCATGTATATTCTGAATGATCTTCTGCAATTGGGTCACCTTTTTCAAAGGTATATGTTGCAGAAACTGTGTTGTCAATATTCAGTGCATTACTAAATTGTAACTCTATGATATTTGATGATTGTGTGAATTGGTTATTTGGATTATCTGATGTTATGCTAACAGCATCACCGACAACATAGTAGGTAGAGTACTTAACAGAATCAAAACCTAACTCTTTTTTGATAGGCAAAGCAGAAACAGAATAGACTTTCGCTACATCCTCTAGTGTTAAAACAGGTGACTGATGACTCGTTTGATAACTAGGATTTTGAAAATAAGCCTGAACCTCTGTTGTACCTGCTTCACCCCACCAAAAGCGCGATACATCTTCACTATCGCTTTCACTATTGCTAATAAAATCATACTCAGCTGTAAGTTGAAAATCTGGTAAAAATGTACCTTTCATAATCAAATTTTCAATTCTAGGCTGGACTGGATTTTCAACGACCTTACCAAAGCTTGCATTAGAATCTATTTTCTCTAATCGCTTGCCTTCATTAACTTGAGTTGAATGTCCAGCTAAATCATATTCTTCTTGCCCAAAAAAATAACGTATATCCCATACTTTAATAGGACTACCAACATTAGGATAACCTGTCGCTGTAACAGGTGAGTATGTAAAACCAATGTATTTTCCTATTGCATATTCTGGAATACGTAACCCATGGGTATACAGACTTAGTGCAGACGTTCCTGCTGCAATCAAGTCTGCCTCATTATTTAAAGCTGTTACGGATAAATCTTCCCAAGATTGTATGCTTTCCCATTCTTGCTGTCCTGAATCTAATGCGAACCATGTTAACTGTGATTCATGGTTATCAGTTAAACAGGGATCTTTATCTTGATCAGCAAACATAAAATAACGGTTATCTAAATTATAAAATTGCATAGGATCTACAAATCCACTAAATGTTGCTTGACAGAACACAGATGGAATAAACAACTCAGAGCCTTTAGTCAACACAGGTAAATAATTTTCATCATAAAGAATTTGTTTTGATAGAGATAAATAAGCGCCAATTGATTGCATAAAAGGTTGATAACCCGCAATTTTCTTAACTTTATTAGAAGAGCCAATTTGGCTAGTAGCAGAAGAGTTAATTGAATAAATTACTATTAGAATAACTGATATTAATAAAGCCGGTAATTTATATAGATTATCCTGTTTTGAATTCATATTATTTCCTTAGTTAACAAATTAACATCGAAAGACCCAACATCTTTCAAATTGAAGTTTCAGCGGCTAATTTAATTTACTGGTATACGACATTTTGAGTTGTTTTGTTTATAGGTTCTGATGACTTCCGTGTTCTCTGAATTCATAGATAAAATATCCAATTTTATAATAACGTTTTACTAGTTACTTATAAGATTGAGTTTATCAGAGGTACTGCCCTAGAACATTGTATGATTATTTATTCTCATAATTGAATCATAGGTATAGATTTTAAATACTTATTTGTTATGATTGCTTTCTATTATTGTAATATCTCATAAACTTATTGGTATTTAGGTAAAATAACTTGATAAAAAGTAATTTGCTCGTTACTTAAATAGATAATAAAGCACTTTTATATGTAATTTATTTGGATGAGGAGGGGTATTTATTTTAAATGTTATCAATAAAGTAAGGATAACTTCAGATTGTGTATCAGTAATGTTATTGCAGACCTAGAGATTAAAATAAGTTTTTGCCCTAGTTAACACAATAAACTAGTTTAACTCGTCATAATTATCTAGGTCACAGGCAACTAACTATCTTTGACTAACCTAGCTTTGAATGTTTCTAATTCTTCTAATAATATATTTTTTAATTCAAGGGGCTTGATTTCATCGATTGCGGGCATCCAATAGCGAATAATAGGAAGTATTTCATTATGATTTGTCACCGACACCTTGACTAAAATAGTATTATCTTGATTGACGATCACCTTTTGATTCGGAATAACCGTCCGTCTTGTAAAATATTCGGCATATTCTTGAGATATCTTGAACTCGACTTCAAATTTTTCTTCACTTAGCCAAATACTTTCATCCTGTTCAATCATATCTCGATATTTTTCTTTAATTAAAAATTTTTCTTTAGTTAGATAGATAGTTAATATATTAGCTAGTGCAAAAGTTTTGATTTTATTATTATCAATAGCAGCTAAATACCATACACCTTGATAATCAATTAGTTTATAAGGTTCTATTCCCTCATAACGTTTCTCATTTTGAGTTTTTTTATAATTAAACTCAACTTTAATATTTTGCTCAACTGCTTTTTCAAGCAAAGCATGGTTTTGCTTCATTAATTCAGTCAATGTTACACGCCTTGCAGCTTGAACTTGGAAAGGTAAGTTTTGTTTTGTGTATGATAATAATTTTTGTAAACCTTTTTTACTTAATTTATGAGGTAAGACAGCCTCAGAATCGACAAGTTCTAAAATTTTCTTTATATGTTCTGGAAAGAAACTAGTAATTGTTAAAGGATCTAAATAATAGGTATTCCCTTCTTTGATTAAGTTTTGATGTAACTCTGCAGGAAGACGATCACTTAGATCATGCTGAATTGCCCTTTGAGATACTTGAAATTCTTCTGCTAGTAATTTTGTTTTTATTTTATCTCCTCTCATTAGTCTAAAAATAATTGCAAACATTCTTTCCGAATAAGGCATATTAGTCTCTCTTTATCAATATTAAATTCTTAATCTATCTATGCTTAAATTAACGCATATCACGACACCAAGTTTCGCATTATGACTAAATGTTATTTAATATTTCCAATTAAGTCAAATGAATATTTTAACTACATACTAAGATTTGAATTCGATCTGATACAATTTTCCATTTTTTTAATTGCGAAGCTAGTTGTCACCTTCTCTTGTTATAGTATTGGTAGTTTTGACATAACCAATTAGCTAAAGGAGAATGCTATGAATATTGAAGTAGATAAAAATGAAGATTTTGCAACAGATTATACATTTCGTACTCGCCGCACACCGAGTCCATTTCCTGAAACTGATCCTGATCTAGAAGAACTAGGTCGTGTTTTTAAGTCTACTGAATTTAGAACTGCTGCGATTACAACTGTTGTTGGAGGTGTAGTTGCAGCTAACTCTGATTCAACAATAATCAAGGCCGCTGGAGTTGCAGCTTTAATGTATGGTGGGTTTAAAATTATTGATTCATTCTTAAAAGATGGTTCTATTGAATGACTATTTTATCTTCTGACACGGATAACCGTCACTTACGATTATCCGTGTCAAATGAAACACGAGTAATAGTGATTGGAGATCTTCATGGTGAAATTTCACAATTAAACAATCTTCTAGATAAACTTCGTTTTGATTGCGAAAAAGATCTATTAATTTCTACTGGAGATTTAATTGACAGAGGTGAAAATAGTTACGTTTGTCTAGATAAATTTATGAACACCCCAAATTATTTTGCTGTTTTAGGTAATCATGAACAACTAGCGATTGATGCATTAAAAAATAATGATTTTGGCTTGTGGTATTTAAATGGTGGTGAGTGGTTTGATGAATTACCTACACACAAAAAAAAGCTAGTTATCCAATACTTTGATTTACTTGATCATAAGGGTCTTTATACAATTTGTTTAGAGAAAAATGATAAGCGTTTTGTAATAGCTCATGCAGACATTCCAAATCAATATTATCGATTTGGCCAAACTTATTCAGCAGAACAGATTCAGTATCTATTATGGAATAGGCAGTCTGTTCATAAAATGGCTAAAGGTATTGAAATAAGTTATCACGGTGCGGATCAATTTATTTTTGGACATACACCTCAAAAAGAAATCATGAACTTTGGCAATGTCACTTTAATAGATACTGGAGCATGTTTTCACGCTTATTTTAGTAAACTATCCTATTTAGAAATTTAAGTAAGCTGTTAATTATAAATGGTTTACCATCACCAATAAATGTAATATTATTTATAAGAGGAACAATACATTATGATAGCCCCTCCCATTCCCCTAAAAGCTTATTGCCCTAAATGTAATTGGGTAGATGATACAATCCAAAGGAGTGATTTAATAATGACGCCTAATGGCATGCATTGTCCTGAATGCCAATCACAAATTAGCTTGAGACCTTTGACTTTATTTGAACAATTAGTTGATAAATTTAAATTTTAATAACAAACTTTGTCCAATCCAATTATTGGGGTAGATAGGCCCCAATACATTTTCTGTAGTAGCATACTCAAATATCTAATAAGGTAATTTATATTATAATAATTCTTTAACTCACAGCTAATTTGATTCTAGGTATCAATCAATTCCATACACTCTATTCCTTCTCAATCGACAACTATCTAAAATGTATCATAGGGTATTTATCTCGGTATTAGTTTGATTGTAGGATGTTTAATATGACTGGTATAAAGTAATTTTTTCAAATTAATTGGATAGAGTTAACTGATTAATGTTTAAACAGATCAAACTAATTAACATCAATTTATTTCAAAAAATTACACATTTGTAACTTTTATCATTTTTAGCTACAATTTCATCATACTCATAATAGATAAATCAAATTAACTTTGAAGAAAACTACCATGCAACCTTATCATTTACAAATTGGCGCTGCAGCCGAAAAGCGTGTTCAAGATGCATTATCTAATTTACCTCTACCTTGGCAAATATTTGAAAGTGTTGAATGGCGTAATTTATCTAATACAGGTGGGGAACAAATAGGTGAAAGTGATATCATTGTGTTTCATCCAAATTTTGGCGTAATTGTGATTGAAATTAAAGCTAATGGTGTTTATGTTGCAAATGGCACTTGGCACTATGAATCTGGACGAGTAATGAAATCATCTCCGTTTTCTCAAGCAAGACGCAATAAGTATGCATTAATTGAAAGAATTAAAAGTAAATTAAAGCCTTCTGAATTAGATAATCTGATTTTTACGCATGCAGTGTGGTTTCCCGATATTATCTGGAACGTTGAAATTATTGATGCTGATTGTCCGGCACGATCCTTTATTTTAGACAGAAATAGTTTAGGTACACCTGAAAACCACTTAATGGACATTTTTAATGCTGTAATCGCTAAACATAAAGCATCAAAGATTAAATGGGCGCAGCATCAAATACGAGCTCTACATACATTATTAGCACCGACGATTACAATTAATCAGCCCCTTAGGGTAACAGTTGATGATTCCATTCAAGCATTAGAACAGGCAACTTTAGAACAAATTGAGATATTATCTATTCTCAAAAACCAGAATCGTCTACTCGTTGAAGGTGGGGCTGGTTCAGGAAAAACACGTCTTGCACTTTTTATCGCAAAACAGCATGCAAATATAGGGAAACGAGTTCTTTTTACGTGTTTCAATAAACAATTAGCCCAATACATTGCAACTAGCTTAAGTGAGGTTGAGAATCTTACTGTTCTCTCATTTCATGAACTAGTAAAACTTACAGTACAATCCGTTGGGATGCCTTATACAGTACCGAGCGATAAAGATAAGATCCAAGCATTTTTTCAAGAAGAAAGTCCTGAGCACTTATTTCAAGCATCAGTTTTTCTGGAAAAAAAATATGATACGATAATTGTTGATGAAGCTAATGATTTTTTAAATACTTGGTGGATAGCTTTAGAATCATTAGGCGTCCCTGATTTTAATTGGTATTGCTTTTATGATAGACAGCAAATACTGTATGTGAATAAATCTGAATGGGAAAAACCTTTTAAAGGGAAACCTTTTAAACTAGAACATAATTTGCGTAATACCCGACCTATTGGTGAATTTGCAGCTATGCAAGGCAATTTCCCACTCCCAAATAAGTTTAGAGTTGATGGCGGAATCGCACCTAAAATTTACTCAGAAGATTCTACTGAGAGTATAGGTAAGCAGCTAAATACCCTTCTATCTCAATTAATTGATAAAGAATATATCTTACCTGAACAAATAGCTATCTTGTATCCTTACAATAAATTGATTAATTCACCAGAATGGTTAATAGGCACTAATGGATTTGAATTAACAGACCAATGCCATACAAATATCTTGAATAAAATTAAATATAGCACAATTCAATCTTTTAAAGGACTAGAGTCTGATGTTGTAATTTTATTCGGTTTAGATGATAACATCATTAAGAAAAATGAAATTTTATATATAGGCTGCAGTAGAGCTAAAAGCCTGCTTTACATTATTAACAGCTAAAGAGCAAATTGTTTAAATAGGATAAATTTTGTCGGTATCAATTAATAAGATGCGTTATTGTCCCTGTATTGTGGGTTTACCATGCTTAGTATGATAGGTCTCGTTGCAAGAATATCTTTATAAATCATTATCTCATTTGATGAATCTGTTAAAATGATGGGACTAGGTGTAATTTGACCACTCAGAAGCTGATGATCAATTACGACTTTATCTCTCACCAAAAATATCTGACCTGTTTCAATAGCGATTGTTTGGTATTCCATCCAGTCGAGCTGGTTAGGATTAACTGCGCCTGATATCGCCAAGTCGTTAAAATTAAAGTAAGGAGGAACAATAATAATTAAATCTGTAGGATTTACAAAAAATGAGAGTTTCTGTGTTTTACCATTTTGATAAACAAGCTGGCTAAGCGATTCTATTTCCTTACTTAATTCTAAGAGTTCGCCCGTAAACGGTCTAAAATTGATATGTAGATAAACAAGACTATAATCGTAAAATCTATCTTTAGAAATAAAGACTACAGTGATAGCAACGAATATATAAAATGATAAGGACCTAAAATGCCTAATTTTCATATTATTCAATATAAGCAACCTAAATAATGGTAATTCGATTAATACTTTTAAAAGCAAAAGAAATCATTAAAAATCTTATCTATGCACGCTTTAAAATTCATGAATTGAACTCAGCATCACGATTACGTTCTTTCAAGCAACTACCGCATATTTGTAGCGAACATAATCCTTCAAGTACAACCCCATCGATAACTGCACCTATCGGATACTTATCTGAACGTTTACTCATCGCAATATAACGTTGCTCAGGCCTTCTTTTTATCATTCTTTGTATAAGCTGGCAATTATAAACATGAATTTTATTACCTTCTTTCTCCCCTGCAATAACTTGATGAAAATTAAATGAATGATCATAAATATAGATAAATACAGGCTCAGATTCAATTCTAAATTCACCCGCTGCATTAACCTTAATTTGATTAGGTCCATCACCTATGACTAAGCCTTCAATGCCACTAAAAAAAGGCTTTTTTTCAGTAGGTTCATTTTCAACCTGTGTTACTAATCTGGATTCTGTTATTTTGGGCTCTATAGTGATATTTTGACGATCAGCACCTAACTGCTCAGCAATATACCATAATGCAGAAAAATCATACTTTAATGCCATAATTTACTCTTCAATTATTTTTCTAATTTGAATATCTGCATTCGTGTTCACTCTAAACGAAACACGTCTAGACTTATCGGAATCTTCAACCCCGTTATCATCTAAAATAAGTTTGCTTGACGACAATCCCACAGCTGCTACATGATTTCTGATCCAATCACGTTGAGATTTAATCTCCTCTAAAGATTGAATATAGGATAATACTGATCGTGTTCTAGCTTGTGATAACGCCATATTATTAAAATAGGCTTCATCTTGATCTTCAATATCTCCCCACTGACTACTTGTGTGCCCCTCAATTCTTACTTCATTAATAGATTCTTTGAACTGGTTTAAAACTTGCATATATCTTGGAAAAAAATCCCCTAACACAGATTCAAACCCTTCAGTTAACTCATAAGAACCTTTAGCAAACAAAATATCTGGAGATTTGAATTCAAAAGACAATGTTTCTTTATTAATCTGAGCATTCCATTTAGTTAAATCATTTGAGAATTCCTTATCTAACGCATCATAGATAGCAACTTGGTTTTGTTGGTAAGCTACAGCAATCGATTTAACCTTATCCCTTTCAATTTTCACTTTATCGCGTTCATTTAGTGCATGTCGCATTAAGGCAATACTTACAAATAAAAACACTACCATAAGCCCTGTCATTAAATCTGACACACTAATCCATTGCTCAGACGCATCTGCTTTTTTCACTCTTTTGGATGACTCTCCAAATATATTTTTCATACCACAATGAGTCCTACTTATAAATCAATATCGATTAAAATAATCTATTACTGGCCAGTATTAGATTTATATGATGCCATAAGGTGCCCAGCTATAGTTGCTAATGCACTGCCTAAATCTTCTAATGCTTTATTAAGGGATTGTTCAAGACCTTCATCAATAGATTTAAGCTGGCTGTTAATAGCATTATTAGAATGTTCAACTGATTCTTTAACATGCTGCTCTATTCCCCCTAGAACGGTTTGACTGTGGCTAATTAAATGCTTGCTCATATCAATTTGTGCAGTTTGAACTTCTTGTGTAATCGCTTTAACGGCTTGTTCAAATTGATTGACCACGTCTAGTGTCGCTTTATCAAATGAATTAGCTTGATTATTCATAGTCTCAATTGATTTTGCAACGCTGCTGCTAACTTGTGATTCTATAGCGGCAAGCACATTTTGCGTATGCTCTTTCACCGACTCACTAATGCTATCTTGGGACATACCAAAATCTTTTAATATCGCTTGATGAGTTGTCTCAAGCTGGTTAAGTAGAGATTGCATGACTTTCTCAAATGTTACAAATTGGACATTTAATGCCTCAGTAGTCTTATCTACATTAAGTTTAGTATGCTCGCCAATTTGATTCAATATCATATCCGTATTAGTAGATAAAACTTCACTCATTTTGTTATGAGATATTTCAAACTCATGACTCACCGAACTAAAAGTTTCATCAAACTTATCAATTAAATCTTTCATCGTCTCATTAAAATGGCCTGAAATGTGACTAGTTGCTCTAGCCGCTTGTGTCAATTGTTTTGAGATAGTCTCAGAGGACTCACTCATTTTAGATGAAGCATCTCCAATCGACTCAGTTATCATGGTAGTTGCATTTGTCATAGATTCAGTCATAAGAGTCGACGCATTCGTCATAGATTCATTAATTAAGCTAGCCCCATCTGTTAATTCAGTGGTCACTTGCTCTATCTTAGACTGAATAATAGGTACAGCTTCTATCGCTTTGTCTCTCATATCAGAAAAAGTCTTAAGATGCCTAGATAATTCATTTATTTGATGCTGGTTAACGGTTAATACCGATTCAAGAGATTCAGAAAAATTAACAGCATTGGACATAGACTGACTGATTTGATTTGTAGATTTTGAGATATGTTCAACACTTTCAGAATTTTGTTTATGCAGTGCTAAAAGTCTTTCCATTTCGTGGAGATTATTATTTTGCCAATCGACAAGCTTGAATACTGCATCATTCAACTCTTTGAAGTTTTCGCCAAATTGATCAGTTAGATTCTTATTAAAATCCTCTATAACCGATTTTAATGCATCAATTATCGTCTCAGTAGCGGATTTCGAGAGTATATCACTAAACTCATCTAACTTAGTCCATAACTTAGTTTGAAATGCTTCAAGATTTAACTCATTTTGTTTTTGGTTTTCTTTAGTCTCTTCACGTAATAACTTTAATTGACCTACAGATGATTCATCACCCTTTTCAATCAAATTATCCGCAATCTTATCAAGTGTATTGAATTGATTTTGTAAGACTTGATAGATATGAGCAGGCGTAATATCCTCCTTGACCGTAATTTCTTCGCTAGCGTTATGTCTAGACTCAAAAATAGTATGGATTGTCTTAAATATCATTGATAATACAAGGCCGATCAGACTAGTTACAAAAGCAGTCTTTAAACCTGTTAACAAAGTCTCAATACTATTATCTATGGTTGCGGGGTTAAAATCTAATAGTCCGAAAAATATTCCTAAAAATGTTCCAAAAATCCCTATCGATGTTAACAGTGAAGGCGTATAGTCTACAAAGGGCATCCACTTTTTAAAAACAAGACAAGCCAATGAGATAAAAAAGATGATTAGCATTACAACGAAAAACTGTTGATTGATGCCACCATCCAAAACTAGATTATAAAAGGTATTAAACATATGATTAAGCTCTTAAGTCAACGAATAGGTGTTAGACAATTTTATGAAGTTCAATGGGTATTATACCTTACTAATGCCCAATAGAAATAAAATAGTCTAATTATTACACATCCTCAACATTTTTGCTTAATGAATTAGTATCACGCTTCTGTTAGACCACCCCACCTACATCAACCAATTGAAGTAATTAACATTAAAATTCAACTATTCACTCCTAAGTAAATCCAACAACCTTTCTTGCTCATATAACTCACTTTTTTCATTAATTGCACCACAGGCTGTTAATAATGATGAAACCAGAATGACGACAATAACTTTATTAGTCATATTTTTTTCCTTTCAGTTTAATTACGCCCTAATTTTTACATCCACCATATAGTGATTGGTAAAGCAATATATTGCCCAACTTCATATACTTCATCTAACACTGTAGTAATTGGAGACAATCCTGTTGCTATACCATTTTGGATTGCCAACTTAGTCGAATTTTTGGGTAATCTCGTAATAAATCTATATGGTATTGGCCTTGTTAGTTTAGTCATAAATGAACCGTCAAAATTCTCATCTAAAGGAAGAATAACGCCTCCTTTTTCAGTTAACTCAAGATTAAAACAAGGTTTCTCTTTTATTTCTTCATATGTATAAAAAATAATTTTTTCATTTTCTAGCATCGTTTTAAATTTTTCTCTATCATCTGTTGATAAACTATTTTTAAAACACATGCTAATGACTAAAGGATTTAATATTGGTTTTTTATGTAATACACCTGTATAGGTTGAGTACTCAAGAAATAATGTCATATTTGGGTAAGTATAATTTCTAGAGTAAGGGATGATGTGATCTTTAATTTCATCTACTGATAATATAAATTGCAATTGTTCCGACATAGGAGCGATAATTTGGTATTTATTGGTCATTATCATCATTTTTTTGTCAACAGGATTAAAGGCAAATCCTGTAATAATATCATCTTCTCCTTCAAGCACAGATCCTTCAAATGCATCCGTAGAGTCTAAAACTGCATCGCTAAACACATTTCTATGAATTTTTAAATTAATACATCCTTGTAATAAAAACATAGAAATTAAAATTACGACTATATTTCGACAATATCTCATATAAACCCCAGCCATTTAAATTGTGATTTTTCCTCAAGAAATAAAAATGCAATTCAACCAAGATCATCTTTGCATTTCATAAAGAAAGTTTACATGTCCAAGTTAAATTTGAAAGAAATCATTTCAAGTATTAATTAAATGATACTTTGAGGGTCATTTTTAGATATGTTCTTAATATGTCAAAGCAAACTGAAGGCGGATATCACTACATAATCACAATGCAGTGCAATGTTTCTAAAAGAGGGTAACTTTCATATAAAATAAATAGTTTAAAAACCTTAGCAGCAATCATATCTGCTAAGGAGTCTTACGGCAAAGTATCAACTTTAATCGTTGAACGTCATCATAGTGGATAACTCTGTAAAAATAATCCCTAAAGCATGAGCACCTGCATCAGGAAAGCCAATACTTCTCTCTCCTGCTGTACCAGCTCGCCCCATTTTAGCAGCAAATGACTCAGTATTTTTAGCTCCTTCGACCGCAGCTTTTGCTGCTTTTTCAAATGCAGTACGCCATGAATGATTGTTATTCGCACTAAAATGCCACGATTCTGAGGCAGGAATTAGTGCATCAATTAAAGTTTTATCTCCAATTTCAGCGCCACGTCCAAAGGAACGTTTTCCTGTCAATTGAATGCCTTCAACCATAGCTTGCATCATATTTGCGAAATCTGATATGGTTATGAATGATTTTGCACCAATGCTTTTCCCTGCACTTCTAAATGCAGCTCCCCAGATTGGACCTGAAGCACCGCCACAATATGCCATTAAAATCAAAGAAATTTCTTCAAGAAATAATCCTATATTGTTATCTATGCAACTTAGCTCTTCAAATCGATGCTTTAATTCTTTGAATCCTTTAGCAAGGCTCATACCAAAATCACCATCACCAGCATGAGCATCAAGCTCACAAAAATAAACTTCATTTTTGATAATTATCTCTGCCATGCAATCTATTAAATAGATCATATTTTGAGCTGAGAATTGCCCATTTATTATTGCTAAACTTGGATTAGTTTCCCTTAAATAATTTGATTGATTCGTTTTCTGTTTACTTTGTAAAGACAAATCAAATGGTTCTGGCATAATATAAGTGGTTTGTTTGAAGCCTGGAGCGTCACAAGGTGCACTTAGAAAATGTAGTAACTCATCGTCTATTTTTAAAATTGATAATGAAGCCCCTGCCATATCAATACTTGTCATATAATTGCCAACTAGAGCATAACGAATAGTAATGCCTTTTTCAGCAAACCATTTTGCAACGTCGTAATAGACAATATATAGTTCCATTAAAGGCGTCGCACCAAATCCATTAACTAAAATAGCAACCTCATTTTCACTTGAAAGTTTTAGTTCTAAATTTATAGCGAGCATCATTTTCTGGACAAGCGTTTGACTATTTTGTATAGACTCTCTACTGATACCAGGCTCACCATGAATTCCCACCCCATATTCAATTTCATTCTGGCCTAAATCAAATGTAGGAGTACCTTTTGTTGGAACAGTACATGAATTTAATGCAAAACCAATACTTTTAACCGAATCAGCTGTCTTTTGAGCTAGACGCTTTACTTCACTAAGAGGTAATCCTTCTTCAGCAGCAGCACCTGCTACTTTATGGACAAAAACAGTGCCTGCCACCCCTCTACGCCCTACAGTATAAAGGCTATTTTGAACAGCAATATCATCATCTACCTTAACCGAATCAACGATGATACCATCATCATCTGCCATCATTTGAGCACTTTGAAAATTCATGATATCCCCACTATAATTTTTTATAATTAATAGTGAGCCAGCAGCATTTTGAACTTTTCTAATTGCCTGGTAGACTTGCACTTGTGTTGGAGAAGCAAATACATCTCCACACACTGCTGCATCTAATAACCCCTCTCCAACATAGCCTGCATGCGCAGGTTCATGGCCACTACCACCACCACTGATTAATGTAACCTTATCTTTTTTAGTATTTTTTCTATAAATAATCCTATTGTGTAAATCTAACTCAAGTGATGGATTAGCAAGTACGATACCTTGACACATTTCACTAACAATATTCTCAACTGAATTAATAATTTTTTTCATCTAATATTCCTTAAAATGTTATCTACATAATCTATTATTTGTTAATCATTTAAAAATTCGCATAGCTTTCAAAATCTAAAAAATATTATTTAACTTTACTTTTAATACTCAAAAAAACCGAAAGGAAAAAATAAACATTAAAAACAGATTATTATGCGAAATTTTATTTTTTACCTATAATATCTATTGTGTGTTTCTGTATAACATGTAAATGTTTTAGACAAAAATTTAAATTGCAAAAATGGGATATGGATTAAATTTTTAGTAGCTGAATATTGAACTAATCATACTAGACGAGGGTAAAATAGTTTTAATGAAAAATATGGTATCTGTTGAGTGGACTTCTGTGACAGGGAAAAATAGGATAAACTTGAACCTTAGTTAATCGCAAATATAATAAAACTATTCGTTATTATTCTAAACATAGGCTACAAATGACCTTACCTTTACACCAAGAATAATTTTATTATATCAATAACTTAAAAATATTAAACTTTGAAAAATACATATTTTAGCTAACGTTAAGTGTCAATTTTTTCGTTTACTGATAACATATAAAAACCGTAATTTGGGTCTCATGACAATATTTACTAAACCTTCACTTCTTCGCATAGAAGATACACCAGAAGCTATATTTTAGACCAGAAATATAATGCTATTATTGGACATAGCATCAAGAAATCACTAAAAATACTTATAACTTTGCCTTTAGAAGAAATTTCTGGATGACTTCTTCTAAAAAAATAAAAAAAAGTGTTCTTGATTTTTCATACGGTTTAAGCGAGTTGTCACCTGACGCCTGGGTCAAGTAATATATCGTATGATCACGTAACCCTTCAAAAAATCTTAATTCTTCAAATAGGAATATAATTTCATTGTAATTAAGACCAGCTATATCATCCTCAAATGACTTGAACTGGCCTGTTGTAGATAAAATTAGTAATTTAGTGTCTTCCTTGTCTGAATTACGAACCACTGTTTCTTCATTTGTTGCTAATACGAAAATATTCGAAGCAATTCTTAATCGATAAGCAAAATATTCTGCAACAATAAATGATGGTCCAATTCCATAAATAATAAGTTTATTACAAGCGCTTAATTTGTACCAAAAGGCTTCAACTAGAGAATTGTCAAAGCTTGAAATGTACTTGGCTATTCTTGCTAATTCATTAGAGTCTTGTCTCTGTTTTATTTGCAATGACTCATCAACTTTAATAAATTCTTTATATTGCTTAAAAGAATCAAAGCCTAACTTCCTAACAAATTTAGATATCTTTGAAGGTGAAACATTGAGCTGATGAGCTAGTTCAGTGATCTTAATACTGCTATTAGACCTAATGTGAAGTTTTGAGTCAGAGAAAATTACCTTTTCTAACGGATTTAAACCAGCGCCATCTACTTTAATCATAAACCCTTCCTTTTTTCAATATCCGACAAGCATCCAGATTTAATTTTAATAGAAACAAGATCTAATATTTATTATTATATTAAGTCAATTCAATTAATTATAAATTCATCGGGTTATTTTAAATAATTATAAAAACAACTTCGGATATTATAGCACCAATAATTATATAAAAAATAGAAAGGTATCAACTTGCTGAGAATAAACCTTATAGCTGACCAAAGCTATATTTAGAGTTTTAAATATCTAATAAAGTTACCTAAAAACCAACTGATATGATAATGTAAAAATTTTTTAACTGATAAAATCCTCAGTTGATGGTTAAAGCTTTAAAATATTACTTAAATCAAAACATCATAATCTTTCTAATAAATTACAATTTTTTAGGTAATCATGCGATTTAATAGATGCAAAAACATGCTCGAATAGCCGTAGTTTTGCATCGTATTAACAGCTAAAATCAAAATAATACTATACTTTTAATCTTTGTTTTGCTCGTTTGCTTAATATAAAACAAGAAATAATTCCTATACTAGACATTACGGCAGTATAACCAAAATACACTTGGTATCCCTTAGCGCCATTTTCAAAATAATCCATGATATAGCCATTAATTAATGGTATAAAAATATCTGGACAGTAGCCAATAACAGAAATGACACCTATAGCAAGCCCTAATTTGCTTTCAGGGATTTTTAAGTTTTCAATAATCGCCCAATAAAGTCCGCGAATCGCATAGGTTAATAACCCAATAAATAAGATAAAGAAAATACATAATCCGACTAATACACTGCCAGGTAAACTCATCATAGGTGTAAAAATCAATGCAATTAAGGCAAGTGAGCTGAGTATTAATGAGGCATTTAATATCTTAACATTACCGAATTTATCTCCAAGGAATCCACCAGCAACCCCACCAACAGGCCTCAACCATAATTTAATTGTGGTGATGGTTCCAGCCATAACCGCTGTGAATCCCCAACCGCCCGATTGTAAGTAACCAGAAAAACTATATGTTGCCCAAAATAAATGATAACCTGAAGAGATGATTATCGCGATTAACCACACTTCTGGTTGTTTGAGGATAAAAATCAAATCTTTTACTAAAGCGCCTGGTTCAGCTTTTGCTTGTTCTTTATCATTATCCGAACCGGTATTTTTTTCATAAAATATTCCAATAAAACATAAAACAGCTAATACAATACAGATCCAAGAGTACATATGAATAACATTAATTAATCCAGCAACAACATTAGTTCCATCAGCTCCAACCGCTATTGAAAATAAAAACAGCGCGATACTAGCCAAGATTGATTCGACTAATCCTCTACCTCCGTCATAAATACCATAAAAACGCCCAGTTGAGTTTTCAAATGAAATTAGTTTGATACGCTTCATCACTGCGCCCCAGAAAGTAAGCCCAGTCGTAACTCCCCAACCTGAATAAATAACTAAAAGCATACTATAACTTGGTAAAGTGCTATACCAAAGGCCTAAAAGCCCAGTACCAAGCAAAGAGATTGTAATTAATTTCATTGGCTTGATACGATCTGCAAGCCAACCACTTGGTGAGTAACTAATAAAAAACAAAAGTCCCATGATTGAGTATAATTCACCTAACTGACCATTAGTTAGTTGAAATGCTTCAAGCATAGTATCTTGATAAATTTGGCGCATATAAAGCATTGGGTAGATTGCACCACCTGCAACAGTTAATAATAGTAGATTTAAATACCTACTACGAGTACTTAATTTTTCACTTTCCATATTCTGATCCCCAAATAAAATATAAAGGTTTTAATCAAAACCAAATTACCCATCGGAATATAGCTCGCAAACACTATTAATTCAGACTTGATTAGTCAAATTAATAATCGATCGATGCTCATCATGATAGAATAGAAAACAGCTAAGACACTTCACTTAAAAATAGGATTTAAATCATTGAAAAATAGATAATCATTCATTAATTCATACAAATTTATATCTAAATATCATAATATTTAGATATAAATTATTTTTAGATTTTCAGACTAATTATTTATTTAGCTTAATTAATAAAGTTATACTCTGTATTATTTTAAACTACACTTGCATTTAAATAAGGATGAGCCATTTCTAAGAATGGATCAGTGTAATTTCTAACTTTAGAAAATACATTTTCATTAACTGATTTATAATAGATATGATTTTGCAAATTAGGCATGTAAACTTTATTGACATGGACCATGTTATTTTTTGCTTGTTCAAAATTGTGAACAATCCCTAAGCCTACAGCAACACACATTGCAGCCCCTAGACAAGCAGAACTACTCGCTTTCATCGTCTGTGTTTTTAATCCAAAAAGATCACAAATAATTTGAACTAAAATATCACTTTTCGAGCCACCACCAATGATTGTTACTTGATTAATATCCATCCCTGTCTCATTTACCATTGAATCAATATTATTTTTAATCGTATAAGCAATTGCTTCTAATATTGATCGATACATATGAAATTTAGTATGACGTTGATCTAGTCCTATCATCATGCCTTTACGGTAGGGTTTATCTGGGGGACTTAACCAATCAAGTATAGTAATTAATCCTTCCGAACCTGGTGGTATTTGTTCAGCAATCCTATTCAAAACATCTTCTTCACTGATTTTTTCAATTTCAGCTAAATGAGTAATTTCGCTTCCTGCTAAGTTTTTGAACCAGCTTACAGTCCACATTCCTCGCCTAATACCTGTACATTCATAAACAAATTTAAAAGGCTCTGAGGCTAACGTTGGAAAAAATGTTTGAGCATTTTCAAAATAACTTTCACGATATACCATTGCTGAAATGAAGGTTCCTAGTGAAATCATTATTTGCCCTTCAGCATTTAATCCAGAACCTAATACTTCTACCGCTTTGTCATTTCCTGTTGCAAAAACTTCAATGTCTGTTTTTAGGCCAAATTTATTAGCCAGCTCCGGTTTTAATTTTCCAAACGATTCCCCTGGCTTAATTAAATCAAATAACTGACTACGTTTAAGTCCACATTGAGCAATTTTATCATCACTTTGCCATTCTAATGTTTGAAAATCCATAGGCCAGTAAACTTCATGATTAGAGCAGCTGTCCTTCCGTTCTCCCGTTAAACGGAATGATAAATAACCTGAAGTGGTCGTAACATGTGAGACTCTGTTATTTGAATGAACATAAGGTTTAGACATCCGCATATCCATCCAGCTAATAACTGGTTCAACTAACGCCCCCTGTTCATCAAGTAGAACTCTGCAACAGCGAATAGTGCATAGCCCAATGCCTAAAATTTCCTCTCGATTACCATCAAATTTTGAGAGGCAATTTTCAATAGCACGCACTAAACTATCCCACAAATCTTCATCAGGGTGATAAACAACACCAGGTTTTGGTGTTTCAGTAGGCCTTAAAAGATCGTTCCCATAGCAAATCTCATTGCCAAACTGATCAAAAATACCTACTTTAGTACTTTGAGAACCGCAATCTATACCCATGAATAATTTATTCATATTATAACCCTATACCATTTGCATTAAATAAAAGCTTTGATGCATATATCATCTGATACATTCTTTACCTAAGCATTACTAGTATCTATAACCAGACAATAGCAATGCTTGGTTAATACTCAAAATTAATTAACTAAATAATTATTTAAAAAAATGTTCAGTATTAGGTTGAGGATAGATACAACCAAAGTTCATAATGCCATTAGGATCAAACGTTTTCTTTAACCCTTCTAAGATGTAGTAAGCACTTCCATGCTCGTCTTTAGTCCATTCATTTCTATATTTACCAATGCCATGGTGATGACACATAGAACCACCAAATTTAAGCGTTTCCTCAACAATTATACGCTGGATAGGGTGATGGTAAGTGCTCATTTCATCACGTGGTTCACAATTGATATTGTAGTTATAAACAAAGTACATATTAGTACCATTAATATAACTATGAGACGAATGTCCACCCAACATAGTGAGGTCTTCGCTACGTGCGAATTCAGTTCTAATACGCTTAATAACGCTATCATAAATTTTAGGAATGTCTTCCCAATTCGCTGAGATTTCCGTAGTGAAACCATCATGCTTACTGTATTTCACCATATCATCAATTTCTTTCTCAATTCTAGCTTGTGACCAGTTAAGATGATTAAACCAATTCTCAATTAAACTTGCATCTACTTGTTTAAGTAAGCCTGACTGATGTGTATTAATGATATCGTTAATACCGTCGAATGTTGCCTCAACAATTTTCGATGGCCCTTCTAACATAAAAATTAAAATACATTTACCTTCATGGAAGTCGCTAAAATGCTGAGCTGCATCTTCCTCTGAATATACTCTTGCTACAGAAGGACGATATCCAGCAGCCATGACATCACGAAGAATTTTAATACCAGATGCCACATCTTTAATTAAATGACCTATGAAACGATTATTTTCAGGATAGTAAGTAAATAGTTTTACAGTGACTTCAGTAATAAAACATAAGGTACCTTCATTACCAATTACTACATGGCGGATGTCAGGGCCACCAGCACGGCGAGGTACATTTTTTATTCTTGATATATGTCCATTTGGAAATACGCATTCAAGACCAACAACCATGTCCTCGATACCACCATACAATGTAGAAAATTGGCCAATACTTCTTGTTGCTACTAAACCACCATATTGAGCAACTGGCTTAGATTGCGGTGAATGTCCTGTTGTGAAACCTAATTTTCTAACTTCATCTTCTAATGTCTGTAAACAGACACCCGCTTGAACGGTAGCTTCCATATTATAAGTATCAATTTTGATAATTTTATTCAATCTTGCTGAGTCCACAACCAGTGTATTGTCTCTCCAGTTTTCAAGCCCGCCCTCAGTTGCGGTTTTACCACTTCTTGCAATCACATTAACATCATTTTCATTACAAAAAGTTAGGATTTTTGCAACGTCTTCTGCACTTTCTGGTAACACTATTGCAGTTGGGATTGGTGAATCTAATTGATTTTTAAATTTGGCATATTTTTTATAGCGGTCTGCAGCTGCATCATAAAGCTTATCATGATCTAAAACGATTTGATCTGCTTTTAATAGTGTGTTTAATGTGTCTAGTGTTGCTTGCTTAGTTAACATAATAAATTTCCTTAAATAGAGTTGAATATTAGATTTAAAATTTTGTTTTGATTTAACGTACGAGGTAGCCACCATCAACCGCAATTACAGATCCGTTTACGTAATTAGACGCATCAGAAGCTAAAAATACAGCAGCGCCCATCAAGTCTGCAATATCACCCCAACGATTAGCGGCGATATGAGACAAAACTCTTGCATTAGCTTCAGGATTAGAGCGAGTTTTCTCAGTAAGAGGTGTGGCAAAATAACCTGGAGCAATTGCAGTAACTTGTATGTTGAATTGTGCTAGTTCATCACAATATGCCTTAGTTAATCCTACAATCCCATGTTTTGTAGATGCATAGGCAGGTGACCATTGCCCACCTAAATATGAAAACATTGATGCAATATTTATAATCTTGCCACTTTTTTGTGGAATCATATACTTAGCCACTTCATGAGACATTTCAAATGCCGCTGTGAGATTGACAGAGATCATTTTGTCCCACTGAACTCTAGTGAATTTCAATACATCCGGCTCATTGATGCAGATACCAGCATTATTGACTAAAATATCAACTTTACCAAAATGGTCTACAACACTTTCTACAGCTGTCTTTGGGAATCCTTCCTTGGTAATATCTCCAAGTACAAAATGATACCCCACGCCACATTCAGTCACTAAACGCTCCGTTTCACCATCATCATCTGCCATGGCTACAACAGCTATGTTTGCACCAGCTTTTGCAAATGCAATGCTGTAAGCTTGGCCAAGACCACTATTCCCGCCAGTAATCAATGCTGTTTTACCTTTTAAGGAAAATAAGTCCATACTGAATGCCTTTACTTGTTCTAACATTTTTACCACCCCTAATTTAGTTTTTTAACTTTACTAGTTCATACACTGCATCTAAAACGGAAAATTTTTCCATAAAATAACAAATAAAGAAATAAAATGGAAAATATTGTTGTAATCTACCATTTTTTCCATTTTTTTATAAGACATAGATCACATTTTTAACAATTTTAAGCGAAACGAGTAACAAAAAAACCTATATAAAGAATTAACCTATTGAATTTAAATTACAATAACTAAGTAATGAAGTAAAAAAATGTTTTTACCCTTCTAACTGCATCATTTTGCTAACAAGATTATAAATGACCTAACTCAACTCATTTATTGCTTAAGTTTTTCCATGACACATCTAAAATGGAAAATTTCTTGGATAAGTACCACACCAATGGACCATTTTTACATGGGCAAATCAGCACTTAAATTAGATAAAGGTTAAATTTTCAGCACAAATATGCTTAATTAAATTTAATTTTCAAATTTAAATTATGTCAAGGTAGCGAAAAATTTCACTCATAATTTTTAACTAGAATTAAGCAAGCGGATTATCAATACATTTATTTAAATAAATATTACAAAACAATAGTAATATTCAACCATATTATTTTACAAACAATAATATTCTCCATTCATTATTTTCTATTTAATATCTCTCTGAAAACCTAATTTTGATTAAACATCAATTTACAATAATTATAATTCAGAATAATTATTACCAGTTAAAAAATCAAGATGTTTATATAGTTATATGATAAACACACACATATTACTTTGAATATCTAACTAGTCTAAAACAGCAAGAATAAAATATATAACTATAAAATAACACAATACAAAATTTATTTATTTTTTTGCTTATATGTTTGCAGCTATAGCTATATCAAAATTTTCACATTAATAAAAATGGTGCATATACCACAAATCGAATGTAAATTGGGTAATGATTTTGATAATAATGTGTGTTTAAATGTTTTTACTTTACCAAATCGAGAAAATTTAACTAAAATATTGATTTAAAAGAAATAATAATAAGACGCAAATAAAAACATCACAACTGATAAAAAGATAAACTGTCAAATTGAAGATAATAAACATTTTTGCTTTTTTTCGCTTTATAATAGAATCTAGTTTAAACAATGGAGAGAAACTTAACATTTTTTAATCTTTGCAATTCTTTTATAAGAATTCATTAGATAAGATTGTTAATTCACTGAATATGTTTATGAGTATATTCACTTTCCATTACAGGTTTTTGCCTTATATGGGATAATCCTTACGGATTATTTTTTGTATATGCTTGATGATTAAATCTGCATCGCAGGATGTATGTTTAATTTGGAAAATATAATTTGAAATGTACATATCTTAAGAAGTACGTTTCACGAACTAAATTAAAAGGAAGTTAAAATGAATATTCAACAAGAAATTAGTGATTTGAACTTAGAGTATTTTTTACTGATTCAAAAAATGACAAAAGATAATCCAGATGATGCAATAAAGCTTTTTAATCTTACTAAATCACAAGTAGCATTATTTTCGACATTTACTAATGAACAATTACTCACTTTATCGCAAAGTAGCATACTGCTTTTAGTACCTACTCTTACAGAGCATGACTTAAAGAATATGCTTGCAAATTATTCTCATTTAAAATTTAAATGAGAAAATTAATGAATTCAAATCCTCATTTTGAATTCATCATACGGAACTGATGAAGTGGCTAAGTGTTGATTACAAGCTTAGCTCCTTTATAAGTTCTAATTTTAAATCAATCTGTTAACCTAAAAAAGGAATTTATGGAAACTCAAAACCAGCTAGCAATTTTCAACTTAAAGTATATGCATTTACTTCGTTCAATTAGTATAGCCGATATCGATCAAGCTGTTCTACGCTGCCCTTTACCAAGAAGTGTTATCGTTAAGCTTTCAACGCTTAGTAACTCTCAATTAGACCATATCATCCAAAGCCCTTTTCTACATTATAAGGTATTACTTCCTACTAAAGACATTGATCTCTTTTTTAGAAAAGAAACTTTAACCTTATGGCGATTAAAATGTGTCAATAATCTGCTCAGACCGAGCATGGATGATTTACCTAAAAAAAGTAGCCACTTTGAAAAATAAGATTTAACATCAACAATATATATAATTTAAAAAAGAGAAGGATCAAATGAAAAATAAAAAAACTAAAACACCATACAAAAAAGATTTATCTTATAACCCTGACAAATTAGCTAAATCAAAAATTTCGAGAATCAACATTCAGTATGAAGCAATTAAGTTTCTAAAAGCGGGTATCAAAATTACCATTATAGCCAGTTCATTAGATATTTCACTTACTCATTTAAGGGATTTTTTTAGAGGTATCTTTTCAGAAAGCCCTAAAGGAGGCCAAATGCCAACGATTGAATCATTATTAAGCACTCAAAGTCGCCAAATAGAAGCGGCAATTTTCCTAGAAATCTACATCAAGTTTGCACAGTCAGATTATAAATCAATAGATT
This sequence comes from Thorsellia anophelis DSM 18579, assembly GCF_900111395.1. Lineage (GTDB taxonomy): Bacteria > Pseudomonadota > Gammaproteobacteria > Enterobacterales > Thorselliaceae > Thorsellia > Thorsellia anophelis. Next base: position 30,369 of record NZ_FOHV01000013.1, on the reverse strand, counting down.
TAAATAATTTAATCAAAAGCTATAATTGTTACGAAGAAATACGAACTGTACTTAATTTAGACAAAACTCCTAAATGGAAAAAATTTGACATAAATGAAGCATGGGTTATTGCCAAAGGATTGATCAGCAGAAGAATTATCTTCAGGCGTTGCTCAAGTGGTTGTGCTTATATTGAAGCTAGTGAACAATCCACAAAATTAGAATGCCCCCACTGCAAGCTAACAAACACTACCAAAAAAAAGTTAACTAAGTGATCTGTTACTGAAATATCATAACAGTCTCAACATTCAATTTTTTTAAAAAGGACAAATAGCCAAGCGCTTTTTGTCCTTTCTGATGCGTTTATTCTCTATGAGTTTTCATATTATACGCTCGAATATCAATAAGCTCATTACGCGCATTTTGACCAGATAGTGACGCCTCCATAATCATACCAACTTGTTTGTTAACTAAAGCCTGCGTGTTTTCATTTTGCTCAGGATAACTTTCAACTATTTTATCTCTTAAACTGATAATTTCATCAGACCACGTACTTGGTTCTTGGCTATGAAAAACCCGATTAAAAATTCCCTCATTAAAAGATTCAGCAAAAACCTGGCTTTGCAGTCTAGTTAATCCCATTGCAATTCCCTCTTGATATGCTGATAATTTGAATTCATTAGCATATTTATCTAAATAAGGACCAAGTTGATTATGTTTTGCAGCTCCTCCTAATCCGGCCATAATTGCCTCAACACGTGTTCCCCAGTTTAAATCTGGCGCGCCATTATGATTGGACTCCTGATATGCTTGAGTAAATGCCTCTAAAGGGTTATTCATTTCAATACCGGCGTTTAAAGCCGATTTTAACCCAGTCCATGTTGCTTCAGATGCTATTGCACTGGTATGTAAAATCCCTCTTGAATCGGTATCATTCAGTGCTTTTTGATAATAAGTTTTGTAATCATTTCCTAAATTATTCAGGGCATGAGTTGCTGCATTTGTATAGTTTAAATTTGCTTTTCCTATTGTATCGATTGCATTAAAAAACTGACTGGATTTACTAACTCCTTGTTGATTTGAAAGTATGTTATCAGTCAAAACCTTCTCTATCATTGCATCACCAGCCTGTCCGTACAAACTGTGATTATCATTCACTCGTTTATTACTAATATGTTGAAATGCTTGCAGTTCATTTTCTCTAACACTAAAGTCCTTTGCATAATTATCTGAACTATTTGCATATTGAGATTGGAGCTGATTAGTGCCTGTTAGATCTGGGCTTAAATTAGCTTGTATCTCTGACGTTTGCTTACCTATCGTAGGAATATTTGCCATTTGCCTATGTGTATTCGGATGGTTAATCGTTGCTCGGGTTGAAGTTGCCATCCCCATAATATTGAGTGCTGCTTGATTATCATTATCCCGCTCTGCAGGATTATGTGATTGGTCATAAGATAATGCTTCAAGTGAAGCTGCAACATACGCTTGATTATCATCTGATAAAAGAGATTGATAAAGCGGAAGCTGTGAACGCATTCTCCCTGCAGCTTCAGGATGGTCTGTCATATATTGATTCAAATAATCAATAACATGTGAGTTACTTGCTGCTAATTTTGTTAAGGTTGCACCATCTGTTTGTTTTTGGCCTTGCATCGATAAACTTGTTTGTGCTATTTGAGTAACGCGTTTTGATGCACTTTGCAAATCTTGGGCTGATTTAACTAATTTAGATTCATCTTGTTGATTAATCAGATTAGAAATACCTGAACGACTACCTCGGCTAATATCTTTACTCATTGCATGCATAAAATCACTCTTGATACTATCACTAGTAGAAAGATTAGTGAGCTCGCCAATTAATAACTGCGCTGATTTAGCCTGACCGACACTTTCCATTGATTCAGCTTGCCCTGCTAGTCCTGTTTTTAGTCCAAGGCTAGGTTTATTTTTGCTGCCAAAAAATTCAGATAGTGACATTTCAGTTTGACCATTTTCTCTGTTAATCACATTTCCATTCTTACCTATAGATAAGTTACCTGATAGTACTCCCGTTACAAGTCCCCTTACCGCAGATTGCTTATCGTCACTAAAACCATACCGAGTCTGAAAATCATCAGCTATTTTATTTACCATATCTGAAGATTCAGATTGACTTGAACGGATAGACTCCCCAATTGAACTTAAAGAATCAATGGTATGTGAAGAGCTAAATCCTTTACTTAAAGACTGCCCTAATTGATGAGAAAATTGTGTTGTTGCCTGCATCAATTCTTCGTTTGCTGCACTATTGATATTAGACATGGCGTGATTGACTGAAAATTGGCTCATCAATTGATCGCTACCATTTTTCATGGTACCAGTAAGAGAGCCTGTTTGATACAGTGATTGAGTTTGGGTAACAGGTGCAATGCTTGCTAAATCTGGCGTCAAAATTTTCTCATCAATTGTATCACTATTTTGTAATCTTCCTGCAAGATGGGTTGCTGTAACTGATGAACCATATACTAACATTAATGCAATGGCAGGCACGCTAGAAGCTAACATTCCACCTGTAGCAATCCAAGTTTGTAGCAGGCTATCTAATGTTTGCATACCCGAAAAGGATGAGAACTGAAAATCAGCTTGATTAATTAATGCACTCATTTTTCGATTGACACTAAGGTGTATGTAGAGATTAATAATTGCTAAAAGTGGCATCCAAAGCTGAATCCAAAGTAGCATAACCAAATATTTACAGGTCATATTAATTCCAAAGGAACCAAGTGCGATAACAAATCCCATTAAAGGTGTAATCGCGTAAATGAATCCTTCGAAAAAGGTCATCATAGGTCTAACGATATTATTAAATAGCTGAGCTTCAGCAGCCCATTGAGTATTACGTTGCAAAATAGCTTGATTAATCATAACCGCGCTTGTAAAAGCTTGTTCATCTTGATATTTACCAACTGCAGCTTGCTCATAAATAGGTAAAAGAATAGATGCTGCCATAAAATTTTGTATGCTGATTGTACTTAGTCCTAAATGATTTAAAGATGACCGGATAATGCTATCAACATCAAAACTTGGCTGCTGACTCAAATTTGCTGCTAGTAACTCTTTCAATTTTGGAATAAATTCACTTTCAGTCATAGCTTTAAGTGCTGCATATGCTTCAGAACAATCCATCAACTCTTGCCTATTTGACATAATAATTTCGGTACCATATACCTTGGAATCAAATTTTACAGCCTCTATGGGTGAAGGGTGGTTCATTATGCTTGCTAATGACAGTTGTCCAATATCGACTCCAATTAAAGTGCATTCCTTAAGATAGTTATACCAGGAGAGTTCCATATCGCCAATTGAAAATTTATTTGCTACCTGCATATTAACTTGTTTATATAATGCTGTACGTACTTCAATCAAAGCTTCTAAACTTGAAGCAAAGCCATATTGAGTCATCGTTGGTGTAGAGAAGGCTTGTTCAAATAACTCTGTTAATCCAAACCCTATCTTTGATACAATCGCTCCGACAGATGCCACTCCTATAGGAACATTATCAACAACTTGAACATGTCCAGTATAGACATCTTCAATCACCACTTTACTTGTGGGGCCAAAGCTAATAGCAAAAACTATCCAAGCTATAAGCAATTGACTGAAATCTATCCCCTTACCAACATTTAAGATAGATTTAAACGCAATAAAAATCACTCCAATTAAAAAGCCAATCTTTACTAATGTGATAAAATCACCTGTTCCAGTCAACATTGCAACTGCGTTTAATACCTGAGCAAGAAAAGCACTATCACCTATTGAATAGATATGCCACATTTATGCCTCTGCCAAGTTAATTGAAACATTAACATAACGTTTATGCGGGAGTAATTGGAGAAGTTGGTTATAGTGCTGAATAATATCTTGCTCTGTCCCAAATCTCATTATCAGTGTTTGATAAGACTCACTAATTAAAATTTCTATTCTATCAAGTTCATTTTGCAATAATTTTTGGTATGCATGATTGTCTAAACTAGCGGTATCTCTAACGCTTTTCATCATGTCGCTGATAAGTCTGTATGAGAGTTCAAGTGCAATAATGGGTGCGGCCCTCTGTGCAAAACTTCTAGCTGCACCTTCATTAATGGCACTTAAGGTTCTAATCATAGTACCTATATGAGCAGGTGCAACAGCCATAAAAGATTTTTCTTCTTCCGTTAACACCATGTCATTATGAGCAAATTTAAAAATTATCCCAGCTTTAGTGCTATTACCAATTAGTAATGTCGTCACTTTAGATGATAACCCTTCAATGTTCATGTGTGTGAGTATAGGATGCAAGCATCCATTTTGATCATAGTCATCGCACTGATAGAGCGTCACTTCACCCCCCATTAATAAATCCTCTAAAGTCAACTGCTGTCCCGGCAATTTTGTTAATTTAGGAGTTTGACCTAAATTATCTGGAGCAGATTCTAATGGTCCTACGATTAATGAGCCTGTAACAGACATAATTGCCTCTAGTAACGGCTCATCTCCTGAGCTAAACCAATTTTCCACTTGATTATTTTTAAGTGCTCGCCAAACCAAATTTCCCATAATCGCCTGTGCAATTGATTTAGAACTATTCTCCTGTATATGTTCATATGAATTTTTTCCAGATGATGTTGACCATGTTGTAAAAACATCCCCTACTCCCTCTGTTAAGCCTAAAAGACTTGCCTCGCTTTGTCCTTTTAACTGAAAAGCACCGATTGAATCATTGACAATGCCTTGAGCTAACTGACATGACTGCCCAAAATATTCATTTAATTGCTGTACTTTTTTTTGTAAAGTTTCAATATGCTGAGAGCACTTTTCGCACATTGCACTTAAAGCGAGCTGAAAAGCATATCCTTTTGCATTTGAGGCTACGGATCTCAGTAATTGAACAAACTGATCTGCATTAATATACGATAGACTTCCAGCGAACATATCTATGCCCCCACATCCAGCTTGTGCAGAGGGAGGCACGAATGAAACAAGGTTGGTATCCATTAATTTATGCCTAGAAACTACGCTTCCCCCTGTTATAACACCTCGCCTTTGTGTTTCAAAAACACCTGGCGCTGTAATATTAGTCATTGTCCCAAACAATCTCTCCATTTGATGTTCTACATTTGCTAATACCGAGAAACTAGGCATTATAGTAATGATGAAACTCAAGCTAATCACCCGAATATATCGATAGGAAGTAAACTGTTTCACAGCCTTGGCATCTTTACCCAAATGTTTAGTTATTAGTTTACCTAGGACAAACCACTTACTCTTGCAATTAAAAATCTTAATTTTTATAGGCATGATTGCCTCCTCTACTGTAAAATTTAAACTTGAATATCTGGATTGAACCTTTGATTTGTTTGGCATTTCTACTCCTAAATTTTCCCTAAGGCATGATAGTAAATTCAACCTAATTGGATATTGTTCAATTGTCGTTCAGTTCTGGATTATGATTTATTTCGTTGAAATAGTTTTCTCTTAAGTATTCAATCAACTCAGCACTGTTAAATTGTTCACTGCCGATTAATTTTTTTTTCGATAAATCGGCTTGATAAGGTTGAGAATATACTGGCAAAGTTTGGTTATAATCTTCAGGACTAATTAACCTGGCCTGTTTTGCTGCTAAAAGAACGCGGCGAGTTAACTCTTCAAAACTTACTGTACCTTGTGCAATTGGCAATAAGGTATCGTCTTGCCCTAATAAAAAAAGTGCAGGAACAGATTGCACATTCAACGTTTCAGCCTGACCTTGATCGGTCCTATAATTTGGAAATTGTCCGCTTTCTAGAGGTCTACCATCCAAAGAAATTGGGAAAATTGTCATGCCAAATTGATGAGATAATGACTCTAGGATAGGCGCTTGTGCATGACAATAAGGACAATCAGAACGAAAAAAGAAAAACAAACCAGAGTGAGTTGCAATAGTTTTTAAAACCCTACTTGTATGCTCTGCTGCAATTTTATCCATTGCCTGAGAGGCAAAAGGTGCTAATGGTCTACGATTAACTTCATCTAAATTTGGATCCCCCATCACGATTTGTTGGCTCATATCAGAAAAATGTGAACTTTTATCCATCATGATTCTTTGAAGATATAGGTAAGCTTTAACATTTTCGGGAGTAGGAGTGTCGATAGCAATATCCATATAATGCTGCATATTTTCTCGAAACCATGCCGCTGTTAACGTTTTTTTGGGCTCTGTATTCGCTGAAGTTTCCGGTGATAACGGATTCATATTATCTAAAATTATTTCTTCTTCATTGTCTTCCTCTAAGGATTCTGGCAATGATTGATACCAAAACCACCCCTGTGAATTTTGGCGATAAAATCCTCGATTTTGGTCTGCTACCCTATTAGCTGATACCTCAGATGTTTGACCTAATACAATTAAGCTAACTAAACAAAAATTAAGTTTCGTTAACCTATTATTTATTTCTCTATATTTTCCAAAAATGCCAAATACAAAACTATTGAAAACTAGAATTAAAACAGTCATAGGTCACTCCATCAGATGTTTGATATTTTAATGATATAATACGAGTCACTATTGCTTAGTTATTGAGGAAACATTCTTAATTTTTTATGCTTTCGGAGTGTTATGCGGTGGATTTTGAAAATCAAACCCATTTTAAGAGAGTTTTTACGAATATATGATTAGTTATAGTTGCTATAACCAGCTAATCATTTTGATTAACTGGTTATAACTGATAATTTTGGTAATGAAGGGTTGTTAAGTTATAACAAAAATGCTTCCTTGCCTAATAGTAATAAAGCATCATTCCAATCCCACCCCTTTTGTTTTTCAGTTAAAACTAAAGGTGGATATTTTATCAATGCTTCAATACCCTTTTTTGCTAAATTAGCAGACAATGAATTAGCAACTTTAGCCCCTGTTTCACTTCTATCTAAATCAGCCCAAATAACAACTTTTTTAACTGATTTAGGTGGGTTAAAGGTTGCCATTTGATGAGCATTAATGCATGACCATATCGGCATTTGTGTTGATTGCATCACAGATAGTGCTGTTTCTATCCCTTCTGCAACTCCCATTAGTTCACTCTCAACCACTTCTCCCGATAAACGGATAGCAGATCCTGTAATGCTTTTTGACGACATAATCGGCATCATTTTTTTAGGCGTTGAAACCTTAGCTTTAGTGCCTTTAGAATCGAGATAAGTCCGCATTAAAGTAATATTACCTTCATTTGATGTTATCATCGCTAATAATGCAGGAAACGTGTTAACAACCTGATAATTAGCATCAAAATACTCAAGTGCCGGATGAAATCTTAATGCATTATCCATAGCGCCTAATCCCATAATGTCGATTCCACGATTTTGAAAATATCGCCTTGCAATCGTTGCATTAACATCAACTAGACTTATCGCTTGTTGCCAATTTTGAGATAAAATTTGACTTATCCATTTATCTCGCTGAATGGTTTTAACGCAAGGTTGCTTAAGCTTACTTTGATAGTCTATAACTTTAGACTTGTATGTATCAGGTAAACCCAGAAACCTTACAACCTGCTCAAGGCAATAAGTAAAATCCCAGCTTTTAACAGCCATTAATACAGCAAACCCATCTGGAAAATGACCACAGGTGTTACAAATAGCCGATCCTTTAAATACCTTATCTTTAAAAAATCTGAATCCATCTATTCCACCATGAATCGGACAAGCAACATGCTTTCCAATTTGATTCAATGCACTGTGTAATTCTGGTGCTAATCCAAATAAAATTATTTCCCATTGGTATTTTGCGTGCTCTTTGACATCTTTGATAGGGTAAAATTTTGACATATAAACTCCTTTTAAATGCCTGTTGATAAATTATTTTTCCACTTGTATTCAAAATCATAAAATCAATAAAATGAATCTTGTTAACTGCTTATCATTAAAGCAAATTGAAATACTCACAATTTAAATGCAGTGATAGCGCGTTCACATGAAAAAATAAAATGATGAATAATGCATGAAGCGCAGTTCCAACTTTTATAAGATGAAATGCAATTTAGTATCCTAAAGCCGTTTAAGTGGTTTAAGGCGATATACTTTGGTAAGCAAAAAAAGAAAAACTACAATTTCTTTAATTGTTTTATTTGATAACGTCACACGAATATCCTGTGAAATAATGAGTAATCATCCTAGCTCCCCTAAAAGGTCTAGTTGAGATTTGTCATTCTTTACATTTTGATTATCATGGACTTTTTGGTAATGGTTTTAGTTTTGTCACATATCATTTTAAAAACATGTGTCTAGACTAATTGAACGCTAATTTCGATTTTTAAAACATTTTAATCCTCGTCTTTAACGATAAAACTATGCTATTTAACCAAGTTAAATAGCATCAACACTTATCGTACATACGATAAGTGTTAGACTTTTCATTCAAAGTCACTTTAAAAGCTCTCTTATTTTAAAAATAATTCAAGGTGTGCATAGCACTTAAAGATTCATTTTTTTATGACCTTACTATCTGTATCTGATATGAGATTTCTTTATCCTAAGTTATCAGTTTGAGTTTTCTATACACAAAATTCAAACTTGTGGTACCAGTAAGTTGACGCAATTTTTTATTTACTAAAAAGAAAATTATGAGATAACTCAAGCTTCAGCAGCAATCAGATAATGGTGATCAAATTAACTATGCAATCAGATAAAAAAAACTATTCCAAACCAATTTTAACCAGAACACTATCAATCCATACCCTCCAGGCGCAGAGAATACTAGCCAGAATTTTCAAAAAACTGGTCACTCATTTATACGCGATTGATGTGATTTTGCCTGCAACAAATAAAACCGATACATCTATGGTTTTAGAACAAAAAACTCACGCCATATTAAAAACTTTTCAAGCGTCTATTGATGAAGAAATATTCTCAATTAAAGAAACCTTAACTAACCAAGTACCAACTGATAAAATCGACTATAGTCATATAAAACACTTTGACGCGAAAATCAGTTCTCCAAGCATCAGTCTTCTTGCTGATATTATCTGCTCAATTGATCTACTCATTATGTTTATGGACAGGTTGTGGTTAACCGCCCTCTTGTCGAGTCAACAGAGAGTAATTTTAATTAATCGATTAGAAGCTAGAACAGTTAAAATGATGCGTGAGATTGAAATTATTGTTTCACAAGCTAGTCATATTAATCATTCATAATCCCGTCCACGTTTAACTTGATGACTGCTTAATCAGGCATAATAATTGATTAAGCAGATACCAAATACACCATAACTACATAATCCAATAGCACTCCGCCCTTATATATAACAGTAATTTAATTAACTTACTTTTTTTTTAACTTTTTGTTAGACTGTGCGAGTTTTTTTAGGCATACAAATAAGCACTTAAACTATTCATACTTTCAATATTAGATGTTTTTAATTAAGGATTTTTACTAACATGAAAAAATATTTTGCCAAATTATCCATCGTACTATTCGCATTTGCTTTATTATCTGGCTGTGCACAGCAAGGAAATTTCAATAGCCACAGGGTTGAATCAAATGAGTTAGGAACTAAGTGGGGAGAAAGTACCCGTTCTTACTCAAAAGGAGTGAATGCAACAAGAGTTTCTGCGTCGACGCCTGATGACACTTTGGTTATACATTATGATGCTAATAGAATTGACAACCTACAATCAATGCCTTACATTCCATTTGTCGGTGATAGACTTGAGTTTGCAATTGTAGATGAAGATTTACGCCCAATGAATATCTATACAAATAATGGCTACAACTATCGATTAATGGGTAGAGAAGGTGAACGTTACCAATTACTTATTCGTAATAGAAGTGATTTCCCTTATGAGATTGTTGCAACAATTGATGGTTTAGATGTACTAAATGGCCAACCGGGTAGTTTTTCCAATAATGGCTATATTGTAGAAGGCAGAAATACACTTGTAATTGAAGGATTTCGCCAAAGCAACCAATCCGTTGCACTATTTCGCTTTAGCAAACCAGATGCTGCATACGCAAATAACACCCCAGCAGGTGATGCCAGCAACGTTGGTGTAATTGGTATTGCTGCCTTTGCATTGATGGCTGATCCTTCCATCAGCCAAATTCCAGCTCAAAGTGGGTCAAAACCTAATGCTTTTCCTGCCCAAAATAATCAAGGTCAATTTGCTCCGGCACCAATTAAAAGATAGTAAATAATCATTCAAAACATTTGTCATCCCCACAAAGAAATTGTGTGGGGATTGTGATATTTAAATCAAATGATAGTCTAAATTTTTACTGAGTGAGTCTTTCATTGAGCCTATCTATAATTGACTCATTCATCCCTTCAATTGCTTGATTCGTTAAAGACTCTATATCGATTTGCTCTAATTGGTTAAGATGTCCTGTTATACTCAATATAGCAAGCCATTCATCTAAATTAATCTTAGACCGATCCACAGATTGAATAACTTCTATCGGCATACCATCACAATTAGGTGATTTTGCTTGTCCAAAGTTATCATTCAGTTGTCTTTTCACCTGCTCTTGGAAAATTCTTCCAAGTGGGGATGAGTAACAACAATAGCTTTCCTTTTTTTCAGTACACACACCAAGCACTGATTGATGGCAATAGGCTCCAACAAAATGGCAGCTTTTTAGTTCTTTTTTAACCCCTAATTCAAATTCGTTCTGTTCACACTGCCAAATTATTTTAATCAAAAGTAACGTGACACTATAAATCATATAGGCTGTCATTACGCCACCTAAAACCGTACCAACGGCCCCTCCTAATGTAAATTGTCCACCACTCAGTAACCCATCAGCACCGACACTCCCCCCTACATTCGTAAATAGTGCAGATTGTGCTCCTGCACCAAATGTTTGACCAACCCATGACGCAGTTTGGTTAGTTAATGTTTGTAAAAATTGCGTTGCTGCTTGCTCAGCTCCAAAATTCTGAACGCTACTTGGGCTCGCTCCCATCAAAGCATCCCAAGAAGAGCTAAATGATTGATTAATGATGTGCCAACTATCTGTCACAGGTGCTCTGAGTTGATGCCAGCTTCCATAAATAGCTGAAGAGGGATCCATAGCTGTTATTATCGTATCTAACCGATTTACAGCACTTAAAAGAGAAATGTATTCACTAAGTGATATTCCAGATGGCGTATCACAACAATTAACAATCCCTCCAATTGCCTTTTTACAACTAGCTGCCTCTCCTTTAAATAACTGGCAATTCACATTACTATTACCCTCTATTGGCGTGCAACTTAAATCGTTTGTCATATCTTGGGCTAGATTTAATTTTGCTAAGGCCTCAGCAAAATTCGCTTGCTCAGTGACATGTGGTTTTAAACAATCATGCCCCATACAACGTATAGGGCCATCACATTGATAGTGAGTTTCTCGTTTTAAATTTGAAATCAATACATCCTTACCGCAGTCATATTGCATATGCCATGATTTACAATGTGTTGAATAACTATTTGATTGACCTGTTAATTGGTAAGCATCATCAAGTGTTTCATCGTCTATGCAAATTTTTTCAATAAGCTTACAATTTGGATTACTGACTTGCTGCTGGCAACCATCATAAAGTAATGTGCTTTCTTCTAAATTAACCTCAAAAATCTGCTCGCATTGCTGTAAATCTGGTAAATACTTAGTTTCTGTGATCGGGATGATATTTTCAACAGTGACACACCCCTCGAATGCATCTGGAAAAAGATTTGAAACGACACAATTAGGATGCCTAGCCTCAATAGCACAATCATAAGTATCAATAAATTGCTGGCACTCACCTGATTGATTAAATACAGTGCATTTGGAGGAGTAAAATCCGCATTCAGGCTGTTTTTCTAACCGAGAACAGAGCAAATTACTTCCCAAAAAATAGCTCTCGTCTTTAGCACTGACCTGAACTTTTCGACATAACGTAGAGATATTTTCAATCGGACTTGACTTAAATTGATTTTCACATACCTCAACGCCATTAACGATAGAACATCCATTAAGATGATTTGGCATATCTAAGCAGCTGATATCAAACTCCTTGAAATGATCTGGTATGAAATGGGCTGTATCAATACAACTAGCTGGTTGCCAGTCATCTTTTAATAATACCAGATTCGGATCATAATGAATTTTGACACTAGCATATCCCTCGCCGTATCCGGTAACTGATACCCTTATTTTCACTGACAAGGGCTCATCTCCTGCTTCTTTAAATACTTCGGTCAAATCAACATCTAATTGACGTTCCCAATCTGTATTTAATTCACAAGCTCCGGCTGTTTCAGGCGGGAAATTATCATTAGGCCCAGACCACACTTTGTTATTGCCTATCCAGACTTGCATATAGTCATCCCATTTAGCATAATCAAGCTTAGCTGAGATAATCGAATTAGGATTCACAACATTTAATTTAATTTCTTGTTCAAATATGCTGCAATTTCCATGCCAGTAATTATCACCCACTTCTCCTAACCACACGGTCAAGCAACCTTCCCCACAGTGACTTAAATTAAGTGGGCCTTCTGCATGAAAAATAACCCCAGCTTCATAATGGTGAGTAATCTCACAACTAGCGTGATCAACTCGGTATCTATCACACTGCTTAAAAGAAGGTTGTGGTGTATAGGGATCGCATTCATCAAAAGATTCAGTCAATCCATTAGGATTATTCAAAGCAAAATCACTGATTGACCAAATCGCATCGTCGGTTAAATCTGGTCGTGATCTTTGTTCAATGGCATTTAACAATTGGTAGGCGCTACCTGATAATGAAGGGTTTTTATCTAATTGAGACTGATGTGATTGGCCTAACTCTACCATTTTCGTATTATTACCATATACCTGCATTAATTCCTCTAAATTGACATCACCTTCGATTTCAGGGAAAAATTCATCAGCTTGAATAAGCATATTTTCTCCATTCAAATCAATTGTAAATTGTCCCTGCTGAGTATTTTCAATAGGTAATTTAAATTCATCTAATAAGGTTTCAGCAAATTGCTGCGCCTCCCACCCAGTTTCTGACATCCTATCAGCAAAAGCTACTCTTGATGGTTGTATAATAAGCGATATGCTCATGCATATGACTAAACATATACGACTAGTTGCTTTGATAAACCGTAGGTTTAATGCATATCTCCTCAAAAATTGTTTGAATAATTGAGTGCAATTAACCTTAATTAATCGATTTTCAATTAATTTTAAAAACAGCTCACCAAAAATATTTATCCCATTTTTGACTACAGTATTAGTAATTAATTCTAATTTAACTTGATATAACCATTGATAGAGCCCAAACATAATACATCTCATGCACTAGCCTCCTACCGTATTACAACAATCTTGCCAGCGCCAAATAAGATACACAGCATCTTCTCCTGCACCAGGTATAGTTCTCCATTCGCCCCACGTTAATGAACTCTGCCCAATTGCATGTGAACTTTGTGATTCTGGTACTGGATAAAACATGCTCATTTTATATTGTGACTTAATCATCATAGGCTCAATCACAGGACCACACAAAGCATCATTTCCCATGGTGCGCCTAGCAAGTCCACGTCTATGTGATGCTGCTATTGCCCTAGCAGCTAAATGGCTGGTATTTTCTGCAATTGACCCCATCGCTAGAGTATGACCTGATAAAGGATATAAATGCCCCCAACTTCCCACACACCAAAAAAGAGCATCAATAGGTTCGCCACTACTTGCAGCTATGGCATCGCTCATACAAGCAGTAATTGTCTCAGGGTAAGCAACACTTGCTGCTTCAGGTTGTGTAAAAAAAGCCAACTCATCATTCTGCCAAGTTGGGTCTAATTCGGAGGCGTACATTAAATCGAAAGAGAGATACCCTTCCTTATTGCAATGCCCATCCATAAACATATCTAGCATAACCATTAAGGGAAATGCATAGTAATGATAGTGATAAAATGCCAAATCACCAGCATCATAAGTCCCTTCACCATGAGTACCTTGCTGCCTATATTGACCTAATGGTAGCGTTATTCCTCCAAGTGTAGGGGAACATCCTGGCTTTCTGACTAATTCAATCAACCTAGCTGGTTCCCACATACTTGTAACCAGACCAGGAGTTGGCAGTCCAAGAGCATCATCACATAAGCATACTGATCGATCAGATGCACCTTTTGGGGCATTGCCACCAGTTAAATTGATCCCCGCAATTTTGATTGGAAATAAGCAAGACCAACAAATATCAGTAAGGAGTTTATTTGAAAAGACCTTTGCATCATGACAGGTTAAATTAACCTCAGACATTGCAGTTGGTGTAAACAAAACACCATAGATGGATAGGATTGATAGCAGTAAACTCATTTTTAGTTTACAACTAGGCTTTAAATCGCACTTCATAAATTTATCACTCCTTCGAATAATTTATATGTTTATATTTTTAATATGGTGCTAATAGAAAATTAAAGTAGGCGTTTTAATCTAACCTATAAGCAGCCTGATTGAATTTTGAATTGATTACCTTCCTGTACAATGAGTGTTGGTGTCGTCATAATATTAAATCGCCCTTCAACTGCTTCAGTTAAACGATAGACGGGCATACGAAATTCATCTTCTGTCGTTTTAAGCATTTGCCAAGCAGTTTGGGGTAACAAATCTGTTGCAATTAAGGTAACACGCTGATTTTGTATTATATTTTCACTTTTAATCTTATTGAGATATTTATGAATACGTTCTTTTTCTACGCTACGAGTAGGATTGAAAATAATCAAGTGTTGTTTAAATGGCAGATAACTGAGAGGATTAATCACTATTCCTTTTGAAACTAATACTTCCCCTTTTTCATTAAGTAGCGGTTCACTTAGTTTAATTGTTGGATCAATGTAATGCGTTTGACATGTCAATGCAGGAGGAAGAGTTTTTAAAGGTAAATTGAACCAAAAATTTTCATAAGCACGCTTTTTTTTATCTTCCCAATCAATTTGAGCTAATTTATATTGCATCTGTTCTATCAAATCACTTTCCACAATAGTCATACTTGGCCCATGGTGACCAAAATCATAACTATCATTAATTGACCAGGATTGATCACTCACATTTCCCATCAATATTTGGTCGAAATATTCTATTTTTGTTTTTATTTTCTTCATGAACCAATCCACACTATAGACACCTATAACCGTGGCAATTTGTTTATCATTCACTTTTGCAATCAACATTGGAACTAACCTGGCCTGTAGCGCATTAAATACAGTAGGGTCAATGAAAATATTTACAGGTGGGGTATGCTTGATTGCATATTGTCGCCAAAACGCCATCGTTTGCATTAATGTTTGATTTGGTAGCAATCCTTTAACAATTATATTCGCTTGGTAATGATGTGCTTCTTCAAAAATTTTAGTCAGTAAACTGTTACTCATCCCAGCTGAAACTAACATATCAAAAGAGAGAGAATCTGATAAATTTGTTGGACTATAATTGTTAACTTGGGGAGTACTATCAGATAACCAATACCCTAATTCACGTTTTTGTTGATCAAATACCTTATTAACTATCGCTATGCCTGAATCTATACTCATACTACTGTTGCTCATTAAGTCTTTGTTGATGTCATATTGACCAGTCAGATTATCTGGATTGATAGGTAATTTAGCTGAAGATTGTAGCTGAGCCAGAATATATAAAAAATGAAGAATTATCAATTTTAATACTGTTTGTGCTGAATATTTAGTGTATTTGCAAAGATGAAGCATATATTTTCCTTAACGTGAGATTTAAGTGAATGACACTCTTTAGCTTAAGGAAACACAATGGTGATTTTAGCGAAAAAGATTAATGCTATTTTGATGTTATGACTGTCTTTTCGGAATATAGTTAATAAACTACCGAAGGACGAGATTTTCAGGCACGCAGGATAGATGTAGGCAGCTTTTGGGAAGCATTTCTTATGATACTTAAATTGGGGGAAGTTAATAAGACAGAGTCATATAATTAATTGAATTCATTAATAATGTGATATTACTATAGGTTTCTTTTAGCTAAACTCTAATCCTCTTAGCATTAACTGTAGCAGTATATCAAAATATTAATTCAGTATTTTTAAACAGTGCAAGCGAACATAAAAGATTTTATTCAATAAACAGATAGCACAGATTATTTAATGATTACATGTTTTTTAATAAAGACAAAACCATATTAGGAACTTGGTTTGCTTGTGCAAGGGCTGCTATCGCTGCTTGTTGTAAAATTTGGGCACGGATCATATTCGACACTTCTAAGGCATAATCAGCATCTTCAATCCGACTTCTTGCAGCTGAGAGATTAACAATTGTTACGCTAGTTGTATTAATAACTGATTCGAGTCGGTTATGCATTGCACCTAAATTACCTCTCATCATATCAATTTTACTAATCGCATTATCAACAGTTGAAATTAACGATGTTGGAAGGACGGTATCAGGTGTCATACTGCCACTTACATCAATGACAAAATCAACTAAGGAAAAACTTTGTCCATCAAAGTCAAATGTCAATATTCCACCTTTATCTACTCCCGTGGTTGGATCGACAGGAATATAATAATCAGTATCAAATTCAAGTCCAGCCGCTTCTATTGCTGCAATATCACTTGGCACTGCGCCTGCTCTAAATGGTGTATTCATTTGTATGTAGTATTTGCCTTCCGCTTCAAAAAGTGTATTACTATTAACACCTAAGGAACCAGAGGTAAGGCCGAAATCTTCACCACCAATTCCTGTGATAGAAACGCCTGTTATCCCTGGTATTCCAGAAACGGCTGGCAACTGAGATTTAAACACTTCGACAGGAGTCACACCTATTGTTGGGTTAGTCATTCCCCCTTTTTTACCGCCATTAACGTTATAATCTTTTAATCCCAATGATTCAACGTTAGCTTTGTATAAATCAAGTTCAATGATATCGCCATCATTAGCACCTACTTGTAGTTTAAGTTTAGTATCACTATTGAGCGTTTTAATACCATTGAATTGGGTTTGACTCGATATTCTATCAATCTCTGCTAGACGTTGATCTATTTCAGCTTGAATTGAATCTAGATCAGATTGTGAATTTGACCCATTAGCTGCTTGCACTGATATTTCACGGATGCGCTGTAGATTGTTATTAATTTCATCCAATGCACCTTCCGTTGTTTGGATGATCGAAATACCATCATAAGTGTTTTTTCGAGCTTGACTGAGCCCTAATATATTTGATGTGAATCGATTAGCAATAGCTAAACCTGCAGGATCGTCCTTAGCACTATTAATTCTTTTTCCAGAAGAAAGCCTCTCAATCGCTGTACCGAGTGCTGATTGTGCTTTATTCAAGTTAAGCATGGCTGTTAAAGCCATTGTATTTGTATTAATTATCATGCCAGTTTATATACTATAACATCACAATAGATATGTTCTTGTTAATTGAATCAAAAAGACTAATAGCTGCTATCTTTTATCCCACATACCGTAGTGATATCGTACTTTTATTAAAATTCTTTAATTAAAAGAATAGTGATATTCAGATTATTATATAAACAATTAATTTTAAATGATTATTATTAACTAATAGCATTGTTCTGATTTTAATATAAATTAAAGATATGGGATAGTATTTAATTACCCAATAAATGACTAATATTTTGATCTAAAAATACAAATCACTTAAATTAAAATTGTGTTAATTCCTCCAAATTTTCCTTTTTAATAAAATCATTATAAGCAAGGGCATTTCATTAAAGAGGATACAAAAAGGTAGGGTATATGCTAATGATTAAAAAAAACTTATCCTTTTTACCATCGGATGTAACGAAATTTAATTACCATAAAGGAATCGCTCGGCCAATAATATCCATTTGTTTCACTGAGCCAAAATATCTAGAATCAAAACTTGTTTCACTTATGCCACTGAACCAATATTCTTTCGAATCAATCGTGAGGTTTCTTATAAAATAATCAGGTCTCATCCCGAGTTTACTTGCAAGATTCATACCAAAATTAATCGGCTTATCATTAATCATGACATATTTCTCCGTTACTTGAACTTCATCTCCTGGTAATCCTGTGAGTTGTTTTAGCATAATTGTGCCATCTTGATAAAGCGGTTCTAAGTTGGTTGCTCGAAATGCATAGAATCTATTTTTGATAAGATTTTTATCCCACTTATCTATAAGATAAAGACTGTATTGAGGTATACACCTGTCGTCTTGGCTATCAAAGCCGATAAAGTATCGTTTACTTACGTAAGCCAATAACAGAATAATAAAGCTGCCTATGATAACCATTTTTAGTAAAAATAGTTTTGGCGGGATTAATCTAATAAATAAATTCATTGGTTCTTACCCTATTCATGTAATATCAATGCAATTAATGCCATAATGAAACATATATTCTTTTTTAATTTAGATAAGGTTGTACAAGCCAGTGTATTGGCAGATAGTAATCTCTAGGTGCACCATGTATTAAACTCGCATCTAGTATGATTATTCCTTGTTCTGTTAAGCTTTCTAGTCGAGCCTTTACGTTCAAAAGATGAGTTTCAATCTCATTTTCTGATAATGTTTCATAAAAATAATCGAGTAACTCTACATAATCAACAATTGCAATTGCTGGCATGAGCTCTTTTTGATCCTGCATTATGGAGTTATCAGAAAACCAAATGCTAAGAAAAATAAGATTAAAAACAAAACATAAAAAACTTAAGCTTTGCCTATTGATTATGATAGAAAGTCTTAGCTTAGCGCTCTTAAAAATTAAGTGGTGTAAAGTTTGATTATCCATAGAATTCGATTTGGCATACTTATTACGAATTTTTATAAACTGTTTCTTTGCTTTTTTATACCTATGATTTAAGATAATTGTGTGCGTATTTTCTTGGGTATTAATATCCACCATATTTTTACAACCTCACTTAGAACAAAATGAACCTAAATAACTTAGCCTTAGCGAGTCGTCTTACTGCACAAGATAAGGCATCGGTAAACTTTATTTTTAGTTATTTTGTATGTTTTAATAATGTCAAAATAGCGTTTTCTGTACTCATACCCGTATCCGTTAGCATTTTAATTGCCATCACATCTTCAGCTTTTGAGGAATACAATAATTTATGAAATGGATCAACCATAAGTCTTCCTATCCCTGCCCCTCGCTCTGTTAAGAAAAAAATTTCCGAATATAGACCACTTACTGTATGAACTGTTTTAAGTAGTTCATATCCTGCATCATTTAAGGGCAAGCGACCTTCTTTTTTAAGTTGGTTTACTGTTTCTGTTTTTTGACCTAATAGATACATATTGGCACTATTTTCAACAATTGCTTTACCTGTTGGGCTATTGTAGAGATCATTGACTGATTGAGTGACAGTTACAGCACTACCACCATATTTTCTAAATCTACGATACCCCGTCTCAATAAATTTACCGACATCACCATTTGTCAATAAATCCCAAGCTTCATCAATAAATAAAATTTTATGTCGGTCCCGAATGCCTAAATACATTTCTTGTTGAATCTGATAAATTAATTGAAGTAAAACAACTTGTTGTAAGTTTTTACGACCTTTTAACTCCTCTAACTCCAGTACTGTAAATCGGCTATCAAATTTAAGGTGCTCCGTCCCCATAAAAAAACGCCCATATTCTCCTGACTCAGTAAAGGGGTACAACTGCTGACCTACATCCCGAATACGAATATCTTCATGTGTTTTGAGCACATCAGCAATATCATCAACTTTCATCTCCCTTCCTTTTTTTAACCACAAACGATGCATTTCTCGTTTTAGATGAGCTGATTGAAAGTCTGTCAATTTTTCGGTAGGTGCGGCCATTGCACTGACTAATCCAACTAAAATATCCGCTTCTTCTTCATATTCTTGTACGATTGCAAAAGGATTGAGACCAACTTGGCTAGATTTGCCAAATTGCAAAAAAGTACCACCGAACAATTCACACAATTTTTCATATGAACGACCAACATCAATTACCCAGCACTGCCCACCTAAAGCCAGGTAAGAAGCAATCATTTCATTTACTAAAAAAGATTTACCTGAACCAGATTGAGCTGCGATACAACAATTAAAATTACTACCTGAATCATATAAAGACATATCCATTAATTGCCCTGTTCTTGAAATCAAATTAAAGGCAGGTGTGCCAGTACCTTTCCAATCGCTAAAGATAGGCAATAATGCACTTGCATGCTGTGTTGCTAATGTTTTATAACGAAATAAATCTTTGATCGCATTTTTATCAGCAACAAACGGTAAACTATTTAACCAAATCGGTAATGAAAAAAATTTATCTTCCATGAGCTCAAAACCTAGCTCTTTATAATAAGTTCGTGCATTTGATACATCACTAATTGCTTGGCTGGAACTATCTGAAATTAAAACCAAATTGAGCATTAACTTTAATGGCCTATCGCCTGCTGTAATGGCTTCAAATAGCACATCAAATCCATGTTTTTTTTGGGCAAGGATTGGAACAAATTTGAGCATTGGTCCATAAGCTTGATTAATCGCCCATTGTCTTTTAGTTTCAAGTGTCGCAATTTGTGCTTCGCTATCAGGAAACTGTAAAGTAGCAGTTAAATAAAATCGGCCAAATATACCTCGACTGCCTGTCATTTTATCTCCAGCATAATGAGCTGCATGACCAAAATATACTCTGGATGGTAATCGTTTAAATGAAAGTGTCTTGATGGTTTTTGTCCCTAGCTGAAGGCCATCATAAGATACGGTTAATGCAGTGTCATAATCAGTGACTTGTTCATTCAGTGGTTTATCTTCTTCAGCTAAGTTAGGATGGTCTTGTATAGGTCTATCTACATTAATTAAATCTGATAGATAAGCAAGATAATCGGATTCATTTAGAGCTTTATGCTCAAAACCGATTGTTTTTAAGGTTTGATTCATTGCCTTTTGCAATTGACTCGCTTTTTGCATAGCTTTATCAGAGGGCAATAATTTTTCTATTGGGATTTTACATGTGATTAATAAATTAAACTCTCTAACTTTTAATTGACTATGTTTATCTAATTGCGCAATTGCTCCTTGTTTTAAAAACTCACTTCTAGCAGAGATTGCAGCACGCAAAAGTCTATCTTTTTGACTACATCTAATTGACTTAAAATTAATAAGCTTTCGATTTATATTTGGATTAGCAATTAAGCAAAATTGTACTATCGTATCTTTTGGCCAATCGCTATTAAGTAATACATTCAGTCTATCAGCGGTTGATTGTTCAGCACCTGAAAGGGGCTCTGCTATGAATCCAAATGCTAAATACTGATCATTTAAAAAAAAGAGTTTATCTGATGAATTATAAGCAAGGACATTTAAAAATTGGCTAAGCCTTTTGTGAGTGATCAATTTATTCATTTGTGTCTTTTAACCACTTTGCTAAAGATTCAGGCATTCCTTGCTTAATGCGACCAAGATGATTAATTATAAATGGTACAGATGCAATACCAAATATTTGAGCGGTAATCATCCGTTTTTGTATGACGCCATAATGAAAAATACTATCGCAGTTAGCATTTTCTAGTGAAATGTCATTAGCTAATAATTGCTCTAGTGCATCCTGTTGACTTGGCTGACAATTAAGTGATTTCACTGCATTGATTGATTTCTCCCCTAACAGAGGCAGTGCAATCACCCAAAACGTATAATCCGCTATTAGTGTATTGGCTTCTTTAAGAAGTTGATGGCAATACGGACAGTATGGATCAATAAAAAGAATTACATCACGCTTACCACTACCAAGCTTTATAGGGGACAGTGCTGTAAGATCAAAATCTAATTTACTTAGATCAATCGTGCTGACAGCGCTTAGGATGTCTTGATATCCAGTCAATAAGCGCTGTTGCCAAAGATCGTAGATTGTGCCTTCCAATATAAATCGACCATTTTCCGTCATATATCGAATAGAATCACCGTCCGATATGGCATGAATACCCCGACCTATTTGCACCATATCTTCAATAACGGGTTGATTCATTACTCCACTTGCAAACGAAAAAGGAGCAATTAGAAATAGCATGCTAATCATAACCTGATGGATTTTTTTCATCATGAAGCATTTAATGCCTAAGTAAGAAGATAATGAAAAGCTGAAAATTATATTTTGTTTTATCATTCTAAATCCTTATAGAATAAAAGACCTACACTCCATGTAGGTCTTTTTGGCAAGCCGATTAAGGTGTGATTAGTATTGCAATTGCTGGAATAGTCAAACCAATTGACTCAGATGCTAAAGGTAGCGTTGCAGACATCACGCTTTCAACAACTGTTGGCGTATTATAAAGTCCCATTCCGCCACCGATTCCAAGCGCAAATGCCATTAAACTTTGCCTTGCAATCCCCCCCACTATTCCGACTAACACCATTGCCCCTGCGACAATTCGTCCTAAAGTGCCTTGTGTCCATTCCTTTAATGTGTCCCATACATCACTAAACGCATCTCCTCCAGATCCTGCAAAAGCAGGCTCTATAAAGAGCACAGAAAATAGAGCAAGCAGGCATGTTTGCCCTAAAAACCGGTTTAAGTACTTATGCGAATGGTTGTTTTTATTGCGCGGTACTAAAATTATCATAGAATTTAATTGGTTTAAAATATGCATATAACACTCCATGTCATGTTGAATTAAAATTGATGGCCTAGCAACATCACAATCAATACCCTTGTCCGATAATCCATTTGGCAGGTTCAACTTCCGTGAGAATAAATTCTCCAAGATGAAGATCCCCTTCACCATCTTCCCAAGGCGTGATCAAGATGCGCATAATTTTTGCCTCTGTTCTAGTCGAATTACTAAACGCCATTGCTGATTTAGATAATTGTGTGGTATTTCCTGAATTAACAAGGAGTGGATGAAACTGTGATGCTTCAATATCCCTGCTTGTGGTTATCTTATTTGTTGTGTAATCATGGGTATCAGTTAATGCATATACCTCACTTGCCGAAAGACACTTCACACCATTTGGCATGCCGCTACAACTATACTCTGCTTGACCTATTCCTAATTGACTACATCCAACAAGTAGAATGACACCCAAACAGAGGCTTATTAAATATACTATTTTTATTTTAATTCTTGTTGTCTGAAACATTCTCATTTTGTTCATCATTCCTTTAATTTTGATCAGTATAAGCAGTTACTTTTAAACCGCTTAGTTAGGTTATTAATCATGTCTTTTAAAACTATAGTACTAAACCCTTAGTAATTATAATTTCAATTTCTCTTGCAGCATCAATCTCAATCACAGGAAACATATTCTCAGCCATATCTAAATAGAATTTTGCAATCCTATCGAGCGCCTTTCCTGTACCTTTAATTGCAGCACCTTGCAGTGCATCACTACTCAATACACTTTGGTAGAGTGGCGTTCTGCCTATATCATTCATCTGTATCGCCTGAATTGGATTAACATCAAATGCACCTGAAAGCCCTTGTAAAAATCCGGCCATCATTGATTTAGCCACTAATTGACCCTGTTTTGAAACTAACCGCCCGCGAATACCCGCTTTTCCATCTTCTCCAGCAGCATACCCTTCTAGCGGCGTTTCAATCACATTGTTATCTTCTAAAACGCATGAGAGCGTTTCACCCCTTAAATAGGCTCGCTCTGAACTTAAATCGCCATACCCTCCCATAATTAAAAAACACTCTCGTATATCACTGCGATGTCGATTAGGTAAAATCGCTTCTTTTTGTATCCTTAATAAAGCAGGAAATGGCTCTCTTTTGGCAGAATCATGTGTTGGTGCATCCATGCCCGTAATTAATCGACCTTGGATTATAGAGCCCGCTAAAAGGCGAATAGATTCAGGAGTAGGTTTATCTTCGACTATTTCTATCACAGGTTTTGAAATAGTTCGGATTGCCATTGCGCTTGGTGTAGGCTGGATACCATTATTTACTACTATATTGCCTGAGGTCTCTATCGCCTCATAAAATCGTCTGTTTGGCTCAATTGATTGATATACCGGTAAGATATCTTTAGCAATCCCTGTGGCTTTTATTGCTCTTGCATCTGAACTTAAGTTATTAAGCTCAGAATCATCATTAAAATCTACCGTTGTGCCTGGCTTATTTATTATTATGTTCTCTGGTGATATTGGCGAACTCTCTTCAATTAACTCTTTGGACTGAGCCTTAACTGGGTTAGGTGGTATTTGTACTGATGAAGAGATGACTTCAGTTTGCTCAGAGTTAACGAATGATTTATTTTGCTTTTGCGTCTCATGTTGGATTTTTTTTAAATACTGTGTCTCTTGGTATAGTGTATTGACTTCTTTTTTTAATTGATCGTTCATCAACTCGAGTCTTTTTAATTGAGCCGATAAACTATTTAAACTGATTTCACGTGTATTGGTATCAGTTAAGACGTGTTTTATCGTTGGTCCTGAAGGCATTTTATTATCAGATGGTTGACTTGGCATAATGAGATAAATGAATATTGCAACGATGCCAAGCATACTAATGACAACAATCAAGCGTTTATGCGCATCACTTAAATTTTCCCATAACTGTTTCATTATCATTTTCCTAATGATTGGCCGAATTAAATCTACTTAGTTAAAGTGATTCAATGTATTGAATAAAGGTCTTATTTTGCTCGATTTGTTACCACAAACATCTCAGTAGACTGCCCTGGTTGTAATTTTTGATAAGGAAAAAAACTAATCGCTTTGACTAAGAAGCCTTTACAAGAGGCTTCATTCAATGAAACTTGTTCTTGCGTAAGATTTGTAACTTTAGTGATATAAACAATTAACTCTTCGCCAATTAATGTAATCGCATCGGATAAACCATGATCAACGCCTAGTTGATAACATAAAACTAAGTCTTGGGTTAATTGTGTCCGTCTTTGTGTGTAGCCACTTGGTAATTCATTTCTTGCAACAGCTGTCAATATAGTTTTCAGATTGCTGATATAATCTTTTGATTTAATGTCTTTGGGATATGTCGTCCATTGTTTATGGGCAATATTATCTAGATTCAGTATCTCTAATGTCACAGTTCGAGGTGGTATCCGTTTAGCAACTAGAGTTAAAGAGATAGCTCGGTGAGATTGATTTGATTCTGTAATAAATAAAGAAACAGGTTCGTTGTGATTGACTAAAACATAAAGCACATTCCCCTCAATTTCGATTACTGCTTCACTACTCGTTTTAATTTCGGGCTGTATAAAAGGTGTTTCTATCCGATTGAGATGATTCACAGCGATAGGTAGCAAAAAATTCACACCTAGCTCAACCAAATAATGATTATCTGTTATCTCGTCAATTTGAACTGAATTTTTGTCCATGTGTATATCTTGTTTTAATAATTGCTCATTTCCCTCATCCATATTCTCATCCATCAAAGAGTTTTCTACATTTTCTAAATGAATCATTTCGCCGTCTGCTACCTCGATATTATTCATACTATTTATCTCTCCATCTTCAGTATTGAGATTTGATTCTTCAACGTTTAACTTTTCCGCACGTTCAGACATGACTTCGTCGCTAAGGACGTATTCTGATATTTGTGCAATCGGCTCAAGTATATCTGCATGAGCTTGTATTGGTAGATGGGATGCTATTATTATGCTAAATAAACCACGCTTTAAATTAGCTTTTAAAGCGCGATAGGTGGGATAATGGTTTATCCTTAATCGAGTTTGAATAAACATGCTAATAGTTGTATTGGTCATAAAAGATTCCTTTCTTGTTTGGTTAATTGTCTAACAATATTGCGTAATATTATTTTTTAATTAGGCTATCCCTTTACTTTCGAATTTAGTTTTGGTTGGCCTTCATAGGTATCCATCCAAATCAATGTAGGAGCATATTGGTTAATTTGGATAATAAATTCATAGGTTCGTAATTCTCTTTGGACTTTACCTGCAAGCCCTGAAATAAAAGAATAGCCTGTCACGAAAATCTTATCTGAATTTTCCTCAGTTTCTATTTGCCTCGGTTGAAAACTTAATGTGACATTGTCATCTTGTATTTGTTGAGTTTGCATAAGAAGTACATCGATAACTAACTGATAAATTTCAGGAGCAAGCATCGGTGAGATAGCTTGTTCTATGAAGGTCACATTACCTGGACTCACATTGCCAATTAAATCTGCAAAATAAAGTGCCCAAGAACTGAGATAGGTCTTAGACGCTGTCGTTTTTTTAACTGTCACGTCATGACTTAAATTAGGAGGTACTAATGTCACTATGACTTCTTTATTGAAATTCATAATGCAGAGCAGTATCAAACAGGTAAATAGAAACAAAATAATCACTTTTAGGTATCGGTTTTCTAAATTCAAAGATTGCCAGTTAGTCGCAAGTTTAAAAAATTTCATGGCAAATACCTGCGCGTAAAGGGGTTAGGAATCGTGTTCGCTCGAGAGGGCAATAGACCAATCCAGTAGATAAGATGAAGCAAATATCCATCTGGCTTACCATTGCGGTAACGTCTATATATTTTGGTGATAAGCAAACCGACAATAGTTAAAATAAGAGCTTGATTAAGAATGATGCCAATTACAAGTCCAATCATAATTGGCGCCATTTCATCCGCACTCCATAATAAAAAATGTGGAGGCTCATCGATAAGTTGGGGGATATTAATAGGTTTCATACGTCTCCTTGTTTCAATTTACTAAAACAATGATGTATGAATAATATATTGATGGATAACCAATAGTTCTAATTTAATTTAATCTATTAGTAATTCAGGTTAAGTAAAAAATCATTTAAAATTCAGATTAGTTTAAATGAACAGCCTGAAGGAAAAACCTCTGCTTTCTAAAATTGGGAAACTTGATAGCAAAAAATTGAATCGACTTATGAGAAAAAACTTCGCACCATCATACTCGTGATGAGTAATTGAATTGTTGATTAAAACTCGTTATTCCTTATTAATTCAATCATAGAATATATTTTGGTTAAGAGCCCATATTGAAAATCAAATCGATTCTATTGTGACTAAGCATTCAAATACATCCTATAGTTTCAATATACTCAAATTATTTCAATCTGCAGGAATTGATATCACTCACATTAATTTAGTAGAGCCTAATGATACCAAAGCCTGCATCTTGATTTGTATTAAGTAAACAACATGATATTAATATAAGATAACTAGCTATAAAAGTGTATTCTGGGTTATGGTCCACTATCTATAAAAATAGGGTGTGTTCGTGTTGTTCCTGATTCACCCAGCCCGTCAACTGGTGTGACTCGTAAAATAACGGTATCACCTATCATTGAGCGCCGAATATTCAACCCTGGTATAGCTGCAATTCTTAATCCATTTAAACGAACAGTCTGCCCTTCTAATAAAACTTCATCTGTTGAGCTCAGCACCCACTGAAACGTTGAGTTATCAAGAGCGTTAGTTCCTGGAATAAATTCATAACGACCTGCCAAAGTTGGGAATTGAGAATTCGCATCCATAATCTGCCCAAAAACATCCTTCACTTGCGGCGCTATATAGTCAGTAGATCCTATAATATGTGAGTATTCTATTCCATTTTTTCCATTAGAATCGATAGGCAAAATTTTGAGTTCTAATACTTTCCCTGAAAATCTAGGTTCCATAGGTAAGTCAGGGATAAAGCTTAACCCTCGAGATTCATCTACAACTGACGCACCTTCTACAATTGTTTCTCGAAGCGTTTCGTCTGTTGAATAAATCATCCAGCGATAAGTGGACATATCGGTTGTACCCTCTATACCAATAAATTGATAACTCGCTCTAAATACAGAATTTTCACCTGGAGGATTAAGATTATCAAAGCTAATATAATCAACTCTTAAATTACTAATTTCGGGAATTTGGTAGAGAATCTCTGTCGTATCAATTTCATTCTCTGGCCCGTCTAATCCATTACCATCAAAAGGAAATACAGTTAATCTAAGAATATCTCCAATTGCTTCTATTGGGATGATAAACTCTGTTACCAAACCCTGCCCAGTTGGGAATCTTGTTGTATCGCCTGTTTTTAAAACTTCATTCTGATTGACTAATGACCATTCGTAGATTGAATTATCAGGACTATTAATACTAGAATGAAAACGGTATGTGGCCGCAAGAGATTGGCCAACTCGATATTCAACCTCTTCAAAATTATCTTGATTACCATTAATAAACGCTAGCTGATCAATATAAGGGAATAAGTATTGTATCTCACCAGTTTGAACTGTCCTTTCTCTACCTCGTATTCCTTTTGTATCAATTGGCACAACGGTGAGTTGAATCACGTCTCCTAGTGCATGTGCAGGAACAACAACTGGAGAGATATATCCTAAAGGATCAGCAGGAGGTTTAGTTGTTTGACCTTTACCTAATACCACTCCTGAACCAATAACTTTCCATTCATACTCAGATTTATCAAAAGGATTTTCACCTTCATTAATGCTATAAAAACCACCTAATCGTTGTCCAACTGAAATTAATCCGTCTGGCATATTGCGAGGATAAATAAGTCCTATATCTGTTATAATAGGATAAAGATAATCTACAATTAAAGAATCAGCTGTTTGAGGCTGACCATCTCTACCTGAACTATCTTTAGGATAAATAATAAGGGTAAGTACCTCACCCGCAGCGCTTAATGGAGCGATAAACTCTGGAGTTTGCCCTAATCCATTTTCACTCGTTGTTTCACCACTTTCTAGGATGGCTCCAGTTGCTTTTATTTGCCATGCATAGCTTGAATTATCAGTAGAACTATCCACAGGAATAAATCTATACTGGCCTTTTATAGCATGATCGACTAAAAATACATCATTATCATCTAAATAAATAATTCTAAGATCACTCACTTCTGGTTGTAACTGCTTAACAATATCAGTTGACACATTTTCAAGATTTCCAATACGATTAACGCTATCAACGGCATTAATAATCAAACGAATAGATTTACCTACATATTCAGGCTGAATTTGAATAGCTGGTATAGTACCATTTTGTGCGGTACCATTTTGAATCAGTTCATCATCACCAACTTCCCAATTATAAAGTGAACGATCTTCAGCTTGGGTATAACTGGTAAACTCATAGGTACCGCGGATAACTTGATTAACTTCTAACCCAAGTGGTGGTGGTTCATTTGTCTCTGTTGTATCATAAATAATTGTTAAATTATCCACTCGAGGTAAAGGTTGAATGTTTGTAGTGCTGACACTTCTTGGTTGCCCCTTTAGTTCTTTACCATCAAGAGGAAAAATGGTCAGAACCAAATGGTCTCCGACTAAATCTGAAGTTAGTATTAATGGAGAAGTGAGTCCCTGTGAACCTGCATTAGCTCTAGCCGGTAATGTGGGACCAGCTTGAATAATGTCATTTGTTAAAGCGCTTCGCCATTCATAAAGAGAGATATCTTCCTGATCAGTTCCAAATTGCATTTTATACTGACCATAAATTAGATCATTAACGACAATACCTTCAGCTTCAGTAAATCGACTAACAATACTTAACTCAGATAAAGTTGGCGCATATTGTATGTCATTATTCTCATCTCGCGTTGTAACAGTGACAACCTGTCCTCGTATTAACTGGTTGCTCTCTAATTTTATCGGCAAGACAGATACTTCTAGCACCTGCCCTAAATGAGATTCTGTTAAAACTTCAGAAAGAGAATCAAGACTACCAGAATTAATATTTGTATTTGCTAAAGAGGCCGTTGTCCCCTCACCCCCCCACCAAAAAAGGGACCTATCCTCTGCATTATCATCTCCATTTGAGATAAAATTATAATCAGCTTTTAACTGTTTCTCGAGCGCAAATTCACCAGTAATTCGCAGTGATTCAATTACCGGCGGTACAATTTTTGGTTGAACAATCCCTCCAGCTTTGGGACCTGTAATTAAAAATGTTTTACTTCCTTCATTTGGAAATTGGGCCGAAGCGCCTTTATCTGGTGGTTCTTGTGCAAAATGATAATTTAAATCCCACACTTTAATGGTAGAGCCAATAAATGGTACACCATGCTTAGCATGAGCTTTATAAATAAAGCCGATTCGTTTTCCAGTTGCCTCTTCAGGAATTTTTAACGCAGCCGTTCTAAGACCAGTAAAAACAAGACTTGGCTCTATTATAGAACCGGGGTAAAGTTGATTAGTAATTAGAGTAGCTGTTAGTTCTGACCAGTTACTAATTTCTTCCCAAGTGTAATGGTCAAGTTTTTTTGTAAGGTTTTTTAGCCTGTTTTTAGTAATTCTCTTCTTTTTTGTAATGGCGTCATGTAGCCAATTGCAGAGTTAATCCTAATGTTGTTGTAATATCTAATATAACGCCCCACAGCATCATCTACTGCTTGATGGTTAATAAAGCTTAAATCATCCAAGTATTCAAATTTAATGTTCCTAAAGAAGCGCTCTTGGACAGCATTATCCCAGCAATTACCTCTACGACTCATGCTCTGAGTAATCCC
>NZ_FOHV01000045.1 GCF_900111395.1 Thorsellia anophelis DSM 18579 | reverse complement strand
GGGGGGGGGGTAACTAAATGGAATAAAGGACAAAAAATGATTCAAGGAAAATATAAAAACCAAAATTTACTAGACTTTATAGCTTTACGCGCATCTGAGATGGTTTCTTTTGGTGTTATTTGTGCTGGTTTTTTGTTCCTTTATTTTACTTTGTTTGAAAATTATATAGTTCTAGCCATGGCTTCAGTTTTTGGCTATCTTCTATTTGCTTACATCGCTATTACTCGTTGTATTAAAGAGGCCTATTATTTTTACAAAGATAACGACTCCTGTAGTATAAGATTTAAAATTTTTATCGTATCTTTGTTTTTAGTCGC
Source organism: Thorsellia anophelis DSM 18579 (assembly GCF_900111395.1). Lineage (GTDB taxonomy): Bacteria > Pseudomonadota > Gammaproteobacteria > Enterobacterales > Thorselliaceae > Thorsellia > Thorsellia anophelis. The sequence goes on along the minus strand of NZ_FOHV01000045.1, from coordinate 16,432 downwards.
TGGTTTCATAGGTGTATTAGCAATTACAGGAAAACCTGCTTTCATGACTTTATTTAATAAATAAATCAATTAGAAATTGATAAATCAGCGTATAACCCAGAAGAAGCAGATCTTGATGAGGCTGAAATTATTAATAGGACTGTGAATTTCTCTTTGATTCTTTAGTTTGACAATGAGATTTAAAATTCAATTTATATGAGTTAATAACAAATATAAATAGTTAGGTTAATGTTTGTTTGTATACTAAAACTGTCTAAGGAGTAATAAATATGAGCAACGAACAAAATGATGATTTACCCGCAACAAAATCAATTAAACCTGAAAAAATTACGAACCAAACAAAACAAGAAATGAAAAAAAAAGTTAGTGAATTGTATGACCGCGATGTAAAGTCTGCTTCATTAAAAGATGGGAGTTTGATAGATATACAAGACAAAGAAAATTATTCTGTTACTCAAAAAGGTCGTCATGATGTTTATGAGGACGGAATTAATATCACACTTACCCCTGATACTAATTTATCTAGAGAAGAAGCCGTTGAAAAGTTATCTAAGTACCCAATAACTCAAGAAAAAATAGCCGTCATTTTGGGTGTATCCCAATCAACCGTCTCAAAAATAAACACAGGTCAAACATTAGTAATAGAAGATATGAGTGTTGATAATACGCCAAAAGCAGGAAGTGATGATGCTTAAATTATGGAATTTGTATTTTTGAATTAATTTAGTATAGCCACCTACACACGGTGGTTTTTTTATGTCCACAATTCCCCACCGCCCTCAAAAATTCGTGATCTAACTCACGTTTACAAAAATTCCTCAATACTCAAATCATATACAAATCAATTAAATAAAACAACATGTATTAAATTTACAATAAATTAGTACATTATGTATTTACTTATATAAATACATAATGTACTATTCATAGCATAAAGCAACCCACTGCTTTCGCTCTTTAACAAATCGTATAACAGTTTAACAACGGTGAGATCTACCGGCTGGGCTTCGGCTAAGTGCTTGAGCATACGCATGGTGCGTGTGTTGTATAACCAATTTATATTGAGGTGACTATGGAAGATCAAACTCAAGTAGCAAAATTAGTATTAACCCTTGATATAAGTGAGCTAAGAAAGTTGCTTGAAGAAATTGAGGCAACAAAAATTTGCTGTAAGTGCTGTCAAGTTGCACAAGCAGAAACCTCCAGCACCATTAAAAGCACTGGAGTTATTTATGCACTAGGAATCAATAATCTTAGTGATAGAGTCTAGCCTCTCAATTAAATGATTGATCGCTTGTTGTGCGGTTGGTGAGCTTTGATTAATGCTTAAATTACTTTTCAGTGATTTTTGAACATTTAATTTAAATTCTGGAAAAGCTACAGTCAATATATTCACCATTTGCACATTCATTAATTCTAAAGCATCAATTTTAAGAGTTAGCTCTTCAATATTTTTTTTAAGTTCTACATTAGTTTCCATAATAATTTTCCTCTAAGGTTGTTGGGATCTTGAGGATAGCACAGCCGCCTGATGTGCATAAATAACCAGGCACTTTAATTGTGATAAAAGTCATGCTTATGTAAATGCATTTATGAGTGTATTTAGATAATCATTGACGGGGGTTGGTGATTAGTTCGCTGTTAGTATTTTTTGTTGGCCCACTTCGGTGGGCTTTTTAATGGGGATTTATATGAATAACTTTTATATTGAAGAAGTAATCGACTACATGGGTAGAGCTGAGAAAGGTACTCTAATTGCTGCTGATAATGTTACAGCAGCCAAGAAAGCAGCATCAAAGCTAAAATCGATGCGAAAAACTATTTTATGCCTGTATAAAGTTACAGATACAAATACAAGAAACTGCAAACGAATTGCGGTTCTATCTGATAAAACTTGGCGAAATATTGATTCAAGCATGAAATACAAAGGGGTTTGGAATGAAGCTAAAATCTAAGGCTCGCTTGAAACGAGATGCTAAAAAAGCAGACGCGCTATTCAAGCACAAATCACAGAAGCAAGTTGATAGAGTTGAGAAAGCTGTTCAGCTTGCTGATTTAGCGTTAAGAGACACAGTAAGACCAGAAGCGAGAATTAAAAGTGATCGCCCTATTCCAAATTACATTATCAATGCAAACGAGATTAATCGGTTGGGTTGGTACCAAAAATCAGTATTTGCATAATCAAACGAACCGCCCTCGAGGCGGTTTTTTTTCGCCTAAAATAAGGAGACCAGCATGCCAAATCATGTTAAAAATATTATTGAATCTAGCGAAGTAGTTATCCAATCTCTTTTAAATGACGAGGGGTTTGTTGACTTTAATAATGTGCTAAAGATGCCTGAAATACTAGAAAATACAGCCTCTGGGAGTATTACACCTCATGCAAAAGGTGTTTTTAAGGGCGTGATAACTGAAGAGTATTTGCTAAAGAATGAATACACTCAAAAGCAAGTAGCTGAAATAATGCTTTCTGTACAAGCAAAGAAAGAGACTGGTTATTACAATTGGTATGAATGGAAAATTAAAAATTGGGATACCAAATGGAATGCATATGACCAAGCTCTTGAGAAGAATACGCCGACGAGTGTAACTTTCGATACCGCATGGGCTCACCCATTAAAAATAATCGAAGCGCTTTCATTAAAATTCCCTGATGAAAAAATCACAGCCAAATTTGCAGATGAAGATTTAGGCTCAAATTGTGGAACTTATACTATCCAAAACGGCAATATGCTAGAACAAGATATTGCACCATCATGGTCAGAACAATCTGAACAAGACAAGAAAAAATGGACTGCGTTTGCATTCAAAATTAAACACCCAGATGAAGACCCTAAAGAATATGGGTATGACGATAATTGGGATTACATAGACGATTAATTTACAGCCCTCACACCGAGGGCTTTTTTATTGGAGCAAATTATGACTACTGAAACTATTGAAACAAACGCAACTGTTTCTAATTTGGAAACGGTTGAGATTAACGAAGTTGATATCGTCCAAGCATTAACTGTTTTGCCGGAGCAAAAAACAGCATTGGACGTATTCAAAAATGAGAATAACGAAGCTGAAATCATTTTAAGCAGAGTTAAGGATCATTTTAGTTCGCTTGTATTTGATATGAACACGGCTAAAGGTCGTGCTGAGTGTCGCGCTCAAGCGGCTTTAATCCGAAAGATTAAGGCAAAAATGGAAGAAATCGGCAAAGCTGAGGCAGCTGAATTGAAACTTCTACCGAAGAAAGTTGATACAACACGTAATTTCTTCAAAGATAAATTTGAGGAATTAGCGATTGCCGTGCGTGCGCCTTTAACCGCTTATGAAGCCGAAGAGGAACGCAAAAAAGCGGAAGAAAAAGCCAAGAAAGAGGCTGAGGAGCTGAAAAAAGAAATTGAGCGTTGTCATGAAGAGGCACTCCAAATGAACGAGCTTTTCGACTTGAAACGTGAACAAGAAAGAGTAAAAGCTGAACAGGATAAGAAAGCAGCTGAAGAAAAGTTACAACGAGAAGCAGAAGATAAAGCTAGAGCTGAAGCTAAATATCAAGCTGATTTAAAAATTCAAGAAGCTGAAAATGATAAGTTGCGTGCTCAACAAAAGGCGGCTGAAACTGAAAGAAAGACTCAAGAAGCAATTGATGAGGCTAATAAAAAGGCGCAAGCCGAAATTGCTCGACTCAAAAAAGAGCAAGAGGATGCTGAAAATGCTCGGTTAGCTAAAGAAAAAGCAGAGAAAGAAGCCGAGGATGCTAGAAAGGCTAATGAAGACCACCGGAGGACGATAAACCGCGCGGCAGTCGTAAGTTTGGAAGATCAAGGTCTGGATTATGACACAGCAGTCAAGATTCTAAAGGCTATCGTTAAAGGTGAAGTAGCTCATGTAACAGTAAATTATTGAGGTACTTATGAAATTCAAAATTGATAAACAGTTCCTTTATTTGTTTTTAAATGGCGGTCTTCATCCTTTCTCTAACACTGATGAGGGTTTTGCGGACATGTTTGATTTGTATCTGCATCACAAGGTGAACACATGATTAGAGATATCGTCCTATCCCTTGCGGTCGCCAGTGCGACTGCGTCTTGGTTGAATCTAGCTCTTTTACTTTTAGGAGTAGGCCTATGATTGTAATTTACGATAAATCAAAGCACGCAAATTTCATTCAGGCACTCAAAACAGGCGATTACATCATTTGTCGAGTTAATACTGTTGTAAACACGCTCGAAAAATCAGGTTTTGAGCGTCCAGAATGTTTAATTAGCGAGGGGGAATCATGCTAATGAAAATCAATGATGAGCGAATCATCGAGAATCGCTCGGAAGAAATAGCCGTGAATCTTACTGAGGCAATCGAAAGTTCAATAGGTGAATCGCTTGATAGTTATCCGCTTGAGATTCGTCAACTACATGATGAATTCACATCTAAACTAGCTGATTTCAAAGCTAAGAAAGATTTCAGCGAATTCAAAATGGAGTCGGCATGAAAACTGGTATCTATGACAATTTGTCAAACGAGGAGTATCACTCAAGCGAGGGCATATCCAAGTCGCAGCTAGATTTGATTGCGGTATCCCCAAGCGTCTATTTATGGAACAAGAAAGCGCCTGTTGATACTGACAGGCTAAAGGCTTTTGACATGGGTACAGCGCTTCACTGCTTGCTACTTGAGCCTGATGAGTTTGAAAGCCGATTCGTTTTTGCACCAAAAGTCAATCGCATGACCAAAGCAGGTAGACAGGAAGAAGCCGAATTCATCAAGGAGCACCAGCAAGCCGGCATAACAATCATGACTGATGAGGAATACAAGAAATTGATGCTGATGCGCGATTCTGTATTCGCTCATCCAGTTGCTAAGAAATTGTTAGAAGCTCAGGGGCATAGTGAGCGTTCGATTTATTGGCAAGACGAAGAAACAGGAGAAACCTGTCGAGCTCGCTTTGACCGTCAAATTGAGAACGCGCCAATAATACTGGATGTTAAGAAAACAGCTGATATTAATCGTTTTATGTACAGCGTTGAGGACTATCGCTATCACGTTCAAGACGCTTACTACTCGCACGGCTACCATGAAATCTTTGGCGAATGGCCAAGATTCGTTTTCTTAGCTGTCAGTGAAACCATTAACGGCGGCAAATACCCTGTTCGAGTATTTGAACTTGAGCAGGATTGGAAAGACGCAGGCTCAATGCTGTGGCGTCAAAACTTAAGAACACTTTCAGAAGCTAAGCAAAATAATGCTTGGTTTGATATTGAAGAATTAACAATGCCGTACTCGGCTAGGAGAAAATATGAATAACGTAACAACACAAACTCAAGGTACTGCAATGAGCATGTTTATGCCGTCCAACTTCGGTGAATTGCAAAGATTTGCTGAAATTATGGCTTCAGGAAAAGCTACACTGCCTACTCATTTAATGGGTAATCCATCTGACTGTATGGCTATTGCAATGCAAGCTATGCGTTGGGGAATGGACCCATTTGTCGTAGCACAAAAGACCCATTTAATTAATGGTACTTTGGGTTATGAGGCTCAACTCGTAAACGCTCTAATTAATTCAATGTCGCCAACAAAAGACCGAATTAATTATGAATGGTTTGGAAATTGGCAGAAAGTAATCGGTAACTTTGTTGAAAAAATGTCTCAAAAAGGGAATAAATATATTGCGCCTGGTTGGGCTTTGGCTGATGAAAGAGGATTAGGTGTTCGAGTCTCTGCAACTATGAAAGGCGAAAGCGAGCCGCGAGTGCTTGAGTTACTTTTAAGCCAAGCACAGGTGCGTAACTCAACATTGTGGGCGAGTGACCCTAAACAGCAATTAGCGTACTTAGCAGTTAAACGCTGGGCGAGATTACATTGCCCTGAAGTATTGCTTGGTGTTTACACTCCAGACGAACTTGAGCCAGAAAGTAACGAAATCAAGGATGTAACCCCACGAGCTGAAACAGTCAACAAAACAAAATCAGTTGATGAATTGCTGACTGGAGTAACTTCTGATGTTATCGACCACGAAACTCAAACTGTTGTGGAGGAAATCAATCTTGATGACCGCCTATTAAAATTCTGTGAGCATATCATCACGATTGGCGACATTCCAACGCTAGACAAAATCTACAGCAAAGCGGCTGCTATTTTTGCCAATTCGTCTGAGCATTTAGACAAAGCCAGTGAAGCTTATAGCTTGCATAAATGCGACTTGCAGAACGCAATGCAAGACCAAGATGACGGTATTCCAGTATAACCACTAGCCCCGAAAGGGGTTTTTTAATGTCAAAAATTGGGAGTAGTTATGTTTATCACGTTAACAACAGGTACACACGAAGATGCAAAGATGAGAGTGAATGTTAATCATATCGTTTCTTATGTCAAATTTAGCCGTGAAAGTTATACTCAGTTAGTCACATCAGAAATGCAAGCTAACGATTATTCAGCAGTAAAAGAAACCCCAGAAGAAATCGACATGCTAATCAAACAAGCGATGGAGACATAAAATGACTGAATTACCCAAAATCGGTTGGTATGTTGAATTACCTGATGATAAAAATCATATTGATTTAGATAAGTTAAATAAGGCTTTAAATAAAGAATATGAATTTTATTATGAAAACGGAGTTGATAAGATTTGTAAATATTACGCCGTTAAATCCAATACATGCATTTGTTGTACAGATTATTTTGAATACGTTAAGCATTTAGAAAACGTAACACATTTATTCTTATATACTCTCGACAATTTGCCTGAAAAATGGTTTGTTGAATATTCTGATGAAATTGATTTAGATTTGTTAAGGGAAAAACTAAATGGTGAGTATCAAGGCATTCACAATTATTATGGGATAGGTAAAAAATATCGATCCTCACGCCAAATTGAATACTTTGATGATTGCATAAACCTAACCCACCTATTCAAAAAACAGGAGCAAAAAATGGAAACAATCGAAATCGACAGCAAAAAGTATCGCTTAGTACCTGAACAAGCTAATTTCAAAAACTGTGACATAGTAATGAAAGACGGCAAAGAATATGAGTTCATAGGATACTACGAGGCTGATGTAATTCTTCGTGAATGTATCAAGGGAGAATTATCTCAGCATGAAAACGTAGGACTTTTCAAACTCGAAGAAATCAAAACCAAGATTTGGCATTATGCGATTTATAGAGACGAATACGGTCTTTGTCATTCAGATTTTTACTCTCCTGAAGAATCATTGAGTAAAGATTATCCTAATGCCATAGAATACCGCACATTCGAAGAACAACTCTAACCACCCTAGCGTATAAATACAGTCTTATGCGCTTCACCGTATGCCCTTATGGGCTTTTTTTATGCCTGTGATTTGGGGGAATTGATGATTTTAAAAATAGAAATGAGCTTTGAGCAATTTAAACAGTATCACCAAAACTTGATTGATGACGGCACTTTTACCGAGGGCGGCTTGAAACTAATTTATGAGGATATTGATAAAAATTGGGGCTTTCATGATTACCTCGATTTAAGTCAAACACCATTGGTCAGCTTATATAGCGAGGTTCAGCAAAAAGGTAAGAAATTCGATTTAAAAGAAGTCGCGGCAATCGCTGGTTGTATTGATGTAGGCAAAATTATTGGTTTTGTCATTGAAAGCGAATCGATTGTTACAAAGAAAGATAAGGAGGATGAATGAAGCATCCTGCAGTCAGGTACCACGGTGGCAAGTTTAGATTGGCTAAGTGGATTATCGGTCACTTTCCAGAACACCGAATTTACGTTGAGCCTTTCGGCGGCGCAGCTAATGTTTTACTTCAAAAAGAACGTTCATACTCAGAAGTCTACAATGATTTGTCATCTGATGTAGTCAATTTCTTTCAGGTGCTACGTGATGAAGCTAGTAGAAATAAATTAACTGAATTATGCGCTTTGACTCCTTACTCACGAGCTGAGTTTTTACATGCCTATGATGATGCAGACGAGCCAATCGAATTGGCCAGACGTTTTGTTATTCGCGCTTGCATGGGTTTTGGCAGTGCGAGTGGCAGTAAAGGCGCGTCAGGTTTTAGATGTGACAGTAAACGTGCGTATGCGACTCCAGCGCACCTTTGGGCGAGGTTCCCTAGCAATTTTCAATCTGTAGCCGAAAGATTACAAGGGGTAATTATCGAAAATAAAAACGCTATCGATGTGATAAAAAAACACGATACGTCAGAAACATTGCATTACTTAGACCCACCCTATTTGCACTCGACTCGAGTAATGACTAATCGCAGATGCGACCATGAGATGACTGAGTCAGAGCATGTCGAACTATTGCAGTTAGCTAAGCAGTTGAAGGGTTCTGTTGTGATTAGTGGCTATGAATCTGAATTGTACAACGACTTATTAAATGGATTTGACAAGTTCACTAAGACATCACGCATTAGTGCGTATCGCGGTACCAAAGTTAAACAAGAAGTTTTATGGGTTAAGAGGTGTGACTATGCAATACTTCTATAATTTTGTTCGATTGTTTAGGTTAAGGGTTTTGTGCTCGGGCTTGTGCTTTACATTGTTGTTCTATTTGTATCTTTTATTTTTATTTATCACTGTAATACCAATTTATGGGCTAATTAAATTTTTAAATTTGTTTTTAAGAGCTGATGAATTGGTTAATTGGGTTAATTACAATTTGGAACTAATCATTCCAAGTCGCACAGCATTAATCGATGATGACATTATTGTTAAATTGCCATGTTATGAAGTTGAACGTTTTGATTATTCAAGTGATGAAATTCTAAAGGGGATTGCCAATCACTTAAATACTAGCGTTTTTAACATTGCTCAAACATCATTTTATGAGGATAAAGCCATTAATGACTTTTTTTGTAATTCAAGAACAAAAAAGAATGTTATTAAGGTTTGGTTATTTAAAGAGGTGAAACGATGAAAACAATTCTAATCATCATGTTATTGGGTTTAGGAAATAACCAAGACACAATCCACAACATTGAATTTGATTCAGTGGCTAGTTGTGAAACAGCAAAGGAGCGAACGATTAATGCTATTAGTAAAAATTATAATCGGAGTTATTTTGTTTATTGTGTTGAAAAATAATCTAAAAAAGTAACAGAAACGGCGCCAATGGCGCTTTTTTTATATCTAAATTTTGAGGTAACTATGAGCGATTTAAGAAATGCGCACCTTTATAACTTTGGAGGTAGTCTTACCGAATGGGGTAAGAAAATTCGAGCCTTACGCATACGTAAAAATGTCCTACTAGGTGAAATGGCTAAAGATTTAAATGTTAGAACAAGCTATCTGAGTGGCGTTGAATGCGGACGTAACCCACAAGAGCCAGAGTTTATGAAGCGTTGCGAGGATTATTTGAACGCTTTACCAGAAAGCGGCGAGTGGTCAGAGCCTAGCGACTTTGATTTAGATAATCGCAGAAAAAGCTTTGATGAATTGATGAAAGAGATATTTGAGGAGGTTAATCATGGAAATAACCCAGCTTAAGAATGATTATGATTTATTCATATTTGAGGGTGATATTGCTACTTCAATCGAGTCTTTAATTTCTATGATTGTATGGCAGACGCAAAATGGTTACAACTGTGCTGGATATGAAATTGGTTGCTTAAAGAAATCACAAGTAAAAGATGCTTTGTTTAAAGCAAAAGCTGATTTTGATAGTCCACTTGGTTACTTTATTAATAATAAATCTGATGTTTTAGATGAAATCAATAAGATGATTGTCGAGTTAGATTTAGATGCGGATTACTATGATGACAATAATTGTGTTTATGATTTTATCTATTATCACATGAAACACGAGTCATTTGAAATTGCATCTCATTTTTTTGATGAGTACGATGAACTAATTGAGTTTGATTATAATCAAATTGAAATTTTAAATTAGAGGCAAAACATGGCAAGTAAAGGCGTGAATAAATGTATTATCCTTGGCAACTTGGGGCAAGACCCTGAAATAAGACGTACACAAAGTGGCGACCCTATTGCTACATTGAATCTGGCCACAAGTGAAACTTGGCGAGATAAGCAAACAGGCGAGGAAAAGTCAAAGACTGAGTGGCATAGGGTAGTAATATTCGGCAAATTGGCTGAAATCGCCGAGAAGTACTTGAAGAAAGGCTCGCAGGTGTACGTTGAAGGGCAGTTACAAACTCGTAAGTGGCAAGACCAACAGGGAGTTGAGCGCTATACGACTGAAATTATCGTTCAGGGTTTTAACGGCACTTTGCAGATGGTAGGTGGTCGCAGCGAGCAAGGGCAACAGTCAAGTCAAGGCAATGACAACTATACGGACTATAGTGGGGATATTCCTTTTTGAATGATGTGTGTTAATATGAATTTATTTACACTTTAAATTTAATAGGAGTTTGAAATGATTAAATCTCAAAACCAACCACTTAAAATCACATATACATCTACCATGCTAACTATTGAAAACACCTTAGATAAAGAGCTATCAGTCGATATAGTTGGTAATAATGAGGACTTATTCGAACTGGTACCTTCAGTTGATTCATTTGTGGAATTAGCTAGTAAGGGTGTTATCCCCCCTAAGTATAAAGATTCATTTCAAATATCAAATTCTGATGAATTTGATGAGCTAGGTGATTATTTTATTAGTGTTGCATATTCTGTAGGTTCATTAAAATATCATACCAAAATAAGCATACCGCCTTTTGAAAGATAAATTTAATATGCAAACAAATTATGTAATAAAGCCACCAATTAGGTGGCTTTTTTTATTTGAGGATAAATTATGACTTATACACTAGAAGATTTTGAGCTAGAAGAATTGCTAGCTAAGGCTGCTGAAAAGGGAGCTAAACGAGCATTTGAGACTTGGGCGCTGTACAACCTCAAAGACGCTTGCGTAAAATTGGGTGTCTCTTACCCTACTTTAAAACGGAAAATTTTAGAGGGGAAAATAAAAACAGTGGATGGAAAAATCACAGGTGCTGAAATTTTAAAGTACTTAAGGGCCTGTTAATGTGGGTGAGCAACTGCAAACTGACTTATCTCTAGTTTGCAGTGTCATTTAATTATGTATTCAATAAGTCCGCAATTGTCGAAGCATGTGGGTTATAGTAAATCATAGCCATGCGAGGGTCAGTCCAACCGAACATTTTACATAAATCTAATACATTCAATTTTTTACTTAGCATTGTAGCTGCTGTATGTCTAGTATCGTGCCACGTAAATCCACTTAAGCCGGCATAATCACGATATCGCCTAAACATAGTATCAAGAGTTTGTTTTTTAAGTCCAAAAACTGATTCATCATCCCAACCTTTCATCTTATCAATGATTTTTTTTGCTTTTTTAGACAATGGCACAACTCTTGGCTTGCCGTTTTTCGTCATGGGTAAATATGCGTAATTTTCGTGTACATTATTCCATGTCAAAGAGCAAAGCTCCCCTGCCCTCATACCTGTTCGCAGTGCAAGCAAGAAACAATGTGCAATTGAATGTATGGCTGCTTGGGGTCTCTTTTTGTAATTGTATTTTAATGACCTTAACATCGCCTTGATTTCCCATATCGTCAAAACTCTATCTCTATGTTTGGGCGATGGCGGCTTTCGAATATCTTTTACAGGATTATTTATAATCCAACACCAATCAATCCTAGCGACTTCAAATATTGATGATAATAGCGATAAATCACGAAGTACTGTGCCAGCTGAAACAGTTTTAAGGCGATGATCCCTAAATGTTGATATATGGTTTGTATTTATCTCACAAATTGGTAAATCCATCGGTAGGTTTTGAGACTCAAGATTAGCGACTCTTAATTGCTCCCACCTTGGGTTGCTTTTACCCTTGGTCATTTCGTTTGCGTACTTCCTGAACGCATCGCGTAATGTGTGTATTTCACCAGGTAATAGCTTTTTTTGATTGCGAATTTCAGTTTCTCGAAATGCGGCCCACTCTTGAGCCTCGCGTTTTGTTCTAAATGTCTTGGATTCCCTATGTTCTTTAATCTTTATATGTACTCGATACCCATTCTCATATTTAACAATACTAGCCATCACAACCTCTTTTGCGTAATCCCATGCGTAAATCGTGCGTAAATTGATGTTTAATATTATTCATTATAATGAAAATTAATTAAAAGGGGTTTTTATAAGTAGATGAAATTTTAATTATTTTTTAAAATTTTAAAAGAAAGTTAAAGTAGTATGGCGCCCCCAGCAGGAATCGAACCTGCAACTAGCCCTTAGGAGGGGCTTGTTATATCCATTTAACTATGGGGACACATCATGCATTATAAATTATTTAGACGGAAATTTCGATATAAAATCGATTTTATAATCTTGTTAGGTTACTTTTACAACAGTGTCTTATGTAATTTTGAATTATAAAGTCATAAACATGGGATAGCATAATTTAATTTTCATTATAGATATTAATAAATTACAATATAATTTTATGCACAATAATAATTCACCACTGATTAATCACTAATTTTCAATTTGATAACTCAGTACCGCCATCACTAATCCACTCAACCCACAAATTTCCAGAGTCAATATGAACGATACCTTCATTATTTGGCAATACATCAAACTGCTTTCTATAATCGATAAAATCTTCAATTAGCTTCCCCATTAATCGCCTAAAATCCGTAACACCGCGTTGTTCTAGGGGGACACTGTCGGAAAATTTCCACCGATAATGGCTACAATTTTCGTTTTCACGTAAAAACATTATTTCAATAGGATGCTGTACATAATCCTTAAATTGATTTGCCATGAGCTCTAACCTACTCGCCTCAAAATATTCATCAAATGCAGTCATTTTCTACTCCTTAATTCTTTAGCAATGTTAACACTTGGAACCTAATAAATACTATTGCATGTTTAAATTTAGTCAACTGATTTGAGCAAGTAATCATTGTTAAAATATAACCACTTTTTCTTGTTTTTTTTAAATCTTAACAATCAAATCTGCTTATCTAAATTTAATTATATACTCTAAACAAAGTAACTTTGTAAGCTTAGAAATCAACCATGACCGAATTTTAATAAATATTTGCATAAAAGTTTACCTAGATATTTCTATTTTTAATCAATTAGTTGGTGCAACCCCTTGGAACTAAAGAATCACCCCCTTTTTGGTTTTATGTTTTCAAGCTAACCATAATCGTGATATTGTTTAGTGGATTTATGCAAATTCAAAATAAACATCTATTGTTTTAATAGATGTTTATCACTTCGAGTTTAATTTATAGAGAATTTTATCATTTACTTACCATAAGATAATTCTAGCTTTCTGTTTTCTTCAAATAAAAGTTGCCAATTTTGTTGCGAGGCAATTTGCAACGTAATTAACGCAAGCCACCCTTTGTGCTGAAATTCATTAATAACGCTTTCAGATAAAGCTTGATATTTAGCTATATCAATTAAAGCAAATCCATCCACTTTGTGCTCCTTACCGCCTTCCTCTTTCATTGTTAAAGTATTTGGCGTTAATAAATTGTTTGCTTGCAAAGCCGCAATAAATTCTTGTGTAATTATAGCTTGTTGATGAAAATTTTCACAAAAAGCTAACGCAGTCTGAAGTAACGTTGTTTGTTCCCCTGTTTCTGTAAAAAGATGCCTATCTGCTGGTAAACTACTGTCTTTCATAATTACATTTTCAGCATCAATATCAACCGCTAAAAACTGTTTAGAGCCGGCTTCTGTCTTAGAATCAAAAAAAATAAATGGATAACGCCTTACATAAGCAGGAATATAAGTATTAGCTTTCCACTCTCCATTTTGCACAAAACAATTTTGGCCTTGTTTTATACCTAGTATTACAACAGCTGTAGGTGTATCTGATTGAGTAAAAACTATAGGATAATGTCTTATTAAAGGCATAAATTCTGAAGCAACAACAGGAATTGAAAGTGACTGCTCTGCAAATGAGTATTTTTGTTGTGTATCAATTGCTAATTCGGTGTGCGATTGCGTGTTAAGTACAACTGGGTTTTTATAAAATAATGGAAATGTATTTTGCATACAAAATTACCTTTGAGTCGATTATTGTTAGTATATTATGGTTTTTAATTGTTTTATGTGCTATTAAATTTTTAACATCAGAACAATACAGATAATGCAGCTTTAATTGATAAAATACAACCCTGCCTTAAATTTTAATTGATTAGTTGTTCACTTTAGCAACATTTCATTAAAATCTTTTTGCTCGCTAAACAATAAGCTCTTTTATTTTTTGTAAAAAATATTTTCCTCACTATAAAAAAAACTTGTAATTATTCAGGTGCCGGCATTTTATCAATAACATCCTGAATAAATTTTGGGTATGTATTATGCATGAATAAAGACTCCAATGCGGCAAAAACTGTAATGCCATGTTTTTGGCACGTAGAGATATAACTGCGTATGCGACAAAACATCTCAGCACCTTTCATTGAACGAAAACATCCAGAGATTTTCTGATGAATCTTTGTCATCCTTATATCTCGCTCACCTTGATTATTGGTAAAAGGTATCAACGTCTCTGTTATAAATCGCAAGACATCTTCAGGGTGCTTGATTAACCGTTCCAATAAATTTCGCGCTTTACTCCGTTTTACAACCCCTCTTTTAGGTTTTGCATGCTTTTCTAGCGAGACCGTAGGCGGTGGAGGGCATTCAATTTCAGCTTGCTTGAGGAGTGCTTGGTATTGTTGATGCACTTTTGCTTGACGTTCACTGGATAACATATCACCATTTGCTATAACTTCTGTATTAAGCTCAGTTAAAAATTGGTGCATTTTTTGTGCCCATGTTTGCCCATCTTGTTCATAAGCACGGAGTAATTCCCTTAAATGATGAGCGTTGCACAGCGAATGCTTTGCCTGCATATATTTAAAATAGGCACGCCAATAGTCATGGCTTACTACCCCCTCAAAATGCGGCAAGATGTTGATTTCATCCATGGCTTTATTCCCCCGTTTTTCATGGGGAACCATCAGTGTCCATAGTTCATTTGAAGTATTGTGCAGCCAAATTCTTTTTCCACCGACATTGATACCTGTTTCATCTGCATAGATCAGGTTACCGTTTATTAAAGCGTGCTTAGCTGCTTGTTCAAATCTGTCTAAACGTTTAAATGCCAACTCCTGAAAGTTATACAAGGTACCCTTGCTGATATTAACATTGTAGAGCTCATGAAAATGTTGTTGTAATCTGTCATAAGGTATTAGTTGAAAGATAGCCATGTAGACTGCATTTAATTTAATAGATGAACCGTATTGTGCTTTATGAGTGACACCTTCTGGAAAAGAAGCTATGAATATTTTTCCTTTAGAATTAATCACCACTTGAGCTTGGTACTCTCTGACTATTTTAGTGATCACAACTTCAGTGGTTTGCCTACGTTCCACGCCGATATCATGGTAGTCATCAGGGGGTAATGTTGACGTATCAACGGATATTTTTATGGTTTCATCAGGGTTATCGACTAACTCAAGCGTAACGCCCTGATGTCCTGATTGACCACCCTGTTTCTTTTTCGGAGAACCATCCTTAGTCACTTTACAATCAGGTTTAATCTTCTTGGTTTTCCTCTTATCTTGAGAAGGTGGAATACTGCTATTGAGGCAATTGAGACCGATTTGATTCGATAAATCAACTGTTAATTCAATGAAGGTATTAATGATATCAATTGCAGCTTTGAAATCACCATTATAGGACGACACAAATTCTCGAGCCGAACCAACTAATTGATTGGTGTTGGTTGCTTTTTTCGTCAACGTTTTGGTTAAGGTCGAGGTTGTATTCATGGTGCATAGTATACACCCTGTTTTTTTTGGCAAAAAAAGTGCTCATAAATGCGGTTTAGCGAGCTTTAAATTTTTTCCTCTCAGAGGGGGATGTATAATAATAGATTAAGGACTTAATGAGCTTTGGAAGATCGTTAAATGTGCAAATATTGAGACTCTAAAATAAGTAAGGGAAAACAGAAAAAACACTTAAAACCCCGTCAAGAACATTTACAAATCTAGTTTTGACGGGGATACCTGAATGGTTACAAAAACTTAATTAATAACACCTTACAGCAGCCCCATTAAATAATTAAATCTAAATAGCATAAATGCACAACTTTGAACAAACATCTTAAATCTGATATATATCGAGAGCTTTGCATTTATGCTCTGCATCTCGCTAGTTACATCAAAAATCTATTTTTTAAAAAATAGATTTTTGGAAAAATTTTTTTTCCTGTTTTTTTGATCATTTTTTTCAAAAAAAACACTTTTTTCGCGTATTTATAGGCATATTGACCCTTTTTTGTTCCATTTTTTGCCTTTTAGGCAAAATTTAGGCGTATTTAGTCTGTAAATCGTCTAGTTCTTTTTTAATTGTTTTGGCCCTCTGGAGATTTAAAACAATACAACGCAGCGTACAGCTTAGCGCATTTCTAACTAGCCCCTTATATCTCGCTTGTCCCATCCCAATGTGCATTTTT
>NZ_FOHV01000019.1 GCF_900111395.1 Thorsellia anophelis DSM 18579 | reverse complement strand
AAGTATTCACCACCTAGGCTAACACGGTCATTTTGACCGGTTAGGTCACGGTCATAAAATGCATTAACGCCCCATAAATAGTGTTCATCTAATTGACGATAGCCTAAACCAAGATTGACAGTATTACGATTATCATAATGACGGTAACCAAATTGGGTAAAGGTGACATCAGACCCATTATCTTTAAGTGCAAACAACATATCAATCAACGAATCATCAAATTTTTCAGCATCGAAATCATAATGTGTTTTGATACGGGAATTTCCGTATTGATTTAGCCAAGCTTCAAGGCCATTAACGGCTTGAGTTTGAGCATAATTGCTAACTGTAGCTGTTGCATGTTCGTTAGTTTGTTCAACTGCTGAAGCAATGGGTATAAAAATGAATTGGAATAGTTGAGAGGCAAGGGCAATATTAGCAACAGTACGCCCGTGATTGGTATTAAAAATATATAGCATAAGATAAGGTAATCCTTGTTAAAGTATTACCAGATTAGCAGCCTAACTCATATATCAGCCACGACAGAAACCCCTACAGCATAAAATAAGCTGCAGTATGTACAATGACTAAATAATCTAAGTAATGCTATCCTGGTGTTAGCATGAATTATATGATGCGAATTATTCTTTTTATGGTTTATTGTGTTAATTAAGACAATACAAGAAAATAAATCTAAACAGTATTAAGTCTTACGATACATAGAAATCAAGGTTTTATTAACCATTTTATATTGAAGTAACAACATGCGTTGATTCAGCATTGTTTCTACTTAATGCAAGCTTACTAAAATATAAGCTAAAAAGCACAAAAAAACATTTTGAAATACATCACCAATAATATCACTATATACACATAAATCGACAATTAATTTTACATTAATTTACCTACTAGCAGTCTGTAATTATTGAATTATACAACAGCTAAATCTAATTACTGTTTAATTTTTCAACAGATCTATTAGCTTTAGTTCCTTTTGTGCGAACTACAATAACATCATAATCATTGTCAAAAACAAGTCCCATTATTGCCATAAATGTTTTAGTTTTATCTGATTGAATTTTTCCTAATAACATAGCAAGCTTAGTTCCAAGAGCCTCTGTATTTTTAAGTTTATGAACTGTTTTCTCGATACATTTTTTCAATTTCATTATATAGAAAATGTGATGGTCAACTTTTTTGCACTGGTATAGATTTATAAGTGAACGCAACAGCAAAAAATGTTACAATTTGACAACTTAAAGATATATATTTACAAGCTGTTTCACATAAAGCTTATACATTAAGAGAAAGTTTATGCATAAAATTTTACTGGCTGTCTATATTATTTTGATATCTTATTCCGTGATGGCTGATGATTTGCAAGCACTAGAACGTAAAGCTCTCAGCGGCGATACTGCTGCACAAGTCTCTCTAGGTGGAAAGTATTTTTATATCGATCGCATGCGAGATTATACTAAAGCAAAAGAATACTTTGAATTAGCGGCAGCTAAAAACGATCCTGAAGCACAAACTGCACTTGCCAAGATGTATAAAAATGCCACAGGGGTGAAACGAGATTTTGCTAAAGCAAATTATTATTTGGAACTCGCTTCTAATCAAGGATTTGCAGAAGCCTATCTTGTACTGGGCTCTGTATACCGTTATGGACTAGGTGTAGACCAAAATTTTAATAAGGCGGCAGAGTACTATCAAAAAGCAATTGATGCGGGTGACACAAATGCTGCAACTGAACTCGCTTGGCTTAATTATTATTGTTTAAACTTTAAAAATGAGCCTGAACCAGATTCCGAAGAAGATATTTCATTTATTGGCTCGCATGAGAATGCTAAAGAGTTGCTTGAGCTTGCTGCATCAGCTGGGGATACTGCCGCAATGATTGAACTTGGAAAAATGTATTATTATGGCACTGGTGTAGAACAAAGTTTCACGTCTGCCTATCACTATTTTGAATTAGCGTCTCAAAACGATGATAAAAATGCTTCTAGATGGTTAGGTTTAATGTATTTAAAAGCAAATGGTGTGACCAATGATTATTCAAAAGCCAAAGATTACTTAGAGTTATCAGCTAAACATGGTGATTCAATTGCTCAATATGAACTAGGCAAAATGTACAAACATGGACTAGGTGTGAAAACTGATTATTTAAAATCATTTGAGTATTTTAAGGCCTCAGCTGAACAAGAAAATGCTTATGCGCAGTATGAAGTAGGAATGATGTATAAAGATGGGTTAGGAGTTCAGGAAGATTTTAGAAAAGCCAAGCATTATTTACTATTAGCGTCGATCGCTGGCATAAAAAATGCTGAAAACCAACTTAATATTATCACCAATCATTGCCTTAATTATAAAAACTACCCATTCACTGATCTTTATCAACATGCCCTAAAAGCCCATGCTGAATTAGAAATAGCAAAAGTACTTGAATACGCTGCTTATCAAGGAAATCAATACGCGCAATTTAAATTAGGGAAAATATTTTATGAAGGCAATTTAGCGATTAAGCCAGACTATAAAAAAGCGAAAATTTTTTTTGAACTTGCCGCAAATCAAGGTCATGCCGAAGCTCAATACGAACTTGGTGGCCTATACCATAGTGGAAAAGGTGTAACACAAGACATGAAAAAAGCAAAGGAATATTATGAACTTGCTTTTAAACAAAATAATGCAGGTGCCCAAATGGCTTTAGGTATTTTAAATCAATACGGATATGTCAATAACACTATAGAATACAAAAAAGCGCTTGAATATTATTCCCTTGCAGCTAAACAAGGATTAATTAAAGCAAAAACACAAGCAGACATCATAACTCATTATTGTTTAGATGAAAAAATTGCCAAAGGGATAACAAATGAACATATTTCTAATTATAAATTTGGTTATCAATTTAGCAGCGATGAAAATCAGTCTTCAGTAGACACTAAATTAATAGCAAAACCAGTTAAATGGAATGACCAGGCTCAGTTTCAATTGGGTAAATTATATTATCCATCTCCTAAAGCAAAACATTATTTTGAGCTATCAGCTAGCAATAAAAATACCGAAGCAATGTTTTATTTAGGTGAAATTTACCACAACCCAAGTCGATATCCAAGTGGAGGATATGGCACTGAATTTGAAATAGATTATGCAAAAGCAAAAGAATATTATCAAGCTGCCGCTGATAACGGTATTGAAAAAGCAACCCATGCGCTTCAGGATATCTATATAGATAAATGCCTTGGTATTCCTGTTCTTGGCTATGAGTAACTTATTTAAAAAAAACATACAGCATAGAATGCACTAGCAGCAATCATTAAGATGCTTTTAGTATAAACACGTATTACTTTATCGCGATCAAGTATTTAAAATAAGTCATAATCAGAACTCACTGGTGTGTAATAGTCTTGTTATTCTTGGTACAGCGTGTTTTAAGCCATCAATTTGCATTATAAGATATCAAAAACTTTAAGAGAATTATGATATGAAATTAAAGATAAAATCCACACACCATCTAATTGCAAAGATAGGATTATGCACGATATTTTACATTCCGATGACTTATTCATTTGATGGGACAACACAGATTAGAGTGGGAAATGAGAAAAACATAGAATTATTGATTCCATTAAAACAAGGTGATAATTACACAACATTTACTCAAGCAGGCGTCACAAATGATGCTTATTACTTAGGTTTTGGGCATAGAGCTGAAGCTGAAAATTATCTGTTTGGTCTCAATTCATTTTTAATCACTAATGACGATCATAACCAACAACTAAGCATAGGGTTTGAAGCGTCTAATGAAACATACAACTTTAAAGCTAATCAATATTTTGGATTAGATAGCTGGAGGCTGAATGGGGATTATTTGGGTAAAACTGCAGATGGTTTTGATATGGGATTTACTGCTCGCCCCGCTAAAATACCGAGTTTATTAGGCAGAGTAACATATTCAAAATTCGAAGAACAAACTGAAAGATTTAGACTAGGTATAGGTTATCAACCCATACCTTTGCTTTCATTTAATATGGATTATGACATTGAGCAAGATGATGTTAATGGGTATATACAACTTACTTATCGTTTTGGTGAAAAATTATCTGAACAGCTAGATCCAGAAAACCTACCAAAATATCAATCTCTTAAATCGCAAAGATTAGATTTGGCCCAATTTGATACTAGTTTGCATCAAAGAAAAAAAATGCAAACCAAAACACCCCCAACACTTGAAGTTCCATTTAGAAGATTAGAACTCTCTTCTACTAAATCCGATGCTTTAGTAGGTGAGATAAATACTTTGGAAGTTAAAGTTTTTAAAGTAAAAGATGGAATCATTTATTTAATTGATGATGTTGTCATTAAATTTAAAAATGAGGAGATGGTTCTTGGCGTAGCTACGAGTAATCAGGGCTTAGCCAGGCTAGATTTTAGTTCGCAAACACCAGGGATATTCCAGATTTATTCACAACTTGATGACCTTATCTCAAATACTGTAGAAATTGAATTTAATCCATTAATCCAGGATAATATAAAACCACTCCCTCCAGTTATAGAGTCATCTCCCCCCCCAGAAGAGAATGCAGTGATACCACCAGATGAAACAATTCAAACTCCACCCGAGGAAACTGTGGTAATGCCACCTGACGAGACGGATCAAACTCCACCTGATGAAACTGCGATAATGCCACCTGACGAGACGGATCAAACTCCACCTGATGAAACTGCGGTAATGCCACCTGACGAGACGGTTCAAACTCCACCTGATGAAACTGTGGTAATGCCACCTGACGAGACGGATCAAACTCCACCTGATGAAACTGTGGTAACGCCACCGGAAGATAATAAGGAAGATTTAATTCCTGAAACTAATCCAAATTGCCAATCCGCAGGTGGGCCAATGAATAGTCCTAGTGTAAGCTCTCAAAAAAGTTTAAATGGTGATCCGCCTTCTATTCAAAATTTATATTTGCATGGCAAATTTGGCACTGGCGAAATAATCACTGTGAATTATACTTTTAGTCCCGGTAGTGGTGACAATGCCGCTTTCAAAAGAAATTTTTCGCCATATGAGTTTGCACCCAAAGGATTAGCCTATGATCTCATAGACCCATTTACTTCCACTCGCCATCCTAATCAAGTGAATGGATTTAATACATTTACTTTACCACCTTTAACTGCTGAACAAGCTGGTCAAATTATGGAAGTTGCTATGTTGCCAATTGATGGTTTTTTTAGAGTTGGTTATGAGGTTGTAATGCAAACGAACTTTTTACCTTGCCAATAAGAAATACTAACCGAGGTAATCTTATTAAGTGATCATGGCATACTTATTGACTTGAAAAGCAATAGTGAAAGTATAAGTAGGAAAATTAGATTCGTCTTTCATAACAATTTACTTACGGTTGTAAAATAGAACAATCTAATCATCGAATTGACTTACGTGAAATTGGTTAGGTTAAATATCGTAACAGTCGTGAGGTGATAGGAGCAGTTAAAAACTAACACGGACATAAAAACTGATAATTGACTATATTTTCTTTTGCCTGTTTGCAATAACGCTCCCTAATAGTCCGCAACCGCATGAGATAAGTAAAGGAACTAACCATGGATAAATAGCTATTGGAATAATAATTAATAAGATAGCCATAAAAAATAATATAAGTGCTGATTTGAATCCATACCGATGAATCGTTGGGCTTGAGTAACTAAAATTAGATTGACCTATTTTTAATTTAATATATCCACTTGTGATGGCACTGATTAAAATGATCACCCATACCGGCCACCACAGTAGCAATAAACTCATTCGCTGGATAATATTTTCTAGTGCACTGAATAATGCGGCTAGTCTATTTTCTATCCAATCAAACCAAACATCTCCTAAGCTACTCATTCCTCTTGATTTTAATTTTTCTAATTCAGTGGGAAGCAAAAAATGAGTCACTTCAAATTTCACATGACTTTCAATAAAAATCTGATTATAAAATATATTTCCTCGCTCACTTGTAAAACTAAGCGTCTCATTCCCATAAAAACCATAATCACGTTGCCATTGAGCCTTACCAATTTCGTTATGCCAATCATAAGAAATAAACACCAAAATAATGATAAGCTCCGCGCCTAAAATCAATAAAATTAACCAAAGAGGATGCTTCATTTTTTCATCTGAAGGTTATCTGCCACCAAAATAGGTAATCGTCCTTTGATAAGCCTTCCTCCTGAAATCATAGCTAAATATTCTAAATTAGGTAATTGTCCTAACATAGCTGATGGAAAAATCTCCATTTCTTCTTCCATTAATCGTTCTGCGTAACTGCCACTATATTCCATTAGATCATCCCCTTTTGTACTACCACCTTGGTCACGAACAACTGTATTAACTCTGACTTTGGGCAGATTCTCTGTCACATACTGCTGAGTTTGCGCATCCATCACTCTAAATACTATTAAGTTATTGATATTACCTAATACTTGCCTTGCTTTTGCTTCACTACCGGTCCTAGCAGCAAAATCAGAAAAGGTTTGTGTCGCTATAATACAACGCATTTTTGCCCCTCTACCTTTGTTTAATAATTGAATAAAAGGATCATTAATCACTTCAGCAGCTTCATCTATAAAGATATTAACAGGCTGATTATCGATACCATAATTGTAGCGGTCACCCGATACCGCAGTTAAATCAGATAATATTAAAGAACCAATAGCGCTACCAACCATTGCATCAGTCAAGGAATCAAGTCCAATATACGCCACACTAGCAGTTTGAATGATTCTTGCGCTATCAGTAAGCGTAATATTAATATCAGGATCAGAGCGTTCAGGTGAAAGCAATGGCCCTAATTCACTTGAGGTCAACATATTTAAAATTGGCATTAACGAAGCTACCATCTTAGAATAGTGAGTTTTATCATGCTTGAACATACTCAATAATCCTTCAAGATCACTATTTGGTGCTATTGATTGGATATGTATAAAATAATAGTCATACAAATAATGAGCTAATTTATATGCGTTGCGGTTGGCTTTAGCTTGTAAATTGGTAAAATCCACTTCAAATTGCTTAAAACTAATTAAGCACCATGCACTAACTGCCTCAATGACTAATTCATCAGGCCCACTTTCTAAATAGTACCGAAGCGTTTTTAAATCAGGCTTTCTACCAATAATTAATAGACCTTGTACGATGTTATTTAAGGCCATTTGCCCAAATGCTTTAAATGGATCAGCGCCCGTTTCAGACGGAATTAGTGCAGCAATACGACTTGCGATTTCAGTTCCTCGATTAAAATTACGCAGTGGATTAATTCTTGCAGATATTTCTGGAAAACCGGGATGAAAAAAAACAAATCTCCCTAAATCCCCACTTGCTATACATGCTCGTTTTGCGTTATCACAAAGCTCCTTGTCACCTTTAGGATCAATAATAATTACAGCTTCATTTCTCAAAATAGCCTGGGTAATCAGCGTATCAAAGCAACGGGTTTTTCCAGCGCCTGTCGTTCCGACAATAAGCGTGTGTCCTTCTGTATGCGCTAAGGGTTGATAAATCGCATCATCGCCTAAATTTAGGCCATGTATCCAGTTAGAACCAAATGCATCAGATGGCATTTTACGTGTAAGATCATGCTTTAATTGATATCTTTGATAATCTATCAGTTTTTGTGTATGAGCAGCTGTCCATTCAAACCCATACCCTAACCATAAGCTATTCGGTGTGGACTTCATAATCAATTTCACTGCAGATAGCGTCGTAAAGGTTAATTTTTTGCCAGAGATGCCTTTTTGTAGAACCCACATTGACCTTGCACCTGGAAGGGTAATTAAAAACATGATGAGGGCATATCCCATCCCTAAGAAAAAAATAAACTTAGGCAGTCTGGAATTGAAGCTTAAGCTGAAAAACGCTAAAATGCTGCTCCCCCAAATAATTAGGAGATAACCTTCATATATTGGCCGCCATGGCATCTGATAATCAGTTTTTAATTTCATTATTCATCCAAACTAAAAGTATTATTTATAGCAACCAAAATACATTCCCCTATGTTTTGTTGTTCAAAATTAATTCGGTCAACGTCATAAGAATTCTAATCTGACCATTAGGCTCAAATTGACAAAGTTTATGTTCCATTAACGCACTAATTAAATCACTATCACTTATCCCTGATGTCTGATTAATTTGTCTAAGCTCATGTAAATTCAGATAAAGCCCATCTTCATCCTCTTTGATTAGTATTATCCATTCAGTGCTTAACTTAGTCAGAATAGTGTTAAAGATTTTATTTGTTGTCTTTCGCTGAGATTTGGCTTCATCAGATGACGAATTTAAATTTGAAAACATCGTAGGCTGACTGTTATCATTATCAGAGATATTATTAGCCAGTTCTGTCAATTGGCTGGCATCAACTTCTTCCTGCGTCCTGTTTTTTTCTAAAAGGGGGGCATTAACACAATCAAAACAATTCTCAAAAGTAGTTAAGTCTTCCTGCCAATTTTCAAGATGTTCTATTAACCAAGCTGGATCATTTATTTTTACCATATTCAAAAATATAGATTTATTTGTTTGAGTTAAACATTTTGGCGCAAGTTTAAAAAAACCATCTCTGGTTAAATCAAGTGAAACAATGTCTCCGGTAATAAATAAGTCAAGAAGTGAATTTTCATCTAAATTTAAACCTGTTAACTGCAATTTTGAGGCCCTAGCAATCATCTCTGAAATAGCTTGACGCCAAACCAAATAGAGTTCTGCTTTATCTCCTTTTCTACTTCTACACACCCATAGCCTTGCGCCCTTTTGATTTAAAGTCCAAATACCTTCTTGAACAAATGTTCGCATTAATTGTTTTAAAATTAGAATAGTTGGAGTTTCAGAGCCATTAGCAAAATTTCGATTATGCTTTTTCAAATCAGCTTCAACACTTAATTGATCTGCTTTAATCACTAGTTTTGACAAACGACTTTTTTTATCACCATATGATAGTGCTGTAGTTAAAGCTAAAATAATTTCTTGGTTACTGCTTGAAAGCCAAGACATAGTGACAGGTGATAAAACTAAATTCATCCCTACCACTCCAAAAGCTTCATGCTGTTTAAATCGTTCTTTTTGCCATTTGACACAATAGTTCACAACTCCATATTGTGCTAGCCAATCTTTAAATGAGCACTCATACGGATTCCAATGAATATTTTTGTCTTGGCAAGTGATTTTAAAATCTGTTAAAACTCTTCCCATATCATGCAATAACCCAGCGAACAAGGCTGCAACTCTCCACTTTAAATCCAACTCCTTTTTCTCTTTCGGTGATCCTGTAATGGCAAATAGATGTTCCTCAGCAAGCACCAACGTATAATACCCCACTTCTAAACTATGTATTAAAAGTCCATATTCGTAGGCATGGTGGTGTAACTCAGAACTTGGAAGAAAAGATAAATAGTCAACTAGCTTATCTAAATTAGGCTTAATGTACTGTACATATTCAATTTCATTGATTGCAATCATTTTTCTAATTTTAGATAGAAGATTTAAGACACAGTTCGGGGTATGGTTACACTGGAGAGATAGGCCTCTTAAAGGAGAGAGGATAATGTCAGTATTATTCTCAGAGAAGATACTATTTTGTCTCATATTGCATCCTAATTAAAATCATTATAATGCAATATAATTAAGGAATTAGGAGACAGAAAAACTTAATATTTTAAAATTTCTCCGAATTAATTTATCTATCTGATAATTGATATTTTATGATAAATTTTTGGTTTAATGCATATCAATATTCAGAGAATCAAATGGAATAATTGCCCAGTTAATAAATTTGCAAGATCGCTGATATTCTGGAAAACCCTCTGGGATTAGCATCAATCCATCTGGAGTTAATGCCCAGCCAGATTCATCCATCCATTCCCAATTAGACGCTTTTTGGTAATCACATTCAGTATCCGAAAGATGTACTTGATGGTGAGTTTTTATTTGTTCCACGGCCCAAGGGGCTATTGCACTAGGCTCAGCAAAATTTAATAACTCCGTTAAAGTCATCCTATTACCTGTTCTTCGATTAAACGTTATTCCCTTTATTATTTCTACAGGGTGTGCTCCACCACAATCCATATGAGTTTCTAGCTGAATGCTTAGGAATTTATCACTTAAAAAAACCGGCATCATGGTAGTTGAATACTCTTCATAATGAAAACAAGTTGCAAAATCTGCTAGCATCCTTCTAAAGATAATCTCTAGCTCAGAGTTAATTTTATTATCTGCATTTTCAATATTTGGTGCTATTGTATCAGTGTTTTGCTCTGCATTATTTTGAACGATTAAATTACCTTTATTTTCATCATCAATTACTAACTTAAAAAAATCAAATCCTGATATCGATTCATTAAACCAAACAAATGAATGTTTTAAATTATCCGGTAAAATCAAAGGAAGATGATTTCTTTTATTATAATTCATCTGCATTGATTGGTAATCTATTTCCTTGAACTGAAACTTTTTCTGCCTTAAATATTCGTATGGATTTTCGACTGAAAGCTCAAGTAAATAATCCGAATCTGAAGGGCTTGTTACTATATACTGTATTTTATGAAGATATACAGGTTGTTCATTTGTTGGTAAGGTGCTAGTTTCTATTCGTTTGCCAATGAATCCTGCATCTTGATATAGTAATTGAATATAGGTTGAAGAATCAGTACGTTCAAACCCTTCAAATAGCTTGAGTTCTTCTTGATTTTCAATGCCTATTACAGGCATATCCACTAATAATTTTTGTTTAAAATATCTACCAATATAGCTAATTTCAGGTTCACGTTCATCATCCGTTAATTCCAAAATAATTTCTTCGTTACCAATTCTACCAGTATAAGTTGCCGCCTGAGCACAAACTGAAATAAACAATATTGCTGATATCAGCACAATTAGGATAAAGCGAATACGCTTAATATAATTATTGTTCAAAAATAATAAATACGGCATAGGTGTCTCCTTGACAGAAAATCAAATCATCCTTTTAAAAATCAATCATATAAAAATAAAAAATAATAATACAAATACTATTAGTTCAATAACAAAAATTAAATAGGAATCTACAACCCTAAATAGATAGAGAGCTCAGAGATAATGAAACTAAGTAAATTTTATGGTATAACATTTTAGTGCACTGTATAGGTAATGATACTTAAGCTACTGTAAAATAGTCATCAAATTCCATAAAAGTTTATAATGATTTGTAGTTTTATTTTATTTAAATATAACAATACCTTAAAAATTATTCACTTAGTAAACGCTTAAATATACTCTGTAAAAAAAACGAATAAAAATATATCATCATTCATTTAAACTCTAGACAAATAATCTAATATTTTATTTTTAAACAATATTCATTCAACTGCATATTTACTGATTTGAAACGTGCAAAATATGCTTTAGTGTGCATATTTACAAAATAGTCATATCTAACGATTTACCACAAGGTTCTGCTTATGTATCTTCTATCTATCAACTTAATTGCTAAAATTGATTGGTATTAAACTGTATCATGCTTTAAGGTTGATTATGTTATTCATTAAATATCTCAATTTTATCACCAACAAAATCGAATATAATTTTAATGAAATAATTAAAATAGCAACAATTATTGATAAGTGTCATGACTTTTATAAACTGTCATGTCTTTTTCATTTAAGTTCATTACACTGTTTTTAGCGTGAATGAATATTGAAGTAATTGTGACATAACAGCTAAATAATGTATATTAAATCAAAGTATTAACCTATGGAGCGTATTTATGGATAAAAAAGTAACATGCCCCGTTATGACCACAACGGCAGGCTCACCAATTGCAGATAACCAAAATAGCTTAACTGCTGGAGCAAATGGGCCACTACTTATGCAAGATTGGCAATTAATTGAGAAATTAGCACATCAAAACCGCGAACGAATTCCTGAACGTGTTGTTCATGCTAAGGGTTGGGGGGCGTTTGGTACATTTACCGTAACAAAGGATATTTCTGCTTATAGCTGCGCTAAAATATTTAGCCAAGTTGGCAAAAAAATTGATATGCTTGCAAGATTTTCTACCGTAGCAGGCGAATTAGGTGCTGCTGATGCTGAAAGAGATGTGCGTGGATTTGCGTTAAAATTTTATACGGAAGAAGGTAACTGGGATATCGTTGGCAACAATACACCCGTATTTTTTATTCGTGATCCTCTAAAATTTCCTGATTTTATTCATACTCAAAAACGCCATCCTGTCTCACATTTAAGGAGTGCGACAGCAGCTTGGGATTTTTGGAGTTTGTCTCCTGAATCACTTCATCAAATTACAATTTTAATGAGTGATAGAGGTATTCCGGTCAGCCCACGCTTTATGAATGGATACGGATCGCATACATATAGTTTTTGGAATGCAAATGCAGAACGATTTTGGGTCAAATTCCATTTTAAAACACAACAAGGACACAAAACATTAACTAATGAAGAAGCAGAAGCTGTAATTGGTAAAACACGTGAGAGTTACCAAGAAGATTTATTTGGTGCAATTGAATCAAAAGATTTCCCTAAATGGACTGTTTATGTCCAGATTATGCCTGAAAGTGATGCTGAAAAAACATCATATAATCCATTTGATTTAACAAAAGTTTGGCCACACAGCGACTATCCCTTAATCGAAGTTGGGGTAATTGAACTAAATAAAAATCCTCAAAACTATTTTGCACAGATCGAACAAGCTGCATTTTCTCCAAGTAACGTTGTACCAGGTATTGGCTTTTCACCAGATAAAATGTTACAAGCCCGCATATTTAGCTATGCAGATGCACACCGTTATCGTCTTGGTACTCATTATGAAGCGCTGCCAGTAAACGCACCAAAATGCCCTGTTCACCATTACCATAAAGATGGTTCGATGAATTTTTTTGCTCATGAAGCAGGTAAATTGACAGGCCATGTGGATGCCTATTATGAGCCTAATTCTGTTGGCGGAGCTCAGCAAAATGCTCAGTTTAAAGAGCCGGCTTTAAAAATTTCGGGCGATGCAGATAGGTATGATCACAGATTAGGAAATGATGATTTTTCACAACCAAGGGCATTGTATCAACTTTTCAGTGATGCAGAAAAATCAAGACTATATAATAATATCGCCGCATCAATGAAAGGAGTACCAGAACACATTATTACAAGGCAATTAGCTTTATTTGAAAAAATAGACCCTAATTATGCAAAAGGTGTTCAATCTGCATTAAAATAATGTTAAACACTATAGATTAACACAATCCCCACCTCAAAAGCTCAAAGCCTGGAAGCAACACTTCCATGGCTTTTTTTATTGCATGTTTAAAATACATTTTAAATATGCTTATCAATAAATGCTAATTGAATAACACACCTGATAGTAATCTAGTCTATAATGGTAGATAATTAATTCATTTTATTATTCACTTAATGAGGATATTTTTATGTCTGTTTCAATAAAATTATTAGTTGGAGATATAGGTGGAACTAATGCAAGGCTTGGGCTATGTGACTTTGCAACAGGTGAGATAAGTCAAATTGAAAATTACCCTACAGCTGATTATCCAGGTATTGAATCTGTTATCGAGATTTACCTAGCTAAACACGCTACCCCTTCAAATATCAAAATTGATAAGGGATGTCTTGCGATAGCGACAGCTATTACTAGCGATAAAATTAGCATGACAAATAATCATTGGTCATTTTCTATTACTGAGGTTAAAAATAGATTCGGTTTTACATCGCTCTTTATGATAAATGATTTCACTGCTGTTTCCATGGCTATTCCGATGTTATCAGATAAAGATGTCATTCAATTTGGTGGACAAGCTGCTCATAAAGATAAACCAATTGGAGTGTATGGGGCTGGAACTGGGCTGGGTGTGTCTTATCTTATCCCTGCAGATGGTAAATGGGTGACCTTCCCTGCAGAAGGCGGTCATGTTGAATTTTCCCCATCTAATGATGAAGAAATAGCCATTTTAAACTATACGCGTAAATTCTATCAAGGACGTGTTTCAGCAGAGCGGATTTTATCTGGTATGGGATTAGTGAATATATATAACGCACTATGTGAAATGCAAAATATCACCCCTGAACAGTTAGAACCAAAAGACATTACTGAACGTGCCTTAAGTCAGTCATGCAAAATTTGTCAACGAACCCTTGAAAATTTTTGTATTTTACTTGGCCGTTTTGGTGGTAATCTAGCATTGACTTTAGGGGCATTCGGCGGGATTTACTTAGCAGGAGGAATAGTCCCCCGTTTCTTATCTTTTTTTGAACAATCTGATTTTAGAAAAGGATTTGAAGATAAAGGTCGATTTAGCGAATACATGGAAAAGATACCCGTATTTCTGATAACGCACCCTCAAACAGGACTTCTTGGTTCAGGGGCATTTATCAGGCAAGAGCTAGGAATAAAATTATAATACAGTTAGTTACTGATATAAATTAGAATTTATCACAGGGAAGTGATATTTTTAATATTTAAAGGAGAAACTTTTGAGAACTAAATATACTAAAATTCAAATTTCACTTCACTGGTTAACACTGATACTCGTTATTGCTGTTTTCGCAACAATCTATATAAGTGACTGGTTTCATGGGCCTATTAGAACAATGCTAAAGAACGCTCATTTTAATCTTGGCGTGTTTATTTGGTTAGTAATAGCATTTAGGTTATTCCTTAGAATTATTTTTAAAGCTCCGCCTATTGAGCCTCCCCTTAATAGAAAACAACAGATTGCATCTCGTGCTATGCATGATAGTTTATATCTTTTATTTTTAATCCAACCAATATTAGGGCTTATCACAAGAGCTTATGATGGAAGAACTTGGACGTTCTTAGGTATACCCATTGAACCCTTCGTAACTATAGATGAGACTTTTTCTTATACCCTCAGGGAAATTCATGAGATAATAGCAATTATTCTTATGATAATGATTGGGCTTCATGCATTTGCAGCGCTTTTTCATCACTATATAAAACGAGATAATACATTGATTAGAATGTTGCCTTCATCAAAAAAATAGGCATATTCTATCTCCCACCAATCACTGATTTTATTGGAATTTTTAATGCAAAAAACTTATATTCCTGGCAAAGATGCTGCTCTTGAAGATTCAATTGATTTT
Organism: Thorsellia anophelis DSM 18579; assembly: GCF_900111395.1. Lineage (GTDB taxonomy): Bacteria > Pseudomonadota > Gammaproteobacteria > Enterobacterales > Thorselliaceae > Thorsellia > Thorsellia anophelis. The sequence goes on along the minus strand of NZ_FOHV01000019.1, from coordinate 34,185 downwards.
TTCCAAGCTCAACTATCCAAGTTAGGATTCAATATTGAAGAAGCTTCTTGGCTTAATCCTGTACCAAATGTCTGGTCTGTCCATATAAAAGATAAAGAATGTGCGTTATGTTTTACAAATGGCAAAGGAGCAACGAAAAAAGCAGCGCTTGCTAGTGCACTAGGTGAATTTTTTGAAAGACTGTCAACTAACTATTTTTTTGCGGATTTTTATCTAGGTGAAGAAATAGCAAATAGCCCTTTTGTCCATTACCCATCTGAAAAATGGTTCCCAATTTTAAATGATACAACTCTACCAGAGGGGCTCTTAGATGAAAGGTTGTATGAATGGTACGACCCTGATAAGGAACTCAATCCGTATGACTTGATTGATATGCAGTCTAGTCTTCCTGAAAGGGGGATTTGTGCCCTGCCTTTCACTCGTCAGTTAGATGGTAAAACAATTTTTATTCCGATGAATATAATTGGTAATTTATATGTATCAAACGGTATGGCTGCTGGTAACAGTTTCAATGAAGCAAAAGTACAAGCGCTATCTGAAGTATTTGAACGGTACGTTAAAAACCGAGTGATTAGAGAGAGAATTACTCTACCTTCCATTCCGGATGAAGTAACACAGCGCTTTCCTAAAATATATGAGGCAATTTCCACTTTAGAAGCTGAAGGTTTCCCCATCTATAGATTTGATTCATCATTAGGTGGAAAATTCCCTGTTATTGCCGTTGTCTTACTTAACCCTGAAAACGGAAGTTGTTTTGCATCATTTGGTGCTCACCCTAAATTCGAAGTTGCCTATGAAAGAGCTGTAACAGAGCTACTACAGGGTAGAAGTTTAAATTCGTTAGATGTTTTCCCTGCACCAACATTTGATGATGAGGAGGTTGGGGATGCTGCGAACTTAGAGACTCACTTTATTGATTCAAGTGGTGTTATTTCATGGGATTTATTCAAATCTAAATCTGATTACCCATTTATAGAATGGAACTTTAGTGGTTCAACTGAAGAAGAGCTTATCAATCTAACTAAACTTGTTAATGAACTTGGCTCTGATATATATAGCATGGAGTATAACCATTTAGGAGTCACTGCTTGCAGATTGATAGTCCCTGGATTATCTGAAGTTTATCAACCTGAAGATCTGATTTATGCAAATAACACAATGGGCATACATCTTCGAAATCAATTATTATCACTTGCGTCAACTCCAATCACGCAGGATGAGGCTGAATCATTAATTAATACATTATATGAATTAGATTTAGATGAAACTATCAGAATTCGAGAGCTATTAGGTATTGCCACTGGCCCAGCTACTCCTTGGTATACACTGAGAGTTGGCGAGCTTAAAGCAATGCTTTACCTAACTATAGGTGACTTTGAGAATGCTTTGATGTGGGTTGAATGGACTCTAGATTTTAATCAGTCAGTTTTCAGTAAAGAGCGAGTAACTTATTATCGCTGCTTGCATAACCTTTTGTTACTAACACAAGAGCAAGACAGAAATGCCATTGATTATTACCCAATTTTTATTAAAATGTATGGACAATCTATTTTTGATGCTGCAATACAAGCAATGAATGGTAGCGAACCTTTTTATGGTCTAAGCATTAATGGACAAACTCAATTAACTGCGCTAAGTTTTGAATCACATCGTTCATTGATATCTGCCTATAAAAAACTTCAACTTGCTAAACGCCTCAACGCTTAGGATTAACCAAGATTTGAGTTAATCATTTGAATTCATGCTTGAGAAATTATGTCATTCATCAGATAATAGTCGCGTATTATTTGATGAATGGAAATTCCCCCTCTCATCTCCCCAATTAATTTATTAATCTGTGATATTAAATATGAAAACAAACTTAGAACATTTACTCGAATTTCCATGTGATTTTCCATTTAAAATAATGGGAGTTGCATCGCCTGCACTAGTTGATAATGTCATGGCTATCGTACAAAAACACGTACCAGGTGACTATCAACCTATTGTTAAACCTAGTGGTAAAGGTAATTATCAGTCTGTATCAGTTATGATTAGAGCGACTAAAATTGAAGAAATAGAAATGCTATATGAAGAACTCGGTGCAATTGAAGGTGTTAAATTGGTTCTCTAGTAAACTCATACTAAAGTCTTTTATTAATTTGTTTTAAAATGCATAAAAGTTAATTTTATCTTATACAAAAAATCATCATCGCGAGTAGCATTATGAATAGCCTAGTATCGAATGTGCCAGTTTTAATAAAGCAACTTGGTACCTTACATTATAATGTGACAGATAAAGCGATGCATGAATTTACAGCTAACCGTCAAGAAGATACGTTAGATGAAATTTGGATTGTTGAGCATCTGGGTGTTTTCACTCAAGGTAGAGCTGGCAAAGCAGAACATATCATAGGCCATACTGATATTGAAATAGTTCAAAGCGATCGCGGTGGCCAAATAACATACCATGGGCCTGGTCAACTTATTATCTATCCACTAATCGATTTGAAAAGATACAAATTAAGTATTAGGCAATTTGTTTCAATACTTGAAAACAGCTTGATAATCACATTAGCATCTGTGGGCATTAAAGCTTATTCTAGGCAAGACGCCCCTGGTGTATATGTCGATAAGCTTAACCCTTATATTGACGCACCATTTGGTACTACTCTCGCTAATGCTACTTATAATAAGATAGTGCAAATTAAGGATTCAGTCAAAACATCAGAGATAAAACAAGAGTGTAAAATAGCTTCACTTGGGCTTAGGGTGAGTCGAGGTTATACTATGCATGGATTAGCCTTAAATGTTGATATGGATTTATCCCCTTTTGATATCATTAATCCTTGTGGGTTGATAGGTATGCAAATGACTTCTATTGCACAGCTACTATCCCCTTGCCCTCCCCTTTCTTTGATTTCAAGCTATCTTAGCAATGAGATTATTACTCAGATTAGATTAGCTTCAACTAACTCATTCTAATAGTTTTTTAGTGAAAAATTGCAAACTGAACCAGGTTATGGGTATGTTATCTATTATTTAGCCTGTCTTTAGATCTTATTTTAATGCTAATAATATCTAACAATCCCCTTTATTAAAAAATAAATCCAACGTTAAATATACTAACGATACAGTTGTAAAAAATATCAACTACTTAATTTGTTTTGCCCCGTAACCATTTAATTCATTGATAAATATGGAAGGTTTTTCTATATCATGCAATAACCAAGTGCTGTACTTTGCCCTTGTCATCGCAACATACATCCAACGCCTCATTTCAGCATCTAAAAATGATTCCATAATAGGTAACAAATGTTTTTCAAGTGCTGTATCACGAATAAATGCAGGGAAACTATCGCCAAATTGCTGAAGTCCGAAAACAAAAGTAAAATCTGACTCAACTCCATGTAATTGATTAAACGGTTTAAAAATAAAATTAAGATGTGGCCATCTAGATTTAAGACTGATAATTATTTCAGGGATTTGATAAAGGTACTGAGCGGTAAATAAAACCTGACTTGACTTTGGTGCAAATCCGCTAAGTTTATCTAATAAATCAAGCACATTAATATCAGGACTTGTGTAAATCGCATTTTGATGTTTTGGTGCCATCAATTTAACTGCAAATGCCCCTAATTTCGATGGTTTGTCATCTATAACGAGATAAGGCTTGATTTGCTGATTTGGATTTTGGTTAATAAAAGTATCAGTCAATTTACGAATATCAGGTGATAAACGATAGTCGTGCTCGAGTTCATAAACAACATTTTCTTCTGGTTTTAATTTTGCCTCTTCGATAAGCTCATCAATGCCAGCAGGAGTTTGCCCAACTGTTAAAATTTGAGCATCATCTGCGCAATAAAGAAAATGGCCACCAGCAGATTTCTCTTTCAACCCTTTAAGCAATAACCTGGCTAATAAAGAAAATTCTTGATATGTATCAATCAGTATATGGCGCCAAGGTGTCACAAATTTAGCCCGCCCAACAGCTTTAAGTGCCTGAATAAGTGCATCTGGCTCATCAATTGCCTGTTCAGATTTTATTTTATCTTTCCAAGCTTTTAGTAATGGTGCAAATAATTTTCTTTCAGCAATCACTTGTGCTTCGTCTGGTGCTAACAATGCATGATCAGGGATATCATTTGCAACTGCTAATTCGTTTTTTTCATTGATATCTGATTGTTGACTTGCTTCATGGGCAGCGCTTGAGTGGCTTTGTTTAGATTTTTCCAGTACAATCAATGCATCATTAGCTGTTTTATTAGCCTTTTCAAATCTTAAATGTTTAAGCCATCTGTCTAATCTTGCTCCCATTCTTATTGCAATATCAGGTTCTAACCAAAAATCCCCAGCAATAATTTCCCATTCGTATTGATTGCTTAACCAATTGCGCCATAATTTTGCGAATGGTTTTTTAGTCGAACATAGGTGCTGCCACGTTTGAAGTAACCATTTTTCACGCTCTTCAGTATCGTTTAATAATGAAAAAAGATTCAGCGTTTTTTTGCTCGTTTGTTTTAATAGGTAAAATGCTAGCTCATATGGGGTTTTTAAGTCTAATTGATTAACCGTTCTGTCGTTAAATGTACGACGAATCAACTCTAATCTTTGTTTAGATGGACTATCAGCAGCCATTAATAAAATATCATCTGGCAAAAGTGGTAAAAAAAGCGGTTGTAATGTATCTAATGCTAGCTCATGCTGATATAAGAGCCAAGATGCTCTTGCTATTAAAGCTGTCGATTTACCACTTCCCGCAGAGCCTAGTACGAGCATACTAGGCTCTTGCTGCAGAACAACGTAAAATTGTGATGGATCTAATATAAATGGAAATCTTTCAAAAAAATTTGCATGAGTATGTCGTATTTTTATAGCCCATTCATTATTGTGCTCATGCCATCTTTCAATACCCTCATGCTGCCATTGCTGTAATAGATAATCTAATTCACTTAAGGCCTTAAATTCTCCAATTCTTTCTTCAGGAAAAGGGAGGGACTCATAAGTATTGTCTAACTCTTTTGCTAATCGAATAAATTCTTTTTGAGGTAACCAACAATCACGGTTACTCAATGCATTAATTGATAAAATTTGTTTTTCAAGATGCTTAGTTGCATGAACTAAAATATCCTTACTCCACTCTTGCCAATTTATGACTAACTGGTCATAAAATTGAACTGTTGCTTGCCACTCAGTACCATGTAAACTAATTGCATTTTCATGTGATAAGATAAACTCAATTTCTCCCCAAATCAAACCACGCTTACAAGAGAAACTAACAATTTGATTGAAAGCGATAATACGTGTTTCTTTAGGGCCTGAAAGCTCAACGCCCGCGTCTAGGAGTTGAATCTGATGGAAGGGATGTTGCGCTAAGTGTTTACCTAAAAGAGTCGCTTTTAATATCATTTCTATATTCCGACAAGTCACAGAACATCGTATACGATGCCTTAAATTGATTCAATTATGTGCTAGGTACTTATGGATAAATGAAGGCTGAATAAGTTGATTAATCAGCCTTCATCTAGGAATGTGAATTTTACTTATTCATCGTCACTCAATTCATCAGACTCATCATCGATCATATCTTCTGATTCATCTTCTAATTCTTCGGCACCATCAATTTCAACTGGTTGTTCATTTGCTAGAATTGCTAATTTAGTCTCTTCATCCAGTTCTTCTGATTCAGCTACACTTTGCAATCCAACAACATGTTCATCTTCTGCGGTTCTTATTAATGTCACACCTTGAGCATTTCTGCCAACACGACTGACTTCTGCAACTCGTGTTCTGACCAATGTTCCTGCATCTGTAATAAGCATAATCTCATCGGTTGCCACTACTTGAACAGCCCCCACAACTTGACCATTTCGCTCGCTGACTTTAATTGAAATGACACCTTGCGTTGCTCTAGTTTTTGATGGGTAAAGCTCAAGAGGAGTTCGTTTACCAAAGCCATTTTCAGTTACCGTTAAGATATCCCCTTCAGGTTTTGGAACAATTAACGAAATCAGCTTAGCACCTTTTCTTAGTTTAATACCACGCACACCTTTTGCTGTTCGACTAAGAGGTCTAACTCCCTTAACAATTACACCTTCTTCATTACGCTCTTCTTCAAGGAATCTGACCACCTTACCATCAGAAGAAAATAACATGATTTCATTGCTACCATTAGTCAAATCTACACCAATCAACTCATCGCCTTCAGCAAGTTCTACAGCTTTAATCCCTCCTTTACGAGGTTTACTAAATTCTGTTAAGGCTGTTTTCTTCACCGTACCACTTGCCATAGCCATAAATACATTCAGCCCTTCGGTATATTCATGTACAGGCAAAATAGCAGTGATCCGTTCTTGTGGTTCTAATGGCAATATGTTAACAATTGGTTTACCTCTTGCAGCTCTACTTGCTTCAGGTAACTGGTAGACTTTTAACCAATAGAGTTTACCTCGGCTAGAGAAACATAAAATGGAATCATGCGTGTTAGCAACTAAAAGTCTCTCAATAAAATCTTCATCTTTAATATTAGCAGCAGATTTCCCTTTACCACCTCGTCTTTGAGCATCGTAATCACTTAATGGTTGGTATTTAACATAACCTTGGTGGGATAGAGTCACAACAACATCTTCTTGAGTAATTAAATCTTCTAAATCAATATCAGATGTATTATCCGTAATTTCAGTTCTGCGTTCATCTTTGTATTGTTCGCGTATTGCTTCTAGCTCCTCACGGATAACTTCCATTAATCTTTCTGGTACATTGAGAATATGAAGTAATTCTGCAATTTTAACCAATAATTCTTTATATTCTTCTAGCAATTTTTCATGTTCAAGCCCCGTCAATTTATGGAGTCTTAAATCTAAAATTGCTTGAGCTTGTACTTCAGTGAGCGTATAGCGGCCATCATGAATGCCGTATTGTGCTTCTAACCCTTCTGGTCTTGCTAAATCATCACCTGTGGCTTCAAGCATTTGAGCAACATGGCCTAACGCCCAAGTTTTTTCAAGTAACGCTATTTTTGCTTCTGCAGGAGTGGGTGCATTACGAATAGTTTCTATAATTTCATCGATATTTGCTAATGCAATTGCAAGCCCCTCTAAAATATGCGCTCTTTCTCTTGCTTTACGGAGTTCATAGATAGTTCTGCGCGTTACAACTTCACGTCTATGGTTCACAAACGCTTTTAAAATATCTTTTAAGTTCATTAATTTTGGTTGACCTTGATGTAAAGCAACCATATTAATTCCAAATGTCGTTTGCATTTGGGTTTGTGAATAGAGATTATTGAGTACTACTTCCCCAACTGCATCACGTCTTACTTCAATAACGATACGCATACCATCTTTATCAGATTCATCACGTAACCCTGTAATACCTTCAATTTTTTTCTCTTTAACAAGTTCTGCAATTTTTTCGATTAATCGAGCTTTATTAACCTGATAAGGAATCTCATGAACAATAATAGTTTCACGTCCAGTTTTTTCGTCAACTTCTACTTCTGCTTTAGCGCGAATTGAAACCTTACCTCGCCCTGTTCTATACGCATCAACAATTCCTCTCCGACCGTTAATAATACCGGCGGTCGGAAAATCCGGCCCTGGAATAAAATGCATTAGACCTTCAACTGTAATATCTTCGTCTTCAATAAATGCAAGGCAGCCATCAATGACTTCAGTTAAATTATGAGGGGGGATATTAGTTGCCATTCCCACAGCGATACCAGATGATCCATTTAAAAGCAAATTAGGTACACGTGTAGGCAAAACAGAAGGCATATGCTCTGTACCATCATAGTTAGGCACAAAATCAACCGTTTCTTTATCTAAATCAGCCAAGAGCTCATGAGCGATTTTCTTCATCCGAACTTCGGTATAACGCATTGCTGCAGGTGAATCACCATCAACAGATCCAAAGTTACCTTGCCCATCAATTAGGGTATAACGTAGTGAGAATGGTTGTGCCATTCGTACAATCGTATCATACACTGCACTATCACCATGGGGATGATATTTACCAATTACGTCACCAACGACCCTAGCTGATTTACGGTAGGCTTTATTCCAATCATAACCAGATTCATGCATTGAGAAAAGTGCACGCCGATGTACTGGTTTTAATCCATCTCTCACATCTGGTAATGCACGTCCAATAATGACAGACATAGCATAATCCAAATAGGAATTACGCATTTCATCTTCAATATTGATAGGTCTAATCTCTTTGGCAATCTCACTCATAGCGCCGGTCATCCTTATCGTTTGTTACGTTAATAAAAATGGATAAATGATACTTACCATAGTAAGTTTATTTTTCAATACAAGTTTGATAAATGAGCTAATACATAAAGAGCTTTTCTTGCGCGCATCTATTATCTCAATTCACTAGCTTAGTTAACCGACTGGTCTAATCTAAACATGTTATTTTCAATCCGTAGTTAATAAATTGATTTAAAAATCGAACAATAATCTTTTCTTAACGATTTGACCTAGTTAATCTTTTGGTTATTACTCTAAACATTATCTCTCTTTATTTTTAACACACTACTTGTATTGATAATTCAATTAACACCGCTTATATGTCAAATTTATATGATTAAATTAATTATCAGCACTTTGGCCCTAATGAATAAATAGAGCCGTCTGTTGACTTTAACTCTAAAAAACATGTGGCTTTATACGCATGACTCAATAATTTTGACTTAGCAATTGATTAATCAATTTACCCAAATGATAATCATGCATTATAGCATAAAAATGTAAAAGATTCGCCTTTAAAAAAGGAAAAAATGATGTATCACTTGAATAGTACACTTTAATCCGTTATAGTGAGTTTCGTTCAGATATACGCCTTATCTGATAGCAAGATAACAAGTATTTAAAATGTATGCGACTTGAAACCTATTGAGAAAAAACCTCAGTAGTATGCCATCAAACTGATTCAATGATATCTAACACCTAGCAATCGTGAGAAAACTATGACAAAAGCACATAAAACCATACTAGACCCTTATTTTGGCGATTTTGGTGGGATGTTTGTTCCACAATTATTAATGCCTGCGCTTTTGCAATTAGAAGCCGCATTTGTTGAAGCGAACGCAGATCCGAGTTTTCATTCTGAATTTCAATCATTATTGACTGAATATGCCGGTAGACCAACTCCTCTTACCTTATGCCGAAATCTGACAGAGGGTACTAAAACGCAACTATTTCTTAAACGTGAAGATCTCTTACATGGTGGCGCTCATAAAACTAACCAAGTGCTAGGGCAAGCGCTTTTAACAAAACGCATGGGTAAAAAAGAAGTTATTGCTGAAACGGGCGCAGGACAACACGGTGTTGCTACAGCATTGGCATGTGCATTATTAGGATTAAAATGTAAAATTTACATGGGTGCTAAAGATGTCGAACGTCAATCGCCTAACGTATTTAGAATGAAACTAATGGGTGCAGAAGTCATTCCTGTTCATAGTGGATCTGCTACCTTAAAAGACGCATGTAATGAAGCGCTTAGAGATTGGTCTGCTAGCTATGAAACCACTCATTATATGCTTGGTACTGCAGCAGGTCCCCATCCATTTCCGACGATCGTGCGCGAATTTCAACGTATGATTGGTAATGAAACGAAACAACAGATTAAAACAAAACTCAACCGCTTACCTGATGCTGTTATTGCATGTATTGGTGGCGGGTCAAATGCAATTGGTATGTTTGCTGATTTCATAGAAGAGTCAAGCGTAAGACTAATTGGTGTAGAACCTGCGGGTCATGGTATTGACAGTGGACAGCATGGCGCTCCATTGAAGCATGGTAAAGTCGGAATATATTTTGGTATGAAATCGCCAATGATGCAAACTTCTGAAGGTCAAATAGAAGAATCTTATTCAATATCCGCAGGGCTTGATTTTCCGTCTGTAGGACCACAGCATGCCCATCTTAACCAAATTGGTCGTGCTGAATATGTTTCAGTAACTGATGATGAAGCTCTTGAAGCATTCCAAGCACTTTGCAAATCTGAGGGGATTATCCCTGCTTTAGAATCCTCGCATGCACTTGCCCATGCTCTTAAGATGATTAAAGCAGAACCTGATAAAGAACAAGTACTCGTAGTCAATTTATCAGGTCGTGGAGATAAAGATATTTTTACCGTGTATGATATTTTAACGGAAAATGGAGCAATTAAATAAAATGAATAGATATAAACGCACATTTGACACTTTAGCAGCTAAAAAACAAGGTGCATTTGTACCTTTTGTAACGATTGGCGATCCTTCAATTGAAGTTTCCAAACAAATCATACAAACCTTGATTGATGCAGGCGCAGACGCACTTGAGCTCGGGATTCCTTTTTCAGATCCGCTTGCTGATGGTCCTACCATTCAAAATGCAACTTTACGTGCATTTGCATCTGGCGTGACAACTGAAGCATGCTTTGGACTATTAAAAGAAATTAGACAATCCAATCCAGATATTCCAATTGGATTACTCATGTATGCTAACTTAGTGTTTAGTAATGGTATTGATACTTTTTATCAAAAATGTCAACAAACAGGTATCGATTCTGTATTAATTGCTGACGTGCCATTTGAAGAATCAGAACCCTTTAGGGAATCTGCAATTAAGCATGGGATTGCTCCTATTTTTATTTGTCCTCCTAACGCCACAGAACAATTAATTCAAGACATTGCCAAAGCAGGACAAGGATATACCTATTTTCTGTCAAGAGCAGGTGTTACAGGGGCTGAAACACGCGCAAATATTCCAGCTAGCCACTTAATCGAATCACTTAAAAAAGCTAATGCAGCCCCAGCATTGCAAGGATTTGGTATTTCAGAGCCTAGCCAAGTAAAAGAGGCAATTGAAGCTGGTGCAGCTGGAGCCATTTCAGGTTCTGCTATTGTAAAAATTATTGAAACTCACCTAGAAGATGTTCCAATGATGTTAGGCTCACTTTCTAAATTTGTATCAAGTCTAAAAGCCGCCACCCATTACTAAGCATTAAAAAACAACAACTTAAAGCCTAAACTCCAATCTATCCTCGTTAATATTAACTTAGAGGATAGATTAACTGTTTTATCTACAATAAGTAAGTTTTCAGCGTGCATTTAAAAATTTTCAACATCTTATATAATATCTTTAACTTTCAATCTAATGCTATACCAATAATACTATTCATCTGACTACGAGGTAGCAATCATGCGACCTAATTTTATTAAATAATGGGATGTTGAAATGAGTATTTTTGGAAACAAGCGTTTTACTAGCCTTCAGGCTAACACTATTTTATTGATAATTGCTAAGCTACTTATCATTTGGTTATTTTTACCTGCCGGAATTAATAAAATAACAGGATTTGAAGGCACTGTAGGCTACATATCTTCTGTTGGATTACCTTTTGCAACGCTAGGGGCAATTTTAGCAATTTTGATTGAAGTCTTTGGTAGCTTACTTCTTTTAGTAGGTTATCAACAAAGATTAATTAGCTTAGTGCTAGCAATATTCACCTTATTATCTAACCTATTTTTTCATGCATACTGGAATGCCCCAGCTGACAGCGCGTATGTTCAGCAACTGCTATTTAACAAAAATATCGCAGTGGTCGGTGGATTGTTAGCTTTATTTGTAGCAGCAAGCATGCCTCACTCATTGAGTATTGATAGCAAATTGAGAAAATAATTCAAATCAAAAAGGTGTATTGAATTATTTCAGTACACCTTGCATATTATTCTTGTACGTTGCTCCTTCTAATAATAGTCTATTTTCCTTATTAACACCCAACAAAAACCTGCCTCTTCATGATTTTAAATCACTTCTGAACAATCGTCATGTACACCTATTAAGAATTCTCCACTTGCTGTTTTTTTAAACCAATTAATAAGGATTATTCATTGACATTTCTTTAAATTTTCTTTACGTTGATATGACAAAGTATAAGTTAGATAAAACAATTTATGTTTGCTAAATTATTTATTTTCAACCAAAGGGCTTTAGGAGAATATTGTGTCAACTAAAATGAATACTGCTGGACAACCACCTGCAAGACGGCTTAATCGAAATGATTTTAAAACACTAGGACTTTCCTCTCTAGGAGGAACTTTAGAATTTTATGATTTTATCATATTTGTATACTTTACCTCGACTTTATCGCAACTCTTTTTCCCAGGAGATAATGATTTCATTAAACAAATTCAAACTCTAGGTGTATTTTCCGCAGGATATCTAGCACGCCCACTTGGCGGTATCATCATGGCTCATTTCGGTGATACTATTGGCCGCAAAAAAATGTTTACCTTGAGTATATTTTTGATGGCATTACCAACAATCGTTATCGGAATGCTGCCAACCTATGAACAAATAGGCTATGCAGCGCCTATTTTGTTATTAATAATGAGAATACTACAAGGTGCTGCAATTGGTGGAGAAATGCCTGGTGCATGGGTGTTTATTGCAGAACATACACCAGCTCAGCGGTATGGATTTGGAATTGGTACATTAACATCTGGTATTACTGGTGGAATATTCCTTGGGTCAATTGTTGCTATCATTATCCAGCGAACATATACACAAGAAGAAGTTACAGAATTTGCATGGCGTATTCCATTTATTTTAGGCGGTGTATTTGGTTTTATCTCTGTATTTTTAAGACGTTATCTAGAAGAAACTCCTATTTTTAAAGAACTAGCAAGCAAACGTCAACTCTCAAAAGAACTGCCTCTTAAAACGGTTTTCAAAGAGCATCTCGCAGCTTGTGGCTTAACTGCTATCATGACTTGGGCTTTATCCACAGCAATTGTTGTGACTATCCTTATGACTCCTGGCACTATATTGGAAAAAATGCATGGCATTCCCAGAGATTACGCGCTTGAAGCGAATGCTGTTGCAACATTAATGTTAACAATAGGTTGTATTTTTTGGGGCTATTGTACAGATAAATTTGGTACAAAGTTAACCTTAATTGCTTGTTGGGGCGGGTTAATTATTACTGCATTTTACTTCTACTCATCCCTTCACCCAGAAATAAGTGCTGGTAGATTAATGTTTAATTACGGATTAATGGGCTTTTTTGTCGGTTCAATTGCAACAACCCCTATTCTCAGTACGCGAGTATTCCCTGCTGAAATCCGTTACTCTGGCTTATCTTCTGCTTACAACCTTTCTTACGCTTTATTTGGTGGGTTAACACCGGTATTAACAGCTTGGGCATTAGGTAAAACCGATCTCGCAGCAGCAATTTATGTCAGCTTTGTGGCACTTTTAGCCATCATCATGGCTTGTATTCCACTAGGTTACCGTGGATATGTCGCTAAGAAGAATAATACTTAATCTTCTTTAATGACCTACTATAGATTACAGTAGGTCATTATCTTAATGCGAATCTCTGCTAACAGCTATTGTGATCAACTTTTGCCCTACCAACTCATGACTCTATACAGTAATACTTGTAGTAATATTCATACTCAATGAAGCTTAATATAATTCACTCAATTTGGGATGATACATCGATCTTTTGATTAAAATGATCCCATGGATTGGTGTAAATGACCTGATTTGAGCTTCCCCTAAAAAGTAAATTAGCATCATAAAGTGATTGTTCAAATTTACCATCTATTAGCACATTGATATAGGGTAATATCTGCCTCTGCTCAAATGATAGCTCATGTAACTGGTACCCAGTCCAGAGCCAGATATCTTTTTCTGGCACCAAGTCTTTAACCAATTTCACCAACCCAAGTATAGTGGCACAATTTTGCGGATGTAACGGATCTCCGCCAGTTAATGATAAACCTTGCCTGTTAATACGATTATCAGATAAATCATTTAAAATCGTCCTGATAAGGTTATCATCAACAGGCTGACCACCCGATAAAGACCATGTTGATTGATTATAACACCCTTTACATGCATGCTCACAGCCAGATACAAATAAAGTACAGCGTGTACCAGGTCCATTTAGTACATCTATTGAATAATAGCGTTGGTAATTCAACACGGTTCTCCTACATATGTTTAACTCTGCGCATCACTTCTTGTTGCTTACCTGCATTAAACGCTCGAGTATCAGGGTTGCCTAAATAGCCGCATACTCGCCTAGTGACTGACACAGTTTCGCTATCATGATTACCGCAACCTGGACAAACAAAACCTTTGCTTTTTGCTAAAAACTCACCTGTAAATCCACATTGATAGCAAGCATCAATAGGTGTATTCATCCCATAATAAGGGACTTTTTTATAACTATAATCCCATACATCTTCGAGTGCTTTTAAATTATGCTGTAAATTAGGATACTCTCCATAACAAATAAATCCACCGGTTGATATCTTTGGAAAGTGTGCTTCAATATCAATCTTATCAAACGGATTAACTTTTTTCTCAACATCTAAATGAAAGCTATTTGTGTAGTATCCTTTATCAGTCACACCTTTTACTAACCCGAATACTTTGGTATCTAATCTACAGAACCTATCACACAAATTTTCACTCGGAGTGGCATATAATGAAAATCCATACCCAGTTTCAGCCTGCCAGGTTGTTATTTTAGTTTTTAGAAAATTCAGCACAGCTAATGCTGTTTTTTGCTTGATCTCTGAATCAACATAATGAGGTTCTTCTCCAAACAACGCATTCATCGTTTCATGCAATCCAATATATCCTAAAGAAATCGATGCTCGTCCATGTTTAAAAATTTCGATGATATTCTCATTTGCTCTTAATCTAACACCACATGCCCCTTCCATATATAAAATTGGTGCAACGCTTGCTTTTACCCCTTTTAAACGCTCAATTCTAGTTAACAGCGCATTTTTAGCGACTAAAACTCGCTGTTCTAGCAATTGCCAAAAATAGGTAATATCTGTTTTAGATTCTAGAGCTATTCTAGGTAGATTAATCGTCACCACGCCAAGATTATTTCTTCCCTCATGAATCGTTTGTCCATTTTGTTCATAATGATTTAAAAAACTTCGACATCCCATTGGTGTTTTAAATGAGCCTGTGACTTCAACGACTTGTTCATAGTTAAGAATATCAGGGTACATTCTCAATGAAGCAGACTTGAGTGCTAATTGTTTAATATCATAATTAGGATCGGTTTTTGCTAAATTTAAACCAGCTTTAAGTGCAAAAACTAGTTTTGGAAAAACTGCAGTACGCTTATTTTTACCTAGGCCTATAATCCGATTATTGAGTATTGCTTGCTGTATCATTCTTGCAGCCTTGCATGTACCTAAACCAAAACCGAAAGTCACAAATGGTGTTTGACCATTTGCAGTATGAAGTGTGTTAACCTCATATTCTAATGATTGGAATGCATCAAAACACTCTTTTTCAGTTTGCGATAAAGCATAAGCTTCACTATCTGGTATTTGCCACTGACTAGCTATATATCTATGCTTGTCTAAACTCGCATAAACATAAGGTGCTAATACTTCA
The DNA here is from genome assembly GCF_900111395.1 of Thorsellia anophelis DSM 18579. GTDB lineage: Bacteria > Pseudomonadota > Gammaproteobacteria > Enterobacterales > Thorselliaceae > Thorsellia > Thorsellia anophelis. Next base: position 18,778 of record NZ_FOHV01000019.1, on the reverse strand, counting down.
TCTATGCGGTTAATTGTCGTACCGCCATAGATATGGCTCGCAACTTGAGCAATAATTTGTGCAGTTACTGCAGTTGCTGTTGCAATGGATTTAGGCCGTTCAATTTGAGCATTACCCATTTTAAAACCATTAGCTAACATTCCTTCAAGATCGATTAACATACAGTTAAACATTGGGAAAAATGGTGCGTAATCTAAATCATGGTAATGAATTTCACCTGATTCATGGGCATTTGCCACGTCTTTAGGTAGCATATATTTTAAAGCATAATGTTTTGCAACAATGCCAGCAAGCAAATCTCTCTGAGTAGGGATCACTTTACTATCTTTATTTGCATTTTCATTAAGTATTGATATGTCAGTTTGATCGACAAGCCCCCTTATCGTTTGATTTAAAAAACTATTCTGTTCTCTCGCTATATCTCTATCATGTCGATATTCTATATAAACTCTTGCAATTTCAGGATACTGGCTTTTCATTAATTGTTCTTCAACAATCTTCTGAATGAGGCTAATTTCTAAAACAATAGGCATGGATTGCTGTGAATTCACTTTTGGACTTTCTAACAATGTTTGATTAGGCTCTTCGTTAAGTCTTTTTAATACCCTATCAGTTACTTGATTACAATAGACTTCATCTATTTTGTTTGTAGAAATAGCAGCATTTTTTATGGCATTGTAGATTCTTGATCTATCAAAAGTCACTAAGCTACCATCTCTTTTTCGTACGTAAATATCCAAAACCTTACCTCATATTACTGATGCGCTAAATTTAGGTGTTTAAAACAAGCTAAAACACCATATATAGTTAAATAAATTAAAATTAACACTACATATAGAATTAAAGAGTTTATCTGAATTTAATTTCTATAACTTGATTAAGCGCAATTTTGTGCGATTTTAGAGTTATCTTGTACAATACTTACTTTTTCTGACTATCATTTTTAATGATTTTAAACCTTAAAAATTGAATATTTATTCGTCAGTAAAATTTGATTTATCAAATAGATTTTGTTTAATAGGGTTCAAACCGCTCATGATTAGTATTAATGTTGCTTTTTTTAGGCATTTTTGCTTATCTAATAGTTAATCTAGCTAATGCCTGCTCATAGATAATTATCAAAGGACTTTTTGATTGAGCACGTTTTGTAATGTTAATTCTTTTGGCTTTTTGTTCTAAATAGTCAGCCAGTTTTACCTTAAATTCGATTTCTATTAATACTTAAAAAAAGCTCGTCACTAAGTGTGATGGCTATTTTTTAAAGGCATTGTTCAAATTCAAGGATTAAAATCTAATAATAAGTTATTGTGGATTGTGATATCAAAAGTTTGTAGAAAAGATAGTGTACTGAATGTATCGAAAATGAGTGAAGTATTTAGTGAACTGGTAATGTAGCATATTGAAAAGTAAAATATGACAGTAACTCTATTAGCGAGTTTTATAAACGACACTCGACAAAAGAGCCGTTTATTTAGCTTTACTACTTGTCGAAACATAGACCAGTTCGCATCCTCCTGCCACTAAAGGGCGAGGAGGTAAAATCAATATAAAAGCGGGCTCAAAAATTATACGCTTAACGCTCTTAAATTTGCACGGTAATTAAGTAATCTACGACTTAATAACCAGCCACAACTTACTAATAGGACACTTGCGGTAATTGGAGTTAGCATCCAAAGAAGAAAATTTGGTGACCATGGGAAATCAAACACAAATTTTTGTAAACTCCAAAGTGCAACTTCTGCTCCAACTACAGCTACAAGCCCTGAAACCGCCCCTAGTATCAAAAATTCAATCCAAATAGTCTGGTTAAGAATTTTTGAAGAGGCGCCAAGTGTGCGATACACTACCAGTTCGACATGTCTTTGTCGCATACTAATTTGCACCTGCGCAAACATTAATAAAACACCGCATAAAATGACTAAGCCAGCCATAAATTGCAATGCTCCACTTACCTGGCTAATAATTTGTTGCGCTTGTTTTAGTAAGGCTGTCACATCTAACACACTGACAGTTGGAAATTGTTTTGAAAAATTAGCCATCATCTGCAAGCGTTCTAATTCTGATGCAGCGCTATTTTGTAGTGACTTATTTTTGTCAGCATCAAGGACTAAAGGAGTTACCCACATTTTAGTATAAGCATCCAGATCGCCTAATGGAAATATAAAATAAAAGTTAAGTTGCATACTTTCCCAATCAACCTTACGAATGCTGCTAACTTTTGCGGTAAATTCTCGCCCACCACTATCAAATGTGACTTCATCTCCTATTTTAATGCCTATTTGTGAAGCCACCCCTTGTTCAATTGACGTTTCTCCAGGTTTAGGAGGCCAACTCCCTTCTAGCAATTGATTAGATGAAGGAAACTCAGTCAATTGAGTTAAATTAATTTCACGGTTTAGGGACTCAGTTTTAGCTGCTGTCTCGTCAACTGCTTCTTTAATAGGAATTTGGTTTAATTTTGTGATCCTAGCAAGTACTATCGTGAAGTAATCAGTTTGAGCCGATATAGGTTGTGATTCAAAATAAGATTCAATTTCAGCCTTTTGCGGTTCATTAATATTCATCAGAATATAGCTAGGTGTTTCTTTTGGCAATTGTGCTTGCCAACGACTGAGTAAATCTCCTTGCATAGCAATTAATAAAGACAAAAGCATAAATGATAATGAAAATGCGGATAATTGACTAATCGTTACCGAAGGTTGATGTAATAATCGATTAATCGCCAACCTGAAAGATAAATGTGTTGTTTTGACCCGTTTTAACATTTTGAGTAATACAAAACCCATCATCCCAAGCATTAATCCTAGCAATATCATAGCTAAGAGCACAGACCAAACTATTTTATTAAAACCAACGAGCACCAGTAATGCTGTTATAATAATTATCGAGACGATAGGAATATAAACTTTTAATGGCCAGTGATTAGTTAAGGAACTTTGCCTAAGGACCCTAATAGGTTGAGTCAATAATAATTGTATATACGGTCTTAGACCAACTAGCAGCGCCATCACGATAAGACTCAAACTAGCCCATATCCAAGGTTTAACGGTTGGTGTGGGAAGATCGTTTGGTAAAATATTACCAAGCGCTAAAATTAAGCCTTGTTCGGTCAAAGTACCGAGTATGCCACCTGTGACAATAGAAATGCACAGAAGAAAAATCCATTGGCCAATTATCCATTTTCTCAAAATACGGTGAGTAGCACCAAGTGTTTTGAGTACGGCAACCAATTTATAGCGTGTTCTTGTATAATGAGTCATCGCAACTGCTACCGCAGAGGCACCAAGTAATAATGTCAGGACAGAGCAAAGAATTAAAAATTGTTTAGCTCTATCTACTGTACGGCTTAGTCCTGATGCTGAATCTGAATCACTCAAAAAACGATAACCAACGGGTAAGATGGGCTCAATATACTGACTAAATGCCTCTATATTCGTAGCATTACCAGCAAACATATATCGATAAGTCAAGCGACTCCCTAACTGAACTGCACCTGTTTTGCTCACATCCTCTAAATGCATTAGAATTTTTGGTGCACTCTGAATACCCGAAAACCCTGCATCTGGCTCTTTAATGAGAATACCGGCAATTTTAAATTGGCCATCACCGATATCAATACTCTCGCCAACGGAAACATTTAGTCTAAGCAGCACGTCTTTTGCAACAATCACTTCACCTGGTTTAAGTTTAATGTCGGTTGGCTCAGTAATCAGTGCGCCATATAGAGGGTAAGCATCATCAGTCGCTTTGATTGAGACAAGTAAAGGGGATGATATTGCTGTTGTATCAACAGGCTCTTGTGATGCAAAAGCCATAGTTTGGAAACTAAGTTGCTCGCTTGTTTTTAGCTCAAATTGTTTAGCCTCTGCCAACCAAGCCTCTTCAGCAGGCCTTGTAGAGCGTAATACTCTATCACCTGCCATAAATTCACGACTATAAGAATTTAATCTTTGCTCAAGCCTATCACCTAGGTTACCTAGCGCTAAAATAGCCGCGACAGACAAACTCATAGCGAGCCAAACGATAATTAATGAAGGGGTCTTCCATTCACGCCAAAACCATTTAAAAATCATGATTAAGCCTCTTTATTCGTAAGGTTAAACTGATTTGATACATCTAGTAGTTTTCCTTCCACTAGTCGAAGCTGCCTGTCGCAACGACTTGCTAAGGTTTCATCATGCGTGACCAAAATTAAAGTCGTACCATTTTGTTTATTTAGTTCAAATAACAAATCTGCAATTTTCTCCCCTGTATGCCTATCGAGATTACCTGTTGGTTCATCTGCAAATAAAACTTTAGGTTTGGCAATAAAGGCTCTCGCAAGAGCTACTCGTTGTTGTTCGCCACCAGATAATAGTGCAGGTAAATGATTAATTCGCTTTTCCAGCCCTAAGGTACCTAATAAAGCTTTGGCCGCTAAAGCGGCTTCTGTTTCATCATACTTGCTATCAGCTGTTTTAGGTTTCAATAACAAAGGTAACTGTACATTTTCAAGTGCGCTAAGGGTTGGTACTAATAAAAATGATTGAAACACAAATCCAACAGCATTAGCTCGCAAAAGTGCCCTATCATCTTCACTCATATCTTTCATAGAATGGCCAAGTAATTTAACTTCACCTTCACTACCGTCATCTAAACCTGCTAAAATAGCTAAAAGTGTCGATTTACCCGATCCTGATTCACCAATAAGCGCGCAGCTTTCACCAGATTTGATTGCAAGGTTGACCTCTTCTAAAATCGTTAACGGTTCATCACCTTGCCTGACAATTTTTTTAAGTTGCTTGACGCTTAATACGGTTTCGCTATCATGTGTAAGAATTTGGTGATTTTGGTTTGTCGTATCATCCTGCATTGTATGCGTAACGTTGTTAAAATTGGGTTGTTTTGTCTGATTTTCTTGCTGCATATTTACCTTCAATTGTTTGTTTAATGAGGCACAGAGATGTTTTATAAAATTTTCTGTTTTTTGGATAATCCTAATTCTAAGCTATTTTCCACTAAAACACCCCTCAAATCCAATATATCTAATTTATTGTTAAAGGGTTTGCTATCTATGATACTCTTTTTAAGTAGCATAATGTCATCCTTTGCTGATGAAGATTCTCGTCCAAAATTATTAATTTTAGGTGATAGCCTAAGTGCAGGTTACCGTCTTTCAAATGAAGTAAGTTGGCCTGTGTTATTAAATAATTTGATCGGAGAAAAAACTCAGTCTAGTAATTCATCAAAACTTAATATTCAGATCATTAATGCGAGCATTAGTGGTGACACAGCTGAACAAGGATTAGCTCGTTTGCCTAATTTACTAGAGACCTATAAACCAAATTATATTTTAATAGAACTTGGCGCCAATAATGGTCTGCAGGGACTAGATACAAATAATTTAAAAACAACATTGAAAAGCATAATATCTGATTCTAAAGCAGCTGGTGCGGAGCCAATTTTAATGCAAATAGATATTCCAAGAAATTATGGTAAACGCTACGTTGATGCTTTTAGTGCAGTCTACCCTAGTATTGCAGCTGAACTAAATATACCTCTTATTCCATTTTTTATGGAATCTGTGGTCATTAATAATGCGCAAAATGGCGGTTTGTGGTTACAAGATGATGGCATTCACCCTACAGAAGCGGCGCAACCATTTATTGCTAACTGGATGTATGATACTCTAATATCTACACTCAAACCTAAGGAATAACACTTAATGCCCTCATGTTTTGTTTCCATAGCACTACAAATACCTCTGTATAACACCTATGACTATATATGGCCATTTGAAGTAGAGCCTACAATAGGAGGGAGAGTACTTGTGCCTTTTGGTAGACAAAAAAAAGTCGGAATTATCCTAGAAAGTAAAATTTCAAGTGATATTCCTACTCATAAATTGAAACCCGTTATAGATAGATTTGATGACTCTTCTATTCTAGATGAGCATATTTTCGAGCTACTTAAGTTCGCTAGCCGTTATTATCAATACCCTTTAGGTGAAGTGATTTTTCATGCACTGCCCACTAGATTAAGGGAGGGACATCCTCTAATTGAACCTAAGGAAACCTATCGCTGTCTATGGCATGTCAACTCAAGCATTGAACCCTCTGAAATATTATTACCAAAGCGCGCAAAAAAGCAAATAGAGCTATATCAATTACTGATTGATACGCCAAGCACCTCAAATGAACTTAAAGCAATTGGCTATAGCGATAGTATAATTAAAAGTCTTAGTGATAAGGAATTAATTCAAGAAGTTAAGTTAGATATTCAAACTGAAGAATCTATTCCTGCAAATTGGCAAGATTCTTATGAACAACCAAACAATGCGCTGATACTCAATCGAGAACAAGCTACTGCAGTTGGTATCATTAGTACCCACATTGATACTTTTAACACTTGGTTAATTGAAGGTGTGACTGGCTCTGGTAAAACAGAGGTATATTTGCATTTAATTGATATTGCATTGCAAGCAGGAAAACAGGTGCTCGTATTAATTCCAGAAATAGGACTAACGCCACAAACTATTTCCCGGTTCCAAGCCCGTTTTAAGGTCCCTATGGCTGTTTTGCATTCAAAATTAAATGATAAAGCTCGCTTAAAAGCTTGGAATGAAGCAAAAACAGATGCTTGTGCCATTGTAATTGGTACTCGCTCATCAATCTTTACACCCTTTAAAAATCTTGGCTTAATTATTATTGATGAAGAACACGATACTTCTTACAAGCAACAAGAAGGTTTTCGATATCATGCAAGAGATTTAGCAATCATTAGGGCCAAGACATTAAATATTCCTATTATTCTAGGAACAGCAACCCCATCATTAGAAAGTACTTACAATGCTAAAATTGGCAAGTTTCAACTAATACAATTAACTCATAGAGCTGGTAACGCTCTCCTACCTAAACAACATATTATTGATCTTAAAAATCAACCCCTTGAATCTGGACTCTCTCACCAACTTATGCATGTTATGCGTACTCATTTAGCAGCCAATAACCAGGTATTACTCTTTCTAAATAAAAGAGGGTATGCCCCTGCATTACTCTGTCATGAATGTGGATGGATAGCTGAATGTAAACACTGCGAAAAATATTACACATTACATCAAGCCATAAAAAAACTGCGCTGCCACCACTGTGATCATCAAAAAACAATGCCTATTCAATGTGAAAAGTGTGGTAGTACTCAGCTAATGCCTGCTGGCATAGGCACAGAGCAGCTTGCTGAAAAACTAGCTGAACTATTTCCTGGTGTTCCTATTAGCAGGATTGATAGAGATACAGTGGGTCGTAAAGGACAACTCGAAGAAGAGTTAGATATAATCTATCAAGGTGGCAGACGGATTATTGTGGGTACACAAATGCTAGCCAAAGGGCATCATTTTGCAGATGTAACATTAGTGGCGTTACTCGACGTAGATGGTGCGTTATTCAGTGCTGACTTTCGTTCTGCAGAGCATTTTGGACAGCTTTACACCCAAGTAGCGGGAAGAGCCGGTCGTGCAAGCAAACCTGGAGAAGTTTATTTGCAAACACATCATCCAGAACATCCTTGGCTGATGACTCTTTTTCAAAGCGGTTATGCGGGTTTGAGCGATATGTTACTTAAAGAAAGAGAAATGACAATGCTCCCACCTTATGCCCATCATGCTTGCTTAAGAGCTGAATCTATTCAAAGCCAGCATGCAAATCAATTTTTAATATCAATAAGAAATCAATTGCGTTTACATCCTAATTTTGATGCAAATTTATGGGTACTAGGTCCTGTGCCAGCATTAATGGCAAAAAAAAGTGGTCGATATCGCTGGCAGTTATTATTTCAGCATACGAGCAGACAAGATTTACATCGCCAATTAACGTTAATATTTTCACTTATTCAAGCTGATGTGAATTTATCTAAAATTAGATGGATATTAGACATCGATCCTTTAGAAACTTAGTGATAATTTCTACCTTACCTTCTGTTTTTTTAACTAAGATCATTAATATTGCTCTTATTGATGTAAAAATCATCAATTGATGTAAAGTTTTATTTTTATCTGACCTATTTTAGCATAGAATTCGAATGTTCAAGTTTAGTATCCAAAGATATTAACTTTTATTTTTTACTATTTTAACTAACAAGACATAAACTAAAAGGAGTTTTAAATGTTTAAAAATCTCTTTGGCTACCTTCAAAAGGCCGGGAAAGCACTGATGCTACCAGTTGCTGTACTTCCTGTTGCAGGTATCATGCTAGGAATAGGTTCAGCAGATATAGCGCCCCTATTTTCGAATGAAGTTCCAAGAATCCTAGTCGTTACACAATCATTATTAAAAAATGCTGGTGATTCTGTTTTTGCTCAAATGCCATTATTATTTGCAGTTGGTGTTGCACTTGGCTTTACCAAAAACGACGGTGTTTCTGCTCTTTCTGCAATTGTTGGCTACGGAATAATGAAAGCTTCAATCATTGTTGCCGGTCCTGCAGCTAACACCCTATTTTTCAACTACGACGTCATTTCTAATGCTGTTGCAATGGAAGCGGCTAGAGCACTAGACCCATCTTTACCAGCACCTCAAGTAGCCTTATCACAATTGTTTGACACTGGTGTGCTTGGCGGTATTATTGTAGGGGGTATCGCTGCTTGGTCATTTAATCGTTTTTATAACATTAAATTACCTGATTATTTAGGTTTTTTTGCTGGTAAACGTTTTGTACCTATTATGACTGGTTTCTTGTCATTATTTATGGGAATATTACTAGCAATTTTATGGCCACCTATCGGTACAAGCATCAAGGTATTTTCAGATTGGGCTTCTGAAGGAAATCCAGTATTAGCTTTTGGTATGTATGGTCTTATTGAGCGTAGCCTCTTACCATTTGGTTTACATCATATTTGGAATGCAGCTTTCTTCTATGAAGCAGGTAGCTGTCAAAATGCTGCAGGTTTACCATTAAGAGGTATTATGACCTGTTTCTTATCTGCTGATGATGCAACTCGTGCTGCAGGTAATGGATTTGGTCAATTAGCTGGTGGTTACTTATTTAAGATGTTTGGTCTTCCAGCTGCTGCAATTGCAATAGCGATGGCTGCAAAACCTCAAAATCGTAAAAAAGTAATGGGAATCATGATTTCCGCTGCCCTAACCTCTTTCTTAACCGGTATTACAGAGCCAATTGAGTTTGCATTTTTATTCGTAGCGCCAGTATTATATGCAGTTCATGCATTATTAGCAGGCTTAGCTTATGTCATTACCAATTCATTAGGTATTGTTCATGGTCATACATTCTCTAATGGATTTATTGACTTTTTATTATTATCGTCTAAATCAGAGAACATTCTGCTACTTGTATTACTAGGTCTAGGTTATGGCGTACTTTACTTTATCGTGTTTACATTCATGATACGCGTCTTTAATCTTAAAACTCCTGGTAGAGAAGATGAATCTGAAGAGGTTGAGTCTAAATCAACTTCTAAAGCTTCAGCAGGTTCAATTGCAGCGGATTTAGTTGCTGCTTTTGGAGGAAAAAATAACATCACAAATTTAGATGCTTGTATTACACGTCTTCGTGTATCAGTTGAAAATGCAGATTTAGTTGATCAAGCGCAATTGAAGCAACTTGGTGCAAAAGGTGTCATCATGGTAGCAGGTGGTGTACAAGCAATATTTGGAACACAATCAGATAATTTAAAAACTGATATGGACGAGTGGATTAAACATAACTAATTATTATGGCTAAGGCCACAACACTTAATTAGTTATTAAATAAGTTAAAAATTCAAAATGGGGCTTAGGTCCCATTTTTATATGTAAAAAAGAATAAACATTGACGCTATTGTCAATATGATGACTAGGATTATTGAATACACTATTACATTTTATTAACAAACACTTACTAACAAAAAATATTTTTTGACATTCTAAAACGTTAACCCTGGTCCTGTATCTATTTAATTTCTACAACATACCATTAGTTGAGCGAATTAATATGCCAACTCTCTACATCTAATATGCTTGAATAAAAATTTGAGTAAACAAGCCGATCAATTATCGTGCTATGCTCTTTGAATTTAAATAACTATTCCAATAAATTACACGAAGAGCACATTATACTTATTAAACTTTAAATTTGATAACAAATAGAATGCTGATTCGATTCCCTTAATTTATTAGCGTACTTAAGATACAAGAGTCCCATTCAAATAATTGAGAAATGGTAACGCTTTAGTTACCCGACCAGATAACACTAAAATCAATAATTATCAATAAAATTTACTTAAAAAAAGCAATATTTACGGAACATTACAGCAATGGGGTATGAGAATAATAAATAAACATTTAAAATCCAATCTTTAGTTCATTCATAATAATTTAAATCATAAAATAACGCTGAAATCTGCAACTATACAAATAATCTCTATAACGTTATTTGTAAATTCAATATTTCACCTTTGAATTCAGAGGGCAAGGATGTCTTAAAATATTTGCACAAATTTTTCACTAAGTAGTGGATTGATAAATCGGTAAATCTTTTTGTGTAAATCGGAAAATAATGAGTACGGTAATATTTATTCACTAAGGAAATCACATGAATTCAACACACAATACCCCCTATAAATTAATTACTTCGTTGTTCTTATCTATTGTATTGATTGTGACTTTTTCACATGAATTGTTAGCTAATAATAAATCAGGCTCTTCTAAAAAGGCAGAGAATATTATAGGACACCTGCCTTATATGGAATCTATTGGCGCTTATCTATCGCTTTCAAATCAATTTCTTTATGATGAAAATCAGTTACCAGTTCTAACAAGTGGCTCTGAACTGTTTATTCCATCTATTTTTTGTCAAACATCGCGTTTAGAAGAAACTTCTACAATGCAGATGGAAGCTTCTGACTTAAGCGATCAATTTTTTATGCTTATAGATCAGGATAATGACCTCTGTTTGACCCAGAACCATGAATCACAATTAGCATGGTTCGCATTAGATCCTGGAGAGAATGAATGGGAAAATATCAAAGCTTGGGAAGATTTATCGACTACCATCTTGGATAATAATATATACCTCATTCCTCCTGGAACATCGCAGCAAAGTCCGTATACTCATGGCCTACGTATTCCAGAATCTGCAATTGGGAAACGTATTGGTTTTACATACTCACCGATAACAGCGACAGGTAACCCTAACATAGGTTATCCAATTAAAGTATGGGACATAAGATATTTTTTTGGTCAGGACAAATATGATTCAGCTGGTTATCCAACCTACGTGAATGAAGGTAAACGCTTAGAGGAAATACCGCTAAATACAAGTTTGGAAGAGGTCGTGGAAAGTCCATCTCGGCCCCGGATCGAAAATTTGATTATGAAAGGTACTTTTTTAACTGGTTTTCAATTAACAGCTGAGTATGATTTTATCGCAAATAGCGAAAATGAGTTTGAAGATGTATCACGTTTTTGGTGGGGAGAAGTCGGCACAACAGAAATACAAGCCTATTTCCAAAATCCAGTTTATCTATCAAATCCCCAATCCCCTGTTCTAACAATTGAAGATGTAGCCAAGGTCTACTCTGTTTCGGTTCTCCCTATCAAGAAAGAATCGAGAGTGAGCTCTGGCAATAATTCTACTTATTATGTAGTTGGGAATACCGTCACTACCACATCAGAAAATACAAATAATCAATTTACACAACCATCAAACATTTCAAATTTGAAATTTAGTAATGCTCTGAATATAGAAAACTCGGTTTCTGCAACTTATATTTATGAAAAGGGTGATCCTATTGCAGAGGATAATTCTGAATATACTTGGAGCTATATTGATGCACAAGGCGTATCACATATTTTAGCCAGTGATAAAATAATCGAGTCAGGAAAGGTTCCGGATTCACCTAAATTGCTACTTGAGCAATCTGGTTTAACACTCAAGTTAGACATGTTACCTAAAGATCAGTTTAATCGAGAAGGAAAACCTGTCTCAATTTCGGATAACATCGAGACTGCTGAATTTATTGCAGAACCTACAGTTGTTCAATTGACTTTGAATGATACAAATTCTTATCCTGTGAGCATAACAGCGAAATATACGTCTGGCAGTGACGATATTACTTTACTTGGCAATTGGGCTTCAACTGATGAATCAATTGCAACAGTAGATAACCAAGGCAATATCAGGCTAAACCCAAGTTTAAGCACTGAAGCGATTGGATCTATTACGTTTAATTATATTGGAAAAACGGTAACAATTGATGTGATTGTAGATGCTCTGCCACCTAGTATTCGTAATTTAAAACTGATTAGTATTATGGAAAATGGAGAACTCTCTCTTTTTGAAAATCAAGGTGCAACCTATGACTTTGATAATGGAGGTAAATTGAATTCGAATGATAGGTCAACCTATATATGGCGTATTCAGAATGAAACTACAGTAATAGGTAGTGGTGTCGTTGTAAATTCTGGAGTGGTACCATTCCCATCAACCTCATCACCGATATATCACTCCGGTAAGGTAGTTGTTTTAGAAGTGACCCCAAAAGATAATTTTAATCGTTCAGGGGATATGATACCAATAGAAGGTACATTAGAGGAAGTTAATGGAATTGAAGTTGAACCTACACCACTTGAAATCAAACGTCAAACTACGGCTCAGCTTAGAGCCTATGCTTTATTTGATGGCGGAAGAAAGTTTATATCCCCTATTGGTATTCCAGCATTAGATGGAACTTGGACAGTTAATGGCCAAGGGGTATCAATAAGCTACTCTGGTTATGTCACCGCCGGAAACTTCCTTACAAGTGGGACCATTACATATCGATATAAAAATTTTAACATAGTCATCCCTTATACGGTAATTGAATAATGGTATATTACTCTAATAGTAGTATATGCTAACGTTACCCATCAGATGCCATTTGAAATGGTATCTGATGACTTTTTCCGGTTTTATCAAAAGTGCGTAAAACTTTACCCTTTAGGGCAGAGATGTAAGCACTTTTGATAAATTGAATCAACCAAATCGAGACGGATTGATATATATTGTTTTTTCAATCAGGAAACTATCAATCAGTTTAGAGCAATACAATAAACAGTTAATCCCCTAGAGATACCCTCAGTATTCAAGTTTATCAGGAGGACACATGATAGTAACTTTTTCCCATCAGCTTTAGCCCCCATAAAAGCAGATTGATTGATTGATTGATTGATTGATTTCTGAGCCATGTTTAACTTTAACAACTTTTAAGATTTAGGTAAATACATCAAAAATGGACATATACAATGCTGCATCTATTAATTACATCAACTGTAAGCGAGCGAATTCAGCATAAAGTCCTTTTTTTTGCATTAGTGATTCGTGATTACCCTGCTCAATTATCTCCCCTTTATCAATTACAATGATCCTATCTGCTTTTAATACTGTTGAGAGTCTATGTGCTATTATGATGGTAGTTTTACCTGCCATTAAGCGCTCTAATCCCTGCTGCACAAAATATTCACTTTGTGCATCAAGTGCACTAGTAGCTTCATCAAGTAATAGTATCGGTGCATTTTTTAGCATTGCCCTAGCAATTGCAATGCGTTGCTGTTGCCCACCTGATAGCTGAGCACCACGTTCACCCACAAGTGTTTCAAATTGATTGGGTAGCTGATTGATAAATTCAATCGCTTCTGCTTCTTTTGCAGCATTTTCAATAGCTGAAAAAGAAGCAGTTTGATCTCCATAAGCAATATTATCTCGTACACTCGCTGCAAATAAATCAGGTTTTTGCGGCACAACAGCAAATTGGTTACGTAAAGCATGCAGTTGCCATTGAGCTAATGGATGACCTCCTAATAAAATGCGTCCATCTGTTGGGTCATAAAACCGCATCAATAAATTAAACAAAGAGCTTTTTCCACCTCCAGAAGGTCCGACTAAAGCAACTGTTTCTCCTAATTTGATGGTAATACTGATATTTTTGAGTACTTGTCTATCTGGATAAATTGGATAAGCAAATGAAATAGACTCTAATACTAGTAAATCTGCTGTTTCCTGAGTAATTGAAGTATATTTTCCCTCTTCCTGTAGGCTATTCGTTTGGGCTAACAAGTGGCTAATACGTTGCATGCCACCTGTAGCTCTTTGTAACTCATTAAACATTTCAGAAAGTGATCCTATAGATGTCCCTGCAAGTAATGCATACATCACAAATTGTCCTAAACTACCAGCGGATAAGTTGCCAGCTACGACATCATGTGCCCCTAACCAAAGTACGAACACAATTGCACCAAAAACTAAAGTGATTGCTAACGCTGTAATTAAGGATTGAGCTGAGATCCTTGCTTTTGCAGCTTGATAAGTGTGATTAAGCGATATTCCAAATTGTTTAATTTCTATCTCTTCTTTGGTGAAGGCCTGAACGGTATAGATAGATGAAAGTGTTTCTGCAGCATGCAAATTTGCTTCTGCAACTTCATCTTGATTATTTTTCGCCTTTTTCCTAATTTTTTTTGCTCCTAACAAAATTGGTAAAATCGCTATTGGTAAGCTTAACAAAGCAATCGCAGCGAGTTTAGGTTGCGTTATTACCATTAAAGTAATACTACCTATAAATGTCACTAAACTCCTAAGTGCTACGGACATGCTAGAGCCTATGACACTTCGTATAAGTTCACTATCAGCAGATAGCCTTGAAACTAACTCACCGCTTTGGTTCTGATGATGAAAAGCAAGATCGAGCTTTATTAGATGAGCATACAGTGTTTTACGAAGCCCCATCACTACTCTTTCACCAAGTAAAGAGACAAATAAAAATCTTAATGCGGTAGCAGTAGCCAGAAACAGTGCCACAATAAATAATCCTACAAAAGCTTCATTAATTTCAGTGCTTGCTGTAAATCCCTTATCTATCATTTGTTTCATTGCAGCAGGGATCATCAAAGTAGCTGTAGATGAGGCAGCTAATGCCACTAACCAAGCAATAAGCAACTTTCGTTCCTGCCTTAATAGTGGCGCAAGTTGCTTAAATAAAGTAAAACTAGAGGTAAATCGATTGTTTTTTTTCACTACATCTTTCGATTTATTTATTTCAAGTTCAGTTGTCATAAGTTGAAACTCTGCAATTTAGCGGGAAGGATTGAAGTAACACCAGTATTCTTCGTATTGTCCCTTGGATATTATGGGGTATATTCAGTTATTTATATCAATGATAGATGCGCATTATCAGCTAAAAAACATAAAATAAAGTTAGACGAGAATAATGCATGACAATATTAAGAAATTTAATTTTACAATTTGAACAGGCGACTTATTTTACCTGTCAGTTAGCGATAGACTAGTTTATCCTTTTATTTTTAATTCTTCAATGCAGGCTATTTAGTAGGATCCTATGCTATTACTCAACATCGCACTTTAATGCTAACAAAAAGTCCATCTCTTATTAATATTTCCGATTAGCTATCTTGTTTGTTTCTAATATGTTTAAAATTAATTACCAGCATGTTAAACCCATTTGTGATTCAATTCACAGATTCAAAGCGATCTTGCTTTATATCAACAATACAACTAATTTACCCCACTAATCGTTAACACTCGCTCCATTTAATGTTTAAGATGGCATCTGAATGATAAACGGCATGAGTTTAAGTGATGCCCCAGAATAAAATTTTTAAAGGAGCGCAGCATTATGTTTTGTATTCAATGTGAACAAACCGTTAGAACATCTGAAAGTTCAGGTTGTCAATCCCAAAAAGGCGTCTGTGGTAAAACCGCTGAAACATCAGATTTACAAGATTTACTCATTACGGTTCTTGCAGGTTTAAGTGGATGGATCATTGAGGGTAAAGCACAACAATTAGAAACGGAAAATGCACAAAGATTTATCCCCTTCGCACTTTTTTCAACATTAACCAATGTTAATTTTGATCCTGAGAGAATTGTCAGTTTTGCTATCCAAGCAACTCAATTAAGAGATGAACTTGCCAAGCAATTAGGAAAAAATATTGACCATCCTCTTGCTAATTTAAGCCTAAAAGGTAATGACGTAGCCACTTTGAGTAAACAAGCTAGCAATTTTAGTTTTAATGCAACAGGCCATATCAATAAAGATACCTTGGGTTTACAACTATTGAATCTCTATGGTTTAAAGGGAGCAGCCGCGTATTATGAACATGCTCAAGCACTTGGACAATTCAGCGATGAACTCAGTTTTGAAATCGTCAAACATCTTGCATGGCTTGGCTCAACACCGACTAATGATAATGAGTTATTAGATAATGCCATGGCTATAGGCCAGCTTAATTTCAAAATCATGCAACTTTTGGAGCTTGCTGAGACGAACTCGTTTGGCCATCCTATTCCAACTGAAGTCAATCGTAAACCGACTAAAGGAAAAGCCATTTTAGTATCAGGACATGATTTAAATGACCTAAAGCTACTCCTGGAACAAACTGAAGGAACTGGTATTAATGTTTATACCCATGGAGAACTATTACCAGCACATGGTTACCCACTATTAAAACAATATACTCATCTAAAAGGCAACTATGGTGGCGCTTGGCAAATGCAACAAAGAGAATTTATGCGTTTTCCTGGTCCCATTTTAATGACCTCTAATTGTATTATTGATCCAACTTTAGGAGCCTATCAAGACCGAATTTGGACAAGAAGCATGGTCGGTTGGCCCGGTGTTAAGCACATTACTGATGATAATTTTTCTCCTATTATAGAGCAAGCTAAAACCATGATAGGATTCACTCAAACTGAAATAGAAGAATCCATTACGGTAGGATTCGGAAGAGAAACTCTACTAGGCGCAAGTGATTCATTGCTCTCCATGTTTGGTGATAAATCACTTCGCCATGCTTTTTTAGTTGGAGGATGTGATGGACGTAGTGTAGGCAGAGATTACTATTCTGAGTTTACTCAATCCGTGCCAAAAGACTGCGTGGTTTTGACTTTAGGATGCGCTAAATATAGATTCAACGACCAAGCTTTCGGAGACATTAATGGGCTACCTCGCCTAATTGACATTGGTCAATGTAATGACTCATTTGCAGCCATTATGCTAGCAGTAAACTTGGCTGAAAAACTGGGTTGTTCAGTAAATGATTTACCACTTTCTATTGTACTTTCTTGGTTTGAACAAAAAGCAATTGTTGTATTACTCACACTACTTTCTCTTGGTGTTAAAAACATATACACAGGTCCACAAATGCCTGCATTTTTGACTCCAAACCTACTTAAAATATTAACTCATCAGTATGGTATTAAAGCCATATCTGATGTTGAATCGGATATGAAGAAGATGTTAGTAGCTTAAATATACCATCTAATAACCAAAAAATTGATTCACCAGATCTAATTCAAAGCAGTGATCTGATGAATCAATTATCATGCTTTAATAAACGCAATGAATATTATTATAATCAGTTATATTTGAGGCAAGGGTGAGATTTTTTCAGCTGGTTTTTTATACAGTTGACTAATTAAAGCTGAAACAGAAAGCACCAGGGTTGATTTAATCACTTGTCTATTTCTTTTCTGTTGCATCTGAAGCAAGTTATGATCATGGATGTCATCATTTTTTCCATGCACATTTTGAAATAAAACGGGTTTTACTTCTACACAATTCAATTGATGACAAATTGCAATCACTTCTTCATCAGTAAACTGATAACTTTGATTTGAATGGTTTGTACAAATCAAATCAGACGTTTTATCCATTACTTCATCATACAGCGCTAATAAGTGATCAGTGTCTTCATATTCCTGTCTATTAATGATACCAAGGGCATAAAGCAATTTAAGCTTGACACCGAGTTCAGATAATGGACCATTTCCACCAAAAAGCGGATCAATCGCATAACGAATAGCATAATCATCTTTACGAAATATTTTGCTGATAAGTCTTGTTGTCACTTCAGCAATAAATTTAACTGCATGATCTAAAAATTCCTCAACTGATTTACCTGAGTTAAGCGTTTCTAATATGTGGTTTTCAAAATCAACATCTATTGTCATAAATCAGTGTGGCCTAATTAGAAAATTGTATCTTAATTATACACATTTTCAATCTCAGCAAGTAATTTATATCCCTTACACAAACGCATTATTTTTACTAATAGGTTAATCAATTAGCGATTAAATTGAAAATACTCAGATTGATTCAATCACTGGTCTATTTATTCTTTACTACTTTTAACATAAATTAACCCAATTTATTTTATTATTTTTTTCAATACCCACATTGAAACAGGTGGCTATTTCCTTACAATTCAGCTACATAATAAAACGCAACTAAACCCTTATATGAGACAAAAAGTTTAATCTAAATTCTTTCGTCTACTGAAACAGTATATTGAACAGACAGTTTACCAGTATAACTATCTACTCAAATTAAAAATAATAGTTACAACTGGGGAAATAATAATTTGAATGAACCTTAGTTAATTTTTTACTAATGCATTTAAAGATGCAAATCAGGTATACTGATTATTTATGTAACCTGCTATCTGATTTAGTAGAACACGCGATGCTCGACTTTTTTGTTGCATAATTTGGAGGGAGATGGCATAACTTACAACTAATTAAGAGACGAATCAAAATTAGGAGTAAAATCATGCCATCATTAGTAGATTATATCATCTATACTTTTATTAAAATAGACGATAGCTTAAATAAAATACTGGAAGAATACGATAGACCTCTTAGAGCAAGAGGGTTCAAGCCAAAGCTTTCAGATAGCGAAGTCATTACAATGGAGCTCATTGGTGAATTATTTGGCATTGATAGTACGGTAGGGATTTGGAGATACTTTAACAAG